>CAWCXI010000028.1:0-105503 GCA_963799415.1 uncultured Alphaproteobacteria bacterium | reverse complement strand
GGTATGCGCCGATACGGAAAGGATGACATTCCACCGTCATGCTCTCGCCGCTGCCGGCGGAGTGACATTGATGGCCTGGCGCGTTGGATCGCGAGGGTGCACGGCGAGGAAGTTCAGCCCAAGGGTGAACCACTCGTAGCCATAGGACGCCAGCACTCCGGTCAGTTCGTCCTGCGGTGCCTTCAGTCCCTCCACGATGATGATCGGCAGGAAGCGTTGCAGCGTAGCCTTGGCTCCCGCCAGTACCTCGAGCTCCATTCGCTCCACATCGATCTTGATCAGGTCCAGCCGCGACAGCTTCAGCGAGTCGATCGTCAGCATCCGCACGTTGTTCAGCTTTTGCTCCGCATAGTCGATCTCCTGGCCGATGAACTCATTGGCAGCCGACTGCCGCAACTCCAGACTGCCAAAGCTCGCGGGCGCCATATAGTTCGGCGTGGGGATGCGCAGCACGCCGTTTTCTGCACCGACCGCACCGTGGATCGCATGCGCGTTGAAGCAGTTGTTGATCGCGATGTTGCCGCCGAGGGCGTAATAGATGCGTTCCTGCGCTTCGATGGCGAGCACGGTGCCCCAGCCGGTCATGCCCTTCGCCCATTCCACGGTGAGAACACCGATATTTGCACCGCAGTCCACCGCCAGGACGCCACCGCCGAAATGCTGGCGCCGCAATGCCAGGAGCTGCATTGCGACCGAGCTTTCCCGCTGCTCGTAGCTGGAATTCTCCAGCAGGAAATAACCGACGCCGAAACCGCTGGTGGCATTGACCATGTGGTAGTCGAATCGGTTCACAATCAATGTGCCGTGGTCGGTGGACGCCAGGATGAAGGCGATCTTGCGTGGCGGATAGGCCATCGGGATTCTGCCGTAGGTGCGGCCGGTACCCGGCTCGCTAGAAGGTGATCTCGTATTCCAGCTTCCAACGGACCGCGCTGCGTCCCGATGCCGGGGTCAGGCCGAACAGATACCCCACCTCATATTGCAGTTTGCCGTACGGCGCGAAATTGGCCGCTCCAGCCAGCACCGGGCCGACCCAGTGCTGTTGCTGCGTGGTCGGGCCGGCATGCGCGAGGTCCGGAATGATGCCGTAGAACTCGACGCCGGGCGAGATCAGCGGATGCGTCAAGACCAGCGACTGCCAAGCATACTGGAAGCCGGTGTCCTTCGTCGCGTCGTGGCCGACGTCGCGCGACAGGAACAGGTTGAGCGTGTGCAGCGTGTCGAGGCCGAAGACGTCATTCAGCTCTTTCTGGATGATCGGCCCGAAGGTGACGCCGCTGGGCTCGCCGTGCAGCGTGGATTGCGAATATTCGAAGAAGAAGCCGAGGGTGAAGAAATATTGGCCAGGCTCGGTGAGCTGGAAGGTATTCTCCAGCGTCGTGGCATTCCAGGTCAGAGTCTGTCCGCCACCGGAGGCCATCTCGCCTTCCAACTCGATCTCCCACCAGGGCAGCACGCCGTAGCCGATCGAATTCGTGTAGCTCTGCGCGTTGCGCAGCGGCGAACCCTTGGTGTCGAAGGTTACCAGGCCGTTGTGTTCGAATTCGAACTCGAGGTAGTCGACCTCCGGCATGCGGACCTGCAGTTCGGCGAAAGCGGGTCTGGCGAGCAGAACGACTACGGCGAACGCCAGAGGAAGCCGCGGCATGCCGATCACTTCGCCACGATGTGGCCCCGCGATGAGGGGTGGAAGTCATCGAAGAATTCGTAGCGTCCTGCGCGAAGCGGGCCGATGAACACGACGACCTCCTTGCCAGCGGGCACCACCTTTTCTCGATGCAGTTCCGCGCTTTCGAACTCGGATGCGGCCGCGTCTGCGTTGCGAATATGCAGTTCGATCTTCTGGCCGGCAGGCACCTCCAGTTCTGGGGGGTCGAACGCACGATTGCGAATGGTCAGCGACGTGGTGGTATCGGCTGCGGCGGCGGGCCAGGCGAGAAGCAGTGCCAGGGGGAGGACGAGCGTTGGGCGCATCGGTCACCTGCGTGGTAATTGCGAATGATTTGCAGTCGCATATCTTGCGCCAGAACGCAAGAGGCGCCGGGGAAACCGGGTGCCTCGCTGTCCCCCTGTATCGCGGCTACACTGGGCGTCAACTGAACCACCAAGGGAGGGACCCATGGCCAAGGCATACTGGATCGCCTGCTACCGCTCGATCTCCAACCCCGGCGCGCTTGCCGAGTACGCCAAGCTGGCCGGTCCTGCCATCACCGCCGGCGGCGGCCGCTTTCTCGCCCGTGGCGGCACCGCCAAGACCTATGAAGCCGGCATCGACCAGCGCACCGTGCTGATCGAGTTCCCCAGCGTCGATGCGGCGATCGCCGCGCACGACAGCCCCGGCTACCAGGCGGCACTCGTCGCGCTCGGCAAGGCCGCGGAGCGCGATATGCGCATCGTCGAGGGAGTCGACTGAACCGCGGACACCCGCCATGACGCTGCAGATCGTCCTGCTCGTCGTTGTCATCATCGTGCTCGTGGTAGTCGCTCGCTCGTTGCGCGTCGCCGCCGAATGGCAGCGCGCCGTGATCCTCCGACTGGGGCGCTTCCACAAGACGAAGGGGCCGGGCATTTACCTGGTGTTCCCGGCGATCGATCGCGTGGCACAGATCGTCGATCTGCGCATCCAGACCACCACCATCACGGCCGAGCAGGCACTGACCCGCGATACGGTCGCGGTCGGTGTCGATGCCATCGTGTTCTGGCAGGTCGACAACGCCGAGGCGGCGGCGATCCACATCGCCGATTACAGCCAGGCGATCGAGCGTGTGGCCCAGACCAGCCTGCGCGAGATGATCGGCGCCACCGAACTCTCGCGCCTGTTGTCGGACCGCAAGACCGCGGACGAACAGTTGCGCCAGACGATCAGCGAGAAGACCACAAGCTGGGGCGTCGTCGCACGCAGTGTCGAGATCAAGGACGTGTCGATCCCGCGCGAATTGCAGGACGCGATGAGCCGTCAGGCGCAGGCGGAGCGGGAGAAGGATGCGCGTGTCACACTGGCCTCAGCCGAGCGGGAGATCGCCCAGCAGATCCTGCTGGCTGCGGCGCTGTATGGTCAGGACCCGAATGCCCTGAAGCTGCGGCAGATGAATCTGCTGTACGAGATGAACAAGGAACGCGGCACGACGGTGCTGATCCCGACCGAAATGGCGAGCAGCCTGGGCGGGCTGGTTGGCCTTTCGCAGGCACTTGCCAATCCTCCGGCGGACAAGCCGGGTTAGCGGAGAGTGCGCGGCGCTTCACGCCGCCAAAGGCAGAAACTCCGGTGAATCGTCGTCCGATTCGCCCTGGACGACCGAGGCTTGAATCGCCTGCTCGACGCGCCGCTGATCCGCGGGATCGGCACGGGCATTGCGGCAATCAAAGAATATCCGCGTCACACGATGTGGCTCGATCAGAGTGGCGATTACCGACATGGCGGGCCTCAGTGGACTGCGACGAAGTTGAGTCCGCACTCGGCAGCCATGTCCAAGGCTGTCTCGACGTCGTCAGCCGCCATCAGCGGCGCCCCGTTGGCTCCATAGAGCACAAACAGCGTCGCACCATCGCACACGCCAGACTTCAGATACACCACGTGGCGCTCCCCGAGATGCAGCAACTGCTCGGCAGTCATCTGACGCAGCGCCGTCTCGCGGGGCTCAGTGCTTGGATGCATCTCCATGGTGACAATCCTCCGTCGTCGGGCAGCGGATCTTCTGACGCACTGCAAGCATCTCCGTGACGGCCGGACAATTCGATAAGACACGTACGTAATCTTGCGTGGTGCTTATCTGTCCGCTCCGTCTGGACCCGGTCACAATAGCGGTTGCGCCTCCATAGTGCTGTGACTTGGGCAACACCCTGGGGTTTTCTTACCCCGCTGCCCAGCCCGGGGAGGACTCCTGGATCAGCAAGGCGGCGGCAGGTACCAGAACAAAGTGTTGATCTCGTTATGGATATCCGCTGACGCGTCGTCGTCCGCCAGCTGCGCGGCCAGCGCCCGCCTTTCGTAGGTCCGCCGACGCCACTGGCGCACTGTCTCCAGAAACCAGGGGATAGGATGAAAAAAAGCGGCCACGGCCGGTGCTCCCTCGCAGTCCAGCCGCAGGTGGGCAGCGAGAGCGGTTCCGACAAAGGATACTTTGTCAGTCTTCAGATGAGCGGAAGTCGTGCGATGCGCGCCCAGTTCGCCTCTTCACCCGCCGCGTCGGACAAGCCGGGGTTGCGCCCTACTCCCGGACCAGTTCCACGCGCCGGTTCTTCGCACGCCCCTCGTCGTTGGCGTTGCTGGCAACCGGCGACAGGAAGCCGACGCCCGCCGAATGCAACCGGTCGGCGGAAATGCCATAGCGTGCCGCCAACACTTCGGAGACCGCCCGCGATCGGCGCGCCGACAGGCTCATGTTGTAATCATAGCCCCCCTGCGTGTCGGTGTGCCCGACGATATAGACGCGCAGCCCCTGTTCGCGTTTGAGCAGCGCCGCGATCTCCTGCAACGCACGATCCGATTTCCGGCTTCACCGTGGCGCTGTCGGTGTCGAAGTAGATGCCGTACAGCGCTACATGCCCGCTGGCGGCGATGTCCGACGCCATCTTGGCCGCATCGACGAACACCATCGAACTGTCCATCGGCTTCGGCTCGATCAAATGCAGCACGACCGAGACGCTGTCCTTGTCGGCGCCGCCCATCGCCCACTCCTTGGCCACCAGCAGCGACACATAGGTATCGCGGCCGTCCGCGCTGCGCTTGGCCGACACGAAGTGTATGTCGCTGCCGTACATCGCCGCCTGCGCGCTGCGAATGCCGCGGTTCTGCATGATGTGGCTGCCCGCATAGATCTTCTGCGCCAGGATGCCGCCGTCGCCACAAGCATCGTCGTCGTCGCAGGCGAACAGCGTGGTGAAGCCGGCCGATTGCAGCGCGTTCTGGTAGTTGCGGAAGACCTCCACCGTCGCGGTGCCATGCGGCAGCGCATAGACGTAGCCGGTAACCTTGCCTTCCAGCCGCAGCGTGTTGGGGATCTGCCAGTTGGACTCAGCGTCCCGCTCGGCGCGACCGACCGGCAGCCGGAACGTGTCGAACGCCAGCGCCTGGTAGCCGATGATCGTCGAGCCGCGGAACCGCGGCAGCCCGGGGTAGTCGCGCGCGCCGGGCAGGTCCTGCGCCTGTGCCGCCGCCGACGCGACGAGGATCAGGCCCAGCAGCAGAATGCCGCGAAGCAGCTTGCACATGACGCATCGTTACGGTGGAGACGGCGGGCTGTCGAATGACAGCATTGCGAGCCGTTTCGGTCGGCGATCGCGTCCAGCAGTCCGCGGATGCCGTTCATCTCGCCACGATCGAAGGTGTGGAAGAGGTGTTCCGCGAGCCTGGATGAAACGCGCGTCGGTCCGATCGGCGTTACTCCGCTGGACGGCGGACAGGTTCGGTGACCACCGTGCGCCGTCCGGTCAGATCGTCGCCGGCGTTGCGCGGCATCCACAACGCTATCGGTGCGGCGACCAGAGTGAACATCGCGACCACCAGGAACGCATGGCTGAAGTCCATCGGCATCGCCGTCTCGTGGCCCGACATTCGCATCGAGATCTCCAGCGAAACCGCACCGGCCGAAATGCCGATCGTGGCGGCAAGCTGCTGACACGTGACGTACAAACTGGTCGCCGAACTCATGCGTGAACGCGGTACGTCCCCGTAGGCGAGGGTGTTGTAGGCAGTGAACTGCAGTGAACGGAAAAAGCCGCCGATCAGCAGCGCGCCGTAGATCGCCGCCGCCGGCCAGGTCGGTCGGAACGACGCACAGATCCCGATCATCACCGCCGAGATCACGCCGTTCCACACCAACGTGTCGCGGAAGCCGAACAGGCGCAACGTGCGCTGCGTCGCCGGCTTCATCACCAGCGCGCCGGCGGAACTGGCGAAGGTGATCAGGCCGCTCTGCACCGCCGAATCACCGAAGCCCACCTGAAACATCATTGGCAGCAGGAATGGGATGGCGCCGATTCCGGTGCGGAACAGCATCATCGCCGTCAGCGCGACCCCGAAGCACGGCAGACGCATAAGCGACAGGTCCAGCAGCGGCGCGGGATGGTTCCAGGCATGCAGAATGTAGCCGGCAATGGCGACAAGACCGACGCCGATCATGGCCTCGGTGAGATCCTGCGGCACAACGCCGCGACCGGCCGTCTCCAATCCGAACATCAGGCTTGCGAGCGCGACACCGCACAGCAGCAGGCCGACGCCGTCGAAGCGGCCACGCGACGGCTCACGCACGTCCTCGACGAACAGACTGACCAGCACGATGCCAAGGATGCCGATCGGGATGTTGATGTCGAAGATCCAGCGCCAGGAGAAGTAGGTGACAATGAACCCACCGACCGGCGGTCCGAGCACTGGTCCGAGCAATGCCGGCACGGTGAGCCAGGCCATCGCCGCAACCAGCTCCTGCTTCGCCGCCGTGCGCAGCAGAACCAGCCGGCCGACCGGCACCATCATCGCGCCGCCAATACCTTGCAGAACCCGTGAGGCGACCAAGAACGCCAGGCTGTCCGCCCGGCCACATAGCACCGAGCCGACGGTGAAGACCGCGATCGCGGCGCGAAACACGGTGCGCGTGCCATAGCGGTCCGCGACCCAGCCGCTGGCGGGGATGAACACCGCCAGGGAGAGCAGATAAGACGTGAGGGCGACATTCATGTGCACCGGAAGGGCGCCGAATGCCTTCGCCATGGTGGGCAGCGCGGTGGCGATGACCGTGGAGTCCAGATTCTGCATGAACATCGCACATGCAACGATCACGGCGGTGAGGCGGGTTCGTCCGCTGGTGCGGATGCGGGGAACTGGAGCAAAGTCGACCATAGCTCAACGGTCAGTAGCACCGCCCAACGCAGGTGACTATTGGATAGCTCTGAGTTACGGCAGCAGCACGGTGCTCCCGGTGGTCTTGCGTGACTCCAGAGCGATGTGGGCCGCCGCGGCATCCTTTAGCGGGAAGGTCTGGTTCACTTCGATCTTCACCGCGCCCTTCGACACCACGTCGAACAGGTCGCCGGCCACCGTCTCGAGGTCCGCACGCTTCGACGTATAAGTAGCAAGGCTCGGCCGCGTCACATACAGGCTGCCCTTCGCCGACAAGATGCTGATGTCCACCGGCGGCACCGGCCCGGACGCGTTGCCATAACTCACCATCAGCCCAAGCGGCGCCAGGCAGTCGAGGCTGGCGTTCCAGGTGTCCTTGCCGACGCTGTCATACACCACCGGCACCATCGCCCCGCCGGTGATCCGCTTCACCTCAGCCACGAGATTGCCGGTTCCCACCACCGTGTGCGCCGCGCCATGCGCGCGGGCGAGTTCCGCCTTCTGCTCGGTCGAGACGACGCCGATCACGGTAGCGCCCAGGTGCTTCGCCCATTGGCAGAGGATCAGCCCAACACCACCGGCGGCGGCATGCACAACAATGGTCTCTCCCGCCTTCACCGGATGCGTGCGGCGGACCAGATACTGCGCCGTCATGCCCTGCAGCATCATCGCCGCCGCTGTCTTGAAGTCGATCGGGTCTGGCAGCTTCACCAGCCGGTCGGCGGCGATCACCCGCTCGGTGGCATAGCCGCCCAGCGCGCCGGCATAGGCGATCCGGTCACCGGGTTTGACCGTGGTCACGCCCGGGCCGACGGCGAGCACGGTGCCGGCGCCCTCCTGCCCGATTATCAGCGGCATGGTCGGCGCCTTGTAGAGGCCACAACGGAAATACACGTCGATGTAGTTGAGGCCGACAGCCTCTTGCTTGATCAACGCCTCGCCGGGACATGGCTCGGGCCGCGGCACATCCTCCCACTTCATCGCCTCTGGACCGCCTGGCGCGTGGATGCGGATGGCCTTGATCATGATGTTCTCCGTGAGAAGCGGGCCGGATCAGGCGGCCGCGGAAGGGATTGGCTGTAGCAACGGCTGCGCGCGCGCCTCGAGCGCCAGCAACCACCGCTTGGTGGCAAGACCCTCGCCGCCCGAGTAGCCACCCAAATGCGTGGTGGCGACGACACGGTGGCAAGGGATGATGACCGGGATCGGGTTATTGCCGTTGGCTTGGCCAACCGACCGCGGACTGCCGCCGGCGACCCGCGCGATGTCGAGATAACTGCGCGTCGCCCCGTGGGGGATCGCGCACAATGCCTGCCATACGCGCTGTTGGTAAGCGGTGCCCGCCGGTGCCAGCGGCAGAGCGAACTCTTTCAGTTCGTTGTCAAAATACGCATGGAGCTGTTCGCGCGCGCGGCGCAGCAATTGCGTCTCGCTCTGCCGACTGCCCCAGCCCCAATCGACAGCGACGATTGCCCCGTCCTCTTCCGAGACCGAGATGTCGCCAACCGGGGTGTGGAGCGAAAGCTGTGCCACGGTGCAGATGCCAGCGCCGCCGAACGTCAACTGTCAAGGGAGGGGAGGTGCCAGACCTGCTTCACCGAAGGACCGGGTCTAATTCTTCGCACCCTTCCGAACTTTCCGTGCGGCGTTTGGCGATGACACGCTGCACGATCTAGCCTCGCCACATGACAGCCGACGAAATCCGCGTCGCACTCGAAACCGCGGAGTGCGTGCCCGAGGAAGCGCTCAATGCTGCCGTACGGCATCCGGCCGATCTTGCGCCCGCCGTCATTGCGGTTGCGCAGAGCATGGCTGATGGCCGCATGCCGCTGCCACGCGAGGAGAGGCTGCTGCGCTTCGGTCTGCATGCGCTGTCGGTCGCGCGCGAAGCCAGCGTGTGTCCGGTCTTCCTCGCCCTCTTGCGACGGCCTCCGCTCGAGCTGGAATGGCTGTTCAGCGAAAGCGATCGAACCAATCGCGTGGCCCGCCTGCTGCTGGGGCTGTTCGACGGCGATGATGCGGCCGTGCGTGCCGTCGCGGCCGATCCGAAGGTGGATGAAGACGCACGTGCCGGATTGCTGGAGGCGCTGGCGCGCCTTGCGTGGGAGGGTCGCGCGTCGCGCGAGGCGTTGGTGGAACTGCTCGACCGGTTCGACCGCGAGGAACTGGCGCCGCCGGCAAGCTGGGCATGGTACGGCTGGTACAGCGCGATCCGGCTGCTCGGCCTCACCGACTGGATAGAGCGTGTGCAGAGAGCATCCGATGCCGGACGCATGGTCCGGCTTTTTGCTCGCGAGGTGGACCGCGAGGATTGGCTTGAGGACATCCATGCCGCCGCGGAACAGCCTGACGACCCGCAGCGCTTCGTCAGTGCCTCGCTGGTGCCATTCGATGATGCGACGAAGCTTCTGGGTTGGTGGCCCGATCCGGCCGGCGACCCCGACAATTCGCTCAGCGAGGACGAGAACTCGTGGCTGGATGTCGCCCTGTGGCGGCGCGCCGGTACGGATACGATGTGCCTGGAATGGGCCGACGGCTTCTTCACCGCGTTGGCCGTCGGTCCCGAGCGTCTGTTGCCTGAGCGATACCTGCCCGCGATTGTGGGCACCAGCGAAGCGGGCCCGGTGTTCGATACCCCGCAACACGATGCCTATGTCGCCCAACTGTTGACCCGCTGGTTCGCGACAATCGAGCGCAGTCTGGCCGACGATGAGGCGGTCGAGCCATTCATCAATCGCGACGTCGACGAGCTGGAGGGCACGCTGTGGGCGCAGGGCTATCTGGCCGCCATCGCGCTGTGCAAGGACGCCTGGCTGCCGCTGACGAAGAGGAAAGATCTCACCGAGCGCCTGATCGTGCCCATCATCGTGCTGTTGCCGGATACGGATGACCCGGAGGACGACCTGTCACCGGAGCGGCGGACAACGCTGATCGAGCTGTTGCCGGATTTCCTGATTGCGACATGGAAGTTCTGGCGCGGCGAGGAACACCCGCTGCTCGAGACCAGGCGGGAGCGTGTAAGGAAGATCGGCCGCAACGAGCTGTGCCCATGCGGGTCAGGCAAGAAGTACCAAGCGATGCTGTGGGGCGGCGGCGTGAGGTTTTGGCTGCGTGGCGCTTTTGGCTAACATGTCGGAGTTCCGGAGTTTCACGCCATGTCCGCCAGCTTGTCGCCCGCACAGGTCGCGCAATATCGCCGCGACGGTTTTCTCTTCCCGGTCGATTGCCTGACGCCGGACGAGGTGCGGCGTTACCGCGGTCGCCTCGAGGCGTTCGAGCGCGAGCAGGGCGACACGTTCGGCAAACTGCCCGACCTGGTGCGCTCGAAGTCGCATTTACTGTTCACCTGGATGGACGAACTCGTGCGTCATCCGAAGGTGCTAGACGCGGTGGAAAGCATCATCGGCCCGAACATCCTGATCTACCACCTGACCTCATGGCTCAAGGAGCCGAACGAGCCGTCGCACGTGTCATGGCATCAGGACGGCACGTATTTCGGACTGGAGCCGGCAGAGCAGGTCACCGCCTGGATCGCTCTCACCGACGCAACACCCGAGATGGGCTGCGTAAGGATCATCCCGGGCAGCCACGTGATCGGCCAGCGTCCGCACAAGGACACGTTCTCTCCCGGCAATCTGCTGTCGCGCGGCCAGACCATCGAGCACAAGCTGGACTACACGCAGTACGCGATGATGCCACTCACTGCCGGACAGATATCGCTGCACCACACCCACATCGTGCATTCGTCCGAGCCCAACCAAACGAACCAGCGACGCATTGGCATCGGCGTCAGCTACATCCCGCCGCATTGCCGTCTGCTCAACGACGTGCGTGTCACCGCCGCCCTGGTGCGCGGTCGGGACGATTTCGGGCACTTCGATCCGGAGCCGCGGCCGACCGGTGACTTCGACGCCGGCTCGCGGGCGGTGCATGCCGCCGCGGTGGAACAGTTCTTCGAGTCCAACAAGCTGCTGGCGGCGCGCCGCAGATCGGGCAACGTCGGAATCTAAGCGACACGGGCAGACAAGGCAGTCGCCAGCGCCCGAGCATCGGCGATCGGCAGCCCACACACGTTGCGGCGACAGACATAGGCCGTCGCCAATTCGGCACCGGCCGATTTGCCGAACGCGGGATGCTCCGACGGCAACGCGTCCAGCCCGGACACGCGCAGCACCACGACCGCGGGATCAGCCGCCGTCAGAGCCGCCGCCGCAAGCGGCTGCGTATTATCGCCGGCGATCACCACCATCGCGGTTTCTTCCAGCAGATCCGCCGCCACCAGCAGCGTCGGCATGGCCGCGAGCTGATCGGGCTTGCCGGTGAACGCGCGCAGCAACGCCTCCGCGCGCTCCCGCCACCCGGTATCACCGGTCAGATGCCAGAGCCGCGCGAAGACCTCCGCAAGCAGCCCATTGCCCGCCGGTGTCGCGTTGTCCGCCCCCGTGCGCGGCCGCGCCAGCGGCACATCCGACGCATCGGCCGCCGTGGTGAAATAACCTCCCTGCCCATCCGCGAACGCCGTCTCGGCCGCGCGCGCCAGCCGGATCGCCTCGGCCAGCCGCCGCGCCTCGCCGGTCGCCTCGAACAGCGCCAGCGATGCGCGCGCCATTGATGCCTGATCGTCCAGCAGCCCCGCCGCCGTCACCCGCCCAAGGCGCCAGGCGTGCTGCACCCGCCCATCCGGCGCCGACATCTCCGCCAGGACAAAATCCTGCACCTCCTCGGCCCGCGCCAGCCAGTCCGGCCGCTCAAACACCGCAGCCGCTCGCGCCAATGCAGCGATCGCCAGGCCATTCCAGTCCGCCAGCACCTTGTCGTCTCGCCCTGGCCGCACGCGCTTTGCCCGTGCCGCAAACAGCGCCGCGCGGGACCGCGCCAGCGCCGCTTCCTCATCCGCCGTCCCGGGTGGCGTCACCCGGCGCAGGATCGTGTGGCCCTCCCAGTTGCCGCCCGCCGTCACGTCATAGGCGCGCTTGAACGCAACCGAGGCATCGCCCAGCAGCGCGTCCACCTCGTGTTCGGTCCAGACGTAGAAGCGGCCTTCCTCGCCCTCGCTGTCGGCGTCCTCCGACGCGGCGAATGCAGCGCGCCCCGCCACGCGCTCTGCGGTCATGTCGCGGACCATCCACTCGACGGTCTCCGCCGCGCGCTGCGCATACAGCGGGTCAGGGCGATGCGCGTGCGCGAATGCCAGCAGCTCCAGCAACTGCGCGTTGTCGTACAGCATCTTCTCGAAGTGCGGCACCAGCCAAACCGCATCGGTGGAATATCGGGAATAGCCGCCACCGAGGTGGTCGTAGATGCCGCCGTGCGACATGCGTGTCAGCATCAGGTGCAGCGCGTCCTGGCCCTCCGGCACGCCCGTGCGGAACGCGTTCTGCCAGAGGAAGCAAAAGATCGGCGGGTTGGGGAATTTCGGCGCGCCCTTCAGCCCGCCCTGCTCCGGATCGTTCATGCGCAGCAGCGCCGCCGCCACGGCATCCAGATGCACCGGCGTCGGCAGATCGCCCAGGCTGGCGTTCGACATCCCCTCCAGCACGCGACGCAGCGCGGTGGTGTTCTTCGCCACCATCTCGTGGTCGGTGCGGTATGCCTCCGATACGCCTTGCAGCACCTGGCGGAACGACGGCCGTCCCCAGCGCGGCTCGGGCGGGAAATACGTGCCACCCCAGAACGGCGCGCCGTCCGGAGCGATGAACATCGTCAGCGGCCAGCCGCCCTGCTCGCCCAACGCGTGCAGCGCCGACATGTACAGATGGTCGATGTCCGGCCGCTCCTCGCGGTCCACCTTGATGTTGACGAACCGCTCGTTCATCAGCGCCGCGGTTTCTGCATCCTCGAACAACTCGTGCGCCATCACGTGGCACCAATGGCAGGCGGCGTAGCCGATCGACAGCAGGATCGGTTTCTTCTCCGTTCGCGCCTCCTCCAGCGCCGCCGGCCCCCACGGCCGCCAATGCACGGGATTGTCCGCGTGCTGCAGCAAATAGGGCGAGGTCTCGTGGCGGAGCAGGTTTGCGGGCTCGGCCATGGCGTTGCGCTCCTCCGGTGTCGGGATGACATAGGAAGCCATGGACGCCGACACCATCTTTGCGGTCGCATCCGGTGCAGGACAGGTCGCCCTCGCGGTGATGCGATTGAGCGGGCCAGACAGCCGCCGAGTATTGGCCGGCCTGTGCGGCCGGGTTCCCCCGCCGCGACGCGTCTCGTTACGTCGGCTGCGCGACATCGACCAGGCGATGGTCGTGTGGCTGCCCGGTCCAGGCAGCTACACAGGCGAGGACTCGGCCGAGTTCTTCCTGCACGGGGGGCGCGCGGTCCTGACGGGCGTCGCCGATGCGCTGGTGGCACTCGGCGCCAGGCCGGCTGAGCCGGGAGAGTTCACTCGCCGCGCCTTCCTCAACGGCCGGATGGACCTCACCGAGGCCGAAGCGGTGCACGATCTGATCGCTGCCGAGACCGAGGCGCAGCGGCGCCAGGCCTTACGCCAGCTCGATGGCGCCTTGGGCACGCTGTACGGCGGCTGGGCGGATCGGCTGCGGCTGCTGCTGGCCCAGCAAGAGGCGCTGATCGACTTCCCGGACGAGGAACTGCCCCCCGAGGTGGAGGCGCACGTGCTGGGCGAGCTTGTGGCGCTGCGGCGCGAGGTGGCAGCGCATCTCAAAGATGGGCGTCGTGGCGAACGCCTGCGCGAAGGTCTGGTGTTCGCCGTCACCGGCCGGCCGAACGTCGGCAAGTCGTCGCTGGTCAATGCCCTGGCTGAGCGTGATGTGGCGATCGTCTCGGCAATCCCCGGCACCACGCGCGACGCGCTGGAGACGCGGGTGGTGTTGGGCGGCGTGCCGGTGACTCTGGTGGACACCGCCGGCCTGCGTGAAGCGGCGGACGAGATCGAAGCCGAGGGCGTCCGCCGCGCCCGCGCCCGCGCCGCCGCCGCCGATCTGGTGATCACAGTCGAAGAGCCTCCCTCTCCCCTTGCGGGAGGGGGTTGGGGGGAGGGGGCTGCGGGTGATCCGGGACCCCCACCCCCCACCCCCCACCCGCAACGGGAGGGGGAGGCTCGCATCGGCATTCTGGTTGCCAACAAGATCGATCTCGGCGGCTCGGTCCCCCCCGGTGCGATCGCCGTAAGCGCGCTGAGCGGTGAGGGGCTCGCGGAGCTTCGCGTGCGCCTGGCCGACGCCGCACGTTCGCTGACCGAGAGTGCCGGGCCGCCGCCACTGACCCAGGCACGCCATCGCGCAGCGCTTCAGGAAGCGGCCGCGCGGCTCGCCGGCGCTCAGATCGCGGACCTCCCCGAATTGCGGGCGGAAGACCTGCGCCTCGCCTTGCGTGCACTCGGACGCATCACTGGCAGCGTTGGCGTCGAGGACATCCTCGACACGCTGTTCGCGCGGTTCTGCATCGGCAAGTGATCGCCTTCACCAACCACCCTTCGCCTCTGTGCCAGAATCAGCCCGACCTCCCGGAGAACGTAAATGCCAGCATCGCAACAACCAGGAATGGGCGCGATACCTTTCGCAGGCGGCGTCGCGTTCCGCGTCTGGGCGCCGTTTGCCAGCAGCGTGAATGTTGCCGGTGCCTTCAACAACTGGAGCACACAGGCGTCGCCGCTGACCTCCGAGGGCAACGGCTACTGGTCCGGCGATCTTGCCGCCGCAACGCTGAACGACCAGTACAAATTCATTATCACCAACACCGCTTCGCCTGCGCCGCTGTGGAAGAACGATCCGTATGCGCTGTCGATGACCAATTCCGCCGGAAACAGCATCATCTCATCGACCGATTTCCCCTGGCAGGCGCAGGGCTACTCCACGCCTCCCTGGAACGAGATGGTGATCTATGAACTGCACGTGGGGAGCTTCCTGTTCGATCCCGCAGGCCCAAGCGGCCGTGGTGACTTCAACACCGTGATCGGCAAACTCGGCTATCTTGCGGATCTCGGCATCAACACGATTCAGGTGATGCCATCGGACGAGTTCCCTGGCAGCAACTCGATGGGTTACAACCCGGCAGACATCTTCGCCATCGAGGACAACTACGGCGGCCCTAACGGCTTCCAGGCATTGGTTGACGCTGCGCACGGTCACGGCATCGCAGTCATCTACGATGTGGTCTACAATCATCTCGGCCCCAACGATCTCGATCTTTGGCGGTTCGACGGCTGGAGCGAGAACGGCGCCGGCGGCATCTACTTTTATAATGACTGGCGTCGCAGCACACCGTGGGGCGACACGCGCCCTGATTATGGCCGCGGCGAGGTACGCCAGTTCCTGCGCGACAACGCGCTGTTCTGGTTGCAGCAACATCGCTGCGATGGCCTGCGCTTCGACGCCACCAACTACATCCGCAATGTCAGCGATGGCTGGAGCCTGCTGCAATGGATCAACAGTGAGGTTCAGGCGAGCCAACCCTGGAAGATCACGATCGCCGAGGACATGCAGGACAATCAATGGCTGACTAAAACGCAGGGTGCCGGAGGCGCCGGCTTCGGTTCCCAGTGGGGCGCGGGCTTCATGCACACACTGCGCGGCGTGATCGTCCCGCCTGATGACGCCGGACGCGACATGCAGGCGCTCGCTGGCCTGCTCGGCCAACAATTCAACGCCAATGCGTTTCAGCGCGTGCTCTACACCGAAAGCCACGACGAAGACGCCGCGTCCAATGGCAAGGCGAGGGTGCCGGAGCTCATCTGGCCCGGCTCCGCTGATAGCTACTTTTCACAAAAGCGCTCGACCCTGGGTGCCGCGCTGGTGTTCACCGCGCCCGGCATTCCGATGATCTTCATGGGGCAGGAATTTCTCGAATGGGGCGCCTGGTCGGATGCGGTCGCGCTGGACTGGTCGAAGGCCGATCGCTTCGCCGGCATCCGCACGCTGTATCGCGACATGATCCGCTTGCGGCGAAACTGGTACAACAACACACGCGGCCTCAGCGGTCATGCAGTCAACGTCCACCACGTCAACAATACCGCCAAGGTGATCGCGTATCATCGGTGGGATGCGGGCGGACCCGGAGACGACGTGATCGTGCTCGCGAACTTCGCCGACCGCGCCTACGATTCCTACCGCATCGGGTTGCCGCGTGGCGGCACATGGCGTGTGCGCTTCAATGGCGACTGGAACGGCTACAGTCCTGTCTTCACCAACCACTCAAGCTTCGATCTTGCGGCAACCGAACAGGGCGCCGATGGAATGGCCTTCGCCGGCACGATCGGGCTTGGGCCTTACACCGCGCTGATCCTGTCGCAGGATCGCTAACTCATGGATGGATGACGGTCTCGGTGCGGCTGATGACGAACGCCTCGTGCCGTTCGAGAAAATCCCCGGCTACCTCTGCAAACGCCTCCGGCCGATCGGTGCTGATTTCATGACCCGCGTCGTAAACGAACACCAAATGGCAGTTCGGCAGCAGCGCTTTGTAGAATCGACCAAGGTCCGGCGGGATGACCCGGTCGAGCGTGCCGAACACCACGAGCGTCGGCGTCGCCAGTCCCTTCATCTGCGCCTCGAGTTCCGTATCGCGGTCGGGTCCGCGCAAACGGCTGGTTAGCGCGCGTTGCTTTTCCTGCACGGCGGGATCGACGGCCGGCAACGGCCCAAGCCGTTCAGGATGCGCGAAGATCAGTTGCGCGATCTCCTCCGGCGTGCCCGACGGCGGCCTTTGCCCCGCCGGACGTATCGCGGCCGGAGCTTCCAGAATCAGCGCCTCCACGCGATCCGGCTGTTGCAGCGCCAGCGACAACGCCACACGACCACCGAATGACGTCGCCATCAGATTGAAACGGTCGATGCCAAGTGCGCTCACCGCCGATCCCATCGTGGCGGCGAGTTCGCCCAGCGTCTGCGTGCGCGTGTTCTCGGCTGATGCACCGAACCCCGGCATCTCGAACACGATGACCCGATAGCGCTTGCTCAGCAGATCGTGCGCGCAAGTCATGCGCAGGCCGCCCGCGCCGTGCAGGTGCACCAGCGGCGTCCCCTGCCCTGCCTGCATGTAGCGGATGCGGAAGCCGTCCGCCTCGACGAAGCCTTCGCTGAACGGCACGTCAGATCTCCTGAATGCGCGGCAGCACCTTGCGCCCGAACAGATCGAGTGCGCTCAGCATTGCGCCCGTGTCGCCGGTGCCGGGGTCGGTCAGCGAGAGGTCGATCACGCCCGCACCGATCTTCTCGCGACACTGGCGGATCTGATCCACCACGCGGTCCGGCCCGCCGCAGAAGCTGATCGGCAGGACGCCCCCGACGGGCTGAGCGCGCGGCTTGCCGGCAATGTTGCGCGAGATGTCCGCCTCGAGCAGCGCGTCGCGCAACGACGGCCGTACCGGGAACGCCCCCTGTCGGTCGCGTGCATTCAGCGTGGCCTCGGCCGCATCGTCGGTCTCGCCCAGGATCATGTTGGCGCGGTAGATGATGTCGTCCGGGGCGGGTTCCCAGCCATAATGGGCGCAGCGCTTGCGGTAGTGGCCGGTTGCCTGCGCCATCACGTCGAACGTGCCGTAGGACACGCCGAGGCCGATGTGATGCCGCGCGGCGAACTCGCCCGCCTCGGCGCTGGTGCCGAGCGCGTAGGTCGGCGGCGGAGGGTCCTGCCGGCGCGGCCAGATCGACACGGTGCGATACTGGAAATAGCGACCCTGCCAGCCGAACGGCTGCGGCTCGGACCAGGCCTTGAGGATCAGCTCCATACCCTCGTCGGTGCGCTCGCGCGCCTCGTGTGGGTTGAGGTCGTAGCTGAGATATTCGTTGGTGGTGCCGCGCAGCAGCCCAACCACGATGCGGCCGGGCGCCAAAGTGTCGAGCATCGCGAGTTCCTCTGCGATGCGGATTGGGTTGCTGACCGGCACGATCGGTCCGAGCAGCGCGATCCTGATCGTGTTCACATGAGCGGCGAGCCAGGTGGCGGATACCACTGGCGACGGCGTGAGAATACGCGGGGAATAGTGGTGTTCGGATAGGCTGACCCAATCGAAGCCCATCTCCTCGACAAACTTCACGCGGTCAACCATGCTTCGCAGCGCCTCGGCGCCGACGGCGGGATCGTAGTTGGCGGGCGGCACCGGCCATTCGCGCGGCAGGTCCGGCGACGGAGCATAGCGACCGGTTTCAAAGTACGAGACTTTCATCGCTGCCTCCCACGACTTGCGACCATCTTCTGCCCTCTTGCGTGCTCCGCGCAAGCTGCGAGCGACCGCAAGGCTTGGGGCGCGTCTCGCGGGTGGCGCAGCCGCAGTACGGTGATCGAGGCATAGTCCGGTTGAGCCAGTCGCTCTGAGGTTTCGCGTCGACGTTGGCTCCAGGTGCTCCAGGCCCACCGGATCGGGTGGCTGGGGCGCACGAAATGCCGCCATCGCTCACGGTTGCCCGCCCACAGCTCGGTTCTCATTACGACCCGCCGCAGCGAACGGACGATGACCCGGCGTATGATCACCCGGCGCGAGTAGTCGAGCCAGACAAGATGCGTGGCGCGCCGCCATAGCTGGTCGCGCACCGGACCGTAATTTCCCATCCGCCACCCACGCCTCCGCCTGGATCGCTTCGACGACGCGGCTGACGAACAGCGCGGGATCGTGCCGGGCCAGATCGCGCCACCCTGGCTGCCAGTTGATGGCGTCCAGTTCAATGTGCGGCAGCCCGAGTTGCCCGGCGATCCGGCGCGCCAGCGTGGTCTTGCCGGCACCGGGGGTGCCGATCACCACAATCCGCATCCGCGTCCCATGGTCAGATCCGCGCGAAGATCGTCTCCCGGAACCGCCGCATATTGGCGAGCGTGGCGGCCTCATCGTGGCCCTCCACCTCGACGTCGATCGCCGTCACGCCAAGATCGCGCAGCGCGCGCAGGTCGGCCGACGATATCGGCAGTCGCTGCCGGAAAACAGCCGCCGCTCGCCATCCGACGCAACCGGCGCCACCGCATCGCCGTAGCGCTTCACCCGATACACCACCGTCACACTCGCAGGATCGCGCCCCGCTTCCGCGGTCAGCTTGCGCAGCCGCGCGATGCCGGCAGCCAGGCGAGGCAGCGTATCCAGCAGATGCCTTGTTGTTGGACCCGATCGGATACCACGCATCGCCGAACCGAGCCGCACGGCGCAACGATGGACCGCTCTCGCCGCCGACCCAGATCGGCGGATGCGGTTGCTGCACCGGCCGCGGCAGGAAGATCAGATCGGAAAACTTCGTGTAGCGGCCGTCGAACTTCGCGTGTTCCTGCGTCCACAGCGCGCGGAATGCCTCGCAGGTATTCGTCGGTCACCGCACCGCGTTCGGCGAATGGCGTGGTCACGACGGCATCGAACTCCGCCTTCAGCCAGCCGGCGCCGATGCCAATCGACCAGCCGCCCTTCGGACAGCACGTCGATCGTCGACAGCATCTTCGCCGCGAGCACCGCCGGCCGATGCGGCACCACCAGCACCGCCAGCACCAGCCGGATGCGCGACGTCTTCGCCGCGATGAACGCGGTCGCGGTCAGCAGTTCGTGCCGTTCGGTCGGCGTGTTCGACATGAACTCGCCCGACTCGGAATACGGATAACCCGGCACGCTGACGTCGGGCAGCACGACGTGATCGGTCAGCGTCAGGTAATCATAGCCCATCGCCTCGCCTTCCTGCGCGAGGCGGGCGAAGCTGCGCGCGGCGCGAAGTCGGGCCGCTGATCGGCAGATTGAAGCCAAGCTGCATGATGGTCTCCTGGTGTCATCGCTCAGCGACGTCGCCGCGACACAGCATGATCCTGCAATTGCTCGCCTGAGCCCCAGTTCCGGTGGCAGGGATCGCATGTCCGGCGAGCAGCACGAAGCCATCCTTGCCTTGGTACGTGTCGCCAACCACGACAAGCGTGAAGTGCCCCATATCGGCGCGCGCGCCGGGCACGCCATCGGCGAGCAGATACGAACGGATTGACTGCGGCCGAGGTCGGATTGCTCGAGCCGCATCGCCATATAGTCATGGCCGGCGAGTGGCACCGGGAAATTTCGCCCACTGCGTGCCGATGGCGGCTGCGTGATCGCGCAAGGCCGCGATCACGTCGAGCCGCATGCAGTCGACATGGATATGCAACTGGTTCTGCGTGCGCCCGCTGATCGAATTGATCGCCAGACCGATGACATTGCGCGGCAGGGGGTGGCCCGCGCGCTCATCGACGTAGCGACGCGCCTGCCAGGCGTCTTCCCAGTAGTTGGGCGCATTGGGCGCGAGAATCTGCGGGGCTCTCGATGCCGCTGACGCGCGTGGTGGGGATCAGCAGGAACTGCGTCTTGCCGACGATGTCCTTCAGCACGGCGTAACCGCCGGCGAGATCGACCCGCTCGCACGGCTTCGGCGAGTGGTACTGCTTCTCATCCGGAACGCATTGCTCACCCACGATCTGCCACAGCGCATTGGCGTCCGCCGCGGCGGCACGCGGTGTTATCAAATTGAACAGTGCAGCAAGAACAAATGCACCAACAACCCCTCCCCCCGCCCCCCTCCGCCAAGGCGAGGGGGAGAAGGTACTAAAAGGATGCTCCCCCTCACCTTGCGGGAGGGGGTCGGGGGGAGAGGGCGCTACCTGAAGCGCTACCACCCGCGCACGCCGCCAGGTCGACGCACATCGGCGCCGCCCTCCATCATGCCGGTCTCTCGGTCCTTCACGATCGCGCAGACGCAGCCGGCCTTCCATTCCCACTCGCGCCACCAGTTCACGTTGTGGCCCATGCGATCGAGCGCCGCCGCCGTCTCGTCGCTGAACCGCCGCTCCATGCTCATGCGTCCGCGGCGTGTAGCTGTGCGGATCGGACGAACCGGGAAACTGGACGAGGCGAAGCGCGGCTGCTCGATCGCCTGCTGCGGCGTCATGTCGAACACCACCATGTTGAGGAACACCTGCAGCATCGCCTGTGGCTGCACATCGTTGCCCGGCGTGCCGAACGGCATGATCCATTTGCCGTCGCGCATCGCGATCGACGGGTTGGGCGTGAGCCGCGGCCGCTTGCCCGGCGCGAGGCACGCCGGATGCGCCGGATCGGTCCAGGACTGCATGCCGCGCGACGAAGGTGCGATGCCGGTGCCTGGGATCACCGGTCCGTTGATCGCACCATCGCTCGGCGTGGCAGAGAAGCAATTGCCGTGGCGATCGACCACGCAGACATACGACGTATCGGGGTCGCCCTCGACATATTCGTTGTCCGCCTTCGCGGCAACGGATGCTGCGCGCCGCGATACCAAGCTCCTGCGCAGTGCCGGCAGGCGGCATTTCCGGCCAGGCGCGGTCCGGCTTGATCAGCGCGCGCCGTCGCGCGCTATAAGCGTCGCTCAACAGCGCATCGATCGGCACATCGACGAACTTCGGATCGCCGTAATAGGCATGACGATCGGCGAATGCGAGCTTCAGAGCCTCGACAAGCGTATGGACATAGGCGGGCGTGTTGTGGCCGAGCGACCTTAGGTCGATGCCGTCGAGGATCTTCAGCGTCTGCAACAGCACCGGCCCCTGGCACCACGGCCGGCAGCCGAACACCGTCACGTCGCCGAACCGCACGGTCAGCGGCGTCTCGACATCGACGCGGAACTCCGCCAGGTCGTCCTCGCGCAGCCAGCCGTCGTTCGCCTTGTGATAGGCGACAATCTTCTGCGCGATGTCGCCGCGGTAGAACGCATCGCGTGCCGCCGCCAGTCCCGCGGCACGGCCGCCCTTGCGCGAGGCAGCAGCTTCCTGATCCGCCATGTACTGGATCGAGTTCGCCAGATCGGTCTGGAAGAACCGCTGCGCCCGGCTGCGGCACGTCGCCACCAGGCATGTAGATCGCGGCGTTCTGCGGCTAGCGGCGGATCGTGTCGGCGGCCTCCGTCATCACCTCATGTGAAATCGACTGGAAACCGAAGCCCTCGCGGCCGAAGCGGATCGCCGCCGCGGCAACCTCGGCGAAGCTCATCGTGCCGTAGCGTTCCAACGCGGTGATCCACGCGTCGGGTGCGGCCGGCACCACGGTGCGCTTGATGTTGGAGAGGATGCGGCCGCCCTGGTGCTCGCGGAACCACGCGGCGCTCGCCAGCTTCGGCCAGGGGCCGAGACCGCTGATCGACACCGTCTCGCCGGTCTCGGCGAGGTGGATCATGATCGGTGCCACGCCGGCGAAGTGCACGTATTCGCATTGCAGCACGCCCAGTGCGATGCCGCCTGCGACGCCCGCATCGATCGCGTTGCCGCCGGCTTCGAGGATCTCGAACCCCACCTGCGCGGCGAGGTAGTTGGCGGACGAAACCATGTGCCGCGTGCCGATGATGCGCGGATGATGCGTGGGCATGCGATGCTGGTCGGCCATCTTTAGTCTCCCTTCTGCGGCAGAATATCGACGGCGCGGATGCGCCCGTCGATGCGCGGCGTGTGGTGGATCTTGCGCGTCATCGCCTCGATGTTGAACTGGTGGTGCAGCGGCACCAGCGCATAGTCGCGAAACGCGATGTCGGTCGCCTTGATCAGCAAAGCCTCGCGTGCGCCGCGGTCGAGCGTCACCAGCGCGTGATCCAGCGCCGCATCGAACTCCGGATTGCTGTAGACGCCACGGTTGAACGCGCCGCGACCGCGAACGGTGTCCGGCGTCTCGAGCTGGCTGATCAGCATGAGCGACGGTTCGGGCGTATCGATGGTCCAGAAAAAGGTGAACAGGCTGAACTCGTGCCGGTTCGCGCGCGGCACCCAGACGGCGTGCGGCATCACCTCCGGTGTGGTGGCGATGCCGACACGCGTCAGCATCTGCGCCACGGCCTGGCAGATCGCCGCGTCGTTGACGAAGCGATCGTTCTGGCAGGCGACGCCGAGTTTGAAGCCATTGGGATAGCCGGCCGCGGTCAGCAGCTTCCTGGCCTGCTGTGGATCGGATTGTATGGACGGCAGCGCGGGATCGTAGCCGTACTGCCCCGCTTTCATGTACTGGTTGTCCGGATCGGACTGCCCGTTCATGATGCGGTCGCGAATCGCTGCGCGGTCGATCGCCAGGCTCACCGCCTCGCGCACGCGGCGGTCGCGGAACGGATTGGCTGTCAGCGGCTTGTCGTCGTTGTCGGTGATCGTCGGCGAGGAATGGTCCTGCACGTCGAACACGAATCCGACAAGATCGTCGGACAGGCCTGAGGCAACCGTGAAGCGCGAATCGTCCTTCACCCGCGCAAGATCCTGCACCGAGACCTGGTCGATCAGATCGACGTCGCCCGCCAGCAGCGCAGCCAGCCGTGAAGCCGGGTTCTTGATGTAGCGGATCGTCACGTTGTCCCACGCGGAATGCCCGCCCCACCACGACTCGTTGCGCGCCAGCACCACCTTGTCGCCGCGAGCCCAGGAGACGAAGCGGAACGGGCCGGTGCCGATCGCCGCCTTGCCGCTGTTGTAGTCGGACGTGCCGGCGCCTTCACCGTGGCGGCGCGAGACGATGCCGATGGCGGAGAGATATTCCGGCGCGAGCGGGAAGGGACCCTTGGTATGGAAGCGCACGGTCAGCGGATCGACCACCTCGACGCGCGCGATCGGCTTCACGTATTCCGACATGTCGGTGACGGTGGTGGGCACGTTAGGCACGCGTTCGATGGTGAAGGCGACGTCGTCCGCAGTCAGCGGCGTGCCGTCTGAGAATGTGACGTTCGGGCGGAGCTTGAATTCCCAGGTGGTGTCGTCGATCAGGCGCCAGGAAACCGCAAGATCGGGGGTCAGGTGGTCCTGCGCGTCGGTCGAGGTGAGCGCCTCGAAGAGGTTCGGCATCAGGCCCTTGTTGCCGCCGAAATTGTGATAGTGCGGGTCGATCGAATCGGGCTCGACCGCAAGGCCCAGGCGAAGGTCGGAAGCGGAGGCGGGAGCAAAATGGGCGAAAATCGCCAACAGCAGGAATGCTATGCCCCGTCGCATGTAGCGCTCTCGTCAGTGCCCGATGTGGCAGCCTGTGCCGCAGTGCGTCGCGGCGTCAAATCATGCCGCTGCGTCCCGCGGCCGGAAACTGGCGTTGGCGCGCAACCTGGGGTAATATCCAGGCACCGGTAGCAGAGGGGAGCTACCATGGATCAGAGTGGCAGATGCAACACGTTGACCCGGCGCGTGTTGTTGACTGGTGCAGCGACCGTCGTTGGACGCGTCGCTCTTGCGGGGTTGCCCGTTCCGTCGAATGACAAGCTGGCCTTCAGGCTGATGCGCCATGGCGCGCCGATCGGCACCCACACGATGAACTTCCATCGCGACGGAGACGCTCTTACCGTCGATATCGCCGTTGATGTGCTGGTGAAGTTCGGGCCGATTCCGTTCGTCCGCTATAGCCACCGCAATCAGGAAACCTGGCGTCGCGACCGCCTGGTTGGATTCACATCCCAGACTTATCGAAACGGCACGAAGATGCATGTGCAGGCGCGTCGGATCGATTCCGGGGTCGCGGTAGATGGCAGTGGAACCTCGCCGTACGTCGCTCCGGAGAATGCGTTGGCAACGACGCACTGGAACTCGCGCATGCTCCGCGGGCCGATGATCGGCACGCAGGACGGCATGTTGGTGCACCCTGCCGTATCGCTCCAACCTGAAGAGCGGATACGCTTGGCATCAGGTGAGGAAATACCTGCCAGACACTACAAGCTGAGCGGCGATCTCAACTTCGAACTCTGGTACGACCTCTCCGACGCCTGGGCGAGCATGCGCTTCACCGTCGACGATGGCTCGGTGATTACTTACGAGCGTCTGTAACGCCGCTACTCTGCCGCCAATGCCTGCTGCCCTTCCTCGGCCAGCAATCGCTCCATGATGCGCCGCATGTGCAGCCGCACCGAGTCGCTGGCGATGTCCACCAGTGCTGCCTCACCAAGCTCGCTCAGTCGCGCCTGCTGGGCTTCGACCACCGTCTTGTCCTCCAGGAACGCGGCGGCGACCTGTTCGAAGAATTGCTCCGTCGCCGCCGGTTCGTCCTGGCGGAAGCCGTTCGCGGCCGACCAGAAATAGAAGCACGAGGTCTCGGTCTCCGGCGTCAACGCGTGATACAGCCGGAACGCCAGCTTGCTGTCGGACGTGTCGCCGTCGCAATAGCCGCCGGCATCAGCGGCGCCAGTCCATTGCAGCACGGAACCCGGAGCGACGAACTCGAAGCGCTGGCAGCGGTCGATGCGTCCCTGGAAGCCGACCGCCTTCACATAGGTCGGCGGCGGCAGCGAGTTCAGCATCCAGCGGGTGAACCTCACCCCGAGCGGCGTGCGCTCGGTTTCCATCTTCGCCTCGACATGCGCGGATGGGTTGCCGCCGATGGTCGAGGTATGGATGTAGCCGAGGTGCGTCAGGTCCATCAGGTTGTCGACCATCAGCATGGCCGCTGCCTTGATGGGATACATGGTGTGCTTGTGCGGCCAGTTGACCGCGTCGTTGTGATACGGCCACGGCACGATGGTCGCGGGATCGGCCAACGCCGGGTCGCCCATCCAGATCCACACGAAGGCATCCTGCTCCACCACCGGGAAGCTGCGCACACGCGTGCGCTCGATGATGTGGTCCTGGCCAGGGACGTGCACGCACGCACCCGAATGGTCAAAGATCAATCCGTGGTAGCCGCATTGCAGACCCTGTTCGACGACCTTGCCGATGTGCAGTGGCGCGCCGCGATGGCAGCACATGTCCAACAGCGCGGCGACGCGGTTTTCTCGGTCGCGGAACAGCACGACAGGCTCGCCACAGATCCGCCGCCCCAGCGGGGCCTCGCCGATCTCGTCGGCCCAGGCAGCGACATACCAGGCGTTGCGGATGAACATCGGAGCGCTTCCTAGCTTTGCGGTGACCGCTTGCGGGGGATGACACCCTTGCGAGCACGCCTAAGTCAAGCGCCGGGGCAGGCGGCCACCGGCATCACGACGCCGGTGGCCGTCGCACCGCGAGCGACAGCGCCATCTGTCCCAATATGGCGGAGCCGAGCAGCACCACCGCGACGGTCAGCACCGAACCGGGCCGCCACACCTCGACGATGACGGTGCACAGCGCGCCGTACGCCATCTGGGTGAAGCCGTACAGTCCGGACGCCGCGCCGATGGCATGCGGGTTGACGCTGACCGCACCGCTCAGCGCGAACGGACTCGCCATGCCGGCACCGACCATGAACACGACGACCGGCGCGATCACCGTCAGCACGCTGAGCCAGCCGGCGAGATCCGCCAGCATGAAGCACGCGGCACCGGCGATCGCGATTGAATTGGCGATGCGGAGCGCCGTCTGCGTTCTGATGCGTCCGGCCAGCCGGTTCGCCGACAGGCTGCCTGCCGCCACTCCCGCCATCAGCAACAGGTAGTAGAGGCCGACGCGCTCGGTCGGCTGGTGCAGCAGATCCACCAGGATGAAGGGTGAAGCCGCCATGAACGCGTAGAACGACGTGGTGGTACATGCTCCGCCCAGTACGTAGCCGCAGAACGCCCGCGAGCGGAACAGCCGCAGCGAGCCCAGCAGCATCGAGGCGCGCGAGCTCGACTGCAGGGTATTCGTCTCCGGCAGCAGCAGCACGGCGAAGCCCAACGTCACCGCGCCGACGACCGCCAGCAACGCGAAGGCGGCGCGCCAGCCGAACCAGGCCGTGGCGTAGCCGCCAAGTACCGGCGCGATCGCAGGTGCCGCGGACATCACCAGGGTCAGCATGGCAAGCCGCGCCGCCGCCCGATCCGGTGCCGCGGAATCGCGGACGATCGCTCGGCCCAGCACAAGCCCGCTGCATGCGCCGATCGACTGGAGAATGCGCGCGATCACCAGCGTCCAGGCGTTCGGCGCGACGGTCGTGGCGATGCCGGCGAGCGTGAACAGCGCCAGCCCACCCAGCAGCACCGGCCGCCGGCCGAACCGGTCGGACATCGGCCCATACAGCAACTGCCCGATCGCCAGGCCGATCAGATAGAGCGTAATGGTGAGCTGGATCGTGCCCGGCGAGACCCCCAGCGCCCGCGCCGTATCGGGCAGCGCCGGGATGATCAGGTGCATGCCCAGCGTGCCGCAGGCGGTGATCGCCACGATCAACGCGAAGGGCGCGCGATCGCGTCTGCCGTAAGGCGGCGTTCTGTGCCACTCCATGCCGCAGTGTTTCCTGTCGGGGCCGGTCGATGCCAAGCATGGATGCAAGCGCGCTGCCAAGCACCGCCCGTGAGCGGCGCTGGAGCCTGGCCGCGGCGATCGCCTCGGTCACCGTGTTTGGCCTCAGCGTCGGTCAGGCGGGACCGCTGTTGTCACTGCTGCTGGAACAGCGCGGCACCGAACGTGACGCTGAACGGGCTGAATGCCGGTGCCACGTTCATCGGCGTCATCATCGGTCCGCTGCTCGCACCGCGGCTGGTCCAGCGCTTCGGCGTCCGCAACCTTCCTGTGGGCTTGCTTCGGCCTCGACATCGCACTGTTCCTGGCGATGAAGCCGTTCGACAGCATCGCCGCCTGGTTCGTGCTGCGCCCATTAGGCGCCGCTGTCGGGTCGAGCATCTTCACGGCCGGCGAGGCCTGGATCAATCAGCTCGCCGGCGACACGAGCCGCGGCCGGATCATCGGGATCTATGCGGCCGCGCTGTCCGCCGGGTTCGGCACCGGGCCTCTGGTCCTGTCACTGACCGGCATCGAGGGATGGCCGCCGTTTCTGGTCAACGCCGCGATATCCGCGTTGGCGACGCTGCCTCTGCTGGGCGTCGGCGACGCCTCGCGCAACTTCGGCCGGGAGCGCGGCACCGGTCCGCTGCGCATGTTCGCTCGCGCGCCGGTGATCCTCGCGGCTGTCGCGGTGTTCGGTCTCTACGAATCGGCACTGATGGCGATGCTGCCGATCTGGGGCGTGCGCAGCGGGCTGACCGAGCGATGGGCGTCGGCGACGCTGTCGGCGGTGTACTTCGGATCAATCGCGCTCCAGGTGCTGATCGGCTGGCTGTCGGATCGCGTATCGCGGCTGACCGCATTGCGGCTTTGCGGCGCGGTGGGCTTGGTGGGGGCGGTGGCGCTGGCGATGATGCCGCCCGCGCCGCTTCTCCTGTTCAGCCTGTTGTTCGTGTGGGGCGGCGTGGCGTCCGGAATTTACCCGGTTGCGCTCAGCATGGCGGGAGACCGCTTCCGCGGCGGCGACCTGGTAAGCGTCAATGCTGCCATGATCATCGCCTACGGCCTCGGCGCCCTGACCGGTCCGCCGCTGGGCGGGGCGGCAATGGATCTGCACAACCCGCAAGGATTGCCGTGGCTGTTCGTGGTGCTGTTCGCGGGGCTGCTCGCCGCGGCGTTGCTGCCGGGGCCCATCCGGCGGGGGCTGGCACGGAAAACCCCGCCATGCCAGTGACGCCGCTCACATCCCAACCGCCACGCCCTGCATAGGCTGCCGATTGCACGGGTGGCGGTCGTTGGGAGGTGGCGATGGGTGTGTGGTGGGACGAAGCGACCAAGCTGGAGTTCGCGAGCCAGGACGGCGGCGCTTATGTCGGTGGCCCGTTCAGAGGCGTCATTCACACGACCGAGGACAGATCGTACACGCCCTCAACCACCAGCTACTACGGTCATCACAATCCTCCGCACTTCACGCTGGTAATGGATGGTGACGCACCCAGGTTCTACCAACATTTCCCTATCAACGTCGCCGCACGCGCGCTGGAGCACAACGCGGGCACGGTCGACACCAACCAGCGATCCGCGATTCAGATCGAGCTGGCGTGGAAGGCTGCCGAAATAGCCGACATCCCGGAGGCAATGCTTGAGAGGCTCTGGGACTGGATGCGCTGGGCCGAAAGCCAGACCAGCATAAGATCGTCACAGTACAGCAGGTTTGTCGGTGAAGGAGATGGCAAAGGCTACGACAGCTCGTCACGCATGACCGACGACGAATGGCTCGCCTTCAACGGATGGTGCGGACACCAACACGTTCCCGGAAACCGCCATTGGGATCCGGGAAAGTTGGATGTCGGCCGATTGCTCAGGATCACACGCCCCGGCACCCCGCCACGCTGCGAAGTGGCAGGTTGGTTCGGCGTGAACGCCATATAGCGCGGGATGAGCGCTCATCCCGCGCTATCTCGTTGTCTGATAGCGTGATCCAGACCTCTGGCGATTCCGCCTCCGGTCATCACCTTCCAGCTACAGCAGGTCAGCCACCGCTGACCGATACCGCGTAATCGCCGCCAGGTGTTCGGCTGCACTGCGTCCGTCGATACGTTTGTGGTGACCGCTCACATAGGTGGTGTGCGCGGTCACGTGCGTCACCCCGGCCTGCTTCCAGAATTGGAACTCGCGCCGCCAGTCGTCTTCGCGGCCCGCGCCGAGTGATGCCCACACCTCGATCCCCATCGCCGCCGGATCGCGCCCCGCCTCACGTGTGAGACGACGCAGCTTGTCGAACGCCGCCAGCGCCGCATCGCCGGACGGATACGCCAGCGGCATGAACCCATCGCCGTACTTCGCCGCGCGACGGAACGTCGCCTCGGCATGCCCGCCATACCAGATCGGCACGCGACCCGACGCCGGCCGCGGATTGATCCCGGCATCCTCGATCCGATGGAACTCGCCTGTGAAGTCCACGTGCTCCTGCGACCACAGCGCCTGCATCACCCGCACCTGCTCTTCCGAGCGCCTGCCGCGATTATGGAAATTTTCGTTCAGCCCGACGAACTCAACCTCGTTCCAGCCGACGCCGATCCCGAGGCGGAACCGTCCGCCGCACAGCACGTCGAGGCTCGCCGCCTGCTTCGCCACCAGCACCGCCTGGCGCTGCGCCAGGATCAGCACGCCGACGGCGAAGCCGATGCGTTGCGTGCAGCCGGCCAGGAAGCCGAACAGAACGAACGGATCGTGATACGGATTGGCGGTGGTGCCGACCCGGCGCCCGCCATGATCCGCCGCGGGATTGACCCCAAGCACATGGTCCGGCGCGACCAGATACGAATAGCCGAGACCCTCGGCTGCCTGCGCGTAGTCGCGAATGACTGCTGGTCCGGTGCCGATATCGACCACCGGCAGTGAAGCTCCGAGCTGCATTGCTTGTTCCCCCGATCCGATCAGACCGACGCTACTCCGGATCGGTCGAACAATCACGAGTGCGTACCGCAGCGTCTCGCCGGCGCCGGATTGCGTGAGATGACCCACCTGCCGAGTTGACGGCATCGCACATCGCGTTCAGCCTTTAGGCATCGGCAGAGGGGGAAATGCACATGCCGCTACCGGCAGACACGGATGCCACAACGCCAAAATATCTGCGCGACAAATACGCGATCGTTGGCGTCGGCGAGACCACTTACACGCGCGGCTCAGGCAAGACGACACGCGCGATGGGCACCTTCGCGGTGCGAGCCGCGATGCAGGACGCTGGCCTGAAGCCATCCGACATCGACGGCATGCTGTCCTACTCGGGCAACGATTCGACGCCGTCGACATTTCTCGCCGGCGATCTGGGCATCCGCCTGAACTTCTTCATGGATGTGAACGGCGGCGGGTCCTCGACGGAGGCACTGATCGGCATCGCCATCGGCATCATGGAAGCCGGGATGTGCAAGTGCGTCGCGATCTTCCGTTCGATGAACGGCTACTCGCAGGTGCGTATCGGCGGCACCGGCGCGCGCTCTGCCGCGCCGATCAACGGCGATGCGCTGCACGGCCGCGCCTATGGCTGGCAGAGCGCGGGCCAGAACTTCGCGCCCACCTTCATGCGTCACATGTACGAATACGGCACCAAGCCCGAGCAGGTAGCGATGGTGAAGGTGGTGCACTCCGAACACGCCTCGAACAATCCAAAGGCGTTCTACAAGAAGCGCTATACCGTGGACGACGTGATCAACAGCCGGATGATCTGCAAGCCGCTGCATCTGCTCGACTGCTGCGTGGAAACCGACAACGCCACCTGCATCATTGTCACCCGCGCCGAACACGCGCGCGACCTGCGCCATACGCCGGCGCTGATCCGCAGCGTCGTGGGCCGCTGCTCGAAGCCGCGCACCGACATGCACTTCCAGCACGGGCCGATCTCACGTGTCGCCGGCTACTACGCGAAAGACATCCTGTGGCCGAACGCCGGCGTCGGTCCCGAGGACATCGACGCTGTCGGAGCCTATGACGCGTTCACCTTCACCTCGATGCTGCAACTCGAAGACTACGGCTTCTGCAAGAAGGGCGAGGGCGGCGAATACGTCTCGTCCGGCATCACCAGGCTGGGTGGGAAGCGGCCGCAGAACACCTCGGGTGGCCATCTGTGCGAGGGCTATACGCACGGCATGAACATGGTGATCGAGAACGTGCGTCAGCTGCGCCACGACGCCGACGATTACTGTCCGATCGGGCCGGATGGCAAACGTCAGCACACCTTCGATTATCGCGAGGGCGGCTGTCGCCAGGTGCGCAACATCGAGGTCACCGCCAATCTCGGCTGGGCCAATCCGATGACCGGGTCGGCCATGGTCATGCGTCGCGGCTGAGGGGAGGAACCGATCATGCCTGTTCGTGGCACATATCTCGACATGCCGCTGTCAATCGATGATCTGGACGGCGAGAATCTGGAATACTTCCGCCACTGCGCGGCGCACGACTTCCACCTGCAGCAATGCGACGACTGCAAGCTGCTGCGTTATCCGCCGACCTCGGCCTGCCCATGGTGCACGTGCCTGACATCCTCCTGGACGAAGGTTGAAGGGAAGGGCGCGGTGTACTCCTACGAGGAGGTGCATCACGGCATCCAGCCAGCGTTTCAGGCGCGTACGCCTTACATGGTGCTGCTGGTCGAGCTCGACACGCAGAAGGCCAAACCGACCGAGCACGAATCACTGCGCGTCATCGCTAACCTGACCACGCCGGATGGCATCTTGGAGTCGCCCGACGTGGTCGAACGAGTCGGCATTGGCTCGCGCATGCGGATGGTGTTCAGCGACGTGGCCCCGGGGCTCTCGCTGCCGCAATGGACGCTCGACGAAAGTGCGGCGCAGCCGTCAAAGCCATGGCGCTATCCGCAGGAATAATCTTTTGGTTACTGTACGAACTACCGGGAATACTTGGTTCCCGCCGGCTACACATGCGCGTACAAGTAAAAATCTACAATAACGAACTCGTTACTCTACGGCGTCGGCCGGCGCGCGCCGGCTGCGCCAGAAGCTTGTGCTCTCGGTGCCGCATGTAGAGCCCTGCAATCACCAGGGCGGCAACGACCATCGCACAGATGCCAATAGCGATTGGTCCGGCGACGTGTTTCGCCTCGTGACCAAGCCAATAGGCGCCAAAGCCGTAAAGTGTCGCCCAGACGACACTGCCCGCGACATTGGCCACCATGAAGCGGCCCCGCTGCATGCGGTTTGCGCCCAGCCAGCAATGCCGCCAGGGTACGCAGCACAACGATGAAGCGCGCTGCGAACACCACCTTCTCCCCGTGGCGACGGAACAGCGCCCTGCCGAATGCCAATCTGCGATCCGTCAGGCCGATATACCGCCCATATCGCCGCAACAGGCGGAAGCCGACACCCCAGCCGATCGCATAGCCCATAATTTGCCCGACAATCGCGCCCACCGCGGCGGACAGAATGACGAATGCAATGTTCAGCTGATGCGTCGTCCCCGCATACACGGCGGCCGCGATAAGCAGGGTCTCGCCCGGCAGCGGAAGGCCGAGGCTTTCCAACCCGACGACAACGCCCAGCACCACATTGCCATATGCGTGAAGAAGCTGGATGAGATGGTGAACTGAGAAGAATTCCATAGGCGCTATAAAGCCCCCCGGCGCGCATGTAACAAGGTGCGATCTCGTGGTTGAACGCTTCGATGTGGTGGTGGTAGGTGGAGGACATGCCGGATGCGAGGCAGCCGCGGCGGCAGCACGCATCGGCGCGCGCACGCTGTTGCTCACCCACCGCCTGAATACGATCGGCGAGATGTCCTGCAATCCATCGATAGGTGGAATCGGCAAGGGGCATCTGGTGCGCGAGGTCGATGCGCTGGACGGACTGATGGGCCGCGCGGCGGATGCGGCGGGCATCCATTTCAAGCTGCTGAACCGGAGCAAGGGGCCGGCAGTGCGCGGGCCGCGCGCCCAGGCTGATCGGGCGCTGTATCGGCAGGCGATCCAACAGATGCTGGCCGAGACATCCGGGCTCACCGTTCGCGCCAGCGCGGTCGAGGACCTCGAGATCGGACGCGACGGCCGTCTGGCTGGCGTTTTGTGCGCCGATGGATCGATCATCCATTGTGGCGCGGCTGTGCTGACGACCGGAACCTTTCTGCGCGGCGTAATCCACATCGGCGACCAGCAAAGCACGGCGGGACGGGTAGGGGAGGCGCCCTCGATCGGACTGGCGCGCACTCTGGCGCGGCTGGAACTTCCACTGGGGCGGTTGAAGACTGGCACGCCGCCGCGGCTGGACCGTCGGACGATCGACTGGCACGGCCTGGATGCCGACCCTGGCGATCCTGTGCCGGAGCCATTCAGCCCGCTCACCGAGCGGATCGTCAATCCGCAGGTGGAATGCCGCATCACCCGGACCACCTCGGCGACACATGCGATCATCCGGGCCAATCTTCATCGGTCGGCGGTCTACGGGGGCCACATCGCCGGGACCGGGCCGCGCTATTGTCCATCGATTGAAGACAAGATCGTGCGGTTCCCCGCCCGCAATAGCCACAACATCTTCCTTGAGCCCGAGGGTTTGGACGACAACACGGTCTATCCCAACGGCATCTCGACAAGCCTTCCCGCCGATGCGCAGACCGCCCTGCTGGCGACAATCCCTGGACTGGAGCGTGCCAGGATGGTGCGGCCAGGCTACGCAGTGGAGTACGATTACGTGGATCCGCAGGCTCTTGCTTCCTCATTGGAGGTGCGAGCGATGCCCGGACTGTTCCTCGCTGGGCAGATCAATGGGACCACAGGATACGAAGAAGCGGCGGCACAAGGTGTCGTCGCGGGCATCAATGCGGCGCGCCAGGCCGGCGGTCTCGCAGCGGTCGCACTTGGCCGCTCTGAAGCATACACTGGCGTGCTGGTCGATGATTTGACGACCCAGGGAGTCAGTGAACCCTACCGCATGTTCACCTCCCGCGCAGAATTCCGCCTGACACTGCGGGCCGACAATGCCGATCTGCGGCTGACCGGGAAGGGGATGGCGTGGGGATGTGTTGGCACCCAGCGCGCCGCCGCGTTCGAAGCGCATCATTCGGCCGTGGTGGCAGCACAGGCGCGAGCCCGGACGGAGGGCGGCCATCCCGCCGAGTTGGCGCGGCACGGCATCCCGGTGCGCATGGACGGACGCTGGCGATCCGTGTTCGAGCTGTTGGGCCGTCCGGAGGTCGAGTTTTCTGCGCTCACGGCTGCGTTTCCTTGGCTGGCCGATCTGCCACCTCGCGCGCTGAACCAACTGCAGACGGAAGTCCGCTATGAGGGCTACCTGCCGCGGCAGGACGCAGATATCCGGGCATTCCAGCGGGAAGAGAGCGTCAGCCTGGACGGCGTGGCTTACGGCGGGATCGGCGGCCTCTCCGCGGAACTCACCGCCAAGCTGGCCCAGTTGCAGCCGGAATCGCTCGGCGCCGCATCCCGGATCCAGGGCATGACCCCAGCCGCTCTGGCAGCGATCGCCGCCCATGTACGAAAGAACCGTGGTTCCCTACCGATCCCGGGCTAGCATGGGTGTTTCACGTGGAACATAGTTTGAGGCCGAACGATGTCTCACGTGAAACACTTGCAGAGTTGGAGAAGTTCTCCGCACTGCTGCTCCGTTGGAACCGGACGGTCAATCTCATCGCGCCGCGCGACGAGCCGCTGCTCTGGAAGCGCCATATCGCCAATTCACTCCAACTCGTCCCGCTGATCCGCCAGCCCTGCGATCGGGCCATTGACCTTGGCTCCGGCGCCGGCTTCCCTGGCCTGATCCTCGCCCTCGCCACAAACATACCCTTCGACCTGATCGAGGCCGACCAGCGCAAGGCTGCTTTCCTTCGCGAGGCCGCCCGCATCACCGGCGCCCGGGTCCAGGTTCACGCCGTCCGCATCGAGGCGGCGAAGCTGCCTCCAGCCCCTCTCATCACGGCCCGCGGCCTTGCCCCTTTGCCGAAACTGCTGGATCTCGCGGCGCCATTCCTCGCCCCCGGAGGCCAATGCCTGTTCCTCAAGGGCGCCAACGTTCAGACGGAATTGACGCACGCGGCGGCACAATGGCACATGCAGGCGGAGCGTATTCCAAGCCGTACCGCCCCCGACGCCCGTGTCCTCCGGATCAGTGATCTCCGCCGTGTCGTTCTCACAGCCTGATGCCGAAATCATTGAGAAACCACCCCCGACGATGGGCGTGCGCATCCTTGCGATCGCCAACCAGAAGGGCGGCGTCGGCAAGACCACGACCGCGATCAATCTCGCCACTGCGCTCGCGGCCAATGATGAAAAGGTTCTGCTGATCGACCTCGACCCGCAGGGCAACGCCTCTACTGGGCTTGGCATCCCGCGCACCGATCGCGCGGTCGGCAGCTACCGCCTGATTACCGGCGATCTTCCGTTGCTGGCCGCCACCCGAGCCACCCACATCGCGAATCTCTCTCTGGTCACGGCCGAGGCGGACCTCGCTGGCGCCGAAATCGAGCTTGTCGGGATGGATCGCCGCGAATATCGCCTGCGCGACGCCCTGGCCCCCCTGCGCGATGGACCGTCCCCTTACAATTTCGTGCTGATCGATTGCCCACCGAGCCTCGGCCTCCTCACCCTGAACGGACTGGTCGCCGCAGACGCTGTGCTTGTCCCGCTTCAGTGCGAATTCTATGCCCTGGAGGGCATCACCGGCTTGGTTCGCACCATCGAAATGGTGAAGCGCGGCCTCAATCCGGGCCTCCGTTTGCAAGGAATCGTGCTTACAATGTACGATAGGCGCAATAATCTTTCGGATTTGGTCGCGGCCGATGCCCGTGGCTTCTTCGGCAATACCGTCTATGAAACCGTCATCCCACGCAACATCCGCATCTCCGAGGCGCCGAGCCATGGCAAGCCGGTGCTGTTGTACGATTTCCGTTCTCCCGGTGCACAGGCCTATGTCCGGCTCGCGGGAGAGGTGCTTCGGCGCGAACGAGACCAGTCATGAATGCCAGGCGCGACGCTGGACCCCGGCTTGGCCGCGGACTTGCCGCACTGCTGGGCGATGTCGCCGTTCAGGCACCGCCGCAGGGAACGTCCATCCGCCACGTACCGCTCGATCTGCTGGAGCCAAACCCTTATCAACCGCGCAGTAGCATCGACCCGACCGCGCTGGAGGAGCTCACCCAGTCGATCCGGCTCCGCGGCATACTACAACCGCTCCTCGTCCGACCGCATCCAGCGACAGCCGGCCGTTTCCAGATCGTCGCGGGCGAGCGCCGCTGGCGCGCAGCCGGTGCCGCGGGCCTGCACGAGGTCCCCGCGCTGGTCCACGAAATGACGGACACCGAGGCCGCGGCCGTCGCCCTGGTGGAGAACCTGCAACGCCAGGACCTCAACCCGATCGACGAAGCCGAGGGCTATGATCGACTGCTGACCCAGTTTGCGTTCACCCAGGAAGCGCTAGGTCAGGCCGTCGGCAAGTCGCGCAGCCACATTGCCAACACGCTGCGACTGCTCAACCTGCCGCCCGCAGTGAAGGAAGCCCTGCAAAGGGGCGAGATCTCAGCCGGTCATGCGCGCGCCCTGCTGGCCCATCCGGCGCCGGAAGCCGGGCTGCGCGAAGTGATCGATCGCCAGTTGTCGGTGCGCCAAACAGAGGCCCTGCCGACACGCGAGCCGCCTCAGGAACGCACCCGGGCGGATGACCTGCTGCGCGGTCGCGCCCCGGACACTGTGGCCCTGGAGCATCGTCTGAGCGAGCAGCTCGGCCTGACGGTGAAGGTGACGTTCAACGGCAGGCGCGGCGTCATACAGTTGCACTACAGCGATCTGGATCAGCTGGACAATTTACTGAACAAACTCGGTTTGCACCAGTAATGCTACAATAAAGCGGAAGTAACCCCGATCATGCCGTCCGCCGACGCGCCCCGCCCGCTGCCGCCGCACGGCGCGCCAGGGTCAGCACTGCATTGCGCGACAGCACGGCATCCGGCGCACCGGTTCGCTTGCAGGCGCGCTCCGCCTCCGCCAGCCTGGCGATCGCCGCCATCAATGCGACGGATGACCACAGTTCGATTGCCCGGCTGAACGCACTCAACCGTCGAAAGAACACCGGCGGGCGCACGCTCTTCGCCGCATCGGCCGTGCTCAGCCCGTCGTCCACCGCCAGCCGCACCCGATGCAGTCGCTGCAGATGCATCAGTGCCGCCCGCAGCATGCCGACCGGTGTGGCGCCCTCGGCGACCGCCAGTTCCAGTGCGCGGTCAGCACGTGCCACATCGCCCTCGGTCGCGGCGAACAGGGCGTCATCCAGCGACAGGCCGGCGAGGTCGCCGACGCAAGCCATCGCCGCATCCAGGTCCACGCGGCCCCCAGGCCCGACATACAGGGCGAGTTTCTCCACCTCCGCCCTGCTCGACACGCGATCCGCTCCCAACTGGTCCGATACCCAGGCCAGCGCGTCAGCATCGATGCCGACGCCTGTCTCGCCCAGCGCCGCGCGGATCGTCTCGGTCAGGGCTCGGCCTTCCTCGGGATAGCAGCCGATTGCCGCCCCATCGGGCGCGCCCTCGAGCAATGTGCGCAGTCGCGAGCGTGTCGCCAGCCCGGGTGCCTCCAGCACGACCAGCGCCGGTGCCGCGCCCTTCAGGATGGCCGCGACCTGGTCCGTCGCAGCGTCGGTGGCCTCGCGCAGCCGGACCACGCGTCGTCCACCGGTCAATGCCAGCGAGGCCGCCTCGGCGGCCAGCAGCCCAATGTCCTCCCGCCCGAGTTCGGCGACCAGGAACGGGTCATCCGTAGACCCGGCCACAGCCCGCACCAATGCGGCGGCGCGGTCCCGCATCATCCCATGGTCTTCGCCATACAGCAGCACAACGCGGCACGGGCCCGGATCACGCAGGAAAGCCGCCACGCGCTGCGCCGGGAGCTTCATCCGCTCGCAGCCGCCTGCTTGTGGAAGAATGTCGCAAGCTGGAGCGTGATCTGGTCCGCCAGCGCCTCGGCAAGCCTTCGCTGCACCGCCTCGTTCCCCAGATCGGCGGCAAAGTACTGTGCATCGAAGAGATTGATCGCATCGACCGACTTGGCATAGCCGCTGGTCAACCTTGTGCGCCCGGGATCCTGTGCGACCAGGCTCCAGGTAGCGGTGCCGATCTCGCGAATACGGGTCACGTTGGTGTCCTGCTCAATCGCGATGCCCTCACCCGAGATGCCAAAGGCCACCGATAGCTCATAGCGCCGCGCGACGCCGCTTGAACCCATCTCCAGCCGGTCCTGCAGCGCCTGGCGCAGCAACTGGCCGGGGCGATCGGGAATGATATCCACCTGGATCGCCGCCAGCTCCCGCTGCGCCACGCCGGCCTTGCCCGAGGCGGTCGGCATGTACACCGGCTGGAAGCCGCAGCCGGACAACGTCGCGCCGGCGGCCAGAGCGAGCATCCGCCGCCGGCGCATCATCGCGACCACGAAGTTGATGATCCGGTCCGGCACGTAGATCTCCTTGACGATCCGCTTGCCCTGCAACGCGCGACCGACATTCGCCTCAGCCTTGGCCGCGGCGATATTGGCATCGCGCGGCGCATCCGGCGGGACCGAGATCGTGCCCCGCAGCTTGCCCATCACCTGCACCGCGATCGTCACGGTCTCCGCCCCCAGCAGATCGGGATCGGCTTCCGGCCACGGCAGGTCGGCGACCAGCGTCGCGGCAGTTGGATGCATGCGTGGATACACCTCCTCCGCGAGATGCGGCATCATCGGCGCGATCAGGCGTGCCAGCGTCTCGATCGCCTCTTGCCGCGTCGCGACGAGGCCCGGCGCATCTCCCACGCTCGGCAATCGCATTGGCCAATTCGTAGAGCCGCGCCACCGCGACGTTGAAGGCGAAGCTGTCCAGCGCCTCGCTGACCGCGGCGATCGTGCGGTGGGTCACGCGACGCAAGGCATGGGCGGCATCGGTCGGCGCTTCGGCAGGCGCGTCCCAAGCGTCTCCACCAGGCGGAACACGCGCTGGGTGAAGCGGAACGCGCCCGCGACGCCTGCCTCGGTCCACTCCATATCGCGATCGGGCGGGTTGTCCGACAGGATGAACCAGCGCGCGGTGTCGGCGCCGTAGCGGGCAATGATCGCCTCGGGGTCGACCGTGTTGCGCTTCGACTTGCTCATCGCCTCGACGCGGCCGACCACCACGGGCTCGCCGGTGTCGCGATGCACCGCGCTGCCGTCGGGCTGCCTGATCACCTCGCCCGGATACAGCCAGGTGCCGTTCGGGCCAGGTGCCGAGCGATAACTCTCGTGCGTCACCATGCCCTGGGTGAACAGTCCGGCGAACGGTTCTTCGATATTCAGGTGCCCGGTGTGCTTCATCGCGCGCAGGAAGAAGCGCGAATACAGCAGGTGCAGGATCGCGTGCTCGATACCGCCGATGTACTGATCGACCGGCATCCAGTGATCGACCGCCTCGCGTTCCACTGGCACATCGGCTCGCGGACTGCAGAACCGTGCGAAATACCACGAGCTATCGACGAAGGTGTCGAACGTGTCGGTCTCGCGCCGCGCGGCGGCACCACAGCGCGGGCAGGCGACGTGCTTCCAGGTGGGATGATGATCCAGCGGATTGCCCGGCCGTCGAACGTCACGTCGTCGGGTAGTTTCACCGGCAACTGATCGTCCGGCACCGGCACCACGCCGCAGGCGTCGCAGTGGATCACCGGGATCGGGCAGCCCCAGTAGCGCTGCCGGCTCACGCCCCAGTCGCGCAGCCGCCAGTTCACCTTGCCGTCACCGACGCCAAGCCGCTCCAGCTCCGCGATCACCGCGCGCTTCGCCGCCTCGACGTCGAGGCCATTCATGAAGTCCGAATTGAAGATCACACCCGGCCCGACATAGGCCTCGTCGCCGATCGTCGAACGTCGCGGGATCCTCGCCCGGCGGCAGCACCACCGGCACCACGCTCAGCCGTACTTCCGCGCGAACTCGAGGTCGCGCTGATCGTGCGCCGGACAGCCGAAGATCGCGCCGGTGCCGTATTCCATCAGCACGAAATTGGCGATCCACACCGGGAATGTCGCGCCCTGCAAGAACGGGTGCTTCACGCGCAGCCCGGTGTCGTAGCCGTGCTTTTCCGCGGTCTCGATCACCGCCTCGGAGGTGCCCATCCGGCGGCATTCGGCGACGAACTCCGCCGCCTTCGGATCGCGCGCCGCCACCGCGGCGGACAGCGGATGCTCCGGCGCCAGCGCCAGGAACGACATGCCGAACAACGTGTCGGGGCGCGTGGTGTAGACCTCGACGCCCTCGAGGGAAGCCTCGGGCCGATCGAGCGGGAAGGTCAGCCGCGCGCCCTCGCTGCGGCCGATCCATTTCGCCTGCATCAGCCGCACGCGCTCGGGCCAGCGATCCAGCGTGTCCAGCGCCGTCCAGCAGTTCCTCGGCATAGTCGGTGATCTTGAGGAACCACTGGCTGAGCTGCTTCTTCTCGACCAGCGCGCCGGAACGCCAGCCGCGGCCGTCGATCACCTGCTCGTTGGCCAGCACGGTGCCGTCGACCGGGTCCCAGTTGACCCAGCTCTCCTTGCGCTCCACCAGGCCGGCGCGCAGGAAATCCAGGAACAGCTTCTGCTGGTGGCCGTAATATTCCGGATCGCAGGTGGCGAACTCGCGCTCCCATTCGAGCGACAGTCCCATGCGCTGCAGCTCGGCGCGCATGGTGGCGATGTTCTCCCAGGTCCACTTCGCCGGATGGATGCCGCGCTCGCGCGCCGCGTTCTCCGCCGGCAGGCCGAACGCGTCCCAGCCCATCGGATGCAGCACGGCGAAGCCGCGTGCCCGCTTGTAGCGAGCCACCACGTCGCCGAGCGTATAGTTGCGCACATGGCCCATGTGGATCTTCCCGCTGGGGTACGGGAACATCTCCAACACGTAGTATTTCGGCTTGTTGTCCGTCGGTACGTCGGCGACGCGGAAACAGCCGCGCTCCGCCCAGGCGCGCTGCCAGCGCGGTTCGGCCTCGCGGAAGTCATAGCGCGGCACATCGGCCGCGACTGTCACGCTTTCGTTCATCACATAGTTATTTGCCGCCAGAGGCGACTTCGCAAGAGGTCGCAGACCGGCCAAACCTCACGGGTTCAGCCGACGCGCACCCCCGACTGCTAGCTGCTCGCCTGCGACTGCTCGCGCAATTCACGGGCACGGGACAGCACCTTGTTCTCGATCTCACCCACTGTGACCGGACTCACCGGCGCATCCACCCACTGGCCGTTCTGCAGCACCTGGCGGAAGATGCTGACGCGGACCCCGTCGCTGCGCAGCTCGCGACCGAGGATGTAGGCGGTGGCCTTGAAGCGCTCGTCATTCGCGGCGTTGGGCGTGTACCAGTCCGTGATGATCACGCCGCCGAACGGATCGGCCGAGGACAGCGGCATGAAGCTCAGCGTGTCGAGCGCACCGCGCCAGAGATAGGCGTTGACGCCAAGAGCGCCACCGCCAGCGCCGGCGTCCCCACCGCGCCCGCCACCGGGCCGGTCCTTGGCGGTGCCGAACACCATGCTGCTGTCACCGAGAACACTGCCACCGGGCATCGACCCGCTGCTGGTCGGGCCTTGCTGGCCGATATAGCCAGGATCCGTCGGGTTGGGTTTCGAATTGCCGCACGCGGCGAGCAGCCCCACGGCCAAACCCAATGTAACGGCAGTCTGAAGTCTGATAGCCATCTCAGTATACTCACGCCAGAGATTCGCTTCCCTTAGCGCCTTGCGCCTGAGTCGCCAAGGTTCTCCTGTGAATACTGCCCATCGCAGGCGCAGCCAAATCGCGCGAAATCGTCGGGTTCGAGCCAATGGCTGGCGTTGCAGCAGCAAAACACGCACCCCTGTTCAGGCAGGCCGCATTCGTTTCGGGTAAAACGGCGGCTGGGTACCTTCACTGCGATCACAGTTGGCCAGCTGAATTCGGGCAACTGGCGGACGAACGATACGCAGCCTCGCCAATCCGATATCCCAAAATCCGCAAGAAAAAGGCGGCGGAGATTGCTCCCCGCCGCCCGTTGCGTCTCAGCCGTGTCGAACTTCAGAAGTTCACGACGTTGCCGACCAGGAAGCCCTGAGACCTGACGTTGTTGTTGAAGTTGGCGCCGTTCGCGACGCCCGCAGCCCCCGTACCAACCGCCCCGGTGAGGAAGTTGTTGCCGTTCTGCGTCTGATCTTGCCAGAGATACTCGGCGAACACCGAGAAGCCGGGCGCCACCGCGTAGCCCACGCCGGCGTCAAGCGCGCGCGCCTTCCGCTGGGTCAGGCCGGACAGCGTGACTGTGCCCTGCTGCCAGTATTCTTCGCCGACGATGCCCACCGTCCACGGGCCGGTCACGTACTTCGCACCGGCCAGGAAACCCAGCATCGGAGCGCCGCCCGACGGCTGGCAGGGCCAACTGGCCGTTTATCTTGCCACCGATGACGTTGCCACCGACGGTGAACCCGGCATAGGTCAGCGCGAGACCGCCGCTGCCGAAGCTCAGGCCGTTGTAGGTGCCGTTGAACTTGCTGCCGGGCGTTGTCGTGGTGCCGAGGACCGCTGCCGTCTTCAGGCCGGTGTAGTCGGCAGCCTGGCTGATCTCGTAGACGCCGTAGGCCAGCACGCCCAGGCCGCCGAACGCGCCCTGATAGCGGACGCCGATCGCCGTCTGGTTGAGCGCGCGCGCGCCGTCCTGGATGCCCGGACCGGAGGACAGCGAAGGACATCCCGAGTTCGCGATCGTGCAGCTAAGGCCCGTCCCAGTGCCAGAGCCGGTGATCGAGCCATTCAGCGCATTGCCAGCAGCCTCCGATGCCGTTGCCGTTCGACGTATTGGGCGCATACTGGAAGCCGAAGTCGAACCCGGCGATCTGCGGCGACAGATACACCGCCTTCGCGTTGACATACTCGTTGCCCGCCTGGCCCAGGAACACGAAGGTGGGCGAGACGTTGGAAGGAAAGTACCCTTGCAGGTCGCCACCGTTCAGGTTGCCGGTCGGCAGGAACTGGAAGGTGGTCACGCCGTTGTCGAAGATGCCGATCAGGCCATCGGCCTGGCCCATACGCACGATGCCCCAGTTCTCACCGGCGACATAGGTGAAGGCGCGCCGCACATACAACGTCTCCAGCGAGGCATAGCCCGATGCGCCGGAACTGCCGTTGCTGCTGATCTGACCGGTGAAATTCTGCCGGATTTCGATCGCCGCACCGTAGCGCAGGCCATTGGTCGCCATGCCGTCACCGCCGGCATAGATGCGCCCGAAGCTGGAAATCTGCTGCGGCTGCACCTTCACCGAGCCGATGCCGTTGTTGCCGAGTATACCCGCCAACGAGGTGGCGGATGGTACCGTGGTCGCATTGCCGATATCCGGTCGGGGCGTCGCGGTCACCAGGTGATTATCAACACTGCTCCATGCGCCCGAGAAGTCCACCTGCACCTTGCCGTTGAAGTGGACGACGATCGTGCCGGGGGTAGGGTTTGCCAGAGCGCCCGGCAGGGCCGGTGCCTGATAGTTGTTGTTGTTGTTGACATAGGCCGTCGGCGCCGGAGCAGGCGCCCAAGCCTGCTGCCCCTGGGTCGGTGCGCCGACCGTCCCTCCCGCCATGGGTGCTGGTGCCGATAGAGGTGCCGGCACCGGCGCCCCTGGTGGTGTCTGCGCCAGAGCCGCGCCTGCCAATCCCCCGGTCCCCAACGTGGCTACGCTCGCCAGCAGAAACTTACGCATTCCGTCCTCCTATTTGCGCCGGCTTGACCCAGCGACGTTCAGGTGGCGGGACCATATCCCCGGCTACCGCGCGAGCAAATAACGTTCCGCGCTATTTCGCGACATTACTGAGACACCGTGGCAGAGACGCAACACTATTCAAATAGATAGGACAATAGCTTCATACAACGTAAAACAGCGCACAGTAATGACCATTACTGGACGCGTCCTATACTTCCCGCGCCGGCCAAGTGCCGGCTTGCCTGTTCTTCACCTGTATCCGGCTATCGAATCGCGGCCTCCTCGGCGGTCCGCCAGGCCGCGTGGCTGTGCGTCCTCGTGCCTGGCCTGATCATCTGTGCGTCCGGCCACACGCCGTTCTCAGCCAGCGTGGCCATCGCGTCGCACGCCATCTCGGCGAATGCCGGAACCAGCGTGTTCGACGCGGCGCGGTGAAACGCGATCGCGCGCGTGCAGGTGAGGTGCGGCTGGCCGATCGGCCGAAAGGCCAAAGCACCGCGCGCAATGTCATCCTGCACGAAGCTGCGCGGCAGAATCGTGCAGCCGAGGCCGCTGCGCACCATCACCTTGGCCAGCGCAGTGCTGTTCACCTGCAGCACCATGTTCAGCCGCATGCCGCTCTGCTGTGCGGCGATCTCGAGTCGGCGCCGGATCCAGTGCTGCGGACCAGGAAGAATGAGCGATTCGCCCACAAGCTCGCGCAGCGACGCCGGCCGCGTATCTGCCACCAGATGCGAGTGAACCGGCGCAACGAGGCCGAGGCTCTCGGTCAGTAGCGGCGTGATCTCGATGTCCGGCAGCGACGGCGGGTCCTGCAGGATCGCCAGATCGACGTGGCGATGCAGCAGCCACTCCTCGAGATCGGCGCCGTTGCCCTCACGGATATCCAGCGTCACGTCCGGCCAGCGCGAGCGAAACGCCAGCGCGAGCGGCGTCACCAGCGGCGCGCTGGTCTCCGCCGGCACGGCAAAGCTGATCGTACTCGGCACCGGCTCGGTCGCCGTGTCGTCCAGCGGCGAGGCAAGCAGCCGCATGACGGTATGCAGCCTGTCGCGAAGGCTGGCGCCTGCCGGCGTCAACGTCACGCCGCGCCCGTGACGCAGCAGAAGCGGGGTGCCGAACCCCTCCTCCAGCTTGCGGAGCTGCAGCGAGATGGCCGGCTGGCTGATGTTCAGATCGCGCGCGGCGCGGCCGAGGTTGCCGGTCTGCGCAACGCTCAGGAAATACCGGAGTTCGCGCAGCCCGAGCGCCTTCTCACGCGCCTCGCTCTGTCGCGTGGCGGGATCGGCGAGCACGGGAAACGTGACGGCATTCATCCGCTGGCGCCCCCTGGTCCGCACGCATGCGGCACCCGGCCACCCACGCCACGGAAGCGTGGTCAGCCGCGGGGGGAAGGGAGCGGCAGTTCAGCGGCGTCAGATAGCCGGGAAGCGCGGCGGCTGGTGACGGGTAAGCGTGCGGGTCAATGTAGGGGAATTGACCGACACGATGACCTGGAGCCCCTCCCCGCAATCATTCCGTCATGCCGACGCAGGTCGGCATCCACGTCTTTGCTGATCGCACCACGAGAAGACGTGGTGCCCGACCTGCGTCGGCATGACGGGTGGGGCCCCCACGAGCCCTAACTTGCGCTCAGGGTTCCTGCAGCCAGCCTTGGTCGGCGGCGTAACGCACCACATCCACACGGCTGCGGAAGCCGAGCTTCTCCATCGCGCGCGCCTTGTAGGTCTCGACGGTCTTGACGCTGATGTCCAACCGCGCCGAGATCGCCTTGTTGCTGTGCCCACCGGCGACCAGCCGCAGCACGGCAGCCTCGCGTTCGCTCAGCTCCGCCGTCTGCCCAGACTGCGGATTCGCCGACGTGCGTGCCAGCCCGCCGATCACCTTCCCGGCGATGGCTGGGTCCAGATACATCCCGCCCGCAGCCACCGCATGAATTGCACGCGGCAGCTCATCCGCGGCAGAGCGCTTCAGCAGATAGCCACGCACGCCGAGTTCCACGAGCTGCCGCAGGTAGGCTCTCTCCTCATGCACCGTGAGCACCAGCACGCGGCATTCCGGCCGCTCGGCACGCAGGGCCGCGGCCAGCTCGACGCCGTTCATCTCGGGCAGCGAGATGTCCAGCACGACGACGTCGGGAACCAGTTCCATCGCCATCCGCAGCGCGGTGCGGCCGTCGCGCGCCTCGCCCACGATGGTCAGCCCAGCATCCGCGCCGACCAGAGCCTTCAGGCCGGCGAGCACGACCGGATGATCGTCAACCATCAGCACGCGCACCGGTCCTGGGGTCATACGCTTCTCACAAGCGGTATGCGGACATACACGGTCGTGCCGCTCTGGGCGGACGATTCCACATCCAGGCTGCCCCCGACCAGCGCAAGACGCTCGCGGACGCCGAGCAGGCCGAGTTGCCGGACCCCCAGCTCCTGCCCGTCGGCACCATTGAGATCGAAGCCCCGGCCGTCATCCTCCACGGTCAGCCAGACCCCGTCATGCGTTGCCTCCAGAACGACGCTGACCCGACTGGCGCCGGAATGCTTCACCACATTGGTGATCGCCTCCTGGAGCACGCGGAACAGCGCCGTCTCGACCGCCTGCGGCAGGCGACGGTCATCGAGACCGCCGATCTCCATGTCGATCTGCAGTTTCGATCGATCGGCCCATTCCTCGAGGTACTGGATGACCGCCCTTCGCAGCCCCAGGTCATCCAGCGCCATGGGTCTGAGTTCCCACGCCATCCGGTTCAGCTCGCGACCGAGGTCGCCCGCCAGCTTCTTCAACTGGTTCAGGCGCTGCTGCGCGGTCTGGTTGGCAGCGCAGAATGGGTCGATCGCATTGAACCCCAGACGCAGCGCGGTGAGATACTGGCCGAGACTGTCGTGCAGCTCGCGGGCGATGCGTTTCCGCTCGGCCTCCTGCGCGATCATCGTGCGATCCAGCAGCACAGCGCGTTCCTGGGCGCTCTGCCGTAGCCGCTCGCCGGCGAGATGGAGCGACTGGGCGACCGAATTGGTTTCCTGAATGCCGGTATCCTGCGGAACGACAAACTCGCCGCGTCCGACCAGATCGGCATAACCCACCAAGGCGGTGATGGCGCCGGCAATACGCCGACCGATGACCATTCCCAGAAACAGCGCCATGGCCAGCGTCACGGCGCCAGCCATGATCAGGATCCGCGTCGAGCGGCGGACCGGCTCGAAAAGCGCGTCGTCTGGAATGCCCACGGATATCGTCCAGCCGGAGAATTTTACATGGGCGAACGCATTGTAGATCGGGATGCCGTCGCGGGAGACCAGCGGCAACCAGCCTTCGTCTGCCTGGCGCAACCGTTCGAGGATCGCCGGCCTGCCCATCTGGCCGACGAACCGCTCGGCGTCGCGGCTCCGCACAATGGTCCGGCCCGCCCGATCGGCTATGGTAACCAGCCATTCCGATGGCAGGTTGAGGCCCGCCACCATTGCCGCGAGCATCGGTGCGATGTTGAGGCTGAGCACATAGGCCAGCCTGCCATCGCGCAGGACCGGCACGTTGACGGCGATGAACGGCTCGCCGGTGATCGCGCTGCGTGTGAGTTCCGAAACGTCCGGCTCACCGGTGGCGACGACGCGGCGAATTGCCTCGAGATCGGCTGAGACGGGCAATGGCTGATCGGGGCCGGCCAGGGTATCCACCAACTCCTGGCCGCTGCGGTCGCTGAGTACGAGGCTCAACCCGTGCGGCCTGGTCAAGTCGAGGGCCTGCTCCCGGAGCGCCGCGAAGTCGCCTGCCAAAAGCGAGTGCGAACCGGCCAGCATGAACAGCCGGGTCCGCAATGCACCAAGATCATGATCGAGCGAGGCTGCGGCTTCGCGCGTATGCTCGCGCACTGCGTTCGCCATGACCTCCTGCTCGTGGGTGGCGGAGCGGAGCACCAGGAAGGCACTGAACACCAGCAACGGCGCCACAATGACCAGGATCAGGCCGAGGACATGGGTGCGGACGGTGAAGCGCGAGGCAGCGATGACGCGCAGCCACCGCGCCCGCGTCTGACGGGCCACGGCGAGTCCGCGGGCTGCCACTGCCTCCCCCATGAATGCCTCTTAGCAGCCGTCCCCGCTGCGTTCCACTGCCGTACAAGAGAAAGGGCGGCGGGGATCGCTCCCCGCCGCCCGTTTCGTCCCGGTTGTGTCGAACTCAGAAGTTCACGACGTTGCCGACAGGAAGCCCTGAGATTTGATGTTGTTGTTGAAGTTGGCGCCGTTCGCGACGCCCGCAACCCCCGTACCAACCGCCCCGGTGAGGAAGTTGTTGCCGTTCTGCGTCTGATCTTGCCATAGATACTCGGCAAACACCGAGAAGCCGGGCGCGACCGCGTAGCCCACGCCGGCGTCGAGCGCGCGCGCCTTCCGCTGGGTGAGGCCGCTCAACGTGACCGTGCCCTGCTCCCAGTACTCTTCACCGACGATGCCCACCGTCCACGGGCCGGCCACGTATTTCGCCGCCGGCCAGGTAACCCAACAGCGGTGCGCCGCCCGACGGCTGCAAGCCCAACTGGCCGTTCATCTTGCCACCGATGACGTTGCCACCGACGGTGAACCCGGCATAGGTCAGCGCGAGACCGCCGCTGCCGAAGCTCAGGCCGTTGTAGGTGCCGTTGAACTTGCTGCCTGGCGTTGACGTGGTGCCGAGGATCCGCCGGCCGTCTTCAGCCGCCGGTGTAGTCGGCAGCCTGGCTGATCATCGTAGACGCCGTAGGCCAGCACGCCGAGGCCGCCGAACGCGCCCTGATAGCGGACGCCGACTGCCGTCTGGTTGAGCGCGCGCGAGCCGTCCTGGATGCCAGGGCCGGAGGACAGCGTGGGACATCCCGTGTTCGCCACCGTGCAGCCGAGGCCCGTGCCGGTGCCAGAGCCGGTGATCGAGCCATTCAGGCCGCAGTTGCCAGCCGCCCATGCCGTTGCCGTTCGACGTGTTCGGCGCATACTGGAGGCCGAAGTCGAACCCGGCGATCTGCGGCGACAGATACACCGCTTCGCGTTGTCATACTCGTTGCCGGCCTGGCCCAGGAACACGAACGGCAGGCGCGACGTTGCTCGGCCAGTTCCCTTGCAGGTCGCCGCCGTTCAGGTTGCCTGACGGCAGGAACTGGAAGGTGGTCACGCCGTTGTCGAAGATGCCGATCAGGCCGTCGGCCTGGCCGACGCGCACGATGCCCCAGTTCTCGCCGGCGACGTAGGTGAAGGCGCGCCGCACATACAGCGTCTCCAGCGAGGAGTAGCCCGATGCGCCGGAACTGCCGGTGTTGCTGATCTGGCCGGTGAAGTTCTGCCGGATTTCGATCGCCGCACCATAGCGCAGGCCGTTGGTCGCCATGCCGTCACCGCCGGCATAGAGACGGGCGAAGCTGGCAATCTGCTGCGGCTGGACCTTCACCGAGCCGGTGCCGTTGTTGCCGAGAACCCGCCGACGAGGTGGCGGATCGTACCGGGTCGCATTGCCGTGCGGCCGGGCCGCCGCGGCACCAGGCGACTGTCAACGCTCGACCCAAGCGCCCACGAAGTCCACTTGGACCTTGCCATTGAAGTGGACGACGATCGTGCCCGGGGGTTGGGTTTGCCAGCGCGCCCGGCAGGGCCGGTGCCTGGTAGTTGTTGTTGTTGTTGACATACGCCGTCGGCGCCGGAGCAGGCGACCAAGCCTGCTGCCCCTGGGTCGGTGCGCCGACCGTCCCGCCTGACATCGGTGTCGGTGCCGATAGAGGTGTTGGTACCGGTGCCCCTGGTGGTGTCTGCGCCAGAGCCGCACCCATCAACCCCCCGGTCGTCCCCAGCGTGGCTACGCTCGCCAGCAGAAACTTACGCATTTCGTCCTCCTATTTGCGCCGGCCAGGCCAGCGAACGCTGAAGCCCCACCCCGATAAGCTGATGGAAGGGCAGCAAACCTCCGGAAGTATGAGACGACCGCTAGCGATCTCGCAACGGGCGATAAGTATTCCTCATGGCAATTGCGAAACACTGTGGCTGTAATGCCACAAGCAGTCAGGCCAAGGCGCCGATGGCTCCGATTGCATGGCAGGCCCGCCTCGGCAGGCGCCAAACCGTGGTGCCGTCGATGCCGCCGAGGGCAGCGACCGGCAGTCGCGCCGACCGTGCCAGTCGCATCCAGCGGACCGGACCCAGTGCATCCGCATCTGGATGGCTCAGCGTGGCGAAGGCAGGGGAGAGGAAGGCAAGCGAGGCGCCCGCCCGCCGCGCGCGCACCAGATCGGCAAGCCCATGGGCGGAACTCGTAATGAGGCCGTGGCGACGCTGAACACCCGGCCAGCATCCCGCGCGCAGGTGCATTCCAGCGCCGAGCGTCGCGGCCAGCCTGGCATCACCCGCCACGACGAGAACCAGACGCCGCGCTCGGCAGATCCTCGCAAGGTCGCGCCCGAGCGCTGCCCGACCCGGCTCGCCATCGTGGCGCAGCACGACGCCGGCCAGTCCACGGGGCAGACGCGCGACAGCCGGGCGCGGATCGGGCAGCCGCCGTGCATCGGTGAACAGCCAGAGGGGGGGAACTCCCGAGCCTGGTCGGCGACGCGCACATGCCCAGGCGAGCAGACGCCTATCCATCGTGCGCCGAGCGAGGGTGTGCTAACGGGTCGCCGGTCATGAGCAAACGGAAGCACGCAATCGAGGCGTATTTCCAGAGCGGCGTCCGGCTGCACGGTGCCGGCCGGCTGCAGGAGGCGGAGAGCGTCTACCGACAGGTCCTCGCTGCGGCACCCGGCCACGCCGACAGCCTGCACATGCTGGGCGTGATCGCCTCACAATGCGGCCAGCCGCAGGCAGCGCTCGCCTGCATCGACCAGGCAATCGCGATCAAGCCGACGACCGCCATGTTCCACGTCAACCGCGCCAGCGCGCTGTTGGCGCTGCGGCAGCTCGATGCCGCGCTCGAGGCCTGCCGGCAGGCGTTGCGCTTCAAGCACAACCTGGCCGAGGCCCATCAGATGACGGGGCACGTGCTGAGCGACCTTGGCCGCCCCGAAGAGGCCATCGCCAGCTATCGCGAGGCGCTGCGGCTGAAGCCGGACCTGCGCGACGGCCACAACGATCTGGCGCTGGCGCTGCGCGAGGCGAACCATCTGGACGAGGCCGCCGCGGCGCTGAGCGTCGCTGTGCGTCAGGCGCCGAACGATCCGCAGCTCATCGGCAACCTCGCCGGCATCCTGAAGGATCTCGGTCGACTGGATGAGGCGGAGGCCATGTACCGGGACATTCTGCGGCGGCATCCGGACGATGCCGCGGCACATGTCAACCTTGGCGTTTCGCTGCTGACCGCCGGGCGTTTTGCGGAGGGATGGCGGGAGTGGGAGTGGCGCTTCCGCGCCGAACCCGCGACACAGCGTCAGTTCGCCCAACCGCGCTGGCAGGGCGAGGCATTGGACGGACGTACACTCTTGGTGCACGCCGAGCAGGGCATTGGTGACATGCTGCAGTTCTGCCGCTTCCTGCCGATCGCGGCGCGCGGCGGCCGGCTGTTGGTGGAGGTTCACCGGCCTCTGGTCGGCCTGTTGGCGCAGCTTCCCGGTGTCGCCGGCGTGGTAGGTCTCGGCGATGCGCTGCCGCCGTTTGACCTGCAATGCCCGATGCTGAGCCTGCCTTACCTATCGGGCATGGCGAGCGAACGGGACATCCCACCGGAGATGCCCTATCTCGGGCCTGAGGCGTCGCGGGTGGAATTGTGGCGCACGCGCACGGCGGCACTGAGCGGCTTGCTTGTGGGTCTGGTCTGGGCCGGCAACCCGGAGCGGATGCGGATGGACCGCCGGCGCTCGATGGCCCTCAACCGCCTCGACCGCCTGCACGATGTGCCCGGCGTGACGTTCGTATCTCTTCAGAAGGGCGCAGCCTCGAGAGAGCTGGCGGGGTCGGCGCTGGGCACCGCATTGGTCGACTGGACTGATGAGCTGACCGACTTCGGCGAGACCGCGGCGTTGCTGCAAACTCTGGACCTGGTGATCGGCGTCGATACCGCCGTGGTGCATCTCGCCGGCGCCATGGGCAAGCCGGTTTGGCTGCTCAACCGGTTCGACACATGCTGGCGCTGGCAGCGTGATCGCGACGACAGCCCATGGTACCCCACGCTGCGGCAGTTCCGTCAGCCCGCACCCGGCGACTGGGATAGCGTGGTCGAGCGGGTACGGGCCGCATTGGTCGAAGCAACGGCTTGACGGCGCCGCCCCGAGTGGCGAGCCTTGGGGCATGGCCGACCTCGCCTCCGTGCCGACCGTCACGATCGCGGACAATCTGCGCCAGGTGCGCGAGCGGATCGCCAACGCGGCGATCAAGTCAGGGCGCCGTCCGGAGGACGTGACGCTGGTCGCGGTGAGCAAGACCAAGCCGATCGAGGCGGTGCGCGCGGCGCTGGCTGCCGGCCAGACCGTGTTCGGCGAAAACCGCGTGCAGGAGGCGGCGACAAAGTTCCCGGCATTGCGCGCGGAGCAGCAATTTCAGTTGCACATCATCGGCGGGCTGCAGACCAACAAGGCGCGCGATGCGGTGCGGCTGGCGGATGTGATCGAGACCCTCGACCGGCCGCGCCTTGCCGATGCGGTCGCGGTGGCGATGGCAAAGGAGGGCCGCTCGCCGGCGCTGCTGATCGAGGTCAACACCGGTGACGAGGCGCAAAAGTCGGGGGTGGGGCGCGCGGAGGCCGATGGGTTCATCGACGCATGCAAGGCGCGGTTCGGATCGGCGCTGGTCGGGCTGATGTGCGTGCCGCCGCTCGAACAGGATCCACGGCCGCATTTCGAGTGGCTGGCCAACAGAGCAGCGCGACACGGGCTCGATGTCCTGTCGATGGGGATGTCGGCGGATTTCGAGATCGCCATCGCGTGCGGCGCGACCTGGGTAAGGGTCGGGAGTGCGATCTTCGGGCATCGATAGCCGCGCCGAGTGACCCTCAGGCGATGTGTCTGGCGACGACCCGTGCGAGCATTTCGCACCCCGAGCGATCCGCATCGTCGAACCGACACAGCATCGGGCTGTCGAGATCGAGCACGCCGAGCAGTGCCTCGTCTTTCAGCAGCGGCACCACCAACTCGGAACGCGACGCGGTGTCACAGGCGATGTGGCCGGGGAACGCCTCGACGTCCGGCACCACGATCGACCGGCGCTCCACCGCCGCGGTGCCGCACACGCCTTTGCCCAGCGGAATGCGCACGCACGCAGGCAGGCCCTGGAACGGGCCCAGAACCAGTTCGTTGTGGCGAAGAAAGTAGAAGCCCGCCCAGTTGAGCCCGGACAGAGCGTGATAGATTGCCGCCGCCGCGTTGGCGGCGTTGGCGACCGGATCGGTCTCGCCACTCAGCAGCGCCTCAAGCTCGCGCGTCAGCTCGTCGTAATGGGCAGCCTTGTCCATCTCGCGATGGACCGACGTCCACGGCGTAGATCTGGCTGGGTTGTGCATCGCTCAGGCCCCCGGTGGCGGCGGATCTCGTACTACCGCCATCGGAGCCACACTATGTTGGTTAGTGTGCCGCCGCCCTGACGTCGCTGCCTGCCCGTTGACGTCCGGCCGGTGCCGGCTCCGCGGTGATGCGCATTGCCGCAGCGGCATCCCGCAGGATCGTCCGCAGCTCGCGCAGGAAGGCCATCCCCGTCGCCGTCCGCTGTACCAACACGCTGCGGCGATCCAACGGATCGGTCTTGCGGCGCACCAGATCGAATTCCGACAGACGGTCGAGCGCGCGGGTGATGGCTGGCTTGGAGACGCCAAGCTTGGCGGCCAGCCCCCGCACGGTCTGCGCTTCGGTCTCTAGATAACACGTCAGAAAAACCCCCAATTGCCGCGCCGACAAATCAGGGCCATCCCGTCGAACCAGCTCGACAATTGCAGTGCGCAGAATGCCGGCCAGCCCATCGCTGACTTCGTTTGTGATCATGTCCAGACCTTTCCTGAACTGTAATGTTCGTCGCCTCACCCGACCCCGAGGCAACCAAACCAGCCAAGCCTGTCACAAGCTATGAATTCATGTCGCGTAACGAGTGGGTGACAGAACCTGATACCGTTGAGTATCGGTGCGAATGAAGACCGGCCCGACAGACTGCTTGCCGCCAGGGGAGCAGCTTTGCAACCTGTCGTGCCGGCCAACATTCCTGCGCCTCCCAACGGCAGGAGCAACAATATCCGCCGCCCCGCGTGTCGGGAGTCATGCCGCCACATTACGGCGTCGTCAGGACCCGGGGCGCAATTATCACATTTCCGATAGCCGCAAGGATTACGCCAAAAAACAGTGCTGCTCGCAGACCTCGCCGGCTCAGATCGCGACGCGAACGCCTAGCTCCACCACACGGTCATACGGGATACGGAAGAACTCGGTTGCAGGCACCGCGTTGCGCGCCAGAACCAGAAACAGCCAGTGCCGCCACCAGGGCAGTTTGGGCACTGTCCCCGGCACCAGCACCTCGCGTCCAAGAAAGTAGCTCGCCTGCATCGGATCGAACGGGACGCCCAACTGATTGAGGTCCTCCAACGCGCGCGGGATGTTGGGACTCTCCATGAAGCCGTAGCGCAGGATCACCCGATGGATGCCAGGAGCCAACTCTGACACCTCCGTCCGCCGGTCGGAAGCCACCTCCGGCTCGTCGACATTCTGCACGGTGACGAACAGCACGCGTTCATGCAGGACCTTGTTGTGCTTCAGGTTGTGCAGCAGTGACGTTGGCACGTAGTCGGGGTTCCCCGTGAGGAACACCGCCATCCCAGGCACGCGTATGGTGCGCGATTGCGGCAGCCGCGCGAGAAACGGAGCGAGCGGCAGGCTGTCCTGCCTCCAGCGCGCCAGCAGCAGATCGCGCCCGCGCTTCCACGAGGTCATCAGCGCCGTGAGTGCGATGCCCAGCGCCAGCGGCACCCAGCCACCCTCCAGCACCTTCAATGTATTGGCGGAAAAGAACACCAGATCGATCAGGAAGAACAGTCCGAACACGGTGATCGCGGCGGGTCGTGACCAATGAAACTGTCGGCGAAACACCACCATCGCCAGCACGCAGGTGCACAGGAACGTGCCGGTCACCGCGATGCCGTAGGCGGAGGCGAGATTGTCCGAGGTCTTGAACGCCAGCACCAGGATCAGCACGCCAATCGCCAGCATGGCATTGATCTGCGGTACATAGATCTGGCCTTCCTCGGTATTCGACGTGTGGCGCACGGTCATGCGCGGCAGGAAGCCCAACTGCATGCACTGCCGCGCGACCGAATAGGCGCCCGAAATCACCGCCTGGCTGGCAATGATCGTTGCAATCGTCGCGAGGATCACCATCGGCAGGCGCAATGCCTCGGGCGCCAACAGGAAAAATGGATTGCTGACAGCAGCCGGATTGCTGATCGTCAGCGCTCCCTGGCCGAAATAGTTCAGCACCAGACAGGGCAGTACGAAGAATGTCCAGGTGAGCCTGATCGGATGCGCGCCGAAATGTCCCATGTCGGCATACAGCGCCTCGGCACCGGTCACGCACAGCACCACGGCCCCCAGCACGATGAAAGCCAGCCCCTTGTATTGAATGCACAACCCGACCGCGTAGCTGGGCGAAATCGCCAGCAGCACGAACGGGTGCCGCACGATCTCCAGGATGCCGAGAATGCCGATCACGACAAACCACACCGCCATGACCGGGCCGAAGACGCGGCCGACGCTGCCGGTGCCGCGCCACTGCACCGCGAACAGCACCAGGATCACCACCACGCAGATCGGCAGAACGTATTGTTGCAGTTCCGGGGTCGATACCTCCAGGCCTTCGACCGCCGACAACACCGAGATCGCCGGCGTAATGACGCCGTCGCCGAAGAACAGGCAGGCGCCAGCGATGCCGATCAGCGTCAGTGCGTTGCGGATGCCGGTGCCGACCGACACGCGCTGCGCCAGCGCCATCAATGCAAGGATGCCACCCTCGCCGCGGTTGTCGGCGTGCATGACCAGCATCACGTATTTCACCGTGACGATGAGCACGAGCGACCAGAAGATAAGCGACAGGATGCCCATCACCTCGTTCGGGGTGATCGGCACGCCGCCGAACAGTTGCATGCTGGCCTTGAAGGCGTAGAGCGGGCTGGTGCCGATGTCGCCGTAGACCACACCAAGAACCGCGAGCAGAACGCCAACTGCCGGCACCGGTCTGCGCAGCCCACCGGCCGCGGCAGCCACGGTCATTGCGGGACGTGCACGGCGGTCATGAACGGACGCATACGCGCCCCGTCTGGGTGAAACAAGCGCCGGCTTGCCATGATCACGCCGGCTTCGTTAACGTTGCCGGCATGAGTGACCTGACCGCCTCCGGCACTGAACCCCGGCCGCGCACGCGCTGGGGTTGGTTTGTGGCCCTTGGCATTGTCCAGTTGGTGCTGGGCATCATCGCGTGGTTCGACGTCATCGCCTTCACCATCGCCGGTGTCATCTTCCTCGGTGCTTTGGTGCTGGTGGCAGGCGTGTTCCAGATCGTGCACGCGTTCATGGATCGCCAGTGGGGCGGGTTCGCACTGCATCTGCTGGTCGGGGTTCTCTACGTGATCGGTGGCCTACTGCTGATGGACGATCCTTTTCCGGGCGCCTTGCTGATCACCATCTTCGTGGCGGCGGCGTTGATCATCGGCGGGATCCTGCGCATCGTCATAGGCGTGCAGCACCGGCACATGGCGGGATGGGGACTGCTGATCGCCGGAGGTGTGATCAGCCTGCTGGTGGGCGTCATGCTGGTCTGGATGCTGCCGTGGTCCGCACTGTGGGTGGTCGGCACGCTGATCGCCGTGGAGCTTATCGTCCACGGCGTGTCGTGGATACAGTTCGGGCTGGCGTTGCGGAAGAGCGCCTGAGGGCTCGCGACTACGGCCACGCGGTCGCGAAGGTCGCCGGTCCGGCATCCTTGACCGCCAGTGACTTGCCCGGCGTCAGCTTGTGGCCGTCCCAGCGGAATACGTAGATTTCCCGATCCTGCATGCCCTGCACCAGAATGGTGTGGCCGTCGCGTGAGAACGCGATGGCCTCATCCCATGCGCCGATCGGCGCCTGATCCAGCTTGCGGAGCGTCTGACCCTCCACCGCGAACATCGTCAGCAGGCCTTTGTCGTGATGGAACGGATGGCTCGCCAGCTTGGTCGTCCCGTTTTCCGCACCGACCGCCAGGAACTTGCCGTCCGGCGACAGCTTCATCGGCTCCGGACCACTCGGCACGCCGACTGTCTCCACCACGCGGAACGGCGTCGAGGTCAGATCGATCAGGCTGATCGAATCCTCATCGCCGTCACCGCGACCCATGTTCGACACGATCGCGAGCGTGTCGGCGGCGTTGCTGTCCATCGTGTAGGGAGCCATGCCGGTGGTGAGCGGCCGCGGATCGACGGTGACCTTGGTGCCGTCGATGTTCAGCACGCTGACCATGTTGTCGCCGCCACGCGTCAGCAGCGCATGCCGGCCATCGTGACTGAACACGATGCCGCTCGGCAGCGAGGCCTTGTTGCCGAGATCGACCTTGCCAACCGCAGTCAGCTTCTTGTCCGCGACGCTGAACACCGAGACGGTGCCCTCGGTACGGTTGGCGATGAGCGCCAGTCTGCCGTCCGGTGAGACTCGAACCGTGGTCACGCCGAGGCCGGAGGTCAGGCTCTGCGTGATCTTTGGCGGTTTGCTGGTGAGATCGATGACGCTCACCCGGTCATCCGGTGCGATGCCGTCCTTGCCTTGCGCGTCCGCTTTGGTTGCCGACGTAACGATCGCCCAGCTTTCATCCTTGGCGACCCACGCCGCGGTCGGCGGCCCGACCACGCTGCCGGGCACCTCGACCGTGGCCGTGATGTGCGGCGGGTAGTGTGCGACGTCGATGATGCTGATCGTGTCGGGGTGCAAGTCCTTGGGCGCAACCAGATCTTTCTGATCGTCCTGCACCGTGTGGCCGTCGTTCGATGACAGCACGATGTCGGCACGCGCGGCGACGGGCAGTGCCAGCAACAGGCTGACCACCAAAGCGTGGGTTGTGTGTCGTGGCATGATTTCCTCCCTCTTGCAGTCGCTCAGCGCGTATCAAGTGTCAGCAGAATGAGTTCGTGGTCGCTCAGCACGCTGCCGTCCTCGCCGAGTGCCGGCACCACGGCTGGATCGCGCACCGACAGGCCGCGTGTGCAGAACCAGTCGAGCTGGCGCGTTCCTTCACTCGTGCTCCACGTGCTGGTGCGCGTCGTCGGCTGCGCCAGATTGCAGGCGACCCAGTCGTATCCACGCGACGCCGCCAGTGCGAACAGCGGTTCGGACGCGTCACCGTAGCCGCCGGGGCCGACATGCGTGTTGAGGTCGCCGCCGATCACGACCGGCAACGCGGCGCCGGCGTAGGCATCCAACGCGTCGAGCAACGTCTGCATCTGCCGAGCACGACCGGCACCATCGGTGCGGTTCTCCAGATGCACTGAACAGGCGACGAAGCGTCCCAGAATGTTGGCAGCGATCGCCATCCGGTTGCCGATGCGCCGCTGTCGATCGGCGGCGTGTACCAGTCCGCCTCCTCGTCGAGGCGAATGACGATCGGAGCCTGCAGCGGCAGCGACGTGACAATGCCGTTGCCGTGGTAGCCTTCCGTGTTGTCGCCGCCGTTGCGCGGAAAGCCCGGCGGTGGATCCATCGGCAGAAGTTCGAGGAACTCGCAACCATAGCAATAGCCCTGCCCGAGTTGTGCTGCGATGCGGCCGATCGTGTGAACTTGGCCGGTACGCAGAACACCGACATCCATCTCGGTCAGCAGTGCGAGATCGACGCGATTGCGCTGCAGGATGCGCGCCGCCCCCTCTGGATACAGGCAGCGTTCCAGGTTCCACGCGGCGATGCGAACGGCGCCGCCAAGGGTCGGCAATTCTCCAGGCTGCAACTCGATCTGATGGAACGCCGCGACCGAGACATGGGCTGCCTCGTGCGCTTCGCGCGTCGGCGGCAGGTCGAGAAAGCGCTGCCGCTCCGCGAGCGGCACCGGCGTCAGCCGCTCCACCACATCGCGCCAGACGCCGCCAATCATCTTGGAACCATTGCGCTGACTATGTTGGAGCGCACTAGGTGTGCACCGACTTCTGGAAGTCGCGCAGCACCTTGTTGCCGCGTTCGACCGCAGTATCGAGTGCCTGCTTCGCGCCTTGCTTGCCGGCCAGCGCCTGTTCGCACTCCTCCTCGATGATGGTGCGGATCTCCGGCATGCGGCCGAGATGGAAGCCGCGCGAGTTGTCGGTGACCTGACCGCGCGTGAGCTGCCGGATCGGCAGTTCGGTGCCCGGGTTCTGCTCGAACAACCCCTGCTGCTTCGCCAGGTCGTAGCCGGCATGCGTGATCGGCACGTAGCCAGTGGCGCGGCTCCACTCGAAGTCCTGCGTCGGTTCAGCGAGGAAGCGCAGGAACTGCGCCACGGCGCGATAATCCGTCGGCACTGCGCTGCGGCGCCGTCAGCACCCAGAAGCTTGCGCCGCCGATCGCCGAATTGATCGGTTGCTTGAATCACCGCCGGATCGTACGGCAGGAACGCCGGTGCCCAGCGGAACTTCGCACTGCGCACCAAGTCGCCGCGCAACGCCGACGAACTGAACGTCATGCCCGACTGACCGCTGAGGAACGCACCATCGCCGCTGCCGTCGCGACCGGTGTAGTGGAAGGTGCCCTCCTTCGTCATGTCCAGCAGCCGCTGCAGGTTCGCCACGTGCGCCGGGCTGTTGATCTTCAACACCGCGTCGAGGCCTTTGAAGCCGTTCGCCTCGGTGGCGTAGGGGATGTTGTGGATCGCACTGAACTGCTCGAAATGCGCCCAGACGACCGAGGCGGTGATGGCCGGGTACTGTGTCGTGTCCTTGTCGCGCAGTGTGCGTGCAAGCGATACGACCTCCGGCCATGTCGCCGGGAACTTGTCTGGATCGAGGCCGGCCTTCTCGAACACGTCCTTGTTGTACCAGACGATGCAGGTGGACGAATTGAACGGCATCGACATCAACTTGCCGTCGGCCTGGCTGTAGTAGCCGCGCACTGCGGGGATGTAGGCATTCGGATCGAGCTTGACGCCGGTTTCCTGCGCGAGCTGCCAGACCGGTTTGATGACCGGGCCGGAACTGAGCATGGTCTGCGTGCCCACTTCGAACACCTGTGCGATATGCGGCGCCTGGCCGGCACGCCATGCCGCCGCGACCGATGTCAGCAGGTCCTTGTAGACGCCCTTGAACAGGCCGGTCACTTCGACCTGGTCCTGGCCGGCGTTGAATGCCGCGATCAATTTGGTGATCTCTTCGCCGGGCGTGGCACCCATCGCGTGCCACAACGTGATGCGGGTCTTCTCGGCCGCGCGCGAAGGAACCGCCGCGAGAGCGCCGGCCGCGGTCAGCAGTGTGCGGCGTGTCAGTGTCATGTCGGGAAGATCCGGCGGAATACCGCAGGCGAGCCCTCGTCCAATCGGACGTGTGGCCGCATGCGTTGGTTCCATGGATTGCCGGAACGCGCGCGGTCCCATTCAGGCGTATCGGGCACGCCGGCATTCTCGAATTCGTAGACGGTCAGGTATTTCGGCTGGCCCTCGACCGCGAGATAGCGACGCGCGCGGGTGCAGCCCGGGACGGTGAGATAGCCCGGGATGTACGCGGTGTTGTACCAGTCGTTGAACTCCTCCTCCATCGCGGCGGCGACATCGATGCGGCCCATCTGGAGGAACGGCGCAGGACCCATGGTGTTGTCGACCGGATTGGTGCGCGCGGGGAAGATCTGGCGGTAGCCGTTGAGCAGGTAGTTGCGACCGACGAAGCCGCCGGAGAAGCGCGTGCGTTCGGATGATGGCTGATAGCGCACGGTGTCGAGGAAAGCGGCGCTGCGCAGCACGTTGTGGTCCTCAAGTTCGTACATCGCCAGATACTTCGGCGCGCCGCGCAGCGCGACATAGCGCGCAGCGGAGAGGAAGCCGGGGATCGCCAGCAGGCGCCCGATGTGTTCCTCGTTGTACCAGCGGTTGAAAGCGTCTTCGTGGGCGGGATCGATGTCCATCCACGCCATCAGCAGCCCGGTACCGCGGGTCTTGGGCATGTGTGTTTCCCCCGTTGTCAGTGGCTCATGCTACAGCAGGTGTGGACCGGCCGGGCAAGTCTCACACCGGAGACATCTGGTTCGTGGCGGGCTAATATCCCAGCCCTCTGCTCCGAAAAGGGACATGCCATGGCCCGACTGGTCGCTGCGTTCGGTTCGTCACACAGCCCGATGCTCGCCTCACGGATCGAGGACTGGCAGACCGGCTTTCTCGCGCGCGACAAGGCGCGGCAGTTCGTCGACTTTGACGGCAATGCCTGCGACTTCGCGACGCTGCTGGCTCGTGCGCCGGCGGACGCGCTGGAACGGATCGCGCCCGAGCAACTGACGCGGCGGCATGGCGAGGCGATGGCGGCAATGGCGCGGCTGCGCGACGATGTCGCGGCGGCGCGGCTCGATGCGCTGATCGTGGTCGGCGACGATCAGGAGGAGCTGTTCCAGCACGACAACATGCCGGCGATCGGTATCTACTATGGCGAGACGATCCGCGGGCGGCTGCCGTACCAGAAGGAGATCGTGGAGTCGGACTACCCATGCGATGCCCCACTGGCGCGCCATCTGATCGCGGCGCTGCAACAGGATGGGTTCGATCTTTCCGTCATGCGTTCGCTGGCAGAGAGTCGGCGCGAGGGGCACGCGTTCTCGTTCATCCACCGGTTCTATCTGCCCGACGGCGTGCCGATCGTGCCGGTGTTCCTCAATGCATACTATCCGCCAAACCAGCCGGCTCCGGCGCGATGCGTGGCGCTCGGCGAGGCGTTGCGGCATGCGGTCGAGGCGTTTCCGGGCGATGCGCGGATCGGGGTGATGGCATCCGGCGGCCTCAGTCACTTCGTGGTGGACGAGGCGTTCGATCATGCGGTGATCGAGGCGCTGCGGCGCAAGGACAAAGCGTTCTTCCGAAATGCGCCGCTGAGCAAGCTGATGTCGGGCAGTTCGGAGATGCGGAACTGGATCTGCCTGGCGGGAACGCTTGGCTCGATGGAGCTGGACTGGGTCAGTTATGTGCCCGGCTATCGCACGCCGGCGCTCAGCGGCACAGGGCTGTGTTTCGCCAGCTTTCGGTGACTGATGCGCGCCACGATCACTTTGGATCGCGGACGATCAACTCGTTCATCAGCGAGTCGAGAAGGGCGAGCTGTCGTCATGACGTTTGGCTGATAGCCGGTCGCCCTACGAACTGTGCCCTCTCGGGATCGGTCATGCGTGTGGCGGCATATTGATTTAACACGGAGAAGCAAGGCGGAGGTATTTGGCATTTGACCGACGTGCCTGTCATTGCCGGCTGGCTTGCCGAGTGGAGGCTGCGGGCACTAACGTCGCTGCATCCATCGCAAGGGGAGGCGACCGATGATCATCGAAATGCGCACCTACACGCTGAAGCCGGGCAACATCCCGACCTTCGAGGAACGCTTTGGCGGCGCGCTCGCCATCCGCGAGAAGTACTCCAAGCTGGCCGCGTTCTGGCACACCGAGGTGGGGCCACTGAACCAGGTGATCCATGTGTGGCCGTATGAGAGCCTGGATCAGCGCGCCAAGGTGAGGGCGGAGGCATCGAAGGCGGAGGGTTGGCCGCCGAACACGCGCGAACTCACGCTGGAGCAGCGCAGCGAGATCTTCCTGCCTGCGCCGTTCTCGCCGCCACTGGAGCCGCGGCAACTCGGGGGTATCTACGAGATCCGCATGTACACCTATGCGCCAGGAACGCTGCCGGCGGTGATGGAGCGCTGGGCCGAGAAGGTGCCCGGGCGCATCGCGCTGTCGCCGCTGGTCGGCGCGTGGCACTCGGAGCTGGGCGGGCTGAACAAGTGGTGCCACATCTGGGCCTACAAGGACGCCGGCGAACGCTCGCGTATCCGCGCCGAGGCGGTGGCCAAGGGCGTGTGGCCGCCGGGTGGACCGCCGGGCGCGCTGCTGAAGCAGGAGAACATGTTGGTGGTGCCGGCGGCGTTCTCGCCGCTTCGGTAACGTCTGGCACGCTTTGTGCTGCATCTCCCGCGACCCCAGTCACGGGAGATGCAGCATGTTACCTCTTCTAGCAATCGGCGGCGTCATTGGTGCCGTGATGTCGGCCGCCAAAGGGGTGTCGTGGCTGTCGGGTCAGCTTGACTCGACCAAGACCACCGCCTCGGCAGGCGGAAAGGCAGCGACGACGCCGGCGACCGCAGCCAAGATGTCACAGTTCGCAGCGACGCTCGCGGCACAAGTTGCCGGGCAGAGCGTGCCGGTCAGTGCTCAGACGACGGCGGCCAACGTGCCGCTTCAGCAGCATGTGTCTGACTATGACACGGCGGCGCGCATCAAGGCGGGCCTCGTGGCCTACGGACAGATCGGCGAGCACCGGGGACATCATTCAAAGCCGCTTGATGGCGCCGCCAACGACGGTTCGGCGGCCGGAGCCTAGCCAGTCAGACGCGCTGCGGTGCGCGTACTGTCAGCATGGGCAATATCACACCGACACCGACGCCCCACACGAGGTGGATCGCCAGCACGACCAACATGCTCTGGAGCGCCCAGCCGGAGGCGACCGGCTGTCCCTTGAGGGGAAAGACGACGAACCACAGGACCAGGTTGGCGATCACGCCCAGCATCAGGCCGGAGAGCCAAGCCGGCAGCGCCAGCTTCGGCAGGACCAGCCCATAGGCGGCGCCCCAGAGCCCGCCCCAGAAGCAGAAGTTGAAAGTCTCCGGCACCCCCCAGGGTGGCGTGGGTCCCATCGGGAACGGTGGTGGCATCAGTCCGGCGAGATGCAGTGTTGCCCAGGCACCCTGGTGGAATATCAGGACAGCGATCACGCCGGCGACGAAGCCGAGAACGGCGCGCCTTGACGGCTCTATCGAGCGCATAGGCTCCTCCCTGTCGCCCTTTATAGTTGGCCGCGGAGCATCCGAAAGTGGCCGGAGTCCTGTCAAATTCCTCGCCGGCAGGGAACCTGTCGATTGTGCCGCGATCGCGTGGCGGGCTACCGTGACCCATGCGAACGAATGTCATTGCTATTTCGGGTGCTCTCGTCTGCGCCGCCACTGCGGTACTGGCGGTGGACCTGCCGGCGCGCAAGCCTGGCCTGTGGGAGGTCACGCTGAACATGGCGGGTGGAAAAATCCCGCCACGGGCAATGAAGTTCTGTACTGATGCCGAAACCGATGCCTCGCTGTACAAACTCGGCATGAACGCGGCGCAGGGAATCTGCAGCCGCCACGACATCCAGCGCAGCGGCAACATCGTCACGATAAATTCGGAATGCCAGATGGGCGACACGAAGATGAGGTCGCGCGCGGTGATGACGTTCACCGGGGACTCGGCCTACCACACCGACATCCAGTCGCACTTCGATCCGCCAATGATGGGTCGCAGCGAATCATCGATGACGCAGGAGGCGAAGTGGGCCGGCGCGTGCCCTGCCGACATGAAGCCGGGCGACATGGTCGGGCCGAATGGCATGAAGATGAATCTGAAATCGGTCGGGCAGTAACGCGCGACGCAGCGGGGGTTTGAATGGACGACATGACGCACTCGGCTGAGCAGCGGTTCTGGCAGCGCGCGCGGCGCCACATGCTGGGTTATGGCGGCGACTTCGTGCCGTTCGTTCCGGTGCGCGCGGAGGGGGCATTCCTGTACGACGCTTCGGGTCGGCGGGTGCTGGATTTCACCTCTGGCCAGATGAGCGCGATCCTCGGCCATTCGCACCCGGAGATCGTCGCGGCGGTGCGCGAGGCGGTGGGGACGCTGGATCACCTGTTCTCCTCGATGCTGTGCGAGCCGGTGGTGGCGCTGGCCGAGACGCTGGCCGGACTGGTGCCTGATCTGCCGCGGGTGATGCTGCTGTCCACCGGCGGCGAGGCGAACGAGGCGGCGATCCGGCTGGCCAAGCTGGTGACCGGGAAGTGGGAGGTCGTGGGTTTCGCCCAGTCCTGGCACGGCATGACCGGTGCGGCGGCGGCGGCGACCTACAAGGCGGGGCGCCGCGGGATCGGGCCGCTGATGCCGGGCAATTTCGCCATTCCGGCACCGAATGCGTATCGGCCGCGCTTCGCCGGCGTCGGCTGGCGCGAGGAGCTGGACGACGCGTTCGAGTGGCTGGACAGGATGTGCACCGGCAACCTGGCGGCGTTCATCGCCGAGCCGGTGCTGAGCAGCGGGGGCGTGATCGATCTGCCGGTTGGGTATCTGGCGGCGCTGGCGGCGCATTGCCGCGCTCGGGGGATGCTGCTGATCCTGGATGAGGCGCAGACCGGCGTGGGGCGCACCGGGCTGATGTTCGCGTTCGAGCGCGACGGCGTGGTGCCGGATATTTTGACGCTTTCGAAGACGCTGGGGGCGGGGCTGCCGCTGTCGGCGGTGCTGACCTCGGATGCAATGGCCGCGGAAGCGGAACGTCGGGAATTCCTGTTCTACACGACGCATGTGAACGATCCGCTGCCGGCGAGCGTCGGGCTGAAGGTGCTGGAGGTGGTGCAGCGCGACGGGCTGGCGGAACGGGCGAAGGTGATGGGGGCGCGGCTGGCGGCGGGGCTGCGAGGTTTGCAACAGCGGTTCGACTGCATCGGCGACGTGCGCGGGCGGGGGTTGCTGCTCGGGTTGGAGTTCCGCGCGAGCGACGGGCGCGATGCGGCGGCGATCTCGGATGCGGTGACGGATCTGGCGCTGGAGCTGGGACTGTCGGCGAACATCGTGCGTGCGGGAGCGTCGCAGGGGGTGATGCGGATCGCGCCGCCGCTGACGGTGAGCGAGGCAGAGGTGGACCTGGGAGTGGAGCTGTTGCGTGAGGCGGTGGAAAGGGTGATGGGGACCGCCTGACATCAGAAGCGTCTCGCGGTCTCGATCCATGACACTGCGTCGCGGCCGGCGAGACGGAGATCATGCCGCGACGGTGGCGGCTGGGTGCCGGTCGAGCGCACGCAGAACGGCGCTGGTGCCATTGACCAGGGCTTCGACGATCTCGGGCTCAGGCGGGGCGAAATCGAGGTGTGGCGGCAGGCCGCCGGCAGCCCGGATGCGGGCGGCGCGATCGGCGTAAAGTACCGCGTATTGCTCGGCCTCGGAGAGTGACTTGAATTTCGGTGCGTCTTGGTTGGGCGGTGGCGCGGGGTCGGCCGCCACCGACGGCGCGGGCGGTGGCGCGGGTTCGGGAACCGTGACCTCATGGAACCAATAGCCGGCGCGCTCCATGGCGGCCGGGTGCATTGCCGCAAGCGCCTTGTCGCGTTCTGCCTGCGTGTGCCGGTATTCGCGCAGCAGGCTGCGCATCTGACGCAGGGTAGCGTTGGCCTGGGCGCGGCACTTCATTGTGGCGGCGAAGTCGTTGCGGAACTCGCCGGCCAGGCGAAAACTGTCCATGGCGTAGGCCTCGGCCACAATGATGTCGGCGGCGAGTTTGGCCTCCAGCGCGTCGGTGGGATGCAGTGCGGCGACTGCGGCCATGGCGGCTTCGTCGCGCGTGGCGCGAGCGTCCGGGGTGTCGGTGGCCGGCGTCGGGAGGGCGCCGCAGAGGGTGGCGAAGACTTCTCGGGCGATGGCGGGAGGGAGGTTCGGGAGGGTTTGCATGGCGTGCCGGCCCCTTGGCGGTGGCGAAGGGGGTGGATGTTGGCGTTAGTCATGGCGATTTCAATGGTTAGTAAGTATGACATAGATCGGCAGATGTGGCGCCTCGCGGCCGGTGACGCCGCGACTTGAGTCGTTGCTCTATCGAGGATACGCCACTTCGCCCCCAAGCTCTTTGTCCAGGAAGGCACGCACTCGTGTCGCTGCGTCCCGTGCAGCAGCTTCATCGTATTGCTCGAAGAGCCCTTGATTGCGCGGAGGCGACCGAACATCGAATCCTGGTGTCGCTTCGGGGTAACTCACCAGCTTAATCGACGTGCCCGACTCCGCGTTGCGCGTAATGCCGATGTCGCTCTCATGCGCGGCCAGCTGCCGGCATGAGTTGGCGAGAGTTGGATCATCGCGCTCGCCAATCAGGATCAGCGCGGGTGCTGTCAGCACGCCACTGCTATACTGACATCGCGGATAGTAAGCGACCACAGCACGAAAACCCGGTTGTACAGCGTGCTCAATCCACCCATTTTCAACGGCGATGAGTGCCGCCAGCGCGCCCATCGAATAGCCCATGATGGCGATCCGGCTGCTCGACACGAAGTTCTGCGCAGTCAGATAGCGTAACCCTGCATATGCATCGAACGCCTCCGCGGCGGCGCCGCCTCTGGCGCTACACATGTTGGCGTCGCCGAGGCTATCGACCGCCAAGGCGACGTAACCCCAGGACTTCAGGGTCGCGGCGGCTTCCGTGTCGTGACCACTGAACCCGGTACAACCGTGCAGCAGGACGACCGCCGGGAAACGGTCTGGTCCGTTTGGGCGAGTGAGAAAGCCGAGTAATGGCGGGGTGGCTTCGCTGCTGCCTGGCCAGACGGCTGCGCGGTGCGGCGCTATCTCCACCAGTTCGTCGGCGTATGCGCCTGGGACACCACCAAGAATCGCGAGCGAGAGCAGGTAGCTCGCGAGTGCCGAGGTGATTTTCATGGACGTCTCAGTCCGGCGTCACAGCCACGAGTTAGCAACCAAGAGATCCACATGCCGCTGCCTGAGATCGGCGAGCGCAAGCATGCAATCCGCGAATTGCGGCGCGGTCACGCGAAATCCGAATTTTTGGCAGAGAGCCGCATCCTCATGATCGATCTGTTGCAGAATTGCCTCCTCTCCGTAAGGACGCATGCCGGATGCGCGGATCGCGACCCCGAGAGACAACACAACCGCGACCACCACGGCGATCGCTACAAATCCAGAATTGTGTCCCGCGACGGTGACGACACGCACGTCAACCTCCGTGTTGTGGAAGATGGCGCGCCTGGCAGCCGTTGTCAGCGACTGTGGAATTGGGGCTTGGCGCACCGGCGTAAATGCCCATTGAATCCAGGAGTGCGGTCCCGGGATGCACCAACGCATCAACCGGCAGTTCGACACCTGCATGAATACCCATGGAATCCAGTAGGGCGGTCCCGGGATGCACAGGTCCGACAACGACGGTGCCGTTGCCTTGGCCGTGCGCGGCAACGCTAATATTGGCCAAGAGGATCAAGCCGACAAATACAGCGGATTTCATCATGCCATATCCTTGCTCTGCCACCGCGATTGCCCTTGCCGCTCCGTGATCGCATACTGACTGGTATGCGCCATAAGTTACGAATGAATTGATGTGAAATTTTCCGAATCAAGCAGCTGCCGAGTGGCGAAATCTGGATAGTTGTGAGGAAATAATGGCCACGATCGCCACCAGCGACACATATCGGTTCGGGCCGTACCGGCTCCAGGCCCGTGGCACCGGCCTTTCCCGTCAGGATGACGGTGGCAGTTGGGTACACTTTGCAGTCGGCTCGCGCGCCCTCGATCTATTATTGCTGCTGCTGCGTCGTCCTGGAGAGGTCTTGTCCAGAGACGAAATCATGGATGCCGTCTGGCCCGGCGTGGTGGTCGAGGCGAGCAATCTGACGGTCCAGATAGCTGCGCTTCGCCGCATCCTCGATCAGGTGCGTTCGGACCCAAGTTGCATTCAAACGATCTCAGGGCGTGGCTATCGTTTCCTGCCGACAGTGACGACGGATACAGGTGACATTCCTGTCGTCGACGCGGCGGCAGTCGATCTCGTGCCTCTGCACGATCCGAGACGGCGCCTTTCTGTCATCGTGTTGCCCTTCAAGAGCCGCGGTGATGACGTGGATGCGGACAATCTTGCCGAGACCATCACCGATGACCTTGCCGGCGACCTGTCACGTTTGCCTGGTGCTCTCGTCATCGCGCGGGCGCCTGCGTGCGGTGTGAACTATCGCATCCAAGGCGCTGTGCGGGGATTAGCGGACCGAGCGCGTGTCAATGTGCAATTGATCGAAATTGAAACCGGCGCCCATCTGTGGGGAGAGCGGTTTGACGTTGATCGGGCGGGCAGTGTCGATGTCCGCGATGAGATTATTGGTCGATTGGTGCGGTCACTTACAGTGAAGCTGCTCGAGCATGTGAACCGGCGCATTGAAGCTGTGGCGCCGTCGGATTGGACGGTTGACGATCTCGTCATGCGCGGGCGTGCCTTGGCTTCCCGGCCGTTATCCGAAGTGAATCGCTACGAGGCATTGAGCTGTTTTGAGCATGCGCTGGCCAGAGATCCTGATTGCGTCAGTGCCAAATTGAGCATCGCCGCCGTGCTGGTCAGTAATGTCTTTGAGGGCTGGAGCCGAACTGCCGAGCAGGACAAGGCGCGTGCGGAGGAGCTACTTCTCGAAGTCCTTCGCGAGGATGCCAACCTTCCTGATGGTTACGTATATATGGGGTTGCTCCGGCGACTCCAAGGCCGGCTTGCTGATTCCAGGACCGAGCTGGAGATCGCGGTAGCACTCTCGCCGCACGATGCCATCGGAACCGCACAGCTAGGGGCGACGCTGACGTTCCTCGGTGAACCTGAGGCGGCGCTTCCATATATCAGAAAGTCTATACGATTGGCGCCACATGATCGTGGGACACCGGTAAGCCATTCGTTCCTAGGGTTATGCCAGATGATGTTGGGCCATACTGAGGAAGCCATTATCTGCCTTCGAACGGCTCGGGCGGGCAATCCCCGACTGTATTATACTCATATGCTGCTTGCGGCGGCGCTTGGTCTAGCAGGTGATTTGGACGAGGCGCGCGCCGTCTTGCGACAGGCCATCAAACTCCAGCCGAGAATACGGTCATTGGCGGGCATCCGTGCGCGATGGCAAAAGAGAGCAAGTTCTCGGTTTGACGCCCTGTGCGAGAACACGATTTCCCTAGGGCTCCAGCGCGCGGGACTACCTCGGGATCACGTCCATCCTCGCGCTCCGCTGTCGTCAGACCGCCGTCGTCGCGGTGCTCGGATTGCGCAAGCCAGTTCCTGATCCACTGCGCTGACGATTCGAACTCCAGGGTGGTTGGACATCGAGGGATCTTCGGCTATCGAGGCACGAAACCGTCACCAGCAGGCGTTCGTTGGCAGGGATTGCCGACGGCAACCATCGACCCAAGCGGTCCTTCGGTAATCAGAAGGAGAGGACGGGTGGCCGCAGCACCAAAATGCAAGCGGATCCCAGTCAGACGGCTTGCACCGTGAGATCTGCCACGCTCACTGCCCCGTCGGTGACGTAGTGGTTGACGCGCTCGACGGGCAGACTCTGACCGGATTGATACGCGGTCACGCTTCCGATGACCCGGCTTCCGCTCAACTCAGTGACGATGTAGTCGCGCTCGGCGTTCGTATCCGAATCGGTCGCATGGGTGACCTGAAATGTGAGTCTGGTCAGTGAGAACCCGGTATCCCTGGTGCCGGCTCCGACCCAGAGAACGCGCGCATCCTCCGGTGGTCGGTCGGTGTTCAACCAGAATGCCGCCGTCCCCACGGTCTGCTCGGCATATGTGAGAGCCAAGGCCCAAAATCGGATGTGGTGGCGCTTGCGCGGGCTGTCATCGATCGCCTTCTGAAAGCCGATATCCTGACCCCGCCCAAAGAGATACAGGGTGCTGAACGGCGCGGTCGGATAGGGCCGGTTGAGAACGAAAGCCCCGATCATGCGCCACGAGCTTGAGAGCCCCAACCGGTCAGCCTCTGACCATCCGGCGGTCGCGAAGGCGGACCGGAGCTGTTGCAGCGTGCCAGTCAGCACGAGGTTGATGGGATCGCCGGGCAGGCCATCGCCGGTGATCGTGAAGCGCGGCACATGTCTGCGCTGTAGGATCTTGAGGCCCATGTGGACGGCACGCGGCAGAACGACATAGGCAGCAAGACCGTAAGTGACGCCCAACGCCAGAACCCAGGGGAACCTGTGGTCCACGAACCTGAAGATCACAAAGACGATCAGCCAGACAGTTATGACTCCCAACCCAATGATCAGGAGACGCTGCACTAATCGTTTGCAGACACTCTCCATCTAACCTCCCAAGTCGCGATGATTGGATTATGTGATGCTAAAATCTTCTCGCCAAGCCGGCCTTCCTGCCAACATCTTGGCACGACTGCCTTAGGCGCACAGCCGCCGAGTTCCCGCCCTTACCGACCACCGCAGCCTGGCTCTCAAGAACGTCCGTGCGGGGCGCCTGCGCGCCGCATCTCGCCTTGAGGCGCGGTAAGTGCGAGCTTGAACTCGGACGGGCCACCGGGGTGGCCGCCGTAACCGCGGAGCACGGAATGCGGGTTCCCCTGATCGTCATCACCATTGTCGTCCTTGCAGTCACCGGCGCCGCGCTCGCGCTCCGCTGGGAGGGCGCGCTCACCCGCCGGCACGATCCAGTGACAGTCGATGCCTACGTGGCAGGCGACCGCACGCCGCTCAGCTCGCATTTGTCCGGATACGTCCGCACTGTCCTCGTGCGCGACAACCAGTCTGTGCGCGCCGGCGACACGATTGTCCAGATGGTCGACGACGACTACCGCGCCATGGCGGCGGAGGCAAAGGCGCAGGCGGACGCCGCCCGCGCGGCGCTTGCGGCACTCGGTGAGAAGCGCGAGGTGCTGCAGCAGCAGGTCGTGCAGGCGCAAGATGCCGTGACGGCTGCTGGCGACCAACTCGTCCACGCCATCAACGAGGAGCATCGCCAGGAAGAGCTGCTGCCGACGGCGTCGGGGTTGTTACAGAGCCTGCAGGCGGCGCAGGCCTACCTGCGGCGAACAGACGCAACACGAGCACAGGCGACGGCGCAGGTAATGGTGAACCAGCGTCAGCTCGATCTGCTGCACGCGCAAATCCTGCAAGCGAAGGCGCAGATCGGCGAGGCCGACGCGCAGAGCACGCTCGCTCAGATCGCGCTCGGCTACACTCGCATCGTCTCGCCGGTCGACGGCACCCTCGGTGTTCGCGCGGTGCACGAAGGCGCGCTGCTGGAGCCCGGCACTCAGGTTGACACCATAACGCCGCTCGACGCGGTGTACGTCACCGCCAACTTCACTGAACGCCAGATCACCAACATCCATCTCGGGCAGCGCGCAATCGTTCGCGTCGATGCGTTCCACAATGTGCCTATCCAGGGCAAGGTCGTCGGCATCCAGCCTGCTACCGGCTCGCAGGTCAGCCTGGTGCCGGCCGACAATACCACCGGGAATTTTACCAAGATCGTGCAGCGCATCCCGGTCAAGATCGCGCTCGACCTCGCCGAAACGCACCTGATCGGACAGATCCTGCCAGGCATGTCCGCGCGGGTCGAGGTGATCACCGACGCAGCGGCCGGGGACGACACTTAGTGAACGACAGCGCTCCCTCGGGCACACCCGCTATCCGGTCGGTCCCGGGATCGACGACGGTTGTCCAGCCACCACCGCCACAAGGATCGGCGCCGCCACCACCCGCAGCGCCACCACCGAACATGCTGCGACGGGTCGTCGTCCGCGCGCTGATTGTCGGGCTCGCCGTGATCGCCGGCGGCCTGTTCATGGTGGACTGGGACGATCTGCTGCTGCTCAGCCCAATCCAGCGGACCGATGACGCCTATCTCCGGGGCGACCCGACGACGCTAAGCGCGCGCGTGCCCGGTTACGTGCGCCGGGTCGCCGTGACTGACATGGAAACGGTGAAGGCAGGTCAGGTCCTGTACGAGATCGACGATGACGAATATCGCGCACAGGTCGACCTCGCGCGCGCGCAGGTTGCCGATGCCAGCGCGCAGGTCGCCATTGCGAAGGCGCAGATCGGGCTTCAGGAGCGGCAGATCGACGTCACGCAGAGCAACGTCGATCTGGCGCAATCGGACCTGATCCAAGCCGTACAGGAGGCTGGTCGGCAGAACGGATTGCGCGGCACGCCGGCTTTTCTGCAGCGCGCCTGGGAGCAGGCTACCCAGAATGCCCTCGCGCTGCAGGCCACGGTAGCCGGCAACCGCGCCACCATCGCATCGCAGACGGCGCAGCTCAAAGTCTTGCACGCGACGCTCGAGCAGGCGGAGGCGGCCCAGCAGGCGAAACAGGCAGCGCTGCAGACCGCGCAGATCAACCTCGGCTACACCCGCTTGCTGGCGCCACGCGACGGGCGGCTTGGTTTCCGCATAGCGCTCGTCGGCCAGTATGTCGCCGCCGGCGCGCCGCTGATCCAACTGGTGCCGCGCAACGACGTTTGGGTGGTCGCGAATTTTCGCGAAACGCAGGTGCGGAACATGCATGTTGGTCAGCCCGCGCGGCTGACGTTTGACGCCTATCCGGGGATCACGCTGGCCGGCCACATCGACAGCATCGAGCCGGGCAGCGAGGCGCTGGGTTCGCTGCTGCCACCCGATCGCGCCGTCGGCAACTTCACCAAGATTGCCCAGCGGGTGCCGGTCAAGATCCGCATCGACGCCGGCCAGGCGCGCCAGAACGAGTTGATCGGCCGGCTTTTCCCTGGCCTGTCGGTTGAGGCTGCCGTGGACACCTCGGCGAAGCCGACAACACCGCCGACTGTGCCCGCGGGCCAATCCGCACCGGCATCGCGGCCGTGAAGCGGGTGCTCGCCGCACTCGGGCCGCCCCTGCTTATATTCCGTGGTCCGGACGGTCGATCGTTACCTCTGCCCGGCGCGCCGCCGCTGACGGGCCGGCTGATGTTCGGCTTGTTCGGCGCCCTGATCGCCGGCGTGATGTCGTTGCTGAACACGCGCCTGACCACCTTCGGCGTCGCCGATCTGCGTGGCGGCGTTGGCCTCGATGTCAATCTGGGCAACTGGGCAACAACTGCATTCTCGGTCGGCAGCATCAGCATCGTGCCGGCGACGCCTTGGCTGACGAACATCTTCTCGTCGCGCCGCATGTTCGTGGTCAGCATCCTGTTGACGACGGTGAGCACGGTCGCTCTGGGCACAGTTCCAACGTATCCGTTCATTCTCCTGTTGCGCTTCCTGCAAGGTGTGGGCGCGGGCGCACTGCTGCCACTGCTACTGGCGGCGGTGTTACGCTTCACACCGCTGCAGCAGCGCGTGTGGGGCATCGCGATGTATGCCGGCATCACGACGCTCTCACCGTCGGTCGCCAAGTCGATCGCCGGCTGGTTCACCGAGTATCTCTCGTGGAAGGTGATCTTCTGGCAGAACTTCGTGGTAGCGCCGATCGCGATCATCCCGATCATGATCGGGTTGCCAGTCGAGCCAGTGCAACTCGAGATATTCCGCGACACCGATTACCCAGCGATCATCTTCAGCATCCTCGGCGTTGCCGCACTGACGGCGGCGCTAAGTGAGGGACAGACGCTGAACTGGTTCAATTCCGGCGTCATCAACGGCCTGTTCGTGATCGCCGTGGTCAGCCTCGTGGCGTTCGTCATCAACGAGCTGACCTGCGATCGCCCGCTGATCGACGTGCGGCTTTTCCAGCAGGTCAACTTCTCGCTTGGCCTAATCGTCTTGCTGACCTTCAACTTCACCCTGCTCGGCGCGTATTACATACTCCCGCAGTTCGCCGCGGTGGTGAAAGGCTGGCGCGAACTGCAGATCGGCGAGATCCTGATCTGGCTGGCGTTGCCGCAGGTCGTGCTCACGCCGTTATCCGCACTGCTGCTGCGCTATGTCGATGCGCGCCTGCTTCTGGCCTGCGGATTGTTCACATTCTCGGTCGGCGCGTACATGGCTACTTACATCACGAGCGATTGGTACATTGCCGACTTTCTGCCGAGCCAACTCGTGCAGGCTTGTGCATTCCCCTTCATCATGCCGCCACTGGTATTGATCGCCACGTCCTTGATCACGCCGACGAACGCGGCGTCGGGCGGTGCGCTGTTCAACATCATCCGCACGCTTGCGGGCACCTTGGGCACGGCGGTGGCGGGGGCTGTGCTGACAGTGCGCGAGCGTGTGCACTCGGCGATGATCCTGCTGCATGTCCAGCCGGGTGATATCCCGAACTCGGCGTTGGGATCGGTCTCGGCCAGGGCGAGCGTGCAGGCCTACGTGATGGCATGCGCAGATACTTACGGGATGCTCGGCCTGATATCGATCGCATGCATGGTGTTGGTGCTTTGGTTCCGCGAGACGCCAGTCGCCCGGCCGGTGCGATGGACGCCCAACGAAGGAAGTGAAGAGTTGACCAGGCGTGGGGCGGAAGGCCGGCATCTGGGAAATACCGGATGAAGCAGTCTACCGGACCCACGGATGTGTCGATCAGGGCCTGCAGTACGGCCCCTCGAGGCGTTGCGATGGCAATACGCTTCATGCAGCGCAACCTCGCCCGACAGCTTTCTGCCGGCGAAATCGCCGTGGCAGCTGGTACGTCCGAGCGCTCGCTGCGCCGGCAGTTCCAGCGCTTCACCGGACAATCTCCCATCGCGTTCCACCGCCGTATGAGGCTGGAGGCGGCACGTAACGCCTTGTGCGACAGCAACGCCAAGGCTGACATAACGACGGCCGCCGGTATGCACGGCTTCAGCCACCTCAGCCACTTCACCGGCCAGTATCGGCGACGTTACGGTGAGCTGCCGTCCGCAACATTGCGCGCGCTCCGCGAAAGCTCCTTGCCACTCACTTCGCACGCCATATGCGAACCAGTAAGTATGATCGTTCTTCCCTTCATGTGCACGGACTCGGGACCCAGCGACGCGGCGTTCGCAGTGACGATGACTGACCGGGTGATCTCGGCATTGACCCGCACGCGATGGCTCAACGTGCTGTCGCAGGACGGCGATCTGCCGGCCGCCAATACTATGCGGGTCGCGCCGCTCCGCGCGCGGTATGTCGTTCGCGGTCGGGTGCAGTGCATCGGTGGGCGTGTACAGGCGGTCATCAGGTTGATCGACGTTACGACGGGGCGTCAGATCTGGGGCAATGCATTCGAGGGCGCGGTCGAATGCGCGATGGAACTGCTGCAACGGGTGACGGAGGGTGTCGCGAACGCCATACCGTCGTGCCTGCGAGACACGGAGGCAGCCCGCGGCAAGCCAAAGCCCGAGCGTGATCCTGTCGCAGTTCGCTACGCGACGCGGGCATTTCACGCCATACTGGAAATGACCCAGTCCGCGAATGGGCGTGCCTTGGAACACCTGTCTCGGGCGCAATCGATTGATCCCGAGTTCTCTTTGGCCAGAGCATTGGCCGCATGGTGTCATGCCCAGCGGGCCGCTTGCGGTTTCGGAGACACGGTCGATGCTGGCCGCGACAAGGCGCGACGCCTGACGACGCTCACCCTGACGATGGACAACGAAGATCCGCTGGTGCTTGCCATACTTGGTCACGCCAGCACCGTTGTCGCGGATCTCGATCTTGGGAGCTTACTGATCGAGAAATGCCTCGCCATTGATCCCGGTTGTCTGTTGGCGTGGCAGCGACGGGGCTGGCTCGGTGTATATCGAGGCAACGGCGATGGAGCGTTGGCGGATTTCGACCGCGCACTCGCGCTCAATCCGCTTGGGCCTGAGAGGTTCAACACATTCCTCGGCATCAGCCAGGCGCACTTTCTGGCTGGCAATTATGAAGCGGCGGCCGAGTGGGCGGCCCAAGGCCTTCGGCAGCGGCCGCATGAGACGTGGGCGCGCCGCATCGCCGCTGTCGCGTTGGTGCGCTGCGGACAGGTGACCGCAGGACGACAAGGTATTGCACTGCTGCGACGGCAGTATCCCGACATTACCGTGGGCGCCATCGTCAATGCCTTGCCGACCATGCCGGCGGAGCTCCTCGCCCGACAGGCAGAGGCGCTGGAATTGGCGGGCCTGCCAGTCTAACTGCGGTCCGAATGTGGCCGCTTTGGGCTGTCCGTGGCCGCGGTTGGATAGCGTGGCAAGCCGCAGTGTCGATAGCCTGCTCCCGCGGGGTGGGTGCGGTAGCTCCTGTTGAGAGTCACCGATCACCGCGAGCCCATAATGACAAAAGGGAAGCAGTCATGAAAAGCAGCTTGCTCAGTGCGCTGGTGCTCAGCGCCGTACTGTTGCCTGTCGGAGCGTACGCGCAGACCGGCACTGACTCGATGGGAAAGGTCGTTCAGACCGACAACATGAAGTGGGAGCCGCTGGAAGGTGGTTTCGAAATATCTATTTTGTACACAAACCCGACGACCCAGGCGACGTATCTTGTCATACGCGGGCCAGGCAATCTGCACGTACCAAGACATTGGCACTCGTCCAATGAATTGATCACGGTGTTGAAGGGCACGTTCGTGGTTGCACATGACGGTTCCGAGGACAAGACCGAGCTTAAGTCGGGTGGGTTTGCCTACATGCCCGCGAAGATGATTCACGAGGCGTGGACCGGTGATGCGGGCGCAACCTACTTCATCACGGTGGATGGCAAGTGGGACGTGAATTTCGTGAAGTAACTGATAGAAGGGGCGCCAAGACGTGGATGCCGACCTGCGTCCGCACGACGGAATGAACAATCGCGCGCCGGAGGATGATTCGGTTATTTCCCGTCAGATCCCTAATTGATCCAGGGGGGATGCTTCGCCCAGTCGTAACGGTGGCGCGCTTTCTGGAAGCCATAGTCGAACAGTGCGCGCATATAGCCTGGGTCGAAGGGCTCGGGCAGCACCTTGGTGAAGTCAGCGCCGATAAACGCCAGATTGTAGCCGACGCCGTCAGCCTGGGTGGTGGTGTAGATCCGGCCGACATCATTCTGGCCGCTCACGCTGATCATGGTGGTGATGGCACGCTCAGCGATGCCGAGTGTGCGGCGGTCCACCGCGGCCCAGTCCGGATCAAGTCGTCCGTTGCGGATGACGTAGGCTTCGACTTCCGGCACGCGCTTGCCCTGCCGCATGCGCTCGCGCCGGAGGCGGGTCAGCGACGCCGGGTAGAGGAACACCTGGGCGAAGGCACCGCCGTCGACATGCATTTCCTGGTACGCGACCCCGTTCACTGTCACGTCGATCATGGTCGGCGGGAACGCGCCTGGCACGGCCGCTGAAGCCAGGAGCACGCGGCGGATCGTGTCGAGCGCGCGGGGGTGGTTGCTCGCGGCAATCGCGCCGATGTTCCAGATCACCGGCACCTGGGCGTCGAGGTCGGTGGTGGCGATCCAGAGCAGCCGACCCTCGGCGTAGCCCCTGGCGATGGCCGTCTGCATCTCAGCGGTGAGGTAGCCAGCGATCGTCTTATAGAGCGGTGAGTTGTCGGCCATCGCGTCGCTGAACAGCGCACCGACAATCAGGCCGCGCGGTTTGAGCACGTCGGCTGGCTCGAGGTCAGTATAGACGGCACGCAACTGCGCATCGTAGGCGGTGCCGAGAAATGCGAACGGCGCGGTCAGGGCGCCGGTGCTGACGCCGGTGACCCCGAGGAACATCGGGCGGTCGCCGGCCTCCGACCAGCCGCACAGCAGGCCGGCGCCAAAGGCACCGTTTTCCCCGCCCCCCGACACCGCCAAGATATCCATGTGCGGTGGCAGATCGTCCGGCGCGAGGCCGAGCAGGCGCTGCTGGCGCTGGATGGCGGCCACGACCTCTGCGCTCATCGCCTCCGTGCCGTACGATGGAAAGAAGCGTTCATTGGGCAGGCCGAGTACGCTCGCCCGGGTCAGCTCGCCCCTCGGCACGGCCGGGCCGCGCACCGGAAGGGCGCATCCGGCGAGGAGCGCCGCACCGCCGCCAGCGGCCGCGTGGAGAAGGTGACGGCGGGAGTAACCCGGTCGAGCCATTGCGTCTGTCTCGCCTTCTGTTCTGCGTTCACCAGTTTTCGGGAGTTACGTTGCATAATCCATTGCGCTGTAGAAGGCTGGTCGTCGTTCGGTGAGCATAGACGTGGATCGCGGGACCAAGCCACGCCATGACGATGGGGCAACGACCTGTGACCAACTCGATTTACTTATTCCCCAGCAAGTCCTTAATGCCATAGGTTGCGGCCAGCCGCCGTGGGACTAAGCTGTCGGTCCTCCTGGGAAGGAATTCGCCATGACAGCCATGATCGACATGCACACGCATTGGAAGCCCGCCGAGATAGCTGACGCCCTGCGCGCCCGCAGCAAGGAGCCGCGCATCCTGCGCAATCAGGAGGGCGCCGAGGTGCTGAAGTCACGGATGGGCGAAGAGCCGCTCGCCAAGGCGTTCGATGATGTCGATGTTCATCTCGGCCGCATGGACCGCCAGGGTGTTGAGATGAGCGTGCTGTCTTTACTCGGTACGTTCTGCTGGATCGAGTTGCAGCCACCCGAGGTGTCCGGGGCGCTGTGCCGTCGGGTCAACGACGGATTTTCGGCGATCTGCCAGGAGCACCCTGGCCGCTTCGCCGCTTTCGCCGCGCTGCCCCTGACGGACATATCCGCCGCCGCCGCGGAACTCGAGCGGGCGCTCGGGCTGCCGGGAATGATCGGCGCGCAGCTGCCGGGCAACTTCTTCCTCACGCGCGCTGACGCCGAGGCGGCGCGGCCGTTGCTGGAGGTCGCCAACCGCCACCGCGCGACGCTGTTGATCCATCACGGCCCACGTCCGGGCGATGCTTATCCAAAGGTCTCGGGCGACACTGACAACGCGCGGCGGCGGAATGGCACGCTCGATATGCAGGCGAGCCTGTCGTCGGTGATGGTGACGCTGTGCCTGACCGACCTGCTCGCGTCGTATCCGGACGTGACGGTTGTGGTGCACAATCTGGGCGGCAACATTCCCTACGAGGTCGAGCGGATGGATCACCGCAGCCTGCTCGACACGCCGGAGGAGGAGCTGCCGTCGTCGCGTTTCCGGAGGGCGAAGGTGTACGTGGATTGCAACTCGTTCGGCCCGCGTGCGATCGAGGCTGCGGTTAGTCTGTATGGTGCCGAGAGGATAGTGTGCGGCACCGATGGCAGCGCGTTCGGCGTCGACTGGACCAGGAAGGCGCTCGAGGATGCGCAGATCGGCAAGGAGGCGCGCGAGCAGATCCTGCATCGGAATGCGGCGGCGATGATGGCGCGGGTCGTGGGGGGCGTGGCGCGGGAGATGGCCGCCGACTGATAGGGCTGCGCCTGGGGTCAAAAAGTCGTGGATGGCGGGGCCAAGCCCCGCCATGACGATTAAGTGGGGCCGGGATGTCGATTGCGTCATCCTGATCTCGGACAGACGTGAACGTTTCTTTTATCCACTGGCCATATCCTCAGGATTGATCATCGGGACCGGGGCCAGTCATGAAGCGCGCCATTGTCGGCAACGTCATTGTTGCGGACGACGACCCTATGATTCGAAGTGTACTCCAAGCGAAATTGGAGACGCTTGGTCTCAATGTTTTTCTTACGGCCGATGGTCTGGAAGCTGTTGGTCTTGCCTCGCGTATCCCCGCTGCACTGATCATCCTCGACTTGAAGATGCCGAAGCTTAACGGCCTACTTGCCTGCGAGCGCATTCGCCAGTTGCCTTGCAACGCAAGGACGCCCATTGCGATCCTTACCAGCACACATGAGAAATCCGCTGAAGCCGCCGGGTTGATGGCTGGCGCCACGGTGTTCTTCACCAAGCCCTTCAGGGCGTCCTTGCTCATGAATGAACTGGTGAGGTACTTGCCGATCAGCGATGCCGTACGTGGCGATCTTCGTCGAGAGGCGGAGCGAGTAAGCGAGATTGCACAGACTGCTCCCAAGGCGGCTGATCCGCACGGAGGCCGGGCAAACGCCCAATCGGACGATGCGCTCGACCGAGGAAAGTACATTCTCGATACTCTACGCGGCTGACCATCTCGCATTAACCTCCTGCGTGTACAGCGATTGCGGGCACGTGTGACGAGGTAGCCATGAACATTGAGTGGTGTGCGGCCGGCGGGACGCCTTTGGCATGCACCTGCTGAGCCTGCGCGTCCGGGTGGCTGTGCTGGTACTCGTCGGAGTGCTGCCGCTGCTCTGCTTCAACCTCGGCAACATTTACTTCAACTACCGGGCCGACCGGGCGCAAGCCGAACACAATACGTTGGATGTCGCACGCCGCATCGCGCTCGCGATCGAAGGCGAACTTCGTTTGCGTGTCGCGATCCTGGAGGTCCTCGCGCTTTCCGACGCTTTGGCCAAAGGCGATCTGGACGCTTTCCGCGTCCAGGCAGACGCGGTCCGAGCGCACCGACGGCCAGGAACCCACATTTTGCTGGTGCGCGAGGACGGGCAGCAATTGATGAACACCGCGCTCCCGCCTGGCGCGACGCTACCGAAGCGGCTGGATCTGGAGAACCAGCGCCGCGTCTTCGCCAGCAAGCTTCCTTCAGTCTCCAATGTTTTTATCGGGCGCGTCCTGCAACGCCCGATCGTGGCGATCGACGTGCCCGTTCGCGAGACTGACGGCAGCGTCCACATGGTGCTGTCGCTGACCCCTATGCTGGACGCATTCCGGATCATCATTGCGCGCGAGCGACCCGGAGAGAATTGGCTCGTCGACATGATCGACCGGTCCGGCCGACGGATCGCCAGCCTCGCGCCTGACGAGCGCGAGGCAGGACAGCCGGAGGAGCCCGTCTTCCTCCAGGCGTGGACGGCCGCGCCTGAGGGGACTGTGCAAGTCAGCGGGCCAGACGGTAAGGCCACGGTGTGGGGATTCACTCGTGTGCCGGAGTTCGGATGGGCCATCGCGGTCGGGGTCACCAGAGCCGAACTGATCGGGCCTGCTTTGCGCTCGACCTTTATAACCTGCGGAGTTGGGCTCACCCTCCTGGCCATGGGGCTGGCGCTTGCTCATTGGGTCTCTCACAGCGTGGTGGGTCCGATCTATGCATTGACCCGGTTCGCTGCCAGCCCGGACGGCGAGCCTATGCCGATTGCCACGCGACTTCGGGAAACCGACAAGGTGGCGGCGATATTGATGACCGATGCTCGACAACGCCACGAGATTACGGCCGAGCTGATGCGACGCACCACAGCCTTGAAACAAAGCAACGAGGAGCTGGAGAAAGAGGCAACCATACGCAAGATTGCCGAAGGCGATCTGCTCGCCGCCAAGAAAGCCGCGGAACAGGCGAGCGAAGCGAAGTCGCGCTTCCTGGCTGCGATCACCCATGAGTTGCGCACGCCGCTGCATGGCATACTCGGTTACGCAGAGCTGCTCAGTCTTGAGGGAGGCGTCAATCCGACACAGTCGCAACGTCTGACGGCCATGATGGCCGCCGGCCAATATCTGCTCTCGACCATCAACGCCGTGCTCGATGTGTCGCAGATCGAGGCCGATCAGATGGAGCTGCGGCCAGCCGATATCGAGATGCGCGATCTGCTTTGCGGCTGTCTCGATGTCGTTCGTCCCGCGGCGGAAGCAAAGGGACTTGCCCTGGTTTTGGCACCGACTGCGCCGCTGCGTGTCTTCGCGGATCCCACGCGCCTGCAACAGGTGCTGCTCAATCTGCTCGGCAATGCCGTCAAGTTCACCGCAACCGGCTCGGTGGAAGTGCGGCTGCAATCGATTGAATGCCGGGACATGGGTATGCATCGAGGTAGCGGATACGGGCCCGGGAATCTGGGCCAGCCACCGCAGCAAATTGTTCCAGATATTTGAGCGTCTCAACGCCGAGGCGGTCAGTGGGATCGAAGGATCAGGGCTGGGGCTCGCGCTGTCGGCCAAGCTTATGCAGCTCATGGGCGGCCGGATCGGCTATGCAGAAAACCAGGGCGGCGGCAGCATCTTCCGGGTGGAACTCCCATGCGGCGCTCCTGCATCGTCACTGGTCGAAGAGGCCGCGAAGACATCGTCGGCTGACCGAGCGCACCTTCGGGTCCTTGTCGTCGACGACGAAGCGATGAACCGCAACATTGCCAGCGGTTTCCTCAGCACTGCGGGGCATGACGTGGTCTGCGTCGACAACGGTGCCGCAGCGGTGGAGGCGGCGGCGGGCGGTGGTTTCGACGTTATCCTGATGGATGTGCGGATGCCTGGTGTAAACGGGTTGCAGGCGACGCGTCGGATTCGTGCGCTGCCGGCGCCACGCGGTGACGTCCGCATCATCGCAGTGACCGCTCAGGCCTTCGCCCAACAGGTCGAGAAATGCCGACAGGCCGGCATGGACGGTCATATCTCGAAGCCGTTCAAGCGTGCAGGTACTGCTCGCCACGCTTGAGAAGATTGCGACATCACCGAGGGATGCCGACCCCGCCATTGCGCTCTCGGCGACCGCAGCAGGCGACATCGGATTGCCGATGTTTGATCGTGATGCCTTCGAGGACATCATCAACACCATGGCCGCCGCCGACGTTGCGGAGAACCTGCGAACCCTGATTGCGCGCTGCGAGACGTTGCTGGGCGGTCTGCAATCGCCCGATATGCTGTCGCAGGCAGGTGAACTTGCCGAGGCGGCCCACAAACTTGCCGGCGGCGCGGGAACATTCGGTTTTTTGCATGTCGCCGCGGTGGCTCGCCGGTTCGAGGCCGCGGCCGACGCGGGCGCGCTGGAGACAGTGGCGCTTGGAGATCAACTCGCTGCTGCCATAAATGCGTCGGTTGCGCTGGCACGTCAGGAAATCGCCGCGATGGTCGCCACCGCGATATGATGCCGAGCGGCGCCGGTTTCCCACCGCTCAGTCGGCATAGAACTCCTCGACGGTCACAGCGCCCCCCGGCGGATCGAGGCTGATTTCGCCGGAGACGAAAATCTGTGTAGCGATCTGGTCATTTGGCAAGCGCGAGTGGCGAACGATACGCTGCTCGTCGGGCCAGACGATCAGGTAATGCTGCACCGACGGCAGCTTGAAGTAGGCACGCAGCTTGGTTGCCCGATCCCGTGTGCCACTGTCCGGGGACAACACCTCGACCAGTATCAGAGGGTCCGAGACCCTGGTGGCGTCGCCGGGCAGCGGCGGTCCACAACGCACGAGAGCATCGGGCTCAAAATCGCTGTTCTCGACCTGAACCGTCATGCCGTCACCGAAGACCTGGCAGGACGCCAGTCCCGCCTCTTTCAGGGCGCGCCGCAGGGCATCACGTGCCGCGCCCTTGCGTAGGTTGTGTGAGGCTCGCTCGGGCGCCATCGCGACCACGATGCCATCGATGCGCTCGAACCGGCCGGACGGCTGCTGGTCCACCCAGGCCAGGAACTCCTCCCGGGTCATGGGGGCCTCGGGCTCGTAGATCTGGGCGCGTGGCATGGCGTGACCCCTTAGGTCGCTCGCTCTAGAGGTAACACTCGCGGAGGGGCGGTCAACTGGGCCGCGTTCGCCGTTCTGCGATTTAGATCGCGATCTTTGCGCTTGCAGCGCGATCGCGTCGTGTGTTTTCGAGCTCGACGGCCGGTATTTCACTTTGCGGCTAGAGATGTGCTGATGGCTGCATTGCAAAAGAAAGCATGAAACGCAGATAGCAGAAGATGCACGCAAAACACGCAGACAGTATTTGCCTGAACGGTCTGTTCGTGTTGCGCAGTACCATCTGCGTGTTTTGCGTGCATCTTGTGCTATCTGCGATTTGATTCCTTTCTTACGCCAGCGGGTGGGCCGGGCCTCTTCGGGGCTCCTGTACTGACCCCGCCGGTTCGATCAAGCTGTGGCTGAATGCCTGGCGATGGTTTATGCGGGAACTTCGCAAATCAACTCACCACTTGACCTTCGATGTTCCACGAGACTCTGACACTTCTGGCGCTCGTCGCCTTCATGTTGGTAACCAAACCGGCTGCCGCGGTGGATCGCCTTGTCGACGGCGTGCCGCTTCCGGGGGACGCACGGGTGGCGACCGTTGTGGCAACGGATCCCGCTGAACTTCGACAGTGGGCCGGCGTGTGGGTCGGTGCCTGGGGTGGTACGCTGAAACATGTCTTGCTGGTCGAGTCAGTCACGGCGGATGGATCGGCGCGGGTGGTTTATGCCATCGGCGACAACCCCTGGCTTGGGATACGGCGGGCCTGGTCCCGATATGAGGCGACTGTGGCAGGACGTCGTCTGACCATCTCGGAGGCCGGATTTTCCGCGACCTACGATCTCAATGACGAGGGTGGATTGAGCGCGACTTACACTCGTGGGCAGATTGTCAGCCACGCAGCCATGACGAAGACGGATTTGGCCACGCTGACGGTACCAGGGCGCCGTTGTTGCATGGACTCGCGGCAAGTCCGAGCATTCGCTAACCCCTTTGATCGAGGACGGCAAGCCGGTCGATCTCGAGGTGGTGATTTTCAGACCCAACGGAGCAGGGCCGTTTCCTTTGGCGATGTTCAACCATGGCTCGACGGGTAACGGCACCAATTCGGCGTTGTTCACGGAAACCCTGTTCGATGTCGGTCTCGCGGACTTTCTGAATGATCGCGGTTGGCTCGTCGCATTTCCCCAACGCCGGGGCCGCGGCAAGTCGGATGGTCTTTACGATGAGGGATTCTCGGCGGATCGGCGGCAAGGTTACACATGCGATTTCGATAGGTCGCTGTCGGGCGCTGAGCGGGCGTTGGACGATATCGCGGCGGCGATGGCCTCGCTCAAACAACGCCCGGACGTTGCTCCGTCGCGTGTCCTGATCGGGGGACAATCTCGCGGGGGCATCCTGTCAGTCGCTTATGCTGGCATGCACCCGGATCAGATATTTGGTGTCATCAATTTTGTCGGCGGCTGGATGGGAACCGGCTGCGACACGGCGAGCCGGCTCAACGGCACGTTGTTTGAGCGGGGCGCACGTTTTGGTCGGCCGACGCTTTGGCTGTACGGCCATCACGACCCGTTTTATGATATCGAGCATAGTCGGAACAACTTCGCCTCGTTTCAGAGCGCAGGCGGACACGGCACCTTTTTGGAATTCGATGTGCCGGGTGGGTATGGTCACGCCGTCCTCTCTGCTCCCGAGTTGTGGCAAGGACCGTTCGCAGAGTATCTACGTTCTCTGGCTGACGGTGCGAAACAAAGATAAACGAGTCACGCTTCGTGTGGCGGCCCCGTTTCTAGCTTTAATAGCCTGCTCCTGCAGCCCATTGTAGCCCGATGAAGATCGCCAGCATCACTGAGGCCAAGAACAGCCTGAGCGCCCTGATCGATGGCCTCAAGGCCGGCTCGCCGGTGCTCATCGTCGATCGGGGGCGCCCCGTCGCCCGGCTCGAACCCGTGACCGGGGGTGCGCAGGATGAGCCGGACGGGAGACTGTCGCGACTGCTCCGCGAGGGCGTGGTACGGCTGCGTCGCAGCGATCCACCACGGACGCTGTTCCGTGGGCGGCTGCCGCGCATTGGCGCCGGAGCCTCAGGGGTCGATTTGTTGACCATGGAGCGCCGGGAGGGCCGGTGAAATTCTGGGACGCCTCGGCGATCGTACCGCTGCTGGTCGCCGAGACAACAACGGAGCGCCTCCAGGCGCTAGGGCAACGCGATCCGGATATGCTGGCATGGTGGGGATCGGCCGTGGAGTGCGCTTCAGCCGTGGCCCGTCTTGAGCGCGATGCGGCGCTCAACTCCAAGGGTGCCGAGCTTGCCTTGCCTTTCAGCGGTTGAGGCTGATCGCCGACGCCTGGCACGAGATCGAACCGAGCGAGCTGGTCCGCGAAAATGCGGTACGGTTCCTGCGCGTGCATTCGCTGCGGAAGGCCGATGCGCTGCAGCTCGCCGCGGCTTTCGTTGCCGCGGAACGCCGTCCCGCATCGCTTCAGGTGGTCACGCTGGACGACCACCTTGCCGATGCGATGCGGATGGAAGGGTTCGCGTTGGTCGACATTGCGGCAGAGTGAGTGAGCCGCACCTCCGAACAAGGCGCCATCATGCTGACGGACCGCTACGGCCGCGTCGGGCATCGGCAAGGCGCTGCTCAGCGAGTTCCCGGTACTCAGGATCAGAGGTGAAGCGATTGAAGAGACTGTGGCGCGCAATACCGGCGGCCCGCTCGAAATGCTCGATGATCTGTCTCAGTCCGTTCTGGATCTTGGGGAACTCTCGTGGATCTTCCACATCATTCGTGATGTACGGGATCACCAGCTTACGATACTCGACTTCGACGACCACCTGTCCGCCTTCGGTCATGCCGACGCGCAAGGCCGCAAAATTCGGCGCTCTGAGCGCGGCCATGGTCGCATACACCGGTTTTTCCGGATCTCCGTCGGGCACCGGGTTGAAGGCATAGGCCCATCTCGACCGTTTATCGTGGTCATATCCTGGAGTTGTCGTTGCGAATGCCTGAAGCACCTCTTTCAACAGGAGGACGAACTGATCCCGGAAGGGTCCCTTGAATTGATTGTGCCCAGTCGTTGGACCCATACTTGTACCCTTGACAGTGCTTAACCGACCCACTGCGTGCCAAAAACCGTAACGCGTGCCTGGACCACCAGCAAGGTGCCCAGGCCGGCTGCTGAGGGGCGCCTCGCCGGCCACTCTTGCGACCACCGCGCCGGCATCTTAGGCTCATAGAAAATCTGTCCAGCAGGAGCGTGCCAACATGCCACAATCGCCGGGAACCACATTCACCGCCGATCCCCTGACCTTCAGTCGTCAGACACCAGCTGTGGGACGGCAACGTCGAGGATCACGTGGACCAGGGTGTATCCATCGACGTGGCGGCCAATGTCGGCGGCAAGCAGACCACGCTGCTGCGCTTCAACTGCTTCGACATCGAGAGAAGCTACGTCTACGGCCCGGAAAATCCCGAACTGACGACCCCCGGCCGGGTCGGCGGCGGCATGGGCGTGCATTGCCGGATGGACCCGATCACCGACGGCAATCCCATCGGCTGGACCATCCGGACCCTGAGCCAAAAACTCCCGAAGATGCTGGACCGGGCCGGCTACAAGGAGATCGCGGCGGCAACCGACCTCGCCACGGTGCGCGGCGTCCTGCCGGACGTGGAGGCCTGCGCCAGAGACACGTTCATCGCCAAGCGGAACACGGTCAAGCACAACCGCGGCACGGACATGTTCGAAGCCGGGAACATCCGGTTCGGCCTCGAGATGCGGCGGCAGAAGAACGGTGACGGCGGCCTCGCGCTCCATGTCCTTGGCGACGTGGGCGGGTCGAAGGGCAAGGCATACGTGGAAGAGACCGAGCTTCTGGCGTTCGACTGCTTCTGGCAGGGCGCGCATTACCACTATGGTCCGCGCAACAAGAACCACCGGATCAACTGGGACACGACGATCATCGACGATCCGTTGGAGTGGACCTTCGAGCAGATCGAGAACAGGAAGCTCGGCCCGATGATCGAGCGCGCCGGTTATCCGGGGATCGCCGCCGACCTGGACCTGGACAAGATCGCCTCGGTCCTGCCGGCGTTGAAGAAGCGGGCCTTCGAGATGTACGAGGAAGGCGAGAGATTGACCGGCCACAAGGGCCTGCCGCTCGAGTTCACCCCGAACCTGGCTGCCGAATAGGCTATCGCGGGGACGGTGGAGGGTTCGGAAGCCCGGGTCTTTGCTTTGACGCGGTCGACGAGGACGTAAATCGCGGAGCCAGCCACCGGGTCAAGCCCGGTGGCGATGGCATGCCTGGCCCGAGGCGGCCGACGGTTTCTTTGCCGAACAACAGCGGGATGCAGGCGTCGATCGCCACCGCGGCGATCGTGCCGAAGAAGATGGCGGCGGCACCGGTGTATGGCTCCAGGAAGAACGGAGTTAGCACACCAGAGAAGAATCCGCCCGGCTGCCTCGCCGGAAAAGTGGCCGCGACCCCGCAGTGCCGTGGGGAACTGCTCGGAGAGATCGACCCGCACCGCCAGGAACGACGACAGCACGGTGAAGCCCTTGATGATCGCTCCTGCGGTGGACCAACGTCGGCCGATGATCTCCATGATGAAGAACTTGCCCGGGATCGCCGAGGCAGGTTAGCCGCCGCTGCAGGCATCTTTCGATGGTCAAATCGCCGGGACTGCCTGGCGCCTTGCGTGTGAGGCTATGCCTGTCCACTGCCGATCAACATCTCGACTCCCATGGTCAGCCTGCCGTCTGCCGATTTCATATCGAGCCAGCCGCGCACGGACCTCCTCGCGCACCGAGCGCCGATCTGCCGCATCGAGTGAGCGGTACGCCTGTGGGATTTGCCCAACTCCTTCTTCGATCGGTGCCCAATAGTCATCAAAACTGCTGACGGAGCCTTCACGCCTGATCTGTTCCACGCGGATGTCCTGGAAGCCCGCATCGCTGAACAACCCTTCCAGCAGCCTTGGATCGGCAAGTGACCATGACAAGGCGAGGACGTTGCGTTGCTGTTGCGTAAGAAATCGATCCATCGCGTCGGCCAGATTGCCCCACATGGGTAGCCGGTCTGATGTGGCGTTGACGCAGATCGCGACTATCCCGCCTGCTCGGACAACGCGCCGGAACTCGCTTAGGCCCGCAGCGGGATTGGGGAAGAACTGTAGGCCTAACTGACATACAACGGCGTCGAAGGCGTCATCCATGAATGGCAGAGCCTGGCCGTCAGCGTTGACCGGCCAATACAATGGTTCGTTCAATCTGACACGCGCGCTCTTGACCATCTCCAGCGAGATGTCCGCACCGACGACAAAGCCGGTATCGCCGACTATCGGGACGGCCATTGCGGCAGCCTCGCCCGTGCCTGTCGCAACATCGAGCACGCGACAACCTTGTGCCAGCTTAGCGGCGGCGAGCACGTCTGGAACAGACAACCGAGACCAACGCCCCAGGTAGCGATCGTAGGCCAAAGCACTGACAGACTGCCCTGGCGCTGCATGCAAGCCTCGTCCAAAGCTTGTACTCATTGCAGCCCTCCCACCATCGGTTGCATGTCACGGTACGTGTCATTGCGGCGGCTGTCACTGTGGAGAGTGCAGGCCATTCGGCGTCAGGCATCGAACACCACTCGGAACCATGGTTCCGCCGTTTGACAATCATGTGGTTGAACCAGATACCTCGGAGCGGAAACGAGGGCAGTCCGACGATGACCGATGATGCAGCAGGCCCGCCCGAACCGCTCTGGCTGGTTTGGGCGCGCGAGATGCAGGCGTTGGCACAGACCGGCCTCGCGTTCACGCGCGACGAGTACGATCGCGACCGATACCAGCAGTTACGCGCTCTGGCGGCGCGGATCATGGCGGAGCATAGCGGGCTGGATGTCGGCGACCTGGAACTGCTGTTCAGCCGACAGACCGGCTATGCCACGCCGAAATGCGGCGTGCGGGGCGCGGTGTTTCGCGACGACAAGGTGCTGCTGGTCCGTGAGACGGCAGACGCCCACCGCTGGTCGCTGCCTGGCGGCTGGGCGGATGTGAATGAGGCGCCTGCCGAGGCTGTTGCGAGAGAAGTGCGGGAGGAGGCCGGACTGGAGGTGCGTGCCTATAAGCTCGCCGCGGTGTGGGACCGGACGCGGCATCCACACACACGGTCGCACCCGTTCCAGGTCTGGCGGTTGTTCTTTCTGTGCGAGGTCACCGGTGGTGAGCTGCAGACCGGACCGGAGACGAGCGAAGTGGCGTTCTTCGCGGAGCATGAGTTGCCCGCCGATTTGTCGACCAGCCGCATTCTGCTGCCGCAGGTTCGGCGTATGTTCGAGCACATGCGCGAACCGTCGCTGGCTACTGACTTTGACTGATGCGAGTGGCGGCGTTCCACATAACCGTGGCATTGCGAGTCTTGTTCGAGTGCACGTACTCACGAACGAGATTGCTTCGTCGCTTCTCGCAATGACAAGGAGAACGAAAGCCGCCGCAGTCGGGCATTGGTTGCAGTGACAGGGAAAACGAAAGCTGCCGCACTCGTTGCACTGCTTGCCGGGATGTCGGCCACGCCGGCGCTTGCCGAGACACCGGCCGCATTCTGTCGGCGTGTCAGCACTGACGACACGACGCGGCCGATCCCTGAGGCACTGGTGCCGGCGGTCAATGCTGCATTCGGGATGCGGATGCCGGCTCGTGTGGCAGTCGATACCACGGTGTTCCGCTGTGCCGAAGGGCAGGTGATGGTCTGCACGGCTGGTGCCAATCTGCCGTGTGGGAAGGCGAACACGAACCGCGCACCGAACGCCGGCCTCATACAGTGGTGCCGCGATAATCCCGGTGCTTCGGTGGTGCCTGCGGTGGCTACCGGGCACGACACGATCTACCAGTGGCGGTGTCGTGCCGGCACACCGGAGATTGCTCGGCAGACACTGCACGTCGATCCGCGCGGCTTCGTCGCCGAATTCTGGAAGACACTGCCGTAGGGCGATGTCAGCCGGGACGCACGCTCGGACAGCGGAAATCCTGCAAGAGTGCCGGCGCGAACGGATTGGTCGACGCCTGCACCCGCACATCGAACACCGCCTGCCGGCTGCCGAGCTGGAATGTCAGTCTGTAGCGATCCGTCGTTCCGGGCTGCGCCTGCAAACGTCCGCGGTTGAACAAGCGGAACAGCGCCCACGGTCCCGTGTCTCGCAATTCATCGGTCAGTCCGTCGAACACCAGCCGCACCGTCGGCTGCAAGGAGAAACTCGGCCACGTCACCTGGGTCGAGCGCGGCACGCCGCGCGTATACACAATCGCAGTGCCGTCCAGATCGAGCGTCACCTGTCTCGTCGCCGCATCAACGCTGACCGGCGTGATGTCTAGCCGGAAATGCGGCCGCGTGGCGCCATCGGCAAAGAACGCATCGCGGATCGCCGCCGCGCGCTGGAATTGTGCGAGATCCGCAGGCGATACGGGTGCCGTCGCGGCATCGGCGGAGATCAGACGCCACGCCTTGCCTGAGGTATCGACGTAGCGCCGCAGCAGCGTGTTCATGAAGCCGTCGAGCGCGGCGCCAGGGGCGAACAGGCGGGCGAAGTCCGCAATCGTCGTGTCATCGGTGGCGTCGGGCGTGAACGGGTAATGCCCGTTCACCACCGCCGGACATAGTTCGGCAGGGCCGCCGCCGACGTTGAAGATTGTCGCCAGTTGCAGCCGCGGGTCGCCACTGCGCAACGCGATGGCACTCGTCGCGATCTCGGTGAGCCAGTGGCCGAGCGGCTGCGGCTGGTGTGTGGCGTCCGCCTTCAGCGCCAGCAGCGGGTCGATGCCACCGGTCACTGGCGCCGCGGCGCCAGGGTTCACCAGTGTCGCGGCAAGCTTGGCAATCTGCTGCTGCGCGTCGCCGAGTTCCCGCAGGACCTGATCGATCGGTGCGTTGGCGCCGCCACTGAGAAGATCACGCAGCGCCTGATAGCGTTCGTCGACCTCATGCCCTGGCAGCAGAGGTGTCGCCGGCGCCGACGCAGACTGGGCAGTGCCGAACAGGCCGTGGAACCGATCCTCCGAGCCGCTCGCCGGCGCCTCCGACGCGGCCATCCGCGGTGCGCCACCGGGCGGGACTGACAGCGTCAACTGTCGGCTGATGGAAGCCAGCAGTTGACGCATCGGCGATTCGAGCGAGGCGAGGATGTAGAGGTCCTGCGCCGCCTGAGAGAGGCTGCGCAGTTGCGCCACGTTGAGGTCCGCCAGCATCAGGTCCCAGGTCGGGACATAGTCCGCCTCATAGAGCGCTATGACATCGCGCCGCAGTGCCTGCATCTGCTGGTCGCTCGCATCGAACACGACGCGATTGCCGAGGACCCAGCTCTCCAGCACAACGCTCCTGGCGGCACCGGCGAGCGACGGCAGCAGGACCTTGTGGAAGCCATCGACGGTGAAGAAGCCGGGAATGCCATCGGTCAGCCGCTTGCCAGATGCGCGCACGAACAGCGGCAGGCCTGCCGGACCCAGCGCATCGCTCGGCCGCCATGGCGGCAGGCGCTGTGCATCCGCGGAGGGACGGATGCGCGAGTAGACGCGTTGCGCCAGCGACACCGTGGCGATCCTCGCACGCGCGGTGGCGACAAGTTCGCCGTCAAGCTTCACCTGCGGCAGCGGATCGGACAGCAGCGCATCGAGATGCTGCAACAGGCTATCGCGCAGCGCCGCATAGCCGAGACCGGGATACGCAGTCTGCCAGTCCAGCTTCATCCATTCGCGGACCAGCGACACGTCGAGCGGACCGGCATTGCCGAGCATGAGATAGACGCGCGTAGCTTCGTAGAGGAAGTCGGGGCGATTGAGATTTCCGCGCAACTGGGTCTCGAGCCGCCACATCAGCCGTGGCAGCAGCGCCCATTGCAGCGCGTGGCGGTAGACCGTCCGCGCCGACGTCGCGAGTTTGTCGCGCTGCGACAGCCCGGCCGGCAGCCATGACGGTTCGTCGCCACCGTGCGGCAGGGCGCGCGCCTGATCCAGCAGAGGCGCCAGGCGCGCAAGATCGTCGTCGTTGACCGGATCCAAGGGCAGGATGCGCGCGGTCTGTTCGTAGCGGTCGAGCGCCGTCGCCGCCGCCGCAATCTCGCGCTGACCGGCGCTGCGCACATGCCACAGCATTGCCGCTGTCGTCACGACCAGCAGAGCGGCCACGGCATAGCCCGCCATCCGCAGCATCTGGCGGCGGCGCAGCGCGGCGGGACTGTGCGCGACCAGCGACGCCTCGCCGAAGATGACCTGCTTCAGCAGGCGCTCGAGGAAGTAGCTGCGCCCCTGCACCGGCCGCATGGTCTGCGCCCGTGCCTGATCGACGCCCAGGGAACGCGCGAGAGCACCGGTGAGGCGATCGATCGGTGTGCCTTCCTGGGTGCCCGATGTGAAATAGACGCCGCGAAGCAGCGGCGCCGGATTGTCGTTGGTACCGCCGAACGCGGCGCGCAGGAACTCCAGGAGCAACGGCTCGAGGCTCGCCACCTGGCCGGGAAACATCGCGATGAGGGCGCGCCGATCTGCGTTGCGTTCCGCCTGCAATCGGTCGAACAGTCGCGCGTTCAACCGCTCCACCAGGCCGCTCAGCGCGCCGGCGCAGGCGCTGACCGGGTCGTCGCCATCGGCGGTCAGCTCGAACGTGGTGCCCCATACCTGCGCACGCTTCTCGCGATCGAGGTCGTCGAAGAATTCTGTGAAGCCCGCGATCAGGTCGGCCTTGGTGAACAGCGCATAGATCGGGATGCGCACGCCGAACCGCGTCTGCAGTTCGTTGACGCGGCTGCGGATCGCCGCGGCGTGCGCCTTGCGCTCGGCCGGCGACGCCAGTGCCAGGTCGCTCAGCGGGAACGCGACCAGCAGTCCGTTCAGCGGCTCGCGGGGCCTGGTCTCCTTCAGCAGATCGAGGAAGGCGTCCCAGCCGGCACGATCGACCGCGGCGTTCGAATCCTGCGTGGTGTAGCGGCCGGCGGTGTCAATCAGCACGGCGTCCTCGGTGAACCACCAGTCGCACAGCCGCGTGCCGCCGATTCCAGCGATCGCGCCCTGCCCCATCTGCTCCGCCAAGGGGAAATGCAGGCCGGCATTGAGCAGCGCCGTTGTCTTGCCGGCGCCGGGTGGACCGATGATCGCATACCAGGGCTGCTCGTAGAGGTAGCCGCGGCTGCGCAGCGACTTCTTCAGCAGGTCCAGCGCGGTCGTGAGGCGCGTCCGCAGCGCCTGCGCCTCCTCGGTCTGATCCGTGTCGTCGGCGACGGTGATGCCCCGCGCCAGCGCCGCGGCACGTTGCAGACGGCGCAGATCGAGCAGTGCGTTGCCACCGCCCCAGGCCAGCAGCAGTACCGCGATGAGCGCGAGACGCGGCGGCCAGTCCTCGAACCCTGGCAGCAGCGGCGCGAAGAACCACGCCAGACCGGCGAGCAAGGCGGTGCCGATGAAGCTGATGGTCCAGCGCGAGTAGAGGATGTTGGCCGCCGGCGTCACTGAATGTCAGTCCTGGCGATGCAGCACGATCTCGATCCGCCGGTTCTGCTCGCGACCTTCGGCGGTGGCGTTGCTGGCGATCGGGTCCGCATCGGCGCGCCCCTCCGCACTGACCCGTGCCGGGTCACCGAGATCGCGCGCGATGACGGCCCGCACGGCGTTGGCGCGCGCGACAGAGAGCTGGAAGTTCGACGGAAAGCGCACCGTGCGGACCGGCTGGTCGTCGGTGTAGTCGATCACCTGGAGCGATCCGCTCTGGTTCCTCAGTGCGGCGGCAATCCGCTCCAGCAAGGGGCGCGACGCTGGCTGCAACACCGCGCTCGCTGGCGCGAACATCGCAGGGTCGGCGATGCGGACGATGGGTATCGCGGCGGTGCCCAGCAGGCTGATCGCACGATTGTCGATGTCGGGCTGAAGGCTGGTGCGCAGCCGATCGAGCACCGTCGGCTCGGGCGGAGCCGGCGGTGGCGGCAGCGGCTGCACGATCGCCGCGCGCGTCACCTGCGGCATGCGTGTAGGCGGTGTGGCCAGCACCTGGGCCTGGAGATCATCGGAGGCCGCGTTCAGGCTGGCGGAGGTCCAGAGGAACAGGCCGCCGCACAGCGCCACCGCGCCGGCAAGCGCGACCCAGACCGGCAGACGCTGCGGCGCGGATTGGGACGGCACGGCGACACCTCGCCAGCGCGGCGACAGCTCGGGATCCGCGGCCTTGCGCTGAGCCGCGATCACGGCGTGCGTGTCGGACCGCGCCTGCTCGAGTTCGCCCTCACCGCGCACCTGCCGGTAGCGGCCCATGTAGCCGAGCGCGAGACAGACGTACATGAGCTCGATTGCGGGGAGGAAGCGGTTCGGGGTCCGCCGCATCTGCCGAAGCTGATCGAAGAACAGATCCGCGCCGCCAGCGCCGGGATGGAATTTTGCCACGAGAGTCTGGCTCGCCCAGCCGCTCGCGGCGCCCCATGGCGTGTTCAGCACCACATCGTCGATGCTGGCGCAAAGTGCGTAATGCGCCGGCCGCAGCACCTCCATCGCGATGCCGGAGTTGCGTGCCTTGCGCTCGAATGCCCGCAGGTCCTGCACGACCCGTTCGCGCAGTACGGTCGTGTCAGGCGCGCGGCGCATCGCGCGCAGGCGAGCGAGCAGTTGCAGCAAAGGCGACGCGGCGACGGTCAGGGGCGAGACACTGATCGCCGGGGCCGCGGATGGATCGACCTCCGGCACGGGCGTCGCGGATGGAGTTGCGGCGGGGGTTGGCGGCGGCGGGCGGCGACGTCCGCCCGGGACAGGGCGGATGACAGTCCGATCGTCGTCCGGTTCCGCAAATGGGTTGTCGCTCACTGGCGCTTCCTCCGGCGTCGCCGCCTAGCGGTCGTACTGGGTCAAGCCGTAATGCTCCATGACCCATTTCAGTGTGAAGCCATAGTTCGGGTCGGTCGCGTAGACCCCGGTCAGGGCATCGGCGAAGGCCTCGGGGTTGTCCTTCTGGCTCATTGCGTTCCGGTAGACGGAAGCCGTCGCCAGCAGGCGACCGTGTTCATCGAATGCCTGCGCGATCGAATCAAACGCCCGGAAGCGGGCCGAGACGGTGACGTTATCGCCGTTGATCACCTCGCGGGTGGGGCTTTCCACCGCGGGCTGGTCGCCTGTCGCCTTGATTCCGAACGGGTTGTTGCTGCCTGGCGGCATGGAGGCTCCCCATGCGCTTTCCACGGCCCACTGCGCCACCGTGACAGACGCGGGCACGGTCCAACGCAGGCGCGAGGCGACCGCGGCACTGGCGACGTCGGACGGTATCTCGCCGAAGTGGCCGACCGAGGTTGGCAGGGCGTTGGCGACGAGCGGTCTGGCGGCAAGCGCGTAGTAGGTGGAGCTGCCGGGATCGACGCGGCCGGAGGGCGGCGTCATCTGCATGATCACCGCCTGGTAGGCCTCGATCGCCAACGTGGTGCCGACATCGGCCACGCCATTCACCGGGATGGGCGCGTGCGGCTTGGGCAGCCGGTCGTTGAGCAGCGACTGGATGACGAAGACATCGCCGGGCGCGTTGGCGCCGCCACGGCCTACCGAGGTGAAGATCGGCGGCGCGATGCGGCCCATTTCGTCGACGCTCAGCACCGTTGGTGACGGAACCAGTCCCACGCCTGCCTCGGAGTTCGGGGGGATTAGTGCATGGACGGGGCGGCGGAGGCCAGTTGTTTGCGATCCATTTGCCCCGCATCCCCACCTACCTTACGGTTTCTGCACTGAGGGAGATATCGGCATGGACCGCGACATCGACGCCCTGCTCAATTTCGCGCCGGATTACGACGCGCCGATCCCCTACATGCTGCGGACGCGCGCGTATTACGCGGCGATCGGCTACACCACGCCGTACCGCTGGGCGCATTACGTCGAGGCGCCGTTCACCCCGCTGCGCAAGCCGATCGCCGACGCGCGGCTGACCATTGTCACCACCGCGGCGCCGTTCCGGGCAGACAAGGGCGATCAGGGGCCCGGCGCGCCGTACAATGGCGGCGCGAAGTTCTACCAGGTGTATTCAGGCGACACGTCGCAGGCGCACGACCTGCGCATCTCGCATATCGGTTACGACCGCGCGAACACCTCGGCCGAGGACAGCGGCACCTGGTTCCCGCTGCCGGCGTTGCTGCGCGCGGTGGGTGCAGGGCGTGTCGGCGCGGTGACGCCGCGGTTCCACGGCGCGCCCACCAACCGCAGCCACCGTGTCACGGTGGAGACCGATGCGCCGGAGATCCTGCGTCGCTGCCGGGAAGATGGGGCTGACGCAGCGATCCTGGTGCCGAATTGCCCGGTCTGCCACCAGACGTGCAGCCTGGTCGCGCGCCATCTGGAGGCGAACGGCATTCCCACTGTGGTCATGGGCTGCGCCAAGGACATCGTCGAGCACGCCGCCGTGCCGCGCTTTCTGTTCAGCGATTTCCCGCTCGGCAACAGCGCCGGCAGGCCGCACGACGTGGCGTCGCAGGACCGCTCGCTGGAGCTGGCGCTGCGGGTGCTGGAGGCGGCGCCAGGGCCGCGGACGTCGGTGCAGTCGCCGCTGCGTTGGAGCGAGGATGCTGGGTGGAAGCTCGACTATCTGAATTTGGAGCGGATTCCGGCAGAGGAGCTTGCGCGGCGGCGGCGCGAGTTCGACGAGCAGAAGGCGGCGGCGCGCGAGCTTCGAGTGGAGCGGGCGGCGTGAGGGTGCCCCCTCCCCCTGGCCCCCTCCCGCGAGGGGAGGCGGAAAAGCCGGCATGAGCCGTCCGTTTGCGAATGTCCGCGTGCTTGACTTCACGCAGGTGCTTGCGGGTCCCTATGGCAGCTACCAGCTCGCGCTGCTCGGCGCCGATGTCATCAAGGTGGAGCGGCGTGAGGGTGAGGACATGCGGCGCACGCCGCTGTCGCGCGAGTGGGCGGAGCGCGGCATGGCGCCCGCGTGGCTGGCGATCAACGGCAACAAGCGCAGCCTGACGCTCGATCTGCAGAAGCCGGCGGCGATCGAGATCGTCAAGCGTCTTGTCGGCCGCACCGATGTGGTGATGGAGAACTTCCGGCCTGGCGTGATGGATCGTCTCGGCATCGGCTATGAGGCGCTGCGCGCGATCAATCCGAAGCTGATCTACTGCACGATCTCCGGCTTCGGCAGTACCGGCCCGTATCGCAACGAGGCCGGTTATGACGGCAAGATCCAGGCGCTGTCCGGCATCATGTCGCTGACCGGCCACAAGGAGATGGGTCCGACGCGCGCGGGGTTCGCGGTGTGCGACGTGCTGTCGGGCATGACCGGCGCGTTTGCGGTGTCGTCGGCGCTGTATCAGCGCACGCATACCGGGCAAGGCCAGTTCATCGACGTGTCGATGCTGGAGGCCAGCCTGGCGTTCCTGTCCACCCAGGTTGCCGACTTCACCGTGGCCGGCCACCGGCAGGAGCAGTTCGGCAATCAGGCGATAAGCCGGAAGGTCACCGCGAACCTGTTCCGCGCCAAGGATAGTTTCCTGCTGCTCGCGGTCAACAACGACAAGCAGTACGAGGCGCTGATGACCACGCTCGGTCGCGCCGATGTGCTGGATGATCCGCGCTTCGCCGATTGGTTTCAGCGCAAGGAGCACGAGACGGCGTTGCGCACGATCATCGAGGATGCGCTGGCGAGCGCCGATGCGAAGAGGTGGGAGAAGCGGCTGAATGACGCCGGCGCGCCGTGCTCGAGCATCTGGCGGATCGAGGAGGTCATCGATCATCCGCAGATCGCCGCGCGTCATGCGGTGCAGACGGTGGAGTCGGAGTATGGCCCGCTGCGGCTGATGGGGTCCGGGTTCCAGATGGCGCATGGCGGCGGGAAGCTGGACCACGCACCACCGCCGTTAGGCGCGCACACCGACGAGGTGCTGCGGGAGGCTGGATATACGCCGGAGCAAGTTGCAGCGCTGCGCCGCGACGCGGTGGTCTGATGGATCTGCGGCTGAAGGACAAGGTCGCGCTGATCACCGGTTCCAGTCGCGGCATCGGCCTTGCCACCGCGCAGGCCTTCGCCGCGGAAGGCTGCCGGCTGATGTTGTCAGCGCGCTCGGGTGAGGCATTGCGTGCCGCCGAGAGTGCGTTGCGCGCCAACGGCGCAACGGTGGTGAGCGAGGTCGCCGACGTCACACAGCCGGACGATGCGGCGCGCCTCGTGCTCGCTGCGGTGGCGGCGTTCGGCGGCATCGACATTCTGATCAACAACGTCGGCGGAGGTGGCGGCGGACGGCAGATCGCCGACAGCACGGATGAGGAATGGCGCGGTGCGCTGGAGAGGAATTTGGTGCAGACCGTGCGCATGATGCGGCTTGCGCTGCCGCATATGCGCGGGCGCGCCGGTGCCGCCGTGGTGAATGTGTCGTCGATCTCCGGCTGGACGCCGCAGCTTGTCGGTTCGGGTCAGTATGGTGCGGCGAAGGCGGCGCTGATCTTCGATACCGAACGTTGGGCGCTGGAATTCGTGCCGCATGGCGTGCGGGTGAACACCGTGTCGCCCGGCTCGATCCTGGTCGCGGGCAATGGCTGGGATCGCTACCGCCTCGCCAACCAAGCGAACTATGACGACTACGTGCGTGGCGGTTTCCCGATGGGGCGCCTCGGCACGGCTGAGGAAGTGGCCGACGCCATCGTGTTTCTCGCCTCGGCGCGCGCGCACTGGATCAACGGGCGGAACGTCCCCGTCGACGGTCTGGAGCAGCCGTATGCTCCGATCGACTGGCGCCCGTATTGATCGGCCCGCGGAGCAGTCGACGATCTGTCTGATTCTCACCGCTGGAAGACTCACGATTTCGTGAAACTCGGCGTGGGAATTTCTTTGGCTCCGGTGAGGTAGGCACCAGTGCCATTGTATCGTTTGATGCCCTATTGATGCACGCACGCGACAATCCCGAGATCAAGGAGGTTATGGATTTCCTCGGACCGACGCCCGGAACGATGATCAGCACTGAACAGTTCTCCGGCCTGATTTGCCGGATCCACGATTACGCGCTCGAGCCAGAGCGCCGGCCAATGTGTTGTGACGTTTGACCGGCCGCACGCCGCCCCTTACAGCGATATTTCTTCCGCTCGCCTGCGGCTATCTGCTCTCCTACATATTTCGCACAATCAACGGGCCGCTGGCCGATGAACTGATCCGGCGCTTCTCGCTGGACGCCGGGTCGCTTGGCTTGCTCACCTCGATGTACTTCCTGGCATTTGCCGTGTCGGCCATTCCGATCGGCGTGGCGCTGGATGCGTTGGGTCCACGGCGCGTGCAGGGCTGGCTGATGAGCGTCGCCGCCGTTGGCGCAATTGTGTTTGCATTGGCTCCGACAGCGTCTGTGCTGATTATCGGACGCCTGCTGATTGGACTTGGCGTTGCCGGAGGTCTGATGGCCGGATTGAAGGCGCACGCCCTGTGGGTACCGCCACGGTATTTGCCGCTCGCCAACGGTGGTCTGGTGATGTTTGGCGGTCTCGGCGCCATCGCTGCGACGCTGCCGGTCGGTGCGATCAATGCTGAATTCGGCTGGCGTGGCACTTTCGTGATCCTGGCAGCGTTCTCGACCGCGACAGCCATTGCGATCTTCGCTCTGGTGCCGCGGCATTCGACCGCGATGCAGTGTCAAAATTGGCGTGACGCGCCGCGCGGCTTTATCGATGCGGTGACGGACAGGCGGTTTTGGCGTTTCGCTCCACTATCCGCCTCGGTGGTCGGCACAGCCTTCGCGATCCAGGGTCTGTGGGCGGCGCGCTGGCTTGTCGATATCGAAGGCTATGGGTCCGACCAACTCCTGCATGAACTGCTGGCGATGGGTGTAGGCTTGACCCTAGGCGCTTTGGTGATCGGTGTTGCGACGACGTGGCTGCGCAACCGCGGTGTCGGGGAAGCGACGGTATTCAGCGGCTTCTGCATAACGTTCATAGTACTGCAGGTTGTGCTGCTGCTGCACGTAGCCCTGCCCGCAGCAGTGATGTGGGGACTGATCGGCGGGTTTGGTGGAATGCCGGTGCTCAGCTACTCGATTCTCGACACTATGTTTCCCTCGGAACGCGTAGGGCGTGCAAACAGCGCCCTCAATGTACTGCACCTTACGACCGCCTGGTTAGTACAGGCTGGGATGGGAATTGTGATTGCGCACTGGCGCGCCGACGCGACAGGTCACTACCCTCTCGTCGCATATCGTGTCGCGTTCGTTGTGCCGCTGGTGTTGCAATTGGTAGGGCTGGTCTGGTTTTTTTCACCCCGGCGATCCGGTCTCGCGAAGCTGACAGCGAAGCCGATTTCGACTGACGGTCGGGCCGAGACCGTGTGAGAAGCACCAACTTTCGACGGCCTGTGATTTGCCCGGTACCCCACTATCGTTGGAGCGCGAGTTACGCCGACATTGTCATTGCGAGGAGCGAAGCGACGAAGCAATCTCGTTCAATGGAGCGAACTTACGACCGACCGCTGCGCTCCTAACAAGAAACCATGAGCAGACTCTGCCGCGCACATCAAGGGAAGACGTGGATGGACGGCCTTCGCCGGCCATGACGAAATACCGGTTTCATCCACCGCGGGTCCACCGCCAAACGGGTGTGGAACTCGCAATGACAGCACACATGTTCGCCGCTTATGACTCCGGATATCAGGCCGGTTCCAGTGGCGCGTGCAGTCGGGTGCCTTTGCAGACGATGCCGCCGCGGTTGCCGATCTCCACGCTGCCGTAGCGCTCGGCATATGCGGAGGGCAACGGGCGAGCGCCTGGGGCTGCAAGCCATAGGCGCAGCAGATGGCGCTTGCGCTCCGGTTCCGGCCAGTCCTCGAAGGCGGTGCGATCGTGCAGCACCGTATGGTTGTGCACGAACTGCATGTCGCCAGGCTGAAACTCCATGTCGAGACGCAGTTCCGCGTCCTCGGCCAGCGTATCGAAGCAGTCGAGCGCCGCGACGTCCTCAGCGCTGAGCCGCGGCGCGTCGGGGAAGCGTTGCGACGAGCGCACGTAGTGCGGCGCATAGATCGCCGACAGCAGATTGAGGTGGTCATTGTAGATCGGTGTCTCGAACCACGGGCGCCTGCCCTCGGGCACTTCGCCGCGTCGGTCGGTCGGCATCGGCTGGAACAGGCGCCATGCAAGGTCAGGGTGCCGCCGCGCCATCACGTTGTACACCGACATGGAACTGGTCAGCGACGACAGCCCGCCCGACTTCGCAGTCTTCAGGCACAGCAGCGAGACGATGTCGCAGGAGTCGGTGTGGAAATTCTGCCGCTCGGTGGTCTGGTAGATACGGACGTTCGGATCCTTGGACGACAAGCCGAGGTCACGGACATGCCCGAGCACGTGCCCCTTCGCATTCTGCGAGCGGGCGTTGCCGAAATACGTGCCGATGCCCCAATAGGCCGTGGCGCTGTCTTCGATCGGCCGGTCCTCTACTGGCAATCCGCGCAACAGCACGAAGCCACGGCCGTTCAGCACCTCGTCGCGCAGCCGATCCAGGACGGGACCAAGTGCCGGCAAGGGGAAGTCGGCCCGCGCGATCGTCGCGATATCGCGGCCAAGTACTTTCGCGGTCGCGGCCTCGATCTCTGCTGTTTCGGTTGGCGACAGCCGATATGTCCAATCGTCCGGGCGTTTCGCCAGATCCGCGCCGACCCATGCCGATCGATCGGTGACCAATGGGCGAAGAGTGTGCTGGTCTACGGCGCTCGACATCGTTCCTCCTGTGCCGGTGGTCTATGAAGACACTGCTGATCGTATATCACTCGCTGACCGGTGGCACACGCCAGATGGCGGAGGCAGCGGCACAGGGCGCGCGGAGCGAGCCTGACGTCGACGTGCGCCTGCTGGCCGCGCCAGATGCTGATGGCGATGATGTGCTGGCGGCCGATGGGTATATCTTCGCCACGCCGGAGAACCTCGCGGCGCTGGCCGGGAAGATGAAGGACTTCTTCGATCGCAGCTATTATCCCGTGCTGGATCGTATCAACGGGCGTCCCTACGCGACACTGATCTGCGCCGGCAGCGACGGTGAGAACGCCGCGCGGCAGATTGCGCGCATCGCGACGGGATGGCGGCTGCGTGCGATCGCCGATCCGTTGATTGTCTGTACGCATGCGCAGACGCCGGAGGCGATCTTGGCGGCGAAGCAGATTGGGGCGGAAGATCTGGGGCGTTGCGCTGAGGTTGGCGCGACGTTCGCCGCTGGTCTGGCGGTGGGGATTTTCTGAGCAGCGCCTCAGCCTCAGTGCGCAGGGAAAGACCCCTCCCTGCTTACCACCTGGGCGCGTGGTATATGAGATAATTACACGACATGGTTGCATACACCGCCCGACGCGTGCAATGACGCTGCTATGCGCCGCTGCATCAGGCGGCGACTGGGGAGCGGATGGACATGGCGCATTCGCCGCGCGGCCGGTTCGCATTGCAGCTGGCGCTCGGGGTCGCATTATTCGCCGCGATCGACCACACGCTGTTCAGCCGATCCCTGTACTTCCGTGTCGTAGCACCACAATCAGCGCTCGGCACTGTCGTCCAGGCGCTCGACAGCCCGCGCCACGTTCCGGACGGCCGCCGCGCCGTGCTGTTACTCGGCAATTCGCGGGTGGGCGAGGGCTTCTCGGCCAGTATCGCCGACGATGTGGCGCGCCGCTCCGGATGGACGGGGACATTCGTCAACAGTGCCGTCGCCGGCAGCTACCCGCGCAGCTGGTACTATCTCCTGCGGCAGATGCAGCCGACCGCCGGCCGCATCGCCGCGGTGGCCATCATGACCGCGTCAGTGCAGGACGTCGAAGGAACCGACGAGTTCGATCCGCTCAGCGATCTTGCGCTGATCCATCCGCTGCTGCGCCTAGCCGACCTGCCCAGCATCGCCGATACGTTCCCCTCGCGCATCGGCCGGCAGGAGGCGCTCAAGGCCGTCCTGCTGCGTGGCTACTTCTACAAGTCCGATGTGGCGGACCTGCTGGCGCGGCCGTGGTCCCGTATCCACGACGTGAGCCTCGCGCGGCAGCACGGCTTCGAATATATCCGCGACTATCCTGGGCGTTCGCCGTCCCTGACTGGCATCACGTTCGATCCAGCCACCGGTGCGCTGTTCATTCCCGAGAGGCTGCCGGCCATCCAGACGTCGCTGCTGCCATCCTACGCCACGCAGCTGCGCACCGAGCCCGCTCGCCTTCCCTCGGCCGACTACCGCCGTCGGTGGTTCGGCTCGATTGCCGATATCTGTGCGCAAGCCGGCATTCCGCTGTTCGTCTACCGCATCCCGCGCGGTCCGCTGCACTATCTCGCCGGCGCCGATGACCGGCCGATCGGCGTGCTGCGCGAGATGCGCGATGCCGGGCGGATTCGCCTGATGCCGGCTGCGATGTTCGACGAGCTGGAACGTCCGGACTACTTCTTCGACGCGCTGCACATGAATTCCGCGGGGCGCGAGATCTTTTCCAGGCGGTTCGCTGCCGCCCTGATCGAGCGCGTGCAGGCGGCGCAATAGCCGGGCGCCGACCGTGCTGTTCAATTCGTTTGCATTCTGGCTGTTTTTCGCGGCGGTCTTTCTGCTCTGCCATGCGGTGCCACGCGGCCGGCGGGTAACGCTTGTCGCCTCGAGCTTCGCATTCTACGGCATGTGGGATCCGCGCCTGATGATGTTGCTGGCCGGCTGCGTCGGCTTCAACTTCGCCTCCGGTCTGGCCATTGCGCGAGCCGGGCCGCGGCATGCACGGCCACTGCTTGCGCTTGCCGTGGCCGGCAATCTGGGCGTACTTGGCCTGTTCAAGTACTACGGCTTTTTCGCGGCGAACGTGGCTGCCCTGTTCGCCATGTCCGACGATGCCATCGCGCTGCACATTATCCTTCCGGTTGCGATCTCGTTCTACACCTTCGAGGCGATCTCGTACAACGTCGACATCTATCGCGGCGACGTGCCGGCGCGCAGCAACCTGCTCGACTTCGCACTGTTCCTGTCGTTCTTCCCGCATCTCGTCGCCGGACCGATCATCCGGCCGGCGCATTTCTTTCCGCAGCTGGATCGGCCGCAAATGCTGACGGCCGAGGACCTGCGCTGGGGCACGCTGCAAGCGGTCAAGGGACTGATTAAGAAATGCGTGTTCGCCGATAACCTTGCCGTGGTCGCCAATACCTATTTCGACGGGGCCGCGCACGGCCAGCATGCCGGCATGGCCGCGGCGTGGGCTGGCACGCTGGCATTCTCGGGTCAGATCTATTTCGACTTCGCCGGCTACACGGATATCGCCCGCGGCTGCGCACGCCTGCTGGGCTATGAGTTCCCGCCGAACTTCGAGCGTCCCTATCTTGCCGGCGACATTGCCGCGTTCTGGCGGCGCTGGCACATCTCGCTGTCCACCTGGTTGCGCGACTACCTCTACATCCCACTGGGTGGCAACCGCCGCGGTGCAAAACGCATCTACGTCAATCTGCTGATCACGATGGGGCTCGGCGGGCTATGGCACGGGGCGAGCTGGAACTTCTTGCTCTGGGGCCTGTATCACGGCGGACTGTTGTCGGTGCATCGCGTCTGGCGCCAGTGGTACCCGCGTGAGCGCGGTGGCTCCGGCGTCGGCCACGCGATGTCAGTCGCTGCGACCTTCCTGTGCGTGACACTCGGCTGGACCGCGTTCCGCTCGCCTGACTTCACCACCACGGCCCAAGTGCTGACCGAGCTGTTGGCCGGTTCGACGCAGCCTGCTCAGATACCCAGCGGCCTGCTTATACCCGCCGCTGCCAGCATCCTGTGGGTGTGGATCGACCGCGACCGACGGCTGCAGGAATGGCTCAGCCGCGGTCGCGGTGTCCTCGGCACAATCAAAGTGTCCGTCGCGTTCGCCCTGGCCTTGCTGGTGCTGGAGCTGTTCGCGCGTACGGACATCGCGGTGCCGTTCATCTACTTTCGATTCTGACGATCCGTCCGGTCTTTCCCACCGGACGGAGGGCGCTGTCAGTTCGTCAGGTTGTAGAACTTGGCTGCG
>CAWCXI010000027.1:0-70681 GCA_963799415.1 uncultured Alphaproteobacteria bacterium | reverse complement strand
TGCCGAGGCGGCGAGTACCTCCGCACAGTGCTTCTGACCGAGTGGACGAGGCGGTTTCCGTGTTCCGGGCCGGCAGTCAGCCGTTCGCCGACGCGCCACAAGGCGCTATCGGGACTAGCTATGATCGGACGCCATCTGGCATATTCTCGCTAGCGTTGCAAAACTGGTGATGTACGAGGCCTGGGGCGGCCGGTAAGATCAAAGCGTTGGAAAGACAGGAGAGCGCTGATGCTGTTTGACGGTGGCTTTACATTCACGAATTTCGTGACCGATATCTTCGCCATCTTCATGTTCATCTTGTGGTTCTGGCTGCTGATCACGGTGACCAGCGACCTGTTCCGCCGCCATGACGTGTCGGGATTCGTCAAGGTGCTGTGGGTCATCCTGCTGATCGTGCTACCTTATGTCGGCATATTTGCCTACCTGCTTACGCAGGGCCGTGGCATGGCCGAGCGGAACCAGGCGCGCGCCCAGCATGCACGCGACGAATTGCGTCACATGGTGGGCTTCAGCACCGCCGACGAGATCGAGAAGCTAGATCGACTGAAGTCAAGCGGGTCGATCTCGGACAAGGAATACAGCCTGCTGCGGGCCCGATTGGTTCAGTAGCTAGCAGACGTAGCTGGCGTTTCCGGTGCACGTCACGCTGGATCAAGAGCGACCGTTGAACATTTCCGTTGGTACTTGACGTGATCAAGAACAGGGCACGTTATAGTAAGACAGGGGAAATGGACATGACGGCGACCTCGGCAAGTGGCGACACGCGGCGCTACGTCTCCACCGGACATTTGCCGGATCCGGGCGATGTCGGCGCCATCCTGGCCGAAACGCACGCCCTGCACGCCCACAACACAGATGGCGAGGTCTCGCAGGTCTATCCCGCGCTCGCCCGAGTTCGACCCTGCGCTGTTCGGGCTCAGCGTCGTGAGTACCAGCGGCAACGTTTACGAAATGGGCGACGCGCAACACCCATTCACGATCATGAGCGTATCCAAACCGTTTCTGCTGGCGCTCGTCTGCCAGGCGATTGGTTGGGAAGCGGTGCGCTCGCGTGTCGGCGCCAACGCGACCGGTATGGCCTTCAACTCACTCGCCGCGGTCGAAGTGAGTGCCGATGGCCGCACCAACCCGATGGTCAATTCAGGGGCTATCGCGACGACCAGTCTGGTCACGGGCGACGGGCCGGAGGCGCGCTGGCGCTTCATCCACGAAGGCCTGTCGCGTTTCGCCGGCCGCGAACTGGCTGTTGATGCCGAGGTCTACGCCTCGGCAACCGAGACAAATTTTCGCAACCGCGGCATCGTCCACCTTCTGCACTCGCGCGGACGCGTCTATTGCGACCCACTTGAAGCGGTGGATCTGTACACGAAGCAATGCGCCCTGTCCGTCACCGCGCATGACCTGGCAGCGATGGGAGCGACGCTTGCCGACGGCGGCGTGAACCCACTGACGCACGAGACCGTGGTGGACGCTACAGCCTGCCGCTACGCGCTCGCGGTCATGGCGACGGCCGGCATGTACGAGACCTCGGGCGACTGGCTCTGCGACATCGGCCTGCCGGGCAAGAGCGGCATCGGCGGCGGCATCGTCGCCGTCTCTCCGGGCAAGGGCGGGTTTGGCAGTTTTTCACCCCCGCTCGACCCCGCGGGCAACAGCGTGCGCGGCGTCCTGGCGGCGCGCGCTCTGTCCGAACGCCTTGGCCTCGACCTGTTCGTATCCGTCCCCGCGGACTGACGCGGGAGCCCTGAAAGGTAAGCAGCACAACATTCGTCCGAACATCACGTCGGCCGATATCAAATCTCTCCGGCTGCAAAGGTCCCGAACATGAGTGCGACAGTAGCTCCGACGCCCGCTGAGGCGACCGACTCCTGGACACCGATGATCGCCATAGCGCTCGGTCAGGCGCTGATGTCCTTCAACGTAGCTGCGTTGCCAGTCGCGATGGGCGGCATGGTGCATAGCTTCAACGTCCCGCCGACCACGGTCGGCACCGGCATTGTGCTGTATTCGCTCGCGGTCGCCGGTTTCGTGATGCTGGGCGCGAAACTATCCCAGCGCTTCGGGGCGGTTCCGGTTTTCCGTACGGTGGTCGCGCTGTTCGGCATCGCGCAAGTGCTGATGACGATCAGCCCGGTCGCCACCGTCATGCTGCTGGCGCAATTGCTGTGCGGATTGGCGGCGGCAGTGATCGTGCCCGCCCTTGTCGCGTTGATCGCACACCACTATCGCGGGCAGCAGCAGGCGACGGCGCTCGGCGCGCTGGGCTCGGCGCGCGCCGGCGCCGGGGTCGCCGCATTCCTGTTGGGCGGCGTGCTGGGCACGTTCGTAGGCTGGCGGCCGCTGTTCGGACTGCTCGTGTTGCTGGCGGTCGCGGTTTTTTTCCTGAGCTTCCGGCTAACGCCAACAACGCCGCGGCCCGAGGTTAGGATCGATCTCGCGGGTGTGGTGCTGGCGGCCGTGTCGATCATCATGATCACGATGGGCTTCAACAACCTGAACCGTTGGGGCCTCGGCATCGCGCGTCCGGGCGCGCCGTTTGACATCGCAGGTCTGTCGCCCGCGCCGATCATGGTCATCCTCGGCATCGTCTTGCTGAACGCCTTTGTCTTATGGACGCGCCGCGAACAGGGCGCGGGGCGCACACCGCTGCTCGATCTGCGCGTCATCACCTCGGGCCGGGAACGCGCCGCGGTGATATGCATGTTCGCTGTGACCTTGCTGGAGGCGATGCTCAACTTCTCGGTCCCGCTCTACATCCAGATCATCCAGGGTCGCACGCCGCTTGAGACTGCGATCGCGATGCTTCCGTTCAACCTCACCGTGTTCTTCACCGCGATGCTGGTTGTACGTCTCTATGACCGTTACACACCACGCGTGATCGGCCAATGGGCGTTCGCAATCTGTACCGTCGCGCTGCTGTGGTTGACCTTCGTGGTCCACAACGACTGGAGCGCGATACCGGTCATGCTTGGGCTAATCATCTTCGGCATCGGCCAGGGTGCGCTCGTGACGCTGGTGTTCAACGTGCTGGTGACCGCCGCGCCGAAGGAGGTTGCGGGCGACGTCGGTTCGTTGCGAGGTACCACCAACAACCTGGCGGCCGGTGTCGGCACAGCCGTCGCCGGCGCGCTGCTGGTCGGGTTGCTGAGCAGCGCGGTTATGTTGCGCGTCGAAGCAAACCCGCGGCTTCCACCCGAACTGCTTGCGCAGGTTGATCTGGAGAACATCACCTTCGTTTCGAACGATAGACTGCTGAGCGCGCTGCAGCGCACGACAGCGACACCGGAGCAGGTGGACGCGGCGATCGCGGTTAATGTCGAGGCACGCTTGGCGGCGCTGAGAATGGTTCTACTGCTGATGGCGGGCGTTGCGCTGCTGCTGATCTTGCCGTCCCGCTTGCTGCCCGACTACAAGCCCGGCGATATCCCGGACAACCCGCCTCCGGCGACACCCGAGGAATTGCGTCGCGCCGCACAGGAGGCTGATGCCTGAACGGGGGGTTTGGGCCAAAGCTGCGATTCGGATTGACCCCAGAACTCGGACCATCACACGTGCTGCCACAGCTTTGAGCAGCAGCACCCATTGGTCCGCCACGGTGCCACGGCTATGCTCCAAATGGGGGAAGAGCGATCTCCCCTTTTGGCACGATGCCAGGAGCAAGTCTGATGTCGTTAGCGCAATGCCCGGTCGTAATTGGACCACGGATCGCACCCCACCGTTCCAATCCGTGGAGACAAATTGGAGATGAAGCGTAATCGACCACCGTCCGTGCCGGCATGTCCGAAACGGCCAGGCCGACACAGCCGAATAGTTCCGGTGACACCATGGCCGTAGTAATACAACGACCGCGATCTGCAGCCGCAGCATGGTATCGTACCGAATACGAGGGAGATATCCTTCGCTTGATTGTCGGTGGTTCCTGGATAATCAGCGAAGCACGCCAGCTCGATCCGATGTTAAGGGCTCTCGATCCTCGGGGCCATGCACGGATTATGATCGACTGCGGAGCGCTCGAGCGGCTTGATACCGTCGGCGCCTGGCTGCTGTTGCGCACCAAGCGCGTCCTCGAACACGAAGGTCTGGAGGTTCAGGCCATCAATGTGCGTGAGGAATACAGGGCTCTCGTCCACACCATAGATCACGAGTGCAGGGCGCCACCAGTCCAGTTGCCGCGACCGCACACCTTCACCGACCGGTTAGAACGTATCGGCCGCGGCCTCTTTCACGCACTTCACCAAGCGTACGCATTGGTCGGCTTCTTCGGCCTCGTCGTATTAGCCACGGTTACCACTATTTTGCAACCAAGCCGGTTGCGCGTTGCGGCCCTCCTTCACCAGATTGAGGAGACGGGTGTGAACGCCCTGCCGATCGTCGGTCTGCTGTCGTTCCTCATCGGTGTCGTCGTTGCCTATCAGGGGGCCGATCAACTGCGCCAATTTGGAGTGGAGGTGTTTACGGTCAACCTGCTCGGCGTCGGCATCCTCCGCGAACTTGGCGGGCTAATGGCTGCCATCATAGTCGCAGGGCGCTCCGGCTCGGCCTTCACGGCGCACATTGGCACGATGAAGGTGAACGAGGAGCTTGATGCGATCGAGATCTCTGGCCTTAGCAATATCGAAGTGCTGGTGCTCCCGCGCCTTTTCGGCCTTTTGGTGACCCTGCCTCTCTTGACATTCTATTCCAATATCATGGGCCTGCTGGGGGGCATGGTCATGTGCTATATTGACCTCAGTATAACGATCCCAGCGTTCTTGCATCAGCTTCGCGACGCGGTCGTTGGTTGGACGTTCTGGGTCGGCCTTATCAAGGCGCCGGTATTCGCCTTTATAATTGGCCTCGTTGGCTGCTACCAGGGACTGCATGTAGAACGCAACGCGGCCAGCGTTGGCAAGCTCACGACGCTTGCCGTGGTCGAATCCATCTTCCTGGTCATCGTCGCGGATGCGATCTTTTCGATACTTTTCTCAGTGCTCGGTATATGAGCGCCGGCACTACAGCTCCCTCCGTCATCCGCATGCGTGGGCTGGTGACCCGCATCGGCGACCGAGTTCTTCATGACCACATTGACCTTGACGTTTTGCGCGGAGAGATCTTGGGCGTGGTCGGCGGCTCCGGCACCGGGAAATCGGTTCTCCTACGGTCGATCGTTGGACTGCAGCGGCCAGCCGAGGGCAGCGTTGAGGTGCTGGGGCAAAACATAGCCAGCCTCAGTGGCGATGAACTCGTACGGCTGCAAATCCGTTGGGGCGTCCTGTTCCAAGATGGCGCGCTGTTCAGTGATCAGACAGTAGCACAGAACATCCAACTTCCGCTTCGCGAGCACACTGACTTGCCGCAGCAGCTGATGGATGAGATCGCGTCGGTCAAGCTTAGCATGGTGGGATTACCGCCCGATTCTGCCAGAAACTATCCCTCGGAGTTGTCTGGCGGCATGCGCAAACGCGCTGGCCTCGCGCGTGCGCTCGCGCTTGATCCAGAACTCTTGTTTCTCGACGAACCAACCGCTGGTCTGGATCCCATCGCCGCGACCCAATTTGACGAGCTCGTACGCGACCTACAGCAGAGTCTTCGTCTGACCGTCTTCATGGTGACCCACGATATAGACACACTTCGGGCGACGACCGATCGCATCGCGGTGCTGGTGGATCGCAAGATCAAGGTCGGCACAATCGCCAGTTTGGTTCATGAGCCCCATCCGTGGATTCACGAGTACTTTACCGGCGCACGAGGGCGAGCAGCTTTGGCGACCCAATAGGAGACTGCAGCATGGAAACGCGGGCAAACTATGTTGCAGTTGGGGCTTTTGTCCTGGCAGTGCTGGCTGGCGTATTTGTCACGGTGATGTGGCTAGCTCGCGTACAGTTCGAAACGGAGTACAAATATTATGAGACACATGTTGCGGGGCCTGTGACTGGCCTGGGGTCCGGTGCACTGGTGCGCCTGAACGGCATCGAGATCGGGCGCGTCACCCGAATCGAGCTTGATCCAAAAGATCCACAACTTGTGAGGCTCATCCTACAAGTCCGAAACACGGTTGAGATCCGTACTGATGCGATGGCGTCGATTGAAACGCTGGGACTGACGGGCGTCAGCTACGTCGAAATCTCAGGAGGGACACTTGGCTCGCCACCACTCGTGGTTGCAGAGGGACAGCAGTATCCGACCATAACCTCGCGGCCATCTTCGCTCCAGGAGGTATTCAATAATGCGCCGGAACTCCTGGCAAGGCTTCTCCTGATCTCGGATCGGATCGCAGCGGTTCTCGATGACAGGGACCGCGAGGCGATTGCTGAAGTTCTCGTCAACATCCGGGACACTACCGGCGTCTTCGCGCGGCGCACTCGGGACATCGACCAGCTCATCACCGATAGCGACCAGACCATGCACAACTTGGCAGCTGCCAGCACGTCGTTGAAGACCATGCTCGGCAAACTCGAAGGCACGTCTGACCACGCCGATCGACTGGTACTCACGGCAAACGATGCAGTGGGTCAGGCGACTAAATTGGCAGCCGATCTCGACGCAGTCGTGCTAGCCAGCAAGCCCGGATTGCATGATCTCACGACCAACGGCGTCGTGCAGTTAGATGAACTCTTAGGTGATGCGCGACGCCTGATCTCTAGCCTCAGCCGTGTATCGATGGCACTGGAGCGTGATCCTAGCCGTTTTCTGTTCGGCGATCACCGCGAGGGATACACACCGAGATGAGGCCGCCGGTCCCGTCACGCCGCAGAGTGCTCAGTTTCGCTGCGTGCGTGATGCCCCTCACTGGGTGCAGCTCGTTGTTCGTCCAACCCGCGCCGCGGCTCTATCGGTTGGTGCCTCAAACAGAGGCTGCTGCGCCGAATCAGCGGCCTATCCATCAGCAGCTTGTGATTGTCCTGCCGATTTCTCCACAAAGCCTCGACACGGACCGCATCGCTTTGACGCGCAATCGTACAACGCTAGATTATTTCGCGGGTGCGAGCTGGACCGATCGCACCCCTGTACTCCTGCAGGGATTGTTGATCCGCGCATTCGAGGATAGCGGCCGCATCATAGGGGTCGGACGTGATTCGAGTGGCCTCACCCCTGATTATTTGCTCGAGACGGATCTGCGCGAATTCGAGGCACGCTATGGTGAGGCAGGGAGCGAGCTGCCGACAGTGACGGTGAGCTTGGTCGCCAAGCTGGTCAAGATGCCGGATCACCACATAATCGACGGCATACACGTAAATGAGCAAGCGTCTGCGGCTCACAACGATCTCGCCAGCATTGTAGATGCATTCGACACGGCCGTCGGCAAGGTCCTTGCCCAGGTCGTCGTCTGGACGCTTCGTGTAATGATGCGCGGTCGGTGAAGACACCTTATCCGTCCGCCTTGCACGCGGTGGCATAGGCTCGGCCGGCCATGGCCATGCTGGCCGGCGCGCTATCTCAAGCGGTGCTGCCGGAGTAAAGTCTCCTGGTTACGGGAGGAGGACAGCAATGGCACAAGTTGGCACGGGCGAGCAGACCTACGAGCTGGTACGCGATTTCCTCAAACTGCCCGGCGGAGAAAGGTTCGGGCTGGTCAGCCGGGTGGCGACCGATTCACAGGACCGCGTCTATGTCTTCCAGCGCAAGGACCCTCCGGTCGTGGTGTTCGACCGCGACGGGAAGTACCTCGGCGCCTGGGGTAGCGGCGAGGTCACGGACCCGCATGGTCTGAAGATCGTCGACGACGTCGTCTATACCACCGATCGTTCCGACTCGGTCGCGAAGTCGTTCACGCTTGATGGCAAACCCCTGCTGCAGCTCGGTGAGCGCGGCGTGCACTCCGACACCGGATGTACCGGCTCCCCCTGGCTCGCGGAACGCGCGGCAGGGCCGTTCAATCATCCGACCGAGATGATGGCACATCCCAACGGCGACATCTACGTGACCGACGGCTATCGCAACTCGCGTGTGCATCGCTTCACACGCGACGGCCGGCTCGTCACGTCGTGGGGCACGCCAGGCAAGGCGCCAGGTGAATTCCATTTGCCGCACAGCATCGCGTTCGATGCTGAAGGCAGGCTTTACGTGGCCGATCGGACGAACAAGCGCATCCAGATCTTCTCACCCGACGGCGACTATCTTGGCGTGTGGACCTGCATGGGCGGCCCGAACGACATCACGCGCGGCAAGGACGGCAATTACTACATCGCCGAGCAGGAGGACGGCGGCAAGCCGGCGTATGTCTGCGTGCGCGATGCAGGGGGAAATGTACTCGCGCGCATGGAAAGCCGCCACGTCCACGGCGTCGGCGTTGATTCGCACGGCGACATATACGCCGGATTGACCGTGGACCGCAGCGTCGACAAGTTCGTGCGAACAGCCTGAGCGCAACCCCAAAGGAGGAACTGCAATGCCGTTCTATGAAAGAGGCGACGTCCGCATCCACTACGCAGAGGCCGGCTCCGGCTTTCCTGTATTGTTCATCCCCGGTGGCGGGCTGAATTCGAACATCTCCTCCCTCACCGGTTTCGGGCCGTTCAATGCGATGGAGGAGTTCAAGAACGAGTACCGCTGCATCACTATGGACCTCCGCAACGCCAACGGCGGCCAGTCGTCGGGTCCGCTCGAGATCGACCGGCCATGGGACGCCTACGCCGACGACCAGCTTGGCCTGATGGACCATCTGGGCATCAGAGAGTTCATGGTGATGGGCTTCTGCATCGGAGGCCCGTTCATCTGGAACCTGCTGAAGCGGGCACCCGATCGGATTGTCGCCGCCGTGCTGGCGCAGCCCAGCGGATACCGGCCGGAGATCCCCGACCTGTTCTATCAGAACAACATCAAAGGCTGGGGCCCGCAGCTGTGCGAGCGCAGGCCCGACATCACGATGGCGAAGGTCGATGCTTTCCTGAACAAGATGTACCGCGCCAACGCCGACTTCGTCTTCACCGTGACACGCGATTTCGTGCGTTCTTGCAAGACGCCGATTTTGGTCCTGCCGGACGACGTCCCGGCACATCCGTACGCGGTGGCGATCGAGTCAGCGCGTCTCGCGCCGAATTCCCAAGTAAGCATCTATCCGTGGAAAGAGACCAAGGATCAGACTGCCGAGGCATTGCGCCACGTGCACACGTTCCTGCGTGAACATGCGCCAGTGACGGCAGCCGAGTAGTTAGGAAGGAAGGTCTAAACGCAGATGTAAGGAGATTCACGCATCTGCTTCTTATCCGCGTTTAAAAAAATTTTCCTTGTTAAGGCGGTGGCGGTGCCACCGCGCCTGGCGCGACGGAGCCGATCAGCCAGTCGCGGAACAGCGCGATCTTCGGCGTATCGGCAGTTGCCTCAGGGGCCACGATGTAGAAACCGGCATCCGCCGGCAGCACGACATTGAACGGCACCACGAGACGACCGGCGGCAATGTCCGCCTCAACGAAACGGGTGCGGCCGAGCGCGACGCCCAGGCCATCGACCGCCGCCTGAATTGCCATGAAGCTCTGATCGAAGCTCAGACCGCGGCGCGTCGCCAGCGAGACCGGCAGGCCGGCGGCGGTCAGCCACAGCTGCCAGTCCTCGCGTGACACCGTCGCGTGCAGCAGCGTGTGGTGCGCGAGGTCCTCTGGCGTTCGCAGCGGATTCTCGCCCGTGACCAGCGAGGGACTGCACACCGGGAACATGTCCTCGGCCATCAGCCAGTCCGTGCGCAGTCCCGGCCAGTTGCCACGGCCATACCGCACCGCCATGTCCACCTCGTCACGCTGGAAATCCACCAGATGCGACGAGGTCGTAATGCGCACCTCGATGCCGGGATTGGCGTCCTGGAACGCGGCCACGCGTGTGACCAGCCATTTGGCGGCAAGCGAGGCCGTCGTGCTGACGGTGAGCAGCCCTTCGCGCTCCGGTCGGCGCAATCGCTCCGTAGCACGCCGCAGGTCCTCGAACGCGCCGCGCACCGCGGGCAGATAGGATTCCGCCTCACGTGTCAGCCCCAGCGCGCGATTGCGGCGGACAAACAGGGGAATGCCAAGCTGCTCCTCCAATCGCCGGATCAGGTGGCTGATCGCGGTCTGGGTGACGTTCAGCTCTTCCGCGGCGCGGGTGAAGCTCAGGTGACGCGCCGCCGCCTCGAAGGCGCGCAGTCCGCTGAGCGAGGGGAGGGTCGCCATGATCCCAGTTTAGCATGAGCCTGTGTCATGCGAAGGCTGACAAACTATCCTTTGTCCCGCCCGGAGCGCAGGACCACTTTCCCGTCAGTTCTCAATGAGAGGAGCGACGGCCATGGCCGGGCTTGCCACTACATCCCTGATAAATTCTCAGCCACTCGCGGCGCGGCCGTGGGGCGACGGGCGCCAGAGCCTGTTGGCGCGAATTGCCTCGACGCTGCGCCTCTGGCGTCAGCGGAGCCGCGAGAGGCTCGCGCTCGCCAACCTCACCGAGCGCGAGCTGGCGGATTTCGGTGCTTCGACTGCCGATGTGTACCGCGAGCTCTCCACCCCGTTGTGGCGCTCATTGCCGCCGTGCTGAGGCTGCCACCAATCACACCCCCGAGGAGGATAAACACATGAACGGTGCCCGCTTTGACCACCTGCCTCATGTCGACGCGGCATTGAACTATCTGGCTCCGATGGCCGAACGGCCGCGCAACTTTACCTTCGATCCGCCGCCCGGCGTGCCGCGCTCGAACTCGGAACGCGAGACCCACACCGTGGCGATCCACGATGTGCGGCCGGTCATCGGCGACGTCACGCTCGACCGCGAAGGCTTTGCGGTGCTGCGCAACGCAAGCGCAGTCCACGACTTCTGGGATGAGGACGAGGTACGCCGGACCTACTATCCGGAAGTGCAGCGCGCGATCGCCGAGGCGACTGGCGCCAGCAAGGTATACATCTTCGACCATACGCTTCGCCGGCGTGTGCGCGGCGCTGCCGATCGGGTTCCTGGAACGCCCCGCCAGCCCGCGACCGGAGTGCATGTCGACCATACGGCGACGTCCGGACCGCAGCGGGTGCGCGACTTCTTCGGTGATGAAGCCGAGGAGTTGCTGCGCGGCCGCGTGCAGGTGATCAATCTATGGCGGCCGATCCGTGGTCCGCTGCGCGATGCGCCACTTGCGGTGTGCGACGCCGGCTCGGTCGCGCCTGGAGACCTCGTGCCGTCGGATCTGGTGTACCAGAGCCGCGTGGGCGAGACCTATGGTGTCACCTACAATCCCGCGCATCGCTGGTTCTACGTGCCCGAGATGCAGCCGGACGAAGCCCTGCTGCTGAAGTGCTTCGATTCAGAAACCGATGGTCGGGCCCGATTCGCGCCGCACACGGCGTTTGAGGACCCGACCGCGCCGGCGGATGTGCTGCCGCGCGAGAGCATCGAGATCAGGACGCTGGTCTTCCACGAGGCCTGATGATCATGGGCGGCGGGTTCAGTGCTCGCCGCCCATCCCCCTGCCATTACCGATCATCGCCAGCACCTCACGCCGCGTCGTGGGGTCGTCGCGGAACGCACCCAGCATGCGGCTGGTCACCATGGTCACGCCAGGCTTGTGCACGCCGCGCGTCGTCATGCACTGGTGGGCCGCTTCGATCACCACCGCGACGCCGCGCGGCTCCAGCACCTGTTGAATCGTATTGGCGATCTGCGCCGTCAGCTTCTCCTGGATCTGCAGCCGCCTCGCATAGGCATCCACCACGCGCGCCAGTTTGCTGATCCCGACCACACGGCGGTGCGGCAGATAGGCGACGTGCGCGCGGCCGATGATCGGCACCATGTGGTGCTCGCAATGGCTCTCCAGGTGGATATCGCGCAGCAGCACGATCTCGTCGTAGCCGTCGGTCTCCTCGAAGGTGCGTTCCAGCAGCGCGACCGGATCGATCGCGTAGCCGGCGAAGAATTCCTCATAGGCGCGCGCGACGCGGGCGGGCGTGTCAACCAGTCCCTCGCGCGACGGGTCGTCACCGGCCCAGCGGAGCAGCGTGCGGATGGCCGCTTCGGTCTCTTCGCGCGTCGGTCGGTCGGTCGAGGCGTCGGTTGTCGCGCGGGCGACAGGCGTGACGATGTTCACCGCGCAATTCCTCCCAGGAGGGTGTCAGGGAAGCGGCGCGAGTACCTCACGCCGCCGGTCGGGATATAGGCCGAGCCAGCGGGCACACAACCCGTTTGGCGGTTAATGCACCCTACCGCTCTGGTGCGGGCTGTCCAGACTGAACGCCGGGATGGCCACATCGAAGTTCTCGCCGGAGGACGGCACCACCATGTGGTAGGCGCCGACCATGAAGCCGGACGGCGTGTCGAGCGGGGTGCCGGACGTGTATTCGAAGCTCTCGCCAGGCTCGAGCAGCGGCTGCTCGCCGACCACGCCGGCGCCATGCACGTGCTGCGTGCGTCCGCGCGCGTCGGTGATCTGCCAGGTACGGCGCAGCAGTTGCACCGGCTCGCGCCCCTGGTTCTCGATCTTCACGCGATACGCCCAGACGAAGTGACTGTCGTCCGGCTCCGACTGGTCCTCCAGGTAGAAGGACCGCACGGTGACGCGGACGCTGTGAGTGATCTTTGAATAGGCTTCCGCCATGGCACGACCGGTTCATTGGAGCCGCAATTCAAGGCGAGTGGAGGCGCATTGTCCAGTAGAGCGGTCAGGGTGACATTTGCAGGGCCAAGATCGCGCACCCGTTCGACGCCGACTCCGTGTAAGACCGCGCCTGCCCGTCGCGTCAGTCGGCGGCCTGCGCGGTGACGTTGCTGATCGTGGCCAGCGCCTGTGCCAGATCATCCTTGAGGTCCTCGGCATCCTCGAGCCCGACGGAGAGCCGGATCACACCATCGGTGATGCCGAGCTTCGCGCGCTCCTCAGGGCCGATGCGCATGTGAGTGGTGGTCGCGGGGTGCGTCACCAGCGATTTCGAATCACCCAGGTTGTTCGACACAGCGATCAGTCCGAACGCATTCATCACGCTGAACGCCGCGTCCTTGCCGCCCGCCACCTCGAATGTCACGACTGTTCCGCCCGCCGTCATCTGCTGCAATGCCAGTGCCTGCTGCGGATGATCGGCGCGCGTCGGATACCAAACGCGCGTCACCTCGGGCCGCGCGGCAAGGAATTCGGCGATCGTCACAGCGCCTCGGCAGCCAGCATCGACGCGCAGCGCCAAGCGTCTCCAGACCCTTCAGCAGCACCCATGCATTGAACGGCGACAGCGCCGGCCCGGTGTTGCGGATGAACGGCTGGAGCGTCTCGGTGACCCACTTCCGGCTGCCCAGCACTGCACCGCCCAGCACGCGCCCCTGACCGTCGATGTGCTTGGTGCAGGAATACACCACCACATCCGCGCCGAACTTCAGTGGCTTCTGCAACAGCGGCGTGGCGAACACATTGTCCACCACCACGATCGCGCCCGCGGCATGGGCGAGATCAGCGACCGCGCGCAGATCGACCAACTCGAGCATCGGGTTCGACGGTGTCTCCAGCAGCACGAGCTGGGCAGGCCGCGACAAAGCTGCGCGCCATTGCGCCAGATCGGCGCAATCGACGAACTCGGTCGCGATGCCGAATTTCGGCAGCAGCGTCGAGACGATCCAGTGACAGGAGCCGAACAGCGCACGCGACGCCACCACGCGATCGCCGGCCTTCAGATGCGCCAGCAGCGCCGCATTGACCGCCGCCATGCCGGTCGCCGTGGTGCGGCAGGCTTCGGCGCCCTCGATCAGGCAGAGCCGCTCCTCCAGCATCGACAGCGTCGGGTTGGCGAAGCGCGAATACTGATAGTGATCGACCGTGCCGGCGAACGTGCCCTCGGCCTGCTCGGCGCTGTCATAGACGTAGCCCGAAGTGAGGTACAGTGCCTCGGCGGTCTCGCCGAACGAGCTGCGCTGCATACCGCCTTGCACGAGCTGGTGGCGGTGCGGTAATTGGCAGGATTGATGGACATCGTCTGGGCCCTCTGAACAGTTGGCCCGACCGGTGGAGCAGCTTGCAGCCCGAAAGATGGGGCTGTCCGCTGGCCTCTTTAGCGCGCTTGTTTCACCTCGCCGCAATCCGGCCGGACAAATCGCGAGGGCCGGGGCGATCCCGGCGGGGCGCACCCTAATGCGAGGCCGATTGCCCCGTCAATCCATCAGCCGGTCCAGCAGTCCTTAGGCCGCTGAGTTTTCCGCACCAGCCTCTTGTGCTCATTTGACCGCCGCAATGGCCTCGACCTCAAGCAGCAAGTCTGGATCAGATAGTTGCGGCATGGTGACGATGGTGCTCTCCGGCGAGGGTGGGCCGAAATAGCGCGGGAGCAGGTCGGGGTATTTGTCGAGTTCCGTGGGCGCCGTGACATGACTGACCGTAAATACAATATTGTTCACAGTTGCGCCGCCGGCCTTGAGGCACGCATCGACATTTTCGCCAACCTGTTCGATCTGCGCCCGCATATCACCCTTCCCGACGACATTCCCAGCCGCATCGCGCGCGACCTGCCCCCCGACGACCAGCCAGTTCCCGCCATCCCGCAGTGCCACCAGAGTCGTGGGCGGGGAGGCAGCGCAGGGTGGTCCGACAATGGTGGGTGCCGGCAGGTCCGCAATGGCCTGCCAGTTCGCATCGGCCCGCTTTATGTACTCCTTGGCCTGATCCCGCCATTTCGCCAGCCAGTAGCCATCCTGGTGAAGCAGATACAGCTTGCCGTCCACAATGGTCCAAGCCGCTGGATCGACGGTGTCCTTGTGCGCCGCCTCGTTCAACGAGGCGCCCATCGCACAATAACCATCATATTGCGGCGCGTAGTGCTCCGGATCCTTGCTGAACAGCTCGCGATGTTCACTGCTGGCAAAGCGCCAGCGCAGTTTATGCCACATATATTCGAGATCTGACTTGCCCGGCACTGGTTTCCCGTCGGTGAAATAGGCGACCGGATCGTAGCCGCTGATCGACAGCTTCGGCTCGTCGCCCCAGGCGGTAGACCCGAAAAGTGTCACGAAGAACAGGGCGACTGATGCTGGGCCCCACATCGGCACAAGAAACGCATCTCTCGACATGGTCGTCTTCCCCCTCCAGGGCTTCAATGACCAGTCCCTGACGGCGAAATACTGCGCGCTGTCTATGGCTTGGGTCAAACAAATCCGCACGCGCGCCCCGACCGGTGAGCCAATCCAAGTATCGGCGGAAGGGCGGCCGGTGCTAGGATGTCGTTCAGGAGGCTTCTGAATGGCGCTTTGGCCTGCCGCATTGCCGGTGAGGCGTCCACCATGTCGATGACCAGTACGTCGGACATGACGGGTGGGCATCCGGATCCACGGCGACTTATCGCGGTCGTCTATGCCGACATGGTTGGCTACAGCCGCCTGATCGGCCTGGACGACCTGCAGACGCTCGAGCGGCTGCGCAAACTCCGGAGCGAGATCATCGATCCGGCCCTCGACGGACATGGCGGCAGGATTGTTCAAACCGGCGGCGACTCCCTGCTGATGGTATTCAACAGTATCGATGGGGCAGTACGCTTTGCGGTCAAGGTGCAGCAGGATGTTCCTGTCTTTGATGGTGACCAGCTTCCTGATCGGGCCATCCGCTTTCGGATCGGGATCAACATCGGCGATGCGATCGCGGATGGCACTGATCTGCACGGTGACGCGGTCAATGTGGCGGTCAGGCTTGAGGCTGAGTGCCCACCTGGGGGTATATGTGTGTCCCGAGCGGTCCGGGATCACGTGCATGGTCGGCTCGATCTCGCTTTTGAGGAGCTGGGGTCGCTGAAGCTGAAGAACATCGCGCGACCTGTCCAGGCATTCATATTGAAGTTTGACTTCTGATCAGCATCCGCTCGGCGATGATCGTGTCAGGAATGACGCCGCCGCGATTCGAAAGAGAAAGCGCGGGGCCCTGATTGCTGGCGCAGGAGCCGCTGTGTTCGTGTCGGCGGGTCTTATCGCATGGACGCTGCACGCAGGTGGGAGACTGGATCCATACGGGCCTGGCTCCGCGGTCAGGCCGGTCGAAGTAGCGACCCTCGCCGCACCGGCTCGCCTCGCCGAGCGTCCCTCGGTCGCGGTTCTGCCGTTCAAGAGCCTGTCAGGCGATGTTGGTCATGATTTCTTCAGCGACGGAGTCACTGAGGACGTCATTACCGCACTCGGCCGTTTCTCGAACCTGCTTGTCATCTCGAAATCGGCCAGCTTCCCGTTCAAGGACTCGAATGCCTCACCCGCGGAGATCGGGCGCCTGCTGAATGCGCGATACCTGCTTGAGGGCAGCATCCGTCGAGCAGGCAATCGCATTCGCGTCGGCGTCGCTTTGACCGAAGCCACGAGTGGGCGGAATGTGTGGTCCGAAACATACGATGCCGAAGGCAACGACATTTTTGCCGTGCAGGACGACATCGCCAGACGTGTCGTCGGCGCGGCGGCGGTAACGCTCACCCGCTTCGAGCAGAACCGCGTGCTGGCGAAACCGACCAGCAACCTCGCGGCGTATGAGTACGTGCTGCGTGGTCGCGACATGCTTTCGCAAGAAACGCGTGACAAGAATGACGAGGCAAGCGAACTCTTTCAGCGCGCTATTGATCTCGACCCAAACTACGCTGAGGCCTATGCGGCATTGGGCGGCTCGTATTTCGAGGCCGTCGTGTCAGGGTGGTCCCAGTTCCGCGCGGACGATCTCGAACATGCGGAAGAGCTTGCTCAGAAGGCGCTCGCGCTGGATCCGGCAACGACGCGAGCCTATCGTGTGCTCGCCCTCATCAATCTTTTCAAAAAGCGATACGATGCTGCGCTCGAGCAAATCGACCGCGCGTTCGAAATCAATCCGAGCGATGCGGACAACTATGCCTACCGAGGCAGCGTCCTGGCGTGGGCGGGGAGGGCCACCGAGGCATTGCCTTGGTTGGAGGGTGCGCTTCGCTTCGACCGAGCCAATGGCTTCGCAGCCGCAAGACTTTGCATGGCCTACTATCTGCTTCGCCGGTATACCGATGCGGTCGGCGCTTGCGATCGCTCGCTTGATCGTGACCCAGGGCGCAACACCCAGATGATCACGCATCCGATGCTTGCCGCCACCTATGCGGAACTGAGCCGCCAGCAGGATGCAGACCGCGAGCGCGGCATCACCGCGCATTTATGGCCACTCCTCGACGCCCGAACATTCGCCGCTCAATTCGGCACGCAGGAAGCGCAGGACCATATGCTCGAAGGGCTGAAGAAAGCCGGATTTCATTGACGACAACGGGGGGCCACTCGCCGGGCTCGTTCCCTGCCGCGGACTGCCTCTATGACCTGGAACATTAATCTAGATCAATCAGCTGCATCAAAGACGCGGCCAACCCACGACGCATAAGCTCCGCCCCCGACAAGCGGGAACCTACACCGGACTGGCAAGCCAAGCCCGCGCGGATGCGTCGCGTTGTGCAGACGCATGACTGGCCAGTCGCACAGGGAGTGAATGCCCATGTCAGCAGCACCTGCCATGGTGTGGTCGGCTGTACCGGCCAGCCATCTCCTGGGACGCAAACTCGATAGCATCCCGTTCAGCCCCTACCACGTCGTGCTTATCGTCGTGCTGGGGTTCGTCGGCTTCATCGAGGGCTACGACCTCGCACTCAGCGGCTCTCTGCTGGTGCTGGCCAAACAGCCGCTGAACCTGGACCCCGACCAGATCCGCGCCCTCGCCGTGTGGCCGACCTTCGTCGTCGTCCTCGGTGGCTTCGCGGCCGCTGCCATGTCGGATCGCATCAGCCGGGTGGCCGTGATGCAGGTCGGCGTCGTCATCACCACGCTGTGCACGCTGCTGATCCTTGTGGCGCAGGATTTCACGCAACTGCTGGTGCTGCGCCTGATCACCGGCATCGGGCTCGGGTTCACGATCTCGGCGCCGTTTCCAATCGCGGCCGAGCTGATGCCGGCGCAACACCGGCGCACCTATGCCGCGATCTATGAGGTCATGCTCGCCAGCGCCTTCACGCTGCTGCCGTTCGTCGGCTTCATACTCGCTCATCATCCGAACGGTTTCCGTCTGGTTGGATTGCCTGGTGGCGTCACATTGTTCATCGCACCGGTGCTGATTTACTTCCTGATCCCCGAGAGCCCACGCTGGTTGCTGCGGCGCGGCCGGGTTCAGGATGCGGTCGACACCGTCAACCTGGTGATCCGGCGATGCGGCAACCGCGTTGCACCAATGACGGTGGCCGAGCTTGGGTCACGCCCTGAGCTCCAGCCTGACGTGCTGCCTTCGTTCTGGAAGCTGTTCGCGCCCGGCCAGATCCGCTGGACAACTGTCGGCATATTGTGCGGCATCGCCGCCGGCACCGCGTACTACCTGATCGCGATCCTGTTGCCGAAGGCATTGGTCGATCAGGGTGCCGCCGTCGCGGTGAGCTTTGGCCTGAGCTCACTGGTGTTCGCCGCGAGCATCCCAGGCAAGCTCTTCAACGGCTACATGATGGAGATCGTCGGCCGGCGCTGGACGATCACCGGTTCGTTCGTGCTGGCGATCCCCGGCCTGATCATGATGATGACGGCGCACCAGATGGGCTCCGGCTCGACGATCGTCTTCGAAGTGGGAACGCTGATCACCGGCTTCACCGTGCTCTCTGCGTTTCCTGCGGTGCGCATGTATCTGTCGGAGCAATTTCCCACCGCGCTGCGAGGACGCGGGCATTTCTTCGGCGAGTCATTCGGGCGCGTCTTTGCCGGGGTGATCGCGCCGTACCTGATGGCATCGCATACCGGCTCACCGGGGATCTTCTTCGGCTCCATGGTCGGTGTGGTGGCGGTCGGTGCCTGCATCCCTCTGATGTTCGGCCGGGAAACGCTCGGCAACCTTGAGACCTTCACCGAGAAGATACCCGAACTGGCCTGACACCTATTGTAGCGCGGCCGGCCCACCGGCCGCGTCGAACAGTTCGACCGGTCGAAATCGGCCGAGATACGATCGGTCGAAGTCGGCCAGCGCCGACAGTGCCTCGACGTCCTTCACAATCACCCGGTGGGCGTCGATGCGCACCAGGTCGTCGTCGCGCAATTGCCGCAGCGTGCGGTTCACATGCGGCACGCTCAGCCCCAGTGCGTCGGCCAGCAGTTCCTGGGTCAGCGGCATCGGGAATGAACATTCGTCGCCGCGACCGATGCTCTGAAATCGCACCAGCAATTCGAGCAGGAAGTGGGCAACGCGCTCGAGTGCCGAACGCCGGCCGACATCCGTCAGGTGCTCGATGTATATCGCTGCCTCGGAGGCGAATGACCAGAAGATCGCAGCCGCCAACCGCGGTTGCGTTTTGAACAGACTGCCGAGTACTGGCAACGGGATGCAGGCCAGCACCGTATCGGTGAGAGCGCTGATCGAGTACGGCGCGCTGTCGAAGAAACACGCCGGAAAGCCGATGAGGTCCCCTGGCAGCGCAATGTCCAGCACCTGACGCCGGCCATCGCGGAGTATCCTATAACGGACCGAAATACCCTCGATCGTCACCAGCAGCCCACCGTATCGGCGTCCCTGAGTGATGATCTCCCGGTTGTGCCGAACCACACGGGTGGTCGACTGGAGATCCTCCAGCACCTCGGTCTCGGCGGACGACAGACTGACGAACCGCGCCAGCCTCTGTACAAGCGACGACCTGACGACGGCCTTCGCGCTCGGCGACTGCGTTGTCATGGCCGCTCCCCTCTGATGTTGACGGGACCGTTTTGCCCGGACGGATCAGGCGGCAGGTCAGCCTATAGCCGTACCTGCCTCCGATCCGATCCTGACATGCTCGTGATGCGAGCCTCCCCGGGTCGTGCCGGGCGAAGGCCCGGTATCCACGTCTTGATGCTGGCACGGACGTGGTCCGTAAGGGCCCCGCACACTCTACAGAATGAACCGGCTCAGATCGCCCTTCTGCGCCAGCGGCGCCACGCGCTCGTTCACATAGGCGGCATCCACCGTGATCGTCTCGCCCGCCTTGTCGGTGGCGGTGAAGCTGATCTCCTCCAGCAGCCGCTCCAGCACCGTGTGCAGCCGCCGCGCGCCGATGTTCTCGACCCGATCGTTGATGTCGGCCGCCAGCTCCGCCAGCGCGTCCACCGCATCGTCGGTGAAGCTCAGCGTCACCTTCTCGGTCGCCAGCAGCGCCGCGACTGCTTCAGCAGCGAGTGCTCCGGCTCGGTCAGGATGCGCCGCAGGTCGTCGCGCGACAGACGCCGCCAGCTCCACGCGGATCGGCAGACGGCCCTGCAATTCCGGCAGCAGGTCCGACGGCTTCGCCAGATGGAACGCGCCCGAGGCGATGAACAGCACGTGGTCGGTCTTCACCGGGCCGTACTTGGTGCTGACACGGTGGTGCCCTCGATCAGCGGCAGCAGGTCGCGCTGCACGCCTTCGCGCGACACGTCGCCGCCGCGGAAGCCGCCCTCCATGGTGCGCGCCGCCACCTTGTCGATCTCGTCGATGAAGACGATGCCGTTGTTCTCGGCATGCGACACCGCATCCTTGGTCAGTCGGTCGTTGTCGAGCAACTGATCGGCTTCTTCCTCCTCCAGGATGCGCCGCGCCGTCTCGACGGTCAGCTTGCGCTTCTGCGTCGGTCGGCCGGTTGCCGAACATGCCCTTCATCATCTCGCCCAGGTTGATCACCTGGCCGGGCGGCATGCCGGGGATGTCGAGCTGACCGATCGGGCTGCCGCCGGATTGGGCCACCTCGACCTCGATCTCCTTCTGCTCGAACTCGCCGTTGCGCAGCATGCGGCGGAACTTGCGCGCGTGTCCGCCGCGGCGCCGTCGCCGACCAGCGCGGTGATCAGCGCTCCTCGGCGGCGAGCTCGGCCTGCGCCTGCACGTCCTTGCGCGAGCTCTCGCGCAGCATGTTGATGCTGGCCTCGACCAGGTCGCGCGCGATGCTCTCGACGTCGCGGCCGACATAGCCGACTTCGGTGAACTTGGTCGCCTCGACCTTCAGGAACGGCGCCTGGGCGAGCTTGGCCAGCCGGCGGGCGATCTCGGTCTTGCCGCAGCCGGTGGGGCCGATCATCAGGATGTTCTTGGGGACGACTTCCTCGCGCATCGCCTCGGGCAGCTGCTGCCGGCGCCAGCGGTTGCGCAGCGCGATGGCCACCGCGCGCTTGGCATCGTTCTGGCCGACGATGAAGCGGTCCAGCTCAGAGACGATCTCGCGCGGCGAGTAGGTGGGGACTTCCATTCTAGATAGTCTCGACGATGACGTTGTTGTTGGTATAGACGCAGATCTCGGCGGCGATCTTCATGGCGCGGCGGGCGATCTCCTCGGCGGACAGGCCGTCCACCGACATCAGCGCACGCGCGGCGGACAGCGCATAGTTGCCGCCGGAGCCGATGGCGATCACGCCGTCCTCCGGCTCCAGCACGTCGCCGGTGCCGGTGAGGGTGAAGCTGCGGTCCTTGTCGGCCACCGCCATCATCGCCTCCAGCCGGCGCAGATAGCGGTCGGTGCGCCAGTCCTTGGCCAGCTCGACGCAGGCGCGTTCGAGCTGGCTGGGAAAGCGCTCCAGCTTGCTTTCCAGCCGTTCAAGAAGGGTGAACGCATCGGCGGTGGCGCCGGCGAAGCCTGCCAGCACCGCGCCGCCGGTGCCGATACGGCGCACCTTGCGGGCGTTGCCCTTGACGATGGTCTGACCCATCGAGACCTGGCCGTCGCCGGCCATGGTCACGTGTCCATCCCGCCTGACGCACAGGATGGTTGTGCCGTGCCACCCGGTCGGGTCGGCGGCGGCGTTCATGATGTTCTGCATGACGCGCCTAGATGGCGCCGCTGGGCCGGACTTCACAAGATCGAGCTGCCCATGACGCATGGCTGACCCGCGCACGCCCATGGGTTTCGCCGTGCGGTCGATTCGGCCAGACGCGCGGTGACGAGGAGGAAAGCTTAATGGCGACACAGGCGGAACTGGCAGCCCGGCTCGATCGGCTGCCGATGACCAAGCACATCTGGTACCTGGTCACGCTGATCTCGCTCGGCGGCTGCTTCGAGATCTACGACCTGTTCCTGACCGCCTATATCGCCCCGGGCCTGAACAAGGCCGGCTACTTCACCCCAGAGTCGCTCGGCGTCTTCAACGTCCTCGGCCCCATCGGCGTCGCCGGCATCGGCACCTTCGTGTTCGCGCTGTTCGCCGGGCTGTTCGTCGGCGCCATCTGCCTGGGCCACGTGGCCGACCAGTACGGCCGGCGCACCGTCTTCACCTTCTCGCTGGTCTGGTACTCGATCACCACCGCGATCATGGCGTTCCAGACCTCCGGCTTCGGCGTCGACCTCTGGCGCTTCATCGCCGGCATCGGCATCGGCGTCGAGCTGGTGACGATCGACACCTATGTCGCCGAACTGGTGCCGCTGACCCATCGCGGCCGCGCCTTCGCCTACAACCAGTTCTTCCAGTTCCTCGCCGTGCCGATCATGGCGTTCATCGCCTATCTGCTGGTGCCGCACGTCGCCGTTCGGCTTCGATGGCTGGCGCTGGGTGGTGCTGATCGGCTCGGCCGGCGCCATCGTGATCTGGTTCATCCGGCTCGGCCTGCCGGAATCGCCGCGCTGGCTGGCGCGCCACGGGCGCCTCGCGGAGGCCGAGCGGTCATCGCAGCGATCGAAGCCGGCGTCGCCGCCGATCTCGGTGGCCGCTGCCGCCGCCCGGCGCAGCCGTCGGCAGTGACGAAGGCGAGGGCAGCTTCGCCGAGATCTGGCAGCCGCCCTACGACCGGCGCGCCATCATCCTGTCGGTGTTCAACTTCTTCCAGACCTTCGGCTACTACGGCTTCGCCGCCTGGGTGCCGACATTGCTGATCGCCAAGGGCATCACCATCACCACCAGCCTGCTGTATTCGTTCATCATCGCCATCGCCAATCCGGTCGGGCCGCTGCTGTGCACGCTGATCGCCGACAAGATGGAGCGGAAGTGGCAGGTGTGCTGCGGCGCCATCGGCATCGGCGTGTTCGGCATGCTGTTCGCCAACGCCGACTGACGCCGCGATGCTGATCGTGCTCGGCGTGCTGGTGACGCTGTGCAACAACTGGATGTCGTACAGCTTCCACAACTACCAGTCGGAGCTGTTCCCGACGCGCATCCGCTCACGCGCCGTTGGCTTCGTGTATTCCTGGAGCCGGCTGTCGGCGGCGCTGTCCGGCCTGGTCGTGGCCTATCTGCTGAACCTCGGCGGCGTGAACGCGGTGTTCATCTTCATCGCCTTTGCGATGCTGATCGTGGTGATCTCCATCGGCGGCTTCGGTCCGCGCACCACAGGACTGGCGCTCGAGGCCATCTCCAGGGCGTGAGAATGCGCCTGAAGCCCAAACCGACACCTCGGTGTAAGGCCGGCCGATCTACGACCGACGTCTCGCAATACTCGGCCAGAGGATCATGATGTCGGATGTAATGAGTTCCCCGAACCAGGCGTCTGCCCTGGACATAGTCATCCGCCGCCCGACCGAGGCCGACGTTCAGGGCCTCGCCAGCCACTTCTCGGAAATGCAGTCGCACTACAAACGCCCGGTGTCGGATGCCGCGGCCATCAAGGCTGCGGCCCTGGCCTGCAAGCCACCTGTGAATACATTCGATCCGCATGTCCTCATCGCCGCGGCGGGCGATACCGTCGTTGGCTCGCTGGTCATGAATGTCACATTCCCCGCGGCCGAGTTGACCCTGTCACTCTACATCCGCGACCTCTATGTGGCGCAGGCGGCGCGACGGAGCGGTGTGGGACGCTTGCTCGTGAAGGCTGCGCAGCGATTGAGGGCCGCCGAAGGCTTTTCGTCGCTGGAGTGGACGACCGATTCATCCAACGCGGCGGCGCGCAAGCTGTACGAGACGTGCGGCGCACGGCAGATGGACCGAACCTACTTCAACGAGCGGCGTGGCGACAGCGAGCGACGTGGCGGCGGCCGGCTAGGCGGCAACGATCGTCGTTCTCGCGATTGACCGAAGCGCGCCGGCCACGCGTAGACGAGGATAACCCGGTTCGAGTTGCGTCCCGCCGCCAGCCCGCTAGCCTGCCCCCCTTCAAGGAGCAGGCACGTGCATGGAATACACCACGCTTGGCAGGACGGAACTCAAGGTCAGCGTCGCCGGTCTAGGCTGCGGCGGTTTCAGCCGGCTGGGGCTGAACACCGGCGGCACCGAGGCCAGCGCAATCGCGATCATCCATGCCGCGCTCGACCATGGCGTCAACTTGCTCGACACCGCCGCGCCCTACGACACCGAGGGTGTGGTCGGCAAGGCAATCAGGACCGTGCCGCGCGATCGCATCGTGATCGCTACCAAATCCTCCGTCATCCGCGGCGGCGAACGCTGGACGCCGGAACGTGTCGTCGCCAGCCTCGACAACTCGCTGCACGAACTCGGCATCGACTGCATCGACGTCTTTCAGCTCCACGCGGTGCCGCCGTCCGGCTACGACTACGTGCGTGACGTGATCGCGCCGGCCCTGCTGAAGGAGAAGGAAAAGGGCAAGTTCCGCTTCCTCGGCATCACCGAGACCTCGCCCAACGATCTCGAACACCAGATGCTGCTGCGCGCCGTCCCCGACGAGCATCTGGGACGTCGTGATGGTCGCGTTCCACCTGATGAGCCAGAACACCCGCGAGGCGGTGTTCCCCGCGACGCTGCAAGCACCGTGTCGGCACGCTGCTGATGTTCGCGGTGCGCAGCATCTTCGCCCGCGCCGACCGCGTGGCCGAGGCGATGCAGGATCTGGCAGCGGAGGGCAAGGTGCCGCAGTCGCTGGCCGACGATCCTGACCCTCTCGGCTTCCTCATCCATCCAGGCGGTGCCACCAGCCTGACCGATGCGGCGTATCGCTATGTGCGCCATGAACCCGGCGTCGATGTCGTGCTGTTCGGCACCGGCGACCAGGAACATCTGCGCTCGAACATCGAATCGATTCTGCGGCCGCCGCTGCCTCAGGCGGACCGCGACCGGCTCGAAGGAACTGTTCAGCCATCTGCGCGGCGTCGGCCTGGTCACTGCCCCCGCGCCCAAGGAGGGCCACGACATGAAGCTCGCGAAGATCGAAGACCTGCATTGCGACGCCGGCTGGCGGACCTTCTCGTTCCTCAAGCTCACCACCGATGACGGGCTGGTCGGCTGGTCGGAATATACCGAGGCCGATGGCAGCCGCGGCCTGACCGGCGTGATCCGCGGCCTCGCCGAACCACTGATCGGACTCGACCCGCGCCCGGTGCAGCAGATCGCCTCGATGCTGTGGGTGCGTCAGGTGCAGGCACCCGGCGGCGTGAATTCGCGCGCTATCGCCGCGATCGAGAACGCCTTGCTAGACATCAAGGGCAAAGCATTGGGAGTGCCGGTCTACGAACTTTTCGGCGGGCCGGTGCGCGAGCGCATTCCGGTGTACTGGTCGCATTGCGGCTCCTACCGTGTGCGCAACCACGAACTGGTCGGCGCGAAGCCGCTGCGCACCTATGACGACATCGCGGCACTTGGCGCCGAAGTGAAGAAGCGCGGCTTCAAGGCACTGAAGACCAACATCCTCCCGTTCGATGGCGAGAAGCTCACCAACTTCGGTCCCGGCTTCGGCCGCTCACCCGGCTGGCCGGAGCTCAACGTCGACCGCAAGACGCTACAGTCGGTGCGCGATCTGCTCGGAGCATTCCGCGCCGGCGCCGGTCCCGAGATGGGTCTGCATCTCGACGTGAACTACCACTTTAAGACCGAAGGCTATCTCCAGATCGCCAAGGCGGTCGCGCCGTTTGACATGACATGGCTTGAGATCGACACCTGGGACCCACAGTCGCTCGCGCTGATCCGCCGTGCCGCGCCATGCCCGATCGCATCCTTGGAATCGGTGTGCGGGCGACGTGCATTCCGTCCGTTCTTCGATGCCTACGCGACCGACGTGGCGATCATCGACGTGATCTGGAACGGTTTCCTCGAATCGATCAAGGTCGCGTCGATGGCCGAAGCCTACGAAGTGAACTGCGCGCCGCACAACTACTACGGCCATCTCTGCTCGGCGATCAGCGCGCATTTCTGCGCCGTGGTGCCGAATTTCCGCGTGATGGAGATCGACATCGACAGCGTATCCTGGCGCGATGAGCTGTTCCTCAACGCACCCGCGATCGAGAACGGCGAACTGATCCTCCCGAAAGGCCCCGGCTGGGGCGTCGAGGTAAACGAAGCCGCCGTCACGCGCCCACCCGCCAAAAACCAGCTGACACCACCCCTGTCATGTATGGACGGCCCCCGTTAGGCAAGCAGCAAAAGCGGTGACGGCGTAGCGGTCTGGAGCGTTCATGTATCCGGCCTGTTTGTGCGGTCTGGAAAGACCGCTGGCCCCGATGGGTAACGCGAACCAGGTTCCCAGCATTGCGACGTGCTGAGCGCGCGATGACAGAACGGAGTGTCCTGGTTCTGGTCCTGACCAAATTGCCGTCGGTGCGGTTTGCTCCTTGCGCGATAGGGTCGTGAGGTGCGGCCCGAGTGTTGCTGCCACAGAAGATTGTTGCCCTGGCCAAATCCGATCCCGAGCGAGGCTTCGCCGTGGCGTGCGGGGTCAAGCCTCGCGCAGCGACCGCCAGCGGCGGCTCGGGCTTGACGCCGCACGCCACGGCGCAAGCACAATCGGGGTCCGGATAGGTCAATCTCCGCGGCACCGGCATCAGGGATGCGCCGCCACGGCCCGATAGTTGTCGCCCGAGCGCAGCATCGCCCAGGCGATGCGTGCGATCCTCGCCGCCTGGGCGACGGTTGCGACCTTGAACGGCCTGCGCGCCATGATGCCCTGCACCCAGGCACTGGCCTGGCCCGGCTTCACTCTGGCCCGGCGCATCAGATTGGCGGCGCCGAGCACCAGCAATCGTCGCAGACTGTGATCGCCCTGTCGGCTGATGTGGCCGATGCGGGTCTTCTCGGCACTGTTGTTGGTGAGCGGCGTCAGGCCGATCCAGGCGGCACAGTCACGCGCGGTGTCGAAGCGGCGCGCATCGCCGGCGTCGATGCGAGCGACCAAGGCCTTGAAGCCCCGCAGGCCAGTGCCGGCAACGATGCCCATCTCGGTCAGCATACCGCGCGTCGCATTGATGATCTGGGTCCGCTGCTTCACCAGCAGATCGCGCGACCGTTCCAACGCTCGTCCCACCTGCTGCTCGACGCTTTTCACCGGCACGAACCGCATGTTGGACCGCTGCACGGCCTCGCAGCAGGCCTCCGCGTCACGCAGATCGCTCTTGCCGCGTTTGACATAGGCCTTCACATACTTCGCGTGCATCAGCCGTACCTCGTGGCCTTGCCCGCTGAGCACGCGGCCCCAGTGATGCGCCGAGCCACATGCCTCCATGCCGATCAGCGACGGCGGCTGTTTGGCAAGGAACCGCGCCAGCTCCTCGCGGCGCAGCCGTTTGCGCCACAGCACATGCCCCGCCGCGTCTTCCGCATGCAGTTGGAACACGTTCTTCGCAAGGTCGATCCCAATGATGCTACGCTCCATCACGGACGGTCTCCTTCGCTGCCCTGTTCATCCATGGCCAGCTTGGCACAATGATGCCGTCAGGGGGCCGTCCACCCAGCATTGCGAGAAGCGCAGCGACGAAGCAATCTCCATCCGGTGATGGGGATTGCTTCGTTGGCTTCGCCGCCCTCGCAATGAACAATTGAACGGACAAAATGATGACAACTCGTTTCGACATCCTGGGCATCGGCAACGCCATCGTCGATGTGGTGTCAAGCACCGACGACACATTCCTCTCGCGCCACGACATGCGCAAAGGCTCGATGACCCTGATCGACGCCGGTGCTGCCGATGCACTCTATGCCGCCATGCCGCCAGGCCAGGAAAGCAGCGGCGGTTCGGCCGCCAACACCTGCGCAGTAGCCGCCGCACTCGGCGCGCGGGTCGCCTATCTCGGCAAGGTGGCGGACGATCAGTTGGGCACCGTGTTCCGCCACGACATGACAGCGATCGGCGTGCACTTCCCCTCGACGCCGCTACATGGCGGCGCCTCCACCGCGCGCTGCCTGATCGTCGTCACCCCCGACGGACAGCGCACGATGCACACCTACCTCGGCGCCTGCGTCAGCTTCGACGAGACCGACGTCGGCGATGCACTGGTGGCAGATGCTGCCGTGACCTACCTCGAAGGTTACCTGTTCGACCCGCCCGCCGCGCAGCGTGCTTTCCTCCGTGCCGCCGCCGCCGCGCACGCCGCCGGACAGCAGGTTGCACTGTCCCTGTCAGACGCCTTCTGCGTCGATCGCCACCGCGCGGCATTCCGCGAACTGGTGAAGCAGAACGTCGATATCCTGTTTGCCAACGAGGCTGAGGTAACCAGTCTCTACGAGGAGAACTCCTTCGAGGCCGCCGCCGAACGCGCCCGCGCCGATGTGGCACTCGCCGCCCTGACGCGAAGCGAGGCAGGCAGTGTGATCCTGCGCGGCGCCGAGACGGTCGAGATCGCCGCCGAACCGACACGTGTCATTGATACGACGGGAGCCGGTGATGCGTATGCCGCTGGATTTCTCGCCGGCCTGACCTCGGGCAAGCCGCTGCCGGTGTGCGGCAGGCTCGCCTCCATCGCCGCGGCCGAGGTCATCAGTCACTACGGCGCACGGCCGCAGGCGGACCTGAAGAAGCTGACAGCCGGAACCGGCTGAACCGCCTATCTCGACGCGCCGCCGGATACGGCACATACTGATCGCGCAACCAATGGCAGGCTCCATGCGGGTTTTGCCAACAATCAATAATGCGGACGGGAGCTGTATATGCGTTCAGGTCTACAGGTGGCATGGTTCGCCGCCGTCGCTGTGTTCATTGCCATCGCGCCGGCTGCGGCCGATGAAACGCCGAAGCACGGCGGCACTCTGACCTACATGATCCCCGCGGACGCTCCGCCAAGCTTCGACGGCCACCGCGAGACCACCTACGCCACCGTCCACGCGACGGCGCCGTTCTACAGCGTGCTGATCCGGCTCGATCCTGAGCATCCGGAGGACACGACGAAGTTCGTCTGCGACCTGTGCACCGAAATGCCGACGCCGACCGATAACGGCACAACCTATACGTTCAAGATCCGCGAAGGCGTGAAGTGGCACGATGGCTCACCGCTCACCGCGACCGATGTCGCGGCGAGCTGGAACCACATCATCCATCCGCCGACCGGCTACAACAGCGCACGCGCCAACTGGTACCAGATGGTCGATACGGTCTCGGCACCTGACGCAACCACCGTGGTGTTCCATCTGAAGTTCGCCACGCTCACGTTCCTGCCCGCGCTCGCCGACCCGTATGCCTACGTCTACAAGAAGGACATCCTCGACAAGGACCCGAACTGGTACATGCGGAACATCATGGGCAGCGGGCCGTTCAAGTTCGTGGCCTACGATCTCGGCCAGTCGATCAAAGGCGAGCGCAACCCCGACTACTACCACAAAGGCCAGCCCTATCTCGACGGCTTCACCGCCATCTTCGCCGACAAGCAGGTGGTACGCACCGAGGCGATCCGCGCCGATCGCGCGACCACCGAATTCCGCGGCCTGCCACCCTCGGCGATCGATCAGCTCAAGAAGGAACTCGGCGACAAGGTCACCATTCAGACCAGTGACTGGAACTGCGGCAATCTCATCACGCCGAATTCGAAGAAGAAACCGTTCGACGACGTGCGGGTGCGCAAGGCGCTGCTGCTGGCGATAGATCAGTGGCACGGCGCACCGGCGCTGTCGAAGATCGCCAACGTGCACACCGTCGGCGGCATCGTCTTCCCTGGCTCACCGCTAGCGGCGACCAAGGACGAACTGCAGCAGATGGCCGGCTTCTGGCCCGACATCGACAAGTCGCGCGCCGAGGCCAAGCGGCTGCTGCACGAGGCAGGTCAGGACAACCTCAGCTTCGAGATGCTGAACCGCAACGTCGATCAGCCATACAAATATGTCGGCACCTGGATCGTCGACGAATGGAGCAAGATCGGCGTCAAGGTCACGCAGAAAGTCGTGCCGACCGGTCCGTGGTTCGAGGCGATGCGCACCGGCAACTTCGACGTCGTGGTGGAGGCCAACTGCAACGGCGTGGTCAATCCGGTGATGGACACGCAGAAGTACCTGCCCAAAAAAGCCTTCGTGGAGAACTACGGCGGCTTTGACGACCAGGACCTGATCGACATCTACGAAAAGATGTATCACGAGACCGACCCCGCGAAGCAGCGCCTGTTGATGCGGGCCTACGAGACGCGGGTAGTGGACACCATGGCCTATGAGTGGCCGATGCTATGGTGGAACCGCATGCTTCCCGAGCGGTCCTACATGCACGGCTGGAAGATCGGCCCCAGCCACTACGTCAACCAGGACCTCGCCACAATCTGGCTCGACAAGTAGGCACACTTCCCCCTCCCCTCGCGGGAGGGGGCCTGCCCTCGGGCGCTCGACCCGAGGGTTGGGGGGAGGGGGCGCTGCTTCGTAGATAATCGACTACCCGCTCATGTCCTGGTGGACCTCGATGACATTGCCCTCGGGGTCGTAGAAGAAGATCTGATGCCAGCCGTTCATCGCCCACTGGCCGTAGTCGGAATACGGGATGTTCTTCTCCTCGAGCCGCCGCTTGAACGCCGCAATGTCATCGGTGCGGAATGCGATGTGCCCGCGCTCAAGCGGATTGACAATATGCTCGGTGCGAAAGCCGACGCCCAGATCCTTCGTGGCCAGATGCACCTGCGTCTGGCCGTCAGTCACGAAGGCGACCGGGGCGGCGTAGCCCTGCGTGGTGTCGCGTGCGCTGTTCAGTGACGGCTCGGGCGCCAGATCCAGCACCGAACGGTAGAACTCCTCCATGCCCGCAACGTCCTTCGAGCACAGGTTCAGGTGATGCAGTTTGATCTTCATGCAGTTCCTCCCAGAAGGATAGTCACATCCGGATCAATGTGCACCCGGAGAGGGCATCGAGACAGTGGGCACCGGCGGCCCAGGATGTCTCATACTGCCGACGAGCCGATTGCATCGCCGGAAACGAACGAGAGGGCCCACATCTCAAACGGGTGCAGGGGTGGTCCAGTGAAGTTTCACGATGCCGGTCTCGCTCGCGAGTTCGGCCACCACACGAGGCGGCGTGGTGTCGGAGGCAAGTCGTGTTTCGCGCAGCCCGAATACAAGCGTTCGGCAGTCACGGACGCGATCGACTGAGATTTCGCATCTCGCGATAGATAACCCCGCATCAACAATCCTGCGCCGAAGTTCTTGTTCGCTTGGACCGGTCGCATCAGTTTCGATCGAAAAGCATGCATACGATTCTTGCCGCAAGCTGCCTTCGACCCATTTCAGCCCCCATAGCGCAAGAAGACCGAGCACAGTTGCTGCCAGACCAAGAGCGATCTGCCCCCCGCCAATGCATAACCCGATCACGGTCCCTAACCACAGCGTTGCAGCCGTGGTGACACCGACAACGAGGCTTCCGCGGCGAAGGATGGCACCGCCACCGATGAAGCCGACACCGGTGAGAATCCCCAGCGGCAGGCGCATCAGGTCGTTCATGACGAAGGAATCGGGCGTCCGTCCTGCCAGGGGAAGCAGCAGGTTTACCTGCATCATGGCGACGGACGCTGCCAAACATACCAGCAAGGTTGTACGCATGCCCGCTGCCTTGCCGTGCTCGCCCCGATTGTAACCAAGCATGAGGCCCACAACGACCGTGAGCGCGAGCCGCAGCGCAATCTCGCTCCATTGTAATGACAGAGGCATCGAGGTTCTCATCCCGTGATGGCAATGCGCGCAAGCATCGCCCTGTCCACCTCATCCCGATTCCTGCCGCCACGTGGGCCGCCACCTGAATTCGGCCGCCCAGCCCAGGGTGTCGCGGATCACCTAGCTCCGGTTCTCCGCAATCGTCACCGCGCAACAAGGCAACCAGTGCCTTGACGCATTGGCCGCACTGAGCACGGCAACCGCATGCGGCATAGACGCTGCTCGGCTTGGTCGTGCCGGCGGTAGCGGCGGCCAGTTTCACCTGGCGATCGGTCAGGGCGTTGCACAGACAAACATGCACGACGGCCATTTCTCCGCTCTGGCGGAACCAGCCGCCTACCGATCAGTAGCCTGCGCTCGGCTTTTGCAGTTGCGACTTATTCGCAACCCTCATAAGAGGACCCGGCAAGGAGGCCTGCCGCAGCCGGGAGCTCAGGCTCCAGGTCCAGAACCCGAGCGGTAGAACGCCTCCGAAGCGCCTGAAGCGACACGGCCAAGAAACCGGCGCTTGACCCGGATTCCTCGTCAGTGTGAATACCGGCACGCTGTTCGACGAAGAAGGTCCTGGGATGACATTACCAACTACCCTCCGTGCCGTAGCTGACACGGCGTTGAGCCGCCGCGGACTCCTCGCCGCTCTCGTCGTGTTCGCGCCAGCACTGGCGAAAGCCGATGAAAGCATCTCCGGACAATGGCGAGCCCATCCTGGTCACAGCGTTATCATCGTCATGGACGTATTGTCGGATGGTCACTGGGCCAGCGAGACGGTGCAGGACGATAAGGTAGTGGCGGAAATGGCCGGCACTTATGAGCAGAAACCGACCAACCGCACGAGCGGCTCGATAGTCTTCACGCCGGTGAAATCGAAAGTCAGTCAAGAGCACGGCGCGGCCACGGTCGAGACGGATCAATACACGCTCGAGAGCGGCGGGAAAGTGCTGCGCCTGGTCACCAACAAAACTGACCAGATGGTATTCCGCAAGCAGCCATTTGCTAAACAGTGAGAGCGAGGATCAACGCGAAATGCGCTACGCACTTCTCTCCGCCGCAGCAATCCTAAGCCTCACGATCGCCAGCTCCACCGCTCAGGCTATCGGCTGTTTGTCTGGCGCAGCCGCCGGTGCCCTTGCTGGTCACATGGCCGGTCATGGCATCCTCGGCGCAGTGGGCGGCTGCATCGCCGGACATCAGTGGCACAAACACACTGTACGCCAGCAAGATTTGCAGAATCAGCAGGACTACGTGCGACGTCGGCAGCAATTTGACCCCAATTACAAAGATCCGTGGCAAGATTAGCAACGTTCGTGTCCCGTTAGCTCAATGGAGCGGATTGGGCGCGGGCGCCGACCGTTAGACATCGCCCGAAGCGTCTCGCGCCGGTGCCCGAAAACATGTAGAAGTCTCTCAACATATTTGGCAACCACGACATATGGATCGTGCCTATATCTCTATTTCAGCTCACGAGGTCAGTGCCGCAAGCAGCGACAAACTCTTAGGCCAGCTCGCCCAAAAGCTTCCTTTTGCAATTGACCTAACCCAGCGGGCTGCCTGGGAATATCAGATTTGCCACCTGCGAACGCTCGCTACGGAGCTGCCATCAGCACACTTCTTCATGGAGTTCTTGATCCCCAGAATGGGCCGACGGGCCGATCTGATCGTGCTTCTGGACGGAACCATCTTTGTCATTGAGTACAAGCGCGGCGAGCGACAGTTCGATCGGTCCGCCATCGATCAGGTCTATGGTTACGGGATCGATCTTAAATACTTCCATGAAACTAGCCACCAGCGTCCGATCGTGCCCATTCTGGTCGCCACCGAAGCGCCGGGCGGCATAGAGCAGGCACTAGTATGGGATGACGATGGCCTTGCCCGCCCCTTGCGCGTCAACGCGCACGAGCTAGCGTCCGCTATCAAACACGCCTCCCGCGTCTGCGGAGGAACCCCAATCGATCCGGCGCAATGGCTTGCCGGTCGCTATCGCCCAACACCGACCATTGTCGAGGCCGCCCAAGCCCTTTATCGCGGCCACGATGTTGAGGAGATCTCGCGTTCCGAGGCAGGTGCGGAGAACCTTACTCGAACCACTGACTATGTCGCGCGAATAATCGACTTGGCAAAGGGCCAGCAGAGAAAAATCGTTTGCTTCATCACTGGGGTGCCTGGGTCCGGCAAGACACTAGCCGGTCTTAATTTGGCTACGACGCGCCAGCGGGCGCATAGTGACGAGCACGCGGTTTTCCTCTCCGGAAATGGGCCGCTGGTCGCGGTCCTACGCGAAGCGTTAGCGCTCGATGCTGTCAAGCAGGCACGTGAGGCTGGCAGGGTGTCCTCCAAAGCCAAGGAACATCGTCGTGCTTCGGCCTTCATTCAAAACATCCATCATTTCCGCGACGACGCGCTCGCCTCCGATGCCGCACCGAATGAGAGGGTCGTCATCTTCGATGAGGCGCAGCGCGCATGGGATGTCGAGCAGACTTCCAAGTTTATGCGGCAGAGGCATGGAGAGCTCGGTTTCTCGATGTCCGAGCCTGAGTTCCTGCTCAGGGTGATGGACCGCCACGCAGATTGGTGCGCCATCATCTGCCTGGTGGGTGCAGGCCAAGAAATCAATACGGGTGAAGCCGGCATCGAGGAATGGCCGCGGGCGCTCGAGCGTTCGTTCCCCCATTGGGAAGTGTATGCGCCCGAGTCCCTACCGCACTGCTCTGAACTACCTGAACTACAAGACATCAAGACCGCTCCCGACCTCCACTTGGCGACATCGATTCGCTCCTTTCGAGCCGAAAAACTCTCGGACTTCGTAGGCCAACTGATTGATGGCGATGGCGATGCGGCCGTCCGGATCTACCAGGACCTATCCAACTATCCCCTTCTTATGACCCGTAATCTTGGCAACGCACGTATATGGCTACGCGAACGTCGGCGCGGCAGCGAACGTGCAGGCCTTCTAGCTTCGTCGAACGCCGCTCGCCTGAAACCCCACGGGATCTTTGTCAAGGCCAAGATCGAGCCCGAAAAGTGGTTCTTGGCACCTTCTGACGACGTGCGCTCTGCCGATGCCCTAGAAGATGCCGCCACGGAGTTCGACGTCCAAGGACTTGAACTCGATTGGGCCTGCCTATGCTGGGACGCCAATTTTCGGCGCGCGGGCAACGCGTGGCAAGCGCTGCAGTTCAAAGGAACGCGATGGCAAGCTGTGAACGCGGCTTCACGGCGGGCATATGTGGCGAATTCATATCGCGTACTCCTAACCAGGGCGCGCCAGGGCCTGATTGTATTTGTGCCCGAAGGAGATGCGGAAGACACAACTCGCCCACCTGATGCGTATGATGGCATCTATCGTTTCCTTCGAGTGTGCGGATTTCAGGGATACAAGACTGATTAAGATTGCATTCTGGCCACACCCGGAGCGACGGCTGGACGAGATAGTTAGACGCGGACATTTAGCCCGACCAAGCTTTTCTGTTGCGATCCTACGGCACGGTTCGGTCGGCCTCGCCAACCTCGTTACGCCGACCGCTCGCTCCTCTGGTCGCGTTGGTGCAGGAATGTTCTCCTTGACACACGCCTCCCTCTGTGTTCTCATTTCGTTCATGGCCGCCCAACCGCCCGCCCCAACCACAGACCCCGATCCGCCCCGGGCCGACACACCCATGCCCCCCGCCCTCGGCCGCGTCCTCAGCGTCGTCCGCAAACTGATCGACTACGGCAAGCAACTCGCCGGCACCGTCCAGCAGCGCGCCACCACCCCAGGCTTCGCCCTCCTCGCCAGACCCTTCGGCACCGCCGATCTCGCCGTCATCCTCGCCCGCATCACCAATGGCCTGCGCCGCGCCGCGGCCCTGGAAGCCAGGCTCTGCCGGCGCGCCGACACGCGGCCAGGACCTCACGCCTTCGCCCATCCGCGCTCCCCGCCGCACCCGAACGCCACGTCCCGCTCGGCAGTCAGCACCGCCGGACGCCCAGCCCGACCCAGCGCCCGACCGAGGACCCGCGCCTCGCCCGCCTGCCCACGGAGCAGAGAAATCGCCGCCGAGGTGCGTCGCCGCCCGGTCGGCGCCGTCATCGCCGATATCTGTCGCGATCTCGGCATCACGCCCAGGCCAGTTCGACCGGCGCATTCTGGGACGAACTCAGCCTACGCCATCATCGCCTATGGCGGCAGCCTCGCCGGATTCCTCGATAACCTGCACAGGCGGCTGTTCGCCTTCGTCTTCGGCGACCACGCCGACCCTGCGGACCCCCTATGGCCCGCAGCACCGCCACGATTGCCGGCACCCGCCACCGGTCCTCCGCCCTGAAACGCCCCTGCATCCAGACCGCCGCCGGCCTGACGGGCACGACCCCGATTGCGGCCCCGCGCCATCCGGGCGGGCCATGCTGCATCGCGCCGCGCCGCCGCACATTCGCTCTCGCATCCCCCGCCATCTGCGCCTATGTGTGCGCCGCACCATCCCCACATCCCAGGCCCCCATGCAGATTCGCAACGTCGCGATCATCGCCCATGTCGACCACGGCAAGACCACCCTGGTCGACAAGCTCCTCAGCCAGTCCGGCTCGTTCCGCGACCACCAGGTGGTGGCCGAGCGCGCGCTGGACCGCAACGACCTGGAGCGCGAGCGCGGCATCACCATCCTCGCCAAGTGCACCTCGGTGGTCTGGCGCGACACCCGCATCAACATCGTCGACACCCCCGGCCACGCCGATTTCGGCGGCGAGGTGGAGCGCATCCTGAACATGGTGGACGGCGCCATCGTGCTGGTGGACGCGGCCGAGGGCGTGCTGCCGCAGACCAAGTTCGTCGTCGGCAAGGCGCTGGCCCGCGGCCTGCACCCGATCGTCGTGGTCAACAAGGTGGACCGCTCCGACGCCCGCCCGGACGAGGTGCATACCGAGGTATTCGACCTGTTCGCCGCCCTGGGCGCCAGCGACGCCCAGCTCGACTTCCCGATGCTGTACGCCTCCGGCCGCCAGGGCTGGGCCGACACCGCGCTCGACGGCCCGCGCAAGGACCTGTCCGCCCTGTTCGACCTGGTGGTGCGCCACGTGCCGGCCCCGACGGTCGATCCGGACGCCCCCTTCGGCATGGTGGCGACGATCATGGAATACGACCCCTACCTCGGCCGCGTGCTGACCGGCCGCGTCGAGCAGGGTGGCGCTCGGCTCAACATGCCGTTGAAGGTGCTGCACGCCGACGGCACCACCGGCGAGACCGGCCGGATGACCAAGCTGCTGTCGTTCCGCGGCCTCGATCGCGTGCCGGTCGAGGAGGCCGAAGCCGGCGACATCATCGCCGTGGCGGGCCTCGCCGAGGCCACGGTGCCCGACACGATCGGCTCGCCCGAACTGACCGCGCCGCTGCCCGCCATCCCGGTCGATCCGCCGACCCTGGCGATGACCTTCCGCATCAACGACGGCCCTCTGGGCGGGCGCGAAGGCAAGAAGGTCACCAGCCGGCAGATCCGCGAGCGGCTGTTCCGTGAGGCCGAAGGCAACGTCGCCATCAAGGTGACCGACAGCAACGAGACCGAGGCGTTCGAGGTCGCCGGCCGCGGCGAACTCCAGCTCGGCGTCCTGATCGAGCAGATGCGCCGCGAGGGCTTCGAACTAACCATCGGCCGTCCCCGCGTGCTGACCCGCACCAACCCCGACACCGGCGCCCGCGAGGAGCCGATGGAGGAGGTGCTGGTCGACGTCGACGAACCCTACGCCGGCGTGGTGGTCGAGCAACTCTCGCGCCGCAAGGGCGAGCTCCGCGACATGCGCCCCTCCGGCGGCGGCAAGCTGCGCCTGACCTTCGCCATCCCCAGCCGAGGCCTGATCGGCTACCACAACGACTTCCTCACCGACACGCGCGGCACCGGCGTGATGAACCGGCTGTTTGCTGGGTACGGTCCTTGGAAGGGCGCGATCGAAGGCCGCCGCAACGGCTCGCTGATCTCCACCGAGAACGGCGAGGCGGTGCACTACGCGCTGTTCTACATCCAGGAGCGCGGCACGCTGTTCGTGAACCCCGGCGACAAGGTCTATGTCGGCATGATCCTCGGCGAGAACGCCCGTGGCTCCGACCTGGAAGTGAACCCGATCAAAGAGAAGAAACTCACCAACATCCGTGCCGCCGGCAAGGACGACGCGATGCTGCTGATCCCGCCGCGGCGCATGAGCCTGGAGCAGGCGATCGCCTATATCGAGGACGACGAACTGGTCGAGGTCACCCCAGGCGCAGTACGTCTGCGCAAGCGCTACCTAGACTCGCACGAGCGCAAGCGGCGCGACCGCCGGGCGGAAGCAGCAGTGGCCTAGATCTCCCTCTCCCGCGCAGCGGGGGAGGGTCGGGGAGGGGGTATCACGATTACCTCCGCAGATGCTCCAACAGCAGCACCGCCCCCGGCATTTCGCCGCTCTTCGCCTCCAGCATCTCCGTCCCGCCCACCGCATAAACCGCGACCGCCGCCAGCAGGTCGCGCAACCGTGCCGGCGCGTTGACGTCGAACGGCAGCACGCACCCACCGGTCCTGCGTGCCAGATCCAGGAACACCTCGGCATCGCGCCGCGCATTCCAGTCCGCGGTGTCGTGCAGCACGATCAGCTTGATGCCCTTCAGCCCCATCGCATCGGCCAGCTTCCGGCCGCGCACCGGCAACTCCTCGAACACGTCGCCGATATAGGTGACCACCCGCACGCCAGGATTGGACAAAGCACGCGACAGGATCGGCAGCAGCCGCGTCATCCCGGCCAGGCAGCGAATACCGGCGGCACGATCGCGCAGCCTGTTGGGATCGGCGGTGAACTCGGTGAACGTGTGCAGCATCGACCCGCCATGCACCGCCAGCGCCACATCGAGCTCACCCGGCAACGCCTTCACCAGCGCGTCGGTCACCGTGCGCGCCGTCGCCCACGCCGGCTCCCGCGACGCCGTGGCGTCAAACCCGAAGATCAGACGCGGCCGGGTCGGCGTAGTGGCTGGAACCTGTGAGGAACCGAACGGCAGCAGCGCGCGAATATGCTCGAACAGCGATGGCGCCCTCGGCGGCGCCTCCTCCGTCTCCGGCTCAGGATCAGGCACCATCACGAAGTTGGGTTTGTCCGCCATCAGCCACCACCACTTTTCCCCTCCCCTTGCAGGAGGGGGCAGGGGGAGGGGAAAGCCTCACCCCCACAAACGCTTCGACGCAATCTGCGCGCCCTCGACCAGCGAACCCAGCTTGCGGAACGCGATCTCCCGATCCACCCGTCCGGCGGTCCCCACCGAAGTCGCGAACCCACAATCCGTCCCCGCCATCACCCGCTCACGTCCCACAACATCGGCGAAGCGGCAGATCCGCTGAGCCACCAGTTCCGGATGCTCGATATAGTTCGTGCAGGTGTCGATCACACCCGGGATCAGCACCTTGTCGTCCGGCAGCTTCGTCTCCCGCCACACCGTCCACTCATGCTCGTGCCGCGGGTTCGCCGCCTCGAACGAGATCGCCTGCGGCTTCGCCTTCAGGATGATCGGCAGCATCTTCGCCAGCGGAATGTCGAAGTCGTGCGGCCCCTCGTAGTTGCCCCAGCACAGATGCAACCGCGCCGAACTGGCCGGCACGTTCGCGAGCGCGTGGTTCAGCGCCTCCACCTGCTGCTCCGCCTGCTTCAGGAACTCCGCCTCTGACAGATCCTGAAAGCCGGTGTGCCGCGCCATCGCCAGATCCGGGCTGTCGAGCTGCACCACGATGCCGGCCTTGGCGATGGCCTCGTATTCCTCCTGCATCGCAGCGGCGATCGCGTTGATATAAGCAGCGTGATTCGGATAGTGCCGATTGGGCTGGAACGTCGACACCACACCGGGCGACGCCGCCGGCATGAATGCGTCCACCGGCTTCGACGCGGCGATCGCCGCCTTGAAGTTGTCGATGTCACGCATCGCGGACTCATGATCCTGCCGCGCGATCGGCCCGATGCAGCACAGCCGACGGATCTGCTGCGGTCCGATGAACTGTTCCAGCCGCCGGCGGAAGTCCGCATACGGTGCGACGTCGCGGTTCGGCTTCGGCACATACGGTTCGCCTCCGAACCCGGTCAGGCGCTCGTGCACATAGGTCGCATAGCCGACCTTGCTCGTCTCGCCGTCGCTGACGACATCGATGCCGATCGCCACCTGGCGCGCCACGATGTCGGCCACCGCCTGCCGCACCAGTGCGGCGAACTCGGCAGCGTCGTAGGGCTCGTTGCGATCCTTCTTGATCAGCAGCTCCACCAGTGGCTGCGGCCGCGGCAGGCTGCCAACATGCGTCGTCAGGATGCGGTCTGTGCTGAGCTTCATGGTGCGCTCCTCAGTGCCACAGTTTCGCCGAGGCCAGCCTGGCACCTTCGACCAAGGCCCCGAGCTTGCGGTAGGCAATCTCCGGATCAACCCGCCCCGCGTGACCAACGAAAGTGGCGAAGCCGCAATCGGTACCAGCGAGCACCCGCTCGCGGCCGACGATATCCGCGTACTGGCAGATGCGCTGGGCGACCAGCTCCGGATGCTCGATGTAGTTGGTGCAGGTGTCGATGACGCCGGGGATCAGCACCTTGTCGTCCGGTACCTTCACATCGCGCCACACCGCCCATTCATGCGCATGGCGCGGATTGGCCGCTTCGAACGAGATCGCCTGCGGTTTCGCCTTCAGGATGATCGGCAGCACCTTCTGCATCGGAATATCGAAATCGTGCGGGCCCTCATAGTTGCCCCAGCACAGATGAAGTCGTGCAGAACTTGCCGGCACATTGGCCAGCGCATGGTTCACCGCCTCGACCTGCTCTTCCGCCTGCTTCAGGAACTCCGTCTCGGACAGATCCTGGAACCCAGTGTGCCGCGCCATCGCCAGATCGGGACTGTCGAGCTGCACCACGATGCCCGCATTGGCGATCGCCTCGTACTCCTCGCGCATCGCATCGGCCACCGCACCGATATAGGCCGCATGGTTCGGATAATGCCGGTTCGGCTGGAACGCCGACACAACGCCAGGCGAGGCCGCCGGCATGAACGCATCGACCGGCTTGGACGCAGCGATCGCCGCCTTGAAGTTGGCGATGTCCTGCTTCACCGCCTCATGATCGCTGAGCTGGATGTCGCTGATGCAGCACAGCCGGCGAAATACCTGCGGGCCGGTGAACTGGATCATGCGGTTGCGGAATTCCGGGTAGTCCGCCAGATCGCGCTGCGGCTTCGGCACGAACGGCTCACCGCCAAAGCCGGTCAGGCGTTCCTTGATGTAGGTGGCGTAGCCGACCTTGCTGGCCTCGCCGTCGCTCACCACATCGATGCCGATCGCGACCTGATGCGCGACGATGTCGGCGACGGCCTTGGTCACCTCGCGGTCGAATGCCGCATGATCGTACGGCTGGTCCTGATCCTTCTTCACCAGCAGATCGACCAGCACCTGTGGCCGCGGCAGGCTGCCGACATGCGTCGTCAGGATGCGATCGGTGCTCAGCTTCATGGCGTTCCTCCCGTGCTTGTTGCGCGGATCGTACAGGCTGTCCGCGACCGGCGCGAGTCCAGCTCACCCCGCCGTCAGCGTCCGATAGAACGGTTCCGGCGCATCGATCTCCGCAATCTTGCCGCCATCGATCAGCAGGAACCGCGTCGCGATCGCCCGCACGAAAGCACGGTCATGCGAAACGATCACACAGGTCGCCTCGTGCGCGAGAATCTCCGCTTCCAGCCGCTCCTGACCGGCGATGTCCACATGATTGGTCGGCTCGTCCATCAGGTAGAAGTTGGGCTCGGTCAGACGCAGCGCCAGCAGTCCGAGCCGCGCCTTCTGCCCCGGCGACAGACGGGCAATCGCGCGCCGCTGCATGTCCACGTTGAAGCCGGCTCCCGCCAGCAGACTGACGCTGCGCTGATCGCCGGGTCTGAAGGTGCCGCTGATAAAGTCATGCGGCGTCATCGCATCCGGCAGATGCGACATGAGCTGATCCACATAGCCCAACACGATCGACGGGCTGGCACGGACACCCGGCACATCGTCGCCCGTCATCGCCTGACGCAACAGCCGCACCAGTTGCGACTTGCCCACGCCGTTGCGGCCGAGCACCGCGATGCGATCCTGCTGGAACACGTCCAGCTTGCCGATGCGGAACAGCATCCGCCCATCCGGAGCACATACATCGACACCATGCAGCGCCAGCAGCAGCTTCGCATGCGTGCCGCGGTTCGCGAGGCGTATGTCGCCCGATCGTTCGGTGTGCGCGGACGCAAAGGTCTGCTCCAGCGCCGCGGCGCGTTCGCGCAGTTGCTTCGACTTCTTCAGCAGCAGATCGCTGCCGCTGTTGATGCCGACATTCTTCAGCTCATTGGCGTTGCGGCGCAGGCGATCGACCTCGCGCGTTTCCTTCGCCAGCTTCGCCTCCTGCGCCGCATCATCCGCGGCCAGCAGCTCGCGCGCACGAGTGTAAGGATGCGAGTAGAGACGCGACACACCGGGCCGCAGGAACAGTGTCCGGTTCGTGCAGGCATCGAGAAAGCGCCGGTCATGGCTGGCGATCACCATCGGCACGCGGCATGTCGCCAACCAGATTCCAGCATCTGGATCTTCGCGAGATCCAGATGATTGGTTGCCTCGTCGAGCAGCAGTGCATCCGGCTCGGTAACCCAGGTCCGCGCGATCAGCGCCAGACGCTGCCAGCCGCCGCTCAGCGCATGCAACGGACGGTCGTGCAGATCGGACGTCGCGCCAAACTCGTCGAGCACGACATCGACACGCCATGCCTCACTGTCTCGCTCGGCCGCAGGCAAAGCGCGGCGAATCGCCTCGGACAGCGACAGGTTCAACAGGTTCGCCGGCACGTCCTGCTCGACGTAGCCCACCCGCATACCGCGCGAGCGGATGATATCGCCTGTCGTCGGCTCGATGAGACCCGTCAGGCATTTCAGCAGTGTCGTCTTGCCGCCGCCGTTGCCGGCGATCAGGCCGACACGATCGGCATCGCCGATCGTCAGCGTGAGGTTCTGGAACAAGGGATGCGGCGACAGCACGCCGACATCGCGCAGACTGATCGTAGGCATGATGGTGTCTCTTGGCTCGATTAAACGCGGAAAACGGCGTTCAGAGCCGGCCGAGCGTCAGTTCAGGTCGCTGGCCAGCCCTGCGACGATAGGTCGCAGGGCATCGAGGGCCGCGCGGATGATGCTGATTGTAAGCGCTCATGCAGCCCCTCCCTGGTTGGATGTTGCACCGGCGGCACCATAGCGACGGCAGCGCCGATGGCTGCAACCCTGTCGGGTCGACTACTCTGGCGGAAAGCACAAACAGGGAGGAGGCGATGCTGGGCCGTATCATCCGGTTGGCCGCGCTTCTGCTGGCGCTCGCTGCCGCGCGCCCGGCCGCAGCCGAGGACCTGCAGAAGTTGACCATCGCCTTCGCCGGCAAGGGCATGTCGTTTCTGATCCAGTACATCGCCATCGGCGCCGGCTTCTACAAGCAGGAAGGCCTGGAACCCGAGTCGGTCGACGTCTCGTCCGGCACCCGCCAGGCCGCCGCCGTGATGGGCGGCAGTGCCGAGATCACCCAGGTCGGCTTTGCCCATACCATGCACGCCGTCGGCCGCGGCGGTGCAGCTTGTCGGCATTGCAACAGCGTTCGACGCCTATCCGATCGCTCTGGTGCTCTCCAACGACGCGATCAAGCGCCTCGGCATCACCGACACCATGTCGTTGGACGAGAAGATCAAGCACGTGAAGGGCGTGCGCATCGGCATCACCTCACCCGGCTCCAGCACCGACGAGTTCATGCGCACCATCATGCTGGTGCGCGGCATGGATCCGTCGCGCGACGTGCAACTCCAGCCGATCGGCATCGGCGCGCCGATGGTCGCCGCGATGCAGGCGGGCAGCACCGACGGTTTCGCCTTCATGTCGCCGTTCACCAACATCGCGGTGAGCAAAGGCATCGGCCAGATCGTCGCCGATCCGATCACCGGCGATCTGCCCGAGTATCGCGACGTGCCGTATCAGGTGATCACCACCAGCCGCGCCACGCTCGCGTCGAAGCGCCCGCTGCTGCTGCATGTCGTGCGCGCGCTGACCCGGGCGATGCAGTTCGCGCATGAGGATGTCGAAGGCTCGCGTCGCGCCGTTCGCCCGTTCTTCCAGGACACGCCGGAGGCCGAGTTCAACACCGCGTTCGACACCTACATCAAGGCAGTGCCGACCACGCCGGTAATCTCGCAGGCGCAGGTGGACAACACGGTGAAGATGGTGAACCTGACCGAGAAGACGCCGATCTCCGCCACCTATGATCAGGTCGTGTATCCCGACCTGTCGCGCGAGGCCGCGAAGGACATCCTGGGCAAGTAGCATGACGCGACGCTTCGACCCGATCATCCTGTGGCAGATCGCGGTGGGAGTTCTGCTGCTCGCCGGCTGGGAATTCGTCGGGCGTGTCTCAGGCGGCACATGGACCAGCAGACCAAGCCTGATCGCGGCGAAGCTCGCGGTGTGGCTGCAAGGCAGCATCTACCCCGACATAGCGACGACACTGACCGAGGTCGTCACCGGACTGGTGGCAGGATCGCTGCTTGGCGTTCTCGCCGGCCTGCTGCTCGGTCGCTCGCCAATCACAGCGGGCATTCTGCGGCCGATCGTGGTGGCGTTCTACAGCGTGCCGCTGGTCGCACTCGCGCCGCTGTTCATCATGTTCTTCGGCCTCGACATGCTGCCGAAGATCGTGCTGGTGACGATCGTCGTGTTCTTCCTGCTGTTCTTCAACACGTTTGCGGGCGCGTCGTCGGTGGATCGCGAGTTGATCGCGCAGGTGCAGTTGATGGGCTCCACACGGCGAGAGATCTTCCAGAAGGTTGTAGCACCTGCCTCCACGGCATGGATCATCGGCGGCATCAAGACCGCGCTGCCGTACACGTTGGTCGCTGCCACCACCGGCGAGATGCTTGCCGCGCGGCGTGGCTTGGGATTTCGGCTCAGCGATGCGGCGTCGCAGTTCGACATGACGTCGCTCTATTCGGCGCTCTTCATCCTGATGCTGCTTGGTCTTGCGGTCTCCGAGATCGCCACCTGGGGCGAACGGCGCATGCTGCGGTGGCGTCATGCCGAGGGGTGACCTGGCGCCGAAGATCAGCCTCGCCGGCGTCGGCAAGACGTTCGTCACGCGCGACCGCGAGGTGGAGGCACTTCAGCCCATCGACCTCACGATCCACGACCACGAGTTCGTGGCACTGGTCGGTCCCAGCGGCTGCGGCAAATCGACCATCCTCAACCTGATCGCCGGTCTGCTGCAGCCGAACAGCGGCGTGGTGTCGTATGACGGCATCGCGATCGGCGGGCTCAATCGCGCCGTCGGCTACATGACGCAGAAGGACACGCTGCTGCCGTGGCGCACCGCGGCCGACAACATCCGCATCGCGCTGGAGCTGAAATGTCGCGCGGTGCCGCGCGCCGAGGCGAATGCCCGCGTGGCACAGATGATCGGGCTGGTGGGACTGTCCGGCTTCGAGCGCCACTATCCTGCCGAGTTGTCGGGCGGCATGCGCAAGCGCGTCTCATTGGCGCGCACGCTGATCTACGAACCCGAGACGCTGCTGATGGACGAACCCTTCGGCGCGCTGGATGCACAGCTCAAGCTGCTGATGCTCGACCAGTTGCAGGAGCTGACGCGACAGCGCCAAATGACGGTCGTGTTCGTCACGCACGACCTAGGCGAGGCGATCACCCTGGCTGACCGGGTGGTCGTGTTCAGCGCGCGCCCCGGCCGCATCCGCACCATCCGCACGGTAGAAATGCCGCGACCACGCGACGTGTTCCGCATCCGCTTCACCGAAGCATTTTCCCATCTGCACGAGGCGCTGTGGGACGAACTGAAGGACGAGGTCACGCGGGGAACCGACGTATGAGCGCTGCCAAAGGGCTGGGGGGAGGAGGCATCGCAGTATCTCTGCCCCCCTCCTCCCACCAATCCATATCGAGCTTCCTCTCGACCACCACCGGCCGGTCCGTTGCCCGCCTGATCCTGGCACTGATCATTCTGGCGGCATGGGAGTACCAGCCCAGCGCCGATCTGCGCTTCTGGATGAGCGGCCCGGTGGAAATCGTGGCGCGCCTGTGGAGCTGGATCCTCGACGGATCGCTATGGGAGAACGTCGGCGCGACACTGCTCGCGATGTCGCTGGGCTACGCCATCGGCACCGGCGCAGGCATAGCACTCGGCTTGCTGTTCGGCCTGGTGCCTCGCCTCTACCGTGTGCTGTCGCCTTACATCGCGGCGCTCTACGCGATGCCGAAGATCGCGCTTGCCCCGCTGTTCGTCATCGTGCTGGGCATTGGCATCGAATCGAAGGTGGCGCTGGTCGCCATCACCGTGTTCTTTCTGGTGCTGAACAGCACGCTGGACGGCGTACGCAACGTCGATCGTGACCTGACGCGTGCGCTGGCGCTAATGGGTGCCACGCGTTTCGAGGTGATCGGCAAGGTCCTGGTGCCGGCGACATTGCCCTGGATCTTCACCGGCATGCGGATCGCCGTCCGCTATGCTTTCACCAACACGCTGCTGGCCGAGCTGATCGCTTCGAACAGTGGCATCGGCTTCATGATCGAATACTATTCCGGCGTGTTCGATGCGACCGGCACGTATGCGGCCATTCTGGTCCTGGTCATCATGAGCGTCGGCCTGACCGAACTGCTCACGCAGATCGAGGCCAGGATGTCGTATGGTCGCACCCAGTAGAAGCGGCATGGACTTCTACGGCCAAGGACGGACCATAAGACAATTCGGCGTGTCGCCCAGTATCGCCCTGCCGTGCAAGCTGCTCGCTTTGGACAAGCCTCGCCACAGTTCCTCGCTGGTGATCCCCGACCGCTGACGCAGCAATGCATCGACTTTATGCGTGACTGTCGGCATATTGTATACGCCAACGCAATGGCGGAGGGCGGGGCGATGGATCATCAGGGGAACGTGCAATGAGCCGGCGCTTGGTAAGTCCGCATGCCATGGTTCTCGCCTTCATCTTCGGCGGCTGCGCTGGCCCGATGGGGCCGATACGCAGCGACCCGCCACCGCCGCCGCCGGTAACTTCGTTCGATGGCTCCTACCGGACTACAATCCAACGCATCGACACCCCGGCGACCAAGGGCACAGTCTGGTGTGACACACCCGGACAGGAGGTCGTCACGGTGGCGAATGGCCAGTTCAGTTACGCGGTGCAGCATCCGGACGTCCCGGGCAACCCGACCCCAGCCCTTCCGGCAACCTTCGCGGCGGACGGCTCGTTCTCTGGTCAGGTCATCGTCGGGACGATCTACGGCCGGGTTCAGGGCAGCCATATGGAGGGGCGGATCGACGGGTCGGCGTGCCTCTACACGTTCACGGGCGAACGCATTTAGGCAGCCGGTCAGTCCCTTCAATCTCGGGGACCGCTGACGCACCAGCTCGTCCAGTCTATGCGCAATGGCGCCCGGCATGGTTGTCTGGCATTCGGCAAGATGCGGGCCGGAGCGGCACGCGGCGGAGGAGGCATGAAATGGCACTGGCTCTAAGCGGAATTCGTGTGATCGACATGACGCACAATCAGGCGGGGCCTGCGTGCGCGCAGATCCTGGGTTTCCTCGGCGCTGACGTGATCAAGCTGGAGGAGCCGAAGGGCGGCGACGTCGCCCGCACCAACATGCGAGACCGTAGCGACAGCGACAGCCTGTTCTTTCTAATCCTGAACGCCAACAAGCGCAGCCTGACGCTCAATCTGAAATCAGACGAGGGAAAGAAGCTGTTCAAACAGGTGATCGCGCAGTCCGACGTTCTGTTGGAGAACTTCGGACCCGGCGCGCTCGATCGGCTGGGACTTGGCTACAAGGAGCTGTCGCAACTGAACCCGCGGCTGATCTACGCGACAATCAAGGGCTTCGGCACCTATGGTCCGTACAGCGGCTTCAAGAGCTTCGAACCGATCGCGCAGGCGATGGGCGGCGCGATGAGCGTCACCGGCTTTCCCGAGAACCCGCCCACCTATATCTATCCCGCGATCGGCGACTCGGGCACCGGCATGCACATGGCGATCGGCATTCTGGCCGCGCTCCAGCAGCGGCATCAGACCGGCAAGGGCCAGCACGTCGAGGTGTCGATGCAGGACGCCGTGGTCAACCTGATCCGCGTCAGCCTGCGCGACCATCAGCGCTCCGGCCATCCCATGCAACGCAACGGCAACCAGCTCGGCCGCACCGTCCCAGGCACCACCTATGCCTGCGCGCCGGGCGGCCCGAACGACTACGTGTATATATTCGCGCAGCCACAGATGTGGAAGGCGTTGCTGAACGTGATGGGCCAGCCGGAACTGGCCGACGATCCGCGGTTCGTCACCCCTGACGGCCGCTGGGAGAACCGTGAAGCACTGAACGGGCTCGTCGAGGCCTGGACGCGTCAGCGCAGCAAGCACGAGGTGATGCGGCTGATGGGCGACGCCGGCGTTCCCTGCGGCGCTACTCTGGACACCGGCGAGGTGCTCGCCGACCCGCATCTGCACGCACGCGACATGATCGTGGACGTCGACTACCCGACGCGCGGGACATACCAAACGGTCGGTTGCCCGGTGAAACTGTCGGATTCGCCAGCCGAGGTGACGCGGCCGCCGTTGCTGGGCGAGCACACGGCGGAGGTGCTCGATGCGCTGTGTGGCGTTACCGCTGACGAAGTGCAGAAACTGCGTTCACAGGGGGTGGTGTGACGAGGCCGGGGACGTATGGCGATCCTCGCCATCGCCTAAGGGTCGAGGACCAGGCGCGGCCTTGGTGGACCAAGGTCCGCCCTGGCGGTCGGTTTCTTGCGGGTTATCAGTGACTTATGGATTGCCCTTGCAACATCCCACGAATCGACCCGCAAACTCTGACGCCATGAAGTCGCACGGCAGCGCACAGGTTTTTCAGATAAGCGGGCGAGCCGACGCCGAGCGGAGGAGCTTCGCCAGGTGCGCGGGACATTGATCTAGGTCCCCCGGCCCAGTGATTTTGGCCGGTTGAACACGACCGGGATCCAGCGGGGGTAAGACGGAGCGATCGACCAGAACGGCGATGCTTCTTGGCGGTCCGGCGTGAGATCACCTGGCCCGTTCGAGCGTCAGCAGCATTTGATGAACCGATGGTGGGGTCAGCCGAAAGAATTGTTGGATATCGGCCTGCGCCGGCGGCCGCCCGTTCACCAGCGTGTATGCGTGGATGAACGCGAGATACTGTCCCTGCCTGGGCGTGAAGTCCGGGTGAGAATCCGTTGCACGATTCATGACTGGCCTCGAAAGCAGGGGACCGGCTGGCTGCCGACGGTCAGCGACGAAGTGATCGCGCGCAGCGTTTCGGTCGGTGGATCGACGTTGTACCGGACCAAACGACGCTTCGTGGAAGGCAATCTGGAGCTGGCACTCAGTGAGGAGACGCGCCCGGGGGCACCACGCAAGCTGTCCGGTAAGGAAACGGCGTTACTGGTGGCGACCGCCTGTTCCAGTCCGCCGGAGCGCAAGCGCTGGACCCTCGATCTTCTGGCCGACGCGATGGTCAGGCTCACGGCGCATGAAGGACTGTCGCGCGAGACGGTGCGCCGGCATTTGGCTGAGGACGATCTGAAGCCATGGCGGCGGGATATGTGGTGCATACCACAAGTCGACGGCAGCTATGTCGCTCGAACGGAGGCTGTTCTCGACCTCTATGCTGAAGACCCCGATCCATCGCATCCGGAGATTTGCTTCCACGAAAGCCCAACTCAGTTGATTGGTGAGGTACGTGAGCCGATCCCAGCAGCGCTAGGCCAGCCTGAGCGGTACGATTACGAGTATCGGCGCAATGGCACGGCCGATTTGTTCGTGTTTCCCGATGCGCACCGGCCCTGGCGCCATGTGAAAGTCACCGAACATCGCGCGGCGCGCGACTTCGCCTCTGCATGCGCGACCTGGCCGATATCCACTATCCGAACGCTGACCTGATCCGCGTGGTGATGGACAACCTCTCTTCGCAGAATCCAGGAGCGCTATACGAGACCTTCCTTGCGCCTGAGGCACACGGCATCCTGCCACGTCTGGAGTTTCATTACACACCGAAACACGCGAGCTGGCTCAATATGGTGGAAATCGAAATCGGCCTGCTGCGTGGCCAATGTCTGGATCGCCGCATCGGCGAACGGGAGACCCTCATCGGCGAAATCGAAGCCTGGCAGCGACAACGAAACGCTTCCGGTGCGCGCATCAAATGGAAGTTCACCACTCAGAAAGCGCGACACAAGCTGGCACGTGCTTATCCCGACACCGCCAAAGAGTCATAATCATTGTGACAAGGTACTAGCAGTCTGCTGAAAAACTCCGCCGATTCCGAGGCTGACGAACGAAAAGAATTCGGAATCAGTGGTGTCAGGAATCAATCATTCGTCCGTTGCCTGCTCCTCGAATCAATCGTGCGTCACGCGGCGCCCGTGCGCCCATCGGGTTTGGTCTGCCAGTTTGCGACGAAGCGCGTGTAGGCTCTCTCGGCTTGTTCAAGCCAAGCTCGCTCCCGTTGGCGGATTGCGCGATCGTTATAGGCATGTGCGCGACCTGGGCGGCGGCCCTTGGTGGCCGGTTGACCGGCGAGCAACTCCACCTTTCGAATCTTGTTCGCCAGCAGTGCCGGCCGTGCCCAAGCATAGTTCTCGTCCTTGGTGAGCAGATGCCACGCGAGGACAGCGATCTTGCGAGCCGTGGCGACAGCCGCAACCTGCTTGCCACGTCGGCTCTGGATGCGAATGAAGAACGCCCGCAGTGGTCCCGGAGCACGCGCCGCCGCCCAGGCCGCCTCCACCAGCATGGCGCGTGCGTGTGCACGGCCATGCTTGCTGATATGTCCGTGATGGGCTGGCCCATCACCTGATTGGCGCACCGACGGGTTCAGCCCCAGGTAGCTGACCAGCTTCTCCGACGAAGTGGATCCGGTTCTTCGCCCGCGTCATCTGCTGGATCACCTGCGAGCGTTGCGCGACCAGACGTCGGAGTGTCCCGGTATCGTTCGGCAACGCCGCGCCCCAGGCGGCTTTCTGCGCGGCACGCGCAAGCACGGCAGCCTGTCGCCACGCTCCACCGACAGCATATGGTGCCGATCCGGCATTGCGCCCGGCACGATCCAGCAACTGCAGCCGGAACTTCATTTGCCAACCTGGGTCGCCTGCGTCGCGCGCGTGCCCGTCGATCGCGCCAGCGGCGCTGTTGCAGTCGAGAAACTCACGCTGGTGGTTGACGCGGGTACCGAGCGCTCGATCTTGACAGCGCCCAGGCGCAGGTCGAAGGCGCGTCGCTGTGGGGCCTCAGCATGGGTCCTGCACGAAGGATCGGCATTGGTGGACGGGCAGCCGAAGGACACCAACCTCGATACCTATACGCCGCTGCGCATGGGCGATGTACCGGACGTCGAGGTCGAATTCCTCCCCAGCACGGAGATGCCCGTCGGCCTCGGCGAGCCGGCCACCACGGTGGTCGGTCGGTCGCCAACGCGATCTTCGTGGCCCGTGGCGCGCGCCTGCGCCACCTGCCGATCCGCCCGGAAGCGGCGCTGCAGGCGCTCAACCCGCGCGCCTGACTGCCATTGCGAGGAACGCAACGACAATCAGTCCATCACCGCGTGGCCACCTCCGCCGGCCGCCTGCCGCGGTTGGCGCATGAGCGGCAGCAGCAGCAGGATGGGCAGTGCCAGCATTCCCATCAGCCAGAAGTCGTTGTTGTAGGCGATCACCTCGAGCCTGGTAGGTGACCATCTTCTCGAGCAGCGCCACGCCATGCGCAGTGGTTGGCGAAAGTTGCTGGGCGATTTGCGGCGCGGATTCCAGCACCCGGTTCAACGGCGACGCGAACGGTGCGAGCACCGAATGCTCGACCGTCGTGCCGTTGACCTGCAGCGCTTCGAAGATGGAGATGCCGACGGCGCTGCCGATATTGCGCAGCAGGCTGATCAGCGCGGTTCCCTCGTAGCGCAGTCGCACCGGCAGCGTCGCGAAGGCGACGACGTTGAGCGGCACGAATGTGAAGCCGATGCCAGCGCCCTGCACGATGGTATTGATCGACAAGGTAATGTCGTCCACCGCCGGTGTCGATGAAGAGAGCCGCTGCAGGCTGTGAAATCGCTCGCAATAGTGACCCCCGAGGGCGGTTTTCGCTTCCAATCGCGACCCCTCGGCTCTGTGTGTCAGCGTCTCTCCCTATGGCCCAGGTCGGCCTGGGAGGGGTTTGGGGGATGATGTCCGTGGACGTGATCGGCGATATCCGGCGCGCTCATTCGAGCAGCGCCTGCCGATTAAGGAGATCGTGCGGACGCTCCGCGTCTCACGGGCCACGGTGCGCAAGGTCGTTCGGAGCCACAAGACCGCGTTCGAAGTATGAGCGCGGCGTGCAGCCGGCGCCGAAGCTCGGTGCGTGGGTGGAAGTTCTGGCCCAGATCCTTGAGAAGGAGGCCAAGCTTCCGCGGCGAGAACGCCGGTCGACGCAGCGCCTGTTCGAAGAGCTGCGAGGCCGCGATTACGATGGCGCGCATGACAGCGTGCATCGTTTCACCAAATCGTGGCGCGACGAGCCGGCTCGGACGCCGGCGCACGCCTTTGTGCCGCTGAGCTTTGCGCCCGGCGAAGCCTACCAGTTCGACTGGAGCCACGAGACCATCACGCTGCAGGGTTTGCCGCTGGTCATCAAGGCGGCGCACATGAAGCTGTCGCATAGCCGCATGCCATTCGTGCGCGCCTACTTCCGCGAGACACAAGAACTGGTGTTCGATGCGCACGACAAGGCTTTTGAGTTTTACGGCGGCATCTGTCGGCGCGGCATCTACGACAACATGAAGACTGCGGTGGAAGCGATCTTCGTGGGCAAGGCGCGCCAATATAATCGCCGTTTTCTCCAGATGTGTTCACATCATCTGGTTGAGCCAGTTGCCTGCACGCCCGCATCGGGTTGGGAGAAGGGACAGGTCGAAAACCAGGTCGGCAATCTGCGCGATCAGCTGTTCCGGCCCAAGCCGCGGGTATCGAGCCTGGCCGAGCTGAATGGCTGGTTGGCAGATCAGTGCATCGCTTATGCGAAGCGCCACAAGCATCCGGAGTTCAAGGACCGGACGATCTGGGAGGTTTTCCAGGAAGAGCAAGCGAGCCTAATGGAATTACGCGGACCATTCGATGGTTTTGTCGAAAAGGCCGTCAGGGCTACCACCACGTGCCTGATCATGGCCGACCATAATCGCTACAGCGTTGATGCACGAGCCGCCGGCCGGATGGTGCTGGTTCGATCTCATGCTGAGCGCATCGTGGTTCTTCTCGGCGACGAGGGGGTGGCCGACCATCCGCGCGACTTCCGGCGCTATCAGATCATCTACGATCCTTGGCACTATCTGCCTGTGCTGGTGCGCAAGCCGGGTGCATTGCGCAACGGCGCGCCGTTCAAGGATTGGGCATTGCCGCCGGCGCTGGCCCAGGTTCGCGCGAAGCTGAAGCAGCATGCCGACGGCGATCAGCAATTCGTCAAAGTCCTCGGTGCAGTATTGGCTCATGGCTTGTCGGCCGTGGAGGCTGCCTGCGCCGAGGCGCTCGCGGCGGGGATCGCCAGCGGCGACGTGATCCTGACCGTGCTGGCGCGCCGGCACCAACCCCCGACGCCGGCTTCGATCACCACGCCGGATGGCCTGCGCCTGAAGGTCGAGCCCGTGGCCGATTGCGGCCGCTATGACAGCATACGAAAGGTCGCCTGATGGAACGCCACGAGATCCTGGACGCCATGACCGAATTGAAGCTCTACGGCATGCGCGCGAGTTTCGACGAGATCGCCGGCAAGGGCCTGGCGCGGCGTGACGAGATCTATCCGCTCATCGCCAGCCTGATCAGGGCCGAACGCACGCATCGGCAGGCTCGCTCGATCAGCTATCGCATCAGTGGCGCCAAGTTCCCGGTGCTGAAGGACCTGGACAAGTTCGTCTTTGGCGACACGATGATTGACGAGGGCCAGGTGCGCGAACTCGCAACCGGCGCGTTCCTCGATGCCAAACGCAACGCAATTTTTATCGGCGGCACGGGCACCGGCAAAACGCATCTCTGCATTGGCGTGGCATCCGCGATCATTCGCAGCCGTGCGCGCGGCAGGTTCTTCAACCTGGTCGATCTGGTCAACCAGCTCGAGCAGGAGAAGGCGGCTGGTCGCAGCGGTCGGCTCGCCGAGACGCTGCTGCGCTATGATGTCATTGTCATCGACGAACTTGGCTATTTGCCGTTCAGCCAGTCCGGCGGCCAACTGCTGTTCCATCTGATCAGCAAGCTTTACGAGAACACGTCGCTGCTCATCACCACCAATCTGGCGTTTGCAGATTGGCCGCAGGTTTTTGGCGACGCCAAGATGACGACTGCCATGCTCGACCGCCTGACGCACCACTGCGACATCGTCGAAACCGGCAACACCAGCTGGCGCTTCAAGAACCGAAACTGACCTCGCCACCCCACGCCCTCGCTGTCCGCTATGGCTAAGTGGCCTGCCTACGCCAAACTCTCGACGGTCGCTCCGGCAGGCCACTTATCCATAGCCTCCCAACACCCGCAAACGCCATCCCGCGGAGCTCTATCAAGCCCAAGAGGGGTCGCGATTGCGCGCGAAATGGGGGGCGCAGTTGCGAGCGATTTGACATCCTTTGGGCAATTCGCGATGAGCTTGGGCTGAAAGGAACCAAGTTCGGTTGTGGCATCGGCATGTGCGGCGCGTGCACTGTACATGTGGAAGGCCGAGCAACGCGGTCCTGCATCACCGCAATCAGTGCGGTGGCCGGCGCCAGCATCACCACCATCGAAGGGCTGCATCCAGCAGGCCAGCATCCACTGCAAACCGCCTGGATAGAACTACAGGTTCCACAATGCGGCTACTGCCAGTCGGGGCAGATCATGCAAGCCGCCACTCTGCTGAAGGATTATTCCGATCCGACCGATCAGGACATCAACGCGGTGATGGCAGGCAATCTCTGTCGCTGCATGACCTATTTGCGGATCCGGAGGGCCATCAAACTGGCAGCGTCGCGACTGCGACTCGCGGCCTCGCAATGAACCGGACCATGCACCCGCGCCGTCGCTTTCTGATTGCGGCAATGGGAACCGGCGTTGTCCTCGGCTTTGCACGACACAGCCTGGCGGAAGTCGAATTGCCCATGTCCGCAGCTCGCCAGGGCGAAACAATACCCACCGACCTGTTCGAACCGACCATCTGGTACAGCATCGATCGCACAGGCCTGGTGACCGTCAACATCATCCGAGCGGAAATGGGCCAGCATGTCGGCACTGCGCTCGCTCGCATCGTGGCCGACGAACTGGAGGCGGATTGGAATAAGGTGCGCATCGTCCACGTCGACTTTGATCCAAAATGGGGACTGATGGTCACCGGTGGCAGTTGGTCGGTCTGGCAGAGCTTTCCCGTTCTCAGCCGGGCCGGCGCGGCTGGCCGCATCGCCCTGATCGAAGAGGCCGCCAGGCTTCTCAGCGTGGACCCAGGCGCCTGCACCGCACGCAACGGCACTATTGTCGCTGCGCAGAATTCGATGACGTACGGCGATATCGTAGCGCGCGGTGATCTCCGGCGGAGCTACACGCCCGAGCAATTGCAGCAGATGCCGAACAAGCAAGCGGCTGATCGTCGCCTGATCGGGCGCGACACCATCGCGATCGACCTTCCTCCGAAGACCAACGGTGCGGCTCGCTATGGGCTCGATGCCGTGGTCGACGGCATGATCTACGCCAGTCCCAAAGTTCCACCCACCCGCAACGACTTAAAAGTCGTCGCCATCGACGACTCCGGGGCGACGCAGGTTCCCGGCTACATGCAGAGCCTGGCCCTGGATGATCCGTCGGGCACCGCACCGGGCTGGGTCATGGTCTATGCGGACAGTGGTGTCGCCGCCAGCCGTGCAGCCGATCTCGTGAAGGTCACCTGGAGTTCGGGGGAAGCGGCCAATGTGTCCGAAGCGGACCTGCAGCGGCACGCAACCGAGCTGATCGCAGATCCGAAGGCCGGCGTCCTGGTCGTCAACGACCCGAATGCCGACGCCGCTTTCGCGTCAGCGAAATCGAAGCTGGAGCGCACCTACACGACCAGCACAGTCATGCATTTTGCCCTAGAGCCGATCAATGGCCTGGCGTTCGAGAAGGACGGCATCTTCGAAATCCACACGGGCAATCAGTGGCAAACCCTGATCCTGCCGGTGCTGGCCAAGGCACTCGACCGCGACGAGAAGACGATCGTCCTGCGCACCTACCTCCTCGGCGGGGGCTTCGGCCGTCGCCTGAACGGCGATTACGCTGTCCCCATCGCCCTCGCCGCCAAGGCGGTTGGGAAGCCGGTCAAGATGGTCTGCATGCGACCCGACGATATGCGGTTCGATTCGCCACGATCGCCCTCGGTCCAGGTTCTACGCATGGCGTTCGGCGACGGCGGCAAGGTGACGGCAATGGAGCACCACGCCGCGGCCGGCTGGCCGACTCAGGTGATTGCTCCGTCGTTCATGTTGAAGAATGCCGACGGCGTTCCATACGACGAATTCTCGATCAACGGTGCAGATCATTGGTACACGGTTGGAACGCAGCGGGTGCGCGCGATTTCCAACGATCTTGCCAACCGAACATTTCGGCCAGGCTGGTTACGCTCGGTGGGGCCGGGCTGGACGAATTGGGCGGTGGAAAGCTTCATGGACGAGGCCGCGCACACCGCGGAAGTCGATCCCGTGGCATTCCGAATGAACCTGCTGGACGGCGTAGGGCGAAACGCCGGATCAGCGCCAAGCGCTGTCGGTGGAGCGCGGCGACAAGCTGCGGTGCTTACCCGCGCCGCGCAGAAAGCCGGCTGGGGCAGCGCATTGCCGAAAAATGTCGGGCTTGGCGTCGCCACCAGCTTCGGTCAGGAGCGCGACATGCCGACCTGGGTCGCCTGCGTCGCGCGGTTGCGGGTCGATCGCGCGAACGGTGGCGTCATGGTCGAGAAGCTGACCGTGGTCGTCGATGCCGGCACCATCGTCCATCCGAACAGTGCCCTCGCCCAGGTCGAAGGCGCGGCGCTGTGGGGATTGAGCATGGCCCTGCATGAGGGATCAGAGTTTGTGGGAGGCCAGCCGAAGGACACCAACCTCGACACCTACACCCCATTGCGCATGGGCGATGTGCCGGAGGTCGAGGTCGAGTTTATACCTAGCACAGAGGCGCCGGTTGGCCTAGGAGAACCGGCAACGACCGTGGTCGGCCCCGCGATCGGCAACGCGATCTTCACCGCCTGTGGTGCGCGCCTGCGTCATTTGCCGATCCGGCCGGACGCCGTGCGACAGGCACTCAACGGGCACGCCTGATGTCGCGCTGCTAATCTGGCTGACTTTGTGCGTGGTGTCTTGCGAGTCACCGCTCCAACCTAGCCGATCGATCCGATGATCATCCGCCTACACCGCAACGCCACACCGGGCGTTGCTCCGAATCTCCACCACTTCTGCGGACGCTAACGCGTCTTGACCTTGCGAAAGTCGAACACGCTGCAGCCGGCAGAACGCTTTGGGGCGCCCCGCCTGAGCTCGCGATCGGGCTATGAGGCCATGCTCGTGCACCACGCCGGGCGCAGCCCAGAACGTCGCTCCAAACCGCGCCTTGTAGAACGCATCGTCGCGGCCGTGCAGCCCCAGACAATGGCGATGTGTGCATCGATGTGACACCTCAGTCGGCAAGCAAAATATTAAGGCGGTTACCTGCCCAGCATTTGAACCTGCGGCGCAGTTGGGAATTCATCAACTCAGCAAGGATTGGCCCGTCACGTGAGCGGTCGGTCGACCCGCGCCACAGCTAGCGCGAGCAAGCTGACGCCTGTGATGCGTCGTCTAGTGACAGTGCGATCCCAGCCAACAGCGCAGCACGCAACGGATCGTCGGCGTTCTCACCGCCGCGGATGTCAAGTGCACCGCCGAGGGGGGAATTTCGCGCGCGATCAAATGCCTGCACCGCGATCTTCACCGAACCACGTGCGACGTGAATGGCTGCAGCTAGGCCGAGCCTCAGGGAATCGTTGACGAGCGGCGTGGGGACGGTCGCGGCCTGGAAGCCAAAAGCCACAGCTTGGCGGGTTAGCGGCTCGGACATGGTGAAAAGGATTGCACCACAGCGTGGGCGGCAGATTTGTCTCAGCCCCTTCATGGCTGCCATAATAGTGTTGAACAACTCGCCCGACAGAGGTTCAACATCGAAGTCCAGCAGTGTGAGGCGATGCCCGACATATGGACTGTAGGCCCAATACGTCACCGCGCAGCCTCCGTCTTGGTCGGCTGCCAGCACTGCCACGATTGCATTGCAAATCGACGGCACAGGCACCGGCTGATCGCCCGACAGCATGTCCTTGCGCCGCAACAGAGCAGGCCGACGGTCGAGATCCAGCCCAACCAACACACCCGCCACCGCATTCGCGACGTCGTCGTGCCCACCCGGTGCATGGTCAATCGAGTCCCTGCCGGATCGCGCGGTGCGCCGCTCGAGCCCTACAAGCTGCGCAGCGAGCCGTGGCTGTTCGAGCAGCTCAACACGCCGAGCGTTCAGCAGCGGTAGCAGATCGTGATACAGATCACTCTTGGGACGTGCGCTCTGTTCAAATTCGATACCGTGCTCGCGGAACCGAGCTCGCGGCCATTCGCCGGCATAACGGTCTCCTGTCACCTTCGGCACCCCAAACCGGCGCAGCAAGGCGGCGCACTCGGTGACCGCAGTCTCGGGATCGAACGGCGGCGGATCTCAAGCACCGCGTCGAGCACACACACCGCACCATCGCCGAGGTGCGCAACGGCGAGGGTCATAGCGTCGCTCACGCCGCCGGATGGATCGACGAAGGCTGCATATTGCACGCCAGACTGTGGCGGCAGCTCGCGGCGCCCCCACATCGTGACCGAGTTGACGGCTTCACGAGAAATGTAGTCGGCCAAGTCGTCGCGGAACTCGGCGCCATACTCCGAACGCGCCGCAACCTCATCGGCGAGATAAGCTTCCTCGATGATCGCCGGGTCGATGCGCGGATTCATCGATCCGGTGTCGGCCTTCCAGACTAGCACTCGCGCATCGTCCTTGCCGTAGTGTCGGCTGTAGGCGTTGTACAGCTCGCCCCTCTTGGCATAGGGTGACGAGGCGAGAAGCAGGATACTTCCCGGGATAGACGCCATCCCGGGCCCCAGGGCGCGAAGGATTTCGGTATCGGGGTTCGCGGACGCCTCTTCGAGCTGCCAAAATGCCACCTCGTCGCACAGCACTGCTGCGAAGCTGTAGCCGCGCGCAGTGCGGAAGGATGCCGTCGATATCTCAATCACGACCCGATTACCGAGTCCGATCGCCTCGTCGGTTTCATGGGCGACCATCTGCGCCAGCAGCGGCACTGCCTTGAGTAGCCCCGACACAAACCGGAAGATGCTACGGGCTTGCCGGCGGTTCGCAGCGAGGATCGCGACGGTCGCCACCTCGCCCGGTGCGAGGAACGGCCCGTAGTCACGAAAGCAGGCCAGGAACACCGCGACCAGTGCAAGGACACGGCTCTTGCCACCGCGACGGCCCACGATGAGCGCGGCTTCCGTGAACGGCCGCCTTGGCTCCACTGGGCGCCCGGTGTGCTCCCGTTCAGGGGGTAGCCCGATATGCCAATGATACCAATGACATAACCTATGATATCCCTCGGCAAATGCGGCCCTGGACAACATCTGGGACAACAAACGGCAGTGCGACTCGAGGAAATTGAAAGCCTCGCCGCCCTTCTACAGACTCACCTCGTGCGTGAGAACCCTAAGCCAGAGCCGCCGACGAGGGTCCGGGGGCGCCACGCGTCCAATGGGGGCAACCCCTATGTACCGGGCGCCCTGTCTCGGAAGCTCGTTGCCGTCAGCCGAGCGACGCACCATATCAATCGACCGACGCGGGCGCGAAAATCTTCCCGCGTGTCCGCCTCTTTTAGAGGGACACACTTGTGGAGGCTCGTTCCGGGTTCCCCAAGAGCGGCGGGCTTCCACGTTTTCACGATCGAGCCACATGCCCACCAAACCGCCGATCATCGTCCAAAGTCGAGAACGATCGTTGCGAGGGTAAGTAGATGAACAAGATCATTGTCGCTTCGGCTATCGGTTTAGGTCTTATAGCGTCCAGTCTGGTACCTACGGACGCTCAGGCTCAGCGTCGCGGTGGGGTAGCCGTATTTCATGGTCCAGCTGGAGGTACAACAGTATTTCGTGGTGGACCTGCGTTCCATCCGTACTACGGTGGTGGATGGCATGGTGGACACTGCTGCTGGAATGGTTACGCGTGGGTCGCACCTGCCATCATAGGTGGAGCGATCCTCGGAGGGGCACTCGCTGCTCCGTACCTGTATGCACCACCTCCTCCGGTCTACTACGCTCCACCACCTGCTTACTATCCACCGCCCGCTCCCGCATACAATCCGTACTGGGCAGTCCCGCCTGGTTACCAGGTACCTGATCGTTGCGGGCACGGCGGTTTCGTCCGCGTCAGCGCCAAGTCGCCGGGGCCAACGCGCGGCGCGCGTATTTGAACAGCAGAGTGGAAACCGACGCACCGTATTCTCGGTTCTCCAGCCCGCGAGGTCGCGCGGCCCTCGGCCTCGCTGCCGTCACGGCGGGAAGCGTCGCTGACCCTCCACCCAGCGAGGCTTCTCACTTTGGCGTACCTCAGGCCAGGCTCCGCCCCGTGGCACTGCCGAGTGCCCTCAACCCCCCACCGGGCGGTGTCTTGAACCGGCGACGCTGGTGGTACTGATCGGCATCTCGTGGTGGCAGACGTTTTCCGTCCGCGTCCACTGCCCCGCCTGATCCCGACGCGCATACGCGGCTGGCGTGGTGGCTGCAGGCTGGCTCGGTGAACGCCGCCATCGCCTCGCTGCCGCTTGCGCTGTGCTAATATCCACCCTCGCCGACCGAAAAAACCAGAGGAAACACAATGACCGCCCTTACTCACAGCGGCCAAGACAACACCTTCTTGCTCGCCACCAGCGGGAACAGCGACATATCCTACGACAACAACGACGTGATCCTATTCAGCGGCGTCAACGACAGCCTGAGCTTCTCACGCAGCGCAGGAACCTCGGTCATTGCCATAGGTACCAACCAGTTCGTCGGAGCGGGCGAAGGCGGCCTTGGCGATGCCATCTATGACTTCGGCAAGGGCCTTACCATGGACTTCTACATGCTTGACGAAGGCACCACGATGTCGGCCGCCGATCTCAAGGTCTACGGCTTCCAGAACGATCCGACTGGCAAAGTGTATATCGAGACTCAGTTCGGTCAGACTGCCACCACCACGCCGGATGGCCACGGCGGTACATCGCTCACCCTATCCGGGTAAACCGGCGGCATCGTGCATTTCGTCAACGACCCGGTGAAGAACCTCACCGCCCATCTGGTCCCGACGAACGCCTGAACGCTGCCAGGGCCGTCCAGCCTGGCACCTTTCCTCGCCCTTCTAAACGCCCAGGAGATCATCAGGCGCGGGTGGGCTGGCTCGTGGTCAGCCAATGCCGTGGGCGGCAACGAGACGGCACCCGAACAACCCGTGCGCTACCGCTTTCCCTTCGGCCCGAGGTGCGTACCCTCGACGACGTAGTCGGTCAGCCTCGATCGGCACAGCGTGCAACGGAACCGCAACTGGGCCACGGGCGCGTCGCCTTTGCCAGCCTCGGCGAGCTTGGCGAAGGCAACGGTTTCCTGGTGGCGACACGCTTTGCACCACACCACCAGATGCACGCCCGCATTGCCGTTGGCGAAGTCGCGGACGGTCGGCAGGTCACTCATTTGCAGCCGCCCGCCGTACCAGTTCACGGAATAGCGCCTCGGCGGCATCACCGCGCCGCTGGTGCTCGTCGGGTGTCATTTCTGGCACGGGACCAAACCGGCTGGACCGAGGATTCCGGACCGTGACGATGCGCGACTTGTTGGGTTCCCGGCTGGCCTGGGTCTCGGGAGGCTGCGCCTCAACCACCATGGCGCGCTTCGTTGCTGTTGTGACAATGTGCTGCGGGATCGCAGGCGAGACTTTCCGTTTGCGCGCCCGCTTCGGGCGATAGCTGCTGCTGACGATAGCCATGTTGGTAAAGTCTAAGACGGCAGGTGGCGCTTTGCCAATTGGCACACGGCGATCTTTCCGGCCATGAGACGCCCGGCGGAGGAAAATGCCAGGGTTTTTTCGCCGTTTTCTACCTGGGCAACTAGATAGTACACCAGGGACTCTGGCAAGCTAAGTTTCCCCGCCAAAGTGGGACCTACCTCACAGCCGGTTGTCACCAGTTGGCGTGTACTGCAAATGTCGTCACCTGCCGGTAACAGTGGTGCACTCTTAAGCTCACGTACCTGATTCGGGCCACGCAATCAAGCTGGAACTGAGAGGCCAAAACAATGTCCAGAAAAACAGTGACTCTTCCGAGCGGGGCTGTCACGAGTGATATCAATAACAGCCTTACCAACGATACACTGGTCTTCAACGGTGGTGCCACGCTCGATCTGTTCAATCCTGAGACGGTGAAGTCGATCAATGTGAGTGGCCCAACTTCCAGTGACTTTGATACCATAAACTTGTCGTCGAACCTGACGGTCAAGCAAGGCATGCAGTTCATCAACGGCGAAATGTTAATCCATGACAGTGGGGCTTCTGCCAATCTCACCCTTGATGGTGACAGCCATCTTGTTAACGGCACCGACCTATCAATGGACAAGATGACCTTGAACGGCAACCTGTTCCTGACAGGTCAGGCGTTCCTGCAAACGGGCACACCACCAGACCCAGGGCTTGACGCAGGTCCAGTCACCGGTCATGGAACGATCGATATCGGCGGCGGCAGTACTGCCATTCTCGGCCATGTTGATCCGAAGATTGGCATCAAGTTCGACACCAACGGTGGCACCGTGAGCATGATCGGGGCGAACGGCAACACGATTAGCGGTTTCGCAGATTTTTTTACAATCGCGGTGCAATCGACCATCGCCACTCAGGAACTGTTTGACAAGCACTCTGGGAAATTTGAACTCACTGACTCAAGCGGCAGCGTGGTCGCATCGCTGGTCTTCAAAGACCTCGACGGTGTTACACCGATTGCCCACCAGTCCGTGGGTACCGTTTCTATAACCACCAATCTGACGGGTGCCCTACCGATCACGTACACCCATCTAAGCTAGCCTTAGGCGGATTCGGGCAGCAGCAGTACGTGCCACGATGGCTGTGGCGGCCGGGCAGGGCGGGTCGAGCTGTTGACCGGCATCGAGGGAGTCACTAGTCGGCCGGTGCGTCGGATTGTGCTGTTCGAGTAGGGGTTGATCCCCCCTGGGCGGCGGAGAGATTGACCGACGCGAGGTCTGTGGTCGCCCTAAGCCTTGCGTCTGGCGATGCCTTCGGCCACTAGCCAGCGTATGGCGGCGCTACGGCTCCAGACGTGGTTCCTGGCCCGCCAAGCGTCCAGCGCGGCTAGTTCAGCTTCCGTTATCACGAGCGCAATGCGGCGGTCCTTCTTGGGCGCAGCCTTCTTCTTCGGTGGCATTACAACTTCCTGTGTTATTGCGCTACTAAACAAGTTTAGCCCGGCAGCGCCAGCCGTTGCACGCGCCTGCTATGCCCGCCAGTTCGGCCTGGCGCTATGCTTACCGACGGCGGCGGAATGGCCCCTGGGAGGATTTCATGTCCACGGCAGTTCGGACGCATTGCCTCGACGCATCTGCATTGGTGAAACTATACATAGAGGAGCGAGGCAGCAGCGAGCTTCGCGAGTACCTTCGGGGACATGCCAATTGGTATACAACCCCCTTCTGCTTCTTTGAGGCTCTAAGCGTCCTCAAGGTGAAATTCAAATATCGACGAGAGATTACCGAGGAACAATATCATGACCTAGGTCTTAGGTTGGTGGCTGAGTTCGGCGCGCGCACGCGTGATATCCGTGATATTAATTTCACCGATCCCCTTATCTTCGGTAAGGTCCAGGAGATGTGCCGCAAACACCCGGCCCTCGACTTTTCCGATGCATTCCAGATCCTCAGCGTAAAAATGGGCTATTTCTCTCGAATGGCTGGAGACTCCCAAACTGTCCTCGTAACTGCCGACAAAGATCTACAAACGGCAGCGGAACAGGAAGGACTGCAGGTTCATCTACTGAGATAGCAAAAAAAGCCTGCCCCCCGGGGGGAGCAGGCTTGAAGGACGGGGAAACAACAACGTGGGGCCAAACGTAGTGTAGTGCCTAGCTACGAGTCGACTTAGCACATGGGTCTAAACCGACCGGGTTAGTTAATTTGATACACTGCAAATTTTGAGCGCGGATGCCTTTCGTGCTACTGTAAGCGCGTGTGAGCCACTACATCTATCTGATCCTGGCTGCTGTCGTCATCGCCATCCTCGGCATGGTGATCTACTTGGCGACCGATCCGGCAAACCGTATCATCATCGGTCCTGTATGAACGACATATCTAAGTCTTAGCGCGTGATTAGTACCAACAGGCGGGCATAGCTTACGGCAACCAGACCGATCACGAGCCACATCACGGCGCGCGGCTTCATGCGTGGCCCATTGGCTCGGAATGCAGCGCGGCCGCCTGCTCCAGTTCGCGCTGCACCTTTGCTGCGAACTGCGGCCAGTTATCCCAGCGTGTCATGCACCACAGATTGAAACAGATCGTCAGCATCACATGCTGGCAGGCGAATGCGTCCGGAAGGTCCACGAGAGCGCGCAGCGTCTGCTCGACGAGCGCCTCCTGGTCCTCGGTCACGTCGTCTCCGGCGGCTTGGTCGTGCGCGCCATTAGCAGCGTCTGCGTCCGCGCCCATGCCTGTTGCCGGTCAGTCCGCGATTGGCGCGCTGATATCGCCGCCTGTGGCCTGGTGCTGGCCGCCATACGCTGGCCGATGCGCCGGCTGCGCTTGCGCCCGAGCTTGGTCACGCCAGCCGCTCCGGCTTCATCTCTTGCGCCTCACGTTCCGCCCGGTGGCGTTCGGCAACTCGCTTCTGCGCCTGCTGCCAGCGTTCGGCCTGCTTGTGGTCGCCGTGGCTCTGCGCATGTGCCCGACGCTGCTTGTGCGCCGGCACCGTCTTGGCCTTAAGCGTCATGTCAGTGCAACACACGTAGCGGCGGCAGTGTCGCGATGCCGTAGAGCACAACCGCACCCACGGCTGCGATCGGTGGCAGCACCGCGTTGCCGTAGACCCATTTGCTGACGGTGGCTTTAGACGCAGGCGACGGCATGGTGCCTATGCCATACGTGTAGTTCACGCTCGCGAATTGGCCGAACGTCGGAATGGAGACGGTCTCGCCGGCAATCGCGACGAGCGCCGATACAACGGCGGAATAGTAGCTCAGCGCGGCGCTGCTATCAGCACCTCTCTGTTGCACCGTCGCCAGCGCAGTGGCGCCCGCCAATCCGAACTCGCTGATGTTCTGAAAAACCTGCGCCGGCAATTGGCCTAAGCTGCCGCTCATTCGCTCAAATCCTCATGGGGTGGTGCGGCGGATCCGGGACCGGACCGCCCGCCGCAGCGGCAATAGCCGGGAACAGGGGGGGCCCGCCGGCCCAGATAAATGGGAACCCGAGCGGTCCACTCCCCGCCGTGGGTTCCGAATGGCGGCAATGTCGAAACGCCACTCCGGCTCGAATAGGTGTCCCCCGCGCAGGCCACGCGGGGACAAGCGGCCAAGCCCAGGGAAGGAGAAACCCGCCGCGCCGGATACGAATAGGTGTCACCGACATTTCGCCGCTCCGCTCGGTGACCACACGGGAGGGGCGGGATGCATCTGTGCCGGGGTAACACGTCTCGACACTTCCCCCGGCTGAAGCCCGCCCCTCTGCGGCGCTAAGGACATAGCGGTCGACGTGAATGTCAGTCATCTGCCATCAATCGCGCGTGCTCAACACGCAGCGCCTGCTCGCGCTGCAAGTCGCGGCCAAGCTCCGGCAACGGCGTGTTCAGCGCCAGCACAGCTGCAGGCGGCAACGCCACAGCACCATGCATGCCCGGCAAGTTCGCATCGGCCAGCGATTTGATGTCCTGTAGCTCAGACACCAGTTCCGCCATCAGCGCGGCCACCCGCTCTGCCTTCCGCTCCGCATCGGCCATGAGACAATGGCTCGCCGCTGCTCTCACAGACCGGTCAGTCGATTGTTCCTCTAGCTCGGCCGCGCGAAACTCCTCGTCCATCAGGCCAACCGCACGTGTCGCCTGCGAAGTGCGCTCAATCAGCCGCGCCCTCTCGTCCAACGCTACCCTGTCGGCGATCGGCAACTCATCATCAGGCGAGTCGGAATACGAGCGCTCAATCAGCGTGCGACGTATCCTGTCGTCTAGCGTGGCGAACCGCGCCGCGTCTCTTTCGAGCGCAGCCAACCTATCGTGCGCACGCTGTCGCGCTTCTTGTACCAACACCAACTTCGCGGTGGCCGCCGCATGCGCCGCTTTGGCCTCTGCCAAGCTAAGAACAGGCTCAGCAGCCTCGCCAGCAACCGGTGACGCATCAGGGGCGTAACCTCCGCCATTCCTCGCCGCTAACGCCGCCGTCATCCTCTGCATCGCTGCAGCGTTAGCCTCCTCCATCGCCTTCCACTCAGGCGTTCGCGGATACGCCCTATCCGGCTGCGACAGGCCGATTACGTCGCCGCTCACCGTCTCGCCTCCCACTTGCTGGATACGTAGGCAATGTTGCCCGTGGTTACGCCAAACGCATTGTGGCCAGGACCGATTGCGTCAGCCGTCACGCCAAACGTCCGACCCATGTTCAGCGTCGACGCCGTTCGCGACGTGTTGCCGGAAATCGTACCGGCCTGGTTGCCGCCGACGTAGCTCTCGGCGCGCTTGCTGTTCGGCTCAACCGATTGGCTGCCGCCCGTCGTGCTCTCATTGTCGCGACGCCAGGCCTTCCACTTGCCGTTGATGTCCACAGGCGTCACTGGCGCGGGAACCGATGCGTCGCTGTCGCCAGTGCCATCGGCGCGGCGGTTCGGGACGTCGTTCTTCGCGTTTTGAAACTCCCGCGCGCCTGCTACACGATCGCGCTCGTTGGCCGGCGAATAGTCCATGTCCGGCGCCGCATCCGCCGCACCCTGGCCGTCGTCATCACCCGGATCGTCCGCTGCCCCCGCCATGATGCAGATCGCTCGCTCTACTGCGTCCAGCCTCGGCAAGATGCCGGGCAACGCGTCTAGCTTCTTCGGCAACTCATCCCACGTCGCATAGCCCTTCGCCCTCGCGCCGGGGCTTACGTAATAAGCGTCAGTGAAATACATCCTTACTTCTCCCTTGCATCGCAGCTCACGCCTGCTCCACGCTCATGCCGCCCAACATCAACCACGTCGCTATCGTACCAGGCTGCCCAGCAACCAACGTCAAAGCGCCACTTGCCACATTGCTTAGATCGTCATGTTGGCGCGGGGGGCTGTCGATTATCTGCCTGCCCGTGCCTCTGCCAACGCGTCTCTCAAGCGAGCAGAACTGGGCTATGAGCCGCGGGTTATCGAGTAGTTCAATCCGTCCGCCGTTGATTAGTGGCAGCACCGCAAGATACACTTCCGACTTCGATTTCTCAGCCGCGACGTAAGTAATCCCGTGCGCTTGAAACCGGCTCGCAGGCCAGTCGCCGCCGTAACGGTCGCCCGTCACACTGCCAAGCCGATAAGACCGCAGCATGTCCGCAAACTGCTTCACAACGCTATCAGGGTCAAATGGCGGACGCGCCTCAATCAACGCATCCAACACACCTACCTGCGTCCCGAGCTCGCCTACCTCAGCATGCGCAATACCGAGGCACATCGAGTCGCTAGAGCCGCCGCTCGGGTCACAGAAACCCGCATATACAAACCCACCACTCGGCGGCAATTCGCGCCGCTCCGGCACAACACAACTCTCAACCACCGCCCTATCAAGCAGCGTTGTAATGTCGGAACGGAACTCGGCGAGCCATTCGCTTCGACCACCCTCCGGATCCAGCGCTAACCTGGATGTCTCATACGCCGGCGGATCCGCATGGTGAACGCGGCTGGCAGCAGGCGGTCTGGTGGTGTATGCGCTCCGGCTGACTGGCGGCCCGATGAGGTTCGCGGAACACGCGTGTGACGCCCATCGATCACCCGTAATGCGAGTCCATCAGGGCGCGCGTCAATGTGCTGGAAAGTGACGCCGGTGCTGTCAACTGGGCGGTTGATCAGGCGGAGCTGAAGGCGCGCTGCAGGTAGAGATAGGCGAGTTCGAACTCGATCTTGTTCGGGCATCCCGAGGCAATGGCGAAGTGGATGCGGCGCACGCTGGTGCGCACCTGGGCCCCGAGCTTGAGCAGCTTGCGGCGAATGGTGGCGACGGCGGCATCGGCGAACTGGCTGTGGCGCAGACCGACGCGGCGCAAGGTGTCGACGAGTACATAGGCCATGGCCGAGAGCCACATGCGGAGCTGATTGGCCTGCAGGGTGGCCGACGAGGCGCGATCGGCGAACAGCTCGAACTGCTCGCCGATGCGGTTCTCAGCCTCTCCGCGGGCGCAATAGAGATCCTCGTAGAGAGCGCGCGCATCATAGGCGGTGTGGGTGCGCTTGAGCGAGGTGACGACGAAGCGAGGATTGGCGCCCTCCAGCGTGTGCTCGGCCTTGCCGACAACCCGCCGCGTGCGGCCCCAGCTGTCTATCGTGCGATACTGGAAGTCGCGGAACACGCGCGCCGGCTGGCCCGACGCGACACATAGACGCTTCGCCGTGGCAAGCTGATCCACCAGCGCTGCCTCCAGGCGGCGATTGCGCGCCAGGCCAAACACGTAGTCGACGCGGTTCGCCTCGCACCACCCCATCAGCTCGTCGTTGGCGAAGCCGCTGTCGGCGCGCAGGATTATACGCACCCGCCGCCATTTCTGGCGGATCTGCGCGACAATGCGCGCTATCTCTTCAACCGCGCCGGCACTACCCGCGACATTCGCACGTCGCTGCCGGGCCAGCAGCAGGTGTCGATCGCAGAACACGTAGAGCGGCAGGTAGCAGTATTCGTCATAGTAACCGTGGAAGAAGCGGCCCTCCTGCCCGCCGTGCAGCGGGATGTCGGTGTTGTCCAGATCCAGCACGATTTCGCGGGGCGCACGCTCATACGCCTCTAGGAAGAGATCGACCAGCAACGCATCGACCTGCGCTCCGTCGCAATCGATCTTGTGATACTTCGATGCATGCCGCCGCGGCGTGTGCTCGAGGCGATTGAGCGTGCTCTTGCCAGCCAACGCCTCGCAATCGGTCCGCAGCACCGGGCTCAACTTGCCTGCCAGCACCGCAAACGTCGGGTCTTTGCGTAGCTCATCGTGATCGTTGAGGTCCTCATACCCCAGTGCCAGGCCGAAAATGCGCTGTCCCACCAGTATGTCCACCTGATGCTCGACATAGCGAGGGTCGCGCCGATCGATGAAACAGTTGGCAAAGCGACGCACCAGTCCGAGGCCACGGTCGACCTGCCCCAGCAGCAGCGCGCCTGCGTTCGAGGTGATGTTCCCGCCGTCGAAGCCGGCAACCACTGCGCGTCGCTCAACCGCTTCAAATTCGAATAGCTTCGGCGTACACTCTGTTCGCATCGGGGCTCGCCTCGGATCATGGAGATGTCGCTGCTGCACAACGATTTTCTCAGATTCGCAGCTCCGATGCACCTGCCGCGTTTGAGAAATCCAGGCTAACTCACGCCTGATATCTTCCGGGTCTAATGTCGGATTAAGCGGATATGGTCCTAGCGCCGATGATATGACCACCAGAACATCGCCGTCAGCCTTCGCCCAGTTGTCCCTAACCATCTGATGGAACAACCCACTCTGCGCTCGCGGCGTGCTTATCAGCACGATCATGGCATCAGGCCGCATCGTCATAGTGCGCGATATATCTCTACATCAGGGTTCGCGCTGTTCTCGTCGGCGATGTATGCCGCCTCGTCCAAGATCGCGCAGCAGACTGACTTTCCGCGTATGGAACGAAAGTCTGCCGTCTGGACGACAATCTCGCTGGCGTTCGTTAACTGCAGGCCATCGCGCGTCTCGCGCTCAATCAGCCGTTGCAGCAATGGGTTGCTATCAAAGTAGCCGCGCACAAAGCCCAAGATGATGCCAGCCTGTAAACGGTCAGTGGCCATTATCAACGTGCTGGCGCGCTCGCCGGCTCGCATCTTCGAACGATGGTCGGTCACTGCACTGAATGTGCCAATCAACGACGCCGTAGTGGACTTTGCGGCGCGCCGGTGCGCGTCAATGACCAACACGCGCGGCCGACGCCCGGGTGGCGTCCTACCGCCCGTCAGTTCACCAAAAACCGCAGTCTGGTGTTCCGTCATCGGCAGGCAGTACGTGGCTTTCAGTATCGTCTTCCACGTCGACCAGCTCGGCCCAGCAAAGCGCTGGCCTAGAAACCGGTCGCTCTCCATGAACTCGATGATGTCAGGCGTCATGACGCCTCGGCGATCAGCTCAGCGAACGACGTGGCAGCCGGCTTCTTCGCTCCCTTCGCTGATGACGCTATCTGCGCCAGCGTCCGGCAGTAGGCGCCATGCTAGGCCAAATACTGCTTTGCGCAGCGTTCCGCGTACTCGGCATCCGCGATTGAGCGGGTGTCCATGAGATGCAGCCGCAACGACAAACGCGCCGCCTGCGAGATCAGCTTTGCCTGGATGATTGACGGCGAACCGCCAACGAAGGCGGTCAGTTCCGCCGTTGCTTTGGCCAGGAACCGGCCCTCGGCCGTGCTGCCGTTCACCAGCGCAAGCTTCCCAGGCCGCGAGTATGGCCCGCAGCCATCGGCTGATTGGCGATGCGTTGTGGCCGTGTCGGACACTGCGCGCGACACTCCGGTGTCCATGCCGTGGACACGTTCGGCCGGCGCGGTCGAATGGCCCCCTATGCGCTCACGCCACGTCGCGACGAAAGGGCAATGTTGCCGTCGGCAGCGATCGAACGGCCGGGTGCGCGGCCCTTTAAGAAAAAGCCCCGCGCAAGCTTGGGGGCCAGAGCGGGGCTAGTTATCGTGCTGTGACACCGCGCAGGATGCAATCGAAGCGCGGCGGGTTTGCTTTATCGCAAACGCAGATCGGTGTCACTGCTGCGGCTGTCGGCACCGTCCGAT
>CAWCXI010000026.1:0-216002 GCA_963799415.1 uncultured Alphaproteobacteria bacterium | reverse complement strand
GGCAAGGGAAGTTCGATCTGGGGTGACGGGACCTCGCCATTTGCTCTATACAAAAAATCGGCGGTTGTGGTTCACCCCTCTGCCTAACAACGGGGCCACGTCGGAAGCGACACTGAGAGGCTAGAATGCAGTGCCCGGCATGCGGCGAGACGGCGCATGAGCGTGCGCGATTCTGCGCCCGGTGCGGTGCGCCGTTTCCCGATGCATCCGAGACTTTGCCAAAGGCCGAGGCTGAACGCCGGCGGCTCAGCGTCTTGTTGTGCGACCTGGTGGGTTCAACTCCGCTATCCGGACGACTGGACCCCGAGGAGTTGGCTCTGGTCATTCGCAGCTATCAATCGCGCGTCGCCGTCGCGATCGCGCGCTTCGGCGGTTATCTCGCTCGTTACGTTGGTGATGGAGTCCTGTGTTATTTCGGCTGGCCGGAGAGCAACGAGACGGATTGCGAGCGCGCGGTCCGCGCCGCCCTAGCCGTTCTGTCTGCGTTGGAAGGCCCCATCAGAGGCGAGAGATTGCAGGTGCATATCGGCGTTGCCACCGGCGTTGTCGTGGTCGGCGAGCCCGCCGGCTTCGGCGACACGCGCCAACAGACGGCGATCGGTGCTACGCCAAATCTTGCTGCCCGCCTTCAGGACGCAGCGGAACCGGACAGCATTTTGATTGACGACGTCACGCGCAGGCAGATCGGCGGCCTTTTCACGTGCCGTGACCTTGGTGAACTTTCGCTGAGGGGCTTCCCGACGCGGATACGCGCATGGCGTGTGCTGGGGGAGCGCGCCGTCGGCGACCGCTTCGCTGCTCGTTACGCTGCTCGTTTTGTACCGCTTGTCGGTCGAGACGAGGAGCTTGCGCTCCTCTTGGACCGCTGGCGGCTGGCGCGGGAGGGTAAGGGCCAGCTGGTGCTGCTCGCGGGCGAGCCGGGCATCGGCAAATCGCGTCTCGTCGTGGAACTAAGGGCACGCCTGCGCGGCGAACCGCACGCAAGTCTGCGCTATTTCTGCTCGCCGCATTACCTGGCAAGTCCGCTGTATCCGGTTATCGCGCGCTTACACTACGAGGCGGGCTTTGTCCGGGGCGATGGGCCGATGGACAAGCTGCGCAAACTTGAGGCTGTGCTCTTGCCGGCAGGATCATCAGCCGAGGACGTCTCACTGATTGCCGATCTGCTTGGGGTGCCGGTCGATGAGTTATATCAAAAGCTGGACCTAAGCCCACAGGCGAAGAAGCAAAGGACGCTCGCGGCACTTACGCGCCGGGTCGTCGCGTTGGCGCGGCAGAGGCCGCCGCTGCTGCTCATTGCCGAAGATGTGCACTGGGCCGATCCGAGCTCTATTGAGCTTCTGGACAGGATGATCGGCCTGCTGTCCGATCTACCGATTTTGTTGATCGTGACATACCGTGCGGAATTCGCCCCGCAATGGGCTGACCATGCGAATGCGACAGTTGTCACGTTGGGCCGCCTCGATCACCGCGATGCTGAGCGACTGGCGAGGGAGGTCATGATCGGCTACCCCCTGCCGACAACGCTGCTCGAGCGGATCGTCGCGCAAGGCGACGGGGTACCGTTGTTCATCGAGGAATTGACGAAGTCGGTGCTGGAGAATGCCGAGAGCTACACGCTGTCACCCCCATCGCTGACTGTTCCGGAAACGCTGCAGGCCTTGCTGACAGCGCGCCTCGACAGACTCCCGGCGGCCAAGCGCGTCGCGCAGGTCGCGGCGACGATCGGGCGCGAGTTTTCTCAGCCGTTGTTGGCCGCCGTCGCCCAGATGCCGGACAAGCAATTGGTGGACGGACTGGATGAACTGATCGGGTCCGGTCTCGCGTCGCGTCGCGGCGGGCCGACAGACGCCATCTATTCGTTCAAGCATGCGCTGGTGCAGGAAGCCATCTACGACAGTGTGCTGCGCCGGCGGCGGGCGGAGATTCATGCCCGGATCGTCGCAGCCGCGGAGGGCGATTCATCGCTCGGTGTGACCGAGCCTGGCCTGCTTGGATATCATTGTGCCCAGGCTGGCCTGCTTGCCCAGGCTGCCTCCTATTACAGGATTGCCGGAGGCCGCTCTGCCGAACGCGCGGCGGTGGCAGAGACCAGAACCTACCTCGAGCGAGGGTTGCAATTCGCCGGAAATTTACCGGAGGGGCCTGATCGCCATCGTCTGGAGGCCGAGCTGCTCATTGCCCTCGGGCGGATCCTGATGACGACGAAGGGTCCAAATGACCCTGACGCTGGCATTGCGTTCCAGCGCGCCGTTGCTGTTTGCCGCATGCTCGACAGTCCCGAAATACTGGCACGCGCGCTGTACTCGCTGGGCATCATAGCCGAAGCGGGGGCCGAATTGCTGGAAGCACAGGCAATCGGCGAGGAACTGTTAGCCCTTGCGGCGAGTAGCGGCGTTGTGGGCATAGCGGTTGCTGCGCGCGTGCGGCTGGGTCATGTGGGCTATTACCGGGGGCAATTCGCGATAGCAGGTGACCATTTTGCTAAGGCCCTTGCGCTATCCGCAACTGGGACACACGAGCTGCGCGATACTGCGATAGCTTCAGACCCGCCCGTGGCAGCAGCCTATCTCAGCGTTACCTTGGCGCACACCGGTTATACTGAGCAGGCCATTTCCTATGGCAAGTCAGCGATTGAAGACGCAAGTAAGGCTGGATCATCGTCACCAGCCTATGCGCTTACCTTGAGCGTCTGGTTTAGAACCTTGGAGGTTCTGCGCGACGATGCGGGATGTGAGGCATGCGCAAGGACACTGGTGGCCCTCTGCGAAGAGCAAGGTTTCTCCTTCCTTCTGGCCATCGGCCAAAGCCAACTCGGCTGGGTCACAGCGAAGCAAGGGGACGTCAGCAAGGGACTGCCTCTGTTGTTGCAAGGCATTGCCGCCGCGAAAACGCTGGGGGCCAGACTGCGACCGGCGGTTGGGAAATATCTGCTATCCGATATTTTGGCTTTGTCGGGACGGCGCGTTGAGGCCTTGGCAATGCTGGACGAGGTACTTGAGTTCTCGCGTAGCACCAGAGCATGCTGGCTTGATGCCGAACTTCACCGCAAGAAGGGCGAACTTCTTCTTGAAGGCATAAACACCGATGCCGCTCAGGCGGAACAGGAATTGTGTCAGGCGATCAGGATTGCTCGAGATCAATCGGCCAAGTTATTGGAACTTCGCGCCTCGACAAGTCTAGCGCGGCAGTGGTCGGCACGCGGCAGGCATGCCGCGGCACAGGAGACGCTACGGCCGACGCTGGCCTGGTTCGACGAGGCGGTCGACACTCCGGATTTGCGGGACGCTCGTGAGTTGCTTACTCGCCTGGACGCGACGTTATCTCCAGCATGATGAGCCGGCTGGTGAGAGTGTGAAGTATTTCATAGGGCACGATGACCTCACCGCTTAAGCGCCGGGACGGGTGATAGCGCCCAAAGCACTCGTGACGAGCCGAGATGAGACGGTCAACCGAACTCATCGACCGTCTTCCGAAAATTCAGACTTCTGCGACCTGGTCCACACTCGACAGCATGGAGAACATAAATGCCCAACGATGCGCTGCCCACCAACCCGTCGCCTGTTACCACGGATAACGACAGCGGCATGACGGCTCTCGGGGAACTTATCTGCCGTCTGAACCCATACACGGAATTGCCGTTCGACAAGACCAGCAATATGCAGACCGGAAAAATGGAGGTTGGGACCCTACCGAAGCCCACCGGAAACTATACAACGAATAGCGCGCAAACCGATACGATTGCGTGCATCGAAATCGAGGTAGAGAGGAACTACGCGGCGCAATGGACCTTCAAGGGACAGACGCAGACGGTCAAGGCCGCCTTCCGTATACCGTACCGGTTCCAGGTCAGGGACAAGTCGGGCAACGTGCTCTACTGGCAGACGGAGTACTTGCTCGTCGGCTACGCGGGCTCGGACGGCGGCGGCTGAACACCGAATTCGCGGACGACGAATAGGACCACTCGGCAGGGCCGCGGAACACACGATCATGGTGGCCCTGCACCAGTGGCGATTGCCGGGTTGATCCCTCGCTGCGCTGATCAAGCTCCGCAACGGCTCGCCCCTCATGCCTCGAGGCTTTGGATCTCCAATCGATCCAAGCAGCAGGACGGGGGCGAGCCGCAAAGGGGCAGACATGCAATCTCCGCGCGTGCCCGCGTAGCGCTGCTGTTGCGATCGCTCAATAGAAATAACTTGGCGTGAATGATGTCAGGGAGGGTAAACTCTTTCCCCTGACACGACCGTGGGAGGCGATTGTGATCTTCCGTCAGCTCTTCGAGGCGACGTCGGGGACGTACACCTATCTGCTCGCCTCCCGCCGTGGCGGCGAGGCGCTGATCATCGATCCCGTCCTCGAGAAGGTCGATCGCTACCTTCAGCTCATCCGGGAGCTGGATCTGAAGCTGGTGAAGGCGATCGATACCCATTTGCATGCCGACCACATCACCGGTCTCGGCGCTCTGCGCGACCGCACGCGCTGCATCACAGTGATGGGTGAACAGTCCAGCGTCGATGTCGTGTCGATGCGCATCGCGGATGGCGACCGGCTGGGCATCGAGGGCATCAGCCTCGATGTTGCCTACACCCCCGGCCACACCGATGATTCCTACAGCTTCATCATGCCTGACCGCGTGTTCACCGGCGACACGCTGCTGATCCGCGGCACCGGCCGCACCGACTTTCAGAACGGCGATCCGCAGGCGCAGTACAAGTCAATCTTCCATCGCCTGTTGCGCCTGCCCGACGAAACCATGGTGTTCCCGGCGCATGACTACAAAGGCGACACGGTCAGCACGATCGGTGAGGAGAAGCGCTACAATCCCCGCTTGCAGGTCAAATCGATCGACGAATACATCGCACTGATGAACAACCTGAATTTGTCCAACCCGAAAATGATGGACGTCGCGGTGCCGGCGAACATGCGCCAGGGTCTGGCACAGCAGGAGATCGCCCGCCGCGGCTGGGCGGTCACAGCGGAGCAGGCGAGGGACCTGATGGGCCGCCGCGACATCGTGCTCATCGACCTGCGCGAGCGCACCGAACGCGAGAAGCACGGCGTGATTCCCGGCTCGCTGCACGCGCCCTATCCCGACCTTCAGGGGAACATCCAGGCTGGCGGCATGCTGCACGAACTGGCCAGCGCGACAAACAAGCGCCTGGTGTTCTATTGTGCCTTTGGGGAGCGCTCGGCCATGGCCGTCCAGGCGGCGCAGGACGCGGGCCTCGCCACCGCCTGCCACGTCCACGGCGGCATCGACGCGTGGAAGAAGGCCGACGGTCCGATCACACACTGACCCGTTGGAGGAGTCCGAAATGGAAGCGCTGGAACTGCTGGTCGGCCGAGAATCTGCGACGAAACTGTCCTCGCCGGGCCCGGACCAGGAGGCGCTGGATAAAATGTTCCAAAGTGCGCTGCGTGCGCCGGACCATGGTCGACTGCGTCCGTGGCGTTTCGTCGTGGTGCCGGAGGAGAAGCGCGAGCGTTTCGGCGAGCTGATGGCCGATTGCCTGCGTCGCCAGCAGCCCGATGCCTCGGCCGAGATGCTTCAGCGCGAGCGCGACAAGGCGATGCGCGCGCCGGTCATCGTGGTGGCGGCTGCGACGGTGCAGCGCGGCCACAAGATCGCCGAGGTGGAGCAGCTCGCTTCGGCCGCCGCGGCCACTGAGAATATCATGCTGGCCGCGCGTGCGCTGGGGTTCGGTGCGATGTGGAAGACCGGCGCGCCGGCCTACGATGCGACGGTGAAGCAGGCGCTCGGCCTCGATCCCGACAACGATATCGTCGGCTTCCTGTACCTCGGCACGCAGGTCGGCGGTGGATCACCGGCGGCGAGGCCGCAGGTCCGCGACCTCGTCTCGGTGTGGCAGGGCTAGGGCTCGGGGGACCGGGGCAGTAGCCCCGGTGTCTATTCGATCGAAAGCGCGAACTGCGAATCGGCGGAGCCGACTTCGCGGCGAACGAAGATGATCTTGCCCGAGAGCTTGTGGGCGTCGGTTATCGTCAGGAACTGAAAACCGGGACCGCCCGAATCCGACAATTGGGTGCCTCCGGTTCCTGATGCGAAGTCGGCCTCGGTGCCGGCGAACAGGCCAAGATTGGTCCCGGATGTCTTGTTCTCAAACGCGAGCTTCAGAACGCTGTTCGCCTGTGCGTCCACGGGGCTTCCTGTGACGAGATACTTGCCGCTGCTTCCTACGGTACCGGTTATGGTGATCATGGCTTTCCTCGTTGTTCGTTCCGGATGAGACGATTTGTTCAGAGCCTCATGCGGGTTGGGTTGTTGTTGTCGCCTCCAACATAACCATGCGGCATCTGGCTCGCGTGAAGCGCTTCACAACCCGCGGTAAATAGCGGCGGTGCCGGACTGCGCAGCCGACGCCTTCGCTGCCGCGGTTGCTGTCAAGGACGCGTCGATCTCCTCGATCGAGCGTCCCTTGGTCTCGAACCCGACCAGCCAGAATGCGGTCGCAGCCAGCGCATACCAGAACGACAAGAAGAGGAACGCCGGGACGATCGCATCGAGCGTCGCCTTCGGGCTGACGTAGTTGGACGAGCCAATGATCAGTGCGAGTCCGAGCGGACCAATGATCTTGCCCAGATTGCCGACGCCGTAGCCCAGCCCCATGCCGCTGGCTCGCAGTCTGGCAGGCCAGACCTCGGCGATGTAGGGACCGATGATCGCGTAGCTGCCGTCGCCAAAGAAGCGCTGGCACATCAGCAATACGAAGAACATCGACACGCCGCCGAGCCAAACGCTGTTCAGGTAACCGGCGAGTGCCATGGTGATCGCACCGGCGTAGCCGATCAGCATGCCCGATGCCCGGCGGCCGATCGCATCGGACAGGTACGAACAGAACAGGCGGCCGGCAATGCCGACGAGGCTGACATAGATCATCAGGTAGGATGCTTCGGCCGGTGTGATCTGCAGTACCATCACGAGCAGCGCGGTGATCCATAGCAGGAGGCCGACGCCGCCGGTCTGACTGATCGCGGTGAGACAGGACGCCGCAACGCTGCGGGGATAGCGAAACAACTGTATCCACGGCACCGCCTTGACGTCCTCGGGAATGCTGGTTGGGAGATCGATCCGCCGCGGATCGATCTGCAATGCCCAGGCGAGCGACTTGCGTGCCTCTTCCATCCGGCCCATGCGAAGCAGCCAGCGGGGTGACTCGGGAACCCAGAAGCGGATCATCAGCACAAGCACCGCGGGTGCGAGGCCGACCAGGAACAGGCCGCGCCAGCCGATCACGGGTGCGAGAAACGCGCCCGACACGGCACCCAGCATGTTGCCCGCCGGAAGCAGCACGGTGGTCATGCCGCTCACCCAGCCGCGCTTGTACGATGGGACAAACTCCTGCACGAGCGGGATGTCCACGGCGATCAGGCCTGCATTGCCGAAGCCGACGAAGAAGCGGAAAAACGCCAGGAACAGCCAGCCGGGAATCCAGGCACCTTGATCGGGTGTCAATGCCATGGCGCCTGTGGCGATCGCCACGTTCAGTGCAGTGGCCATGAACACCCGGCGGCGGCCAATCTTGTCGGCCATCCAGCCCCAGAAGAACGCCCCCGGCACTGCGCCGAGACCTGATGCCAGCAGAATCATCGCCGACTGGCCGAAGGTCAGTTTCCAGGAGCCTATGATGAAGGCCAGCACGTAGCCGATCAGGAAGAAATCAAAGAAGTCGAGCATGTCGCCGAGATTGGCCGTGGCGATGATCCGCCATTGATTGCCTGTCAGCCTCTTCTGCTGCTCCAGGTGTTCGAGCATTGCGTCCTCCCATGTTCGTCAGGTCCGGCAAGGCGGTCGCGCAAGCGCAGTGACGACTTCGGTGACGGCTTTTGTTCGACGGCAAATTTTCGGCTCGGCTGCGCTCCCTTTCGACCACGACGTACGTGCGTCAGCACCCGCCTGCGCGAATGGCACGCACGGGTTGCCGGCCGGCTCTTTTGCCCGCCGTCAAATTTATCCTAAGGCAGGCCGCTTGGGCTTGTCAGCAGCAAACTGTCGGCCGACGATAACGGCAGGGAGAGATGCCATGACAAACGCGATCGAAAGTGAACAGCTCACGCGGGTCGGTCCAGGGACCATGATGGGCGACCTGATGCGGCAGTACTGGTTGCCTGCCGTGAAGTCCTCGGAACTTGTCGCGGGCGGCGATCCGCTGCGCCTGATGCTGCTGGGCGAGAAGCTGATCGCGTTCCGCGACCACGCGGGTCGGGTGGGTGTCATGGACCATCGCTGCCCACATCGTTGTGCGTCGCTGTTCTATGGCAGGAACGAGCAGGGCGGCATTCGCTGTGTCTATCACGGCTGGAAGTTCGACGCCGAGGGGAACTGCATCGACATGCCGAACCTCCCGCCGGAGCAGGATTTTCGCGAGAAGGTTCATGCGAAGGCCTACAAGGTCACCGAACGGGCGGGCGTGATCTGGGTATACATGGGCGCGCGCGAGGCTGCGCCGCCGATGCCGGAAATCGAGGCGACGCTGCTGCCGGAGAGCGACCTTTCCATTACGTTCACTCAGCGCGAGTGCAACTGGCTGCAGGCGCTCGAAGGCGACATCGACACGTCGCATTTCAGTTGGCTGCATGTCGGCTCCGTGCAGCCTGAGCAGGTGGATCCGGACAACTGGCTGATGTACCAGGTCAGCAACCGTGCGCCGGACTATCATGTCACGGACACAGACTGGGGCACGATGTACTGTGCCTTCCGTGCGGCCGAGGACGACAGGACTTATTGGCGCTTCGCGCACTTCGCGTTTCCGTTCTGGACCTTTATCCCACAGGGCGACTTCATGGATCGCGTGATCGCGCGCGCCTGGGTGCCGATGGACGACACGCATGTGATGTTCGTCGGCTTCTCCTGGAAGCAGGCCTCGCGCTCGGCGGCATTGGCAGGCGGCGCACCGATCCCAGGCTCGACGGCGGCGCCGGAGCTTCAGGCGAATACCACCGACTGGTTCGGCCGCTGGCGTCCGGTGCAGAATGCGGCGAATGACTACCTGATCGATCGCGAGGCTCAGCGCAACGACGTGATCTACACCGGCATCACGCACATCGCGATGCAGGACCAGGCGATCACCGAGAGCATGGGCGAGATCGTCGATCATTCGTTCGAGCATCTCGCGCCGAGTGATCAGATGATCACGCGCACGCGGCGTCGCCTGCTGATGGCGGCGCGGGCGTTGCGCGAGAAGAGCGCGGCGCCCCCCTGTGTGGATCAGCCGGACATCTTTAGGCAGGTGCGAAGCGGTGAGGCAATTTTGGCGGCGGACGACTGGCAGGCCGCGTATCGAGACCGGTTGCAGCATGTGGTGCGGTCGGCGGGGTGGAGAGAGGCGGCGGAGTAATCGGATGGTAGACAAGCCGAGGATTGAACCTGCGCTGGTTCAGGACTTCGTCAATCACGCCCATAGCGATTTTGCGCGTGTGCGCGATTTGCTGGAACGAGAGCCTGCGCTGATCAATGCGGCATGGGATTGGGGCGCGGGCGACTGGGAGACGGGCCTGGGTGCCGCCGCGCATATGGGCCGTCGGGACATCGCGCTGCATCTTCTCGAGCGGGGCGCGCGCATAGACATCTTCGCTGCGGCAATGCTTGGGCAGCTCGACATCGTACGCGCGATGATCGCGGCGGTACACAGGCGCGAAACTGGCGCGGTCCGCATGGCATTCCGTTGCTTGCACATGCCGAGGCGGGAGGTGTCGGGGCGGCACCTGTTGTCGATTTCCTCAAATCCCTGGAACGTTGACCTCAGATCGCGGCAATCACGAGGCTTGCCAGGAAACGCGAGGCGACGAGCAGGAGGAAGAGGCCGAACGCGATTTCGAGCTTGCGCTTCGGTAGTCTGTGGGCAAGGCGGGCGCCAAACGGCGCGACCCAGCTTGAGAGTGGCGCGACCAGGACTACGCCGATCATGGAGACGAAGCCGAGCGACAGTGGCGGCAGCAGTGCCTGATGCGGCAGGCCGGCGAGGATATACCCGATGGTGCCGGCGAGTGTGATGGGCACGCCGAGGCCAGCGGCCGTTGCCACTGCGCTGTGGATCGGTATGCGGTAAAGCGTCAAAGTCATCGTTACCAGCGAACCGCCGGAAATTCCCATCAGCGAGGAGCCGAGGCCGATCGCAAAGCCGTAGCAAGTCATCGCAGCGGGGCCGGGCAGATCGTTGCCCAGGACCAGGCCGTCGCTCCCGATCAGAAACTTTGCCGCGATCAGGCAGGCGATCAGTACGAATGCCAGCTTGAACACATCGGGGGGCGCGACCGCAGCAAGAGCCGACCCCACGACGACACCCGCCACCGATGGCATCGCCCAGCGGCGCATGACCTCCGGAAGCACGAGCCCGCGCGCCTTGTGTGCGCGGTAGGAGCGCACAGCCGTCGGCACGATGATCGCCATTGAGGTGCCGATGCAGAGCTGCATGCGCACGGCCTCAGGTACGCCGAGAACACGGAACACTTCAAACAGCACCGGAACGATAACCGCGCCGCCGCCGATGCCGAACAGCCCGGCAAGGATGCCTGTGACCACGCCGGCGACCATGACGCTTGCCGCCAGCCATGCAAGTTCGCCAATCATTTCGTATCCAAAGGCCTTGCCTCAGCGCGAGCCATTGTCATCGCGAGGAGCAAGTCGACGAAGCAAACCCGGTCATAAAGTCTCACCATCGAACGAGATAGCTTCGTCGCTGCGCACCTCGCAACGACAGCACTAGGCCTTGAGCATTCGCCGCAGCTCCGAGGTTCCGATCATGTCGCGCATCCACGCGAAGGAGCCTTGCTGCCGCATGGCTTGGGCCGCCTCGACGAATGTCGCCAGCGCGAGGCGGGAGAGCGCGCCACCGACGCTGATCCGCTTGGCGCCAGCCTCGCTGAGCTGTGCCAGCGTGATGTCCGGATCGAGCCACCCGGTGACCACGTTGACCGGGCAATTCACCGCGCCCACGACGTCGCGCACTTCGTCGAGATGGCGAAGTCCCGGCGCATACAGCACATCGGCGCCGGCTGCCGCGAAAGCCTGCAGGCGGCGAATGGTATCGGCCATGTCGTCGCGTCCATGAATCAGGTTCTCTGCACGCGCAGTGAGCACAAAGCGTACCGGCAGGCCGTGTGCAACTTGTACCGCCGCGCGTACGCGCGCGACGGCTAGATCGAAATCATAGATCGGCTTGGTCCGATCGCCGCTGTAGTCCTCGATCGAGCCGCCGACCATGCCAGCTTCGGCGGCGAGCCGGATCGTCTCGGCCGCTGCCTCGGGCTCGTGCGCGAAACAGTTCTCGAGATCGGCATTGACCGGGAGGTCCGTCGCCTCAGCGATCACCCGGCAATTGGCGATTACTTCGGCCCGGCTCACAGCGCTATCGGCGCGGCCGAGCATGTTGGCCAGTCCCAGACTGGTGGTGGCGAGCGCCTCGAAGCCCGAAGCTGCCAGCAATCTTGCCGTGCCGGCATCCCACGGATTGGGAATGATGAATGCGCCGGGCCGCTCGTGCAGTGCGCGGAACGCGGCGGCTTTCTCTGCCTGAGTGCGCATGTCGGTATTTCCTTCATCGGCTGAATTCCAGCATTCTTTGCAATCTTGGCCCGACCATGTTCATTGTCCAATGCATAGTACGAGCAAGTCGCATCAGGAAAACTGATCGATGAATATCGCTGATATCCAAACCTTCGTGGCCATCGCCGAGCTGGGCGGCTTCACGCACGCGGCGCGACGGCTGCATCGCTCGCAGCCTGCGATCAGCCGTCGCCTCGGCATTCTCGAGCACGAGATCGGCGCACCATTGTTCGAGCGCCTGCGTGGTCGCGCGAGACTGACCGAGGCCGGGCGCGTCTTTCTGCCGCACGCTGAGGCGGCACTGGCGTCGCTCAGGGATGGGCACGATGCGGTGCGTGGCCTGCAGGCAGGCACGGAGGGCGTGATTTCGCTTGCTCTGGTCGGTACGCTCGCCGATACGCGCATCGTCGACGCCCTCCGCCAATTCGCGAAGCGCGCCAAGGATGTGCGGCTCGAACTCCAGACTGCCTCGAGCCGCGAGGTGACCGACCTGGTCCGGCGGGGCGATGCGACGTTGGGCTTGCGCTATTATGGCAGCGATCGGCCGGAACTCGTCTCGCTGGATGCGGGCAGCGAAGCCATGCTGGTGGTAGCAGCGCCCGGACACCGTCTGGCAGGCCGTCGGGTCCGCCAGGCGCATCTGCTGGCCGGCGAGCGATGGGTCGGTTTTCCGCCGACGTCCGGGGAGCAGGACTCCGGTCAGACCCTGGCACGCCAACTGGTTCGGGCTGGGCTCAACGGCGCCGACGTCACTCTGATCGACAGCCTTACCGCCCAGAAGCGTTTGGCGCAGGCGGGCTTCGGCTTGGCACTGGTCCCCGAGAGCAGCGTACGCGATGAGCTTCGGCAGGGCGCGCTTGTCGCGCTCGACATACCGGCAATGCAGACCACGATTCCAATCACCGCCGTTCATCGCCGCAACGGCTATCTCAGTCCCGCCGCCAGGCGATTGCTGGCACTGCTGACGAGCGGAACGCTGCAGCCAAAGGTGCAGCGTCCAGTGCGGGGTTACTCGAGGATCGCGGATTAGGCGTCGCCGCGTCGGCGCATCACCGCTGCGGCGAATGCGCCGAGCCCGAAGTTGATCGCAATGCCGGCAACCGACAGCAGCACCAGTGCCGCGAACATGCGCGGGACCTGTAGCCGGTAGCCAGCCTCCAGAATGCGATACGCCAACCCTGATGCGAACCCGCCGGACCCGGCGACGAACTCCGCCACCACCGCGCCGACCAGCGCCAAGCCGCCGGAGATGCGCAGGCCGGCGAGGAAGTAGGGCAAGGCCGCCGGCAGGCGCAGCAGCCACAGTGTCGTGAACCGACCTGCGCCGTACAGCCGGAACAGGTCGGCAAGCTCCGCCGGTGCTGATGCGAGCCCCGCCGCGGTGTTGGCGAACACCGGAAAGAACGCGACGATCGTCGCGCATACCACCAGTGAGGCGAACGGATTGCCGACCCAGACGATGATCAGCGGCGCGATCGCGACGATCGGTGTGACCTGCAGCACGACTGCCCATGGTTGGATCGCCGCCGCCAGCAATCGGCTCGATGCGATCGCCACCGCGAGCACCACGCCGAGGGTGGCGGCGACGAGCAATGCGGCAAACGTCACCAGCAACGTCGATCCCAGTGACCACAGCAGTCCCGCCGGATCGGCCACGAACGCCGCGATGATCGCTGATGGCCCAGGTACCAGATAGGACGGCACGTCGGTAATCCGGACGGTCGGCTTCCCAGACCAGCAACGCGGCGAGCACCGAACAGGGCAGGGGCGTATTTCATGCCGCAAGCGCGCGCTGCATCTCGCGTGTCACCTGCGCCACCAGCGTTGCATAGGCCGGATCAAGTCGCGCGGCGCGCACCGGGATGGAGCGGCGAGGCGATCTCGTGATCGATCCGCCCCGGACGCGGCGTCATCAATACGATACGCCGCGCGAGGAACGCCGCCTCGTAGATCGAGTGCGTCACGAAGATGACAGTGCAGCCGAGTTCCTGCCAAAGCGACAGCAGGTCTTCCTGCAGCTTGTGACGGGTGAATTCGTCGAGCGCGGCGAACGGCTCGTCCATCAGCAGCAGGCGCGGGCGGGTCACCAGGGCGCGTGCGATGGACACGCGCATGCGCATCCCGCCGGAGAGTTGCCGCGGACGCGCGGCTTCGAAGCCGTCGAGGCCGACGCGGTGCAGTGCCTCGGTTCACCTGCGGCATTGCCTGGTCGCGCGGGATGCCGGCAATGCGCAGCGGCAGGAACACGTTGTCGGTGGCACTTGCCCAGGGCAGCAGCGTGGCGTCCTGGAAGACGAAGCCGATCTCGCCCGGCTTCGGCTGGTGGCCTGCATCCCAGATCATGCGGCCCGTGTCCGGCTGGTCCAATCCGGCGATCAATCGCAGCAGTGTCGATTTGCCGCAGCCTGATGGTCCGAGCAGCGCCACGAAGTCGCCGGCGTCGATCGTCAGCGATACGTCGCGCAATGCCTCGACCGCGCCGAAGCGCCGGCCTACCGAGGTGAGCTGCAGCATGACCAATGTCATTGCGACGAGAGGAGCGACGAAGCAGATCCCAGACACGATGGGGATTGCTTCGTCGCTCCGCTCCTCGCAATGACAGGAGAGCACGCTACTGCTTCATCTCCATTCCGACGCGCTTGTCGACGAACCGCAGCGTGTAGGCCTTCGTGACGTCGAGCCCCTTGGGGTACACGCCGACATCGGACATCGAACGATAGAACTCGGCCCAGCGCGCATCGGTCATCGCGCCGATCCCGAGTTTCAGCGCGTCGCCGGAATCGACGATGCCGTGCGTCTTCATCACGTCGCGGCCGTAGGCCAGCAGTGCGTCGGGCATCTCCGGGTTGTCCTGCTTGATCAGCCGGTTTGCCGGCGCGGGGTCGCCGTAGAGATAGGAGTACCAGCCCTCGATCGAGGCATCGATGAAGCGCTGCACCACGTCGGGCTTCTCATTCACCAGCTTCGTGCTGGTGGTGACGATGTTGCCGTAGCCGGCATAGCCAGCATCGGCGAGCAGCAGCACCACCGGCTTGAAATGCGCGGCCTGCTCGATCGCGAACGGCTCGGAGCCGAGGTAGCCCTGCTGCACCAGATGTCTTGTCGGCGAGGAACGGCTGAAGGTTGAAGGTGTAGGGGCGGATCTGCGCATCCGTATAGCCGAACTTGCCGGCGAGAAAGCGCCACCAGCTTGCTCGCGTATCGGCACCGATCAGGATCGACTTGCCCTTCAGTGCGGCGAAGCTGTCGTTGCCCTGGCCGGGATGCGCGATCAGCACCGACGGGTCCTTCTGGAACATCGCCGCGACCGCGACGAACGGCAGGTTCTGCTGGACGAACTCGATCGGCGCGGCCGCCGCCCAGGTTGAAGTCGAGCCGGCCCGCCATCATGAGCTGCATCTGGTTCACCTGCGGGCCGCCCTGGCGAATGGTCACCTTCAGACCGTGCCTGGCGTAGATCCCGGTGGCGAGCGCCTGGTAGTAGCCGCCGTATTCCGCCTCTGCCACCCAATCGAGACCGAAGCTGATCGCATCCTCGGCGCGCGCCGTGGTGGTGACCAGGAGCAGCACGAGCAAAACGGCAAACCGTCGCATGGGGGCCTCGATTCGCGTTGTAATGCGCCCCATCCTGCACAATGCTCGCGCGATCGGGGAGGTGTCATGGCCGAGCCGCGGTTGAAGGCTGGAATCTGGGTGAAGGCGGCGCTGCGCATGGCCGATCGGGACGGCCGGTCCGGCGTCGTATTGCGCCGGGGCGACGCGGATTCGGGCGGCGTGCTGGTGGTGCTGCGCGGGCGCGACGGACTTTGCGTGCTGTCGCAGGTGCGCGCCAGCGACGGCGCGCTGGCGTGGATGCGTGGCACGGGCGCGGCGCCGGTCGACCAGGCGGCGGCGGATGGCTATGTCGCGCGGCAGGTGCGGTTCGACCCGGATGTCTGGGTGCTGGAATTCGATGCACCCGACCTGGTGCCGCCGTTCGAGGCGAAGCTGGTTTAGCGAGGAGAACCGACCATGGCCGGCCTGTATTTCGAGGACTTCCACGAAGGCCAGACCTTCGAGCACGCGCTCAGCCGCACTGTCACCGAGATGGACAACGTGCTGTTCAGCACGCTCACGCTGAACCCGCAGCCGCTGCACCTGGACGAGGAGTTCGCCAAGACCACCGAATTTGGCCAGCGTATCGTCAATTCGCTGTTCACGCTCGGGCTGATGATAGGCATGACGGTCGGTGACACGACGCTGGGCACCACCATCGCCAATCTTGGCATGAACAAGGTGGAATTCCCCAAGCCGGTGTTTCATGGCGACACGATTCGCGCCCGCTCGATCGTGCGCTCGCTCCGCGCGTCGAAGTCGCGACCGGAGGCCGGCGTGGTTGAGTTCGAGCATCAGGCATTCAACCAGCGCGGCGAGATGGTCGCCACCTGCCTGCGCTCCGCCTTCATGAAGCGTCGGCCCCAGTGAAGAAGTAGCCACCGTGAACAGGAAGCCGAAATGAGGAAGGCTCCGGAGGTTTCCCCCCGGAGCCTTCGGCATTGTCTGCGGGCGTCGTTGCCCTAGTGCGGCTAGACGTCGACGCGAGCGTCGGAGATCCAGGCCACGGCAAACGGCGCCACGAAGAGACAATGAGACACTGGATCACCTCCTTTCAGTTTGTTGCGGATGGCCCGGACTATGTACTGGCGCACCGGGTTTCGCAAGTCAGGACTGAACAAGGCGCTTGCGCAGGAAATATTTCGTGTGACCCGGCGGATAGTCCTCGAGCTGGCCGAACACCTCGTAGCCACGCTTCTGATAGAATCCGAGCGCACCGAAGCTGTGGGTATCGAGCGTGGCGGCGAAACAGCCGCGGCTCGCCGCGTATGCCTCGGCCGCGTCCATCAGCCGCGTGCCGTGGCGCTGACCGCGCACCACCTCGGCCAGCCAGACAAAGCGGACATTCATCCAGCCGCCCCAGGTGTCGCCGAGCAGGCCACCCAACCATTCGCCCTGCGCGCTCTTCAGGAAAAAGCCGATTGGATGCCATTCATCTGAGCCGGTGCGCGCGACGTTGAACATGCCGAGGCGGTAAGTGATGAATTCGCGCAATGAGGCAGGCGGCAACGGGTCGAATACAATCTCGAGATCTTTCATCCGGCGCCCTCCGGCCCTTATCGTGCCCCTCGGAGATGGGAGCGGGCAATGGCAGCCACCAGCAGAAGCCGTATAGTTACGGACGTGGACTTCGACAGGAATGGCCGCCAACACGGGTTTCTGCGGCTGTTTCATTCGGTGCACAGCTCGGCTTACGGCTTCATCCCGATCCCCATCGTGGTGCTGAAGAACGGCACAGGCCCGACTGTGCTGCTGGTGTCGGGCACGCACGGCGACGAGTACGAGGGCCAGGTTGCGCTGTGCAATCTCGTGAAGTCACTTGACCCGGCGCGCATACGTGGCCGCGTGATCATCCTGCCGGCCGCCAACTTTCCGGCCGCGATGGCGGGGCGGCGCACGTCGCCGATCGACGAGGGCAATTTGAACCGGCTGTTCCCGGGCGATCCGGATGGGACGATCACGGAGCAGATTGCGTATCATATCGAGCACGAACTGGTGCCGATGGCAGATCTGGTGTGCGACCTGCACTCCGGCGGATCGTCGCTGATGTACGTGCCATCGGCGCTGTTCGGCGGCTGGCAGCGCGACGGCAGCACGGCAGAGGGGGTCGCGGCGCTGAAGGCGTTCGGCTCGCCGGTCGCCTATGTCGCGGAGACCAACCAGGGCGGCGCGAAGACGCTGTCGGGTGGCGCCGCGCGTCATGGCATCGTCTGCCTGGGCACCGAGGCCGGCGGGTCCGGTCATGTCACGCGCTCCGCGCTGCGCATGGTCGAGCGCGGCGTGGTCAACGTGCTGGTGCATCTCGGCATTCTGCCCGAGGGTGATCGCGTCGCGCCTGACGGGCCGACGCGGTTTCTGGAGGTTGGTGGTCCGGACTACTTCGTCTACGCGCCAGAGCAGGGGCTGTTCGAACCGCTGGTGGAGTTGGGCGAGATGGTTCGCGCGGGGCAGCCGGCGGCTCGCATCCATTTGCCGGAGACGCCATGGGCGGAGCCGGTCACGGCGCATTTCGCGCGTGACGGCTTCGTGCTGTGCAAGCGGATTCCTGGGCGCACGGTGCGGGGCGATTGTCTGTTCCATCTGGGAACGGACATTGCGCTGTAGTCCAGATGCGTGTTGTGCGGCCTAATATTTTGCGGGTCTGAAGGCAGCGCGCGAGCGATTAGCCTCCCGCTCTTCGCGTGCGGGCTCTTGGCCTCCTCCAACTTCCGCGCATTCGCTTGGCATCAAGAGAATTGAAGATTCCAACCCGGCCATCAGCCACGCTCGGCGGCTGGGTCACTGTGGCTGTCCGTGCGACTGCGATGCGTTGATGCGCGGCGCCAGTATGGTGCTCGAATGAGCAGATTCACGCGCGAGCTGTGAAGTGCTTCATACCGCTCGCCTAATGATAGCGTCATTTCACGCCGCGTCGGCAACAGACCGTCAGGGCCACGGCGCGGGGAGAGGACGATGAGAACGGCTATCACCATGTGCACAATAGTAATCTGTTTCGGTCTGGCCGGATTGGCTGTGAGCACTCATGGCTACGGCGCTTCCAATACGCCCGAACGCGCGGTGCCGGCCGCCGTCGAGGATGGCGGCCATGCATGTCTGATTGATTACGACACACCGTGCAGCGTTCTTAGGTAGCCACGCGGAACAGCGGCGGTCGCTCCGCGCGGCGGCCATCAGCCGGCGGGCTCGATCAAGCAGTCCTTTCCTGCTGAGCGGTCCGGCGACCCTTAACCCGGAATTTTATGCGCGCGCGCTCAGCTTACTCGCCGCCGATCCGCGCGCCCTTCTCCGCGACGGAGCGTTTCATCAGCAGCACAACGAACACAAGTGCCACCATGACAACGGCGAGCACCCAGAACACATCGAAGTAGGCGAGGGCCGATGCCTGTTGCTGGCGCAGGTTTGCCAGCGTCCGCAAGGCCAGTTGCTGCGTGGCGACCGGATCGCCGGTCTGCTGCAGAAAGGGTCCGGATGCCTGATCGAGGAAGGAACGCGTGGCCGGGTTGAACGGATCGAGCCATTCGCCAAGACGGAGGCTGTGGAACTGGTCGCGACGCTCTTGCACCGTCTGAGCCAGCGAGGTCCCCACGCTGCCTCCCTCGTTGCGCAGGAGGCTCAACAGGCCGACGGCCGCCCCGCGCAGTGCGAGCGGCGTATAAAGGTAAGCCGCCACGTTTGCCGGGGCGAAGCACATCGCAAGCCCGATGATCAGCACCACCCGAGGCCACACGGCCTGCCCTGGACTGATGTCCAGGTTCATCTGCGACATCCAGTAATTCCCCGCGGCCATGGTCAGGAGACCCGCGGCAATAATCCATCGCGCATCGGTTCCCCGACCGAGCGCGCGCCCCACGAACGGCATGGTGACGACGGCAAAGAAGCCGGCCGGCGACATGACCAGTCCGGCGCTCAGCGCATCGTAGCCGAACAGCGACTGGAGCAAGGCAGGCAACGAGGTGCTCGCGGCGTACAGCACCGCGAAGGCGCAGAAGATGATGATGCAGCAGGCGGCGAAATTCCGTTCCCGCAACGGCCGAAAATTGACCACCGGGGTCGGGTGGCGCAGTTCCCAGACGACCAGCCCGACCAGGCCCACGATGAACAGCATCGCCAGCGTCTGCACACGCCAGAACGGGTCGCCCAGCCAGTCCCATTCCTGGCCCTTGCTGAGCACCACCTCCCAGCAGACGATGACGATGACCAGCAGCGACAGGCCAACGCCGTCAAAGCTGAACGGTCGCTTCCGCAGTTCCGTGCGCTGTGCCGTGAGGTACTCGGGGTCCCGGAGTGTGAGGGCACACGCGCCCAGGGCCAGGAGGCCGACGGGAACGTTGATCCAGAACACCCACCGCCAGGAGTAGCTGTCGGTTATCCAGCCGCCGAGTGTGGGACCGACGACGGGCGCGATCAGCGCGGCCAGGCCGAACAGCGTCATGGCCATGCCTTGCCGCTCGACCGGGAAGGCGTCCAGCAGCACGCCCTGGCTCGATGGCTGAAGGCCACCGCCGGCAAGACCCTGGAGCACGCGGAACAGGATCAGTTGCCCGAGACTCGTGGCCATGCCGCACAGCCCCGAGGCGAGGGTGAATACAGCGATGGAAAGCAGGAAGTAGTTGCGGCGCCCAATATGCGCGATCAGCCAGCCGGTGATGGGCAGGATGATCGCGTTGGCGGCAAGGTAGCTGGTGATAACCCACTCGCCGTCATCGACCGTGGCCGACAGACCGCCCGCGATATAGCGCAGCGCCACCACCGCGATCGTGGTGTCGAGCACCTCCATGAAGGTCGGCACAACGACAACGGCGGCGACGACCCACGGGTTTGTCGCGGCGCGGGAGCGGGAATTCAGCGGTGTCGACGACAGTGCCGTGCCGCTCATTGCCCAATGCCCGACGCCCCGGCGCCCGACGCCCTGGTGCCCGACGCGCTGGCGGTGGGACCAGGGCTCGGAGATGACGGCGCAGTGGTCTGGGGCACATAGGTCTGGAGAAACTTCCCGGCATCGGGTCCGGTCGGCGGCTTTTTGATAGAGACGTAGGGAACCACCGAGGTGCCGATGAACAGCGGCGTCTGATCGGCATTGTAATCGACGAGATCGATCCGGACCGGCAGCCGCTGGACCACCTTGATGAAATTGCCCGTGGCGTTTTCGGGCGGCAGCAATGCCAGCGTCGATCCGGTCCCCTCGGTGAAGCCGGAGATACGGCCCTTGAAGACGTGCTTGCCGCCGTACATGTCAACGTCCAAATCGACGGGCTGCCCGATGCGCAGGTCGCGCAACTGCGTTTCCTTGAAGTTGGCGTCAACCCAGATTTCGTTGAGCGAGCGAATCGCCATCAGGTTCTGGCCGACCTGGACGTAGTTGCCCGGATTGACGTTGCGCCGCGTAACGACGCCGTCGATATCCGCGATGATGTCGGTGTAACGAAGATCCAGTTCGGCCTGCGCGAGATCGCGCCTGGCGGCTTCGAGTTTCGCCTCAGCCTGCTTCACGGCCGGAGCATTGGCCGCATACTTGGCGAACGTGGTGTTGACGTCGCCCAGTTTATAGAACTGGTCGAGCATCGCCTTCGGACCCTGGTCGAACGAGTGCACGACGCCGAGTTGCGCGGCACTTTGAATGAGATTTGCTTGCGCCTGGAGGACGGACGAAAAGGTCTCGTCGAGATCGGGCGGCACCTGTGCGAGATCGCCGCCCGCAGGTTGAGCCGGCAGCCCCAGCGAGGCGCGGATCTGGTAGACTTCGGCCAGAGTCTGGGCGAGTTCCGCGCCGGCCGTCGTCAGCTGCGCTTGCCGCCGGTCGTACTCCGCACGCGGCACGTCGTCTCTGGCGACGAGCTGCTTCGCCCTATCGAAGTCAAGCTGCGCCAGGGTCAGCGCGGCCTTGCTTTTTTCGACAGCGGCGGCCCGCGCGTGCAGGAGAGCGACCTGGTTATCGACGTTCTCCACGGCGCGTTGGAGGTCCCAGCGTCGGCCCATTGCCTCCGCTTCGATCGCACGCGCCGCCGCGATGGCTGCCTGGAGGTCTGCTGTCGCGGTGTCGACCGATGCCTGCTTCTCGGAGACCGCAACCCGGTAAGGCTCCTTGTCCAACCCGGCCAGGAGATCTCCCTTGCGCACACGGTTGTTGTCATCCACCAGAACGCGGGAGATCTGGCCTGCGACGCGGGGCGCAACAAACGTCACGTGGCCATTCACGTATGCGTCGTCCGTGGATACGGTGCTGAGCATCTCCTTGACCCACGGGATGCCGAACACGAGGAGCACTGCCAGGACAGCGACACCGAGCACACCGGCCAGTAGCTTTCGCTTCCGCGGAGCCTTTCGGGCTTCCTGTGGTGCGGGGCTGGCCTCCGGTGATGCCTGCGCGGATTTCTCGTCGTTGCCCGAAGCATCTCCCTTCGCTGTCGGTTGCGCGCTGATCGAACCTGGCTTGTTGTTTTGCTCGGTCATGTCGGGCACCCGTTCCAAAGGGGTGAAGGGGACGGCGTCGAAAGGCTACCACTCGTTGTAACCGGAAGCATACCTCGGCCGCCCGATTGTTCCGTCACAGCGATCGCCGTCTCCCTCTTCATGGCGCTCGGTCAATCGAATGGGTACACTGAGATGCAGAAGCTGCATCGAACAGATCCGTCGCTTATCCAGCGTCTGGCCTCGAACAAAGGAGTTTGAGCATGGCAACCCCCGATACGCTTCGCCATACGAGGATCCCTCTCACCCACGGATCGGGCGCGATCCCTGCCGTCGGGTTTGGCACGCTGATCCCGGACCCTCTCGCGACCGAACAAGCCACGAAGAGCGCATTGGAAGTTGGCTTTCGCCATCTCGATTGTGCGGAGCGGTATCGCAATGAAGAGGCGGTTGGCGATGCGATGCAGGCAGCATTCAAGGCGGGGACGGTTCGGCGGGAGGAGGTCTTCCTTACCACCAAGCTATGGAACACCAATCATCGCCCTGAGCGGGTCAAGCCCGCCTTTGACGCGAGTTGCCGGCGACTGCAAATCGACTATGTCGATTGCTATCTCATCCATACCCCGTTTGCCTTTCGCCCTGGCGACGAGCAGGACCCAAGGGATGAACGCGGTCAGGTCATCTATGATTCCGGGGTGACATTGGTCGAGACGTGGCGGGCGCTCGAGCGTCTCGTTGACGAGGGCCGGTGCAAGGCGATCGGCTTATCAGATGTTACGTTGGAGAAGCTGCAAGAGATTGTTGCGGCTGCGCGGATCAAGCCTGCCGTCGTGCAAGTCGAATCCCATCCCTACCTTCCTGAATGGGACCTGCTCGATTTCTGTCGAGAGCACGGGATTGTATTGCTGGCGTTTGCGGCGTTGGGACACGGCATGAGTCCGAAATTGTTGGATGACCCTGTGATCACAGCCATCGCGCGGCGCGTCCACAAAACACCTGCTCAAGTTGCGCTGGCCTGGGCCGTGCAACGCGGCACCGCTTGCCTGACGACCTCGACCACACCTCACCGCATCCAAGAGAACTTTGAGATATCAGCCTTGCCTGAAGACGCCATGCGGGAGATGCGGGAGGGCATCAAGACGAACCTCCGGTTCAACACGGTGGTGGAGACAGGCGTGCCTGGCTTTATTCCCCGAGCCAGTTGAACTGGAGGCAACGGCGTGGGGCTGATGGCATCAGTCTCGTGGAAGTAAGAGCAACGAGAACCATGCGAAGTACGACACCACGAACCCTGCCGCCATCAGGTGGGTCATCCATAGAGTAAACCGTACCGGGACCGGCGAGCTGCCGGTGTCGCCAAGCAGCTTGACGATCTCGTCAAGCTTGCGATGCGCGGCGGTGACGTAGTGCCGGAAGATCAAGATGCCGGCGAGAGCTATAACGTGCAGCAGCAGGCAGGCGATTGGCACACCATACCGCAGCGCGAGCCCCCGTAGCCCTTGTCGGTGCTCGCCGGTGACGAGGAAGGCGATGGCCGCCACGAGGCTGAATGTCAGGAAAAAGCTGAACCAGTTGACGAACGCAGTCGTGTTTGTCCGCAGATGGGCGTTGATCTCCTGGTACTCGAGGACTGGCAGTTCGGTTTCGCTGGAGGTCACGTCGCCGACTCCTGGCGGACGATATTCATGGCCCAGCACAACCCGACCGCCACACCTTTCATAAACGGCAGCAATGCAAGACACATGAGGGCCGTCACCGGCAGCCAGATTGCGAATTCTACCCAGAGTGGAGGCTCATAGACGTTGTCCGTCCATACGAAGAGCGCGACTATGACGTGCCCGGCAACAAAGACGGTCAGATAAGGTGGGAAGTCATCAGACGGATAGGCCGAGTTGTCGTTGCCGCAGACTTCGCAGGGCGAGAGGATCGTCAAATACCCTCTCAGCAGTGGCCCCTTGCCGCAATTGGGACAGCGGCGAGCGAGCCCGCGTTTCAGTCCCGTCCAGATCGACTTCTCGTCGGCCATTAAGGTCGGATCATGGCCCAGGTTGACCGCCCCGCCAAGCGGCCGTGGTGGTGGGGCATCTTGTGCCGTCTTGATCTGCACTCTCTATCAAGCTCACTGCCGCATTCGATGGCAGCCGCAACGGAGATTCCATGATGGGCGTGATCGTTTCGGTCAACGTCGGACTTCCTCGGGACGTCGCATGGCAGGGCAGGAGTGTCCGGACGGCGGTCTGGAAGGAGCCGGTCACGGGCCGGATTTTCGCCGGCCGGCTGAACCTCGATGGCGACGGACAGGCGGACCTGCGCGCCCATGGCGGCAAGCAACGTGCGCTCTTGGTCTACCAGCTAGAACTCCTACCGCTTTTGGGGGAGCTATCTTGGGCGGTCGGATTTCGTCGCCGGGAACTTCGGCGAGAACCTCACAGTGGAGGGCCTCGCCGATACGGAGGTCTGCATCGGCGATCGCTTCAGGATCGGCGGTGCCGTCGTAGAGGTCAGCCAGCCGCGCGATACCTGCTACCGGGTCGGCATCAGGCTGAACCATCCGGGGATTGCAGCGCTGCTGGTTGCGCACCACCGGCCCGGCTTCTATTTCCGCGTCATTCAGGAAGGCGAGATCGGCGCCGGCGATCACATCGAAAAACTCTCTGACGGCCCCGAGCGCATGACCGTCGCCGAGATCGATGCGCTGCTGTATTCGGCGGAGCACCCGCTCGAGGCCTTACGCCGCGCAGTCCGAATTCCGGCGCTCAGCCTGGACTGGCAAGGCTCGATGCAGGTGCTGCTCGCCGCTGCCGAAGCGGGAGGCACAACTGGCAACGCTGGCCTCGGGCCCGGCGCGTCGGCGCCCCTTGCGTGGCGTGGCTTCCGCCCGGTTGTGGTCGTTGCTTCGCGCGAGGAAAGCGCGGACGTCCGATCATTCGAGTTCGCCGCCGAAGACGGTTCACCGCTACCGATGGCGTTGCCGGGCCAGCACATCATGGTCCGCGTGAAGCCGAGCCTGGATGCGCCTGCCGTCACGCGGAATTATTCGCTGTGCGGTCCGCCCGGGACCCCCAACTATCGGATTGGCGTCAAGAACGAGCGCGGCCGCGCGAGCGGATTTCTCCACCAAGGCGTCCGGGCCGGCAGTCGCCTGGAGATCAGCGCTCCTCGTGGCTCGTTCACGCTCGCTGACGGTGCGACTCCCGCCGTCCTGATCAGCGCCGGTGTTGGTGTCACGCCGATGCTGGCTATGTTGCATGGTGCGGCTGCTACAAACGCCGTGGCGTCTCGGCCAGTTTGGTGGCTGCATTCAGCCCGCGATCGCGCGCACCATTCGTTTGCCAAGGAGGCGGACGATCTGCTCGCTGCGCTCCGTGCGTCCCATCGCTGCGTAATTTACAGTCGGCCTGCAACGGGAGACATGCTCGGCCAGAGCTTCGATCGATCAGGCCATCTTTCGCTCCAGCTGCTCCATGAGATCGGGATTCCCCAGGACGCTGATTTCTATCTGTGTGGCCCGCCCCGCTTTCTCGAGGATTTCCAAAAAGGCTTGGCGGCATGGGGCATTCCCTGGCCCAGGGTCCACGTCGAAGTGTTCGGGTCCACGCCCACTCTCACGCCGGGTATCTCCAGCGCCGCTGCGATCTTACCGCACCGCCCTGACGGTCCTGCGGGCGGCGGACCCATGGTGACGTTCTCGCGCAGCAGTCTCGTCGTGCCATGGGACTCCCGCTTCGGCAGCCTGCTCGAATTGGCGGAAGCCTGCGCCGTTCCCGTGCGTTGGTCCTGCCGATCGGGGGTGTGCCACAACTGCGAAAGTGGCTTGCTCGAAGGCGAACTCGCCTACGCGCCAGAACCGCTGGACCCGCCAGCCGAAGGCAATGCGCTTATCTGCTGTGCCACGCCAAACACCGCGGTCGAGCTTGATCTCTAAAGTAGAGCGCCAAAGGTGCCGGCTGCATTGGCTCGGATCAACTGCGCTCGTGAGTCGTGGTCAGCGTGAACTAACATCGATTTGACTTGCTCGTGCAAAAAGCTGCGGGGTAGTGGGGCAACCGATTCGGCGATGGCTATTCTGGGCTGGCTGCAAGGTGCCCAACACCTCAGGAGGCGCTGCGAAATAACCGCATCATCTGGAGTGACGTGCTTGCCTCTCCGCGCCCGGCATCACGGCTTGATACGAGGGCGAAAGCCTGCGGGTGAAGATCTCCAGTCGTCGACAAGGGAGGTATAATCATGAAGATCGCCGTCATCGGCGGCACCGGCCTGATCGGCTCGAAGACCGTCGCCATTCTGCGACAGGGCGGCCACGAGGTCGTCGCCGCCTCGCCTCAAAGTGGTGTGAACACCATCACCGGCGAGGGGCTCAAAGAGGTCACGGCCGGCGCACAGGTGGTGATCGACCTCGCCAATTCGCCTTCATTCGAGGACAAGGCGGTGCTGGAATTCTTCGAGACGTCCGGCCGCAACCTTCTTGCGGCTGAGGCCGCCGCCGGCGTCCGGCACCATGTCGCGCTGTCCATCGTCGCAATAGACCGGACGGACAACGGCTATTTCCGCGGCAAGGTCGCCCAAGAGAAACTGATCGTGGCCTCGGGCATGCCTTACACCATCATCCGTTCGACCCAGTTCCTGGAATTCCTCGGCGGCATCGCCGCTTCGAGTGCGGATGGCAACACAGTCAGGCTTCCACCCAGCCTGTTCCAGCCCATCGCGGCGGACGACGTGGCCGCCATCGTCGCCGAGGCCGCGGCTGCGGCGCCGCTAAACGGCATCGTCGAGATCGCCGGTCCGGAACGAGCACCGTTCAATGAGATCATCGCACGATATCTGAAGGCGGCAGGCGACCCGCGTGAGGTCGTGTGTGACCCCGAGGCCCGATACTGGGGCGGCCGGATCGAGGAGCGCTCGCTGGTGCCGTTGGGCGAAGCGCGCCTCGGCCGCATCGGTTTCGACGAGTGGTTCCGCCGCTCACAGGCAAGAGCCTGATCCCCATCCGCCAACCAAGGGATGGGGTTCCGTGAGACGTATCCTCTGCTCGCTGCTTGTCGCCACCGGACCGTTCGGCAGCGTTCTGGCGGATGCGCCGAAGTCGAAGAATGCAAAGGTGACCCTCGTCTACCAGCACGAGCTACCGAACGTTCCAGGCAAGAGCATCAAGGGCGTGCTCGTTGAGTACGGCCCGGGCGGCTACTCGCCTGGTCACACGCATGCCAAATCCGCCTTCATCTACGCGACAGTGCTTGAGGGAGCGATCCGCAGTCAGGTCAACGACGGAGGGGTGACGACCTACAAAGCCGGGCCGAGCTTCTCCGAACTGCCCGGCGACCGCCACGCCGTCAGCGCCAATGCCAGCAAGACAAAGCCGGCCAAGCTCCTCGCCGTGTTCGTGGTGGACACGAACGAGACGGAACTGACGATCCCAAAGGGGAATTGAGGTCAACAGAGCAGCCTTCCACTGTATCGGCACAAACTGACGTCAGAGATGCTTCGCCCGCGCCATTTCAATACGTCAAAATGTCTGCAGCTCTTGCCGACACGCCTCGCTGAAATCTCGTAGCGGATCGACGTGTCTATCTATCCAATTCGCCCGCATTTCCTCCAGGGTGATATTCGGCGCAAGATATGTATCGACAATGATGCGAGCCACAGTGTCTGCGGCCTCCACAACCGATGGCGATGATAAAAGGCGCATTCGGTTTATCAGTGCATAAATACCGACCAGACCGGTTATATCGTCGCGTCTGCTTTGCAGAGCATCCCATCAGGCTCGGTCGGTATGGTATGTCGTGCAGGTTATATGACGAGCTTATGGGCGCCAAGAACCGGCATTCCTCGGATTCTCGGTAGTTGTGAGTCACGATCGCGCGTTTGCCTGCGCGCACGGCGACGTGGGTCCGTCCCGGAGCAAAAAATCTAGAATCTCGCAGCCGGACCACTGAAAGCTGCCGAGACCGTAGCGGAAACGCCGAGGGCGCTGCGGAGTTACGAACTGTCGCTACGTCGCCTCGATCGCTGGGCTGGCACTCGGTTGCCTGCCGGGCAGAGCCAGAAGCGCGGTCGCCACCGCGGCAATGGCTGCGAACAGGCACGGGGACAGAAACACAAAAGTCGGTGGCAAGCCGTGGGCCAGCAGGAAGCCGCCCAGCGGTGCAGCGGCGATTCCGCCCAATCGCCCGACGCCGGTCGCGAACCCGTAACCGCGTGTGCGCATGCGTGCTGGATAGAGTTTGCCGCATGCCGCGTTCAATCCGGTCTGGCTGCCGAGTACAGTCGTCCCAGAAAGGAAGACCACGGCAAGCAGTGCGAAGTAGGGCAACGCCGCCAGCGCAATCAACGAGATGAACACGATGCCGACGGCGAAATGCACCGCAAGCGACCGACGCGCACCGAGGCGATCGATCGCCCAACCGAGATAGAGCACGGCGACGATCCCACCGAGGCCAAAGAGGCTCGACGCAAATACCGACTGCGCCGGCGTCAGGCCACCCAGGTGTATAACTTCCGGCAGCCAGAAGACGAACAGGAACAGGTCCAGGAGGCTGCAAAAGAAGATGATCCACAGAAGCGTCGTCTGCAGCGCGAAACCCTCGCCGAACAGCAGCCGTAGCGGATTGCCCTTTGCGAAATCGATCGCATGCGTTTCTCCCGGAGAGGGCGCGATGGCGAGCCGGTGCAGCAACGCGCGCTGGTGCGGCGCCAGGTTCGCGCGCGCGGCGAGAAAACGCGGCGACTCAGGCAGCCATAATGCCGTGATCGCCAGCAGCACCAGCGGGAAGGCGCCGCCGATGACAAAGATGATTGGCCATCCGAGGCCTTCGCTCAGCAGCAGGGAGACGACCTGACCGCCAACGAAGCCGCCGAGTGGCGCACCGGTAAAGGTCAACATGATCATCATCGCGCGCAGGCGTTGCGGCGTGTAATCGCCGGTCAGTGCCACCGTTCCGGCAAACCCGCCGGCAATGCCGGCGCCGGTGAAGAAGCGGGTCCCCGCAAGGAAACCGAGCGAGGGAGCGACGGCGCTTGCCAACGAGGCGATACCGAACAGCGTCACGCTCATCATCAGCAACGGCTTGCGTCCGAAGCGGTCGCCGATCGGTCCGGCGAGCAGGGCACCCGTCATGACGCCGATGTTCGACCACAGAAATGCCAGTGCAAATGCCGACGGCGCGACATGCCAAGCGTGGGTCAACGATGGCACCGACCAACCGATCGAGCCAACATCATAGCCGTCGCACATCTGAATAAGGCCGCAGATGATTGCCACTCGGATCTGCAATGGGCCGACCGGCTGGTTTTCCAACGCGTGCTCGACCGCCGAGAATGATGTCTCTGCCATCGTCGCCGTCCCTCTCGCGGCCGCCATGCCGCGCGCGGTGGCGACCCGCTGATACCAGCGACCGAGCCTTGCTCGCGCAAACCATACGCAGTGCCCGACTATTATTCCGGGTAGATCATCTTCCGCGTCACGCCGCCATCGACGATGAACTCGGCGCCAGTGATGAAGCCGCTCTCTGGTCCTACCAGGAACGCTGCGAGAGCGGCGATGTCCTCCGGCGTGCCGACACGTCCCGCGGGATGAAACGTGTGATCCTCCGCGCGCGGCGGATCACCCTTGGTGAAGATCCATCCGGGACTGATGCAGTTCACCCGCATGTCCGGCGCGAGGCTGATCGAAAGCGCGTGCGTCAGGGCGACCAGCCCTCCCTTCGACGCGGCATAGGCTTCGGTGTCGGCTTCCGACATGTGGGCGCGCGTCGATGCAATCGTCACTACGGAGCCATTGGACGCACGCAGCATTGTCTCGGCCGCGCGCGTCAACAGAAACGTGCTGGTCAGGTTGGTGCCGATCACCCGCGACCATTCCGCCAGCATAAGTCGCGCGATCGGCTTGCGGATATTGATCCCGGCATTGCAGACCAGCGCATCGAGCCTCGCTTCCTGTGCCGCCACGTCACTCAGCAGCCCACCCACTGACGTCTCGTCCGACACGTCGCACACCACGTATCGGGCGCCGGATGGTGCCGTTCCGTTCCGGTCCATGTCGGCGACCACCACGCGGCAGCCGTCGCGCGCCAGGCGTGCCGCGATCGCGGCGCCAATGCCGTGCGCGCCGCCGGTCACCAGTGCGACGCTCACAGATCGATCCACGACAGATGGCCTCCCTTGCCGGCGCCGGTATCGAGGAACACTGCCGATCCGCCGGCGGCTCCACGTCGGATGTAGGGACGCCCATCGGTGCTGCGCCGATCGTGCCCGCAGTAAACCGTGATACCGGCGGGGATGCGATCCACCCAGCGCAGGCTGCGCTCCGGATAGCCGTCGGGCTGGGTGCGACCGGTGGGCTCGCCGTACAGCGCGCGGGCCAGCACGCCGTGGGCACGATCAAGATCGTGCTCGGGCGCCGGCGCCTCGAGCATCGCGGTGTGGAAGCCGCCATGGACGAAGACCTCGCCGTTGCGGCGCAGCCAGGCGGGTGCGGTGGCGACCTCGGCCACCACCCGTTGGCGCAGCGGAGCATCGAGCTGCGCCAGCGTCGCGTCCAGTGTCGTCTCATTGCGGACCGGATGGCCGGCGAGGAAGCGTGCCAGCTTCAGGTCATGATTGCCCAGCAGGAACAGTCCTCGACCTTCATCGATCAGGCGGAACATGATGCGCAGCGTGCCGGCGTTGTCGGGCCCGTAGTCGGTGAGGTCGCCGAGCTGCACGACGAAGCGGTCAGTGGCGGCGGCGTAGCCGAAAGCAATGGCCTCACCATGCACGTCACCCACCACCCGGATGGGCGTGTCCTGCGGGATTGATCGGACCGCCATTTCGTCGCCAGCCTGCGGCCAGGTCAGCCGGAACGCAATGTTGCCAGCGTGAAGCTGAACAGACGTTCCTTGCCCAGCAGGAATACGCGGCCGCCGCGCGGGAACAGCCGGGCGATTGCGGGATCGCGCACGTCAAGGCCGCCCGTGTAGGCGCCGAACGCCGGCATCATCAGGCGGCGGGCATCGCTGACGAAGCAAGGGCGGCTCACGCTACTGCCGCGTGCGGGGATTGCCGCCTTGGGGTGGTGGTGGCCGGAGATCTCGGCCTGTGCGTCTGACCTTGCCTGGTGGCGAAAGATCAGGCTCGTGGTGGTGAACTCTTTACCCATTCGCCGCCGACGCCGCGCGGCGGTGAGGGGTCGTGGTTGCCCTGGACCCAGATGAAACGGTGCGCCTCGGTCATAGCGCGAAGGCGCGAGAGCTCGCCGGTGGGGAGGCGGGCGGAGCCGTCAGTGTCGTGGAAGCTGTCGCCGAGCGCGACCACGAGGCGTGGCTGGTAGCGGCGCAGCAGCAAGGTGAGGCGATCGAGCGTGGCGTGGGTGTCCCAGGGTGGCAGGAACTGGCCGTGGCGGGCGTAGGAGGAGCCTTTCTCCAGATGGAGGTCGGAGACCGCGAGCAGACTGGTCGCAGGCCAGTGCAGGGCGCCGGCCGGGTCGAGCATCAGGCGCTCCCCGGCGAGGTGGATGGGAGCGGCGGTCATCGGGACCACGACCCCCTCCCCCCAATCCCCTCCCGCAAGGGGAGGGGGAGAAGTCGGTTTTCTCCCCCTCCTCTTGCGGGAGGGGGGCGGGGGGAGGGGGCTGGCGATACCGTCATGAACTGAACAGCGACGCCTGCATCGGGCGGCGCCGGGCACGTGGCGGCTCCTGCTCTCCTGTTGCCTCCGCGATGATCGCCTCGGCCTCCGCCAGCAGCCTCTCCTCGTCCGCGTCCGTCCGCACGCTTTCCCGGCCGATCTCCAGCAGCACCGGCACCGCCAGCGGCGAGACACGTGACAGCACCATGTGCACGATCCGTCCTTTCACCCGCGTCAGCATTCCCGCGATGCGCGACAGATCGGTCAGGCCGCCCGCCGCATCGGCACGCGTGGCACGCAGCAGGATGTGGTCCGGCTGGTGACGGCGCAGCACGTCGTAGATCAGGTCGGAATTCACCGTCACCTGCTTCCGCGTCTTCTCCGCGCCTGGATGATGGCGCTCGATCAGCCCGGCGATCACCGCGACGTTGCGAAACGTCCGGCGCAGCATCGAGCTTTCCGCCAGCCACGCCTCCAGATCGTCGCCCAGCATGTCCTGATCGAACAGCTTCGCCACGTCGCGCGGCTGCTCCGCCGACCACACGCCCAGCACATAGTCGGTCGCGACGAACCCGAGCGGCGCGTAACCCGCACGCTCCATGCGCCGGGTCAGCAGCATGCCGAGCGTCTGGTGCGCATTGCGGCCCTCGAAGCAGTACGCCACCAGGTACCAGCGATCGCCGCGCGGGAACGTCTCCACCAGCAGATCATTGCGTCCCGGCAGCCGCGACCGCGCCTTCTGCAGCTTCAGCCAATCCTGCACGCCGTCGGGAAACAACCCCCAGCTCGACGGGTCCTGCAGCAGCCCGCGCACGCGGTTGGCGAGGTTGGTGGTGAGCGGCAGCCGGCCGCCTTCATAGGCCGGCACCATCGGCTCGCCGGTGCCGCCATCCGCGCATTCCACCATGTTCTCGTGCAGCCGCAGGAAGCGCAGCAGGCGCCCGGCGAACATGAACGTGTCGCCGGGACGCAGCAGGTTGACGAAGTTCTCTTCCACCTCGCCGAGCACCGGGCCGTGGCGCTTCTTGCCGACCAGACGCACCTTGATCAGCGGTGCCTCGACAATGGTGCCGATGTTCATGCGGTGCTGTCGCGCGATGCGCTCGGAGCGCACATGCACGCGGCCTTCGCTGTCGCGGAACAGCTTGCGCCAACGCTCGTAGGCGGCGAGCGCGTAACCGCCATTCTCCACGAACGCCAGCACGTCGTCGAAGTCCTTGCGCGACAGCGCCGCATAGGGCGCCGCGCGCCGTACCTCGGCATAGACGTCATCCGGGCGGAATGGTGCCGAGCAGGCGAGGCCCAGCAGGTGCTGCGCCAGCACATCGAGCCCACCTGGCCGCGGCGGGTCGCCGTCCAGTTCGCGCGCGGACACGCCAAGCATGGCGGCCTCGCATTCCAGCACCTCGAACCGATTGGCCGGCACCAGGATGGCGCGCGATGCCTCGTCCATCCGGTGATTGGCGCGCCCCACGCGCTGCAGCAGGCGCGCCACGCCTTTTGGCGCACCGATCTGAATCACCTGATCGACGCCGGCCCAGTCGATGCCGAGATCGAGCGACGACGTCGCCACAACGGCGCGCAGCTTGCCAGACGCCATCGCCGCCTCGACGCGCCGGCGCTGCTCCACCTCCAGCGAGCCGTGGTGCAGCGCGATCGGCAGCGTCGGCTCGTTCAGCCTCCACAGCGCCTGGAACATCAGCTCGGCCTGCGCGCGCGTGTTGACGAACACGATGGTCATGCGGGCGGAGCGGATGCGTGCCATCACCCCAGGCGCTGCCTCCAGGCCCATGTGACCGGACCAGGACAGCTCCCCCTCGGGCAGCATCATTGCGAGCTCGGGCGGCGTGCCGTCGGGCTGCTCGATCACTCGCTCGGCGCCGACATAGCCGCGGATCGCGTCGGGGTGCGCCACTGTGGCCGAAAGTCCGATACGGCGGCACGTCGGCGCCAGCGTCATCAACCGCGTAACGCACAGTGCCAGTTGATCGCCGCGCTTGGTGCCGGCCAGCGCATGCACCTCGTCCATCACCACGCAGGCAAGCCCCGCGAATATCGACGGCGCATCGGCTGACGACAGCAGCACCGCCAGACTTTCCGGCGTGGTCAGCAGAATGTTCGGCGGCGCGACCCGCTGACGCGCGCGTCGGTTCGCCGGCGTGTCGCCAGTGCGCGTTTCGATCGACACCGAGAGCCGCATCTCCTCGACCGGGCGGGTCAGATTGCGCGCGATGTCGTTGGCCAACGCCTTCAGCGGGCTGACGTACAGCGTGTGGATGCCGGGGCGCGGCGCCTCGTTCAGCGCCACCAGGGTGGGCAGAAATCCCGCCAGCGTCTTGCCGCCGCCGGTGGGCGCGATCAGCAACACGCTGTCCGCGGTGCGCGCGGCGTCCAGCATCGCGAGCTGATGCTGTCGCGGCGTCCAGCCCTGACGCGCGAACCACACGGCAAAGGGTTCCGGCAATGTTCTGGCCATCCCCGCGTTCTATTTGGTCTCGCATCCGGCGGGAAGCCGGGCTGCGGATTCATGGACTGTTAACCGATCGCAGCGATTGTCCGCGGACCGAAGCGGACCATACGGCCGTGCCTGCACGCGCGGCGGGGAGAGAGCATGGCGACCAATAGCTGGGTCGGCGCCACGACGGGGACATCAAACTGGCAGGTTGCCTCGAACTGGAGCAGGGGCGTTCCCACCAGTACCAATGATGTCGCGATCAATGCGTCCGGCACGTACTCGGTGGTCATCACTGCGACTGAGCGCCCTTACCAGATAAAGACCCTCCACGTGGGGGGTGCTTCAGGATCGATTCGCCTGATCGACGATGGCTCCTTGTCCATCTTAGGCAACGCGACCCTTGCTCACAGCATATTCGATGTCGGTGCGGGTGGCACAGGGAACGTCTTCGGCAGCTTCACCCTGGATGCCAATTCGACCGCGATGACCGAGGGCGTGCTCGATATCGGCAGCGGCATCGTTGACAGCGGTGGCACGGTCGATGTCGATGGCGGAAGCCTGTTCGCGGGCTCCGTCTCTGGCAGCGGCCACTACGCGATATCCTTGGACGGGACGATCGAGGTCGGCGGCAACGTCACGGGTGCCAACGCGGCCGCCAACGTGATCAGCTTCGTTGACGCTGGGTCCGATACACTTGTGCTCGACAATGTTGGCACCGCGCTGAACGCAACGATTGCGGGCTTTGGCGGTGCCAACGAGATCGATATCGGCTCGCTGCCGTTTTCGAGTCAGTTAACCACGCAATACAACGGCACGACCCTGACCATCGACTCAGGTAACGACGCGGTCTTCACCATCGCCCACATCAATAATCCCGGGGCCTTCGCACTTGCCGACGATGGCAGCGGCGGCACAGTGCTGATGGTCTGTTACGCACAGGGCACCATGGTCGAGGCCGTCGATGGCGAAGTTGCGGTCGAGACCCTGAGGCCGGGCGACCAGGTGATGACGCTCCGCGGCGACGAACTTGCACCGGTCCCAGTGATTTGGATCGGCCAGAGGCGTGTGAACCTTGCGGCGCATCCGCAGCCGCGTTTGGTCGCGCCGATCCGCATCGAACGCAGCGCGTTTGCCGACAACGTGCCGCACCGCGACCTGCTGGTCTCGCCGGATCACGCCATCCTGACCGACGGAAAGCTGATCTGCGCGCGGCAACTGATCAATGGTGCGACGATCCGGCAGGACAACGATCGGAACTCCATCGTCTACTACCATGTGGAGCTGGAGAAGCACGCCATCATGCTGGCAGAAGGCCTGCCCGCGGAGAGCTATCTGGATACCGGCAATCGCGGCTTCTTCGCCAACTCTGATCAGCCGGGCCCTCTCTATCCCGATCTCACCGACGATGCGGACAATGCAACGCGCGAAGCGAACTCCTGCGAACCGTTCGCTACGGATGAGAGCTCCATTCGGCCTGTCTGGCAGCGTCTGGTAGAACGCGCCGCAGCACTCGGCCGCTGGCCGGCTAGCCTGCAGACCACAGATGACCCGGATCTGCGCCTGCTGGCAGGGGGCCGACTGATCAAGCCGGTGATCACCGATGCGCTCCGGTATGTCTTCATGCTGCCGCGCGGAGTGAGCGAGGTGCGTCTTGTTTCACACGCGGCCGCTCCATCCGACGCGTGTCCGTGGCTGGAGGATCGCCGCCGTCTCGGTGTCCAGGTTGCACGCCTCGTGGTGCGCGGTGGGGACGAGCTCTGCGACATTCCGCTCGATCATCCGTCGCTTGTCAGCGGCTGGTGGGCCGCAGAGCGGGACGGGATCGCGCTCAGGCGTTGGACGGATGGCAATGCCGTGCTGCCCCTGCCGGCGGTCGGCGGGGTGCCGATGCTGGAGATCGCCGTCGCCGGCACGGTCCCCTACACCGTGGCGGAGGAGCTGGCGCTGGCGAGCTGAAGCCGCGCCCGCAGTCTGGCAACAGGCGGCAATCGGGGCCATTTTGCCGGAATGCCGCATGCCTCGACCTGGCTGAAGACCCTGCCGCAGGGCCTCTACTGCGAGCCTGGCAGCTTCTTCATCGATCCGCTGCGGCCGGTGGACCGTGCGGTGATCACCCACGCGCACTCCGATCACGCGCGCCCAGGCCATCAGGCGGTGCTCGCCAGTGCGGACACTCTCGCGCTGATGCGCGCGCGCCTGGGCGAGGACCGGGCCGGCGGGACACAGCAGGCGCTGGGCTGGGGCGAGAGGCTGCGCGTCGGCGACGTGCACTTATGGCTGCAGCCTGCCGGGCATGTCCTGGGGAGCGCCCAGGTGGCGATGGAGTACCAAGGCACGCGGGTGGTTGTCAGTGGTGACTACAAACGCACCGCCGATCCGACGTGTGCGGGATTCGTGCCGGAGCATTGCGACGTGTTCGTCACCGAGGCGACCTTCGCGCTGCCGGTGTTCCGCCATCCACCGCCCGAGCAGGAGATCGGCCGGCTGCTAGCCAGTGTGGCTTTGTTCCCGGATCGGACCCACGTCGTGGGATGTTACGCCCTTGGCAAGTGCCAGCGGCTGATCGCGCTGCTGCGTCAGGCGGGTTGGGACCGACCGATCTGGCTGCACGGCGCGCTGTCCGCATTGTGCCAAGTATACGAGGCACGCGGCGTGGCGTTCGGCGATCTACGACCTGCGACGGCGGCGGCAAAGGGCGAATTGGTGGGGACGATCGTGCTGGCGCCGCCCGCTGCGGTCACAGACCGGTGGGCGCGGCGCGTGGCGGACCCCGTGGTGGCAATGGCGTCCGGCTGGATGCGGGTGCGGCAACGCGCCAAGTCGCGTGGCGTGGAATTGCCTCTGGTGATCTCCGACCATGCGGATTGGGATGAGCTGAACGCCACGCTGGATGAGGTGGGCGCGCCGGAGGTCTGGGTGACGCATGGCCGCGAGGAGGCGCTGATCCACGCGGCCGGGACGCGCGGCATCAAGGGACGCGCGCTGCGGCTGGTCGGTTATGGCGAGGAGGACGAAGCGGAGGATGCGGTTGAGAGCGCACCGCTGGGGTGCTAATGTTGCTCCAAATCGGCTCTAATCTAGTGCTAACAATGCCCGTGAACCTTTCGATCAAGAACGCGCCTGATGACGTTGTGCTGCGCTTGCGCGAGCGGGCGTCGCGCAACCACCGGTCACTCCAGGGTGAATTGATGGCGATCATCGAGGATGCGGTCCGGCCGCCGACATCGCGCTACCTCACGCCATCGGAAGTCTTGTCGGAGGTTCGCAGGTTGGGGCTCAACACACCGAGCGAGTCCGCCGATATCATCCGTGCCGATCGCGATGGTGGCCACAGTGCCGACAAAGGTCGTTGACGCATCTGCCATCGCGGCTGTCCTTTTTCAGGAACCTGAAGCGGCGCGAGTGGTTCGCCAACTGGACGGTCATCAGCTCGTTGCTTCTCCGCTGTTGGACTTTGAGATGAGCAATGTCTGTCTGACAAAATTGCGCCGCCACCCGGACAGGCACAGTGAGTTGTGGGCTGGCTTTCGATGGCGCTCTCGTCTTGCTATTGAGATCAACAATGTGGACTACGAAGGCGTCCTCACTCTTGCCGAGCAGACGCGCCTTTCGTTCTACGATGCGAGCTATATGTGGCTTGCGAGGCAGTTGAGAGCCGCGCTCGTGACTCTTGATCGCCGCCTTGCCGAAGCAGCGGAGAAGTTCAGATGACCGAACCCCAGACCTTCAATTTCGCCGACGATGGCGCGATTCCAAACTCGCAGCTGCCGTTGTTGGTGTACCGGCAGGCGGTGCCGGCCGATCCGGCGGCGATCGAGCGCATCTTCACCGCCAATCGCTGGCCCGCGGCGTGGCGCGACGCGGTGCATCCGTTCCACCACTTCCACAGCGACGCGCATGAAGTACTGGGCGTGGCGAGCGGTTCGGCGAAGGTGCGTTTCGGCGGTCCGGCGGGCCAGGTGCTGGAGGTCAGTGCCGGCGATGTCGTGGTGGTGCCGGCGGGTGTCGGCCATTGCAATGAGGGCAAGACCACCGATCTGCTGATTGTCGGCGCCTATCCCGACAACACCGCGCGGCGCGATCTTCGCCGCGGCAATCCGGCGGAGCATGACGAAGTGGTACGCAACGTCGCGGCAGTGAAGTTGCCGGCGGCCGATCCGGTGTCCGGCGTGGAAGGGCCGCTGGTGCGGATCTGGCGGGGGTGAAAAGCCGCCGCCCACCTTTCGTGCAGTGAAGATCGGCGGCCGGCGGGATGACAGGAAATAAATTGCAGTGACGATTGGGGCCTATGGGCTAAGCCGACGCCACTGATCTATTGCACGATATTCGCCACTCACCCATCAAACATGATGGGCGGCCAAATGGGCGCGCATCACCACAAGCATGTAGGGACGGCGCTATCCCTATGTGTATGACTACTCAACGATGAACCACACGGTATGCGGGAGGAGGTGCCTGACTTTCTGGCGCGACTCAGCGGCGTCTATGACCCTCAGAATAACCATGCGGTGCAGCTCTAGCACGGGCGGCAACTGCCCGCTTAGGACCAAGCAGCGCACGATCCGAGCCCAACGTCATGCCGACGCAGGTCGGCATCCACGTATGCGAGCGGCAAAGACTCGTGCTGCGAGCAGCAAGACGTGGATGCCGACCTGCGTCGGCATGACGGAATGAACAGTCGCGCGCCGAGAGCTGTATCGGCTGTTTCACGCAATACCGTATCGTGCTGGCTAGCGCGGCCGCAGGTCGTTGTTGGTGCGGTGATCGCCGGCCATCCACCGCGCCAGTTCGGAGTGCGCGTCGGCGCGCCGGATCGCGTCTATCTGTTCGACACCCGGCGGATCGACGGTGAACTCCACGATCAGCCCATCGGGTGACGTGGCATAGACCGACTTGCAGTAGCCGTGGTCATTCTCGCGGAATGGCGTGCCGGTGCGCTGTAGCCGCGCGATGATCTCGTCATACGTGCGGTCCGATACCTTGAACGCCACGTGATCGAAGCTGCCGACCACTGGGGGCTTTTCCGCGATCACCAGCTTGTAGACCTCCGGGTCGCCGAACGCGAAGAACGCGAGCGCGCCGCCATCGGCCATGCTGAAGAAGGTGTGGCACATCGCGACATCGCGGCCGAGCCAGCTGTTGTGGTGCTTCTCGCACCAGGTGGCGACGAGAGGGATGCCCAGCAGGTCCTCGAAGAACTGACGGTTCACTTCCTGGTCGCGCACGACATAGGCGTGGTGGTGCAGACGCTGCGGCAGTTCGGCGAGCAGCGCGGGGTGTTCCTGGACGGCTTCCGCGATTGCCATGGCTGAGTTCCTCCAGTTGGATGGTCGCGCAGCTTGCCCTCCGGCACGCCTGCTCGCAAGCTGACGCCGGGGGAAACGACAATGCACCATCGCAGACTTTGGATCTGCGTCTTTCTGTTCACGCTGACGCTGATCAACTACACGGACCGCATCGCGCTGTCGGTCGCGGTGACACCGATCGCCACGGAATTCGGACTGACCAAGGTCGAGATGGGCTGGCTGCTCTCGTCCTTTCTCTGGATGTATGTGCTGTGCCTGATCCCGGTCGGTCTGCTGGTCGATCGGTTCGGTGGCAAGGTGGTGAATGCTACGGGGATCGGCATCTGGTCCGCAGCGACTGTGCTGACCGGGTTCACCACCGGTTTCATCTCCATGGCCGCCACGCGCATCGTGATGGGAATGGGCGAGTCGACGAGTTGGCCCGCCTGCAATCGGGTGATCCGCGAGTGGTTCCCGGCGTCCGAACGTGGGTTTGCCAATGCCGTGTTCGGTGCCGGTGCAGCTGCTGGCCCGGCCATTGGTGCGGTGGTGGTCTCGGCCATCGTGGCGTGGCTGGGCTGGCGGGCCGGTTTTCTGGTTGCCGGCAGCATCGGGTTTGTGTGGCTCGTGGCGTGGCTGGTCGCATTCGACAGGCCGGAACGTGTCGCTTGGCTGCGGCCAACCGAGCGCGACAGGATCCTCGCCGAGCGTGACGGCGAGGCGAGATCGGCCGCGGCGCGGCCCGGCGCGCCGTTGTTGCATCTGCTGACGCTGCGCAGCGTGTGGGGTCTGTTCCTGACGCAGGGCTGCGAGGTCTATGGCGGCTATATGCTTCTGACGTGGCTGCCGAACTATCTGCAGACAGCGAAGGGCCTGTCGGTCATGAATGCCGGCATGCTGACCGCGGTGCCGTTCGGTGCCGCTACCGTCGTGGCCGTAGCATTGGGTTTGCTCAGCGACAAGCTGTTGTCGCGGGATGCAGTGCACACTGGCCGAAGGCGGTCGATGCTGGCGGTCATGCTTGTGAGTGCGGCGAGCATTCTGCTGATCCCGTTCGTCGACGATCTCTGGCTGATCGTGCTGATCCTGGCGGTCGCGCGCTCGACCGGCGCGGCCGGGAGTGCGTTGAACTTCGCGCTGGTGACCGATTTGGTGCGCAATCCGGCAGACATCGGCAAGGTGACCAGCATCACCGTGCTCGGTGGCAATTCGTTCGGCATGATGGGGCCGATCGTCACCGGCTACGTCGTGGGACTCACCGGCAGCTTCAACGGTACGTTCGCAGTGGCGGGCGTGTTGGCGCTGATCGGCGCCGTTGCCACACTGACGATGACGCGAAAGCCGATCGAGGCGTATGATGCGGCGTTACGTGAGGCGGCACAGCCGGCATAGGCGGCTCCCCGTCCGCTCACGAACATTCGTGCGCTGTGCGGATTGCTAGGCCGAGCCGCCCTGTTGCACGAAGCACAATGGTCCGGGTGTCGTGTGGCTTGGCCGATCCACGTTGCTCAGTTGCTGTGCGGCTCCACGGACCGTCGAGCAAGGGAGGAACCAATGCCAAAAGGAATGATTTTCGTGCGCCTCTGCACGTTGGCGGTGCGTGGAGCAGTGAGTATCGCCATCGGTGCCGCAATCTGGTCGGCGCATCTGAGACCCGCTGTCGCGGCGACGGCGAACGAGTGTGCACCGGCTGGCGATGTGAAGTTCATCTGCGGCGCACCCAATGTTGAGGATTTCGCACCTGTGCCCGGCACTCATTGGGTCATCGGCAGCGACCTCGCGCCGGCCGGCCGGCAAGGCTATCTGCAGCTGTTTGATACGCGCAATGACACCGTGACCCAGGTGCAGCCAGACGACATCGCCATCCGCCCCGACAAGGCGCGCTATTCGGATTGTCCCGGCGCACCTGACATGAAGACGTTCGGCCCGCACGGCCTCGATCTGACGCAAGGCGGCGGGCAGCACCGGACGCTCTATGCCGTCAATCACGGTGGGCGCGAGTCAGTGGAGGTGTTCGCCGTCGATCTGTCCGGCGCCAAGCCAGGCTTCACCTGGATCGGCTGCGTGGTCGCACCAAAGGGCTTCTGGCCCGACGGCGTGGCATCACTGTCTGACGGCGGCATCATCGTCACCAGCCTGTGGGATCCGACCGACGCGCAGCGCATGGACAAGCTGATGAACGGCAAGCCGGTCGGTGCGCTCGACGAGTGGCATCCGGGCAAGGGCTGGCACGAGGTACCAGGCAGCTCTGGAATGTCCGGCCCGAACGGCGTGATCGTGTCTCCGGATGGGCGCGAGGTCTATGTCGCAGTCTGGTCAGGCCGTGAAGTGGCGCGCATCAGCCGCGGCATGACAAAGCCGAAGAGGGACACAGTGGCGACAGGCTTCCTCACCGACAATCTGCGCTGGTCGCCTGACGGGCACATGATACTCGTCGGTGGTCAGGATGCATCGGTCAAACAGGTGATCGAATGCTTCGAGTCAAGCGCGGTGAACTGCGACGTGCCGTTCAAGATCGACAGCATGAACCCGACCACGATGAAGCTGACCACGGTGGTCAAGAGTGGCGTGTACGGCGTGATGGGTGCCGGCACGGGTGCGATCGAAGTCGATCACCGGATTTGGGTCAGTTCGTTCCGTGCCGACCGTATTGGCATCTTTCCGGCTCCTCATCACCTCGGGATGTAGGATTCGCGAATAGCGCAGCAGACGGGCACGCCGTCTGCTGCTTCGCCGCTTAGCTCACTCGTGCGTGGTCTATCGTACGACAACACGTCCCGTGAGCCAGTCCACGCCGATGGCGACCTGGCGGTCGCCTCCGCGCAACACAATTCGCCCGCCAGACGACCCGCCATCCGGGGTGAAGCTGATGACCCGATCGCCTACCGGCGACACATCGGTGGACCATACGACCGCCGCGCCGCCATCGAGCCGATACCCGCCAATTCCAAAAGCCACCGCCACCCCGCGTTCCTCGGCGATCGCACGCGAGCGCGCCAGGCGCAGCGCGCCAGCCACCTGTCTGGCCGTCGCATCAAGTTCCAGACGTCGGCTGCGAACAGGACCGTGCGTCAATACCAGACCCAGCGTCAGCCCGAGCACGACCAGCACCACGATCATCTCGATCAGTGTGAAGCCTGCCGTGTCGCGTCGGTTCATCGTTGCGCCTGCGGCCATCCGCCCTTGCGCAGATAGCGCACCAGAAATCCTCTCGACAGCGCCTGCACGCTGAACACGTAGTTTTCGCAGCGTCCGATTGGTATGCCGTCCGCGCGATACGCGTCGTAGGTGACCGTCCACACCGTCACGCCGCACAGCACGGTGTTGGGCGTGGAGGATGGGAATTCATCGACCAGCCGAGGCTCGATCCGTGCATAGTAGTCGCGCGTCTGCACCTCTCGCGCCATGACATCCACTACTGACGGAACGCGACAGATAGGCCGGCCTTGGCCAGCGCTGGCGCGTGGCACGGGTAGCAGGAACAGGATCAACGTCAACGCCACGCCAGCCCGGATCACAACGCGCCTCCATTGTTCATCAGCCAATCGCCGTGCAGCCACAGCAGCCAGAAAGCGAGTGCCAGACACGAGCCGAACGGTAGCGCCGTGTCGGCCCGCACCCGGCGTCCCGCCAGTGCGAGGCATGCCGCGGCGACAAGTCCCAGCAATGCGGCGAGCAGTACCACATACGGCAACCATGCGAGACCGAGCCACGCGCCGGCCGCGCCAAGCAGCTTGGCGTCGCCCGCGCCGATCCCTTCGCGCCCTCGAACTCTGCGATAGCACCAGGCGACGCCACGCAGCGCCAGATATCCTGCTGCCGCACCGGCGGCGTGCTCGGTCAAAGCCTCGGGTTGGATCGCAAGCGTGACCAGCAAGCCGACCAGCAGAAGCGGCAGGGTCAGCACGTCCGGCAGCCGCATCCAGCGCCAGTCGATCCAGCTCAGGGTCAGCAGGGTCCATCCGAGCAGACAATCGGCCCACAGGCGGGCGGGATCGGTCTCGGCCACGACCGCCCACAGCGCTATGACGAGCGCGGCTATCTCGATCGCCGGGTGGAATGGGTCGATCGCCGCTCCGCAGCGCCGGCAGCGACCGCGCTGCAACACATAGCTCCCCAGCGGCACGAGTTCGGAGGCTGTCAATGTGACGCCGCATGCCTCGCATTTCGAACGGGCCCAGCTCACCGGCCGACCCTTCGGCAAGCGCCGGATCAGCACACCGAGGAAACTGCCAATGAACGGCGCGGCGACCAGTACCGATCGGCCAGGATAACGGAACCAGCATGAGTGCCCGCTCTTGGTCGCCAAGGTGTCATTTGCCTCGCCGGCCATGCCAAACACAATACGGCGAGCAAAAACACTTGCGGGAACGTCCCATTTGGAGTCGACATCGGCCAATCAGGCAATTGACGCGCTTGCCGGTCTGCTTGTTGCCAATGGGCAATGCGACGGCAGGACGATCGAGCGTGCCGGCCGGGTTGCGGTCGAATCCGGGCAGCGGCTGGACAGCGTCCTGATCCAGCTCGGCTTGTTGACGGAGCGCGGTCTCGCGGAGAGCTATGCGGCCCTGCTGAAGCTGCCGATAGCCAATCCGAGCCGCTATCCGACCACCGAACCCCTGCTGGCTGAATGTCTGCCTCCGCGCTTCCTGCGCCAGGCGCGCGCCTTGCCGGTGGCTGTCGAGGATGACGCGCTGGTGCTGGCCACGGCCGACCCACTCGACGACTTCACGCCCGCCGCCGTTGCGGCCGCCTGCGGCAGGCGCGTCAGGCTGGAAGTTGCCGTACCCATCGAACTGGAGGCAGCGCTGGAACGCCTGTATCCGGCCGACGGCCAGGCGGAGGAGGCACAGCCCGAGGCCAGGGCGCCGCTCGAGGAAGACGCCGAACGGCTGAAGGATCTCGCCAGCGAAGCGCCGGTGATCCGGCTGGTCAACCAGATCATCACGCGGGCGGTGGAGACGAACGCCTCGGACATTCATGTCGAGCCGTTCGAGGACAGGTTGCGCGTGCGCTATCGCTATGATGGCGTTCTGCACGAGGCGGACAATCCGCCGATCCGGCTCGCCGCGGCCGTCACCTCGCGGATCAAGATCATGGCACGGCTCGACATTGCCGAGAGACGCCTGCCGCAGGATGGCCGCATCCGACTGGCGGTGCGGGGCCAGGAGATCGATTTTCGCGTCTCCACCGTGCCGTCGCTGCACGGCGAGACAGTCGTGCTGCGCATTCTCGACCGCGCCGCCGTGGCGTTCGATTACGCCAAACTGGGGCTGCCGCCGCCGGTGATCGCCCGCTTCCAGGAAGCCCTGGCGCTGCCGAATGGCATCGTGCTGGTGACCGGCCCAACGGGAAGCGGCAAGACCACCACGCTGTACACCGGCCTGCTCGCGCTCAACTCCATCGAACGCAAGATCGTGACCGTGGAGGACCCGATCGAGTACCGGCTGCACGGCATCACCCAGATGCAGGTGCATGAACAGATCGGCCTGACATTCGCGGAATTCCTAAGCGCCATCGTCCGGCAGGATCCGGACGTCATCATGGTTGGCGAAATCCGCAATCAGGAGACCGCCCAGGTTGCCGCGCAGGCCGCGCTGCTTGGAAGACTTGTGCTGTCGACGCTGCACACCAATTCCGCGGCCGCTGCGGTAACGCGGCTGCGGGACATGGGGCTGGAGGACTATCTGCTCGCGGCGGTGCTCCGTGGCGTGCTGGCACAGCGGCTCGTGCGGCGCCTCTGTCCAGCGTGCCGCCGACCGGCGCCCGTGCCAGCCGAGTTGATCCAGCGGTTCGATCTCGCAGCGCGTTGCAACGGCACGGAACTGACGCTGCAGCATCCCGTCGGATGTCCCGAGTGTCGCCACACCGGCTATCGCGGCCGTTTCGCCATTGCTGAATTCCTGACGCTCAATCCGGAAATCGAACATCTCATCTTCGGGCGCGCCGACCACAACAGCATCGAGAAGGCCGCGATTGCCGCTGGCATGAGGACGCTGCTGCAATGCGGCCTGGATGCGGTGCTGGCCGGCGAGACGACAGTCGAGGAAGTCGTGCGCAGCGTCCGTACGGACACCTGAGCGATGCCGACGTTTCGCTATCGGGCGATCGGTCCCACGGGCGACATGCAGACTGGCATGATGGATGCCGCAACAGAAGCCGAGGTAGTCGCGCGCCTGCAGCGTCAGGGCGCGATGCCGATGCGCGCCGAGCCGGCCGACGGCGGGTCGTGGCTGACTGCGCTGTGGCATGCCGAATTCACCACACGCCAGGGCCTCCGACGACAGGAAACGGCGGATTTCATCCGTGAGCTGGCGACCATGCTTTCAGCCGGCCAGGACCTCGACCGCGCCCTTCTCTATATGTGCGAGACCGCGTCGAATGCACGGGTGCGCACAATGACCGCAGGATTGCGCGACATTGTCCGCGACGGCGGCGCGCTTGCGGACGCGCTAGGACGTTATCCCCGTGCCTTCTCGCGCCTGCATGTCGCAATGGTGAGTGCCGGCGAGGCGAGTGGCCAGCTTGCATCGACCCTGGCACGTTTGGCCGATCTGCTGGAACGTCAGCAGCGCCTTGCAGCGTCCGTCACGTCGGCGCTGATTTATCCGTGTCTGCTGACCATCGTGGCCATCGGCTCGATCGCGCTGCTGCTGACCGAAGTGCTGCCGCAGTTCGTGCCGTTGTTCGAGCAGAGCGGCGCGAAGTTGCCTGCATCGACACAACTGCTGATCGCGATCGGTGCCTTCGTTACTCAGTATGGCGTGTTCATGTTGCTCGGCTTAGCTGTAATGGTGCTGGTCGCGCGCGCCGCGCTGCGATTGCCGCGCTGTCGTTTGGCAATGGATAGCTTTCTGCTGCGTGTGCCGATTGCGGGCGGCCTACTGCGCGAGGTGTTGGCTGCGCGTTTCACGCGCGTGTTGGGCACTCTGCTGGTCAATGGCGTGTCATTGATCTCGGCCCTGGGGTTTGTGCGCGATGCAGTGGGCAACCGTGCGGCCATGGCGGCGGTCGACCGGGCCGCAGCGAGTGCGCGCGCCGGCGGCGGACTGGCGCTGCCGCTTGCTGAGGCACGGGTGTTTCCGCTGCGCGCGACCCATCTTCTGCGTCTGGGCGAAGAGAATGCCGAACTTGGCCCGATGGCGCTGCGTGCCGCCGACATTCATGAGGAGCGCACACGTATTGCGCTGCAGCGTATTGTCGCGCTGCTGGTCCCCGCGATCACCATCATCATGGGCATTGCCGTCGCTGGCATAGTCACATCGCTGCTGACCGCGATGCTCAGCCTCAATGACCTCGCGGCAGGGTGATGGCGCGGATGTTACCGGTGGGTCGGAACTGGTGTGGTATCGGGATAATGGATGGCTGTTGGCGCTGCCGTGCGTGACGTCCTGCAATGGTGGGCAAGGCAGTTGCGTGCCTTGCTGCCGCAAGGTCTGCTGCCTGATGCCGGCCAGAGCGATGCGCTGCTTGTCGCGATGGCCGGCACGTCGGTCCCGCCGCAGATCCAACTCAGCCTGCGGCGGCGGCGGCGAGAAACTCCACTCGGCAGTTTTCGTCTGGACGAGGCGGGGCGACGCGCGGCGATGGCTGCGATTCGCCAGCGGGCTGGCCGCGTGATCCTACGGCCGGATCCCGCGGCGGTACTGGAGCGCAAGGTGATGCTGCCGCTGGCCGCCGAGCATGACGTGTCACGGGTACTTCGTTATGAAATGGATCGACTGACGCCGTTCACCGCCGAACAGGTGTTCTGGTCGGCAATCGTCGAGCGTCGCGATCGGTCCGGGGGGCGGCTGGAGATTCGTTTGTGTCTGTTGCCGAAGTCGTTGGTGCAGCCGGTCCTCGCCGCGATAGAAGCAATCGGTCTCAAGGTGAGCGCGATCGAGACTGCAAGCCACAGCGGTGCACCACGCCTGATTGACCTGGTGCCACCGTCCTCGCAACTTCGGCGCACGCTCGCCTTCGCTTGGGGAGTGTGCGCCGTGCTGGCGCTGATCGCACTCGCAGCCCCGTTTGTCACGCAGTCGCTCGCGCGTCGGTCGGTCGAGGCGCGCATCGCGGACCTGCAGCCGCGAATCGCACAGGTCGAGGCGCTGCGTCGGCGCCTCGCAGCCGGGTCCGCTGGAAATGACGTAATAGCGACCGAGCATGCCGGCATCGGCGATGCGTTGCAGGTGCTGGCGACCGTTACCGAGTTGTTGCCTGACGACACGGTGCTCGCCGACCTGACGCTGCGTCAGGGCAAGCTGAGCATCAGCGGGCGATCCCGCGCCGCACCGCTGCTGATCCCGGCGATGGCAGGCGATCCTACACTGCACAATCCATCCTTCGCGGCGCCGGTGACTCGCGCACCAGATGGCAATGCGGATACATTCGTCATCCGCGCCGAGTTGAGCCCCTGAGATGGAGGGCGCGCTACCCGAAGGTCTGCGTGGCAGGCTGCTGGCACTGGCGCTGACCGTGACCATTCTCGCGGCGCTGTGGGCTGGCTGCGTGCAGCCGCTGATCGACTGGCATGCCGCACGTGGCGACACACTCGAGCAGCGCCGCGCGCTCTTGCAGCGGATGACAACGCTGGCGACGACCTTGCCCGAACTGCAACGCCAGGCGTCTGGTGAGCATGCGCCGGCCGCGGCGTTGCTGGAGGGCGCCTCCGATGCGATCGCAGGTGCCGCGCTACAGAGCTCAGTGCAGCACATGGCCTCGATTGCCGGCGCAGAGCTCAACAGCATGGAAATTCTGCCAGCCGAGCAACGCGGCACTTATCGCCGTATCGGGTTGCGCGTGGCAACCGCGGCACAATGGCCGGTGCTGATCGAATTGTTGCGAGCGGTTGAGCAAGGCTCGCCGCGCATGCTGGTCGATGATCTGCAACTGCGTGCGCCACCGGTCGCAATGCGTGCGGCAAATACGCCGATCAGCGCCTCGTTCACCATCGTCGCGTTTCGCGCCGCGACATCGGGCGGCGGCTGATGACATACCTCGCGGGAGCGCTGCTGGTCGCCGTCGCGCTCGCCGCGGTGATCGCGCTGGAAGTCAGCAGTCCTCCGGCCGATGATGTGGCGCGATCGCAGACGCACACCGCGGCGACCGTTCCGCCAATATCGTCGGCGGTCGCCGACCATACGAATGATTGGGTCGCGACAGTGCTGGCGCGGCCGCTGTTCAGTCCCGATCGTCGGCCGCCAGCCGATGCGGTGACAGTCGCGAGCGGCAGAACCGTCCCCGGCCTGCCGCGGCTGGCGGGAATTCTGGTCGGACCATTCGGTCGCAGCGCAATCTTTGCGATCAATGGCGCCAAGCCGATCGTCGTGCAGGAGGGAGGGCGCGTCGCGGCCTACACAATCAAGTCGATCGAGGCGACTCAAGTGCGTCTGCTCGGCCCCGATGGCGCGCAGGTGCTGTATCCGAGCTTCGAGCCCGCCCCGGCGCCGGCACGCCGGCCGGCCCAGGCTCCGCTGTCGCGATGAGTGTGCGCCTACTTCTGCTGCTCGTTTTACTCGGTGTCCTGGTTGGCTGCGAGCATGCAGAACAACCGGCGATACCCGCCTTGTCGGAACTGCCCGGTACGTCGAGCGGAGCGCCCGCACGCATCAACGGTGACGTTGGTGCGCCTCGTGCTTCACTCCCGGCAGAGGTCTCGTATGGCACGCCCGGCGACGTGACGTTGCCGAGGTCGGCAACAGCGGGTGAGGCAGGTGATATATCATTGGACTTCGCAGATACCGACATCCGCGAGGTCTCCACACAAATCCTCGGCAACATCCTCAAGCTGAATTACACTATCGATCCAGCAGTGCATGGCGCCGCGACGTTGCGAACGGTCACACCGTTGGCGCGTTCGCAATTGCTCCCGGTCCTGCAATCGCTGTTGGCGCAGAATGGTGCCGCTCTGGTGCAATCCGGCGGTCTGTACCGCGTTGTGCCGGCGGCGCAGGCGGCCGCGGCCCTGGGGACCGACGGAACTGCGGGCAGTATTGTAGTGCCATTGCACTATGCCGCCGCGGAAGACCTCGCCAAGGTGCTGCAGCCGTACGTTGGTGAGGGTGGAAAGATAGTTGCCGACCCCGGGCACAACGCGCTGCTTATCGGCGGCGAACCACAGGCCAGAGAGAGCCTGCAAGGTCTCGTCCAGGCCTTCGACACCGATATCCTTGCGCGGCAGTCCTATGCACTGTTGCCGGTCAACACTGGCGACGTGAAGGACTTCGCCAGCGCATTGCAGGATGCATTTCGCGGGCAAAGCGGTGGTGCCTTGGCGGGGATGGTCCGTGTAGTGCCGATGTCGCGCATCAACGCGGTGTTGGTGATCTCACCGCAGCCGCGCTACATCGACCAGGCACGCCGGGTATATTCACTGATCGATCGCGCGCGGCAGCAGACGATCCGAAGCTGGCACGTCCATTATCTCCAGAACAGCCACGCCGAGGACATTGCCTACGTGCTGCAACAGGCGTTCACGCCCAACAATGTCACCGCGCAGCCAACCAATACGCAGGCGGGAGCGCAACGCATGAGTAATGCCGTCGGCGGCCTGGGCAATACGTTTGGCCGCAGCGGCGGCGGTGGTGGCACGGGCGGTATGGGCGGCATGCAAGGCGGATACTCGGGAGGCGGTGGCACGACCGGCCTCTCGGGTGGCATGGGTGGGATCGGCGGCGTTCCGACGGGGGCAACGGCCGGTGGTGGAGCCACCGTTGCTGCGCCACCGGGCCCGCAGGCCGGACCGCAGGCTCAGGCACAGAGCAGCAACCCATTGCTTGGGCCGCTCGAGCCCGGTGCCACCGAAGCCAATACCGATGCTCTGCGCATCATTCCGGACGACCAGAACAACGCCGTCCTGCTATATGGCACGCGACGCGAGATCGACACGATCGAAGCGATGCTGCGCAAGGTCGACATCCTGCCTCTCCAGGTGCGCATCGACGCGGTGATCGCCGAAGTGCAGCTCAATGACAACCTTCAGTACGGGACGCAGTTCTTCTTCAAGTCCGGCGGACTCAACGGCATCCTCAGCAACGCGTCGCAGAGCACGGCAGTGACGCCGACGTTGTCGCCGGCGCAGGCGCAACTGAACCTTAGTTTTCCCGGCTTCTTCATTGGTGGTCATGGCCAGGGCGGTGCGCCATTTGCCATCAATGCGCTGCAGGCAGTCACGCAGGTACACGTGCTGTCGTCGCCCGAGCTGCTGGTGCTGGACAATCAGCCGGCACGGCTGCAGGTGGGCAACGTGGTACCGTACCTCACGCAGTCATCACAGAGCCTCATCACGGCGAATGCACCGGTGGTGAATTCGGTCAACTACCAGCAGACGGGTGTGGTCATGGAGGTGACACCGCGGGTGAACAGTGGCGGCCTGGTAACGCTCGACGTCATGCAGGATGTGAGTGACGTGTCGACGGTCATCACCACACCGGGCATCAACTCGCCGACCTTCGACGATCGGAATGTCAGTTCGCGCGTCGTGGTGCAGGACGGTCAAACCGTCGGATTGGCCGGGCTGATCCGGGACAACGCAACTCTGAGCAACCAGGGCATACCGTGGCTGAAGGACGTGCCACTGCTCGGTTTCCTGGCGGGCAATCAGAACAATACCCGCCAGCGATCCGAGCTGCTGATCTTGATTACGCCGCATGTCATGCATGATCAGCGCGACGCGCGGGCACTAACGGAAGATCTGCGCGATCAGCTGATCAATGCGGCCGCAGTGCCTGACAGGTTGAACTCATTGCGGCCGTCTGGTTCGGCTGATCCCGGCGCACGCCTGCGCCGCAAGCTCCAGCTCCAGCCATGAGCATTCCGCTGCTCGCCTGCATGGCCAGCGTCGCCGCATTCTATCATCTGCCGCCACGCGTGCTGCCGTCGATTCAGGCCGTCGAGGGCGGTTCTGTCGGCATCGTGCACTTGAATAGCGACGGCTCTCAGGACCTTGGCATCATGCAGGTCAACACGAGCTGGGTCACCAAACTGGCAGAGGTGGCGCGCATCCCGCCGGAAAATGTGCGCGTTCGCCTGGTCTATGACGGCTGCTTCAACATCGCCGCGGCCGGCGCGATCATGCGGACGTATCTGAACGAAGCACAGGGCGATCTGATGCTTGCGGTCGGGTATTATCACTCGCACACGCCGGCTCTCAATCTGGATTACCAGTCAAAGGTGCTGGCTTCAGCGTATCGGTTGTTCGCCCGGGGCAAGGATTACGCAAGGAATTGAGCAATGATTGCCCATTGCCACCGCTCCATCACAAGTACGAAAGCAATTGCGCGTGAGTCATCAGATGGTCAGCCCAGTGTCATGGCCCGGTAAAGCGTTGCCGTCACCTTCCTGTCGTTCTCTCAGCAATCAGGGGATGGGACAGGATGATGAATACCTGCAAGGGTCGGCTGCTCGCCTGCGCTTCGCTGTTGGCAATAGCAACCCAGACGTGGGTTCCGAGCGCTTTGGCGGCACAGCCACTCGGGCCAAACGATGACAACACCAAAACTCCGATCAAGCACGTCATCGTGATTTACGGCGAGAATCGCAGCTTCGACCATTTGTTCGCAACCTACGTCTCGCCGAGTGGTGACAAGGTGCAGAACCTGTTGTCGGAGGGTATCGTCGGGGCGGACGGCTCGCCTGGCCCCAACTTCAAGCAGGCGCTGCAATACCAGGCGAGCGCCACCTCCAGTTACAGTGTCGCTCCGACGAAGACCGGCCCCTACACGACGCTGCCGCCGCCGAACACTGGTGGCGCACCGGAATCGGCCAGCGACGAAAGTCCGCCGCCATTTGCCACCATCGCGGCCGCTGCCGCCGTCGATTACGGCGTGCTGCCGGGCAGCCTGCTGTCGCTGACCACAGGCGCGACTGGTTTGCCCAAGGATTCGGTCGACACGCGCATCAATAACGTGAACAACCTGCCGCCAGGGCCCTTCCAGCTTACTCCCGGCGTGCCGTACGACGCCTATGCCAACAGCCCGGTGCATCGCTATTATCAGGCGAGGCAACAGGCGGACTGCGACGTCAGCCATGCCACGCAGCAGAACCCGAGCGGCTGCCAGAACGACCTGTATCCGTGGGTCGAGGTGACGATCGGCGCCGGCAGCAACGGCAAGCCGCAGGTTGCTGGGTTCAACGATCAAAGCACCGGCGAAGGCGCCACTGCCATGGCATTTTACAATGTCCAGCAGGGCGACATGCCGTACTTCAAGCAGTTGGCGGATCGCTACACGCTCAGCGACAACTATCACCAGCCGACGATGGGCGGCACAGGGCTGGACAGCATCTTTGCGGGGTTTGCGGACGGGATATGGTACACTGACGGCAACGGCAACGCCGCGGCACCGCCGAACAATCAGATAGAGAACCCGAACCCGCAGCCCGGGACCAACAACTGGTTCTCGCAGGACGGCTATTCCGGCGGCTCCTACAGCATGTGCGCCGATAGCAGCCAACCAGGGGTGGGGTCCGTGGTCAGCTACCTCCAGAACCTGGCGACCAAGATCAATCCAAACTGCGAGCCCACTCACTATTATCTGCTGAACAACTACAATCCTGGTTACTATGGCAATGGCACTGTGGCTGATGCCACTGCCAATCCGTTCACCGTCCCGCCGAGCCCGACGCCGAGTATCGGCAATGTGCTGCTGGCCGCGCAGGTATCGTTCCACTGGTACGGCGAGGGTTGGAACCAATATGTCGATGATCCGAACAACCCAACCGATGTCTACTGCAACATCTGCAATCCGTTCCAGTACCAGACTTCGATCATGACCAACGAGGGGCTGCGCACCTCGGTAAACAAGGACACTGCGGACCTCTATACCGACATCCAGGACGGCATTCTGCCCGCCGTCTCGTTTGTGAAACCCAGCGCCCTGAACGACGGCCATCCGTCTTCGTCGAAGTACAGCATCTTCGAGGCGTTCGTTCGCAAGATCCTGGTCGAGCTGCGACAGAAGCCGGACCTCTGGCGCTCCACCGCGGTGTTCATCACGACGGACGAAGCAGGCGGCTACTACGACTCAGGATACATCCAGCCGCTGGATTTCTTCGGCGACGGTCCCCGCATTATGCTGCTGGTCGTGTCGCCGTTCTCGACCGGCGGCCACATCAACCACAGTTACACCGACCACGTGTCCATCCTGAAGTTCATCGAGGCCAACTGGCAACTGCCGACGATCTCGGCGCGCAGCAGGGACAACATGCCGAACCCACAACAGGACGCGAGCAACCCTTATGTGCCGACCAACAGCCCGGCGATCGGCGACCTGATGGACGCTTTCCATTTCGACAACTCCAGCGGAGGCGATGGCAGCCAGAACTGATGCGACACTAAAGTCTCGACCGTCATCGGTTGCGGGGGAGTGCCTTGCCCGGTGCTCCCCCGTTCGCGCGTCCAGTGACCACGGCTTCACTTTGCTGGAGGTCCTTGTCGCCTTCATCATCGCGGCGTTGGCCCTTGTTGTGCTGTTCAATGCCGGTTTGGCTGGACTGCACTCCACCCAGGCCGCGTCACATTACGAGCAGGCCATTGCGCGCGCCCGATCACACCTGACAGCTTCGGTGCATGCCAGCCCGCTTGTGTCCGGTGACTGGCAGGGTGACGACGGTGGTGGCTTCCGCTGGCGCTTGCGTGTGGCACCGATAGCCAGCGCAACCGTCAAGCCGGCCAACGCCGTGACGCTGCGTGGCTCGGCAAGCTTCCCGCTGACGCTCTTCGCGGTGACGGTATCGGTCGCGTGGCGCGACGGAGGCGTCGCACGCGAGGTGCGGCTGGACACCGAGCAGATCGGCCAGGGCACGCGATGAAAAAAGCAGCGCCCATCCGGCAGGCCAACGGCTTCACCCTGCTCGAACTCCTCGTCGCGTTGACGGTACTCGGCTTCCTGCTTGTGGGGCTTGCGCAGGGGGTGCATTTCGGCCTGCTCGCCTGGCGCACGGGAGTGCGACTGACCAACAGCAACGACGACTTCAATACGCTCGACAGCACGCTGCGGCATCTGATTGAAGGTGCTGACCCAGGCGATGAACTCGACCCTGCGCCGTTCGTCGGCAGCAGCGACAGGCTGGATTGCATCACGGCGTTGCCGAGCACAGGTGATCCGACGGGTAGCCGACGCATGCAGGCCACATTGCTGGTTGATGCGGGGCACCGGCTCGTGCTGCGCTGGCTCCCTTACCTGCATGCGAAACGCGTGGGATCACCGCCGTCGCCGACGGACACCGAATTGCTGCGTGGCGTGTCACGGATGGAGCTGGCCTTCTGGCGCCCAGGCAGCGGTTGGGTCAGTGCATGGCGTGCGCCTAGCCTGCCGACACTGGTTCGCATCAGCCTGCGATTTCCTGCTGGCGACGCACGTCACTGGCCGGACATCGTGGCGGCGCCACTGCTTGATCCGCCATGAGCCGCGGCAAGACCGACCAGCGAGGATTCGCGCTGCTGATCGTGCTTTGGACGCTCGGTCTGTTGGCGCTGCTGGGCACCCAGCTCCTGGCCACCGCGCGTCAGGACACGCAGCTTGCGCGCAATCTGTTGGATGCCGCGGAGCTGGAAGCCGCGGCAAACGGCGCCGTGCAGCAGGCGATCTTCGCGAACCTCGACACATCGAACAAGCACTGGGATGCCGATAGTGTCACGCGGATGATCCGTGTCGGACGCGTCCCCGTCGCAGTGCAACTGGATGACGAGGCGGAGAAGGTCAATCCGAACATCGCCTCGGGGGCGCTGCTACAGGCGCTGATGACAGCGCTCGGCACTGATCGTGTCACATCTGCGGGAGTGGCGACCTCGATTACGGAGTGGCGCCAGGCGTCCGCAGTGGCTGGCCGTGCGGACGCGGTCACCGCTCGATATGTTGCAGCGCGGCGCGAATACGCTCCACCCGGAACGCCCTTCACCAACCTGGATGAGCTCGAAGCAATACTCGGCATGACGCCTGACCTGCTGGTCCGTCTGCGCCCACACCTGACGATCTTCACCGACGGTGATCCGGATATGGGGGCCCGCGACCCAGTGGTCGTCCAGGCCCTTGTGTTGGCGGGGCAAGGCGGCGAGCCCAGTATGGCAGGCGTCACAGGATTGCTGTCGATCACGGCCGATGCGAGGGGGCATGGCCACGCCCATTTTACCGTGCGCGTGGTCGTGCGCACAAATGCGCAAGCGGAAGGACGGCGATACGAACTCCTCGCGCATGAACGGTTTTGGAGCCGCGCATCATAGGGCAAGACACAAGTAATAGACGATGCAGGTGCGTGATTATTTGAGCGCCGCCGAGTTAGCATTAAATTTACTTGAGGAATTGTTTGGTCGCGTGTCCCATGGATAGACACGGTAACGGCTGCGGCCTGCAATAAATTTGCGGAGCCATACTATTCCGATCCGGCAGGGAGGCGGATCATGGATGGCGGACGGCGCTTACGTCTGTCTGCGATCCTTGCCCTTAGGACTGCCGGAGATTCTTGGGCATCGCTGCAAATTACGCGGCGCGCGCGCCTGTGTCTCAAACGTGAAAAGGGAGGAGAGTTATGAGCGTCAACTGCTACAAGAGCAGGTCAGTGAATTGTTCCGCGAGGGCGTCTTTGCTGCTGGGCACCACTGTGGCCGGGGCATTGCTGCTGGCTGGCACCGTCGCAACCCGCGCGGACGAACACATGGTCATGGTCGGTCAGATCCCTGTGCCGGCCGAGCCGGGGATTTCGTCCTCCGCCTGTGTGCCTGGCACGGGCCTTGGGGCGTTCGATATCAGCTTCGTCGACCCGAAGACCGATCTCTACGTCCTGGCCGATCGCACCAACGCCGGCGTCGATTTCTTCGATGCCAGCGACGATACGTTTATCGGCCGTGTTGGCGGCTTTGCAGGTGTGAAGTGCAATACCGCCACTCCGCCCGCGGCAAACAACAGCATATCAGGACCTGATGGCGTCGTCATAGTCGGCGGCAAGGAGGTTTGGGCGGGCGATGGCGACAGCACCCTCAAGGTGATCGATATCGCCACATTCAATGTCACCGCCATCATCCCGGTCACTGACCCGACCGACTCAACCGTGAAGATGCGGGTCGACGAAATGGCCTGGGACGCGCGCGATCACATCCTGGCGGCCGCGAACAACGCCAATACGCCGCCGTTCATAACGCTGGTCAACACCGACACCCATGAAATCCTCGGACAGATCATCTTCGACAAGGCCCATGCCGGCGTCGACGCCCAAAACGGCATCGAGCAGTCGCAGTGGTCGCCACAGACCGGCCTGTTCTATGTCTCCGTTCCGCAGGTTGGTCCCAATCCCGCGCAAGGTGGCGTGTCGGTGATCGATCCGAGCAGCATGAAGGTTATCGCGACCTATCCGGTGCAGAACTGCTCACCGGCCGGTCTTGCGCTTGGCCCGCGTCATGAGGCGATGATCGGTTGCGGCTCCGCATTCGGAACGCCCCCCTCCACCCAGTCGCTCATCATCAATCTCGACACCGGAGACGTCCTGGCAAACGTCACCGAGGCGGGTGGAAACGACGAAGTGTGGTTCGACCCGGCGTCGCAGCACTACTATCTTGCCGCACGCGGCACCGTGGACAGTAGTACCGGGAAGGTGACGCCGATCCTTGGCACTGTCGATGCGAATACGTTCATGTTTGATGGTGGCGTGCCGACATCGACCACCGCGCACTCGGTCGCGGCCGATAAGTTCTCGCACCATGTCTTCGTGCCGATAGGCTTTGTGCCTACGGGCAGCCCGGCCGGCACGGATCCAACGAATCCCTGTCCGACGAATGGCTGCATAGCGGTCTACCTGCCGTCGTCCATCGATGATGACGACCTCGGTGCACGGCTGGCCAGGCGCTAGATCAAGGGTTGGAACGCCGCTGTCCGTCGAGAACGGCAGCGGCGTTCTGATCGTTTGGCGCCTTTGTGACTTATTGTGACGTTTGCCATGCCATTTGCTATCGTTGCTGGCGTCGGTCTGGCAGCCTGCGCGGTGGACCTGGGATTCCGGCCCGCCTGGCTCGCAAGACCGGTGTATCGCAACGACGGAGCAGGAGTTGATAAGAGCCCGACCTCTCAGCTTTTCACCGCATCCGAGGCCTGAGTCCTCGGAGGATATGCGTGATGCCGGTTTCACGCTTCTTGAGATACTGGTGGTCATCACAATCATCGGGCTGCTCATTGGCTTGGTTGCACCAGCAGCGTTGCGCCAACTGAGCGGGGCTCGGGTGTCCGTAGCCAAGCAATCCATCGAGCGACTTTCGAGTATACTCGACCTTTATAATCTCGATATGGGCTCGTATCCCACGACCGAACAGGGACTTGCAGCGCTGGTGAAACGGCCAGCAGGCGCCGAGAATTGGAATGGCCCTTATCTCAAGGGGGATGCATTACCGCTCGATCCCTGGAGCCGTACCTACACTTACCGGAGCCCGTCCGAGCGCGCGCAACACGACTACGACCTTTGCTCCAGCGGTCCAAACGGAGAGCAAAGTCAGGCCGCCATGATCTGCAACCCATAGGTTCGGCGTGACGGCACGGCGGCGATCCCTTCGTCGTCAGGGTATCAGCGGTCACAGTGATGCACTGGAACGCGCGTGGCACCGTTGCATGCCGGTACCGAGGCGCTTTCCACATAGAAGGTCACCACCTTGGGCGCGTGATCGACCGTAACGGTGCCGTGGTAGGCGACCGATACATGGATCGCTCCTCCTGTGACGGAGGAGGGTCAGGCGATCCTTGTCCAGTGTCAATCAGATCGTGAGATCGAGCCCCCGTACCGGCAGTTCAACCTTCCCGCCGCATTCGCTGGCAATCACCGGCATCACGTCCTCGGCGAACATCTGCATCTGCTCCTCGATCTCCTTGGCATCGAAGCCGCCAAGTTCGAACCAGCCCATGAAGCAGAAATCCTCGTAGCCGCACTCGTGTCGCATCTTCATGATCTTGTCGATGACGAACTGCTTCGAGCCGTGGATGGCGATCTCGCGGTCGCGCAGCATGTCCGCGGTGACCTTCTTGTTCAGATCGAACATCGGCTCGTTGAGCCGCGCCACTACGGCGCCGAAGCCGAACGGGCCGTAGTAGTCGAACTGAAGTTCGATCGCACGCGCCGCACGGCCCAGCGCCTGCTTCTCGCGGCCGGGTCTGGTGAGGTGGATATAGCGGCTGGTCATGATGCCGCGCCGCTTTGCCGCGTCCCAGCCGAACTTACAGCTGCCCCGGTTGAGCATATCGGGCCAGCCCGCCTTCTCCGCCGCCTCATGGTATATTTCGATGTTGCGCCGCAGCCGGTCGTTTGGCTCCGCGATCATGACGCCGTTGATGCCATGCTCCGCGGCCCACTTGAGCGATCGCGCGCTGGTCAGCGGTTCCCAGAGCTGCGGATGCGGTTTTTGAATGGGCTGCGGGAAGACCTGAAGTTCCTTTAGCGTCGTCGTGGTGGCCTGCACCGGATTGCCCGCGGAATACATGTCGGGATCGCCGAGCGAGAGCACGTCTTCCAGGCGGCGCTCGACCTTGTCCATCTGAAAATAGGCAATGGTCTGCTTGTGGTTCCACTTCGTGTAGGTGGGCGGGATCGAGAAGTTCTCGCCGTGATGCGAGAAGGACGGCTCGGTCCAGCACTTCTTCAGGATGGCAACGGCCTCCTCGAAGGACTTGCGGTTGCGCTCTTGGTCCTGGATGGTCGAACCGTACGGGCGGCCGAGGGTTTCGTTCTCGCGCGGCTGATAGCCGCGGCCGATGCCGCATTCCACCCGGCCACCGCTGATCACATCGAGCGTCGCGATCTGTTCGGCCAGGCGCACGGGATGGTGCCAGACGATGATGTTGGCCGCCTGGCCCAGGCGGATGCGTTTGGTGTTGGCTGCGATGGCTGTCTGAACCATCAGCGGGTTGGGGCTCATCTCCGCGCCTTCGGGCTGGAAATGATGCTCGGTGAGCCAGAAGGACTGGAACCCCAGCTTCTCTGCCAGGATGCCCTGCCGCACCTGGTTGACCAGCGTCTGTTGCGCCGCCTGATGCACCTCGGCCAGCGTACCGTCGTTGAGCGTGACGCCGTCCTTGGTGGTGATGACAGGCAGGCGGGACGCACCGTTATGGAACACGCCGATTTCCAGCATGGCTGTTTCGCTCCCTGACCGTTGACCCGGTTTCCACCAGTGATGGAGCGGATTGGCTCACGATGCCAGCAGAGCGTGCGTGATCACCCGCATTTGTTCATGACGTCATGGCCGCACAGACCGGCGGTTCAAGGCACCAGCAGGATCTTGCCGATGTGCGCGGACGATTCCATCAACCGGTGCGCTTCCGCGGCTTCGCGCAGCGGGAACTGGCGATAGGTGAACGGCCGCAGTTTGCGCTCCGTCCACATCGGCCACACCTTCTCGCGCAACGCAGCGATGATCGCCGCCTTCTGCGCCACGCTGCGTGAGCGCAGCGTCGAGCCGGTAACGCTCAGGTGCTTCCGCTGGATCGCGCCGAAATCCGCCTCGACCCGCGTGCCACCCATCAGCGCGACAAAGCACAGCCGCCCCTCGTGTGCGAGCAGTTCGATCTCGCGCGGGATGTAGTCGCCGCCGACCATGTCGAGGATCGCATCGACGCCACGTCCGCCGGTGAATTCCTTCCCCACCGCGACAAAATCCTGCGTGCGATAGTTGATCGCGACATCGGCGCCGAACTCGCGGCAGGCGGTGCATTTCGCGTCCGAGCCGGCGGTCGCCAGCACCTTGCAGCCCCACGCCTTGGCGAGCTGGATCGAGGTGACACCGATGCCGCTGGAACCGCCCTGGATCAGGAACGTCTCGCCCGGCTGAAGGTGCATGCGCTCGAATACGTTGGTCCACACGGTGCAGAACGTCTCGGGCAGTCCGCCGGCATCGATGAGACTGACGCCCGGAGGGACCGGCAGGCACTGCACTGCCGGAACCGCGGCATATTCGCCGTAGCCGTCGCCGATCATCAGCGCGCAGACCTGATCGCCGTCTTTCCATGCGCTGACGCCGTCGCCGCACTTCACCACGGTGCCCGAGCATTCCAGGCCGGGGATGTCCGGCGCACCCGGTGGCATCGGATAGCGACCCATGCGTTGCAGGCAGTCGGCCCGGTTCACGCCGCCGGCCGCGATGCGGATCAGCACCTCGCCTGCCTTCGGCTCCGGCACGGGACGCGTCGCGGGCACGAGCACCTCGGGTCCGCCGGGCTTGCTGATTTCGATCACGGTCTGGGTCGCGGGAATGTTGGCGAGCACGAGCGGTCTCCCATTCGCAGGTCCTGAGTTTGGTGGGTATGGCAAATCGTCCGCTCTCGCGCCAGGACGCGCACGGTGGTACGCTGTGCGAAGTGCAAACCGGGGGTTGCGTGGCCGCGATCGTGCCCATGGTGGATCTGTGGCCCTCAGCCACAGCACTTCCGGCGGAAGCCTACCGGATGCTTTACCCGGGTTCGTTGTCGTTGTTCGGCTTCATCGGCTTCACAGTTCTGAAAATCCCAGGCGGCTGGTCGAACCCGCTGTATCTGGCGCCGTTGTTCGTCTCGGTCGTGCTGACATACGGGATGTTCTGGTTCGTCTGGGCCTATTTCGGCGCTTTGATCGCCTTCGCGTGTCTCGCGGGGCCGTTCGTGCTGGCCGAAATCACCGGCAGTATCCTGCCAATCCGTGTCCGCGCGATCCTCGTATTTGTGGCCTTCGTCGGCAGCCTTCTGTGTGCCGACATGGCGGTTCACATGGGCGAACTGGGCTGATGGCCTACTACACGAAGGTTCTGCAACCTGACGAGACGGTGAGGGTGGTCGGCCGGCTCCATTGGTCGATCTACGCCCGCGCTTTCGTGGTGCTGGCGATCGCCGTCGCGCTGCTGGTGTTCTCTGAACAACTGCCGGGTCCTGATTGGCAGCGCTATGGGTTGATGGCGGGTGGAGTGGTTGGTGTTGTGGGCATCCTGCTGCTGCTCGGCGCCTGGATCCGCCGCAAGGCGACCGAGATCGTGGTGACCGATCGGCGGGTCATTTTCAAACGTGGTCTGCTGTCGCGGCACACGGTCGAGATGAACGTGGGCAAGATCGAGACGGTGGATGTCGAACAGGGCCTGTCCGGACGCCTCTGGGGCTATGGCACGCTGCTCATCCGCGGCACCGGTGCCGGGTTCGAGCCCCTGGTGGGCGTGGGCTCGCCGCTTCGCATCCGCAACGCGATCGTGGCGGGGTAGCGCTGCCGATGGTGTGGGCGTCTGGGCGGCGGTTCTCGCCTTCGCCACGGGTCGCATTATGATGCGTGGGATGCGCTATACTCTGACCCTTATCGCCCCGCGTGGTGCGGCCACGCTATCCGCAGCAGCAATCGCGCGCGTGCGGGACGCGGTGAGGGGCAGCGTTCCCGACATCCTTGCGCCTGGTGAGGCCGTTGACATCGCATTGCCCGGTCCACCTGACATGGCGGTGGTGCGCGCGGCTCTCGGCAGCGCCGCGATCGACGCCATAGCGACACCCTCCGAGGGCAGGCGCAAAGCGTTGCTGGTCGCCGACATGGACAGCACCATCGTGACCGGCGAGACACTCGACGAACTTGCCGACTTCGCTGGCCTGAAACCGCGCATCGCCGAGATAACCGCCCGCGCGATGAACGGCGAACTCGACTTCAAGGCGGCGCTGCGCGAGCGGGTGGGCATGCTGAAGGGGCTTCCGGTCGCCGCGCTCGAGCAGACATGGCAGCGCATTCGACTGACGCCGGGTGCCCGCGAACTGGTAGCGACGATGCGTGCGCATGGCGCCTTTGCCGTGCTCGTGTCCGGCGGTTTCTCCTTCTTCACCAGCAGGGTCGCGGCGCTGTGCGGATTCGATCAGCATCGATCCAATGTGCTGATGGATGACGGCTCGGTGCTGACCGGGCGCGTTGCCGAACCAATCCTCGATCGCGACACCAAGCTCGCCACGCTGATCCAGCTTGCCGCCGAACGCGGACTGCCTCTGTCCGCGACGCTGGTGGTCGGCGATGGCGCCAATGACCTCGACATGCTGCGAGCCGCCGGCCTGGGCGTTGCGTTCCGCGCCAAGCCGATCGTTGCGGCGGCCGCTGGCGCGCGGGTGGACCACACCGATCTGCGCGTGCTGCTGTTCGCGCAAGGCTACCGGGCGTCGGACATCGTCTCCGGCTGAGGCTGGCTCAACACGACCAGCGCTTCCGCGTGGGAAGCCACGTGGATGGTCGCATACCCGGCCGCCTCGGCCGTGCGGTCCATCTGGGTTGCGGCACGCTGCGCTCCATCGCCTTTGCCCACGATGCGCACCACCCATCGCATCCCCGCCTTGTGCAGGAATGCCTGGAGTTGCTCGATGTGCTCTGCCAAATGCCGCGAAACGGGCCGCATGTCGGTGGTATCGCTGATGCAATCGAAGCCCGGCCGCAGCTTCGGCAGCAGCGATGTCACCTCCGCCTGTAGCCGTTCGACGTCGGAGACATTGAGCAAGTCGATCCAATGCAGGATCAGCCGATTGTGTTCCAGATCGATCTCGGCGCGAAGCATCGCGATACCCTGATTGCCTGAGTTGTTGCCAAGCTAGCGCCGCAATTCCTCACCAAGTGCTTAAGGCACCCGCACCGAGCCGTCATGACACTGTCGCCAGTGGCGCGTCGGCCTCGGCTCTGCGACGCCCTCTGGAGCGGAATCGCGAGGCAAGGCAAGCTGAAGCCATGCCCACCAGCTATGCACACCATGGTCCGACGCACCCTTTACTCGGCGCACTGGCGGAGCGCATCAGCCGTCCGCTGCTTCGCGCATATGCCGCGCGTTATGGGTTCCACACGCCAGATAGTGCCTATTCGCGCGAACGCGGTACGTCCTTCGCTGAGAAGTTGCGACGTGGTGAGCGTGTTTATCTGGCCGGGATCGGACCCGCTGGACACAACAGCGGCGTCGCCCTGGTCGAGGCCTCGCGGGCCGACGGCCTCCGTCTGATCTGCAACAACGAGGAGGAGCGTTACACCGGCGTCCGCCACTGCACCACCTGGCCCGAACAGAGCCTGCACGCCGCGCTGGCCATGCTGGACAGCGTTGGCATCGAGCCGGCGCAGATCCATGCGTTCGTCGCAAGCTGGGACTACGTCACGCTCGCCGCCACCTTGGTTCGGAGTATCGCAGAGGAACTTCCGGCAAGCCGCGTCTTCCTGCGGCCGCAGAACTTCGCGCCGATGAACGCGAGCCACATCGCCCGCGCGTTCCGCTCTCCGCAGCGGCTCGGGCGCCAACTGGGGCTGCGGCGAGCCATGCCGATCATCGGCATGCGGCACCACGACAACCACGCATATTTCTCCTATGCTGTGTCGCCGTTTGCCAACAGCGAAGAGCCGGTGATGATCAGCGTGCTGGACGGCATCGGCGACGATGGCGCGATCTCGCTCTACCTGGCGCAACGCGACACCGTCACGCTGATCCATCGCAATCGCGACATCTTCAATTCGCTGGGCGGCTTCTACAGCATGATCAGCTCGACTCAGGGCGGCTGGACGATCCTCAGCAGCGAGGGCCGCTTCATGGGCTCCGCCGCCTGGGGCGATGGCGAACAACTCACCAATCCCTACTACCGGCAGCTTCGCGAGCTGTTCCACTTCGCGGCCGACGGCACGGTGCGGCTCAACCGTGCTCTGGCGAACTGGCCGCGCAGCCTTCAGGCGCGTCCCTACACCAAGGCGCTGCACGACATCATTGGCCCGCCCATTCCGCTCGACGCGATGTGGAATCCTGATGCGGTGATGCGCGTCGATGTCGCATCGGCCGAGGTCGATTCCCAGGCCCGCTTCGACAAGGCCGCGGCGACGCAGCTCGTATTCGAGGATGCGCTGTTCCACATCGTCGGCCATTTGCTCCGCGCGACCGGGAGCAGGCGACTGGTGCTGACCGGCGGCACCGCGCTCAATGCGATCGCCAACATGCGGCTGCTGGATCACCACCCGGACCTGCACATCTGGGTGCCGCCAGTGCCGAGCGACGCCGGCGTACCGGTCGGTGCCGCGTATCACTTCGCGCTGTCGAATGGCGCGCCGCTCGGTGAGAAGCTGCGTCACGCATTCCACTGCGGCATGGCGCCTGGCAATGGCGCGATCGAGGCTGCCCTGCGCACCACCGACGAAATCGGCTGGGAACGTCTGAGCGGCGATCGCGGTCACATCGCGGACCTGCTCGCCTGGTGCATCGCGCAGGATGGCGTCCTGGGCCTGTTCCAGGGCCCTGCAGAGACCGGGCCACGCGCGCTCGGCCATCGTTCGATCCTCGCCAATCCCTGTAATCCGCGAACGCTGGAAACCATCAACCGGCTGGTGAAGTTCCGCGAGCCGTTCCGTCCGCTGGCGCCGATGCTCACGCTGGAGGCCGCGCATCGCTGGTTCGAATTGCAGGACGGCGCCGCGGACGACGACTACAATGCCTACAACTACATGGTGCTGACCGTGCGGCCGCGCGCGGACGCGATCCGCCATATCCCCGCGGTGGTCCATCGCGACAATACCAGCCGCATTCAGATCGTGCGCGAGGACACCGATCCGTTCACCCACGCCTACCTGAAGGCGATGGGCAGGCGCGCAGGCGTCGAGGTGTCGGTGAACACCTCGCTCAATGTCGCCGGGCCGATCGTGCAGACGCCGCAGCAGGCGCTTGAGGCGCTGCGGCGCTCCAAGGCAATGGATGGCGTGCTGCTGCTGGGTGCGGACGGCGGCGCATACCTTGCATGGCATGCGGTCGACGCACCGCCGAAGGATGGCGGACTTCGGCTTCGGCGGTGGCTACAGCAGTGGCGGGCGGAAACCGGCGTCTTGGCCTGATCGCTGCCGGCCCTGGCAGCGCATGCATCACGTGACAGCTCACCTCCCGCCGCATCCAATGCGCACAGAAAGGATATGTTGACAGACCTGGTGGCATGATACGCAGGCAATCAGCGAATACCCACAGTGAGCGCGACTGCCCAACCTGTCTCCCGCCCGGACGTCCAGCCGGTCGATGCCTTCCTGCCAACCACGTTTCTCGAGCGTGGGGTGGCAGTCCCGTTCACCACGCCACAATTGAACGGTGCGCGTGCGCGGCCGGGTGAGCGCAAACCTCTGGAACTGGTCGTGCAAAATCCGTCGGGGGGCCGAGGCGTCTATATCGTCTCATGGGATCATATATCCAGCCTGTACAGCCTCACTCTGAACGATCGACGGCTCATTGAAGCGGTCGTCAAGCTGCGCGGCGTGACGCCCGAAACGATCCGCAACACGGCTCGCGAAGTCGCTGCTGAAGGACTGGCCGGTCGCGGCGCCGTGACCGCAGCGAAAAAAGCGCAAGAAGGCGATGACCTCGAGCGCTTGCAGGCAAATTTCGACCTGCTGCTTGAATTGGTGCGTCAGACTGAGCGCAAGGGCGAGTGTCCAATCCCTCCCGAGCAGGCCCGCCCGCTCGAATTGGAACAGCGCGGCAAGCGCGCAGTGGCGCGCATTGCACCGAAGCTTGGCTGCACGGTCGATGCTATAGCAACGGCCCTCGAACAGCTTGCTGCGTTGTTCCGGGGAGTTGGCGTCAGACAACCTGCCAGGGTGGCGCGGGAAATCGGCAGACTGGTCCGCGTGCGCCGCGAGGTCATCAAATACGCCGACAGCAATCCGGATGAGAACGCGAACGAGGCGATCCTCGTCGCCAATGCCGCGGACCTGACCATCATGCTGGCAAAGTCGACGCTCGCCGACGCGCAGGCCACGGCCAGCAATATCGCGGCTCTCCTGAGAAATTGGGCCAAAGACCCAGGTGAGATCGCGCAGTTGCTGGCGAGGCCGGATTGGCTGCTCGATGGCTGGGACCGCATAAGCGCCCTGTGGGATACCGTACCAGACACGGCGGAGACCCTGGTTGAGATGGCCGCGTTGGTGCCGGTGGTTCCGCGTGAGGCTGACCATTGGCTGAGCTACCGCCTGGGCAACGCTGTCGACCTGCCACGCTACCGCAGCAAGGTGGTGCAACAACTCGAGGATTGGCGAACGGGGGTGACTGTGTCCGACCTCGTGTCGCGCTACGAAGCTCTCTTGGAGAAGACTCTGTGAATTGCAGCGTTGGCAGGAGGCTGAGTTGACCGACAACGGGCCGTCGACCTCGCTGACCGGACCGAACCTGCGCACCCTGCATCGTGATCTCGCCGTCGCGCAGGACGATCAGATCCATCGTGTCCTGACGATCATCGACGATCTCGCCGAGCGTGGTGATGCCGACAAGCTCATTGCACCGCTACGCAGGCGCATCGCCGAGTTGCGACCAAGGCGCAAGCTCAGCCTGACACGACTGCTGTTCACGCCGCTCAATCCGTTGATCGTTGACGCGGCCAATTGGAGCACTGCCGCACCGTGTGTCCCGCGCACCGCGATCCCGCCGCTGGCAGGTCAGGTGAAAGAAGGCCTCGGCGCAACGGTGGCCGCCATCGACGCCGTGGCTGCCAAGCATTCGTCGAGTGACGGCATTGGTGAACTGGTCGAAGTCGGCAGCGAACTCTGGCCGGTCGCCGCGAAAATTCTTGCAGCCGCGCCTATGCCGGCCAACTGGACGGCAAAAACCGGTCTGCGCGAGCGCGATCACGCGGCGCTGGCCAGCGCCGTATCCAGCATGCTTGCCCAGGCAGTTCCCCTATTGCGCGTTGTCGCCAGGGCGCTGGCAGGGGGCGCCGCCGAGCCCGAGGAATTGCTTGCCCTCCTGAAAGCAGTGGCGCCTGCCGGCGCCCAGGCGCTTGCAATGATGATTGCGCTGGCATTGGGGTGGTTGCCGCGTTCCGAACTACTGATCCAGGTAGTCGACGATTTCGCAAGACGGCATGACGACCCGGCAGTCAGCGCGACCGTCGACGGCGCTGTCGATTATGTGCTCACCCAAATTGAGCAATCGCCACTGCCCAGCGCGGATTTGACGACTGCCGCCGTCGAAGCCCGTCAGGTCGCCATCATGCTCGGCGATATCATGCAATGCTCAGCGCAGCGACCACGACGGCGAAATCGTGTCGAGCAGGTTCGCCGTGAAGTGGACATGGCTTGCCGTGAGCGCTTTGCGATGGAGATCGAGACGCAACTGGTCGCCCCGTCAACCGGGATCGCTGCGGCCGGAGATGATACGATCGAGGGATTGGAGGCAGCCGCGCGTGGCCTGCGCCGGTTCGAGGGGGCCGCGCGGCAAATCGGCAGCGCCGAGCAATACGATCAGCAATTGCGCCGCGCCGCAGAGGCATTGGGTCCGAAACCAGATGAAGACCCGGTGGCGCGTGTCAGTCGCATCAGGCTGGTGGAAATCCTGCGTGGGTCCGATGCCGCAGTGGCCATGCTGAGATGAGATCGCGTTGTTCGAGTAGGTCTGGGTGAGACCGGTGAGTTCGACCGGCAGATGTCCTATTTGACGAGCGCCTCGCACTCGATCTCCAAAAGAAAATCAGGACTTGGTAGTCCGGCGACAACAACGGTGGTACGGGCTGGAAACTTGTCGTCTGGAAAATACGTGGAGTAGATACGGTTCATCTCTGCGAAGTCGGTGGACCGTGTCAGCAAGACATTCGTCTTCACCACTCGATCCCAACCGGTGCCGGAAGCCTTGAGCACAGCGGTGATATTCTCCATGACCTGCTTCATCTGAGCTGGGAAATCGCCGACTGCGAGTTTCCCGTTGCCATCGAAGGCCGGTGTGCCTGACACAAATACAAAATTCCCTGCCTTTACGGCCTGTGAAACTGGAACGCCGCGCACGGGCTTTCCGATGTACTCCAGAGGCTGTGCACTGACTTGAGTTGCGCCAAACAGCAAGGCTGCTGTCGCCAGGAGCTTGCCAGCCAGACGTGTCATGCGTTTCCTCCAGGACCCAGGCGCACTTCGCTTGCCGGCGCCATTACATGGTCGGCGAAAGGGCGGTCAGCGAGAGCCGACGGCACGATCAGCAAAAACGGTCGTGCGATCAAGCCGGCGGAAACCGTCCAGCGAGTGATACTGCAGCAGGCCTCGCCTTCAGCGCGCGCCGGGCGCTCGGGTCTGCCAGGGAAAAGGCCCGCGCGCGCATCGACGCCTGCCAGTTCGGGGTCGCTGGCAATCAGGCGATCGAGCGCAGCGCGGGCAGCGGCGGGCAGATGGGGAGGTTCACGCCCGCCGTATCATGCAATCAGCCGGTGCGGGTCACCCGGCCCGTGTGCGGGTCCATGGTGAAGCGGGCGATGACCGAGCCTTCCTGGGTGGCGAGTGCGAAGCCGATCGCGCCATCTGCGGTCGGTGCGACCTCGACCACCTTCCAGGTGTGATTGCCGTTCCACAACAAGAACCCCTCGGCGATCTTCTGCACGTCCGGTGGCGTGAGGTTGCGATCCTCCTGCCGGTAGACCAACGCGAACGTGCGCAGCCGCTGCATGCCGCCGCCATGCTGCCCCTCATGGCCGCGCTGCATCCAGCCCATCCAGTGTGGCCGGCCGGCCGGCGCGTCCTGCCCAGGTGGCGGAGGCGCCGGCTGCGCGTTGGCCATCAGGATTCCCGTGGCGGCGCCGCCAATGGCCAGGACGGCAAGCGTCGTCAGAATGGTCTTTCGCACAATACTCTCCCGGATAATGGTCCGCGTCTCGCGGTGGGATACAATCTGGCGCGTTCGCGTTGCAGCCGTGTGTCGCCAACGCGACGAATTGCGACGGAATGCAAACGGCCCTGCCTAAAGGGCGTGAACCGCCGTATGTTACACAGTCATGGAACCAGCGCCGCACATCATGGTGGTGGACGATGATCGCGAGATCCGCGACCTGCTCGCCCGCTTCCTGGAGGAGAAGCACCAGATGCGCGTCACCGCGGTGCGGGACGCCAGGGAGGCCCGCCGCGCCTTCGCCAACGGCCACTACCAACTGGTGGTGCTCGATCTGATGCTGCCGGGCGAGGGGGGCCTGGACTTTGCGCGCTGGCTCCGCAGCCAGTCCGAGGTGCCTATCGTCATGCTGACTGCAATGGGCGAGGAGACCGACCGCATCATCGGCCTCGAACTTGGCGCTGACGACTACGTGCCGAAGCCGTTCAATCCGCGCGAACTGCTGGCGCGCATCCGCGCCGTGCTGCGTCGCGCCGGCGATGCCAGGGAGCGGCGCGTCGAAACGTCCTCGCGTAACATGCGCTTTGCCGGGTGGACGTTGGTGCCGGCGCGGCGGCGGCTGCTCAACCCCGACGGTGCCGAGGTCGCCCTCACGGGTGGCGAGTACGACCTGCTGGTTGCGCTGGTCGAGCGCGCCAACCGCGTGCTAACGCGGGACATGCTTCTCGACCTCCTGCGTGGCCGCCAGGCGGGCCCGTTCGACCGGGCGATCGACGTCGCGATCAGCCGCTTGCGACGCAAGCTGGAGGATGACGGCCGCAACGCCCAACTGATCAAGACAGTCCGCGGTGGGGGCTACGTTCTGGCGGCGACGGTCGAGCGCGCGTGAGGCTGCGCCTCTGGCCGCGCAGCCTCGCCGCGCGCACGGCATTCGTTCTTATCGCCGGCCTGGTCGTGGTGCAGATCGCCGGCCTGACCATTCACGCGCTCGACCGCGTTGATGCCCTGCGGCTGGCCCAGACGCGCGAAATCGCCGTGCGGGTGATCAGCACCTATCGCACCGTGATGATGACTGCCCCGGAGCGCCGTGAGGCGGTGCTCGACGAGCTGCGGCACACCCCGGGCGTCACCGCCGAACTCGCGCGGGATCCACCAACCTTGGAGCTGCCGGACGAATCGCCGTTCGGACAGCGGCTGCTGCGAATCAACCTGAACCTGGTGCCGCTGATGGGCGTGCCTCACTGGCGCGGGCTCCGCATTCTGGCGGATCATAATCGACATCGGCTCAACATCGCGATGCGGATACCGGATGGCGACTGGCTGAACCTGACGGTGCCGGTGGAGCCGCTGCGGCCCTGGCACTCGCCGAGATTCCTCGCCGCCTTCCTGCTGATGACCGTCACTGCCGCCGGATTGACCGTGTGGGCGGTGCGACGGCTCACCGCGCCGGTGCGCACGCTCGCCGCGGCGGCTGAGGCGCTGGGCCGCGATGTGAATGCGGCACCGTTGCCGGAAGGCGGCCCATCGGAAGTGGCCACCGCCGCCGCAGCGTTCAACACGATGGCGGCGCGCATCCGTCGCTTCGTGCAGGATCGCACCGAGCTGCTGACCGCAATCGGCCACGACCTGCGCACGCCGATCACCCGCCTGAAGCTGCGCGCCGAATTCGTCGAGGACGATGAACAGCGCGGCAAGATGCTGGCCGATCTCGAGGAGCTGGAGGCGATGGTGTCCGCGACCCTGGCGTTCGGCCGCGACGCGCGGACCACCGAGCCGGTGGCATCGCTGGATTTGGCGGAGCTGCTGCGCACCGTTCTCGACGAGACCGGCGACACCCGACCGGATGCCGCGACCAGGCTCGCCTATGAGGGCCCGCCGCATCTGACGGTACAGGGCCGGCCGCTGGCACTGAAGCGGGCATTCGCCAATCTGGTGTCCAACGCGGTGAGCTATGGCGGTTCCGCTCGGATCACGCTCAATCCCCCGGCGGGCCGCATGGTGGTGATCGAGGTCGAGGATGATGGCCCTGGCATTCCGCCGGGTGAACTGGAGCGCGTGTTCGAGCCATTCCACCGCGGCGAACCATCGCGCAACCGGGAAACCGGCGGCGTGGGGCTCGGCCTGCCGATCGCCCGTAACATTATGCGGGCGCATGGCGGCGATGTGGCGCTGTCCAACCGGCCAATGAGCGGGGTGAAGGCGACGGTGACCCTGCCGGTGTGAGCAGCGGTTCATACACCGGACTGTAACCACGCCATGCGATGATCCTCGCATGACAAAAACCGGGACGTCACGGAACTATCGGCCAACCGAGAACGTCGAGCCCAACCATCGCCAGGAACTGGCACTGGAGCGGGTCGAATTCGCCGTCGAGGAACTGGCCACGGTGCTGTTGTCGCATTGCCGGGCGCATGGCGTGGCGAACGTAGCGATCGGCGACATTCGCAAGGCGGTGACACCGGTCCTTGTCGATATCCTTGCGGACTGAACCGCTGGAGGAGCCGCGCGTTTCGCTACGGCTACGTGGAAGAGGGGGGGGCAACTCCGTGACTGCGCGTGAATATACGCCAGGGATGCGGGCGCCGTCCGCCGGCACCTATGAGGAGCGGAATGTGCTGGGCACGCCTACTGGCGTTCGCGTCACTATGGCGCAGGGCGAGGTCCTGCCTGCCGCGCCGCGCGGGTTTACGTGGCGCATGGTCGATGCCTCCGGAAGGCCAGTGGGGCGAACCGCACGAGGGGCGTAGTAGCGCTACCACCGCGCCGCAGCGGCATCGTCCGCGGCACGCGCCTCGACCCAATTGGACGCACCGTCCGCGAGCTCTTCCTTCTTCCAGAAGGGCGCCTTCGTCTTCAGCCAGTCGATCAGGAAGGCTGTGGCATCCAACGCCGGCTGGCGGTGAGTCGCGGCGGCCAGCACCAACACGATATTCTCGCCCGCCGTCAGTCGGCCAACGCGGTGGATCACCGTGCAGCCAAGCAGATTCCAGCGTCGTTCGGCTTCCTCGGTGATAGCTGTGATGGCCCGCATGGTCATTGCCGGATAATGCTCCAGCGTCATCGCCGCGACACGATCCTGCGCGTTGCTGCGCACTGTGCCGACGAAGCAGCCAATGCCACCGATATCGCTGCGACCGGCGGTCAACGCGCTGAATTCCGCGCCGATGTCGAAATCCGCGGTCTGCACGCTGATCCGGGCCATGCCGTCAGCCTCCTGTCACCGGCGGGAAGAAAGCCACCTCGTCGCCAGGACCGACGCGCGCCGAGGGGTCGGCGAAATCCTGGTTCACGGCGCAACGCACCGTGCGGCGGTTGGCGAAGGCGCTGGCGTGGCCCGGGCTGCGCTCCGCCAGCCACGCGATAAGATCGCCGACAGTGCGCACTTCGGCAGGCAGCGTTACGCTTTCCTCCGAAGTGCCGGTCCGCTCGCGCAGCCAGGCGAAATACAGAATGGTCAGCGGGGCGTCGATATCGGCCATGGCAACTCAGCGTGGTGAGGGGACAGTCTCAATCTTGCCGTCCGAATGTATGATCGTGCTGGTGCCATTGCCATTGGGCACGACGATTGCCGAACCGCCGCCCGGCGTCTGGATAGTCTGATAGCCGCTGGTGCCTCCCGAGGTGACTGCCGGGCCCTGTTGCGTTGGCGTGACCTGCCCGGCCGGATTGGGAGCGGGCGGCGCTAGATTGACCGGCGGTGGGGCGGTTGGGGCCGGTAGCCTGGCGACACCCGGCTGGTTCGAGCGCGGCGGTGTGGAACTGCCAGGCGCGGGTAGTGGCGGCAGATTCGGCGGCGGTGCCGCCTGAAACTGCGGCGAGCCTGGTACAGGCCGCTCAGGACCGCTCTGCTGTCCCTGCTGCTCGAGCTCCTGGAGCGTCGGTTCCGGGGGCAGTGGTCCGGGCCAGATGTCGCCAGGTTCCGGCGTGAGCACCGGCGTCTCCACCCGCGCGCCGATCACGCGGCGCATGTTCTCGCTGTCACCGGCCGGGAAGTGCGGGTTTGTGCCGGATGAGAACGGCAGGTTTGACCAGGTACTGTAACCGCAAGCGGACAGCGCCAGGCACAGGCAGGGAAGGGCGATGCGCCGCATGAACCAGGCTCCCACCGGGACGGATCGTCGAATTGACGGGCCGGACGGGCCAGCCGCTGCGGAATGTGCCCCGGTCGTGCGCTGCGCTCAAGAACTTCGTGAGGGTCCTACCCGGCTTGGCTGCTCGCAGCGATCGATACCAACGGCCGTCCTGACGACGATCGGGTGGATCGGAAGTCCACGCCGCACGCCATAGTTGTATCGAGCGGGCGCCAGCTCAAGACGCGACAATCCAGGCAACGATCGCGGCAGGGTCGTTCAGCGGGAGGACAAAGCGGTCTGCGCTGATAGGCGCGTCGGCGGCAATCGCCACAATGTCGGGCTGATCGGGCCAGATCGGCGGCTTACCCAACGCGGTGCGGTGGACCTCGAGCTTGGGAAACCTGTGGGTCTTGTAGCCCTCTACCAGCACCAGATCGACGGGCTGCATCCGTGCCAGCAGCTCAGGCAGCTCCGGCTCCCGTCCCACCACTTCGTGCAGCAGTGCCCAGCGGGTGCCGGCCGCAACCAACACCTCGTGCGCGCCGGCCTCGCGGTGGCGGTAGGTGTCCTTGCCGGGCCGATCCATGTCAAAGCCGTGATGCGTGTGCTTAACGGTAGACACCGTCAGCCCCTGCGCGCGAAGCAGCGGGATCAGCTTGGTCAGCAGCGTGGTCTTGCCGCTGCCGGACCAGCCGACAATGCCGAGAACGCGCACGATCAGGGTGTTTGGCGCTTGGTCAAACCGGTGGGCGCGCCCGATGCGTGGCGCACGCCCGCCGTCAGATAGTCCCAGCCGGTCCACAAGGTCAGCGCCGCGGCGACCCACAGCATGGCCTCACCGATCGTGGTGACCGGGATGAACGACAGGTGCAGCCAGTGCGCGGTGGTGTCGCCGGCAAGCAGAGTGCCGAGAGCACCCATCTGGAACCCGGTTTTCCACTTGGCGAGCGGCGTGACCGGCAGGCCGATGAGGATCGCGGCAAGATACTCGCGCAATCCGCTGACCAGGATCTCGCGCAGCATGATGACGATGGCGGGGTACAGGCCCCATGTAGACATGCGTCCCTGGCCAACCAGCATCATGAGCGCGGCGCCGACCAGGAGCTTGTCCGCGATCGGGTCGAGCATGCGGCCCAGATCGGATTGCTGCCGCCGCGAGCGTGCGAGGCGGCCGTCGAAGTAGTCGGTGATGGCAGCGCTGCTGAACAGCGCGCACGCGGCAAGGTCGGCCGCCGGCTGGCGCAGCGCCACCAGCGCCACCAACAGCGGAATTGCCGCGATGCGCGAGAGCGTCAGCAGATTCGGCAGGTCGGTCAGCATCGCGAACGCACCCTAGCCGCTTGGCCGGCGCAGCGGGAGGGGAATTGTGGGTGCTTCTGTCATCGAGTTGGGAGGAGAGCCGGGCATCCCGCCTGCCGCTGGCTCAGGCACGACGGGCCTTCGCATTCACGATAAGGTCGGCCAGCCGAACTGGCCGGAAATCCCGGCCGTCCACACCGACATCGAACTGTCGCGGCAATGCCTTCAGTCTTGCGTGACTGTGGCCGTGCAGGTTGACCGATCCCCTCCCCATGTCTCGCCAGGTCCTGAACGGGTAATGGCAGAGCACGAGCTGCTTTTCATCGATGATCAGTTCCGCATACGGCTGAACGCTTCTCCAGCCAATGCAACCGGTCACCGCTGCGTCGTCATTGTTGCCGACGACGAGATGCTTCCTGCCATGCAGCGTCGCCAATAGATGGGCCACCCGCTCCGCCGACTGGCGCACAGCGAAGTCCCCCAGGTGCCAAACCTCATCCCCAGGGCCGATCACTGCATTCCACCGACCTATCATTTCCTGGTCCATCTCGGCGAGTGACGAGAATGGCCGACGGTAGAATGTCCTCGCCGCGGAATGGCCGAAGTGGTGATCGCTGGTGAAGTAGACGGTCATTGGCTCACGTCGCAGTCTGCCTGGCGATGTGCTGAGAGCAATCACTGGACCCGCGTGGCCTTTCACGAATTCGTGTGCCCTTTACTTTGGAACTCGCAACGGAATCCATGCGTTCCGATGGTGAACCGACTGCTATCAGGGAGCCGAGTTCTTCTTTGACTTCAGGAACGATATGATCAAGCAAGGTTTTTTTGCCAGCGATAAGAGCGCTTGCGTCATTCCATCGTTATTTTGCCATAGCAATCGAACCGGCTTTGTATTAACAGTTCTTGGACTGGCCGGGTTTCGATTCTGGGCCGTCCCGTGCCGCGCCAGGTCAAAAAACCAGCAACCGAAGGAATTTGCTTTCCAAAGGTCCTGGGTGGGGCGATGCAAATGCCGAACTCGCGCGAACAGGTCGCTGCGCGCAGCCGCGTCAAGCGTCCATCTCAGGACGCGATGAACTTAACCGTTTCCATTCTCGTGGAGGCTCTGTCTCACAGACATTTGCCGGTTCCCTTTGGGAGATTTGTCATGACGGACTACCTTGAATTGAATGTCGAAACCATCGGCGCGACCTTCAGAAATCAAGCGTCGGGGCTTCGCCACCTCGCCGGCCAGGTACTCGATGACGATTTTCGCGGCCGCCTGCTCGACGTTGCTCTGGACTACGATCACCAGGCGGAGAAACTGGAAAACGAGTTCGCCTCCCAGCATTAGATCGCGATGAACGCGCCCGCTTTTCGTACGCGCCTTGGCATCCTCGGACTGTCTGTGCGCGGGTTCGCCGCGATGACGGGAGTGCAATACGAGACTGCGCGGCACTGGGGCGGCAGGCGGAGCGGGAAGCCGCAGGAGTTCCCGCGCTGGGTGCCGCTGATGCTGGAGATGATGGACCCATCCTTTTCCCAGAGGCCGCCGGATCAGGCAATGCGTCTGGGGTCACATGCGCAGCAATACCGCCGCAGCCACACTGGCGCGCCGCTGTCGGCGTGAGGCGGCGGGGCGGAAGCTGAAGCCGGCAACTCGCCACCATGAGACATGCTCTCGTTACGTCTCGATGCGCCGCCACTCAAAGATGAGATGACGGCCCGCGGCATCAAACGAATAGAAGTTGCCGCCACCTTCGCCGGGCTGATCTTCGCTCCGACTGATCGGAACGCCTTTGAGGTGGCAGAGAAATAGGGTTCCGACCCCGCCATGGGAAACAATGGCGACATCGCCGTCGGCCACCGACATTGAAATGACGTGCTCGACGGCATTGACGATCCTGCGCTGCGCGTCCTTGGCACGCTCCCATCCTCGTATGCTGTCGTCAGGTCGCGCGAAGAATTCGTCGGCCACAGCCTCGAATTCGCTTTTTGGTAGATAGCCAGTCGCCGAACGGTCGTTCTCGCCCAGGCCCTCGACGACAATGGGGTGCAATCCACAGTGATTTGCCACGATACCAGCCGCATCCTTGGCCTTTCTTTCTGCGCTGCAAAACACCGAGCGAACACCTGCGAGCCACGGTCGCGTCATTGCCACCTGCATACGACGAATGCCGACCGGCGAGAGCGGCCAATCAGGCACCGGCACGGCCGCGTCGATACTGACCTCGGGGTGGGTGATGAAATGTATTACCGTCATGGTCCCTTACGTATCCGACAATCTGTTCGTTGGCAGGGGCGAGCCCGACCAGGCTGGCATGGCATGATGCCGGCCTCGCGTCGTTTCACAAAGACGCCGCCACCGCCGCTGCCGTTGACGCCGAGAGTCCTTTGGGTTGGAAGAGATCAGCCCAAAGGAAACGCGCCATTTGAACCAGATGCTGATCGCCGTTGTGGCGATGTTTCTGCAACAGACCTGCGGCTCGGTTGGTAGAGTGCTGCCTGCCGTGCTCGCTCCGCTGATCATTCTCGAACTGCACGCTGACCCATCGTGGGTCGGAGTTTATTTCGGTCTGACAGCCATCGCCGCATTGATCGGCCAACTCGGATCGGGCGGGTTCATTATCCGCCACGGCGCTATTCGTATGAGCCAGATCGCACTGCTCTCGACCGGTGGCGGCATGGCCGTCGCGATCATTGGAGGCGCGGCGGGCTTCGTCTTGTCGGCACTGGTCGGCAACAGCATTGCCGCCGTCGCCACTCCCGCCAGTTCGCAGTTGCTCGGCAGGTGGGCGATCAGGCGATACGCGCCATTCGCATTCTCGATCACGCAGACGGCGATCCCGGCAGGCATCCTGCTCGGCGGCTGGCTTGGCCCTGCCCTGGCCCAATCTCTGGGTTGGCGCGGAACGATGCTGGTCAGCGCGGGAGCCTGCGGGTTCTTCGCGTTGCTGTTGCAACCGCTGCATGGGCGCCTCGATACCGAGCCGCTGCCAACTCATGCGATCCACTTGTCAGACTTCAAGACAACGATCACGGGCGTTCTGGCTGTGCGGGAGTTGCGTGCGCTATCCTTCGCCTGCTTCGCATTCAACGGGCTTCAGGCGGTCTTCATCGCCTACTTCGTAACCTACCTCACTGCACTCGGCTACGACCTCGTGGCGGCAGGGGCTTTGTTTTCCACGGTCATCGCCATAGCAATCCCGTGCCGTATCCTGTGGGGCTGGGTCGGCAGTTTCTATGTAGCCCCACGATTAGTGATGTCCTGGCTGGCGTTTGGAATGGCGGCGAGCGTCGTGCTGACTGGCGCGTTCACCGCAGCGTGGCCCACTCTCGCCATAGGCGTGGTAACCGGCGTTTTGAGCGCCACAGCGATGTCGTGGCACGGCATTCTGCTGTCGGAATCCGCGCGCCTCGCACCAGTCGGCCGCGCAGGGGCTGTCACTGGAGGCGTTCTGTCGTTCGGCCAGATGGGCGCGTTTCTATGTCCGTCGGTATTTGCATTGCTGCTGCGTGTGACAGGAGGTTATGCGGCCGGCTGGGCGGTCTGCGCCATTCCTGCGGTGTTGGTCGGAATTGATCTGCTGCGCAACCGGATACCTGGAGCGCGGCGGTTGAGATGAACGCGTGTTATCATCGACGGCGGGCCGCATATTGCCACCCCAGCGTCCGCCTCTGCAGGTTTGTTGCCGCAGCGATGGTGGTCTGGCCTCCTTGCTTTGCATATGCCGACCCGCGCAACCCCGTCGTGGTGATCGTGCCGCAGGTACGTCTGCCAAACCAACAACCGCCGGTCTTCCAAAGGCAGCCGGCGTTGCAGTGGGCGCCGCCTCCTGTGATGGGCCTTATGCCAGGATCTCGATCTCCCGTGCCTCGCTGCTACGCTGGGACAACTGTTTGCCCGTTGGAACGGCCTGACTTGGTGGGGAATGGCTGCACCTGCAATGCAGCAGGCGGCGTGAAGACGGGGCGTGCGCTGATACCACCCGCTCGCGATACTGCCGGCACACCCCAGCGAACCGATCCGTGAACATGCTGATCTCAGCACAGCACGCAGCGCTACGTCGCCGATCGGATTACGATGCATTCTCCATTCGCACGCCTGGATGGAAATGCGCGTACACGCGCCGAGCGGTTTCGTGGCTGATTCCCGGCGCGGCCTCCAGATCCGCAAGCCCCGCCATCTTCACGCCGCGCGCCGAACCGAAGTGGTTGAGCAGCGCTCGCTTGCGCGCAGTGCCGATGCCGGGAACTTCGTCGAGCTCGCTCCGCCGAATGTTCTTCGAGCGCCCCGCGCGATGCGTGCTGATCGCGAAGCGATGCGCCTCGTCGCGCAGTCGCTGAAGGAAGTACAGCACAGGATCGCGCGGTGGCAGTTGGAATGGCGCCATTCCGTCGGTGTGGAACCACTCGCGTCCCGCATCGCGATCGGGACCCTTGGCGATCGCCACCAGTTTCACGTCCTGCACGCCGAGATCGTTCAGGACCTCACGTGCCGCCGATAGCTGGCCGACGCCGCCGTCAATCAATACCACGTCCGGCCATTCGGTCGGCGGCGCTCCCTCCTCCTGCTCCTTGAGCGCACGAGTGAAGCGGCGCTGCAGCACCTCACGCATCATCGCGAAATCATCGCCCGGGGTTATCGGGCCGCGGATGGCGAACTTGCGATACGCCGCCTTGCGAAAACCTTCCGGTCCGGCGACGATCATCACACCGTAGGGATTGGTCCCCATGATGTGCGAGTTGTCATAGACCTCGATCCGCTCCGGTGATGACGGCAGCCCGAACAACTGCGCGACACCGTCGAGCAGCTTCGCCTGACCGGCGCTCTCCGCCAGCTTCCGCTCCATTGCCTCGCGCGCGTTGATCTCCGCGTGCTGCACGACCGCGCGCTTCTCGCCACGCTGTGGAACATGGATCTCCACCTTGCGCTCCGCCTTCAGGCTCAGCGCTTCGGCGACCAGGCCCTGCTCGGGCAGCGCATGATTGACCAGAACGCACGGTGGCGGCGGCTTGTCGTCATAGAACTGCGCGATGAACGCAGCGAGTACCTGGCTGGCCTCGTCAGCCTTGGCGTGTGTCGGGAAGAACGCGCGGTTGCCATTGTTGCGGCCGCCGCGGACGAAGAACACCTGCACGCAGGTCTGGCCGGCTGTCTGCCAGGCGGCGATGACGTCGGCATCGGTCAGGCTGGCGGGGTTCACCACGTCGTTGCCCTGGACGAAAGTCAGCGCGCGAATGCGGTCGCGCACCGCCGCGGCGTGTTCGTATTCCAGCGTGCCGGCGGCGTGTTCCATCTCGGCCGCAAGCTCGCGCTGCACGGTGGCCAACTTCCCGGCAAGGAACGCCTTCGCCTGGCCGACCAGCCTGCCGTAACCGGCTTCGTCGATCCGACCCACGCATGGCGCCGAGCATCTGCGGATCTGATACAGCAGGCACGGCCGCGTGCGATTGGCGAACACCGTGTCGGCACAAGACCGCAGCAGGAACACCCGCTGCATGGCGGTGACCGTCTGGTTCACCGCCCAGGCAGATGCGAACGGCCCCCAGTAGCTGCCCTTCCGCACATGTGCCCCGCGGTGCTTGGCAATCTGCGGGAACGGGTGATCCTCGGTCAGCATCAGCCACGGGTAGGACTTGTCGTCGCGCAGCACGATGTTGAAGCGCGGCTTCAGGCGCTTGATGAGGTTGGCCTCGAGCAGCAGCGCCTCGGCCTCGGTGTGGGTGGTGATCACCTCCATCGTGGCGGTCTCGTTCACCATCCGCCGCAGTCGTTCATCCAGCCGGCCAACCTGGATGTAGGCGGCCACGCGCTTCTTCAGGCTGCGCGCCTTGCCGACATAGAGTGCCTCGCCCTTCGCATCGAGCATGCGATACACGCCCGGGTTGAACGGCATGGTGGCTAGCGCGGCCTCGATGGCCGCGGCGCCGTACGGGACTGAACTGACGGGTTGGTCACTCATAGCGTATGATAATTGGCGGGATCGCCGGCATTCGGCCAGGGGTCACGCTCGCTGCCGGATGATCCACCGATTCTGTGGATAAGTTTGTGGGCGGACTTACTCGCATTCGCGTGAAGGCCTTGAAATCGCTAGGGTCCACGAGGATTGCCAAAAATTTAGGCAGAAGCTAACCCATTGATTTTCACGCAGCCTTACACAGAATATTGCAACGGAATTAACACATTCCGTCTCCCCATCGAGTTGTTGGGGCCGATCATCAGGGAGTGGACAAGTCGCTCTGCCGCCGCTCGATCTCCACACCAGCCGAAGTTGCATCCACGAAGACATCAAGCTTTTCCACCCGCACGCGCGCCAGATGCACACGCCTGTCCTGGAGACAAACTTCGGCGATGCGCTCGGCCAACGTCTCAGCCAGCCGGACATGGCCGGCAGCGATGATGGCGCGCACGCGGTCGGCCAGCTTCTCGTAATCCACCACGCGGACGAGTTCATCCCGCCCTACCGGCTGGCGCGACAATGGCAGGGCGCCATCGTCCTCCACGCCAAGATCGACGTTGATCCGAACCCGCTGCGGCGCCCCATGTTCGTGCGGATGCACGCCAATGCTGGCGTTGAGCACCATGTCGCGCAGGAACATGTGGCGGAGTGCCCGGGCGGCGCTGGCGATCGGCTGGGTTTCCATGGTTGCTTACTCCTCGGGCGGAGGGCCGTAGCGTCCGGATTGCCATTGCAGGTGTTGGCCGCCGTCGAGTACCAGCATCTGGCCCGTCATTGCCGGCAGGGCAAGGATGGCGAGCACGGCCTGGGCGATCTCCTCGGGGCTGGTCCCGTGATGCAGCGGCACCGAGGCAGACTGCCGCACGAACTGTTCGTGTGTCTGGCGGGTATTCGCCAGAGCCGGGCCGGGGCCGATGCCGTTCACCCGGATGCGTGGGGCGAGCGCCAGCGCCATCGACTGGGTGAGCGCCCACAGACCCGCCTTGGCCGCCGTGTAAGAGACGAAATGTGGCGTGATGGACCACACCCGCTGGTCCAGCATGTTGATCACCACGCCCTCGGCGTCCGCCGGCAAGGCTCGGGCGAAGTGCTGCATCAGCACAAAGGGCGCTCGCAGGCCAGGTTCGATGTGCGCATCCCATGAGGCGCGGGTGGCGTCGTGCCATTCGTCACGTTCGAACGGGCTCGCGTTGTTCACCAGCACGCCGATCGGGCCGAGCGCCGCGGTGGCCTGCGGCAGTAGCGCCTGGGTCTGCTCCTCCTGCATCAGATCGGCCGGTAGCAGCGTGGCGCGACGCCCGAGCCGGCGAATGTCCCCGCACGTCACCGCACCGGCCTCGCGGCTGGCATTGCAATGCACCGCGACGTCGAACTCGGCCTGTGCCAATGCGATCGCAATCGTCCGGCCGATGCGCTGCGCACCGCCGGTGACGAGCGCCGCGCGGGGAATGGTTCGGGAGATGGCGGACATCGGTGCCGCCACAGTGGTCCTGCATTGGCGCCTGATCAAGGGCGGCATTGGAATAGACATCTAGACAAATATGATCATTCTCCATCTTCCATTCCTGCCCTAGGGCACCGCAGAATCGCGTGTCGGACAAGGAGGACGGAAATGGCAGCGTCTGCAACGATTGGCGTCACGCTACGCCAGGCCCGAGATGATCGCCGACGCATCCTGGCCGTAGCCTGTGGCGTGCATGCGCTGCACGACGGCTTCACCGATCTCATCTATGTGCTGCTGCCGGTCTGGCAGGCCGAGTTTGGTCTGAGCTTCGCGGCGCTCGGTGTCCTGCGGATGCTGTTCGCCGGCGCCATGGCAGGATTGCAGGTGCCGGCGTCTTGGCTTGCGGTTCGTTGGGGCGGGCCGCTGGTGCTGGCGATCGGAACCGCGCTCGCCGGCGGCGCCTATATCACGATCGGTCTCACCGGTGCGGGTTTCTTCCTGCTGGTGGTCGTGTTGCTGATCGGCGGTGCGGGCGCCGCGACACAGCATCCGATTGGCTCGTCGCTGGTTGCGACGGCATACGAGGCGCAAGGATCCCGCGGGCCCCTCGGCACCTACAATTTCGCCGGCGATCTGGGAAAGATGGCGATACCGGCTACGACCGCATGGCTCATGGCAATTCTTACCTGGCGCAGTTCGGTCGGCATCATCGGCGTGATGGGCCTGGCGGCTGCCGCCGCGATCCTGATCCTGCTGCCGCGGAATGCTCGGACTTCGTTGCGGTCTGCCGGCGAGCTGGTCGCCGGCCACGCGGGTACGGTGACGACACCGCGGCAACGCGAGGGATTTCCTCTGCTGCTGGCGATCGGCGTGCTGGACAGTGGCACACGCATGGGCTTCCTCGCGTTCCTGCCCTTCGTGCTTCGCGCAAAGGACGCGACGACGCCGACCATCGGCCTGGCGCTCACCCTGATCTTCGCCGGCGGCGCCGTCGGCAAGCTGGCCTGCGGCTGGCTGGGTGCGCGGCTCGGCGTTCTGCGCACCGTGCTGCTGACGGAACTGGCGACCGCTCTCGGCATCGTCGCCATCGGGCCGCTGCCGTTGCTTGGCGCGCTGGCCTGCCTGCCGGTGATCGGTGTTGCGCTGAACGGTACATCGTCGGTGCTGTACGGCACGGTCCCCGAGTTGGTGTCGCCTGACAGGCGCGAACACGCGTTTGGCCTGTTCTATACCGGCACGATCGGTGGCGGTGCGGTGGCACCCGTGCTGTATGGCTTTGCCGGCGACGCGTTCGGGCCCACGCGCGCGATCTTCATCGTGGCCGTGGTATGTCTGCTGACATTGCCGCTGGCCTGGGCACTGCGCCCTTCGCTGCAACAGCGGCCCTGATGGGGAGATGGCGATGCGGCGGTTCCTGCTTGCGCTTCTGCTGATGGTTCCGTTGCGTGTCGCCATGGCGGAGGCGCTATGGCAGACGCTGCCGCCAACGCCGCCACCGGTTCCCGGCGAGCACACCGGACACGCCAAGGTCAACGGCATCAGCCTGTACTACGCGACAATCGGCCAAGGTCCGCCGGTCGTGCTGCTGCACGGCGGTCTCGCCAACTCGGATTACTGGGGCAATCAGGTGCGCGCGCTCGAGCCGCGCCACATGGTGATCGTGGTGGACAGTCGCGGTCACGGCCGCAGCACGCGCGACGTTCGCCCTTACGGCTATGATCTGATGGCCGACGATGTGGTCGCGCTGCTCGACACGCTGCACATCGCCAAGGCTGACGTGGTCGGTTGGAGCGATGGTGCGATCCTTGGTCTTGATCTCGCGATTCGCCATCCAGATCGCGTCGGCAAGGTCTTCGCATTCGCCGCCAATACCGTGACGTCCGGTGTGCAGGAGGGCGTGGAGAAGAACCCGACCTTTGCGCGTTTCATCGAGCGCGGCAGGCAGGAGTACGCGCGGCTGTCGGCGACGCCGAAGGACTACGATGCGTTCGTCGCGCAGATCAGCAAGATGTGGGAGACCGAGCCGAACTGGACCGATGCGCAACTGAAGTCGATCCGATCGCCGGTGTGGGTGGTCGACGGCGACCACGACGAGGCGATCAAGCGCGCGCACACCGAGTATATCGCCGCGACCATCCCGGGGACCGGGTTGCTGATCCTGCCGAACACCAGTCATTTCGCCTTTCTGCAGGACCCCGCGCTGTTCAATGCGGCGCTGTTGAACTTTCTCGGCGACCGCTGAGCTGATGAGAGCCCCTCTCTGATGGGAGCCGGAATTGAGTAGCTCAGCCGAGAGCCGCTTTGGGTGGTTGAACGAACCGCTGCGCGGGAGGGGCGCGGGGTGTTGATGAGCGAATTGAGGCGCAGCTATTGTGGCTTGATTGAGCGTGGCCTGGTGCGGGCGGAGCGTTTCGGCTTCCTTCGACCGAGACGAGCCGACCGATGGACGAGGCCATTTGCACCGCTGCAGTCAGCCCACTGCGCCAGCGTCTGATTGACGATATGAACATGCGCCGGTTCTCGCGGGCGACACAGCACAACCACTGCCTCGGGCGTTCACCCGATACAGCGACAGTGAATGACGTTCGCCGGTTCGACGATGCGATGAAGGTGCCGGGTGCTCGCACGTTGACCCGGGAACAACCAGCCTTGTGCGTGCGTCACGTGCGCCATCCGAATCAGTTTGCGCGTCAGGTCGGGCCGGTCGATTTTGTGCGTAAAGAAGAATCGCAACGCTGGCCACAATCCAAAGTGACATTTCTATCGGGGAGAAATTGCGACGTCTCTATCGGGCGCCGGCAGCCCGCAGCCCGAAGCGAAAGCGGCATACTATGTATAGCTATCCGATCGCATCAAATGTGGCTGCGCGAATTCTCACGATCGCTTCCCGCCAGGCGATGCCGTTGCGCTTTTGACCACCGCCGCGAGGTCATGTTGCATGAACGGTTTCGCCAGCCGTGGAAAACTGGCGCCTTCAGGCGGCAGTTCCGCGTAACCAGTCGCCAGAATAATAGGCAGATCCGGCCACTCGGATTTTATCTCCGTGATCAGCTGCAGACCGGTCATGCGCGGCATCGCCTGGTCGGTAATCACCAGGTCGATGGCAACGGGTTGCCGCAGGATCGCCAGCGCCTGCCGACCGGAGTTCGCCTCAAAGACCTTGTGGCCGAGGTCTTCAAGCATGGCCACCATGTTTGTCAGGACGAGATAATCATCATCAACCGCGAGGATCGTAAGCGGCTGATCCGAAACTGCGGCCGCTTCGGTGGCGGCAAGCGTCGCGGAAGCCGGCGGCTTCGGCGCGGCGGGAAGCCAGATTTCGACCGTCGTCCCCTCACCCAGTTTGCTCTTCAGCACAAGCCGCCCCCCCGATTGCTCGGCCAGCCCATGCACCATCGACAACCCAAGCCCGGTTCCCTTGCCCACACCCTTGGTGGTGAAAAATGGATCGAGTGCCCGGCTGCGCGTCGCCTCGTCCATGCCACTCCCGTTATCTATGATCGAGAGGCAAATATAGGAGCCAGGCGATAACTGCTCGTCACCCGAGGAGACGTTCACCATGCGAGCCGCGAGGATAAGAACTCCCCCCTCCGGCATCGCGTCGCGCGCGTTGACGGCCAGATTGAGCACCGCCATTTCAAGTTGGTTGGCATCCGCCACGACCGCGGCAAGATTGGACGGCAACTGTATCTCGATCGCGATTGTCGGGCCCAGCGAGCGTTCCAGCAGATCGGTCATGCCACGCAGGAGAACGGACAAATCGACCGGTTCAAGTTTGAGCTCCTGGTGCCGCGCGAATGCGAGCATGCGCCTGGTGAGCGACGCACCGCGTTGGGCGCCGCGCGCGGCGTTGTCCAGCAGACGCGCGAGCCTGGTTTCCGGATCAACCAGTTTGCGTGCGAGTTCCAGGCTGCCAAGAACCGCCGCGAGCAGATTGTTGAAATCGTGCGCGATGCCGCCGGTCAATTGGCCCATCGCTTCCATCTTCTGCGACTGAAATAACGCCTCGCGGGCCTTTTCCAGGGCAAGCTGCGTGTTCCGCCGTTCGGTTATGTCACGGGTAATCTTGGCGAAGCCGATGTGTCTGCCGCGATCATCATGGAGCGAATCGATTACTACGCTGGCCCAGAAGCGGGTTCCATCCTTGCGGACGCGCCAGCCTTCGCCTTCAAATTTGCCCTCTGTGGCTGCCGTCGCGAGTGCCCTTGCCGGCAGCCCCTTCGCCCGATCTTCGTCGGTGTAGAACCGGGAGAAGTGCTGGCCGAGAATTTCGTCGCGCTGATATCCTTTGATGCGTTCCGCACCGGCGTTCCAGCTCCCGACCTTGCCATCCGGTTCGAGCAGGTAGATCGAGTAATCAATTACCCCCTGCACGAGATGCCGGAACTGCTCCTCGCTTCGACGGAGGGAATCTTCCGCGAGCCGCCGCTCGGTCAGATCACGTGTGATCTTGGCGAAGGCGACAACGTGACCGTCCGGATCACGAATCGCATCAATGACCACGTTCGCCCAGAAGCGGGTTCCATCCTTGCGGACACGCCAGCCTTCACCTTCAAACCTACCCTCGCTCGCCGCGGTCGCGAGCGCCCTTGCCGGCAGCCCTGTTTGCCGATCCTGGTCGGTGTAGAACCTGGAGAAGTGCTGGCCGAGGATTTCCGCCGCCTGATAGCCCTTGAAACGCTGCGCGCCCGCATTCCAGCTGGTCACTACGCCATTGATATCGAGCATGTAGATCGCATAATCCGTCACCGCCTCGACCAGCAGGCGATAGCGCCCCTCCTCGGTCAACGAGGCGGCGAAGCTTCTGGCGTGCTCCTGCGCGCCATTCTGCATAGTGACCTCGTCCACAGGCGCCCCTCTTCCAAGTACCTGCATATAGGGGTCGCGAAGGCTCCAGGGTCAATTTCGAGCCCATCGACCTTGCGCCCTGGTGACTTAGCGACAGGCTACCGCGCCTGAGCGCTGGCCTCGCTGCGCGTTGCACCGGCGCGAGCGGCCAGTGCGGCTGCCATGAACTCGTCGAGATCGCCATCCAGCACCGCGTCGGGATTGCCTTTCTCCACGCCGGTGCGCAGGTCTTTCACCAACTGATACGGCGCCAGCACGTAGTTGCGAATCTGATGACCCCAGCCAATCTCCGTCTTCGCGCTTTCCACAGCGGCCGCGGCCACCTCGCGCTTCTGCAACTCCGCCTCATAGAGCCGCGCCTTAAGCATCGCCATCGCCATCGCGCGATTGCGGTGCTGACTGCGATCGGTCTGGCACGCGACGATGATGCCGCTCGGGACGTGCGTGATGCGGATCGCGCTTTCCGTCTTGTTGACGTGCTGTCCCCCGGCACCCGACGCCCGATAGGTATCAACCTTCAGGTCGCTCTCGTTGATCGCGATGTCGATGTTGTCATCGACCACCGGATACACCCACACGCTGGCGAAACTGGTGTGCCGCCGCGCCGCCGAATCGAACGGGCTGATTCGCACCAGCCGATGCACGCCGGCCTCGGTCTTCAACCAGCCATAGGCGTTCGGCCCGGTCACCTGCAGCGTCGCCGACTTGATGCCGGCAGCCTCGCCCTCGCTCTGTTCCAGCAATTGCACCTTGTAGCCGTGCTGTTCGGCCCAGCGCATATACATGCGCATCAACATCTCGGCCCAGTCCTGCGCCTCGGTGCCGCCCGTGCCGGCATTGATCTCGACATAGGCGTCATTGGTGTCCGCCTCACCCGCAAGAAGGCTCTCGATCTCGCGCCGCTTCGCCTCCTCGGCCGACGCACGCAGCGCCGCCATTCCCTCCTCGACCATCGCCGTATCACCGTCCAACTCGGCCATGGTGATCAGTTCAAGTGTGTCGGAGACCTCCTGCTGCAGGGTGCGCAACCCGTCCATCTGCCCGGCCAAGTGGTTCCGTTCTCGCATCACCTTTTGCGCGGCGGCAGCATCGTTCCAGAGCTGTGGATTCTCGGCGCGCGCGTTCAGTTCGGCGAGGCGGCCCTCGGCGACATCCCAGTCAAAGATGCCTCCTCAGCAGTGCGATCGACTGCTTGATCTGTTCGTTCAGGGCATCCGATTCGGCTGACATCACTTCACCCACGATCCAGAGGAAGGCGCGGCTAATAGATCCCGCCCAGGCTACTGTCGACTCCGCCATGCACCGTCTGCGTCGCGTCCGCCGGCGTTGTGCCGTCCGAGCCCGCGGGCGCCGCCGCCACCGGGGAGCCGACCGCATGCGACGCTCCCGGTACCTGGTCCGGCTTGAACGCATCCGTCACCACACCAGAGCCCGTATCCCACTGAGCCATCGTCACACCTTCCGGCTGTTGGAAGGGCAGCACTGGCCGGTTCTTCAGCGCAACCGCCATGAATTCGTGCCAGATCGGGCCGGCGACCTGTGCGCCCGTCTCGTTGTTGCCGAGTGTCGAAGGATTGTCGAAGCCGACCCATACGGTGGTTACCAGGTCGGGCGTGAAGCCGGAGAACCAGGCATCGGTGAAATCCTGTGTCGTGCCGGTCTTGCCGGCGATTGGATGGCCAAGCCCCGCCACAACTGGCACGCCGGTCCCGCGCGTCGTCACGCCTTGCATCATGGTCACAAGCTGGAACACCGACGCCGGGTCGGCGATCGCCTTGCGCTGGTCGGTCAGGACAGGGGGCACGCCCTGGCCGGAGCAGTCACCACAGGTGATCGCAGACGGCCGCCAGACGACGTGGCCGTCGGGATCCTGGACGCTGTCGATCAGCGTCGGAATCACCTCGTGGCCGCCCTCGTCCAGCGAGGCATACGCGCCCGCCTCACGCATCACCGTTGTATCCACCGCGCCGAGCGCGGCCGGCAACACGCGCGGCATCGACTCCACCTCATGGAACGCGATGGCGGTCTGTGCGATTGCTTCCATGCCGACGGTCTGCGCCACGTGCAGAGTCACAAGGTTCAGCGACTTCTCCAGCGCGACGCGCAGTGGTGTTGGGCCGCCGAACTCCATCTCGAAGTTATTCGGCCGCCAGCGGCCTGCGGCCGTGTCCATCACGATCGGCGCGTCGAGGAAGCGCTGACTGGGCGATATGCCCTTCTCCAGCGCCGTGAGATAGACGAACGGCTTGAAGCTCGAGCCAGGCTGGCGTTGCGCCTGCGTGGCACGGTTGAACTGGCTGCCTTCAAAGCTCCATCCCCCGACCATGGCGAGCACGCGGCCAGTGGTGGGATCGAGCGATACCAGCGCGCCCTGAACGGCCGGAACCTGTCGCAGCGCCAAACGCGGCAAAGGCGCAGGCCCCGGTTTGGCATTCTTTGCAGGCGGCGTGGTCTGCATTGTGGCATTGGGTTCGACCATGACGACGTCACCCTGCCGCATCACGTCGGTCACACGGCGAGGTGCCGGCCCAGGTTTGCCGTCCTTGAGCGGGCGCGCCCAGGCAATGTCGGACAGTGGCAGCGCACCGGTGTGTGGCTGCGGTGTCTGGGCGGGCCCATCGAGCCAGCCGAGTTGCGCCTCGCCATCGGTCGTCTCGAGCACCACGGCGAGCTTCCACTCCGGCAGCATGCCTTGCGGCCGCGTCATTTGCCCCAGCGGTTCAGTCCAGTTCGTCGCCAGAGCCGCTCCGCCATCGAGATGCCCAACCGGGCCGCGCCAGCCACCCAGCTTTCTGTCATAGGCCATCAGCCCGTCGCGCACCGCCTTCTCGGCGGTGGCTTGCAGCGCGGGGTCGAGGCTGGTGCGTACCATCAGCCCGCCCTGCGTCGTCACGTCTGCACCGAATTGCGCGATCAACTGGCGCCGGACGTCCTCGGTGAACCAGTCGGCACCAGGAATCGGCTGCGGCCGGCGAAATTCGGACGGCACGATGGGTTCAGCCTTGCCCGCCTCAGCCTGGGCGGCGGTAATGGCGTGGTCCTCGGTCATCCGGTCCAGCACCCAGTCGCGCCGCGCCTTCGCCGCATCGGCGAACTTGAACGGGTTATAATTGTTCGGCGCCTTCGGCAGCGCAGCCAGGAATGCCGCCTCCGGCAGGGTGAGCTTGTCCAGCGGCTTGTTGAAATAGGTCTCGGCCGCCGCGGCGACGCCGTATGCGCCCAACCCAAGATAGATCTCGTTCAGGTAGAGCTCGAGGATGCGCTGCTTCGACAGATTCTGCTCGATGCGCATCGCCAGGATTGCCTCCCGCGCCTTGCGGGCGAGCGAAACCTGACTGTCCAGCAGCATGTTCTTGGCGACCTGCTGGGTGATGGTCGAAGCACCGATCGGGCGTCGTTGACCCATGTGCGTCATGTCGAATACCGCAGCGCGCGCTATCGCCAGCGGATCGACACCGGGATGGGTCCAGAAATGCTGGTCCTCGGCGGAGACAAAGGCTTGCTTCACCAGATCGGGCACCGCTGAGTACGGCACAAAGATCCGTCGCTCGGTGGCAAGCTCGGCCATCAGCCGTCCGTCGCCGGCGAAAACCCGGCTCATCACCGGCGGCTGGTAATTACGCAACCCATCCACGTCCGGCAGGTCAGCGGAGAAACGCTCCCATGCAACGTAGCCGCCGATCGCGCCGGCCGCGACCGCCAGCAAACAGATGCCGAACAGCCCACCGACTACGCCACGCGCAAAGCGGCGGATCATGCCGCGGCGAGGCTTGCGGGGCGGCGGCGACTGCCGTTTGCGGCCCTTGCCGCTGTCGGGCGAGGAAGGCGCCAGCTTCTCGCCGGCTGTAAGGGGCTCGTTCATGAATTAGCGATATGGCGCTTTTCCGCGAAGCCGACTAGCGGCGAGAATGCTAGCCAGACATCCATTTGCCGCGATCAATCTCCGCTGTGCGCCCGGTGGCAACAAAGTAGGCATCGACGGCGCGCCGCATCGCGTCGGCAACCTGTACGCGATGGCGCGGGCGTCGCAACTCCACCTCGTCGGCGGGATTGGACATGAAGCCCATCTCCACCAGCACACTGGGAATGTCCGCAGCCTTCAGCACGACGAAGCCGGCGTGTCGCTCTGGATTCGGCAACATCGGCAGATCCTGGTCGAGACTGCCGACCATGGAACGAGCCAACCTGCTGGAGCCGACTCGGGTCTCACGTCGCACCAGGCTTGCCAGTATGCGGGCGACTTCGGGTGAGGCGTTGAAGGCGCCACCGGCAAAACGGTCAGCGCTGTTCTCGCGCCGCGCCAGCGCCGCGGTCTGCGCGTCGGACGCGGTATCTGCAAGGGTATAGACGCTGGCGCCACGCACCGCATGATCGGAAAGTGCATCGGCATGCATCGAGACGAACAAGGCCGCGCCGTGCGCCTGGGCCATCTCCACCCTTGTGTCCAATGGAATGAACGCGTCGCGTGCGCGGGTCATCGCAACCCGGTAGCGGCCCCCCGTCTCCAATTGGCGCTTAAGCTCGAACGCCACGGCGAGCGCCACCTGCTTCTCGTAGGTGCCGGAAATGCCGATCGCGCCAGGATCCTTGCCGCCGTGACCAGGGTCCAGCATGACCAGCGGTGGCTGCGGACGCGGGACGAACTGCCGCCCTGTCATGGCAGCCGATTGACCGGAAGCGGACCCCGTGGCGGCCAGCGCCGCGCGGAGCCGGCTGGGCAGAAGAAAAGTCCCGACAATTCCGGTCCCGGACCCGAGGCGGCCGAGCAGCAAGCGGCGCGAGAACGGACCCGAATCCATAGAGGGCTTCTAACATATCGGATGCAGAATTGCACGTTGCCCATTGATTACGGCTGCTTCATGGCCAGGTCCTGTCGCACCAACCATTGCTTGCAGAGCCCGTCGCTTTGCTTCATGGTCTGGTCTGCTCCGGTGGTACACCTGGGAGAGGCGGCCAAGCCGCCGTCGCAGGCAAGGAACTGGCGGCAGCGACAACTGGTAGTCCGGCCGAACCATGAGTTCAGTGGGACTAGTTCGGGGAGGGTCGCCGTCCGCCGCTGCCACGCCACCGCCCGCGCCGCGCTCACAGCGCGCCGGGGACCGGCTGCTGCGATCGGGCAGGCAGGCAGCCAACCTCACCCGGGGCCAGCTCGGGTCGCCAGGGACTGATTTTCGTCGGAAGCATGCTCGTCATCGACCAGGCACTAACCAATTCGGCGGCCATACCCATCTTGCTGGATGGGATGATGTGCTGCCGCAGTGCTCGGCCGGACGATTTTCCGATCCTTGAGCGGACGGGCCAGGTCATCGCACCCCTATCACGCCTATTTTGCCGCTCGCCGGTGCGCGTCCCAAGGGGATCCGCGCCGCGCTGCCTGGCGGCCTACCGGAGTTCAGGACTGAATGACCAAGCGTATGTTGATGGACGCCACTCACACGGAGGAAACCCGTGTGGTGGTGCTGGATGGTAGCCGGCTGGAGGACTTCGATGTCGAGACATCGACCAAGCGCCAGCTCAAGGGAAATATCTACCTCGCCAAGGTAGTTCGGGTAGAGCCGAGCCTCCAGGCAGCCTTCGTCGAGTATGGCGGCAACCGGCACGGTTTCCTCGCCTTCGGTGAAATTCACCCCGATTATTATCAAATCCCGGTCGCCGACCGGCAGCGGCTGATCGAGCAGCAGGCGGAAGATGCCCGCCGCGAAGAGGAGGAGGAAGACCGTGCCGCCGAAGCCGCGGCGGGCGATCCGGTCGTTGAGACCGAGCCGTCCGATGCAGTGATGGGCGGGGAGCAGGAGCCGGAGCCGGAATCCACTGAACCAGTGGTTGTCTTTGACGCCCCGGACGACTATTCGGCAGCGCAGCCCGCGAATATTGTCAGCGAAGTAATCACGGCACCGTTCGACGCGTCGGAGCCGCCCGTCCCGGAACCGGACGAACCCTTCTCCGCGGAGCGTGAGGCGGAGAGCATCGAAGCCACGGTCGACGTGATTGAGGCCGAGCCTCTGGCCGAGGTCGTCGCGGACGCTGGTGAGGAGACTGCCGTCCCTGGCGAACCGGTTGAAGAGCCCGCGCCCGAGACGGTGGGCGGCGAGTTCGGACAGCGCCGATGACGCGCGTGAGCGCCGAATCCCGCCGCGTTATCTGCGCAACTACAAAATCCAGGAGGTGATCAAACGCCGGCAGATCCTGCTGGTGCAGGTGGTGAAAGAAGAGCGCGGCACAAAGGGTGCTGCCCTGACCACCTATCTGTCGCTGGCCGGCCGCTTCTGCGTGCTGATGCCCAATTCGCCACGCGGCGGCGGCATCTCGCGCAAGATCACCTCGCCTGCGGATCGGCGTCGGCTCAAGGATATCATGGCTGAGCTGGACATCGCACAGGGCATGGGCCTGATCGTGCGGACCGCCGGCGCCAATCGGCCCAAGGCGGAGATCAAGCGCGACTGTGAATACCTGTTGCGCCTGTGGGACGACATCCGCGAGCACACGCTGACCTCTGTTGCGCCGGCGCTGATCTACGAGGAAGCCAGTCTGATCAAGCGTGCGATCCGCGACGTCTATTCGCGCGACATCGACGAGATCCAGGTGGATGGCGAGGAGGGTTGGCGTGCCGCGCATGAATTCATGCGCATGTTGATGCCGAGCCACGCCAAGAAGGTGCAGCTCTGGAAGAACGGTGGGATGCCGCTGTTCGCCAAATACCAGGTCGAGGCGCAACTCGATTCGATGTTGCTGCCGACCGTCCAGCTTCGCTCTGGCGGCTATCTGGTTATCAACCAGACCGAGGCGCTGGTGGCGATCGACGTCAACTCGGGCCGCTCGACGCGCGAGCGGGGCATCGAGGAGACCGCTCTGCGCACCAACCTCGAAGCCGCCGACGAGGTGGCGCGGCAGTTGCGACTGCGGGATCTGGCCGGGCTGATCGTCATCGACTTCATCGACATGGAGACGCGCAAGCACAACGGGATGGTCGAGAAGCGCCTGAAGGAGGCGCTGAAGAACGACCGCGCGCGCATCCAGGTCGGCCAAATCAGCCATTTCGGCCTGATGGAGATGAGCCGGCAGCGGCTGCGTCCATCGCTCGCCGAGACCAGCTTCATCACCTGTCCGCATTGCGGCGGCATGGGTCATGTGCGCTCGACCGAGAGTGCGGCGATCCACGTGCTGCGCGGCATTGAGGAGGAAGGTAGCAAGCGTCGCGCCGCCGAAATCGTCGTGTACGCGGCGCCGCAGGTGGCGCTCTACATCCTCAACCACAAACGCGAGCGGCTGACCGAAATCGAGCAGCGCTATGGTATGCGCGTGGTCTGTCTGGGCGATGATGGGCAGATGACCTCGCAGTTCCGCATCGAGCGGCTGCGGACGCAGGTTGTGATCGAGGCGCCTGTAACGGTCACTCAGGCTGAAGTGTTGCCACTACCGGAGGCCGAAGTGGAGGAGGAGGTCGCCGTCGAGGAGGAAGCCGACGACGATGCCTCGGAGGATGCCGTTCGCGCTGTGGCTGGAGAAACAGCCGAGGAGGCTGAACACCGCCAGCGTCGTCGTCGAAGGCGGCGGCGTGGCGGACGACGCGACGAGGCACCAGCGGTTCTGGCGACCGATGAGGTGCCAGTTGCCGATGGCGAGGAGGCCGAGGCATCCGAGACCCATGTCGAGGGCGTTCCGGAGCATGCTGAAGCCGGCGAAGGCGAGCAGCACGGCGCTCCGGATCAGGCCCCTGGGGGCAGGCTGCGTCGTGGCCGTCGCGGCGGGCGGCGCCGTCGCCACGATGGCAACGGCGAGATGCCACCGCACGCCGAGCCTGGTGCGGAGCAGCCGGAATTGCCGCCGGTCTATACCGGTCCGACTCCCGCCGATCCATTCGGTGGACACACATTCGATATCTTTGACGTGCTTGACCAGTCGGAAAACGTGACGTCACCCGTGGCTGCGGCGAGCGCTGTAGTCGAGCCTGAGGTGACGAACGTGGTCGTTACGACCGAGCCGGAACCCGCGTCGGCCGTGGCATCCGAAGTGGCCACGCGGGAACCAGAGTCGGCACCTGAGATCGTTCTGGCTGAGCCGGAACCGGTGCGGGCCGAGGCGACCGAGCCGGAACCGGAGGCGTTGCCGCCAGCACCCGAGCCGGAACCCGTGGTCGCGGCGAACGACCTCGCACCAGAACCGGCGATCAAGCCCATCATCATTGGCGGTGAACAGGATGTTGTCCTGGAGAAAAAGCGGGGGTGGTGGCGGCGGTAGTCAGTGGGCCGTCGCAGCGACGTCAACCCTGGCGGCAACGACCAATGGTTGTTAATATCAAATGACTCCGAATGAGTCTCGCCGTTGCAACACATGATGGGATACCACCCCACGGATGAGCATTGTCAGCCGGCTAGCGAGATATGACGACCCGAACAGCCTGGCCTCGCGGATGCGACGCAAACGGAGCGTCAGAATTCGGCAGCTGATTGAAGCGACCTACGCTGAGGAACGCGAATGTCGCATCCTGGATATCGGCGGTGAGGCTCGCTACTGGCAACTCTTCGAGGATGACTTTCTGCGCCAACACGGGGTTGCTCAATCACACCGACGAATATGTTGTGACCTGAGCCCGAACTTCCCTCCATTCAGAAGTAGAAGTCGTGGGTTGCCGTCACGCCCATCGTGACGGTGTTTCTCTGTTCGGTCGAGCGGCGTTTCTCCATCCCGGGCGCCTTCGTCAGCGCCGTCGCGCGCAGCCTGGGTCAAGACTGGCCGCAGGCCACCGGCGCCGGCGCGCAGCGGTCTTGACGCAGGCGAGCACGACGGCAGCGTGATTGAGGCCGGAGTCTGCCCGCGCACCGCCGAGTGTGGCCTGACCTCGTTGTAGTCGCGCTGCCAAGCCGCCAGCACAGCGCGTGCCTGCCGCAGCGAGGTGAACAGCGTCTCGTTCAGGCATTCGAGCATGCCGGTGATTGGGAGCGCAAGCTCGCGTTCGCCGCAGAAACTAGGCGCGTTGCGAAGCGGTATTATGTGCAGATGCCGGCGTTCTCATTCTCCATCGAGCCGCACTACGGCATGCCCTTTTTTCATTGGTTGCCCGAGCCGGCACAGGTCTGGATGCTGCAACATTTCGCGCTTGGTAATTATCCGCTTGTGCCCGACCTGCTCGATGCCACGAGGATGTCCGGTTGATCTCCCGCCAACAATTTACGTTCCTGTTTCCCGATGCGGCGATCGAGCAGGAGCGTATTGTGGGTTTGGCCAAATCGCTGATGGCAGTGCGAAGCTGAGTCCCGCCCCCGTCGGTTAGGAGACGGTGAGGAACAGCTGAATCAGCCGGGGTTACGAGCTTCCCCTCCGCGGCATGCCGGACCCGGTATCCACGTCTTCCAGTGCGGGGTATTGGCAACAGCGTGATTGCCATGCCTTCGTCTGGCATGGCGGTTATTGCCCAGTGTTCATCCCGACAGAGTGGAGGGCACTCGGCGCACGTAAGGTTGGTCGGCGAGGCCGCGGTTGCGTTCGCCAGGAGCCAATGCAATGGCTGTAGGTCGATTCGGCAGGTCCGAAACCACGGGGGTTGCTGCGACGACACTTTCACGCTGCTCCGATTTGAAGCCGCTCAGAGCTATCATGATCCCAGACAGGAACATGAGATCGGGCACCTTGCGCCCGAGAGAGTTGTTGGTCGAGCAGATCAGCAGAGTCGCAATGACAATCAGCCAGCCGATGGGTGTGTCGACCCGCCGCCCCAGATGCCAGAGGAAGAGGAACAGAGCGGCCATCAGAAATGGAAAGCCGATCACACCAAGCGCGAGGAACGTCAGCAGCCAGGGATTTTCGATGTCGTTACCGCCGCCGGTGAGGCCAACCTGGGCTTTGAGCAGGGCTACCCGGTCCCCTGGCGCCCCGAACAGCAAATCGTGCACGTTCAGCAGACTAAGCACGCGCCACTGAACGATGCGGACGTCGGCGCTATCGTCGAGGTAAAGGTGCGTCGTGACCCGCAAACCAATGTCGGTCATCGTCGTAAGCAGCACGAGCAGAGCCGGCAATAGAAACACGCCGGCGATGAAGGCCCCAAGAAAGCCAACGTTGAGGCGCCGTGTGGCAAGTCCCGACGTCAACTGGAACAACGCTGCCGCGCCGAGTATGAGTAGCGATGTGGCCAGTGCGCCTCGACCACCGAAGCTCATCAGTCCAACGACGAAGATGCCAAACAGAGCTACCAGGCGCCAGCCACGGAGTCCCATACCAAGGACCATGAAAAGCGCCATGGATGTAACCAGGGCGCCGGTCAACGGATGCGTATAGAATCCCTGACCACGGAATTCGTCCAGGGCCACCCTCGCCGCTGGTCCAATATCCTCGATGCTTACCCCTGACGGCAGCAAGAGTGTCTGTGCATGATCCTCGTAAATGGAGAGAACCACATTGATCACGCAGAGCGCCACGATGGTGTAGCCAAGAATCTGACGCTGCCGTTGCGAGCCGGCGTCGAGTGCGATCGTGACCAGTGCAGCCGACAGGAAAGTGTCGACGTAGACTGCCACCCCCCCTATGCCGAGGCTGACGGTGGAATAGGCCATGCAGAAAACGATCAATACAACCGACCAAGCAAGTGCGGGACTTTCACGGAACAGTCCGGCCAAGCCGCCACCCTGCCTCCTGCCATAGAGGGCGACCAAGGAAGCGAGGATCGCCATGTAAGTGGCAGGGTGGAATTTGGCGAGCGGGTTGCCACCGGGCTGGTAGGAATACAGTCCAATATCGTTGAGCAGGCTGCCTGGCAGCACAAAAGTCAGGATGATCGCCACGAAGCCTAACACAAACGCCGCGCGCCGCGAGTTAATGTGTTTCAGGCCGAAAACGTCCGTAGCAGGATATGGCGAAAGCGTCCGCTCTCTCTGGCCGACCGCCATCGCACCCGCGCCGATGCCGCTTCGAAGGGTCATACAGTTAGGCCTTCGGGCAAGGAACTCGACGACCCACGGTGCTCAATAACCTGCATGTTGGATTTTAATCTGGAACGCGCCGACCGTTCAACAGCTCATCGCCACGATAGTCCGACGTTACGCTTATTTGATGAGTTGGGTCTTTCCATGTGCAACTCGATGGTATCAACCGGTCAACGGTGACGTACCGGCGATCGCATACTTTCGGCATCACGCAACAGCCGAACGTTCACAAAAGCGTCGACAGCAACTCAGATTGCCAGGATCTCCAATCATTTGCCGCGAGCTGCACTATCGCCATGTCTTCAGACGCGCTGCGGCCTCGCTCATATCTGCCTCCAGCCCGCAGTATGAGAAGCGCAGGAAGCGGTTGCCACGTGCCTGGTCGAAATCGACACCAGGCGTTACGGCAATCCCCGCTTCTGCCAGCACCCGCGCGCAGAAGGCGGCACTGTCATTCGACCGTTCGGTGATATCTGCGAACAGGTAAAATGCCCCCTCGGCCGGCGACAGGCGGTTGAATCCAGCCTCTGGCAAAGCGCGCAGCAGATGATCGCGCGAACGGCGGTAACGCGCCACATTCGCGGCAAGTTCGTCATGACAGTCGAAGGCCGCCTCGGCGGCGATCTGCGATATATGCGGCGCGCTGATGAACAGGTTCTGCGCCAGGCGCTCGACCGGACGCACTAGGTCCTCTGGCAATACCAGCCAGCCGATCCGCCACCCGGTCATCGAAAAATACTTGGAGAAGCTGTTGACCACCACCGCCGTGCGGCAAATCGATGCTGCCGAGGCGATCGGGATTTCGTAGTTCAACCCATGATAGATCTCGTCGCTGATCAATCGCACGCCGGCGTTGTCGCACCACGCGGCGATCGCTTTCAGTTCGTCGGGATGCAGCATGGTGCCCGCGGGATTGCTCGGGCTGGCGATGATCAGCCCGTCGGGCGGCGGATCGAGCCTATCCAACATTGCGATACTCGGCTGGAACCGCGTGTCTGGACCGGCTTCCAGAACCACCGGTTGCATGCCCAACGCCGTCAGGATGTTCACATACGGTGGGTAATACGGCGAGGTCAGCACCACGCGATCGCCCGGATCGAACGCCGCCAGGAAAGCCAGCGGAAAGCCGCCCGAGGCACCGACCGTGACGGCAATCCGCTCCAGTGGCACGTCCAGGCCATACCAGTCGCGGTAATGCGCGACGATGCGCTCGCGCAGCGAGCGGCGGCCGAATGCCTCCGTATAGCCCAGCGCATCACCCGAGCGCAGCGCCGCCGTGGCGGCCGCGACGGCACCCGCCGGCGCTCCGGTGCCGGGCTGCCCCACCTCCATGCGGATGACGTGCGGCGCACCCGGCGGCAATGCGGTCTGGCGCGCATTGGCCGCGGCGATCACGTCCATCACGATGAACGGTGGGGCGCTCGCACCACGGCCAATCTTCAACATGTCAGTTGTAGAACTTGATGCTGTCCGCTTTCACGCCCGCCTTCGTCTCGGTGCCGGTGACCATCGCGACGCACGCCTTAGCCTTGGCGGTGCACCGCTTAACCAGCCGATCCTTGTCGGCGGCCGCCAACGCCCCCGGATCAATCGGGTATTTCAGGCTCGCCGGTGTGCCGATATCGAGCTCGCAGGACGTTGCATTGCGACAGATGATCCGGCCAGCTCCGACATTCGTCGCCGCGGTCGGCGCCTGCGCCCAGACCGTCGTGGCACCCACAATCGCCACGACGACCATGACCCAGAACCACTTCGCTGCGCTGAAAGCGTCCATGCGCTCTCCTCTAAAGATCAACTACCCCCGGCCGCGAGACCGGATTCGCGTGGATCGGTGGCCCAGGTGCAGGAGCCATTCTCGCCCGGCAGATAGTTGAAGCACGAGATGACGTTGGCGCGCCCCGGATCAGGCACCTCCGTGGCCATGGGCCGATTGGTGCGCAGGGCATTCAGCATCCCGACTGCTACTGCCATGGGTGCTCCCTGCTGGCCCGAGCCACCGACCGCCGCGCGGAAGGCATGGACATTGTCGTTCCAGGCGATCGCCGCGGAGTACAGCGGCGGGGTTACCGCGGCAGGCGATGCGGCAAGCAGGATGCCGAGACCAGGCAGTATCCGGCCGGTGCCGAACAGGTTGTCCATGCTGAGCGAACACACGACCGCGTTGCCGTTCTTATCTAGCGTCGCAAAGCTTGTGGAAGCCGGCAGCGGCTGCAGCGCCGCCATCGTCAGGTTCGTCGCGGTCAGCAGGCCCTGGGCATCCGCGCCACCTTGCCGCCAGCGCGCCGCCACGGCGAGCGAGCGGGCAGCGGCAGTGCCGAGAGCTGATGGGTCGCTCTGAAGCGTCTCGAAGGCCGCCGCGGCGGCCAAGCCACCATCCGCGGGTGGCGGAAGGAAAGCGACCTTGTCGCGTCGGTTCGGCAGTACCGATGGCGGGCGCCGTTCGCGGCAGCGCTCCGTTCAGATCCGCCAGCGCCAGCGGGCCACCGGCGAGCGGCGATGCCTGCACAATCCGCCGCGCCAGTGCACCGGTGTAGAGGTCACCGACGCCCGATACCCTGATCGACGCCAGCGTCGCGCCCAGGTCCGGTTGCAGCAGCGTCTGCCCCTCGGCAAGGGGTACGCCACCCTGCGAGAACACCGCCCGAGCATTCGGATCGGCGAGCAACGGGCCCGAAACCAGTGCGATATCGCGGACCAGGGCGCGCGGTGCCGGGGTGCCGAACCGGGCCAATTGCTCGGCCGGCACGATCAGGCTCTCGAACGGCAGGGAACCGTAGCGCGCATGGAGCAAATAGAGGCCGCGCGCCAGCATCGGCGCGGCGGCTGGCCGGTCGGCGTTCGCCCCGACGCTGGTGGGGGCTACCGGGGGGAACAGAACCGCCTCAGGCACACCTTCGTTGACCGACTTCTTGTCCGGGGCATAGGCAAGGCAGGCGCCCCCGCCGCCCAGTCCCGCCCGGGACGGCAGCGTGACGCTCAGAACAAAGCCGAGAGTCACGGCCGCATCCGCCGCGGTCCCTCCCGCCGAAAGGACTTCGCGTGCCGCCAGTGCAGCTCGCGGTTCGTCCGCCACCACGCCGCCAAGAAAGCCCTGCACGAATCCAGCCTGACCCTGGGAGGGGGCGTTACTCGGCCCGAACACCTTGTCGGTCATACCGGAGACCGTGTCGCAGGCCGAACAAGCCAATGTGAGCCCCAGCAGGATGCCGGCGCGCAGCCATCTTTTTCCGCCCGCCATGCTGCTCCGTGCCTGTGCCAATTGCTGCTGATCCGTGTCGTGCTGGTAAGGGTGCAGGCCATAGACGCGTTCCGCCGCAGCGGCAACCGGTGGTCAGGTGCCTCTCGGACGTGCCAACTCGACAATCACTCGTCCTTGAGGCAAGACCCGTGGCCATGGCCAATCTTCTTCGCATCGCATTGTTATGCCTCTCGACCTGTCTGCTCAGCCAGGCGGCAGGTGCCGCCGAATTCACGCCCGCGCAGCGCGCCGAGATCGTCCAGATTCTGCGCAATTCGTTGAAGCAGGACCCGTCGATCCTGCGCGACGCGGTGTCCGCCATGCAGGCCGACGAAAGCGACCGGCAGCGGGCCACGTTGGAGGCGGTGAAGGACAGGCTGGTCGATCCGCAGGATCCGGTCGCTGGCAACCCGCAGGGCGATGTGACGATCGTCGAGTTCTTCGACACCCGGTGTCCATATTGCCGCAAGCTTGAACCTGCGATGGCCGAGCTGTTGGCGCACGATCACGGCGTCCGGCTGGTCTACAAGGACCTGCCGATCCTTGGCCCGGCCAGCGTGCTTGGCTCGAAGGCGCTGCTGGCAGCGCAGAAGCAAGGCGGTTACGACAAACTGCGTGCAGCGATCATGACCGCGCCGCCACAGACCACGAAGGCGATGATCCAGGATGCAGCGCAGCACCTCGGCCTCGACTGGCATCGGCTGGAACACGATATGGACAATCCGGCGATCCAGACCCGCATTGATGCCAACCTGACGCTGGCGCGCACAATCGGCATCGAAGGGACTCCGGCACTGGTTATCGGCGGCGAGATGATCCCCGGCGCGGTTGAGCTGGCGGATCTGACCACTGCAATCGCGAAGGCCAGAAAGGCGAAGTAGCTTTCCCGGCGCTTCGTTTTTCGGTGGGAGAGGGGATGTCGACTGAGAACGCGCTTGCGGACCTCGCGACGACGATCCAGCAACTGCCATGGTTTCACCAGATCGACTTCGGCAACGGTCTGCTGACGCCCGGCTACATCAAGGCACCGAAAATCCGCCGCATGTCACGCATGCTGTTCGAGGGTGTCGACCTCAAGGGCCGAACACTGCTCGACATCGGCTGCTGGGACGGCGCCTACAGTGTCGAGGCGACACGGCGCGGCGCAACGGTGACCGCGACGGATCACCACGTCTGGCATGATAGCTGGGGAGACCGGCGCTGCATCGACCTGGTGCGCAAACACCTGGCGCCGTCCATGACAATCGTGGATGCGGACTTGCCCGAACTGACGCCAGAGCGACTGGGGCAATTCGATATCGTGCTGTTCCTTGGCGTGCTCTACCATTTGCGGCACCCGCTGGCGGCACTGGAGCATGTTGCCAAACTGGTGACCGATACACTGATCATTGAGACACGCATGACGATGCGTCACGTCGGCAAGCCCGTCATGCAGTTCCACCCCGGCAAGACCTTGGGAAACGACCCGACCAATTGGTGGACACCGAACCGTCGCTGTGTCGAGGAGATGCTGCGCGATCTCGGGTTCCGGAAAATCCGCTACACGCAACCAGATTGGTTGTGGCGACGTGGAATGTTCCACGCCAGCAGAGGTCGCTGATCTCGATACACGATTCGGCGGTGTCAGCTTTCGCCCGGATCGGCGCTCAGTTCCGCCGCGGTGATGCCGGCGATGGCTGCGGCCTCGTCGTTGTCCGAATTGTCGCCGGAGATGCCAACCGCACCGATGATGGTGCGGTCCGCGCTACGGATCAGCACGCCGCCGGGCACCGGCACCAGCGAACCACCGACCGCGTGGGTCACGGCGGCGATGAAATGCGGATTGGCCGACGCCCGCTTCGCCAGAGTGCGGGAGCCGAGACCGAACGACAGCGCACCATGCGCTTTGCCGCTGGCAATCTCGAAGCGGCGGAGGCTGGTGCCGTCTTGCGCGGCGAAGGCTTTCGGCACACCGCGCTCGTCCAGCACCACGACGGCGAGTGGCTGCATCTTCTGGTCGGTGCCGTGCTTGAGCGCGGTCGTGACGATGGTCTGTGCCTGGGCGAGCGTGAGCTGGGGCATGGCGGGTATCCTGCTGTGTAGATGCGACATGGCGCGAGAGGCGGAAGTTCACCGCACGGTCTGCACCAACTGCAGGACGCGGTTGATGAACGCATCGGCGCTGCCGAGATAGTTCGCCGGGTCCGTCAGCCGTTCGATCGCCGCGCGATCAAGCCGACTGGCCACACCGGCATCGCGTGCCAGCGCCTCGGCGAGCGGAATGTGCTCGGCCAACGCGATGTCGCACGCGTGCTTCACCACGTGATGCGCTTCGCCGCGACCGATATGAGAAGCAAGCCCCATCATCACCGCCTCGGAGACGATCAATCCGCCGGTCAGGTCGAGGTTGCGTCGCATGCGCTGTCCGTCGATCACCATGCCTTCCGCAATCGCGCCCGCATGCTCTAGCGCGCCGTGCGTCAGCACGAAGGCCTGCGGCAGAGCAAGCAGTTCTGCCTGCCACGGCCCGGTCGCGCGTTCGTGGTCGGCGGCCATGGCGCCGAACATCACCGGCATCAGCGCGTGCACGGTGCGCGCGGCGGCCAGGATGTATTCGCTGGCGATCGGGTTGCGCTTCTGCGGCATGGTGGAGGAAGAGCCGCGGCCGGCGATGTATGGTTCCGCCATCTCGCCAACCTCGGTCTGCGCCAGCAGGATCACGTCAGTTGCGAGCTTCGCCAGACTGCCGCAGACAAGTCCAAGGAAGGCGATCGTCTCCGCAAGACTGTCGCGGCTGACGTGCCAGGGTGCGGCAGGGGCGGCAAGGCCAAGTTCGGCGGCGAGGCCTTCCATCACCGCAATGCCCTGATCCCCAAGCGATGCAAGCGTGCCCGCGGCGCCGGCGAAGCTCACCTGTTCGACACGAGGGCGGAGTGCGTCGAGACGGTGGACATGGGTGATCAACGGCTGCGCCCACACCGCGCATTTCAGCCCGAATGTCGTCGGCAGAGCCTGTTGCAGATGTGTGCGCCCGGCCATCACCGTGTGGCGGTGCCTCTCCGCCTGCATGGCCAACGCAGCGATCATGGCTGTCAGCGCGGCGCGGATCAGGGCAAGTCCTTCACGCACCTGCAGGACCGTCGCGGTGTCCATGATGTCCTGTGTGGTGGCGCCCCAATGTGTCCATCCACCAGCCTCGCCCGCTGCGCGCGACAAGCCGGTGACCAGGCCGACGACGGGGTAGCCTACATTTCGTGCGCTCGCCGCGAGTTCCTCGGTGCGAAGATTCTCAACGCGTGCCGCACGGGTGATCGCTTCCGCAGCATCGGCCGGGATGATGCCGAGCCGCGCCTGTACTCGCGCGAGCGCGGCTTCGACATCGAGCATGCGTTGAAAGTATGCGCACTCGTCGAACACCGCGCGCATCGCATCGCTGCCATAGAGCGTGCCGAGAATCGGGCTGTCGGCGGGGTTGGTAGGCAAGATGAGCCTCCTGGCGAAATACTCCGCCTCCCCTTGCGGGAGGGGGTTGGGGGAGGGGAGTGGGTCCTACACGTCGAGGAAAACCGTCTCGCCGTCACCTTGCAGCCGCACATCCATCCGCCATGTCGCTGCGCCCGCCGGCCGCGCGATCAGCGTCCCCCGCCGCGCCGGTTCCTCGATCGACATCAACAGCGGGTCGGTCTCGTTCAGCTTCTCGCCCTGGAAATACGCCCGCGTCACCAGCCCACGCATCAGACCGCGCGACAGGATGCACAGCGCGATATGCGGCGCCTGTTGTGCATTGCCGCGTCCCGCCACCGGTCCGGGCTTCACCGTGACGAACCGATAGTTGCCGGCACTATCGGTGTTGCTGCGGCCGAATCCAGGGAAACTGTCGGAAGTCGGCGGATCGGACTGCCAGATCTCCACGCAGGCGTCGGCGCATGGCTTGCCGTCACCATCCAGCACCGCGCCAGTCAGCGTGATCTTGTCCCCTTGCGCACCGAAACGTGTGAGATCCGCCCAGGACGCATCCTCCATCAGGTGCCAATAGGGGCCGACGGTCTGGCTGGCAGTGGCGATCGGCATGGCTCAATGCTCCATCGGGGTGGCGCCGCGCCCGCGCAACACGACGTCGAACCGATAGCCGAGCGCGTAGTCGGGCTCGGTGAGGTCGAGGTCGAACGCCGCGATCAGCCGATTTCGCGCGTGCTCGTCCGGCACTGCGTGGAAGATCGGATCGAACGCCAGCAGCGGATCGCCCGGGAAATACATCTGAGTGACCAGCCGCGTGGCAAAGGCTTGCCCAAAATATGAGAAATGGATGTGGTTCGGCCGCCAGGCGTTGCGGTGATTGGGCCAGGGATAGGCGCCGGGCCGGATAGTCAGAAACCGATAGCGGCCGTGTTCGTCGGTGAAAACCCGTCCGGCGCCGCGGAAATTCGGATCGAGCGGTGCGTCGTGCTGATCGGCCGGATGGTCGTAGCGGCCGGTGCCGTTGGCCTGCCAGATTTCCACCATGGTATTCGGCACCGGCCGGCTGTCCTCGTCGGTGATCGTGCCGGCCACGATAATGCGCTCGCCGATCGCGGGCTTGCCGGTGGTCATGGTGAGGTCGACCAGCGGCGGGAAACGGCTCGGCGAAAAGCTCGGCCCGGTGGTTTCCGTGATGGTTTGCGGCAGCGGATGCAGCTTCTGCTTCGGATGGCGCTTGACCGTCCCGAGATAGGCGGGCGCGTCATACGGCGGCTGTGTGCCGGCAGCATAGGGGCGAAATGGTGTCGGATCGGTCATTAAGGTCTCTCCTGCACTCATCACCTTCGTAGTGCGCTTACCAGCCCGTGTGCTTTGGCCGCAACCGTCTCCGGACTGTCGCCTGGCTTATAGATGGCGGACCCGATGCCGAAGCCGGCGGCCGATGCCGCTTGCCATCCGGCCATGTTGGACGCGTCGATGCCACCCACCGGCAGGACCGCGGTTCCTGGCGGGAGGACCGCGCGCAAGGCACGCAGAACCGCGGGGCTCGCAGCCTCCGCCGGAAACAACTTCAGCGCATCCGCGCCGGCGGCAAGCATGGCGAATGCCTCGGTCGGTGTGAAGCAGCCCGGCACTGCCAGCAGCCTTTGTCCCTTTGCCGCCCGCACAATCGCCGCGTCCGCATGCGGTGTGACGATGAGCCTGCCGCCGGCCGCCGCGATCTCCGTCACCTGCGCCTCGGTCATCACAGTGCCGGCACCGATCAGCAGCCGCTCGCCAAACGCACGTGCCAGAAGCGCGATGCTTTCCATCGGCTGCGGCGAATTCAGCGGCACTTCGACGATGGCGATCCCTTGCCCCTCCAGCGCCGCGCAGATCGCCACCACCTCGTCGGGCTTCACCCCGCGAAGGATGGCGACCAGCGGACACCGTTGGAGCCAAGGGTTCAACTCCACGAAGCATGCCCGCCGATCAACGCCAGACCGCGCGCGGCCGCCTCGCCATCGTGTCGTTCGGGAAACCCGCCCAGCGCCGAGATCGCGCGCGCATAAAGCAGCGTGAGCTCGGGCGCGCCGATCACGTGCACCACCTCGCCTCGGCGCCCGCCCAGCGCCGCGCGGACCTCATGGCCCACCAGAATGCCGGAGAGGTAGGCGGCGGCATCGGTTTCGGCGAGGCTTCCCGCCAGCGCCTGCGAGCGAGCGCCGAAGATATGGTGCAGCAGTCCGCCGGGCTCGCCCGACCGCCGCACACCGGCATCAAACGGCGCGCCGTCCGCAGGCCCCTCGCGCATCATGCGCCCAAGGATCGTGTGGCCGCGCAGCGCGGCGAACGCCTCACCGGTCATGTGCGTGGTGAAGCCGACGATCCGGCCGCCCTCGACCCGCACCCATTTCGAGTGGCTGCCAGGCAGGCACGCCAGCCCGCTGCCGCCCATCGCCGCCAGCACACCCAACACCTGTGTCTCTTCGCCGCGCATCACCTCGGCGACACCTGATTCATCGGTCGCCGAGAGGCCGGGCACCACCTTCACCTGCCCCCAGTCGAACTCGATCTCCACCAGTCCGGCAGCGACGTCGGGCGCGCCGGCGGGGCAGGGCAAATACGGGGTCTCCTTCCAGCCCTGCCGACTGCCAACCATGCCGGAGAGCAGCACGTGGTTCTCGCCGGCAGCCAGCCAGGGACCGATCTCGTCGCGCAGAGTATCGGCGTAGCGGCTGTCCGGCACGTTGAGCAAGCCGCGCAGCGCCGTGCGCTGATCTCGGATGCTGCCGTCACGCGCAAAGCGGTAGGCGCGGAAGCTGGTGGTGCCCCAGTCAACGCCAATCATTGACCAATCCCCCTATGCCTCGTCCGACGCGAGCAGTGCCGCGTTGCCGCCTGCCGCTGCCGTGTTGATGGATACGACTCGCTCCTCGGCAAATCGATACAGCGTGATCGGACTGCCGGCCTTAGGCCCGGTGCCGGACAGGCCGCGTCCGCCGAACGGCTGCACGCCTACCACGGCGCCGATCTGGTTACGGTTGACGTATGTATTGCCAATGCGCAGTCGCTCCGCAATACGCCGCTGAGTCGTCTCGATCCGACTGTGGATGCCAAGCGTAAGGCCGAACCCCGTGGCGTCGATCGCAGCCAGCAGCTCGTCCAGCCGGTCGGCGGCATAGCGCACGACGCAGAGCACGGGCCCGAAGATCTCCGCCTTCAGCTCGCTTGCCTGTCCAAGCAGGTAGGCGCGCGGCGCGAAGAAGCAGCCATGCTCGGTGCCGGCAGGCAGCGACAGCGCGAACAACCGGGTGCCCAACTGCGCGGTGGCGCGTTCCAGCGATACGCGCGCTTCCTCGTCGATCACCGGCCCGACATCGGTGGCTGGGTCCAGCGGGTCGCCGATCAGCAACGCCTCGGCGGCCCCGCGCAGCATACGCAGCAGACGGTCGGCGATATCATCCTGCACACACAGCAACCGCAGTGCCGAGCATCGCTGGCCGGCCGAACCGAACGCGCTGGTCAGCACATCGGTGACGACCTGCTCGGGCAGCGCCGAGCTGTCGATGATCATCGCGTTGATGCCGCCGGTTTCCGCGATGAGAGGAACGATCGGACCCGGACGTGCGGCGAGCGATCGCGCAATCGTCCGCGCGGTCTCCGTACCCCCGGTGAACGCAACCCCCGCTATGCGCACATCGTTCACCAGCGCCTGACCGACTGTCCCATCGCCCACCAGCAACGTCAGGACTGATGGCGGCACGCCGGCTTCGCGCAGCAGTGCGACGGCGCGAGCGGCGATCAGCGGTGTCTGCTCGGCTGGCTTGGCTGCCACCGCATTTCCTGAGGCAAGCGCTGCGGCGATCTGGCCAGTGAAGATCGCCAGCGGAAAGTTCCACGGTGATATGGCGGCGAACACACCTCGACCGCCCAGCGCCCAGGTATTCCGCTCTCCGGTCGGCCCCGTCAGCTCGCGCGGTGCAGCAAAATCCCGCCTTGCAAACAGCGCATACCAACGACAGTAGTCCGCGGCCTCGCGAATCTCCGCTATGCCGTCGGCCAGCGTCTTTCCGGCCTCGCTGGCGAGCAGGAAAAGCAGTTCCTCGCGTGACGCCTCGATCAGGTCGGCGGCGCGTTCCAGTGCCACGGCGCGACGGTCACCGCCGGCCGCGTCCCAATCGCGCCAGCCGCGAGCGAGCACGCTGAGTTCCGCGTCGATTTCCGTCGGACCGGCATCGTCGATCGCTCCAACGAGGATACGGCGATCGGCTGGATTGCGGATTTCGCGCCTGCCTGTCGTCGCTCGCTCAGCGTGATGGCGGATCGCGACCAGCAGGCCTGGTGCAATCGCACGATCGGCAAGGTCAAATCCTGCCGAGTTGACGCGATCCGGATAGAGATCGCGGGGCAGGGGAATCCGCGGATTGCGACTGGCACCGAGCGTGCGCACTCGCCCTACCGGATCGGCGACGATTGCCTCCTCCGGCACGGACGGATCGACCAGGCGATGCACAAAGCTGGTGTTGGCGCCGTTCTCCAGTAGCCGGCGCACCAGGTAGGCAAGCAGGTCTTCGTGCGTACCGACAGGTGCATAGACACGCACGGGAGACGCAGCACCGTGATACAGTGCCTCGCCCATGCCGTGCAGCCGCTGCATCTCGAAATCCTGGTCTCCCGCGCACTCCAGAACATACGCCAGGCTGTGCGCGTTGTGCGTGGCGAACGTCGGATAGATAGCGTCGCGGCACTCCAGCATGCGCCGTGCGACGGCGAGCCAGCTCACATCGGTCGCGGCCTTGCGGGTGAACACCGGATAGTCGGGGTGGCCCTGTATCTGCGCCAGCTTGATCTCGCTGTCCCAGTACGCACCTTTCACCAGCCGCGTCGGAATGCGATGTCGCGTGCGCCCGCCCAATGCGGCGACCCAATCGATCAGCGGCAGCGCGCGCTTCTGATACGCCTGCACGGCAAGACCGAGCCCATCCCAACTGGCCAGTCGAGCGTCGGCCAGCACGGCAGCGAAGATGTCGAGGCTGATCTCGAGCCTGTCGGCCTCCTCGGCGTCGATCGTAAGACCGATGTTCGCATCCTTCGCCGCGAGCGCCAGACCGGTCAGTGTGTCGATCAGTGCCGGCACGCAGCGCCCTGACTGCAAAGGCTCATAGCGTGGATGCAATGCGGACAGTTTCACCGAGATGCCCGGTCCTGCGATCGGTCCGCGGCCGGACGCGCTGCGACCGATGGCGCCGATCGCTCGGAGATAAGCGAGCCGGTAGCGTTCCGCGTCTGCGTGCGTCTTCGCAGCCTCACCCAACATGTCGAAGCTGTAGCGCAGGCGCCGGTCAGCGCGTGTCAGCGCCTCCTCGATCGTGCGCCCCATTACGAACTGCCGCGCGAGCACCCGCATGCCGCGACGCAACGCCGTACGGATCACCGGTTCGCCGAGCCGCCTTACCATCCGCCCGATCGCCGCCTGAATGCCGCCTGGCGCATCGTCCAGCATCAGCACGCGGCCAGTCAGCATGAACGCCCAGGCCGAAGCGTTCACCGCGATGCTGTCGCCTTGTCCGAGATGCCTCTGCCAGTCGGCCGTCGCAATACGATCCTCGATCAGCGCGTCGGCCGTCGCTGCATCCGGAATGCGCAGCAGTGCCTCGGCCAGGCAAAGCAGGGCCACGCCTTCCACCGTGCCGAGACCGTATTCGGCCAGGAAATCGGTGACATCGGCACCGGGCCGATGCGCGGCGCGAGCGGTGCGAACCAGCGCACGGGCGCCGGCATCGACGCGGGTGCCGATCTCCGGAGGCAGCGTTGCGGCCGCCAGCAGAGGCGCCAGAACGCCAGGCTCCGGCGCGCGGTGCAGGCTGCGAATGCGGGTTCTGTCGTCCTGCATGGATGAGCCAGGTCGCCACGATGGCGCGCAGTGACGTTAGCACTGTCATTGCGAGCGAAGCGAAGCAATCTCCACCAAGCGGAGGGCTCCGATGGGCTCGCTGCCCCGCTTCCTTCTCGCAATGCTGGGTGGACGGCCCCCTGACGGCATCATTGTGCCAAGCTGGCCATGGATGAACAGGGCAGCGAAGGAGACCGTCCGTGATGGAGCGTAGCATCATTGGGATCGACCTTGCGAAGAACGTGTTCCAACTGCATGCGGAAGACGCGGCGGGGCATGTGCTGTGGCGCAAACGGCTGCGCCGCGAGGAGCTGGCGCGGTTCCTTGCCAAACAGCCGCCGTCGCTGATCGGCATGGAGGCATGTGGCTCGGCGCATCACTGGGGCCGCGTGCTCAGCGGGCAAGGCCACGAGGTACGGCTGATGCACGCGAAGTATGTGAAGGCCTATGTCAAACGCGGCAAGAGCGATCTGCGTGACGCGGAGGCCTGCTGCGAGGCCGTGCAGCGGTCCAACATGCGGTTCGTGCCGGTGAAAAGCGTCGAGCAGCAGGTGGGACGAGCGTTGGAACGGTCGCGCGATCTGCTGGTGAAGCAGCGGACCCAGATCATCAATGCGACGCGCGGTATGCTGACCGAGATGGGCATCGTTGCCGGCACTGGCCTGCGGGGCTTCAAGGCCTTGGTCGCTCGCATCGACGCCGGCGATCCCGCCATCCCGGCGTTGCTGCTGAGCGCGCTCAGGCCGCTGGTCGAGCAATGGCGCGCGTTGGACGCCAGCATCGAGGAACTCGAAGCCCGTATCGTCGCATGCGCCAGGAGCGATGAGCGCATGCGTCGCCTGCAACAGATCCCCGGCGTCGGTCCGCTGATCGCCCACGCGCTGGTGATGGCGGTCGGCGATGCGCGCCGCTTCGACACCGCGCGCGACTGTGCCGCCTGGATCGGCCTGACGCCGCTCACCAACAACAGTGCCGAGAAGACCCGCATCGGCCACATCAGCCGACAGGGCGATCACAGTCTGCGACGATTGCTGGTGCTCGGCGCCGCCAATCTGATGCGCCGGGCCAGAGTGAAGCCGGGCCAGGCCAGTGCCTGGGTGCAGGGCATCATGGCGCGCAGGCCGTTCAAGGTCGCAACCGTCGCCCAGGCGGCGAGGATCGCACGCATCGCCTGGGCGATGCTGCGCTCGGGCGACAACTATCGGGCCGTGGCGGCGCATCCCTGATGCCGGTGCCGCGGAGATTGACCTATCCGGACACCGATTGTGCTTGCGCCGTGGCGTGCGGCGTCAAGCCCGAGCCGCCGCTGGCGGTCGCTGCGCGAGGCTTGACCCCGCACGCCACGGCGAAGCCTCGCTCGGGATCGGATTTGGCCAGGGCAACAATCTTCTGTGGCAGCAACACTCGGGCCGCACCTCACGACCCTATCGCGCAAGGAGCAAACCGCACCGACGGCAATTTGGTCAGGACCAGAACCAGGACACTCCGTTCTGTCATCGCGCGCTCAGCACGTCGCAATGCTGGGAACCTGGTTCGCGTTACCCATCGGGGCCAGCGGTCTTTCCAGACCGCACAAACAGGCCGGATACATGAACGCTCCAGACCGCTACGCCGTCACCGCTTTTGCTGCTTGCCTAACGGGGGCCGTCCATACATGACAGGCTACGCGAACTGCGAGGCGTCGAAGCCGTTGGGCAATCCCCCGGTCGGTTTGATCATGGCATAAGGTGCACGCGGCAGGAACTGTCCCGTCCCCGGCTCCGCCTGCACCTTCCCATCGCGCATCGCCACGCGCCCGCCTTTCACCGTGGCGACCGGCCAGCCGATAACCTCGATCCCTTCATACGGCGTGTAATCGATCACATGCTGCATCAGCTCATTGGTGATGGTGACGCGCTTGCCTGGGTCCCAAAGGACCATATCGGCATCCGATCCAGGTGCGATCGTCCCTTTGCGCGGGTATAGTCCGAACAGCTTCGCTGGATTCGTGGCGATCAGCCGTACGTAGGTATTGAGATCGATCCGGCCCTTCGCGACGCCCTCGCTGAACACCAACGGCAGCCGCGCGGCCAGTCCCGGCACGCCGTTCGGAATATCCGGGAAGGGCGCGTTGTTGCCGTGGATACGCTTGCCCCGCTCGCCCTCGTAGCTGGCGCCGCTATGATCCGACGATACGATGTCGAGCGTGCCCCGCCTTATATCACCCCAAAGGGCTTCTCTGGTGACCGCATCGCGCGGGCTCGGACTGCACATGAACTTGGCACCCTCGAACCCCGGCCGATCCATGTCGTCAGCGCCAAGCACGAAATACTGCGGGCAGGTCTCTGCCCACACCTTCAGGCCGCGCGCCTGCGCCCGAGCGATCTCCTCTGCCACCTCGGAACACGACACGTGGAACACCTGGATCGGCTGATCCACCATCTCGGCGAGCGCGATCGCGCGATAGGTCGCCTCGCGCTCCACCACCTTCGGCCGCGACCACGCATGGTACTTCGGCGCGCTGCGTCCGTCCGCCATCAGGGCTGCAGTGCGCCAGCGAATCGCTTCGTAGTTTTCGCAATGCACCGTGACCAGCGCACCATTGCGCCGCGCCGCCGCAAGCACTCGGATATACTCGCGGTCATCGAGATGCGACGGTTCGTAGGTGAGAAACACCTTCAGGCTGCGCACCCCCGAGGCAACAACCTCCGGGATTTCGTCGCGCACCACGCTGTCCGAGGGATCGGTGATGATCTGATGGAAGCTATAATCCACCATCGCCTGTTTCGCCCGCCGATGGTATTCGGCCAACGTCTCGCGAATGCCATGACCTTTGAACTGCGCAGCAAACGTGACAACGCTGGTGGTGCCGCCGGCCAGGCATGCCGTGCTGCCGGTGACAAAACTCTCCTCGTCCACACCACCGGTCGGGCGCAACTGCTCGATGTGGCAGTGGGTATCAACCCCACCGGGCATCACATACAGCCCGCCCGCATCCAGTGTGTGGGTGCCCTCCAGCTTGTCGCCGATCGCGGCAATGCGGCCATCGCGCACCCCCACATCGGCGCGATACGTGTCGGCGGCCGTCACCACCGTTCCGCCGCGGATCACAAGGTCATAGTCGGCCATGCACTGCCTCCGGTCAGATACGAGAACTCGGTCGGTAGAATGGCGCATGTGCGCTCGGGTCGAAATAGTTGGCGTAGAACGCCTTCACATGCGGCAGCAGCGCCTTCGACAGCTTGCGTCGTTCCACCTCGTCATCCGCCAGCGCCTTGCTCAGATCATCGTGCAGCGCACGCAGCGCGCCATCGCGATCGACCTTGGTGAATTTGCCGTCGGCATAGATCACCTCGCCATCGCAGATCACGCTGTTCACACCACTCGTCTTCGCGCGCTGCAGCACAGCGTCGAGAAGTGGTGTTTCCGCATCGAGATACGGATAGCTCACCTGCCGCCAGTCGATCAGCACCATGTCGGCCGCGCGCCCAGGCTCGAGCACGCCGAGACGCTCACCGAACGCCGTGGTCTTGGCACCACCCGACGTCGCCATGCGGAACACCTGCGCCGGCGTCGGTACATCGTCGTCCATGCCCGGCACCCGGTGCGCGCGCAGCACCATGCGCATCTCCTGCAGCATGTCGCGATCGTCGTTGATGCCCGCCTCGTCGAGGCCGATCGCGGTATTGATCCCCTTCGCCTCGAACACGTTCAGCGCCGCCACGCCAGAGCGCAGGCGGAAGTTCGACGAGCAGTTGTGGCAGATGCAGGTGCCGGTCGCCGCCAGTCTGTCGATGTCGGCCTCGTTCAGCCACACGCCATGGCCCAATGTCATCTGCGGTCCGAGCAGCCCGAACCGGTCGATGTAATCCACGGCCGTGCCGCCGCCGCGACGATGCGCGTATTCCTTCTGGTAAGCCGTCTCCACCAGATGCATGTGCAGCGGCGCGTTGAACTGCCGCGAGACCTCGGCAAACCGCGTCAGCGCTGCGTCCGAGCACCAATGCAGATTGGCCGGCGACAACTGGATCTTCACCCGGCTCTTGGTGTGATGCCGCCTGTGCAGCGTCTCGAACAGCGCGAAGTGATCGTCGAGCGACAATTGGAACCGGTCGTACCAGCGCTGCACCGGCCCCCGCAGCTCCGCCGGCAGGCTGGCAACGAAATCCTGGTCGGCCTGGTACACCAGCCGGTTCTGGTCGCGCACCGAGAACGAATACGACACCCGCATCCCGACATCCTGATACGCGCGGATCACGTCCTCGCAGCGCGTTTCCACATCGGCCAGCTTCCCCGGCGCCCAGCCATGCAGGTGCTGCACCGTGGTGATCCCCGACGTGATCATCTCGAATGCCGAATACAGCGTGTCGAGATACATGTTCACGTTGCGCATCACCATGCGCGTGACGAACCACAGCTCCAGTGGCATGTCCGGCGAACCAAGCTGCACGGGCGTCAGGCCGACATGGTGGTGGCCGTTGATGAAGCCAGGCAGCAGGATCTCGTTGCCGGTGCCGATCACCGGCACGGTCGGATGCTGGCGGGACAGATCGGCGAAGCTGCCGATCGCGGTGATGGTGCCGTCCTCCTGCAGCACGGCACCGTCCGCCACTTCCTCCCAGCGATGACGATCCAGGGCGCGGGTGATCATCGCGCGGCTACGGATCAGTGATGCGGGCATGCCGATCTATCTCCTTGGTTGGCGGCACCCCCTCCCCAACCCTCCCCCGCTGCGCGGGAGAGGAGTGTTGCGCCCCTTCTCCCGCGCAGCGGGGGAGGGTTGGGGAGGGGTGCCCGGTTCACTCCGCCGCAATCGCCTCCTGCTCGGCGAACGCACGATCCACCTCATCCCTTAGCAGTCGCGTCAGCTCGCGTCGCAGCGCCTCCGCCTCCGCGGAGAACAGATCCCGCGGCCGCTTCAGGTCCACCGGCACGACCATTTTCACCCGCCCCGGTCGCGCGGTGAACACCACCACCCGATCCGCCAGCGCAATCGCCTCCTCGATATGATGTGTGACGAACAGCACGGACGCACCCGACACCTGCCACACGTCCAGCAGGAAATCCTGCATCTTGGCGCGCGTCTGCACATCCAGCGCAGCGAACGGCTCGTCCATCAGCAGCACCTTCGGTCGCATCGCCAGCGCGCGCGCCACCGCGACCCGTTGCCGCATCCCGCCCGACAGTTCATCCGGCCGCTTGTCCATCGCCTCGGACAGCCCAACCCGCGCCAGCGCTCGACGCGCGACCTCCTTGCGCGCGGCCACCGCCTCGCCACGCAGCGACAGCCCGAAGCTCACGTTCTGCCAGACGGAAAGCCACGGAAACAGCGACGTCTCCTGAAAGATCAGGCTGCGCTCAGGTGACGGCGTCTCCACCGGATCGCCGAACGACCAGATGCCGCCGGCGCTCGCGGCCTCCAGTCCGGCGACCAGATAAAGCAGCGTTGACTTGCCACAGCCCGATGGCCCGAGCAGTGCGATGAATTCGCCCGGCGCCACATCAAGCTCGACATCGCGCAGTGCCTCATGCGCACGCGCCGTCCCCGCTGCCCAAGTCTTGCCGACGCCGCGGCACACCACGGCATCCTTGGAAGAGAACGGCTTGCTCGGCCTAAAGGCCACTCATCACCTCCCGCGGCACCCAGTACAGCAGTCGCCGCTGCACCTGGCGAAGCAAGAAATCGAAGCTGAAGCCCAGCACGCCGATCAGTCCGATAGTGAAGAACACCAGCGACGGATTGAACGTGTTGCGCGCCAGCATGATCACCTGACCCAGGCCGTAGCCCACGCCGGTTGCCTCGGCAATCAATACCACCATCCACGCGCCGAACAGATTGAGCCGCAGCACTATGAACAATCCCGGCAGGATCGCCGGCAGCACGACCCGGAGATAGATCTGCCGCTTGCTCGCTCCCATCGTGCGCGCGACGTTGATGAAGTTGCGGTTCACACTGTCGATCTGCGTGATGGTCGCCAGCACCATGTGAAAGAACAGTGCCACCACCACCATGAAGATCGCCGGCCCGTTGCCGATGCCGAACAGGAAGATCGCCACCGGCAGCCACGCGATAGGCGACACCGGCGCGAGCAGTGTGATCGTTGGCAGAGTGAGTTTCTCGAACAAACGGAAATAGCGGATCGTCACACCGGTGGAGATTGCCAGCGTGAACGCGATCACCAGCCCTGTCAGCACGCGCCCGGTTGACGACAGCACCGTATAGAACACCGCCATCGGCGGGCTCGGCCCGGAGCCGCCGACACCGATCTGCCAGCGGTTCACCGTGTTGAAGAACTTCGCCTGGTCGACGATGTTGCCGATGAACACATGCGGCGGCGGCAGCAGTTTCGGGTCGGACCAGCCGAGTGCCCAGCATGCCTCCCACAGGCCGGCGAACAGCCCGATCGACAGCGCGCCCCACAGCATGCGGGGTGCCACCTCGACGACCGCCGCACGGACCCGTGCCAGCGGCACGGCGCCGAGTGGCGGTAGCGTCGCGTCAGGCAGCCGACTTGTACTTGAGCTTGCCATATAGGTCCTGATTTGCCGCGATCACCTGCTCGAGCAGCGTCCAGTCGATCGCGTCGCGGCCGGGCTTCTTCTTGATGTAGCCCATCTCGGCAATCGAACTCGACGCGATCGAGGATGAACTGCGTCTGACTGCGCGCGTCCACCACCGATGGCTGCTTCGCCTTCGCGATCCGCGCGTTCTCGATTGAGGTCTTGTAGTACGGCCCGACCAGGATCTGCAGCGTCTCCTCGGGCTTGGTCTCCGCCATGTACTGCGCGTTCATCATCCCCTTGATAAGCGACTTCAGCGCGGTCGGGTTCTGCTTGATCAGGTCGGTGCGCACCGCCAGCACGCAGTCGGTATAACCGGGACCGTAGATGTCGATGCCGTCGGACAGCATGACGCTGCCCTTGACGTCGTTCAACAGCGCGGTGCCGTACGGCTCGATGGTGCAGATCAGGTCGAGCGCTCCGGCCTTGAACGCCTCCACCGCCTCGGGCGTATTGCCCATGTAGCGTACGTTGATGTCCTTGAAATTCACGCCGTGCCTCTTCATCCAGTCGTACGGCAGAACTTCGAGAGTATCCATCTGGAACGTGCCAAGGGTCTTGCCCTTCAGCTTGTCGGGACTGTCGAGCCCGGGCTGCGCGACCAGAACGCAGCCCTGGATGCCTCCGCCGGCAATGATCTTCACCGGCGCGCCCGCGTCGTACAGCGCGACGAAGCTGGTGTACGGGATCAGGCCCGCATCCACCTGGCCGGTGCCCAGGAACGTCACCTGCTCCGCGAAGGTCGGAGTGATGATGAAGTCCAGCATCACGCCGTCGTCCTTCGCGGTCTGGAGCGCGTTCGCCAGGAAATAGTTCAGGTTGCAGAAGCCCGAACCGTGCGTGGACTTGATATGGGTTTCCGCTGCGTGCGCGGCGCCGGCGCCTAGCGCGAGCGTCAGCGTGCTCGCCGCGGTGGCGCGCAGGAAGCCGCGCCGGTTGAACTGCGTCGCGCGCAGTCCGGTCAGGTCAAGCGAGACGTGTTCACACATGACGACATCTCCTGTGCGTGGGGCTGGACGGAAGCGAGGTGAGGGGCGTTGTGCGCATGCCAGGAACCCGTGGTACGGGAGAGGAATGGCACGCCAACCGGAGCAATCGCCGGAGCGACGCTGCGCTGTTCGGTTCCCGCTAGCCGCTGGTTATGCGAGAGGCATGCCACTCTAAATCGGCTCTGAGCCGGACACTGTGGCCTGCGATCCGCTCAAATGATGGTCACGTAGTCGGGCATTTCGCCTAATGCGCCAGCACATCGTCGCCGACCTTGCCGCATCGCGCGCAGCGACTAGAACACCGGACAATGCGTCTGACCCATCCCACCATCCGCCCTGTCGGGCGTGCCATCAGTTTTCAATTTGACGGCTCGCCGATTGCCGCCCTGGACGGCGAGACGATCGCCGCCGCGCTGTCTGCCGCGGGCATCGTCGCATTTCGGCGCGCCCAAAGTGGCGCACCGCGGGGACTGCATTGCGGCATGGGCGCCTGCTTCGACTGCGTGGTAACAGTCGATGGCCGCATCGGTCAGCGCGCCTGCGTGACCAAGGTGACTGACGGCATGACAGTCACCGGCGACGCGGCGCTGCCGCTGGCAAACCTCGGCTGTGAACCAGGTGCCGCGCAGGCTGAGGACCGGCCGTGCGACGTGCTGGTGGTTGGCGGAGGTCCGGCTGGGCTGTCTGCGGCAATCGCGGCGGCCGAGACTGGCGCCGCCGTCGTCGTGCTGGACGAACGCAGCGCCACGGGCGGCCAGTACGCGAAGCCGCTGGCAGACAGCCATGCGGATGCGGCACCCGATGCCCAATTCCGTCTTGGCGCTGAACTGCGCGACCGCGCGCTCGCCGCCGGCGCTTGCATTGAGACCGAAGCCGTCGTGTGGGGAGGCTTCGCCGCCGACGAGATCGCCGCCCTGGTCGGTGGCCGCGCCGTGACCTTCCGCCCGCGTCGTCTCGTGCTGGCGCCCGGCGCGCATGAGCGGCCAGTGCCCTTGCCTGGCTGGACGCTGCCGGGCGTGATGACCACGGGCTCGCTGCAAACGCTGGTTCGTGCCCAGCGTGTCTGCCCCGGCGAACGCGTGCTGATCGCCGGCAGCGGCCCGCTCAATATGCAGCTTGCCTGCGAACTGCTCGCGTGCGGGGTAAAGCCGGTGGCCGTACTGGAAGCCGCGCCCCGACCTGGCCCTGCCGCCTGGCGTCAGGCATGGACCATGGCGCGTGCGGCACCGGACCTCGTGCGCGACGGCATCGGCATGCTGCTGACACTGAAACGTGCCGGCGTGCCTGTGCTTTGGTCCGCGCGCGTGAAGGAACTGCGCGGCGATGGGCGCGTGCAGGCCGCGCACGTTGCCGGTCGCAGGCTCGATCGCAGCTATGACGTCGATGTCGTCACGCTGAACCTGGGCTTCCAGCCGGAGACAGGCCTCGCGCGCGCGCTTGGCGTGAAACAGCGCTTCGTGGATGCCGGTCTGGGTCACCTTGTCAGCGAGACGGATGAGGACGGCCGAACCTCGGTGGCCGGCGTTTTCGCCGTCGGGGACGGAGCGTCCCTGGGTGGCTCGCGTGTGGCGATGGCGCGCGGCCGGCTGGCAGGTCTGGCGGCCGCGCACGACCTTGGCTTCGATGCACAGGACGAACCGGCGACGCGTGCGGCGTTGCGGCGGGCGTTGGCATTCCAGGATGCGCTGTGGACGCTGTTCCGACCACCGCGACTGCGCACCGAGACTATCACCGACGAGACGATCGTCTGCCGCTGCGAGGAAGTGACGGCCGGCAGGCTGCGCGCGGAACTGGCGAACGGCCTGACATCGCTGCCGGCGCTGAAGAAGGCGACGCGCGCCGGTATGGGCCGCTGCCAGGGCCGCTTCTGCGCCGCCACGATCGCGCGGCTCTGTCCCGATGCACCGGATGATTTCGCGTTCGCCGCGCCACGAGCGCCGCTGCGTCCGGTGCCGGCCGCACCGCTGATGTTCGAGGCGCCGGAGTTCGAGGCCCCGCTGCTCAAGCTGCCGACCGCTCCCGTGCACCTGCACCGGCTGCCGGATCAGCCACAGGAGACACGGCGTTGCGACGTGCTGGTGATCGGCGGCGGTCTCGCTGGGCTGTGCAGCGCGTATTTCCTGGCCAAAGACGGCACCGACGTGTTGCTTGCGGAACGTGACGAGGCCGGCATGGCGGCGAGCACCGCGAATGCCGGCAGTCTGCATGTGCAGTTGCTGTCATACGACTTCACCGACGAGACCCCCGAGGACGGCGGCCAGGCAGCGCACACGCTGCCCCTGGCGCCCCGCTCCATCGCCCTCTGGAAGGAGATCGCGCAGGAAGCCGGCGAGGACCTGGGCATACGCACTGAAGGCGGCCTGATGCTGGCTGAGGACGCCGCCGGGCTCGCCTGGCTGCGCCGCAAGTCGGCGATGGAGCGGCGCTGGGGCATCGAAAGCCACGTGCTCGGCGCGAACGAACTGCGTGCGCTGGCGCCGGCCGTGTCCGAAAACATGGTCGGAGCCGACTTCGTCCCAGCCGAGGGCTATGGCGATCCGCTGCGTGGCACCATGGCGGTGTTGAAGCTGGCGCAGCGCGCCGGCTCCCGTCTGCTGCGGGGCGCCGAGGTCCAGGCGCTCTCGCGCGAGGGCTCGGCCTGGCATGTGCACACGACGAAGGGAGTGATCATCGCCGGCCGCGTGGTGAATGCCGCTGGGCCATGGGCGGCGCACATCGGAATGATGGTCGGACTCGGTCTGCCCGTGACCGGCACGGTGCAGCAGGTCATCGTGACCGAGCCCGCGCCGCCGATGACCAAGCACCTCATCGCGCTTGCCAATCGGCACCTGTCACTGAAGCAGCAGGCGAGCGGCGGATTCCTGGTGGGAGGCGGCTGGTTCGGCGGCTTCGACGCGACAACCGGGCGGACGCACAACCTGCGTCGCAACATCGAAGGCAACCTATGGGTCTGTGCGCGCGCGCTGCCGGTCCTGCGAGGCTTGTCGTTCGTCCGCTCGTGGACCGGCATCAACCCGGCGATCGACCGCGCGCCGATCCTGGGCGAGGCGCCGGGAAAGCGCGGGTTTTTCAACGCGGTAAGTGCGAACGGCTACACTCTGGGGCCGATCATCGGGCGCATCACCGCCGATGCGGTGCGGGGCGAGGCGGTCAATCCTCACTATGCGATAGAGCGCTTCGATGCGCTTCACCCCTGACCGCCGTAGGCTATAGTCGGCGATCTTGTAATGGAGCGGACCATGTCCAATCAGACGAAGCATCCGGAGACGCTGGTGCTCCACGCCGGCTGGCGGAGCGACCCTGCGACCAATGCTGTCGCCGTGCCGATCTACCAGACCACCTCCTACCAGTTCGACAGCGCCGAGCACGCCGCGAACCTGTTCGGCCTCAAGGAGCTCGGCAACATCTACACGCGCATCATGAACCCCACGCAGGACGCATTCGAGAAACGCGTCGCGGCGGTCGAGGGTGGCGTGGCGGCGCTGGGGCTTGCCTCCGGTCAGGCCGCGTCGGCGTTCTCTGTGCAGAACCTGGCGCGTGCCGGCGACAACATCGTCAGCTCCACCGACCTGTATGGCGGCACCTGGAACCTGTTCGCCAATACGCTGAAGGACCAGGGCATCGAGGCACGCTTCGTCGATCCGACGGACCCGGAGGCGTTCGCGCGCGCCACCGACAACCGCACGCGCGCCTACTACGCCGAGACCTTGCCCAACCCGAAGTTGATCGCCTTCCCGATCGCCGAGGTGGCGGCGATCGGCCGGAAGTTCGGCATCCCGCTGATCATGGACAATACCGCCGCCCCGGTGCTGGTGCGGCCGTTCGACCATGGCGCGGCGGTGGTGATGTACTCGACCACGAAATACATCGGCGGACACGGGACCTCGATCGGCGGCGTGGTGATCGACGGCGGCAATTTCCCGTGGGATCAGCACAAGGAGCGTCAGCCGCTGCTGAACACGCCGGACCCCAGCTACCACGGCGCGGTCTGGGCCGAGGCCGCGAAGCCGCTCGGTCCCATCGCCTACATCCTGCGCATGCGCGTGGTGCTGCTGCGCGACCTCGGCGCGGCGATGAGCCCGTTCAACGCGTTCCTGTTCCTGCAAGGCCTGGAGAGCATGCCGCTGCGCATGCGCGAGCACTGCAAGAACACGCTCGCGGTGGCGAAGTACCTGTCGGGGCGCAAGGAGGTGACGCGGGTGATCCATCCGGCGTTCCATACCGGTGTCGCCGCCGAGCGGACGGCGAAGTATTTGCCGCACGGGCATGGCGGGCTGATGGGCTTCGAGCTCGCAGGTGGCGTGGAGGCAGGACGCGCCTTCATCAATGCGCTGCAGATGTTCTACCACGTCGCGAACATCGGTGATTCGCGTTCACTCGCGATCCATCCGGCCAGCACGACGCACTCGCAGCTCACCGAAGCGGAGCAGCTCGCGACCGGCGTGACGCCGGGCTACATCCGCCTGTCCATCGGCATCGAGCACATCGACGACATCATCGGCGATCTGTCGCAGGCGCTGGACGCCGCCGGCGGCGGCCTGAAGGCCGCGGCCGAGTAAACGCCCTGATCCCCCCCTCTCCTTTGGGGGGAGGGGGTTCGCTGCTGGGTCCGCTGCCCCCTCCCGCAAGCCGAGGGAGAGTTTTTTCACAGCGCCGCCGCCTTCCTTACCCGCGTACCACGTCCAGCTTCAGAAAGTGGGTCGCGCAGGATATGCATGGGTCGTGGTTGCGCACTGCCTGCTCGCAACGCAGGCGCAGCGCCGCCTCGGGCATGTCCAGCCAACCGCCGGCAAATGCCTTCAGATCCTCCTCAATACTCGGCTGGTTCTGCGACGTCGGCGGCACGATCTTCGCATCCAGAACGGTGCCATCGCCGTCCAGCCGGTAGCGATGGTACAGCATGCCGCGCGGCGCCTCGGTGCAGGCATAGCCGACGCCGGCGCGCGGCGTCAGATCGAGATGCGGCTGATCCGGCTCCTGATACGCGCCAATGATCCGCAACGCCTCGTCGCACGCGTACAGCACCTCCACCGCGCGCACCACGATGCTGCGGAACGGATTGGTGCAGGTCTCGCCAAGGCCGGCCTGCTTCGCGGTGTCCATCGCCAGCGGCGAGAGGAGCGCGGAGTTCAGGCTGTAGCGCGCTATCGGCCCGGTCAGGTAAGGCCGCCCACCTAAATGCGAGTGCAGCGCGTTGGATCGCCTGACATGTGACTCCTCGAAATGCGCATCATAATCGTGCGGCGTGATGTCCAATCCCTTGTTCGACACCACGCGCCCAGTATTGAAAGGATACTCACCCGCCTTGCCGAGCGCCACGAACTCATAGTCGCGCTCGCAGTCGGGAAAATCGAAGCCGGACACCCAGCGCACCGTCGCGACCGCGATGTCGCGAGCACGCTGCAAAGGTTCGACCAGCGTGCGCAGTTCGCGTGGTGACGGCGCGCGATAGAAGCCACCGACGCGCACGTTCACCGGGTGGATCGCACGGCCGCCGAGCAGCTCCAGGATCTGGTTGCCGACCTTCTTCAGTTCCAGCCCCTGGCGCACGGTGTCGCCGTGGTCATTCGCCATCTCGATCGCGCCCTCGAAGCCAAGGAAATCGGGTGCGTGCAGCATGTAGATGTGCAGCGTGTGGCTTTCGATCCATTCGCCGCAGTACAGCAATCGGCGCAGGTCGCGCACCGGCTCGGTTACCGTGACGCCGAGCGCGTCCTCCATCGCGTGCACCGCGCTCATCTGATAGGCGACGGGACAGATGCCGCAGATGCGCGCGGTGATGTCGGGCACCTCGGTGTAGGCGCGGCCGCGCAGGAAAGCCTCGAAGAACCGCGGTGGCTCGAAGATCTTCAGCTCGACGTTGCGCACGCTGTCGCCGTCGAAGGTGATCCGCACACCGCTCTCACCCTCGACCCGCGCCAGGTAATCGACGTTGATCGTCTTACGAGCCATGCCGCGCAGCCTCCTCGCTGAACGACGGCTCGGCGACATTGAATGTGCTGTAGACCCGCTGCAGGTCGCGCTCGCTCATGCCGCACGCGGCAAGCTTGGCGCTCAGCGCCGCCGTGTTCGGCGATTCCATCGGCCCGAAGCAGCCATAGCAGCCGCGGTTGTACGCCGGGCAGATCGCGCCGCAGCCGGCATGCGTGACCGGCCCGAGGCATGGGATGCCGCGCACCAGCACACAGGCAGTGCCGCGCAGCTTGCACTCGACGCAGACGCTGTGCGACGGCGTGTTGGGCTTGCGTGCGTTGAGGAACGCCGCCAGGACCTCGAGCAACTGGTGCTTGTTGATCGGGCAGCCGTGGAGCTCGAAGTCGACGTTGACGTGCGCCTTGATCGGCGTCGAGGTGGCGAGCGTATCGATGAAGTCCGGCCGCGCATATACCGCCTGGGTGAACTCGCGCACGTCGCTGAAATTGCGCAGTGCCTGGATACCGCCGGCCGTGGCACAGGCGCCGATGGTGATCAGCGTGCGCGACTGCCGTCGCACCGCATGCAGGCGTTCCGCATCATGCGGCGTGGTGACGGAGCCTTCGACCAGCGATACGTCATACGGGCCACGCATGACGCCGCGTGTGGCTTCGGGGAAGTACGCGATGTCGATCGCCCCGGCGACTGCCAGCAGTTCGTCCTCGCAGTCGAGCAGCGAAAGCTGGCACCCGTCGCAGGAGGCGAACTTCCAGACGGCCAGCTTGGGTTTGCGTGCAGGGGTCATATCATGAACTCCTCCCCCGCCCCCTTGCGGGAGGGGGTCAGGGGGAGGGGGGCGCGATGGGTCGACCTCATATCTCCTTCAGCCCCAGCAATCGGCGCACCTTGTCATAGCGCATCACCGCGCCGTCCTTGCAGATGAAGCTGCCGGCGAACTGGCAGTGACCACACAGACCGACGGCACATTGCATGTTGCGCTCCAGCGACAGATGGATTGTCTCCTCCGGCATGCCGATGTCGTGCAGCGCACTGGCGGCGAACCGCATCATCACCTCCGGGCCGCACACCAGCGCCATTGCGTTATCGGCATCGATGCCAAGGCGCGGAATCAGCTTGGTCACCACGCCGACATGGCCGCGCCAGTCGCTGCCGGCGTGATCCACGGTGACCTCGATCTCCATGTCGAGCTGGCGCCGCCAGCTTGCGAGCTGCCGGTGGAACAGGATGTCCTCCGGCCGCCTTGTGCCATACAGCAGCACCAGCTTGCCGAACCGCTTTCGCTCCGCCCGCAGCGCATAGAGCGCAGGCCGCAACGGCGCCAGGCCCAGCCCACCGGCGACCACCACGACGTCTCGACCGTAGCCGTCCGCCACCGGCCAGGCGGTGCCATAGGGCCCGCGCAGTCCCAGCGTATCCCCGGAGGCAAGTCGGGTCACCGCCTCGCTCACCTTGCCAACCGCCCGCACGGTCTGCACCAGACGCGCTGCATCCGACGCATCGCCGCTGATGCTGACAGGTATCTCGCCGACGCCGAACACATACATCATGGTGAACTGGCCTGGCGCGTAGTCCATCAGCGGGCGGCCGTCCTGCGCCACCAGATCGAGCGTCCAGGTATCCGGCAGCTCGCGCGTACGCCGCGTCACCCGTGCGATGCGCGGCAACATCGCGTCCGGCGCCAGCGACGGCGCGCGTTCAGCGAGCCGGTCCATAGACGTCCAGAAGCTGCAGCCGCATGGCCTGCAACCGTTGCACCAGCACGGGCAGGAAGCGCTTGAGCAGCGCATAGCCGAGATCGTGGTCGACCTCGCACTTGTCGCGCAGGCACTTCGCATCGAGCGCAATCGCGCGCACCAGCGCGGTCGCCCTTGCGTCGTAGCCCCAGCGATAAGGCGGCAGCAGCCACGTCAGCCCAACGATGTCGCCCTCGCCCAGCGTCTCGAACTGGACAGCGCCGCGGCCAGGTGTGGCGACCTCCAGTGCAACGCGGCCATGGCGGATCAGATAAATCCAGTCCGCCGGGTCCTCCGCATGGAACAGATACTGCTCGGCGTTGAACCGCACATTCTTCGCGCAGCCCGCAGCCAGGTTGACGAATTCCGCACCGAGCCCTTCGAACAGCCGGTGCTCGGAGACGATGCGCTCAAGCCCTTCCATCGCTACCTCCTTCGCCGCGGATGGCGCGGACCTCTTCGGTGATGTCGATGCCGACCGGACACCAGGTGATGCAGCGCCCGCAGCCGACGCAGCCCGATGTGCCGAACTGATCGACCCAGTTCGCCAGCTTGTGCGTCATCCACTGCCGGTAGCGCGAGCGCGCCGAACCGCGCACCGATCCACCATGGATGTACGAGAAATCCATGGTGAAGCAGGAATCCCAGCGCCGCTTGCGCTCCGCCGCGTTGCCGGCAAGATCGTTCTCATCCACCACCGCGGTGCAAAAGCACGTCGGACACACCATCGTGCAATTGCCGCAGGTCAGGCAGCGCTCCGCCACGGCGTCCCACCGCGGATGTTCCAGATTGGCCTGCAGCAGCTCGCGAACGTCATCGGACCGCATATGCCGGCCCATGTTGCCTTCGGCCCGCGCGGTCGCTTCGGCCGCGAGAGCGCTGTGTTGCGGCGCGGCCGGCGCGTGCGGCACACTCGCGAGCAGCGCCGCACCTCGTTCGCTGCCGACTTCGACCAGGAACTCGTGCGCATCGCCGAGCAGCTCGGTCAGCGACAGGTCGAAACCGGCCTCCGCCTTTGGTCCGGTGTTCATCGACACACAGAAACACGTGCCGCCGGCCTGCCCGCAGTTCACCGCGACGATGAAGGCGCCTTCGCGTCGCGCCTGATAATGCGGATCGACGTACGGGCCATTCAGGAACACCCGATCCTGAATGGCGATCGCGTGCAGCTCGCATGATCGCACCGCGATGAAGGCGTAGCGTTCTGCGGGCTCCGCGGTCGCGGTCACCGTCATCCCGTCGTCAGTGCGCTCCGCCCGCCACAGCCGCAGCAACGGCGGGTGTAAAAAACGCTTCCAGGCATGCGGGCCGACATTATAGCCGAACAGCGCTGCATCCTCGCGCCGCCGCACGCGGTAGTGGCCCCCCTCCTGCTCATCCGTCCAGCCGGCCGGCAGATCGGCGAGCGATTCGATATCGTCATACACGATCGCCTGGTCACGCAGCCGCGGGCCGATCACACGGAAGCCTTCGGCGCGCAGGCGGTCGATAAGACCCGCAAGCCCCTCGTGCGTGATCACAGAAGCCGCGTGGTCGTTCATCAAACCATAACCTTCATCGCCTACGCCGACGCCGTGACAATGCCCGGGCAGATCGAAACAGGCATTGATCCAGCTCAATGCGCGTTCTGCGCCACAGGGTGACCGTGCCGCAATGCCTCTAGCGATTCTGGTGATGAAATTGTCAACGCGCGTGCACTCATGAGCCAGGCTTCAGCGGCACTTGCCGCACAGAAATCCGGCATAGGCCCGGTTTTCCACTGGTGGCGCGTCGCAATACCGGTGCTGGTCGTGCTTGGGCTTGCCACGCTGCCGCCGCCTGCGGGACTGGCGCACAATGCCTGGCTGTATTTTGCCATCTTCGCCGGCGTGATCGCCGCGCTGGTGACCGAGCCGCTGCCCAACCCTGCCATCGGCATGGTGGGGCTGTCTCTGATGGCGGGACTGTCACGCTACACGCTCTTCGCGCCGGCAGACCTGGACAAGCCGGGCTTCAATGTCACCAGCCAGACCATCAACTGGGCGCTCTCCGGCTTCGCCAGCACGACCGTCTGGCTGGTCGCCGCCGCGTTCATGTTTGCTCTCGGTTATCAGAAGACCGGGCTGGGGCGACGCATCGCCCTGCTGCTGGTGCGCACGCTGGGTCGCAACACGCTGTTGGTGGGCTACGCCACGACACTGGCGGACACCGTGCTGGCGCCGTTCACGCCTTCCAATACAGCACGTAGCGCCGGCATCATTTTCCCTATCGTGAACAACCTGCCGCCGCTCTACGACTCGCGACCGAATGACGCATCGGCGCGACGGTTCGGCGGCTACATCATGTGGACGACGTTTGCCGCAGGCTGCGTGACCAGCTCCCTTTTCATGACGGCCTGTGCGCCCAACTTTCTGGCCATCGGGTTCATCGCGACGATCGTGCACGTGCACATCAGCTATGTGCAGTGGATGAAGGCCTCGCTGCCGTTCGCGTTGCCATTGCTGCTGGCACTGCCACTGCTCGCCTATGTGCTGTATCCGCCCCAGGTCAAGCGCAGCGACCAGGTGACCACCTGGGCGGGCAACGAGCTGCGCGGGATGGGCACGACCTCGCTACGCGAGATCATCCTGGCGGTGCTGGTGGTCTGTGCGATCGTGCTCTGGGTGACCGGCGGCAGCTTCATCGACCCGACGCTGACCGCGCTCGTCGCTGTCGCACTGATGCTGGTGTGCGGCATCGTGTCCTGGGATGACATGGCGAAGAATCATTCCGCCTGGACCACGCTGGTGCTGCTGGCGACGCTGGTGACACTCGCCGACGGATTGTCGCGTGCCGGCTTTGTCAAGTGGTTCGCCGAGTTCACCGCGGCGCATGTCGGCGGGCACTCGCCGACGCTGATCCTTGTGCTGCTGGTCGCGGTGTACTTCTTCTCGCACTACATGTTCGCGAGCCTCACCGCGCATACCACAGCGATGATGCCGATGATGCTGGCGGCGGGGATGGGCATACCGGGGCTGCCGGCGCCGACCCTGGCGATGGCACTCGCGCTCACCACCGGGATCATGGGGGTGATCACGCCCTACGCGACGGGGCCTGGGCTCGCCTATTACAACAGCGGCTACCTGCCGCCGGCTGATTTTTGGCGGCTGGGAACCATCTTCGGGCTGATCTTCCTCGCAGCGCTCCTGGGGATCGGTGTGCCGTTGCTCGCCATGCGGTGACGACGGGGCCTCAAATCCGAAGTAATGAAGGGACTTTGTAACCGCCTCCGAATTGATTATGGCGGGCATGACTTTCCCGCGCTCCGAAACATGGCCGGCTGCACCGGGCACGCGCCCGATAGGGCTCTTCCTGTCCGACCTTCTGATGTCGGTCTGCGTGGCGCTGACCATCGGTTGGCTGATCCAGGCGGCCACCGGCAACCTGTATCTGCGCGATGCGCTGATTACGCAGAATGGGACATATGTGGCGATCAGCCGGTTCACGCCGGGCAACCTCGCCACGAGCTACTTCGCAACGGTCGAGCATCTGACGCAACACGCCCCCGCCAGCTACCATCTGGCCGACGGTGTCGGAGCAGTCATCGCACAGACGATCGCCATGGTGGCAGGACTGTTGCTGAGCATCTGCGCTGCCGTACCGGGCACATTGATCGGTCTCTATTGGGCGACGAGCGGCATCGCGGGGTGGGTCGTACTGGCGGGATTCGGGATGGCGATCGGCGCGGTGTTCAGCTGGCTGCGCGCGGCCAAGGTCACCCCGCGACGGCTGCTGGTGGGTTTGGCGCTGATACCGCTCGCCATATCCGCGATGTTCATCATCTTGCAGGCGCTGATGGTGGTCGTGCTAGTCACATGCTTCTGGTTCGCCTCGCTGGCACCCTATGTGGTCGCGGCCGTGGTGCTCTGCTCGGCCTACTGGCTGGCATCTCCGCAACGTCGAGCGCGGGGCTATGGCTCTGTTGGCACCCGCCGTCCTTCGGGTGCTCGCCCGCCAGGCTGAGTGGTCAGCGCAGTCCCGTCATCTTGTCCCACTCGCGGACGAACTGCGTATGCGTCTTGAGGAATGCATCCCAGTCGGTCGGCGCGAGCACCTTGAACCCGCTGATTGGAATGCCGCCTGCCGGCGGTGGCACATCAGCCCGCGGCGAATAGAGCGATGTGGCGGTGACCAAGGCCTTCTGCCCCGGCACGCCAAGCAGCCAGTCCATGAACAGGCGAGCGGCCTGCGGGTGCGGTGGGTTCTCCAGGATGCCATAGACGCCGGGTGTCGCGGTCAAGCCCTCGGGCGCATTGACGAAGGCGATCGGCGCGCCCTTCGCCTTGAACTGCAGATAGCCTGAATACTGGGCAGTGGAGATCACCTTGTCCTGGCCGTTCACCGTGCGGTCGAACTGCTGCACGTACGAGTTGAAGGCGCGCGGATTCAGCTCGCCGAACTTCTTCCAGTAGTCGTCGCCGTAGATCTGCCTGATCATGTACCAGGTCACGTGCTGCAGGCCGGAGGTCGAGATCTTGGCGTTGATCGCGTCCTTCCACTGCGGATCGAGCAGGTCCTTCCAGCTCTTCGGCGCCTGATCGGCCGGCACGAGGTTGGGATTGTAGGCAATGCCGGCAACGATGATGACGCCCCAGGTCCACAGACCTTCCGGGCTGCTCTTGTATTCGGGCTTGTAGGCAGCCAGTTCCGGCGACTTGTAGGGCACGTAGCCTTTGCGCTTCTGGAAATCCAGCACGAAGCTCATGTCGGTTATCTGCATCACGTCGGCCAGATACTGCTTCGCCTGGCGTTCGGCGTTCACCTTGGCGTACAGCGCTCCCGCCTGCAGGCGGACGTAGTTGGTGGCGATCTGCGGGAACATCTTGTGGAAGTCTCCGAGATACTGCGCCATGTTGGTTTCCGGGTCGGTGCTGTAGAGGACGAGCTGACCTTCCTTTTCCGCTGCCTCGACGTCGGCGCAGGTCTTGAAGCCGTCCATCTGGCGCGGGCTGTCGCACGCAGCCGCCCAGGCGAAGGATGCGAGCAATAGCGCGGCCGAGGCCGCGGTCACCGAACGTAGCCGGTTCAAAGGGTTTTCCTCCCTGGTTGCGTTTGAGACTACTTCATCATGCGAGCAATTCGAGCGCCGCACGTGACAGCGCCTGCACACCGAAACCGATGCATCGTTCGTCTGGCTGATAGGCAGAATTGTGCAGCCGATCGCTGCGTCCGGGCTGTGACGATCCGACGCGCAGTTGGAACGACGGCACGAGATCGGCCATCAGCGCGAAGTCCTCGCCGCCGAGACTTGGCTCGAACTCGCTGACCACGTCGCCCAACTGGTGACGCACCGCGGCGATCGTCGGTTCCAACACGCTGTCGGTGTTGCGCAGCGGTGGAACACCACGGCGATAATCCACATCGCAGGCGACCCGCATGCCTTCCAGCATGCCAGCGGCAAGACGCTTGATCGCAGCCTCGGCGGCATCGCGCGCCTGCGGATGCAGCGTCCGGACTGTGCCTTTGATCAGGCAGGCGTCAGGGATGATGTTATACGTCGTGCCACCATTGATCGCACCCACGGTGACCACGGCCGGATGGGTCGGCCTCACCTCACGCGAGACGACGGTCTGCAGCTGGGCGACCAGCATCGCAGCGGCGACGAGCGGATCGATCGCGTGGTGCGGATACGCGGCGTGCCCGGACCTGCCGCGGACGACAATGTCGAACTTGTCCGCTGCCGCAAGGCAGGCACCATGCACGAACCCAAAAGCACCAACCGGAATCTCCGGGTGGTTGTGGAACCCGAGTGCCAGATCGATCTTTGGGCCGTCCATGACGCCGTCGGCGATCATGGCCTGCATGCCGCCGATACCCTCCTCAGCCGGCTGGAACACCAGCTTGATGGTGCCCGCAAGCTGCGGCGCCAGCTCTTTGAGCACCGCGGCAACACCGATCAGCGTCGTGGTGTGGATATCGTGGCCGCAGGCGTGCATCAAACCGATCTTGGTGCTGGCGAACGGCAGGCCGGTCTTCTCCTCGATCGGCAGCGCGTCCATGTCGGCACGGATCGCCAGCACCGGGCCGGGGCGACCGCCTTCGATCAGGCCCACGACGCCGGTCTTGCCGATGCCGGTCTGGTGGGCGATGCCAAGTCGCGAGAGCTCACGTGCAACCACCCCGGCGGTGCGGATTTCCTCGAAGCCGAGTTCAGGGTTGGCGTGGATGTCGCGGCGGATTTCTATCAGTGCCGGCTCGATCCGCTGGGTGGCGTCGCGGATCGCCGTGGTGGGGTCATTGGCGAGGGGCATGATTGGGCCTTCATGGCGATATGGCCGGCATCATGTTGGGCATGACCTGTCACGGCAAGGGAGTGGAACGACCTAAAGTCGCCTCACCCACGACGCGGTGCGCCGCAACCTCTCGGCCGCAGCGGCGGAAAGCCGCCACGGAATTTCCTCGCGCACAGTCACGCGCTGCCAGCGCGCGCAGCCTGGACAGCGCACCGTCTGGTCCGCCCGGTCCGGCTTGATCAGCATCCGCGCCCCGCAACAGGCGCACAGGCTATGGCGCCGCGGATCCTGATGGGCGTCTCGCATGACCTGAGCGAGCAACGGCCCTCTGGCGAGGACGAGCGGCAACCACCTCATCGTCAATCTTTCCCGGAAAACGCAATGATACGGTCTGGGCCCCGGATTCCGCAAATGCGTCCTGTCGCGCTGGACTTCGCCACGGCCCTGATTACCTTCTTGGAAAATGCAAGCAGCAATCCCTGGAGGCGCAGCATGACCCTCACAGGCGGATGTCAGTGCGGCGCCGTTCGCTACGAAGTCTCGGCGGACCCACTACAAGTCTATGTCTGCCATTGTCGCGAATGTCGGCGGCAGTCGGCGTCAGCGTTCGGCATTTCCGTCATCGTCCCTGCGGCGGCTTTCGCTCTCACGCAGGGACGCGTGAAGACCTGGAGCCGGCCGACCGACAGTGGCGGAACCCTCGAATGCATGTTCTGCATCGAGTGTGGCACGCGCATCCGGCATTTCGACCCGCGCCAGGATACCGTCAGCATCAAGGGCGGGTCGCTGGATGACCCGGTCGATATCACGTCGTCGTGCCATATCTGGACGACACGCAAGCTGCCGGGCGTGATAATTCCCGACGGATCTACGCAATTTGCCGAGGAGCCCCCGTAGTCCGGTGGGCCGGGCAGCGAACCCGGCCCTCCTCGATACGCCAACGAGCCGCCGTCACGCGGCAGGCACCGCGAGCCGTGTTGCGGGCGATCAGCCGAGGGTCGCGAGTGTTTCCTCGTCTGTCGGGAAGCGGCCGGTTGCCTTCTTCGAGTAGGCAAGCCTGCCGTCCACCGTGATCTCGAAGACGCCGCCGCCGGACCTGCGCAGAGTGACCTCCGCGGCGGGCTGGGTCTTCAGGATCGCGTCCCGCGCCGCACGGGCGCGCGGTTCGTAGCCTCACATTCCGCAGTATTCGATTTCGACCTGCATCAGAGTGTGTCTCCTGGGTTGTGGACACCGGCGTCAGGGTGGCAGGAGATGGCGCCTTCGGATAGCCCAGGAGAACGCCATGAACTCTGACCGCCGCCTGAGGCCCATGGACCCCTCGGTGTCGCCCCGCTTCGGCGACGTGGCCACGCTGCTGCGCGCGCCGCGCGTACCGCCCGGTCCAGGGATCGACATTGCGCTGGTCGGCGTGCCGTTCGATCTCGGCACCAACTATCGCACCGGAGCGCGGGGCGGGCCGGCGGCCGTGCGGGAGGCGTCGCGCACCATCCGGCTGGTGCATCCGACCAGCCGGATCGCGCCGTTCGATCTGTGCGAGGTCGCCGATGTCGGCGACGTCGCGATCAACGCCATGGACCTTTCGGCCAGCCTCGCCGCAATCGAGGCGTTCTTCGAAGACCTGCACAAACTGCGCGCGACGCCGATCACCGTGGGCGGCGACCACACCGTGCCGCTGCCGATCCTGCGCGCGATTGCCAAGGATCGGCCGGTCGGCATGGTGCAGTTCGACGCGCATCCAGATACGCTCGATACGCTGATGGGCACACGCGTCAACCACGCGACCACGTTCCGCCGCGCCGTTGAGGAGGGACTGCTCGATCCGAAGCGCGCGGTGCAGGTCGGACTGCGCGGCAGCATGTTCACTGCGGACGATGCGAGCTGGGGACGCGAGGCGGGCATGCGCGTCATCACCATGGACGAATTCGAGCAGCTCGGCCGCGCACGTGTCATCGAGGAGATTGGTCGGGTGATTGGCGCTGGCCCAACCTATGTCAGCTTCGACATCGATGGCCTCGACGCGGCGCACGCGATGGGCACCGGCGTGCCGGAGGTCGGTGGCTACTCGGTGCGCGACGCACAGGTGATGCTGCAGAGTTTGCGCGGGCGCTATTTGGTCGGCGCCGATCTGTGCGAGGTCGCGCCAATGTATGATCCCACCGGGCAGACCGCGCTGAACGCGGCCAACCTCCTGTTCGAGCTGCTTTGCGTGGTGGCGGACAGCCGGGTGGCGCGTTAGCCGGCACCACCTCTGACCTGTTCTGTCAGCCTATCGTCCAGGTCAGCGAGGTCGCGACGGAGCGTCACCAGCGAGAAGCCTAGTACGCTGTTCGGCGGCACCGTGCCGATCACACCATCCAGCTTTGCGAGCGCCGGCGCCGAGCCAAGACCGCGTAAGAACGCCGCCGCGTCAGCGAAATACTGAGCCAATGTCTCACTCGTCGTGACCTCCACCTCCCGTGGTTCGAAAACCATCGCGCGTCCTAAGAACGCAACGTCGCTGCGGACCCTGCGTAAGGTCCGCAACAAGGGTGCAACCGCCGGGCCGGTCCGCAAAGAGAGTGCCCGCTCCCGTGCATCCTCGGCTGCCGCTGTGGCGACTGCGTTCAGATGACGATGCACCAGCTCGTTCAGCGCATCGATGTGTGCTATGTCGGCCCCGGTCAAATGCGCCGCCGCGAGCTTGCCCAGTCCGTCCAGCGCGCCGGCGGTACCCGTCCTGATCACCACCCGCGCCCGGTCTGGCAGCACCAGATGGGCTGTCAGGGCACCGATGATGCATCCTAATGTGATCTCCACCACGCGATGGAAGGCTGTCAGCAGGCCGGCTCCGGGTGACGCACCGACAAGTACGATTACTGCGGTGATGGGCGCCAGCCGGAAGCTCGGACGCAGTGCGGCAAGCAGTGCCGTTGGGCCGACGGCCAGGGTCAGCACGAGAACCTCTGGCAACGGCGTGCGCCCGCGAAGGGTTGCGCAGGCTGCGCCCACTATTGCACCAGCCACTGTCGCCATCAGCCGGTCGAGGCTCGCCCCCAGCGTGCCGCCGAGGCTACTTTGCATAACAACGATCGCGCTGATCACCGCCCAGTAGCTCTCCGGCAACGCGAACGCCCAGGCGGCAGCGAACGCCAGTATTGCCGCGACGGTCATCCGTGTCGCATGCCGCAACACCTGCGGTTGAGGCAGTCGGTGCTTCAGCCAGCGTACCGAGGAAGCCAACTTGGTCACGAGATAGCCGGATAGCTTTCCGCAGCGGGCGGCGATGCCACCGTCCAGCCAGTTGAGGATCAAATCACGCACTTGCCGTCCGCGCGCACCGGTTGATCAGCGTCGCAGCAGCAACCGACCCGCCTGCGCGGCCGCGGCGGCCGCCATGTCGCGCAAGGCTGCGTCGCTCGCGCTGCTGAGCGGGTGTGCGATCACCGCGAACTCATAGCCCGTAAAGCCGAGTACGCGCGCCATCAGTTCGGCCGCACTGACGAAGCGAGCAGTCATCACTGCCATCGCGGGGATGCCAAGCTTCTCGGCGGTGACGAAGTCATGCAGACTGCACGACGAGCAGCTGCCTCAGTCGCCGATACCTGTGACCACAGCATGCCAGCGCGCGATCTCGTCCACGATGTCAGGATCGGCCGGCGCGCTGTAGTTCGATTTTTGCCGCATGATCACTTCGCCGACGCCCAATTCGTCGCGCAGCATGCGATCGAGATGTGCGAAGAAGCCCTTCGTTCCCTCTTTGCCGTTCGAGATGAAGCCAACGGTCTTGCCGGCAAGCGAGGTCAGGCGCGGTGCCGTCTGACCCAGTGGCGGCGCCGTCTCGTTGGTGGGATCGAGGACCTGGAAGACCATGCCGGTAGTTTCACTGCGTCTGTGGTTCGCAGTCGACGCATGCGCCGATCGGCAGCGTGACTGCGCGGCTCTTGTGACCGAGCCAGGGCGGGATCACCGCGCCGAACCCGCCGGCAGGACCGCCGGCCGCGACGACAAGCAGATGATCGGGCAACTCAAGCGCGGCGTATTCGGTGTCGCCACGGTCGCGCACCACCGCACGCTTGCCGACCTCGGCCCATTCGCTTCGGTGGATACGTGCGCGCCGATGGATGAAGGCGGCGATATCCGTCTTGCTCCAGCCCGCCGCTTGCAGATGCTCGCGTAGTTGCCGGGGAATTATCAGCGCATAGTTGCCGGCCCAGATCGAATAGTGCCGCATGTTGGCGCGTATTTCCGCGGCGAAGGTCTCCAGGATCTCCTCTGGCTGCGTGGTCCACTCGTTCATGATCTGGCGCGGCGCGCCGGCCGCCATGACGGTGACGGCGGAGACCTCGGCCGGCAGTCCGCGCTGCGCATGCAAAGGCAGCCAGCCGGTATCCTCCTCGTCCTCCGCCACGCAATAGCTGTACTTGCCCGGGTGGCCGATGGTGGAGCGGTCGATGCCACCGGGTCGCACCTCCAGGATGTTGATCAATGCGAGGCGGATCGCGCGGCCGATCACCGCCGTGGCACGGTCGCTGTTGCCAAGCGCATTGAACGAGCCGGCGGCGCCAAGTTCGCGGCGGATCGGACCGTTCAGCACCACGAACACGGCACATCCACCGGTCGAGGCGGTTGCGCCGTGCAGCAGAAACTCCGGTTGCAGCATCGCGGCGAAGGCGGTGACGACGGCGGGAAAATGCATCGGCAGGCAGCCGGCCATGACGGCGTTGATGGCGAGCTTCTCCGCGGTGATTGCCACGCCGCGCACCGGCTCTATGCCAAGCAGCTGGTCTGGCGGCATCATCGCCCATTCCAGGCAGGCCTCCACGGCGTCCTGCGTCGGTGGAACGATCGGCAGGCCATCGGTCCAGCCGTTGGAATGGTAGAGTTCCTGGATCGCCTGGATGTCGGCAACGTCATAGGTCTTGCTGGCAAGCTGCATGGCGGCGACATTAGCGCGCACGCCAGGCAACGGAGAAGACTGCATGTTCACCACTCGCCCCGAGATAGCCGGCACGTTCGGTGTCGTCGCCAGTACCCACTGGATCGCGAGCCAGGTCGGCATGGCGGTGCTGGAACGCGGCGGGAACGCCTTCGATGCCGCAGCCGCGACGGCGTTCACGCTCCAGGTGGCGGAGCCGCATCTCAACGGCCCGGGCGGCGATGCGCCGATCATACTGCACTCGGCGCGTACGCAGACACAGCACGTGGTCTGCGGGCAGGGCGTGGCGCCGCAGACCGCGACGCTGGAAAAGTTCCGCGCTCTCGACATCGACCTGATCCCCGCGACCGGCGTGCTGCCCGCGGTGGTGCCCGGCGCGTTCGACGCCTGGTGCCTGCTGTTGCGCGACTGGGGCACCTGGGAACTGCCCGATGTGCTGGCATTCGCCATCGGCTACGCGAAGAACGGCATCCATGTCGTGCCGCGCATCAGCGCGACGATAGAGAGCATGCGGTCGCTGTTCGAGACAGAGTGGAAGACGTCAGCCGCCGTGTTCCTTCCCGACGGCAAGGGACCGGCACCGGAATCGCTGTTCGCGCGTCCCGCGCTCGCCGCAACCTATGAACGTATCTGCCGCGAGGCGATCGGCGACACGCGCGAGGCGCGTATCGATGCCGCGCGCGGCGCCTGGTATCGCGGGTTCGTGGCCGAGGCGGTGGACAAGTTCTTCCGCACCACAGACGTGCTGGACGTGTCGGGACGTCGCCATCGCGGGCTGTTGGCAGCGGATGATTTCGCTCGATGGTCGGCGACGGTCGAGGATCCGGCGAGCTACGATTACCACGGCCACACCGTCTTGAAATGTGGGCCGTGAAGTCAGGGGCCGGTGTTTCTGCAACAGCTTGCACTGCTGCGTGGCTTCGACATCGGGGCGATGGACCCGTTTGGCAATGACTTTGTCCACACCGTTGTTGAATGCGCCAAGCTCGCCTTCGCCGATCGCGAGGCCTACTACGGCGATCCCAACTTTGCCCGCGTGCCGCTCAGCACGTTATTGTCCGATGAGTACAACGCAGAACGTCGCAAGCTGGTCGGCCGCAGCGCATCGCTTGAACTGCGTCCCGGAACGGTGTCCGGCTACACGCCCATTGTCGATCGCGACGCCGATCGCCGCGCGCAACTACTCACTCGTACGCGCCGGCGTCGGCGAACCAACCGTGTCGCGGCTCGGCGTCATCGGCGCCGACACCTGCCACCTCGACGTGATCGACAAGGACGGCAACATGGTCAGCGCCACACCATCCGGCGGCTGGCTGCAGTCCTCTCCGGTGATCCCGGAACTTGGCTTCTGTATGGGAACGCGCGGACAGATGTTCTGGCTGAAGCCGGATCTGCCCAACAGCCTGGAGCCAGGCAAGCGCCCTCGCACCACGCTGTCGCCGAGTTTTGCGCTGCGCGACGGCAAGCCATGGATGGCATTCGGCACCCCAGGTGGCGAGCAGCAGGACCAGTGGTCGCTGATCTTCTTCCTGCGCATGGTGCATCACCGTATGGGCATTCAACAGGCGATCGATGCGCCGTCGTTCCACAGCGAACACTGGCCGTCGAGCTTCTGGCCGCGTATCGCGCGTCCCGGCAAGGTGGTGCTGGAAGGCAGCTATCCCGACGCAGTGATGCACGAACTGAAGGCACGCGACCACAAGGCCGAGAAGGGCGACGAGTGGTCAGAAGGCCGTCTGTCGGGCGCACGCATCGAAGGAAACCAGATGCGTGCCGGCGCCAACCCACGCGGCATGCAGGGCTACGCAGTCGGTCGCTGACGGCGCGGGTTGTGACCATGCGCACACCGGGTCTCCAGCGGGGGCGGTAAGCACCCTCCCGTCGGCGAGTTCGTCGCCGCGCCCATGCCAAAAGAGGAGATAGACAATGACACGCCTGACGTGCGGCCTGATCTCGATGGCCGCCTTGCTTGCAGCCTCGCCTGCTTTCGCAGGTGGACAACACGGTGCGGATGTTGCACGCCCCGTGACTTATGAAGCGCCGAACCAACATCTGAACCACGAGACGCGAGAGTTGGAGAACAGAGAGAACCATCTGACAAATGACTTGAACCGCGATGCCAGAGCATTGACGCAGGACCAGCAGAGGCTGAATGCCCTGGAGATCCAAGCCGCCGAGGCCAACGTAGGCAAGGCGCCACCGCTCTCCCGGTGGCAGCAGAACGAGCTGGTGGACCTTCGGAGGGATATCGCGCACCTCAACCAGGATGTTGCCCACGACAATCAGCGGCGAGCCGTCGATGAGCTGAAGATCGAAGCCTGGCACTAGACGCCGCAAGATCGGACACGTGCGGCGCTTGTCATTGCGAGGAGCGAAGCGACGAAGCAATCTCCATCGTAAGTGCGCACTGATGATGGAGATTGCTTCGTCGCTCACACTCCTCGCAATGACAGCCTGGAGATGCAACGCATCGAAAGGTCGAGGTGGCCGGCCCGAACTCATCCACCTCGTTTCTTGCCGGCCTGCGCACCGCGTGCAGGCTTCGGATGCTTCGGTGCCGCCGCACGCTTTGGCTTGCGCGGCGGCTTTGGCCGTCTTGCCGGCCCGCAGGTCGGCGATGGTGGCGCGCGTGGTGATCTGTTCGGGGTTCATGCGCAGCTCGATCACCGCGGGCTTGCCGCTCTCCACCGCGCGGCGGAACGCCGGCGCGAAATCCGCGGTATCGCTGACCACTTCGCCATGGCCGCCGAATGCCTCGATGAACTTGGCGAAATCCGGATTGGTCAATCCCGTGCCGGAGACACGGCCAGGATACGCACGTTCCTGGTGCATGCGGATCGTGCCGTACATCTGGTTGTTGAACACCAGCACGATCGGCGCGACGCCGTGGTGGAACGCGGTGGCGATCTCCTGTCCGGTCATCAGGAAACCGCCGTCGCCAACCATGCTGACCACCATGCGATCGGGGAACGCGATCTTGGCGCCGATCGCGGCGGGAACGCTGTAGCCCATCGCACCATTGGTCGGACCGATGTAGCGCTGCTCGTCACGGAAGTTGATGAAGCGCGTGGCCCAGCCGGCGAAGTTGCCGGCGTCCGTGGTGACGATGCGCGTCGGGATCCAGCAGTGCTTCCAGCTCGCGCATCGCGGTGCCGAGATTGAGCGTGCCCTCATAGTTTGGCACGGCGCGTTGCGCCTCGCGCAGCGAGCGCAGTTCCTGCGGTCCACTCCGTCCAGGTCGGCCTCGCACCGGTTCCAGTGCGGCGACTGCATGGGCGAACGCGTTGAGGTCGGTGACGATACCCAGCGCCGGGACGGAACACGCGGCCGATCTCGCTGCCATCAGGATGCACCTGGATGATCGGCACGCTGCCGGCCATGTCGAGCAGCGTGTAGCCCTGCGTCACCGCATCGCCGAGGCGCGAGCCGATCGCCAGAATCAGATCGGCTTCCTTCGCCTTGCCGACGAGGCCTGGATCGGATCCGACACCAAGGTCGCCGGCGAAGTTATCAAGTGTGCCGTCGTAGAGAGCCTGGCGACGGAAGCCGACGGTCACCGGCACGTCATTGCCGAGCAGGAAGTCGCGGATGCGCGGCACGGCCCGCGTCCGTCCAGCAGGACCCGCCGAGCACGGCGAGCGGCTTGCGGACCGCGACAGCATCATGCGCAGTTGCGCCAGTGCGGCAGGATCGGGATGCGGCGGACGTGACCGTGGCGCGCGGGAGGTCGGGCACCTCGATCATGTCCTTCTGCATCTCTTCCGAGAGCGCGATCACCACCGGGCCGGGCCGGCCGGACACCGCAACGTCCATCGCGTGCGCGACGATTTCGGGGATGCGCTTGGCCTGATCGATCTGCGTCACCCACTTGGCGAGCGGGCTGAACATCCGGCGGTAGTCGACTTCCTGGAACGCGTCGCGGCCAGCGTCCTCGTGCGGGATCTGGCCGACGAACAGCAGCATGGGCGTGCTGTCCTGCATCGCGACGTGCACGCCGATGGCGCCGTGGCAGGCGCCGGGGCCACGCGTGACGAACGCGGCGGCGGGACGGCCGGTGAGCTTGCCGAATGCCTCGGCCATGTTGCACCGCGCCGGCCTCGAAGCGGCAGGTCACCAGCTTCAGTTTCTGGCGCACGTCGTAGAGGCCGTCGAGCACGTCGAGATAGCTCTCGCCTGGCACGGCGAACACGTGGTCGATGCCTTGCGCCACCAGGGCATCCGCCAAGGCTCGCCCTCCCGTACGCGGAACGATGCGTGCCTTGCGCGCCTGAGCCAGTTCCATCCAAGCCTCCCGTGGTGCCCCGCAGGGCGCGTTGCTCCAGCATAGGCAGATCGGGTTAGTTCCGCCACGCCCGGCCGGTTGCAGCCGGCTGAACGGTACGTAGAACCCCCATCAGCACAATTCCGAATTGTCGGCCGGTCACTCATCGGTGTTTGCTCGCCTTAAATCGAACAAAACCTCCGCCAATTTCCGCCCTTGCCTCTGCCGACGTTAAGCGTATCTGGTGACCCCACGAACGAAGAGGTGCCGCGATGCTACAGAGCATGAACTGGCTTACCACCGACAAGATCGCCCGCAGCAGTTCCAGGTGTTCAGCCAGCTCGGCGAGCAGATGCAGCTCAGCGAGGACGATCAGCGGCGCGTGCTGCTGCTGTCGGACACGCAGTGGTCCGACTGGTCGGACTTCCGTCAGGACGGGCCGCTGCCGGCGGAACCGCAGCTTCCGGTGATGCTGCGCCGTCTGGGCAGCGCCAGTCACCGCCTGGCCGTGCTGGCCGATCGTCGTGGGGCGCAGGCGTAGTGTCGTCCGCGCGGCGTTTCCTGCTACGCTGCCCGTGGCGGCGGAGCAGGAGGTGGCATGCGGGCGATATTCGTACAGATCAAGTGCGAGATGGGGCAGGCCTACAAGGTCGCCCGCGAGGCGGCCGACACCATCGAGCAGATGTCAGAACTCTATTCCACATCCGGGCAGTACGACCTGCTCGGCAAGTTCTATCTGGAGCCCGAGCAGGACATCGGGCTGTTCGTCACCGAGAAGATCCAGACGCTGCCCGGCGTGAAGGACACCTACACGATGATCACGTTCAACGCATTCGGCGGCGGGCGCGCTTAGCGAATGATCTTTCGGCGCATGATTGTTCACTTTGCGGGCGCTCCTTAGGCCTTGCGCGCGACCAGATCGACTTCCACCAGCGCGCCACGTGCCAGGCCCGTGACGCCCGACGCACGTGCGCGCTGGCAGGCGATCGGGCGGGAAGTAGCTTCGATACACAGCGTTCATCGGCGCATAGTCCTGCTCGAAGCGCGTCAGGTAGACACGCGCACGCTGACCACATGCTGCAGCGCCAAGCCAAGCCCACGCAGCACGATGATCAGATTGTCCATCACGCGCCGCGTCTGTGCCTCGATCCCATCCGGCAGCGGTGCCGAATCGTCGTCCGGCAGTGTCGGCATCTGGCCGGTCAGGAACACCCAGCCATCGACCTCCACCGCATGCGAGAACGGCGCGACCGGCGTCGGCGCGCCGGCGACCATGTGAAACAGCGGCTTCGCTCATGCGCGCGCCGCAGCGATTGCCGACCAGACGCGATAGGGCGTTGCCGGCATGTCGAAGTGGCGGATGCCGAGCGGCGCCAGTGCGTCGTTCACCGCGTTCATCGCTGCCGCCATTGCGCCGACAGTGCCGGCCTCGCCGACGCCCTTGGCGCCCAGCGGATTGACCTTGGTCGGCACCTCGCGCGTCGCCATGAGGATGTCCGGCAGATCGTCCGCGCGCGGCATCTGGTAGTCCATGAACGATGCAGTCAGCATCTGGCCGGATTGTGGATCATGCACGATCTGCTCGGCCATCGCCTGGCCGACGCCTTGCGCCACGCCGCCATGCGTCTGGCCCGCCACCAGCATCGGATTCAGCACGTGGCCAAGTTCTTCCACCGCGCTGTAGCGAACAACTTCGGTCACGCCCGTGTCGGGATCGATCTCCACCTCGCAGATATGCGTGCCATTCGGGAAGGTGACTGCGGTCGCGGTGAATTCACCGCTTTCCACCAGTTCGTTGCCATCGATGTTCGTGGCATGCGCCACTTCGGCAAGAGTGACCGAACGGTCGGTGCCGGCAATGGTGAAACGCCCCGCGTCGAACGTGACATCGACCACCGCAGCCTCGAGCAATTCCGCGGCGACCTGCTTCGCCTTTTCAATCACCTTGTCCACCGCCACACTCACCGCCGATCCACCGATGCACAGCGCGCCGGAGCCTCCATTGCCCTTGCCGCCTGACAGCAGGTCGGTGTCGCCCGCTTCATAGCGCACATGATCGAGCGGCACGCCGAACCGTTCGGCGACGAGTTGGGAGAATGCGGTCTCCAGCCCCTGTCCCACCGACATCGAACCGGAGCGCAGCACCAGCGTGCCATCCTCGGCCAGGCGCAGCGTGGCCTGATCCTTCGCAGGACGCAGGAACGGCCCGCCGGCGACCTCGATGCAGTTGCACAGGCCGATGCCGCGCAGCTTGCCGCGTGCCTCAGCGTCGGCGCGACGTGCGGCGAAGCCGTCCAGCTCCGCCATCTCCGCCGCCTTCTACATGTTGCCTTCGAACTCGCCGCAATCGTAGGTGAACGTCAGCGCGGTCTTGTACGGCATCGCCTCCGGCGGGATCAGATTGATCCTTCGAAGCTCATACGGGGTCATGCCGAGCTCGTGAGCGGCGATATCGATGATGCGCTCGATCGTGTAGGTCGCCTCGGGCCGGCCTGCGCCGCGATAGGCAGCGGTGGGCACCGTGTTGGTCAAAACGCCGCAAGCCTCGGCGTACATCGACGGGATATGATAGACGCCGGCGGTGCCGCCGATGTTGCCGACCGGCCAGCCGGACCGTCCCGTGACATAGGCGCCGAGATTGACGTCCCAGCGCAGCCGCAACCCGGTGAACCTGTGATCCTTGTCGAGCCCAAGCTCCACGGTGATCCGCATCTCGCGCGCCTGCTCATCGGTGAGGAAGCCCTCGGTTCGATCGGATATCCACCGAACCGGACGACCCACCTTGCGCGCGGCCCACGCTACCAGCGCATATTCCGCCTGCACGCCCGACTTCATGCCGAACGAGCCGCCGACATCGGCCGTCAGAACGCGAATATCCGTCGGCTTGATGTTGAAGTTGCCGTTCGCCATGCCGTTGCGGAGGTTATACGGCGACTGATGCGCGGCGTGCACGACCATGCGGCCGTCAGCGCCGACCTCGGCCCATGCGCCGCGCGGCTCCATGGTGTTGGCGGTGACGCGCGACACGGTGAATTGCAGCCGCGCGACATGCGCTGCGGACTGCAGTGCCGCATCGTGTCGCCTCTGCGTCGCCACGCTTCCACAGAAAGCCGATATTGTCCGGCACGTCGTCCCACACCTTGGGCGCGCCCGGCTCCATTGCGGCGATCGCATCGGTCACCAGCGGCAGTTCGTGGTAATCGACCATCACCGCCTCGGCCGCATCCTTGCCCGCGTCGATCGTTTCAGCCAGCACCACCGCGACCGGCTCGCCCACGAAGCGCACACGGTCCGCCGCCAGCAACGGCCGGTCGGTCTTCGGTGCCGGACTGCCGTCCGGACGGGGAAAGCCGATGCCGCCAGGGATCGGCGAGACGTCGGTCAGATCAGCGGCGGTGAACACGGCGACCACACCCCGGATGGCACGCGCGGCCGTGGTGTCGATGCTGCCGATCGTCGCGTGCGCATGATGCGAACGGACCAGCACGGCGTGCAGCATGCCGTCCGGTTGCGGGTCTGCGCTATAGTTGCCCTTGCCGGTCAGTAGCCGCACATCCTCGCGCCGACGCACTGATCTGCTCTGCATCGTTGCCATCACTTGTTCTCCCCGGCTGATACGATGACGTCGTTGGCCGGCAGCGGTTCACCGTTCAGCACGGCCTGCATATTGCCGAAGGCGTGCCGGGCGATGTCGGCCACCAGGTCGATTGCGCTGCCGGCGATATGCGGCGTCAGCACCACCTGATCGAGCTTGAACAACGGGTTGTTGGGGTCTGCTGGCTCCTTGGCGAATACGTCCAGCCCGGCGCCGCGCAGTTTGCCGCTGACCAGCGCATCGTAGAGTGCGGCCTCATCGACCACTTCGCCGCGCGCGGCGTTGACCAGGATCGCGCCAGGCTTCATGCGTGCGAGCACCTGGGCGTTGATCATGTCGCGCGTGACCTTGGTCAGCGGCGTGTGCACCGTGAGCACGTCGCTGCGTTCGAGCAACTCGTCGAATGTCACCGGCGTGGCGTGCAATGCCCGTTCGGTCGGACGATCGGCGCGACGGATGTCATGGTAGATGATCTGCACGTCGAAGCCGGCGAGGCGATGCGCCACCATGCGGCCGACATTGCCGAAGCCGAGAATGCCCACCGTCTTGCCGGAAAGCTGGTAGGCCTTGCCGCGAATCTGTGGGCGGATCCATTCGCCATCCCGCATTTTACGATCGGCCAGCGCCAGGCAGCGGTAGGTCGCGAGCATCAGCATCACGGTGTGCTCAGACACCGCGCCAGCATTCGCGCCGGAGGTTATCGCCACCGGGATGCGCGCCGCACGCGCCGCATCGAGATCGAACTTGTCGACGCCGATGCCCCATTTGTGCAGCAGCTTCAGCTTCGGGGCGCCGCGGATCATCTCGGCGTCCACCGCCACGGCGGTGAGGATGAATTCGGCATCGGCGAGCATCGCCAGGTGCTCACGCCGATCTCCGGTCTCGGCAAATTGGATCGAGAAGCCGGCCGGCAGCGCGGAACGGATCTCGTCCTGCACCTTGGCGTCCATGACATCGAGGTAGGCAATCTTGTGGGTCATACGGCGTCTCCACACGGTCCGCCATCTTGAGGCCCATGCGCCCAACGGGCAACAATGGCAGGCAACCTCGGGAGGACACCATGGCAGAAGAACTGCGCGACATCCTGCGCAACCGCGTGAAGGAGAAGCTCGCGCGCGACGAGGTGGTGGCCTCGATGACAGTTCGGTTGTGCCGCTCGATCGAGATCGCGCGGATCGCCGCCACCGCCGGGTTCGATACGATTTACGTAGATGTCGAGCACAACACGCTGTCGATCGATGCCGTCTGCCAGATCTGCATCGCCGCGATGCAGTGCGGCATCACGCCTCTGGTGCGCGTGCCGGCCAACACGCCGGAGTTCATCTGCCGGCTGCTCGACGGTGGAGCGATGGGGGTGATCGCGCCGCATGTTCGGTCGGCCGAAGAGGCGCGCGAGGTCGTGCGCTATGCCAAGTTCACGCCGCAGGGCGAACGCGGCGCGGGCGGCGCGCTGCCGCACTACCACTATCGCAGCTTCCCCTCCGCCGTGGTCAACCAGGCGATGAACGACGCCACCATGGTGGTGGTGATGATGGAAACGGTCGCCGCGCTGGAACACGTTGAAGAGATCGCTGCCGTGGATGGTGTGGACATGATGCTGATCGGCACCAACGACCTGTGCAACGAAATGGGCATCACCGGGCAGTTCGATCATGCCAATGTGCGCGACGCGTATCTACGCACCATCGCGGCATGCCGCAAACACGGCAAGCACGTGGGAGTTGGCGGCCTGGCGTCGCGGCCTGAGCTGATGGCGGAATATGTGCGCCAGGGGGCACGCTACGTATCCACCGGAACGGACCTGTCGTTCCTGCTGGCGGCTGCGGCGGAGAAGGCGAAGTTCGTGCGGGACATCTGAGCATGCCCCTTGTCATTGCGACGAGGCGAAGCCGACGCGGCAATCTCGGTCAAATCACGCGCGCACGTGCCTGACCGGGCTTGCTTCGTCGACTTCACCTTCCGGCAATGACAATCGTAGCTACGTGCGTATCGCCGCAAAGTCCGCAGTGCACGCTTCGATGATCGCCTCGATCGAGCCGAACACCCGGGCGCCGGCCTGCGTCAGCCGCTGCGTCTTCGAAGCCAGCGTGCCGGCATCGCCGAGTACCAGCGCTCCGGCATGTCCCATGGACACGCCTTCCTTCGCCTCGCGTCCGGCAATCAGCGCGTAGAGCGGCTTGCGCACGCCGAGGCGGATCAACGCGTCGGCGCATTCCTCTTCCTCACTGCCGCCGACTTCGCCAACGAGAACGATGGCGTGCGTGCGCGGATCGGCGAAGAACTCCGGCAGCAGGTCAGCGAACCGCACGCCCTTTACCTGATCACCGCCCACGCCGACCCAGATGCTCTGGCCGAGCCCGGCCTGCGCCAGGCGGTAGCCGCATTCGTAGGACAGCGTCCCGCTCTTCGACATGATCGCGAATGGCCCGGGACGCAGGCAGGTGTCCGGGATGAAGCCGAGTTTGATTTCGCCGGGAATTGCCATGCCAGGCGTGGAGCCGCCGATCCAAATGGCGCCGGCACGACGCACCGCACGACCGATACGAATGGCGTCGTGCAGCGGAATCCCCTCGGCCACGGTGACGATGACCCTGATGCCGGCAGCGAGCGCTTCCTCGACCGCGGCAAGCGTTTCCAGTGGCGGTGCCATCGCGACCGACGCCAACGCGCCTGTTGCCGCTACGGCGTCGCGGCAGTTGGCGAACACAGGCACACCGGCTGCTTCCTTTGCGTCCAAGCGTGCGGATGTGCCGCCAACGATGTTGGTGCCGTAGGCGAGCATCAATCCGGCATGGGTCCGACCCATGCGGCCGGTGATGCCCTGCACGATGACGGGCGTGGTCTTCGACAGCCCCACGAGGCCCCGTCCCCCAACCCCCTCCCGCAAGGGGAGGGTGAGCCGAGTGCCTGAAAGAGCTCCCCCTCCCCTCGCGGGAGGGGGTTGGGGGGAGGGGGCTCCGCCCACCACACCGCCCACCCTTTCCATCGCCTCTTCCATATCCTCGGTGACGAACACGTTGGGTTGGCGCTCCGCGAGGATACGCCGCGCCTCGGCGGCACCACGCCCAACCAGCCGCGCCACCACCGGAACACGAAGGTTCGGGGTCCGCTCCATCCCGGTCGCGAGCAGGTCGGCGAACTCGGCCAGATCCGTGATGCCGGCGAACACGCTCACCAGCACGGCGCGCAACGACCGGTGTCCCGTGATCCACTCCAGCACGCGCATCACCCGCGCCGGACTGCCGCGCATCTGACCGGTGCGGATGTCGCAAAAATTCAGCGGCTTCATGCCCCGCGCGGTGAGTTCGTCGATCAGCATCATCGAAAGGCCAGCGCCGGTGGTGACCAGTCCGATCTCGCCTTCCGGGTCCATCTCCACGTAGTCGAAACCCTCGGTCAGCTTGCGATTGGCATCGGCGTAGGTCTGCGGCCGAGCCTCGATCAGCGCAGCAACGCGCGGCTGGCGTTCCACGACACCGAGGTCCACCACAAGCTTCGCGTCACCAGCGACGCAACCTTCGCCGGAGACGAACAGCGGATTGATCTCCGCCAGCGCAAGTTCGCGCTCGATCACCATGTCCGCCAGCCTGCGGGCGACCGCGGCAACGTGGCCGCGCCACGCCTCCGGCTCGTTTGCGATCAGCTCGGCGAGTGCCTCGCTCACCGCTCCGGCATGCGGCGCGCAAGGCCGCCCCTGCGCCGAGCCTGACCGTTCGATATCGACGCCGCCCTGCGCGGAATAGATCACCCGGAGCCCGTAATTCACGGCATCGACCATGATCGCGAGGTAACGCTCCTCGCCCCCGACTGCCTGCTCGATCAGGCATGCATCCACCTGATGGCCCTTCAGGCGACCACCGAGCATTCGCTCCACGGCGGAGGCCACATCCTGCGGCGTGTCACAACGCACCACGCCGCCGGCCTTGCCGCGCCCACCCACCGGCACCTGCGCCTTCACCATCCAGGGGCCTTCGCCTGGCAGCTTGACCCGGGAGGCGCCGATGGCGGCATCGGTCGCAAGCGTCGCCTCGGGCACAGCGATGCCGTACTCGGCCAGCAACGCCTTGCCGTCAGCCTCGATCAGCAGCACGTCAGTAGGTTCCGAGCGCCAGGATGCCCTGGTCGAAATCCACGTCGGAGACAATCTTGCGGCCCATCAGATCGCGCAGCGTCTCCGAGGTGCCGCCGCCGATCGTGCCGTAACGCGCGCCGCGATACAGCCGCGACACCGCCGCCTCGTCCGTGAAGCCGAAGCCGCCGTGAAGCTGCACCGCCTCGGAGGTGACGCGCAGCGACATCTCGTTGCAGAACACCTTGGCCGCCGCCGCCATGAACGGGTCGGGGAATGGATCGGCGGTGAGGCAGGCGCGATACAGAATGCCGCGCCCCGCCTCGATGTCCTTGAACATGTCCGCGAGCTTCCAGCGGATGCCCTGATGATCGGCGATCGGCTTGCCGAACACCGTGCGTTCCCGCACATAGTTCACCGCCTCGTCGAACGCGCCTTCCGCCAGGCCCAGCGAGATCGCCGGATTGAGGCAGCGCTGCGTGTTGAAGGCGCTCAACAGTTTGCGGAAGCCATCATCCTTGATGACCAGATTCTCCAGCGGCAGCTCGCAGTCGTTGAACTGGATCTCGAACAGGTTCTCGCCGCCCATCGTGTGATAGGTACCGGTGACCTCGAACCCCGGCGTGCCGGCTTCCAACAGGATGCAGCCGATGCCCTCGCGGCCGGGCTTGCCGTCGATGCGACTGAACACGATGAACATGCCGGCCTCGGGCGCGCGGCTGATCAGCGTCTTGGTGCCCTTCAGGATGACGCGGTCGCCGACGATGCGCGCATTGGTGCGGTAGTTGGCGACATCGGTGCCGGCGTGCGGCTCGGTCATGCAGATCGCCAGCATGCAGTCGCCGGCGACGACGCGGGGGAGGATGCGGTCGCGGATCGACGCGGGGGCATAGCGGGCAATCACGCGGGTCTGCACGCCGGCCTCGCCCAGCACCGCCATGGCGGTGATGTAGCAGACCTTGGCGATCTCCTCGAGGATCAGCGCGGTGTCCAGGATCGGCAAGCCAAGCCCGCCGTATTCCTCCGGCACCGACATGCCGAGGACGCCCAGTGAGGCGAGCTGCTTCATATTCTCCCAGGGGAATCTGCCGTCCATCCAGCGTCCGGCCTTGGGCTTGAACTCGGCCTGCGCCAGCTCGCGCACCGAGGCAAGCATCTGGCGTTGTTCGGCGCTGATGTGGAAGTCCATGCTGTGGAGGCCCCCTGGTGGCGTGTTGCCGTGAAGTCTAGGCGGCGGCGGAGTGAGGCACCACATGGGGGTGCTGATTAGCGGGACGGCGTGCTATAGTGAGGACACGTCGGAAGCAGCGCGGAAGGTTCCTGCGGTGATGGATACGGCGGAGTTCCTGGCCTGGGACGCGCCTGCCAAAGAGCGCTGGCAGTTGATAGACGGCCATCCCCAGGCAATAGCCCCCACCAGCGAGACCCACAACATCATTCAGGGTGAGCTGGGTGCACTGATTCGAAATCACCTGGTTGCAATGGGGCGGCGGTGTACAGCTGGTTCCGAACGCCGGTATCGTGCCGCATGTTCGATCGGATCGGAACGTCCGCATCCCGGACTTAGCTGTCACCTGCGTGCGCTCCGCACAGGAGAGCCAGTCGACAAGCGATCCTGTACTGCTGGTGGAGATACTTTCGCCCAGCAACCAGGCGGAAACCTGGATCAATGTGTGGGCCTACACGACCATTCCAAGCGTGCAGGAAATCCTGGTGCTGCACAGCACTGCGATCCGGGCAGAAATGCTGCGACGGGATGCGAATGGCAATTGGCCCGAGCGGCCGGAGCTGATGGAAGACGGCATGCTGGAATTGCACAGCATCGGACTTCAGCTCCCACTGGCGGCGGCCTATGGCGGCACACGGTTTGATCGCACCCTACCGGCGTAAGCCTGCAGACGATGCGCATGGGGAATTGGCCAAAGCGTGCGCCAGTGATCGCAGACGGAGCATTGGGACTGCAGGATATCGGGCTCCGGTTTGCGCTTGCCACAACGTATCGTAGGACACGCCTTGCTCGCAGCGTGCCCAGTCCGCACCCCCCTTTGGCAACCGCCGCCCCAGATGCTACCCATCGGTAGCACCATCGAACGGAAAGCATATGCCTGACGCAGGAGTGGCGCCGGCCGGGGCGGTCGCGCGCAAATTGGCCTCGATCGAGGCGGTGGAACAAGGGCTTGCCTCGGTCGGCTACATTCCGAACCGGCAGATTTCCACCGCCGTCTACCTGGCCCAGCATCTCCAGAAGCCGATCCTGGTGGAAGGGCCGGCGGGCGTCGGCAAGACCGAGCTTGCCAAGTCGGTCGCGGCGTTCCTCGACCTCACGCTGATCCGCATGCAGTGCTACGAGGGGCTGGATAAGTCGAAGGCGCTGTATGAGTGGAAGTACGGCAAGCAGCTCCTCTACACCCAGATCCTGAAGGACAAGATCGGCGACGTGCTGGGTGGGACCGAGACCCTGGCCGCCGCGCTGAACAAGCTGCACGCGTTCGGCGACGTCTTCTTCTCGGAGCAGTTCCTGGAACCGCGACCGCTGTTGCGCGCGCTGCAGCAACCGGGCGGCGCCGTGCTGCTGATCGACGAGATCGACAAGTCGGACCAGGAGTTCGAGGCATTCCTGCTGGAGATCCTGTCGGACTATCAGGTGACGATCCCCGAGATCGGCACCGTGCACGCTGCGGAGACGCCGATCGTGCTGCTGACCTCGAACAGCACGCGCGATCTGGGCGATGCGCTGAAACGGCGTTGTCTGCATCTGCATATCGGGTTTCCCGACGCGAAGCTGGAAGGCCGGATCATCGAAGCGCGCGTGCCGGGAATTGAGAAGAACCTGCGGCGCGAGCTGGTGGCGTTCGTGCAGCAGTTGCGGACGCTGGATCTGAAGAAGGTGCCATCGGTCAGCGAGACGATCGACTGGGCACGCGTGCTGGTGCTGCTGCATGCGGCGTCGCTCGATACCGAGCTGGTGCACGACACGCTGAATGTGCTGCTGAAGTTCGAGGCGGACATCGAGGTGGCGAACAAGCAGATCGCCACGCTGACCCAGAAGGCAAAGCACGAGGCCGGGCTGCCGGTATGAGTGTGGGTGTCGGCCCCGTCCGTACAACGACACTCCCCCGCCCCTTGCGGGAGGGGGGCGGGGGGAGGGGGCCCGCCTCCGAACCGCTGCGCCAGTTCCTCCAGGCCGCACGCAGCGTCGGCATCCGTGTCTCGGCCGCCGAGGGTATCGACGCCGCCCGCGCCGTACAGATCGTCGGCTACTCAGACCGCACCGTCCTGAAGGACACGTTATCCCTCGTCCTCGCCAAGACACCCGACGAGAAGCACCTGTTCGACGAATGCTTCGACCTCTACTTCCGCCGCGACAGCCTCGCCGAGGAAACCGAGGCAGCGACCGACCTCCAGACCCCCATCACGCCAGGCGGCTTCGGCGGCGAGGGCACCGGCGGTGGTGGTGGCCGCACGCTCTCCGAGATGCTGCTGGACGACGATCGCGCCGCGCTCGCCACGGCGATGGAAGAGGCGGCGCGTGACTCCGGCATCCAGAACATCCGCTTCTTCACCCAGAAGAACCTGTACGCCCGGCGCATCCTCGACCGCATGGGACTGCGTCAGGTCGAGCGCGACATCGATGCGCTGCGCAAGGACGAGCGGCACGCCGCCGCCGATCGGCTGGAGAACCGCATCGAGGCGCTGCGCGACCAGGCGCGTGACCTGGTCGAGCGCAACTTGCTGCTGTTCGCTCGCGGCGAGACGGAGAAGTTCCGCGAGGAACTGCTGAAATCCGCCCGCCTCTCCAACCTCGAACGCCGCGACCTCGACAGGATGCGCATCCTGGTCCGCGCCATGGCCAAGCGCCTGGCCGCGCGTTACGCCAAGACGCGTCGCCGCCGGCTGCGCGGCCAGCTCGATGCGCGGCGGACGCTGCGGCGGAATATGGGGTGGGGCGGCATCCCCTTCGTCACCGTGTGGAAGCAGAAGCGCATCGAGAAGCCGCGCGTCATGGTGCTGTGCGATGTGTCCGGCTCGGTCGCCGCGATGGCGCAGTTCCTGCTGATGTTCCTCTACGCACTGAATGAGGCACTGAAGGACATCCGCTCCTTCGCCTTCGCCGGCAGCCTCATGGAAGTCAGCGATATCCTCGAAGCCGAACCGATCGAGGCCGCGATCGCGAAGATCATGCAGGCGATCGGCTTCGGTTCATCGAACTACGGCAACTCGCTCGCCGATTTCGAGGACGGCTGGATGCGCAACGTATCCAACAAGACGACCGTCATCATCCTGGGCGACGCGCGCGGCAACCGCACTGACCCGCGGACCGACATCATGGAGCGTCTGTCGCAGCGGGCGAAGCGGATCATCTGGTTGAACCCGGAATTCCGCTCCGCCTGGGGCACCGGCGATTCCGACATGTTCCGCTATGCGCCGTACTGCAACCTGGTGACGGTGTGCAACACGCTGCGCCATCTGGAGCGCGTGGTGGCCGATCTGCTGAAGGACGCGGCCTGACTGTGTGGTAATTTCCTACCACACGCCCCAACCGCTTGACCCTGCCTGCATTTCCCGCCATACCCCGCCGCCAACTCGCAGGGTCCGACATGAAGACCACGATCTCGCTGAAGCCCGCGGAGGTGAAGAAGGACTGGGTGCTGATCGACGCCGAGGGCGTCGTACTCGGCCGGCTCGCGTCCATCATCGCCAACCGCCTGCGCGGCAAACACAAGCCTCAGTTCACGCCGCACGTCGACTGCGGCGACAACGTCGTTGTGGTGAATGCGGCGAAGGTACGCGTGACCGGCAACAAAACGGATCAGTCGGTGTTCTACTATCACACCGGCTACCCGGGCGGCATCAAGGGCCGCACTATTCGTCAGCGCCTGGAGTCCAAACATCCAGAACAGGTGCTGGAGAAGGCGGTCGAGCGCATGATCACCCGCGGCCCGTTGCAGCGGCGTCAGATGAAACACCTGTACGTCTACGCCGGCCCCGAGCACAGGCATGCGGCACAGCAGCCCGCGCCGCTCGATGTCGCCGCAATGAACCCGAAGAACAAGCGAGGCTGATTCCGCATGTCTGGTACCCGCACGCTCGCCGACCTTCGTGACGCACTCGCCGCGCAGCAGGCCGCCGCTCCAGCCGGCGCCGTGCCTGTGCCCAGCGACCAGCCGAAGCGCGAGCCGAAGCGCGACGCGCTGGGTCGCTCCTACGCCACCGGCCGGCGCAAGAACGCGGTGGCGCGCGTGTGGATCAGGCCCGGCAAGGGCGAGATCACCGTCAACAGCCGAAAGGTCGTGCAGTATTTCGCCCGCCCAGTGCTGCGCATGCTGATCACGCAGCCGTTCCTGGTCACTGACCGTTATAACCAGTTCGATGTCTACTGCACCGTGACAGGCGGGGGCCTGTCCGGTCAGGCCGGCGCGGTGCGGCACGGGATATCCCGCGCGCTGACCTACTACGAGCCAGATCTGCGCGGCATCCTCAAGGTCGCGGGCTTCCTTACGCGTGACTCGCGCGTGGTGGAGCGCAAGAAGTACGGCAAGATGAAAGCCCGACGAAGCTTCCAGTTCAGCAAGCGTTAGCGCGTCATGACTGGAGGATCGACATGGCTGCCAAGCCGACTGTGTTCATCGATGGCGAAGCCGGCACCACGGGCCTCGGTATCCGCGATCGTCTGCGTGCGCTGCCCGACGTTGAACTGAAGAGCCTTCCTGCCGAACATCGCCGCGACATTGCCGCGCGGCGCGACATGATGGCCGCAGTAGACCTCGTCATCCTGTGTCTGCCCGACGACGCGGCGCGCGAGGCCGCGGCGCTGGCCGACGGATTGGGCAACGCCGCACCGAAGCTCCTCGACGCCAGCACCGCGCATCGCGTGCACCCTGACTGGGCCTATGGCTTTCCGGAAATGCAGCCGGGCCAGGCGGAGCGCATCGTAGGCGCAGGTAAGGTCGCAAATCCAGGCTGCTATCCGACCGGTGCGATCGGCCTGATCCGCCCGCTGGTCGATGCCGACATCATCCCGGCCGACTATCCGATCACCATAAACGCGGTCAGCGGCTATTCCGGCGGTGGCCGCTCGATGATCGAAGAACACGACCGGCATGACGGTCCAGCCTTCGAACTCTACGCCCTGAAGCTCGAGCACAAGCATCTGCCCGAGACCCAACGCTATTGCGGCCTGTCCCGCCGGCCGATCTTCGTGCCGTCCGTCGGCCATTACCGGCAGGGCATGCTGGTGTCAGTGCCGCTGCATCTCGATACGCTGCACGGCAGGCCCGCCGGCGCCGATCTGCAAGCGGTGCTTGAAGCGCGCTATCGCGGCTGCGACTATGTCCGCGTCACCGCCCCGCAGACCGACGGGAAGCTGGAACCGCAGGCGCTGAACGAGACCAACCTGCTGGAACTCACAGTCAATACCAACGAGAAGCATCGGCAGGCGGTGCTGGTTGCGCGGCTCGACAATCTCGGCAAGGGCGCCTCCGGAGCGGCAGTGCAGAACCTTCGCCTGATGCTTGGTCTGCCCGCGAACGCTCCCCAGCCGGAGAAGGTCGATGCCTGAGCCGCTGGTCGGCCCCGGCCCAATCTACACGCTGGATGGCGTCACCCCGAAGGTCGCACCAGACGCCTTCATCGCCCCAGGTGCCGCGGTGATCGGCGACGTCGAGATCGGCTCAGAGACCGGCATCTGGTTCCACTGCCTGGTCCGTGGTGACCTAAACATCATCCGCATCGGTGCGCGAACCAACATCCAGGACGGCGCGATCATCCACGTCGATTCCGGCGGGCTGGCCACATACATCGGCGACGATGTCACGGTGGGCCACAACGCGGTGATCCATGCCTGCACGTTGAAGAACCGCGCCTTCGTCGGCATCTCCGCCACGGTGCTGGACGGCGCGGTGATCGAGGAAGGCGGCATGCTCGGTGCGGGCGGCCTGCTGACGCCCGGCAAGGTGATCGGCCGCAATGAGCTCTGGGTCGGCACGCCGGCAAAGCTGATCCGCGTGATGAGCGACGAGGAGCGCAAGAAGTTCGACCGCAACGCGGTGGTCTATCGCGATCTGGCACGGCGCTTCCGTGCCGGGCTGCGGAGCGCCACCTAGAGAAATCTGTAAACGATACCAATTCCTGCAGCACAGCCGCAGGAAAGAGTTTGTCGTGTTCCACCGTTCCCTCGCCATTCTGGCCTGCCTGGTGATCGCTGGCTGTACGGCCGCCACGCCGCCACCCGATACCGCGCAACTGCCGTTTGCGGCCTTTGGAACGATGGACAACGACGTCGCGGCGGCGAACCAGGCCTCATGGGCCTTTGCCTCACCTGAGCGCACCCGCAACGACCCGGTGGATGCGGCGAGGGCGTGCGCTGCAATCGACTACCTGGCGGGTCAGCTCAGCAGCAGTCCCCGCTGGATTGCGGTCTCGCCGCTGACCAGACAGGAGATGCTGCGAGCGCGTGCCGACATTCGCCGCGTGCTGGGCATTGCGCCCGAGACAAGGTCGCAGATCGTGGTCGACGCCCTGCTGCGATTTGCCGCTGCCTGGCAGGCCGGCGATCAGCCTGCGGCGCTGCAGGCACTGAGTGCGCCGGGCTTCACGTTGCCGCCGCTACAGACGCTGCAGAACCTGTCCTACCTGCCTTACGTCCAGACTGCCAATGTCGGCAGCATTGATGCCGCTCGCGAGATGCTGCCCGGTGGAGATGTCGCGCAGCGGTCATAGTCTGCATCAAGCATCCGCCCGATTGCCCAAGAACTGTCAGGCATCAGGCTAGCTCCTAGGCAAGATGCTTCTATGATGATCCGAATCATCGGATATCGCCAGCTTTCGGCCTGGACAGAAGGCAGGAGTCATGCTGCGCTGCAACAAAGCGGATACCCGCTTGCAGGAGGCATGAATGAATCTGGTCGCCCATCGATCGGTCTGGGCCTGTGTTTGTGCGTCGTTGGTCGTGTGGCTCACCCCGGTCGCCGCTCGCGCGGAATCGGTCCTCACCGTGGCGATGACCGCCGGCGACATCCCGAACACGACCGGCAACCCCGACCAGGGCTTCGAGGGGTTCCGTTTCGTCGGCTACAATCTCTATGACGGGCTGGCGCTGTGGGACCTCTCGCGCAGCGACAAGCCTTCCGACATCAAGCCTGGTCTGGCCACCTCGTGGGAGGTCGATCCCGCCAACCACCTGCGCTGGATCTTTCATCTGCGCGACGGGGTGAAGTGGCACGACGGCTGCCCGTTCACCGCCGATGACGTCGTGTGGAACTTCGCCCGCATCACCGACGAGAAGGCGCCACGGTCCTACACCCTGCAGATGGCGTTGACGCGCGCCTACACCACCAATCTTCGCGTCGGTGGAGAAGATCGACGACCACACGGTCGCGATCAACACCAAGGTCGTGGAATCGCTGTTCCCCTACCAGTTGAGCTACCTGCTGATGATCAGTCGCTGCCGGGCGGAGGCGCTGCACTACGACTGGAACGCCTATGCCGAGCATCCGTCGGGCACCGGACCGTTCCGCGCCGACCGCTATCTGGCGCATGAACGGTTCGAGCTGGTGCCGAACAAGGATTACTGGGATCCCAAGCGCATCGCCAAATACGACCGGCTGGTGCTGCTGCCGATGCCGGAAGCAGCGACACGCACCGCGGCTCTGCTCACCGGCCAGGTGAACTTCGTCGAGGCGCCGTCGCCGGACGCCATCCCGCGCCTCAAGAGCGCTGGTATGCAGATCATCACCAACACCTACCCGCACAACTGGCCCTACATCCTGAACTTCGTGCGCGGCCCGATGACCGACATCCGCGTTCGCCGCGCCGCCAACTACGCGCTGAACCGCGGCGAGTTCGTCGAGCTGCTCGGCGGCACCGCGATCGAGGACTACGCCACCATGCCGCCCAGCTCGCCCTGGTACGGCCATCCGATCAAGTACGAGTTCAATCAGGCGAAGGCGAAAGAGCTGCTCAAGGAGGCCGGTTGCCTGCCGTGCAAGATCACGCTTGCGATCTCGACCTCCGGCTCCGGTCAGATGCAGCCATTGCCGATGAACGAGTTGGTGAAATCGCAGCTCGAGGAAGTCGGCTTCCAGGTCGACTTCAAGGTGATGGACTGGAACTCGCTGATCGAGATCGGCCGTTCCGGAGTGGTCAAGTATCCCGAAATCGACGGCTACAACGGTTCGCGCGCCCTGCTCGATCCGGTGAGCGCCCTGATCAAGCCGGTGGCGAAGATGCACTGGTCGCCTGCGGGCGCGAACTGGGGACACTTCTACGACCCGGAAATCGAGACACTAATCGGACAGATCCTCAACGAGTTCGATGCCGACAAGCGTCTGGCGATGCTGATCAAGCTGCATGAGCTGGAGAGCGATCGCGCGGTGATGATCTGGGTGGTGCACGATCTCAACCCGCGTGCTCTGTCGCCCAAGCTGCACGGCTTCGTGCAGGCGCAGAACTGGTTCCAGGACCTGACGCCAATCACGGTGGATCCGTGAGGACGATTCCCTTTCATTGCGAGCGAAGCGAAGCAATCTCGGTCACATTCTGCGCGGACGCCGTGACCGGGATTGCTTCGTCGCTGCGCTCCTCGCAATGACAGCGACCGCATAGCTTATGCTCGGCTATATCGTCCGGCGCATCCTGATGGCCATTCCGATCGCGTTCGGCGTCAGCATCGTTTGCTTCTCGCTGGTCTATCTCGCGCCGGGCGATCCGCTGCAGACCATACTGCCTTCGGATGCGACGGCGGACATGGTGGCGCAGATCAAGCACGCCTATGGCTTCGATCGCCCGCTGCCGGTGCAATACCTGCTGTGGCTCGCCCATGTGCTCACCGGGGATTTCGGCGTATCGATCTCGACCCGGCGGCCGGTGATCCTCGAAGTGACCGGCGCCCTGTCCAACACGTTCATCCTGACCAGCTTTGCGGTGCCGCTCGCGTTCATCACCGGGTACACGATGGGCGCGATAGCCGGCTGCTTCCCGGGTCGCGCGGTCGATCGCATCGTCACCGGCGCGGCCGTGGTCGGTGTCAGCCTGCCCAACTACTGGCTTGGCATCGTTCTCGTCATCATCTTCGCGGTCGAGCTGATGGCGTTGCCCGCCACAGGCATGGGTCCGCAAGGCTCGGCGCAGTTCAACATCCTGCACTGGTCAAGCGCGCAATATCTCGTGCTGCCGGTCATCACGTTGTCGATGATCCCGGTCGGCATCATCGCACGCACCACGCGCGCCGCGGTAGCCGAGGTGTTGAACCAGGAGTTCGTGACGACGTTGCGCGCCAAGGGTCTGAGCGAGATCGCGGTGATACGCCACGTCCTGAAGAACTCGGCGCCGCAGGTGCTGGCGGTGATGGGGCTGCAGTTCGGCTACCTGATGGGCGGCTCGATCCTGATCGAGACCGTGTTCACATGGCCGGGCAGCGGCTTCATGCTTTCCAAGGCAATCATAAATCGCGACATTCCGGTGCTGCAGGGAACCATCCTGTTCCTGGCTATGATCTTCGTCGCCACCAATCTGGTCGTCGATCTGCTGCAATCGATGATCGACCCGCGCATCCGTCGGAGTTGAGCGATGTCGCGCACCGCCGCGCTTCCAATTACTGTCCTCGACGAGGATGCACCTGCCATACTGCGCGTGCGTGGCTACTGGGGCTCGGTGGGCTATCGCCTGCGCCATGATCCCGTCACGCTGTTCTTTGGCGCGGTCGTGCTGTTGATCGTGCTGATGGCGATCTTCGCGCCGTTGCTGGCGCCATTCGATCCCTACAAGGAGAGCGTCATCCTGCGACTGAAGCCGCTCGGTTACCGCGGCCATCCGTTGGGCACCGACGAGCTGGGACGCGACCTGCTCAGCCGGCTGATCTATGGCGGACGATCATCGCTGCTGATGGGTCTGATCCCGGTCTGCATCGCCACCATCCTTGGCGGCACACTGGGCGTGATAGGCGGCTTCGCCGGGCAGCGCGTCAACGCGGCGATCATGCGCACGATGGATGTGTTCTACGCGTTTCCCTCCGTGCTGCTGGCGGTGGCGATCTCCGGCGCGATGGGTGGCGGCATGGCGAACGGCATGGCCGCGCTGGCGCTGGTGTTCATTCCCGCAATGTGTCGTGTCGCGGAAACCGCGACCGCACAGGTGCGCAACCTGGACTTCATCGAGGCCGCACGCGCAACCGGTGCGGGCACACTCACCATCGTGCGCTATCATGTACTTGGCAACGTGCTCGGGCCCGTCTTCATCTACGCCTCGAGCCTGGTGTCGGTCAGCATCCTGCTGGCGTCGGGCCTGTCGTTCCTGGGGCTTGGCGTGAAGCCGCCGACGCCCGATTGGGGCCTGATGCTGAGCACGCTGCGCCAGTCGATCTATATCGTGCCGCTGTCCTGCGCGTTGCCCGGTGTGGCGATCTTCATTACCTCGGTCTGTTTCAACCTGGTAAGCGACGGCATTCGCTCGGCGATGGACGTGCGGCTGTGAACGACATGGTCGCCGATGCGCGCGACATTGGCGGTCCGGCACAGCCGCTGCTGATAGCGCGAGATCTTGCCAAGCACTTCCACGTCCGCGGCGCCGGCAAATCAGTCCGCGTGCGCGCCGTCGACGGCGTCTCATTCACCCTGTTCAAGGGCGAGACGCTCGGCATCGTCGGTGAGTTAGGTTGCGGCAAATCCACGCTCGCCCGCATTCTGCTGCATCTGGTGGAGCGCGATGCGGGCGAACTGATCTTCGACGGCGAACCTGTCGGCGCACCGCGTGGCATCACCGTCGCCGCTTTGCGCCGCAACGTGCAGATGGTGTTCCAGGACAGCTACTCGTCGCTGAACCCGCGGATGCCGGTGCGGGATTCGGTGGCGTTCGGTCCCTTCATTCATGGCCGCAAGAAGCCTGATGCGCGCCGCGTCGCGCGAGACATGTTGGTCAAGGTCGGTCTCAACCCCGATCTGTTCGGCCAACGCTATCCGCACGAACTCTCCGGCGGTCAGAAGCAGCGCGTGAACATTGCCCGTGCGCTGGCGATCGAGCCGCGCATGGTGATCCTGGATGAGGCGGTGTCGGCGCTCGACAAGTCGGTGGAGGCGCAGGTGCTGAACCTGTTGCGCGCGCTGAAGCAGCAGTTCAACCTGACCTATCTGTTTATCAGCCACGACCTGAACACCGTGCGCTATATCAGCGATCGGGTGCTGGTGATGTATCTCGGCCGCGTGGTCGAACTGGGGCCTTCCGAGGACATCTTCACCCAGCCGTTGCATCCCTACACGCGCGCGCTGCTCGGTTCGCGCCCTTCGATGGATCCCGCAAGTCGTATCGAGGAACCCCCGATCACCGGTGACCCACCCAGCCCGATCGATCCGCCAGGCGGTTGCCGCTTTCACACACGCTGTCCGTTCGCCGAGGCGGTCTGTGTGGAACGATCGCCGGAATTGGGCGCGTGGCATGAACGGAATTCGCATGTCGCTGCCTGTCATATGCTGGAACCGGACTCGGGCCATTCGAGGGCGGTGCAATGACCGCACTCGTCGAGGTCAGCGACCTTAATGTCCGCTTCGTCACCCGCGAGGCGACGGTGCACGCGGTGAACGGCGTCAGTTTCAGTGTGCGCCCCGGCGAGGTGCTGTGCATCCTGGGTGAGTCCGGCTCGGGCAAGAGCGTCACCCTGCGCGCCATGATGCGTTTGCTGCCGGCACGGCGGGCGCGAATCGAAGGGGCGATCCGCGTCGACGGCCACGACGTGCTGGCGCTCAACAAGCGCGGTCTGCGCGAGTTGCGCGGCGGCCTCGTGTCGATGATCTTCCAGGAGCCGATGACAGCGCTCGATCCCGTGTACACGATCGGTGCACAGATCGCCGAGACGGTGAGACGTCACAAGGGCGGCAGCCGTGCCGCGGCACGCGCCCGCGCGCTGGAACTGCTGGAGCTGGTGAAGATCCCGGAGGCCGCGCGGCGGCTCGACAACTATCCCCACGAGCTGTCGGGCGGACTGCGCCAGCGCGCGATGATCGCCATGGCGCTGTCCTGCGGCCCGCGCCTGCTGCTGGCGGACGAACCGACCACCGCGCTGGATGCGACGGTGCAGATCCAAGTGCTGGTCCTGTTGCGCAGGCTGCAGCGCGAACTGGGTATGGGGACCATCTTCGTCACTCACGATCTTGGTGTCGCATCGGAGATCGCCGACCGCATCGCGGTGATGTATGCTGGCCGCATCGTGGAGGAAGGTCCGGTAGCCGATGTGCTGCGTGCGCCGATGCATCCCTACACGCAGGGTCTGCTGGCCTCGACCGTGCACGGACAGAGCCGCGACGTGGATATCGAGGCAATCGCAGGCAGCCCGCCCGATCTGCGCCGCCTGCCATCCGGGTGCGCGTTCGCGCCGCGCTGCGCCAAGGTGCAATCGGAGTGCCGCGTTGCTGTCCCCGAACCGCGGTGGCCGTCGCCGGAGCGAATGGCGCGCTGCGTGCGCGTCGCGGATGCAGCTCTGGTGGCGGCGGAATGAGCGCAGTGGACATAACAGGAGGAACGCAGTCATGCCCGAGCTTGACGACGCAACGCTCGATTTCCTGCTGGTTCGAGCCGGACTTTCCCCGACCGATGAACAGAGAGCCGGACTGAAGGCCGCTTATGCGCATGTCGCCATGATGGCTGAACGTGTGCGCAAGCCGCGCGGCCGCATGGCGGAACCAGTGCTGACCTACGGTTTTGCCGAGGAGGACCTGCGATGAGCGACATTCCGACCATTGCCGAAGCGGCGAGGCTGATTGCCGCGAAGAAGCTGTCCCCGGTCGAGCTGACACATGCGTGCCTTGACCGTGTGCGGGAGCTGAATGGTGAGCTGCATGCATTCGTTCTGGTTACCGAGGAACGTGCGCTTGCTGATGCGCGTGCGGCCGAAGCGGCTGTCATGGCGGGCAAGGCGGTTGGTCCGCTGTGCGGCGTGCCGATCGGACTCAAGGACATCGTCGATACCAAGGGGATCACGACGACCTGCCACTCCAGGATCTTGCGCGACAACGTTCCGGACACCGACGCGACCTGTGCCGTGAAGCTGGCAGGGGCCGGCAGCGTGCTGATCGGCAAGACGGCGACACACGAATTCGCCGATGGCGGGCCGTCGTTCGATCTGCCGTGGCCGCCGGCGCGCAATCCCTGGGACACGGCGCACTTCACCGCGGGCTCGAGCAGCGGCACTGGAGCTGGTGTCGCGGCTGGGCTGATCCTCGGTGGCATTGGCACTGACACCGGCGGCTCGATCCGTGGTCCGGCGGCGTTGTGCGGCATCGCCGGTATCAAGCCAACGTATGGTCTGGTCAGCCGCGCCGGCGTGGCACCCGCCGCGTTCACGCTCGATCATATTGGTCCGATGGCGTGGACCGCTGAGGATTGCGCGCTGATGCTGCAGGCGCTTGCGGGACCCGATCCGCGCGATCCCGCCAGCGCGTCGCGGCCGATCCCCGATTACACCGCGCAGCTTGGCACCGGCATCAAGGGGATGCGCATCGGTGTGATCCGGCATTTCCACGAAGTGGACCACGAGGTCAGCGCGGCGACGCAGCGGGGTATCGATGGTGCAATCGCCACGTTCCGCGGCCTTGGCGCTGAGGTCAGCGAGGTTTCGCTGTCGCCACTCGCCGAATGGCATGCCTGCGGGACACTGATTTCGCTGACCGAGCGTGCCGCGGCATACGACGAGTGGGCACGGACGCGGCTAGGTGATTTCGGCGCACGCGTGCAACAGCGGCTGCTGCTCGGCGCGATGGTGTCGGGCGTGGACTATGTGCAGGCGGTGCGTCGGCGGCGTGAGCTGCGTGCCGAACTGAAGGCGGCGATGGCGGGGCTCGATGTGGTGCTGACCGCGGCGCAGCCGTCGGAGGCGCCGAAGATCGACGAGGTCCCGGAGTGGGATATCGGCCAGAAGCCCAGCTTCACCATGCCGTTCAATGTCGCGGGGTATCCGGCGATGTCGATCTGCTCGGGCTTTGGCGAGGGTGGTTTGCCGGTGGCGATCCAATTGGTGGGCAAGCCGTTTCAGGAAGCGACGGTGTTTCGCGTCGCCGATGCCTTCGAGAAGGCGACACCGTTCCGCGATCGCCGTCCTGCGCTAAGCTCGGCTCTTGTCGCAGCCCAATAGGAGCATTGGATGGCCCAGCATCAGCTTCGCGCCTCGCCGCAGACCGTTCGCATCGGCGTGTTCGATGCGATGTTCCCGCCGGTCATGAGCATCGAGTTCCGGCGACACGGTGGTGGTACAATGCGTCTCCGGCCGGCAGGACGTGATGCCGCCGGTCAGTGCCGGTCTTAAGGTGCCGCCCGAACTCAGCGCGATCATCGCGGCCAATCCGGCGATGCGCGCGGGGCACATCGTCACGGGGCCGATCGCGGTCGCCGGTGCCGAGCCAGGCGACATGCTGGAGATCCGCATCGAGAAGATCGAGCCGGGCGCCGACTGGGGTTACAACGTCATTCGCCCGCTCGCCGGCACGCTGCCGGAGGATTTCCATGAGACGGTGCTCAGCCACATCCCTGTCGATCGGGCGCGCGGCGTGTGTCTGCTGCCGTGGGGGACGGAGCTCGCGCTGGCGCCGTTCTTCGGCGTGATGGGCGTGGCGCCGCCGCCGGCGTTCGGCACGATCGCATCGAAGGAGCCGCGCATCCACGGCGGCAACATGGACAACAAGGAGCTCACCGCGGGTTCCGTGCTGTATCTACCGGTGTGGGTGCCGGGTGCCAATTTCTCTGTGGGCGACGGGCATGGCGTGCAGGGCGACGGCGAGGTGTGCGTCACCGCGCTGGAAATGTGCCTGACGGGGACGTTCACGTTCGTCCTGCACAAGGGCGGTGGGGCGTCACGGCCACTGCTGAAACAGCCGAAGGCGGAGACGCCTACGCATTTCATCAGCATGGGCCTGAACGAGGACCTCGATCAGGCGATGAAGCAGGCGCTGCGGGAGATGATTTCGTTTATTTGCTCGCGCAGCAATCTGTCGCGGGAGCAGGCGTATCAGTTCTGCTCGCTGGCGGTGGATTTTCATGTGACGCAGACGGTGAACGGCGAGAAGGGCATCCACGGGATGCTGAAGAAGGGGCTGCTGTTTTGACGTAGGAGTGCAGCGACCAGCCCACCGTCTCACTGCCGCTGATGCGCGAGTGATTCTGACATTGTCATTGTGAGCGAGCGCAGCGACGAAGCAAGCCCCATTGAGCCTTGCGCGCACAACCGGATGAAGATTGCTTCGTCGCTGCGCTTCTCGCAATGACAGCACACGTACGTGCGTCGCGCTCGACTGGGATCGACTAGGGCGGGCCGGTGCGGATGGGGGCAAGGAATCGCAAGGGTGGTGGTGTTGGCGGGCCGGGAGGCGGTGTGAGTGGGATCGGAAACGCCTGGTTGAGGATGTCCTTTATCAGATTGGCGAAGTTGCCGTCCTCTCTGATGATGACGATCTGTAGTTCGCGCCAGAGCGGATGGCTCGGCAGGATGCCGAGGTCGCGGCAGATGTCGGCGATGACGGCGCCGATCGGCTGGCGGCGGACTTTGGCGGCGATCTGCTCCGGGGTGGGCAGGCGGGTGAGGCGGGCGTCGGGTTCGTCCGTGGTGGGCGCGGTGGCTCGGCGGGGTGTGCGGGGTTTTTCTGGGGAAGCAGCTCGGGGTCTCGCGTCCAGGCGGTCCGCGTTGCGGATGAGCCGCGCTTCGAGCGCGTTGGCGCGGTGCAGGCCGCGGGAGATGCGTGCGAGGATCAGCGCGACATCGGCGGTGCCGAAGCAGGTAATGACGGGGCCGGGGTCGGTGAAGGCGCGCTGGCGGATGGTGGCGGCGAGCTCGCGGCCATAGTCGATCAGCCTGCGGACGAGGCCGAGCAGGTTTGCCGAGCGGCTGGGCTGGGTGGGTGGATCAGGGGCGTTGGCCTCGGCTGGCATGAACGCAACAAGAACATGGGGAGGTGGTTGGTGTCAAGGAATATATTCCGATCGGGAGCGCTTCGGTTGAAAGATATGGGTTGGGTAAGGCGCAAAGGCGAAGGCGCGAGAAGCCCTTGACCCTCAAAGGCGGATTGTAGTGAGCGCACGAATTATCATCCTAAATGGTGTCGGCAGCGTTGGTAAGAGTTCCATCGCCAAGGCACTCCAAACAATCACCACGGAGCCGTTGCTGCATGTCGCGATAGACGCATTCATTGAGATGCTGCCCGAAGGCATGATCGGACATACGGCACAGGATCAGGGTAGGCCAACCGTTACCATCAAGACCGGGGCGGTGATGCAGCGAACGATGCGTGGCATGCGCCGTGCCATCGCTGCCATGGCCCATGAAGGCAATGACCGGATCGTCGATGATGTGATGCTCGACAGTGGCGCGGCTCAACAATATCGCGAACTTCTAGCACAGCGCGAAGTTCACTTCGTTGGCCTTTTCGCTCCACTCGATGTGCTGGAGGCGAGGGAACGGGAGCGCGGGGACCGACTGATCGGTTTGGCGAGGTGGCAATACCACCGCGTCCATAGTGGCATGACGTACGACCTTGAACTCGACACTTCCATTGCTTCCCCGCGGGTATGCGCCCGCAGGATCAAGGCAGCTTTCATAATCTAGTTTGAAGCAATCATCGTTCGATGAGCCAGGCTTATGATGCGGATTGCTTCGTCGCTTCGCTCCTAACAAGAAGACATGAGCAGACTGTGCGTGCGCATCAAGAAGGCGTGGATGGCCGGCCTTCGCCGGCCATGACGAGTACCTGGCTTCATCCGGCGCGGGTCCACCGCCAGGCGGGTGTGGAACTTCGCAATCACAGTGGCGGCGTGACTCGCGCTCCAACGATAGTGGATACCGGCACACTGTGGCGGCCGCGCAACGCTGTGGATAGTTCCACGTCGCGTTACCGGACGTAACTTGCTGCGAACCGGGCGACTGGTGCACCGATGTGCGCAGCAACTGCTGGAGCCATAATCGAATGATGTGGCACATCGTCTTTGCTGAGCGCGACGGACGGATTCAATCGCGCGCTGCGCGCTCGCGGGATTCCGCAATTCATGTCGCGTGTGAACTTCTCAGCCAAGTCCATGATGTTCGCAGGATTTTGGAGCCGAATGGATTAACCATCGAGCGGCCTGAGCTTGATGAGCATTTTGACGAAGGCAGGTTCCCGGGTCTCCGTCGTGCACCTTGCCACATCAGTGGCAAGGTGCCTGTCCTCGCCTAATAATTAGACCAGCGCTCCAGACCAGGAGAGAGAAGACGTGGATGCCGACCTTCGTCGGCATGACGGTCGAAGGTGACTGTGGGTCATTTGCTGTGAGAGTTGGTGTGAGGGCTTGCTTGGGAATGAGTGAATTGGGCTGGGACGGGTCGTGCTCATTCGTCATGGCGTTGGCTTGGCCCCAAAGTGAAGATGTGGATGGCCGGCCGGAGCCGGCCATGACGACGGGGGGACCGGCGAGCGGGATGGGTCGCCGGTGGATGGAACTGGCCCGGCGATCTCGCCTGAAATGGTATCCTGTCAGTCTCTCATAAGGAGACCGCCGTGATCGCCGAGTCGATAGGCTTCGTGCTTCGCAACTTTCCCGCCTTCCTTCTGGTGATCGCGCTTGTGGTGGCTGCCTTCCACCGTGGCCGCTGGTCAACGCCTGAGCGGTTCCTGTCGTGGCTCTTGCTGCTGCCCGTTGGCGTGACCGCGCTGTGGGCCGCCGTGTTCCATCTATTTTTCCCGTCCGTCGCGGCAGCAGATATCGGCTGGCAGGTCAGCCCGTTCCAGTTTGAGGTCGGTATGGCGGACCTGGCCATCGGCGCGACGGCGTTCGCGTCGTTCTGGTGCAGCCTCCCGTTCAAGGCCGCGGCGGTCTGGACGTCGTCGATCTTTTTGATAGGCGATGCCGTCGGCCACGTTCATCAGATGCTTGAGACGGGCAATTTCGCACCTGGCAACGCGGGCGTCCCGTTCTTCATGGACGTAATCTGTCCCGTGCTGGCTATTGCGCTGCTGGCAGCGGCATGGCGGCATTACCGGGCTGGAATGCTGCTGCGGAGGAGCGTTTAGACAGTCGTTTGCTGCGGCATGCATCAAGGGAAGACGTGGATGGTTGGGCCAAGCCCAACCATGACGAGTGTGGCAGGGTCAGCTCAGGCGCACCTGCACGTAGCTTCCGGGCGCGTCCTCGATCGAGTTCAGCTTGCCATCGCCTGGCGTGCGCGCCGGGACCTGCTCCTTGCCGAGTGCGCTGACCCAGCGGTGCCAGTCAGGCCACCAGGAACCGGCGATCTCGGTGGCACCCTTGAACCACTCTTCCGGATCAGGCGGCAGATCGGGGTTGATCCAGTGGCTGTACTTGCCGCCATCGGGCGGGTTCACCACGCCGGCGATGTGGCCCGACGCCGCCAGGACGAACCGTTTCGGTCCGCTCAGCAACTGCGTGCCGCGATAGGTGGATTTCCACGGCGCGATGTGATCCTCGCGGGTGGAGAGGAAATACGCCGGCGTCTTGATCTTGCGCAGATCGATCGGCACGCCCGCCAAGGTGATGCCGTTCTGCGCCGCCAGCAGATTCTCCTGATACATCTTGCGCAGATAGAAGCTGTGCATCCGCGCCGGCATGCGCGTCGAATCCGCATTCCAGTACAGCAGGTCGAACGGGAAGGGATCGTTCCCCAGCAGATAGTTGTTCACGACGAACGACCAGATCAGGTCATTCGCCCGCAGCATGTTGAATGTCGTGGCCATCTCGGAGCCTTCGAGATAGCCGCGTTTGTTCATCTTCTCCTCGAGCGCGTTCAACTGCTCCTCGTCGATGAATACACCGAGCTCGCCGGCCTCAGAAAAATCCATCATGGTGACGAAGAAGGTCGCTGATTTGATCCGGCTGTCCTTCTTGGTCGTCATGTAGGCCAGCGTGCTCGCCAGCAGCGTGCCGCCGAGACAGTAGCCGATCGCGTTCACCTCGCGCTCGCCGGTCGCGCGTTCGATTGCATCGAGCGCCGCGAGATAGCCTTCCGCCATGTAGTCCTCGAAGCCCTTCTCGGCGAGCTTCTCGTCCGGGTTCACCCAGGAAATCATGAACACGGTGTGGCCCTGCGACACCGCCCAACGGACAAAACTGTTCCGCGGCCGCAGATCCAGAATGTAGAACTTGTTGATCCAGGGCGGCGCGATCAGCAGTGGCCGCTTCAGTACTTTCTCGGTATTCGGCGTGTACTGAATGAGCTGCATCAGGTCGTTCTGGAACACCACCTTGCCGGGCGAGACACCGATGTTCTCGCCTACCTTGAAGGCGTCCAAATCGGTCATCTTGATGCGCAGCTTGCCTTTGCCCTGCTCAAGATCGCTCAGCAGGTTGTTAAGGCCCCGCAGCAGGTTCTCGCCGCCGGTCTCGGCGGTCTTGCGCAGGACCTCGGGGTTGGTCAGCAGGAAATTTGACGGGCTCATCGCATCGACGAATTGCCGCGAATAGAAATCCACCTTCTGCGCGGTCTTCGGGTCCAGCCCATCGACCTGCTTCACGACATCCTGCACATAACGCGCCGACAGCAGATACGACTGCTTGATGAAGTCAAAGACCTCATTCTCGCGCCAGGCATCATCCTTGAAGCGCCGATCCGTGGACGGCGCGGCGATCACCGGCTCGGTCTCCGCGCCCATGATGCGGCGCGCGGTGTTTTGCCAGAGGGTCATGTAGTCCTGCCAGAAGCCGAGCTGTGCGGCGACGAGCCTGGCGGGGTTTGCGATCAGCCGGGCGGTCATCTCCATGAAGGCGCTGGCGATGTTCAGCGGGTCGGGCGCATGCTCCTCGTTCGCCTGGCGCTTCAGCCATTCGCCGACGATGCGCTGTGAGCGCTCGGCGATGTCGGCCATCGAACGACCGATCTCCGCCGGGTCGGGCAGCTTGAACCCAGTGGCTTCGGTCTTGGTCTCGTCGGCCATACGCGTCCTTTCCGTCGGCACCACCACCAGCTACATCAAGGCACGGCGTGGAGCGGATTCGACGATGCTGAGCAGCGGAAGTGGCGGGCAACCTAAGGGGGCGGGAAGGCCGGTTCAAGCTGGTTGCGGCCTCGAATCCGGCACCTCTGGCCTGCGCTGGGGCCACTTCGCGCCACTGTGTGTGCTGACGCTGGCGGGATGCTCGTCGTTTCCCTCGTCGATGAACCCGGTGAGCTGGTGGCATGGCCTGCAGGGCGGCAAGATCGCCGAGGAACGGCCGCCGCCACCTGGTGCCGACCAGCCGTATCCCAACCTGGCGACCGTGCCGCCGAAACCGGCGCTGCCGGACCGCGCGGCGCTGGACAACATCGCGAGCGCGCTGATCGCCGACCGCACCAATGCGCAGCACGTGGCCGCGGCGGCGCCGATTGCCGATCCGTCTGTGCCCAGCGCATCGCCCGCCCTGTTCGGCCGCGGCACCGTACCGCCGCCCCCACCAGCATCAACGCCCGGGCCTGCGAAGGCGAGTGCCACCATGGCGGCCGCCGAGGCGCCCCCGGCCCCGGCCACGCCCGCACCGAATCAACCAACCACCGCGCCTGCTACGGCACCACCGCCGGCCAAGGCGCCGGTGGGCGCGGTGCAGAGTGCCCCACTTGCCCCACCTGGTGCCGCGGCACAGCCGCCCTCCGTCCAGGCCGCGGCTCCGCCTCCGTTGCCAGCCGCGCCGCCGGCACCGCCCAACCTGCCTGGCGTTCCGCAAGCCACAGCATCGTCGGCTCCTGCTGGCGGTTCACCTGGTCCTGGATGGAAAGCCGAACCGCCGCCTCCGCCCACCGCCACGAAAGTCGCCGCGGCAACGCCGACGTCGCCACCTCCGGCCAAGTCGGCCGGCGCTGCCAACGCCGTCAGCGTGACGTTTGTCGCCGGCTCCGCTGAGCTGCAGACTTTCGCTGCCGATACCTTGAAGCAACTTGCCGCGCGTCGCGGGAATGGCATCATCGCGGTGACCGGCTACGGCGATGCCACCTCGGACGACCCGGCCATTCAATCGGCCGCCCTCACTCTCGGTCTGTCGCGCGCCAAGGCAATGGCCGCTGCGCTGACCTCCGCCGGGGTGCCAGCTTCCGCCGTGCAGGTCGATGCCGCAGCAATCGGTCGCGGCGGCGCCGCACGCCTGGTACAATGACTCCAAGCCACGAGAAGCCAGCATGAGCTCCGACCCACCCGGTGAATTCCATCGCATCCGCCGACTGCCGCCTTACGTCTTCGCCGAGGTCAACACTGCGAAGGCGAAGGCGCGCGGCGCCGGCGAGGACATCATCGACCTCGGCATGGGCAATCCGGACAGTCCGACGCCACCGCACATCGTCGCCAAGTTGGTGGAGGCGGTGCAGGACCCGCGTACCCATCGGTACTCGGTGAGCAAGGGGATACCCGGCCTGCGGCGCGCGCTCGCCGGGTACTATCAGCGGCGCTTCGATGTCGGGCTGGACCCGGAAACCGAGGTGATCGCCACGCTGGGATCGAAGGAGGGCCTGGCGAATTTGGCGTCGGCGATTACCAGTCCGGGCGACACGATCCTGGTGCCGAACCCGTCCTATCCGATCCACCAGTTCGGCTTCATCATAGCCGGCGCCGCGGTTCGGTCGGTGCCGGCCACACCGGACGAGGATATGCTGCGGGCGCTGGACCGCGCGGTGCGGCACTCGGTGCCAAAACCGACGGCGCTGATCGTCAATTTTCCTTCAAATCCCACGGCCTATCTGGCCGATCTTGATTTCTATCGGGAGATCGTCGGGTTCGCCCGCCGGCATGAGATTTGGGTCATGTCGGATCTCGCCTATGCGGAGATCTACTTCGGCGACAAGGCGCCGCCTTCGCTGTTGCAGGTGCCGGGCGCCAAGGATATCGCGGTCGAGTTCACCAGCCTGTCGAAGACGTACTCTATGCCGGGCTGGCGTATGGGCTTCGCCGCGGGCAATCCTCGGCTGATCAACGCGCTGACCCGGATGAAGTCCTATCTCGACTACGGCGCGTTCACGCCGATCCAGGTCGCCGCGGTGGCGGCGCTGAATGGCCCACAGGATTGCGTGGACCAGTTGCGGGCAATGTATCGGGAGCGCCGCGATGTGTTGATCCGCGGGCTGGCGTCGGCCGGATGGGAGGTGCCGAGCCCGGACGGCTCGATGTTTGCCTGGGCGCCGGTACCGCCGCGGTTTGCGGGTCTCGGGAGCGTCGAGTTCTCCAAGCTGTTGCTGGCGCGTGCCAAGGTGGCGGTCTCGCCGGGGCTGGGATTTGGCGAGCACGGCGAGGGGTTCGTGCGGATTGCGTTGGTGGAGAATACGCATCGGCTGCGTCAGGCGGTGCGCAACATCCGGGCGTTCCTCCAGGCGGGGTCAAACCAGGCAGAGGTCGAGTTGGAGGCAACGAAGTGAGCCTGGTGTCCGTTCACGCGGGGAGAGGAGCCCCCGCCCTCGACAGCGCTGCCCGGTGCGCCCCCTCTTCCCAACCCTCCCCCGCGAGGGGGGAGGGAGAAGGAGTGTCATGAGCCATCCTCTCTCTGTTGCCGTCGCTGGTCTCGGCACGGTGGGTGGCGGCGTGCTGAAGCTGCTGCGCGACAATGCCGATGTGGTGGCCGCGCGCGCGGGGCGGCCGATCGCGGTGACCGCAGTGTCCGCCCGCGACCGCACCCGCGACCGCGGCGTGTCGCTGTCGGGCCTGCGATGGTACGAGGACCCCGTGGCGCTCGCCGCGGACCCGGCGGTCGAAGTCGTGGTGGAACTGATCGGCGGCTCCGACGGCCCTGCGCGGGCGCTTGTGCAGGCGGCGCTGACGGCCGGCAAGCCGGTGGTGACCGCCAACAAGGCGATGCTGGCGGTGCATGGGGCTTCACTGGCGGCCATGGCGGAAGAGCGCGGTGTGCCGCTGGCGTTCGAAGCCGCGGTGGCGGGCGGCATCCCGGTGATCAAGGCGCTGCGTGAGGGGCTCGCCGCCAACCGCATCCTGCGGATCGCCGGCATCCTGAACGGCACTTGCAACTACATCCTCACGCAGATGCGCGAGCGCGGTCGCGAATTTGCCGAGGTGCTCGCCGATGCGCAGAAGCTCGGCTATGCCGAGGCCGATCCGTCGTTCGATATCGACGGAATCGATGCGGCGCACAAACTGGCGATCCTGGCGGCGCTGGCGTTCGGGCGGCCTGTTGCGTTCGACGCTGTGCATGTCGAGGGCATCCGCAAGGTCTCTGCGCTCGACATCGCGTTCGCGACCGAGCTTGGCTATCGGATCAAACTGCTCGGCATCGCGCGGCATACCGACGGCGGCATCGAGGCGCGTGTCCATCCGTGCATGGTGCCGCACTCCGCGCCGATCGCGCGCGTGGATGGCGTGTTCAACGCCGTGGTGGCAGAGGGCGACTTCGTGGGACGTGTCATGCTGGAAGGCCGTGGCGCCGGCGCAGGGCCGACCGCATCCGCTGTCGTGGCCGACCTGATCGACATCGCGCGCAATCGGTTCACCCCGGTTTGGGGTGCGGCATCGGCAGAGCTGTCAAACGCGCCTTCGGTGCCGATGAGCGCGCATGTCGGTGCCTATTATCTGCGCCTGATGGTGGTGGATCGGCCGGGTGTCATCGCCGATGTCACCGCGGTGCTGCGTGATCAGCGCATTTCGCTCGAATCGATGCTTCAGCGCGGCCGCTCGCCGGGCGAGGCGGTGCCTGTCGTGCTGGTGACGCATGAGACACAGGAAAGTGCCATGCGTGAGGCGCTGGCACGGATCGCTGGGCTGGATGCCGTGCTCGAGGCGCCTACGCTGATCCGCATCGAGCCGGAGTGATCCGGCCTTCTTCCGCAGCAGATCTCGGATCGACAACACGGGCGCTGATTGCATGAGTGAACCGCTTCAGCAATTCGGGCCCGAAATATGGATAGCCGACGGTCCGGTAACATCGTTTCATAGCTTCCCCTATCCAACGCGGATGGCGGTGATCAGGCTATCTGACGGGAGCCTGTTCGTCTGGTCGCCCGTTGCGCTGTCTGATTCTCTTCGCGCTGCAGTCGATGCACTCGGGTCGGTACGCCACCTTGTCTCACCCAATGCATTGCATCATCTGTTTCTTGGGGAGTGGAAGTCCGCGTTTCCAGCGGCTCGCGTCTACGCTACGCCGCGGCTGCGGCGCAAACGCAAAGACCTAACCTTCGATGCCGAGCTTGGCGATGCGGCTGAGCCCGATTGGGCGACTGACATCGACCAGGTCGTCGTGCACGGAAGCTTTGCGCTGACAGAGGTCGTTTTCTTTCACCGTAGCAGCCGCACGGCCCTGTTCGCTGATCTGATCCAGAATTTTCCGCCCAACTGGTTCAAAGGGTGGCGCGGCTTCCTCGCTCGGCATGGTGGAATCGTCGCCCCCAATCCTGGCGCACCGGGTGATTGGCGTGCGAGCTTTCTCAATCGTCGCGCGGCGCGGGTCTCACTCGACAAAATTCTCGCTTGGCCAATCGAGCGGGTGTTGATTGCGCATGGAGATCTGCCAACGGGGGATGGAGTGGCCTTTGTGCGCCGCGCCTTTACCTGGTTGCTCGGACATGATGTGGCCGCCTGAACGGCCTTTTCGCGGGCAGGGAAGAAAGACGTGGATGCCGTGGCCAAGCCACGGCATCCACGTATTGGTCGTAATTACCGGGCAGGCATAACACTACAGCTCGATCACCCCACCGCGCAGACCTTTCGCCACCGCTTCGGCGCGACTGGTTGCCTCCAGCTTGGCGAACAGCGCCTCGAGATGGAACTTCACCGTGTGCACCGAGATCCCGAGTGCGCGTGCGACCGCCTTGTTGCTCATGCCCTGACCGACGAGCGTCAGGATCTCCGCCTCGCGCGGCGTCAGCAGCGGCGATGCTTCGTCCGTGGCGGCGCCGAAGCCGTCACGCGGATTGCCGCCCGGCACACGCACCAGCAGCCCGGCGGCGACCGCGCGCAATGCGGGATCGAGTTGCGCCGCGGTAACCGCGCGAGGTAGTACGCCGGCGGGCGGGTCGGTTGGTGTTGCGTGGTCGGTCAGCACGACCACGGGCGCCTCTGCCTCGGCGGGCGGTTCGGTATCTCGCGCCATGTCGCACAGGATCACATCGGGCGTGTCGGTCACCAAGCTGTGCCCGGCCGCGTCCAACATGGCGGCCAGGCCCTGCCGGCGCACCGGATCGTCGGCGCGCAGCAGGATGCGAAGGCCTTGGCTCATGCCTGGTTTCGGGCGCACGCCCGACCTCCGGCCGTGATGGCCGGACTTGATCCGGCCATCATGCCTTGGCGGGGCGCGCGCCGATCGTCACGGTGACGAGATGCACCTCGCCGGCACGCAGCAGCTTCAGCGTCGTGGGCTGGCCGATGCGCTCGGGTGCCAGGGCTGTCGCCAGGCCGCGTGCGCGGCCGGTGCGGCGGCCGTCAACCTCCAGGATGATGTCGCCCGGCAGCACGCCCGCTGTCTCGGCTGGAGCGCCCGAGGCGAGGCCGACCACCATCATGCCGGCGTCACGGCCCGCCGCTTCGCGGAAGCGGTCCGGCACCAACACATGCTGCAGGCCAACGCCGAGCCAGCCGCGCGCGATGCGGCCGTTGGTGAGCAGCGGGTCGATCACCCGCTCGATCGTTGCGGCCGGAATGGCCAGCGCGCGGCGGCGGGGGCCGGCGGTGGACATGCCGATCAGCCTGCCACCGAGCGTCAGCACTGCACCGCCCTCGTCGGCGCCGAGCCGCGCGTCGAGCCGCAGCAGCGTGTCGATGCGACCGCCGGCCTGGCTGTGCCATTCCGGTCCGGTCGCATGCACCATACCGAGGCGACCCGTTGGAGCACCGGTGTGGTCGGCGCCGACAATGAGGGCGAGCGAGCCGGGGCGAGGGGAGGGCGCGGCGGTCGGTAGCGTCGTGTCCAGCTTCTGCGCCAGGCGCAGAACGGCGATGTTGGTTCCGGGGTCGCGTCCCGCCAGTTGCGCGCGCGCCTCGGTGCCGCCGCGGACGACGGTAAAGTCGGTCCCCTCGGGCAGCACCTGCTCCGATGTCACGACCACATCGTCGCGCCATAGAATGCCGCTGGCCCCGCGACGGCCGGTGCGGATGGCGACGACGAAGGTGGCCGCGGCGAGACGATCCGCCAGCGCTTCGGAGAACTGTTCGAGTTGATCGGTGGTCATGGCTGCAAACTCCTGTGCCTGTGCCGGCACACTGCTCCATGCCGAGCGACGACGGCATCGGCCGGATGACCGGTGCACCACCCGGCCGCGTGGCCAGGGTGCCGCGTGGCGGTTCCGCTCCCATTTGGTGCGCCGCGAAGGAACTTCCCATGCCGCTCGATGCCACTGGCGCGCCTCTCGACGAACTCGATCCCTATTCCGCGCAGGTCGTGCACGCGTTCGAACGCGTCGGACCCGCCGTGGTGCATGTCATCGCCTTTGGTGCGGACGGCAAGCCGAAAGGGCAGGGGTCCGGCGTGATCTTCACCCCCGACGGCTACGTGCTGACCAATGCGCATGTGGTGGCGGGTGCGGCGCGTCTGCGTGCCTCGTTCACTGACGGGCAGGCACAGGATGCGACGCTGGTGGGTTCGGACGCCGATACCGACACCGCGGTGCTGCGCTTGTCCGGCAGCGGCCTGCCGCACGCCGAGTTGGGCCAGTCAGCGACGCTGCGCGTGGGCCAGCTTGTGGTGGCGATCGGCAATCCTCTCGGCTTCCAGTGCACTGTCACCGCCGGCATCGTGTCTGCGCTCGGCCGCACGCTGCGCACGCCGTCGGGGCGCATGATCGAGAGCGTGATTCAGACCGATGCGCCGCTGAACCCGGGCAATTCCGGCGGCCCGCTGGTGAGTGGCGCAGGCCGCGTGGTCGGCATCAACACCGCGACGATCGCGCCAGCGCAGGGCATCTGCTTCGCGATCGGTATCGACACTGCGGTGTGGGTTGCGACGCGGCTGATGCGCGATGGGCGCGTGCGGCGGTCGCGGCTTGGACTGTCGGGGCAGACCGTGCCCATCGACACGCGCGTGCGGCGGTTTCACGGGCTGACGCAGGCGGCCGGGATGCTGGTGCTGGATGTGGTGGCGGGCGGCCCGGTGGCGGAGGCCGGCGTGCAGCGCGGCGACGTTGTGGTGACGCTCGACGGTGAGACGATCGCCGGGGTGGACGACATGCACCGTTCGCTGACGGCGGAACGCGCTGGACGCGCGCTGACGCTGACGTTGCTGCGGCGGGCAGAGAAGCTGGAAGTGTCGGTGACGCCGGCTGAGGCATGACGTTGGGGATGGGGATCGTGTGCGCTGCCTCACGGATGGCGCGCTGGCGCAAGGCGTGGCCTGATAGCAGAAGATCAGCAGCGGGTCGGCCATGCGCACCATCAACATTCTTGCCATCCAACGCCTCAATGCCGCCGATCGCGCCAGGATCGAGGCGGTAGATCCTGCCGTCCGCCTCACCGACGCCGCCGGTTGGTTCGATGGCGAGATCCGCGATACCTGGTCGGCCTATGCCGGGTCGCGCTATCTCGCACCGGGCACCACCGGGGCGGGCACTCGCGCCGAACGCGACAGGATGCTCGGCGAGGCTGAGGTGATCCTCGGCGGCTTTCCGTTTCCTCTGGATTTGCGCGCGCGGACGCCGCGACTGAAGTGGTTCCATCAGCGTCCCGCGGGTGCCAGCAACCTGCGCATCGGCGACCTGTGGGGCAGCGACGTGACGGTGACGACGTCGCGCGGCGTTGGCAGCATCCTCGCCATGGCGGAATACACGATCGCAGGCATCCTGCACTTCGCCAAGGAGTTGGACCGCGCCATCGACGACCGCGCGACGGGAGCGTTCAACCATCGCGCCTACCGGCCGCTACTGCTGGAGGGGAAGACGTTGTGCGTGGTCGGCGCCGGTGGGATCGGTCGCGAGGTTGGTCGGCTGGCCGCCGCCCTCGGCATGCGCGTCATCGGCACGCGACGTCGGCCGGAGCCTGATGCGCCGTTGCCGACGGGGTTCGCGGTACTCGGCGGCACCGATGATCTCGACAGGTTTCTCGGCGAGAGCGATTTCGTGGCGGTCTGCTGTCAGTGGACGCCGGAGACCACCAATCTGATCAGTGCGACGCGGCTGGCGGCGATGAAGCCGGGGGTCGTGCTGGTCAATGTGGCTCGCGGCGAGATCGTGGACGAGGCGGCGCTGGCCGAGGCGCTGTCGCGCGGGCATCTGCGCGGCGTGGTGCTGGACGTGTATGTCGGCGAGTTCGAACGCTTGCCGCCAGAGACGCTGTGGCGCGATCCGCGTGTGCTGATTACGCCGCACACGTCGGGCCACAGCGACGAGAACCGGCACGGCGCGATCGAGCTGTTCTGCGAGAACCTGCGTGCGTATCTCGACGACGCGCCGCTGCGCAACGTGATCGACTGGGAGCGCGGTTACTAGCACTCGCAAATGGCTACGTCAGAGCTTGCAACGCTTCGCTAATGCGGAGGAGGTGTATGATAGCGCCATGATCATCGACACGCTGCGCGTGCGGCTCCGCTGTTGGGAACAAGCAGACCGGGACGCGTTTGCTACCATGCACGCTGACCCTGAGGTGATGCATGATTACGGAGGACCGATCAGCCGGAGCGAGAGCGACGCAAAGCTCGACCGCTACACAATGGCATACCGTCAACATGGCTTCTGCCGCTGGGCAGTCGAAAGCAGAGAAGGTGGCTTTCTTGGTTACGCAGGCATCATGCCATCGCGCCCCGGCCATCCGATCGGTTCACATTTCGATATAGGCTGGCGATTGGTGCGGCACATGTGGGGTCATGGGTATGCTACGGAGGCTGCGCGGGCGGCGCTGAGCGATGCATTTATTCGCGTGCGATTGGACGAAGTCGTCGCCTATACCGCCCCGGACAATCTGAGGTCACAGGCGGTGATGACTCGATTACAATTGCAGCGCGATCCATCACGCGACTTCATGGCAGACTACGACAGTATCAAAGCTTGGCGGGGGCTGGTCTGGGTAGCGCGCCGTGCTGCGTGACTTCATTTCAACGAACGCCGCATGAGGTGAATTGCGATTCCGTCACAGCCGTCTGGCGGACTGGTCGACCACGACCATAAGCGAGGCGCGGATGCGTTGCCAAGCCGTCGCTCGATAAGGCGCTCGTATTCAAAGTGGCGACCTACATCGGCCTCGAATTTGGGCTGGTTGCATCAGGCTTGAATTCATTGATAGGCTCCCTTCTGAATGGGCCAACGCGAGCCCATCGACGCAGGTAGGCCATAAACTGGGAGCTCAAATCGATGTCTGGTTACGCCGGAAACGAGGCAAACGTTCCGTGGTGGAAAGAACCCACCAAGGACCAATGGTACGCCTATTGCGCCGCCTGGATGGGTTGGACGCTCGACGCCTTCGACTTCACCGTCTTCCTACTGATCATGGCGCCGATCGCGCAGGAGTTCGGGGTTCCACTGATCGACGTGACTGCGATCTTCTCGGTCACGCTGGTCATGCGACTGGGCGGAGCGACGGCGTCCGGCTGGTTGGCGGATCGGATGGGGCGCCGGGCGCCTCTGATGATCTCCATCCTTTGGTATTCGATCTGCAATTTCCTGGCAGGCTTCTCGCCCAGCTTTACATTCCTGTTCGTGATCCGGGCGCTATTGGGCATCGGCATGGGGGCGGAATGGCCGGCCGGCTCGGCGCTGGCGATGGAATCCTGGCCGGTGCGGTCTCGCGGGTTGATGTCCGGCGTCTTGCAGGGGTCCTGGGGGTTGGGCTTCGCACTGTCCGGCCTGGCCTACGGCTTTCTGTATGGACCGTTGGAAGCATGGCATAAGGGCTACGGGTGGCGCGGGATGCTGATCCTGGGCGTGTTACCTGCCTTGGCCTGCGTCTGGATTCGCATGTACGTGAAAGAGCCCGAGGTCTGGACGGAAAATAAGAGGATCCAGGATGCGACGCAAAAGCAGGTAACCCTGCCACTGTTCGCCATCTTCAAGCCCAAATATCTGTACAACACCTTTACTGCCTGCCTATGGATGGCCGCCAACTTCTGCGTCTACTACGCGGTCTGGGCCATGCTTGGCACCTACCTGACAAAGGAACTGGGGTGGACACCGGCCCAGGTGGCGGTCCCGGTGTTCTGGGGCAATATCCTCACATTCGCCGCGTGCGCCTTCTGGGGCGCGGTGTCGGAAAGCGTCGGACGGCGCTGGGCGCTGATGATCCCCACGATCATCGCCTTGTTCCTCATCCCGCTGTATATCACGCAGGTCGATCCGACCTTGTTCCTCGCATTCTTCCTGCTGTTCATCTGCTTCTTCAGCGGTAAGGATGCCCTGAACCCCGGATGGCTGTCGGAACGCTTCCCGACCGAGGTAAGAGCCACTGCCGCCGGTTTCGTCTATCACCAGGGCGCGGTTTGGGGCGCGGCCGTCGCGCCGATCCTGACTTACTTCGCAGTGAACCAGGGCATGGGTTTCGCCAAACCGATGATGTACGGCTCGATCGGTTCGCTGATCGTGTATATCATCGCTGTCTATCTTGGGCCGGAAACCAAGGGCAAGGTCCTGACCGCCGATTTGGAAGTGATCGAGGCCGAAGTCACGCTCGGATAGCCCGCGACGGCACGGCCGGGGCGCGAGTCCCGGCCGTTTCCACTTGGTATGCAAAAGTCCTTCCACCTGTGACCGGCGTCTGACGTCTGCGAGATTCCGTTCGGGCGGAGAGGATCTGTCCGCTATGGGCCCTTCACCGAAAACCGAAGTGATGATGCCCTGAATGATAACGCTGCCAGTGGACGCCGGAGACGCTATGGCGTGACTCGCGTTACGCCGCATACGTCCGGGCACGGCGACAAGAACCGGCACGGCGATCGATCTGTCATGCCAGAACCTTCGCGCTTATCTTGACGGCGCGCCGCTGCGGACTGTGATCGACTGGGAGCGGGGGTACTACGGGCCGGCTTACGCTGCCCTGCAGGACGGAAGCTGAGGACAAGGAGTGCAAGCATGACCCGCATTGCGATCGGTGGCTTTCTTCATGAGAGCCATTCCTTCGCGCCAAACCCGACCACCTACGCGAACTTCGTGCGCCCCGCCGGCTTCCCGCCGCTGACCGAGGGCGACGCGATGCTGGTTGCCGTGCGGGGCACGTCGGTGCCCGCGGCAGGAGCGCTTCTGGTTGCCGAGGCGGAGGGCGCGACGGTGGTGCCACTCGCCTGGACGACCGCCAACCCCGCCGGGCCAGTGCAGGACGAGGCGTTCGAGCGTATCGCTGCGCTGATCTGTGCAGGGCTGTCGCGTGCGCTCGACGCGGCGCCGCTCGATGGCGTGTACCTCGATCTGCATGGCGCGGCTGTGGTGGAGAGCTTCCCTGATGCGGAAGGCGAATTGCTGCGCCGCGTGCGGGCGATTGTCGGCGATCTGCCGCTCACCATCAGCCTCGATCCGCACGCGAACCTGACGGCGCGCATGGTGACGTTGGCAGATGCGGTCGTGCCATTCCGCACGTATCCGCATATCGACATGAAGGACGCCGGCGCGCAGGCGATGCGTCTGTTGTTGCAGCGGATCGCGCGCGGCACGCCTTGGGCGCGCGCGTACCGTCAGCTTGAGTTCTGGTTGCCGCTCGGCAGTCAGTGCACGCTGCTGCAGCCAATGAGCGAGGTGATGGTCGAACGCGCGTCGCTCGCCGAACGAATGCAAGTGGCCGAGCTGGCGTTCTGCTTCGGCTTTCCCTACGCCGATTTTCCTGACTGCGGCGCCGCGGTCGCGGCCTTCGCCGACACGCAGGCGAGGGCCGATGCGGCGGCCGATGCGTTTGTCGCGCATGTCGCGGCGCGCGAGGCCGAGTTCGTGCAGGACCTGCTGCCGGCGGCCGAGGCGGTGACAGAGGCGAAGCAGTTGGCGGCGCGTGCGGCGAAGCCGATCGTGATCGCCGACACGCAGGACAATCCAGGCGGCGGCGGACATGGCGACACGACCGGACTGCTGGCGGAATTGGTGCGTCAGCAGGCGAAAGGCGCAGTGCTGTGCCTGATCAACGACGCGGAGAGTGTCGCGGCATGTGCTGCCGCGGGTGCGGGCGGTACGCTGTCGCTGTCACTCGGCGGCAAGTCGGACGGATTGCCGTTCGAGTGCTCGGCGCGTGTGCTGAAGCTGACGGATGGGCGGTTCACGCTGACCGGGCCGATGGGCGCGGGCAATCCCGGCAACCTTGGTCCTTGCGCGCTGATCGACATCGACGGCGTGCGGGTGATGGTGGTGTCGCACAAGATGCAGGCGCTCGATCAGGCTATCCTGCGTCATGTCGGCGTGGAACCGAGCGAGTGTCCGATCCTGGTGCTGAAGTCGTCGGTGCATTTCCGCGCAGACTTTGCGCCGATCGCGGAGAGGATCATCGTGGGAGTTGCGCCAGGCCCGGTGGTGGCCGATCCGGCGATTCTGAACTTTCGCTATGTGCGTCCGGAGGTGCGGCGCCGACCCAGGATCGGATGACGGCACTCAGACCAGGCTCACCGCGCCAGTGGCGATGTCGTAGACACCACCGGCGACCTTCACCTTGCCGGCAGCGACCAGTGCGGCCAGCATCGGCTTCGCCGTGACAACGGCCTGGGTCGTCAATCGAACATTTTCAGCGATCGCGGCGTTCAGCAGATTCGCCGGTCGTGTCGCCTGCGCCGCCAGCACCGCGGGCTTCACCTGATCGATCAACCCAGGCAGATGGCCTGGCAGCACGGCGTTGTCCTTCACCACCTTGATCGCCGCCTCGACCGCGCCGCAGTTGCTGTGCCCGAGCACGAAGATCAGCGGTGAACCGAGAAACTGCGCTGCGTACTCCAGGCTGGCCAGACCCTCGTCCTGGAGAATGTTGCCGGCGACGCGGACTACGAACAGATCGCCCGGTCCCTGACCGAATAAGAACTCCGGCCCGACGCGTGCATCCGAACAACTCAGGATCGAAGCAATCGGCGTATGCGTGGTCACGCGCGCGGCGCGACCGGCAGCGAAGTCTCGCGCATCGACGTGGTTGGAGCGGTACCGCGCATTGCCCTGCATCAGCCGGTGCAGCGCCTCCTCGCCGGTGACTGCGGCAGGCGGTGCGGGGCCGGCGGCGGCCAGCAGTGCGGCGGACAAGCCACCCAGCACGCCGCGGCGCGACAGCCCGATGCAAAGCTCACACATGGCCAGAGGCTCCCTGCATTACTGTGCACACGTCAGCCGCACGCGGGATTGGCGCGACGGCGCCATAGCCGGTACATTTCAGCGCAGCGGCGATGCTGGCGTAGCATGCGGCCTGTTCTGGCTCATCGCCTGCGAGAATGCGGGCCAGGAAGCTGCCACAGAACGTGTCGCCGGCACCGGTGGCATCGACCACGCGCACATCATGCTTCGCGATGCGGATGCGACGGTCAGGTGTCGCGAGGTACGCGCCAGATTCGCCCATCTTCAGCACCACCACCTTCGGTCCGAGCCGCAAATAGAAGTCCAGCATCGCATCAGGGTCAGTGAGACCGGTCAATATCTGCACGTCCTCGATTCCCGGAAGAGCGTAGTCGGTTGCGGCCATTGCCGCGTGCATCACGGCGGCCGCGCGCGCCGGCGGCCACAGACGCGGACGATAATTGGTATCATAGGCAACCTTCACCCCGTTGCGTCGCGCGACATCGATCGCGGCAAACACCGCATCGCACGCCGTGGTCGAAATGCCCTGGCTGATGCCGGAGACATAGAACATTCGGGCGCCAGCGATCGCCGCCGCGGGCAGATCAGCGGCGGTGTACTTTGCGGCTGCGGAATTGGCGCGGTAGTGCAGGAAATGGTGACCCGCCTCGTCATGCGTGACGAAGTAGACGCCGGTCAGCCAGCGGTCGGTACGGATCACGGTCGACGCATCGACTCCTTCGTGCGCCCACAGCGTCATGAAGCTGTCGCCGGGCATGTCGTTGCCGAGTGCGGTGATGTAGCCGACGCGCGCGCCTTGGCGTGCCGCAGCGATCGCTGCGTTGGAAGTATCGCCGCCATGGCCCTCAAGGTAATGCCGCGTGCCGTCGGGTCGTAGCGGAAGCTGGTTGAATTCCAGCATCGGCTCGCCCATGCAGAGCAGTTCGGCCATCAGCGGCCCTCCAGCACGCGATGCGCCACCGCGGTGATCGCGGCTCGATCGCCGACGGCGATGCGCTTCTCATCGACCAGCGCGCCGCCCATCCCGACGAACGCAGCTCCCGCGGCGAGATAGGCGGCGACATTGTCCGGCTCCACGCCGCCGGTGGGACAGAAGGCGACGTTCGGCAGTACGCTGTGCAGCGCGCGGATATGCGCCGGCCCGCCGACAGAGGATGCCGGAAACACCTTCACCACGTCGGCGCCGGCAGCCAACGCGGTGCGCACTTCCGTCGGTGTGAGCGCGCCCAGCATCAGTAGGGCGTTCGCCGTCCGGCACGGCGCGGCAAGCGTTGCATCGATCCAGGGTGCCACAATGAAGCGTGCGCCGGCGGCGAGACAGACCTCCGCCGTAGCGCGGTCGGGCACTGTGCCTGCGCCGATCAGCAGCGAGGGGTCCGCGGCCAACTCGCGAATCAGCGACGGCGCATCCGGAATGGTCATGGTGATCTCGAAAATGCGCAATCCGGCGTCGCGCAGCCACTGCACGACGGTGCTGGCGTGCCGCGTCTCGTGCGTGCGCACCACGGGCACGACACGCGCTGCACGGAGCGATTGGAGCAGGGGACCTTCCATCGTCGCCTCCCTCATCAGACTTGACAGTTTAACCCAGTATCGGGCGCGATGGGGACCTGAACCAGGAGGATCCAGCCCATGCCTGAAGGGATGACGAAGACCCGCAAGCGCCTGCTTGCCGACGAAGCCTCGCCGCCGTCACATTACATCGATGTGGTTGGGGCGCCGTGGGAGACGTCGAAATTCCCCGGCATCGAGCACAAGGTGCTGTACAGCGACCCGAACACCGGCATGGCGACGCTGCTGTTCCGCCTCGCGCCAGGCGCGGTGGTGCCGCTGCACGAGCATACCGGTGTAGAGCTGACCTATGTGCTGGAAGGCAGCCTGGAAGACGAGGAAGGCGAGTGCACGGTTGGCAACTTCGTCTGGCGTCCGGCCGGCAACACTCACGAGGCTCGGGCGCCGCGCGGAGCGCTGCTGCTGGGCGTGTTCATGAGCCCGAACCACTTTGCGGCCGGGCAGAAGTTCTTCACCGAGGAAAACCCCGGCTGAAGGCGGTAGTGCCCGCGATCGTTGAAGCGCAAGTCACGCTGACTATTGTCATTGCGAGGAGCGAAGCAACGAAGCAATCTCCATCAGAAGTGCCCAGCGACTTGATGGAGATTGCTTCGTTGCTTCGCTCCTCGCAATGACAGGACTGATGTCTCTAGTCGCCCTGCGCGGCCAGGGCGGCATCGGCGGTGCGCTCAAGCTGCACCGCTTGGTTATGTAGTCCGGCAACACGGGTTCCGAGCGCGTCCAGGTTGCCGCGGTAGCGCTGCAGGTTTTCGCCGAGGCCGGATACGACTGTATTCAGGTCAGCGAGCGCACCGCGCCATGTTGCGACGGCGGCGCGCTGTCCGGCGATCGCATCGTCGAGACTGACCAGCGCGCGCCGTAGCCGCTCTTGCCCGTCGCCTCGTGCCGGTGCCTGTTTGCGCGACGGGAAAGCAATGACTTCGGCCGTGAGGGGCTTTGGGTCGGACATGATCCGCACTCCGTCGTAGCAAAGGTTAGTAGATCATGAATCAGGAGCAAAAACCAGACAAATCTTAAAATATGACGGTCTGGCCTAGCAGCCGCAGGGTCAGCACGGTAATCATCATCGCGACTGCGACCAATGTGAAGCCCCAACGCGCCAGCAGATAGCGCGGCGGCAGCAGGTCTCGCCGTTCTGCCTGCTGCTCCACCAGCACTGCACCGATGTAGGCCGCGATCAGCACGACGAGGGCGACCCACGGAGCCACCACGAGCGGCAACAGCAGGGCGATCCAGCCGACCAGCGGCGGAAGAATGCCCAGCCCAAGACGCGCGCGATGCACGAACTTGTCCGGTTGACGGGACTCCAACTCGAAGCCCCAGTGAATGCCCCCCGCGAAGGCCAATATCACCGCGGCGTAGCCGATCAACGCGTCGAGCATCCGCGTCGCGGTGTCCTGGTCCGGCCCGAGTGCCGCCAGCCCGCAGACGATGAACGGAACCAAGCCTAAAACGCTCAGCAGGATCACAAGCAGGGGCATACAGCCATCTGCCATATGATGCCGTGGATGGCTATGGGCTGCGGATCGGCTTGTATTGTCGGCATGGTGGCAGCCAGGAGAAGCCCCAGGCTAGACTGCGACGATGCAGCAGGCTCCATCTGCCCCCGGTTTGGTATTTCCCCACGCCCAGCCACCCGCGCCCGGCGTACTTGTCGAGATCGGGCCCGGCATCCGGTGGTTCCGGCTGCCGCTGCCCTACCGACTCGATCACGTGAACGTCTATCTGATCGAAGATGACGATGGCTGGGCGGTGCTCGACACGGGTCTTGGTACAGACGCCTGTCGCACGGCCTGGGAGTCGATCCTCAGTGGGCCGCTGAGCGGGCAACGTCTCTCGTCGATGATCGTGACGCACTTCCATCCCGATCATGTCGGCCTTGCGGGTTGGCTCGCCAATCGCTTCGGACTTCCGCTGTCGATGCCGCGCCCGGAGTATCTCTATAGCCTTGCCCTGCAGCATGCGCCCGGCGATCTGGGCGCCGAAATGCACCGCCCGTTCTATCGTCGGCATGGGCTTTCGCCAGAGGTCACCGAGGCTGTCCTTGGTCGCGGACATGAATACCTGCGGCAGACGACAGGTGTGCCGACGACCTATCATCGCATCCAGCACGGCGATGCGCTTTGCATTGGCTCGCGCGCCTTCGAGGTAATCACTGGCGGCGGTCATGCGCTTGAGCAGGCCATGCTGCACCGAGCCGACGAGGGACTGTTCTTTGCCGCCGATCAGGTGATCGCGCGCATATCACCCAATGTGAGCGTGCACGCAATGGAGCCGGACCTGGACGCACTCGGCATCTACCTGCGTTCGCTGTCGGGTCTGCGCGATGCCGTCGCTCAGGACGTACTGGTTCTGCCGGGTCATGGATTACCGTTCTACGGCCTGCACCAACGCATCGCCGAGTTGCTCGAACATCACGCGCAGCGTTGCATCGCCATCGCTGACGCATGCCAGCAGCAGCCACTCTCGGTGGCACAACTTGTTCCGCATGTCTTTCAGCGGGAGCTCGACGAACATCAGACCGGTTTCGCGTTCGGCGAAGTTCTGGCGCATGTGAACTACATGCTCGGCCGCTGTGAACTGGTGCTGGAGACCGGTGCTGACGGGATCGACCGTTACCGGGCGAGATAGAAATTGCATGACCGACGAGCTGTCAGGCGAGGTCTTGCGCGCTGGTCGGGACGCTGTCGCAGCCGTACGTCATGCCCCGGATTGCACCGGATTTATGGATCAGGAAAACCCAACGGCATCAGTGACCACGGTTGATGCAAATATCTAGGACTTTTGCACGGGAGATCCGCTGTGGGTGGGTTTGCGACAGTCCGCTCCGCGACGGTTAGACCAAAAAACAGCACGGTCGCGTTGTCGCTCTTAATCCAGCGATAGAACATCGTCTCCCGATCGGATGCGGGAGCCACGACTTTCGCGTAACCGATCTTGACGTGCCCGCTGAACGTTCGGTCGACGCAGTGACGCCTACACCGGTGCAGAAAGGCGTGCTCTACCGGCTCGCTCTGGTGACCGTTTTCAATGCCTCGATCTTCGGCGTGCCGCTCGGCATTGCCCGGGCAGCGATTGATGATCTGACGGAGATGGCGGGATCCAAAAAGCCCATCGGCGCAACGCAATCTCTCAGGGATCATGCCACCATCCAAATCGAGGTCGGACGCGCCGAGGCGATCCTGCGTTCCGCACGTGCTTTCGTGTTCGAGGCCATTGAGGCGCTGTGGGAAGCGGGGGAAAAAGGTGAAGCGACAACTCGCGATCGAGCACTTGCGCGCATGGCCGGTTCGCATGCGGCGTCCGCGGCGGTTCAGGTGGTTGACATGATGTTCGCTGCTGCCGGAGCGGGTGGGGTCTACGAACGCGGCAGGCTCGCGCGGTGCTGGCGGGATGCCCATGCGATGTCACATCACGCAGGAGTGTCGGCGTTCAGTTTTCAGACTGCGGGACGCGTCATGATGGGACTGGACCCAGGCACGCAGCGATTATGAGATGCTCGGCCTTCGCTCGACTGTCAGTCCGGGCATCTCCCTTTGGGGTCGATAACGAATTTCGGCGCTGGGGACGGAAAAAGAGGTCTTGGAGGAATATTTTGGATTGTTTTAGGTTCCATCTTGATGTTTGATCGTTGCAGCCAAGCATTACCTGCGGAAACTTTCCTCCAAGCCTCAGGGAGGGGCACAACTGGGCAAGGCGCCCATTGGGTGGCCGAGCGGGTCGGCTCGGCCCGTTCAGAGAGTCAAAATCACTGTGCAGGGTACTAACTCGCAACCACTCTGTGTCCCAACTCACAGCTTTGGTCACGCGTGCTGTTCTATTCTCCTAGTCTTAGGCGGAGCACGGGCCTCTCGCCGTCACAAGGAGATGGTAAAATGACCAATCCAAACAATGAATGTCGCGCATTGACCGTCGACGAGCTCAATCTGGTCAGCGGGGGTATGACAAACCACACTACTAATCCCGTTTATCATCAGCTAGCCGGGCTCTATATCCCCAGTTCTCCCGGCGGTGTTGGCGCACATGACACCATCGACACAGGCCAGGGATACGATCCGAACAATCTCCCGAGCGGAGGTCCCGGCTCTGGCCCCTGGGGGAACTGAGACAACCTGCTCAAGCCCGGTTCTGGATGCTCTATCAGTCCCGAAGCCGTTCTTGACGATGTTTGCGGGAGGGACGCCCATTACTGGGCGCCCTCCGCTCAGATCCATGCAAGCGGAATTCCCACACTCGGCTCCTACCTCGGGTGTTTGACGGCAAACCGCACGCTTGGCTAGGGATGCACGACGCGGGGCTTCGGAAGAAATTCGTCGGCAGCTTTGCCATTCGTTCCCAGGACACGTACGCCCTTGGACTGCGCCGGCAGTTGCCGATGCCAGACGGTGACGACGTGATAGCGAAACGCGGATAACGCCAGGCTGTTGGTTGGCACGCCGTGGTAGGCGAAGTATCCGCGACGACTTGCACGAGCCATCTCCCGACTTCGGGAATTGGGATATGCCTCCGAGCCGTGGTTCCCAAAACTGCATCTGCCGCCCGTCCGCCTCCTCGCATTCCGCGGACATCGTCGCCACGGCGGCGCGCATCATCGGCGATGCCAACGAGAGCTGGAATGCGCCGCAGCTTGGCGAATACATGCCGATGCTCATCGATTTGGTAGAGCATGTCATCGAAGAAGACGGTTACCGCGCGCAACCTAGCAGCGCCTTACGGATCGGCTCACCGAGTCCTCGTCCTATTACTCCTCAGCCGCCGTTTGCGCCAATGCCGGTCATGCCTCGATCGACAAGAACGGAAATCGGCCTCGCGGAACGCACGATCGGGTTGGACGATCCATTCCAACATTCCAGCCACACACGTCCCCGGCCTGGCTTCTCCACCGTCAGAAAATGTTCTCCGGCGACAGGCCAAGCATGACCTGACCGACCGTCTCGTAGTGCAGTATCCGCCCCTGGCCCTGTTGCGCGACCGTGTCGATGTCGCGCAGACGGCGTTCGAACGGATTTTCCTCAAACACCGACATCGAGCCGCAGTCGTGAAACAGCGTGTTGACGATCTCCCGTGACGACTGAATGGCCCAGGTGGAGGCGAGGCGCAGGCGGGTGCGTTGATCCAGGTCCATCGCGCCGTGCTCCTCGATTGTTTCCAACGCCTCGTCCGCCGCCGCGTGCAGGAAATAGCGCGCGGACCGCCACCTCGCCTCGGATTGAGCGACGTGCGACTGGACGACGTTGTTTTCCACCATCGGTTTGCCCGCGCCGCGGCGGGTCTTTTCTCGCGGCAGGGCCATAAACGCTTCCATCGTTCCCCGGGCAATACCAAGTGCCACGCCGCCGAACCCGATCGAATAGAGCTGGTTGCTGGTGAAACGATATAGCGGGCTGTCGGTCCGGCGGTCGCGCGGATCGTCGCGATAGATGGCGCGCTCGTGCGGAATGAACAGATTGTCGACGGAATACTCGTTGCTGGCCGTGCCGCGCAGTCCCAGGGTGTGCCAGATATCGTGGAATGTGGCGCTCGACTTGGGGTACAGGAACGTCTTCGTTTCCTTGGTGCCCGCCACCCGCAGATGTGCACCAAGCCAGGTCGCATTCTGACTGCCGCTCATGAAGCGCCATTTGCCGGTTATGCGATACCCGCCCTCGACCGGAGTGGCCTCGTACGGCGAACCGGGCGGCCCCCAGGCGACAATCCCGTCCGGCCTTCCGAAAATCTCCTGGGCAATGGTGGGATCGAGATACGCGCTCGTGGTCGAGCAGCCGTTGCTTTGGCTGACCACCCACCCGGTCGATCCATCCGCGCTGGCGAGCGCTTCGGTCACCTGGGCGTAGATCGAGGGTTTCAGCTCCATTCCGCCGACGGATTTCGTCTTCAGCATGGTGAAGAACCCACCATCGATCAGGGCTTTGACGACTGGCTTCGTGAGTTGCCTTATGTCGTCATTTTCGTCCGAGGCTGCGGCGATCAGGGGCATGAGATCGCGAGCCTTCTGGACCTGCGGATGGACGGTCGGCATGGTGTGTGTCTCCTGCTCCGCGAAAGCGCGGTCCCGACCGATTACCAACGGGCCGGACGCCCTGGTCAAGCGATCGCCACACTGACCGTCAGTCACGCGGGATGCCCTTCGCCACCGACCTCGCAACGTGCCGACAGCGCAGCGAGGTCTCGGTCGATTGCATCATCACGTCGGGTTCAGGCCAGCCATGACACGCGCGGGTCATTTCCCGCTCGAGTTCTCCGAAGACACGGGCCATCTGCATCATCGCTTTGCCGAACGGGCTGGTATTGTCGATTGCCTGCTGGTCAGAATTTGGCGAACTCCGGCAGCACTACGGGCGGCAGGAGCAATCGTCATGTTTGACATCAATCTCCGGATCGGCGGCATCGCCCTCGACAAGGACGCGAAGGCGAGGTGCGAACCGGCCGAGATGGGCATGGCGGAGATATCGGGACGATGAGGCTCAGCCTGATCGTTCGCGGCCAGCATCCGCCCGGTGACACGGTTCAGCACCTGCGAGACGACCTCGACCTGGTGCGATGCGCCGACCGTCTCGGCTTTGACGGCATCGTCAAGGGTTCGCATTTCAGCGCACATCCGTTCGAAGTCCGTGCAGCAAATTCCGTTTCTTTCCTATTGCGCCGCGATCGCGCCACGCCTTCGGATCATCTGCGGCCTCGTATTGGTGCCGTTGCACAAGCCGCTCGATCTGGCCGAGCAACTGGCGACACTCGACCTCCTGTGCGGCGGCAAGCTGGTTTTTGGCGCCGGAATCGGCTACCGCGATGTCGAGTTCAAGGCTTTTGGCGTGCCGCGTGGCCGCCTTGGCGCACGCTTTGAGGAATGCCTTATCGCTGTCCGCCGACTATGGTCCGAAGACTTCGTCACAATGAAGGGTTCGGATTTCGAACTCGACCACGCAACCTGTCCCGTGAAGCCATTGCAGAAACCGACCCCGCCGATCTGGATCGGTGCCAATGCCGATGTCGCGATCCGGCGCGCGGCCCGGATTGGCGATTGTTGGTATATCAACCCGCACAGCACACTGGCGACGATCGAGCGGCAGATGGAGTTGTATAAGCGGGCCCTTGACGAGTTCGGTCGGCCATTCCCGAGCGAAGTACCGATGCGGCGGGAGGTTTTCGTGGCGAAGACGCGGGCCGAGGCGATCCGTTTCGCACAGCCCTACCTCGAGGAGAAATACAAGGCCTATCGTGCCTGGGGTCAGGACAAGGTGATGCCCGAGGGGGACGATTTCGATCACGCCTTCGATGAATTGCTGGAAGATCGCTTCCTGCTGGGCTCGCCGGGTGAGATCGCAGATCAACTCAATCGTCTCAACCACCGGCTCGGGGTGAATCATTTGGTCGCCTCGATCCACTGGCCGGGAATGCCGAACAGCTTAGCGCTTGAACAGTTGCACCTCCTCGCCGAAGAGGTCCGTCCACTGCTCAGCCCCAACACATGACCGCGTAACTTGGAAGGGAAACCAAAATGCCTGATACGCCAACCTTTGGTCGTTATGCTGAGATCCCCTATGAACAAATGACGCCGGAGCAGCAGGAGGGCTACCGCGCAATGATCGAGAGCCGTGGCGGGCTCCCCGGGCCGAGCAAGATCTGGGTACACAATCCGAAGCTCGCTAAAGTCGCCGGGCCATTCGGTGCCCATTTCCACGCCGGCCGTTACTCCCTCACAGAGCGCGAGCGCGAGATCGCCGTCTGTGTCATCACCAGCAGGTTTCATTCGGCCTATCCGACCAGCGCGCATGAGCGGCGCGGCAAGGAGGTTGGGCTGCCAGCCGAAAAGGTCGAAGCAATCATTGCTGGCCTGCAAACATCATTCGCGGACGAACGCGAGCAGGTTGTCTACGAAATGGCGATGGCGCTCGCCAATGCGCGATGGGTCCCACGCGGCCTCTACGATCGCGCGGTCAAGGCACTCGAGCATGTGGGCATCACCGACGTGATCACCTTGATGGGCCACTACAGCAGCGTCGCGATGACCCTGGCATTTTACGACGTTCCAGCCGGGGCCACCGGCATGGCGCGCTGAGTGAGGCGACGCCCCGCGCCGTCTCCTTTGCCGGCACGATGAGTGTGGGGAGCGCCGCCCTCGCCGTCTTCCTTGCCTCTTCGCCGTTCCGGTCAGCATAGGGGGGCCATCTTGGATATGTGAAGCTCGACCGCACAGGCCTCGACGTCTCGCGGATCTGCCGCGGCTGCATGAGTTACGGCGGGTCCAACCGCGGTAACCACGCGTGGTCGCTCGACGAGGAAGCGAGCCGCCCGTTTATCAAATGCGCGCTCGAAGCCGGCATCAATTTTTTCGATACGGCGAACCGCTATTCGCTGGGCAGCAGCGAGGCGATCCTCGGCCGGGCGATCAAGGACTTCGCCCGCCGCGAGGAGGTCGTGATCGCCACGAAAGTGTATGGCCGGATGCGCCCCGGCCCGAACGGCGCTGGCCTGTCGTGCAAGGCGATCATGGTTGAGATCGACGCCAGTCTCCACCGCCTCGGCACCGATTACGTCGACCTCTACCAGATTCATCGCTGGGATTATGACACCCCGATCGAAGAAACGCTGGAAGCGCTGCACGACGTCGTGAAGGCGGGTAAGGCCCGCTATATCGGCGCCTCCTCTATGCACGCCTGGCAGTTCGCCCGCGCCCTCGGCATCGCCGAGCGCCACGGCTGGGCCCAATTCGTCACCATGCAGAGCCTCGTCAACTTGCTTTATCGTGAGGAGGAACGCGAGATGCTGCCGCTCTGTGCCGCGGAAGGCATCGCGGTCATCCCATGGAGTCCGCAGGCGCGTCGGTCGGCTGATCCGCAATTGGGACTACACGAGCGTGCGCACCGAGACTGACGAGGCGTTCGGACCGCTATTCGCAAAGACCGAAGAATCCGACAGGAAAGTCGTCGATCGCGTCGCGGAGGTCGCAGCGGCGCGCGGGATCCCTCGCGCACAGGTGGCCCTCGCCTGGCTGCTGGCCAAGCCGATCGTCACTGCGCCGATCGTGGGCGCTACCAAGCTCGAGCATCTCAACGATGCTGTCGCCTCGGTGAATCTGAGACTATCGGGCGACGAGATCACAGCTCTGGAGGAGCCTTACATCCCCCACGCGGTTGTTGGTTTTGTCTGAACTGACCTGGTCCTTGGTTCGGAATCCGGAGGCTGCTGTTAGCTCGCGCGATAGAGGGCCGGTCAATCGACGAGAGGAACCCGTGCTACCTGCGCAGCAAGTCCAAGTTCGCCTCCTGGTGCGCCCTCCCGGTACCAGCTCTTGGCCTTGAAACCCAACGCGCAGCGCAGTCAGGCCTCGTTGATCACTGCGTAAGCCTCGATTTCCACCCGCATTTCCGGACGGATAAGAGCACTCACCTGTACCATCGTGCTAGCCGGGCGGACGCCGCCGAATACCTCGCTGTGCGCCCGTCCCACCTGTTCGGCATCGCCGATATTGGTGACGTATATGACCGTGCGCACCACATCCTCGACCCGCGCCCCCGCTTGCTCCAGTGCGCTGCGGATCGTGCCGAGGACATCCTGCGTCTGCACATAGGCATCGCCCATCAGCGCCTCGCCGCGCGCGGCAGTTCCGGCAACATGCACATGCGCCCCGACGCGCACTGCGCGGCTATATCCATAGATCTGCTCGAACGGGCCTCCGGACGAAATCACCTGTCGGGTCATGGGCGCAATCCCTGATTTTGCCATCTCGACTGCAGCATGAGCGAAATGCCCTGTGCAAGATGGCAGGCTCGACCAGAAGGGGGATTGCGGAACCCACTCAGCGAATGTGTGCCTCCGGCGCTCAGTGTCGCGCGCTGGCCGCCAGCACCTCTGCGATGGCGACGATCCAGCGCTCCACGGGAGGGACTTTGACCGCCGGATTGACCGCCGTTGGCGCCCAAACCGCAACCAGAATCAATGATTTCAGTCAGTTGAGCCCTTGCCGGGCGGAGTGTCATCCCCTCCGCCAGACCTCCGTGCGCCGCCGAGCGTGGCAACAACGAGACCCGTTGAGTCTCGGCGGCCATTTCGCCCCAAATACTCCCGAGCCGGTTGCTCCCGCCCGCGGTCGTCTGACCGCCGGTGCTGCACGTTGTGACTGCAGAACGCGTGTCTCTGTTTCGCGGACCGGCGGGCCTCTGCCGCGACAAGGCACGGAAGGATAGTCCAAGATTGCCAAGGTGAATTCAATCGTCGCCATGATCCTCCAGATGATTGCGGATAGGGGCGCGGGCAGCGGGCGAATTGCTCTGACCGAGCGGGCCGGCTGGTCACTCGCCGGCATCATCCCTTGGACGCTCGGAAGGTAGCCTTTCGTTTATTTCGCCAAGTTTGATCCACATCAAAGACGTTGCATTATCGTTCCCATAGAGTCCTATCCTCTTGAAAGGGGAAGAAGATGCGTTGGCATCCCGTTGTCCTACCAATCGCCCTGCTTGGCTGCGGGCTGCTCCTCCCGGGTTGTGTCGCCACCATGGTTGCAGCAACCACAACATCGGCTTCGAACGCGGCCAAAACAAATACAACTCCGGTCGATCAAGCTCAGATTGACCAGTTCCACAAGGGTATCACGACCGAGATGGAGGTTCAGGCGAAGCTCGGTCCACCGCAGCAAACGGTCCAGAACCCTGATGGCGGTGTCGCGTTGACCTACTCGTCTAAAAGCGCCACGGGGAATACCCAGAGCTATGTGCCGTTCGCCCGGTGGGCCAATGGCAGCGAGACGACGATCACAACGCGCAGCGTAACCTTTGCGTTTGATACTGCTGGCAAGCTGGCCGAGACCAATACCACCGAAAGCAGCCTGAGGTGCAAGTTCGGACACTGTCCCGACTAGGTCGTCAGTTCTGCGCGACCCCCATGTAGGCGAATACCGACTTAGAGGCTCCCCTCATGCCAGAGGCAGACTATCACCGAATAGATCCACAGCGTCACCGACCATATGGTGGTGCCGAACAGCGCAACCACACTTGCGGGAGCGGACTCCAGGCTTCCCTCGCACCAGGCCATGCAGAACTGTAGACACAGCCGATAGGATGCCCTGGTTCAGGCGACCACACCCACATCAGGCGCTCGCCAGTGACGGGCAAGTTGCCCCGGCTACGGAATAGTGGAGACCACGAATACATGGCGACCCCACGCGGGCAGGTCCAGATACAGACCTGTCGAGATCAAACTGCTGCCATCTCGATCGTAGCTGACAGGGCTTAGCAGATCTTGGAGGTGCACGGTGCGGCCGGCCAGATCGGTCAGTGGCAGCCGGACGTAACATTGGCTTTGATTGCCGGCATAGTTGACGGCGATCAGTATCCGCTGGCCGCCGCCGCTCGCTTGCCAGCACCAGGCGATGCAGCAGTCCCACGTCCAGTTACCATCCCACGCCTGCGTACACTCAAGAAGACGCCACTCGCCATCCACAACGACCGGACTGCGCAGAACCGCAAGCAGATCCTTGTAGAACAGCTGCAGCACTTCATCGACATGCTCACTCGGTGCACGAACCAGGTGCGGCGAGATGCGTATTCTCCGTCCCTGGAACTGACCCTCGTGAAAGAACCTCAGGCCGGGTGACAGGTAGGTGATCACTGCGGCGGCCTCGTGGGTATCGTGGGAGAACGTCGCGGCTGCCCGAGGCTCGTCGTGGTTCTCCAGGAAACGCGCGAGTTTGCTCTGGTAGTCGAGCCCGGCCTGCAGGTGTTCGCGCACCGGCCGCGCCTGTCCCATGCGCAGGCGATCGTAGAGCCGCTTGTCATAGGCGTAGTCAAAACCCTGCTGCAGCAGGGTCCATTCGCGGTCCCAGTAGACCTCGGCCATGAAGCAGAACTCCGGAGCCCGTTGTCGTACGTGCTCGATCGCCGTGGGCCAGAATGGCTCCGCGGAAAGTCCCCAGGTCTGCTCGAAAACGTCGGGCAGCAGGAGCATAGCCATGTCGCAACGTACCCCGTCGCATTGTTCTGCGATCCTTGACAGTTCTCCTATCATCGCATTGTGCGTTCCGGGATTGCTGTAGTTGAGCTGGAGCGTATCCGGCCAGCTAGGAAAATACGGATCACGCCCATGGGCCAGAATTCGATCGTCGCCCGTTTTCCCGACCCTGACATAGCTCCATGGTGTTCGGGCGATGTCCTGCTCGGTTCCTTGCACGTAATACTCCGGATGATCGTCCACCCACCCATGATCGATGGCGGTGTGGTTCGGGACGAAATCGAGCATCAGCCGTAGCCCGCGTGACCGCAGCCGATCGCGCAACCTGGCCAATGCCGCGTCGCCACCCAGATCCAGCTGTACCGTGTATGAAGCTATCGCGAAGCCGGAACCTGCGATGTCTTCTTCGCGTAGGTCGGTCAGGGTCTCCTGAAATTCGCGGCGCCATTCAGGATTTGACTGCGATATCCGCTGCCCGGCCAACCCGGTCTGCCATACGCTGAGAAGCCAGACCCAATCGAATCCCATGTCAGCCAGGCGGTCCAGTTCGACGTCTGGTATATCGTCTAGCGTCGCTGGCTTGCCGAGCGATGTGGACAGACCTGTCAAGTGGACGCGCGTATTGATCTGGTACAGCGTGCAATAACCACCAACCTTCATGGATGCCCTCCGCGATGGCCGCCGCGTCCGGCTCTTGGCGACCGCATTGAATCAGTGAGGCCAACAATTGCACAAATTGCTCCTGCTCGGTCATCCGACCAGCCGGTGCCGTGGCATGGTGGCGATGCAAAGCAGGTTCTGGTAGCAATGACGCGAGCGGGCATCGATATCGATGCGCCGGCCGAGAGACAAAGAGCAAGGCGCGGACACAGACGTTTCGGAGGACCCAATGGCGGACTTGCAGCAGCCGAACGAGACAGCAGCCTGGGGCGCGCTCGCCGCGCACTACGAGCAGATCAAGGACCTCCACCTGCGGCGGCTCTTTGCTGAGGATCCTGGCCGTGGCGAACGCTTGACGGCGGAGGGAGCCGGCCTCTATCTCGACTATTCGAAGAACCGGATCACCGACGAGACCGTGCGGCTGCTGCTTCGGCTCGCGCAGGAGCGTGGCGTGGTGGAACGTCGCGACGCCATGTTCCGCGGCGACAAGATCAATATCACCGAGCAGCGCGCGGTGCTGCACGTGGCGCTGCGTGCGCCACGGGATGCGCGGATCCTGGTCGATGGCCACGACGTCGTGCCGGACGTGCACCAGGTGCTCGATGCGATGTCGGAATTTGCCACCCGCGTGCGTTCCGGTGCCTGGCTCGGCCATACGGGCAAGCGCATTCGCAATGTCATCAACATCGGCATCGGCGGTTCGTATCTCGGGCCAGAGATGGCGTATCTCGCGCTGCGCCCGTTCAGCGACCGGTCGATGACATTCCGCTTCGTCTCGAATGTTGATGGCGCCGACTTCTCCGAGGCCACCCACGATCTGGATGCCGCCGAGACGCTGTTCGTGGTCGCCTCGAAGACATTCACTACGCTCGAGACGATGACCAACGCGGCAACCGCCCGCAAATGGCTGGTCGATGCGCTCGGCTCGGACGCCGCCGTTGCCAAGCATTTTGTCGCGCTATCGACCAACACCGAGGCGGTGCGCAAGTTCGGCATCGACACGGCCGAGATGTTCGGTTTCTGGGACTGGGTTGGCGGCCGGTACTCCATGGATTGCGCGATCGGCCTGTCCACGATGATCGCGATAGGCCCCGATGGATTCCGCGACATGCTGGCGGGCTTCCACGCGATGGACGAGCACTTTCGCACCGCACCACCGGAGCGCAACCTGCCACTGCTGCTGGGCCTGCTGACCGTTTGGTACAACAACTTCTTCGGCGCGCAGACGCTCGGCGTGATGCCTTACTCTTCGCATATGCGGCGGTTCCCCGCCTATCTTCAGCAGTTGCAGATGGAGAGCAACGGCAAGCACGTTGATCTGCACAGTCAGCACGTGAGCGTACAGACCGGTCCGATCATCTGGGGTGAGCCTGGCACGGATGGACAACACTCGTTCTACCAGTTGCTGCACCAGGGAACCAAGCTGGTGCCGTGCGACTTCATAGGTTTCTGCCGTCCGCTGAGCCCTCTCGTGGATCAGCACAACCTGCTGATGGCGAACCTGTTCGCCCAAGCCGAGGCGCTGGCCTTCGGCAAGACCGCGGAGGAACTGACGGCTGAAGGTTCGCCCGCATTCCAGACGCCATTCCGCGTCACTGAGGGCAATCGTCCGAGCAATGTTATCCTGACGGACGCCCTGACCCCCTTCAGCCTTGGGGCCTTGGTCGCGTTGTACGAGCACAGCGTGTTCACCCAGGGCGCGATCTGGAGCATCGACTCTTACGACCAGTGGGGCGTCGAGCTTGGCAAGGTCCTCGCGCAGCGGATCATCCCCGAACTCACGGCATCAACGGTGCCAGAGCTTCGACATGATGGTTCGACGAACACCCTGATCCGCCGGTTCCGCGAAAGACGCGGCCAGTAGGGGATCCGTCACCGGTCAGCGTCCACTTGCGGGAAATACAGTGTCACGGTCGTGCCATGCCCCAACATGCTGTCCACAGCGACATGCCCGCCCACCTGTCGGACAAAGCCGAGTACCCTGACACAATCCGAGACCACTGCCCTCGCCGACTCCCTTGGTAGTGAAAAAGGGCTCGAAGATTCTTGCCTTGACTTCATCCGTCATGCCGCTGCCCATGTCTTGAACCGCAACGGCGACCCACGGGCCGGCGATTGGTTCAGTAGTGTCTGCAAAGTCAGAACCAGCGAGTTGGGTATTCTTAGTCACAATGGTCAACGTGCCACCTTTCGGCATTGCGTCTCTGGCATTTACAGCGAGGTTCAACAGCGCGGACTCCAATTGGTCAAGGTCCACACGGCAAGCTTGCAACGCTCGATCGAGAGACAGTTCTATCCGAATCTCTTTGCCCACACCCTGTTCTGCCAGGGGAAGCAAGTCTCGGATCACGTCGTTCAGACTTAAAATCCGGACTTCAAGTACTTGTCTTCCGGCAAAGGTTAGTAGAGCGGATACGAGACGCGCGCCGCGCTCGCCTGCACGGCGCGCGCGTTCGGCCATCTGCTCAATCCTTTCGTGGCCCTTCGCGTGGGTTATTAGCAACTCTAAGCTACCCAGAATGACAGCAAGCAGGTTGTTGAAATCATGGGCGATACCGGCAGTCAGTTGACCGACGGATTCCATGCGTTGCGAAGCGCGCAATCGCCGCTCAGCCTCCAGCCTCCTCTCGGTTTCAGCATTGAGTTGTGTCAGTGCCCCTCGTACTGCGTTCGCTCGTCGCACTGCAATCAATGAAATGCTCATCAGGGCCATTGATGCAACCAAGGCAGTTGCCCCATAGAGCACCAGCCCATTGTACCAGTGTTGCAGGATAGCCGATTTATTGGCGCCAATACTGATGTACACGGGAAAACCCGGCACTTGCAGATACGAGTATAGCGTTTCCCGATCAGCGAGCATCCGACCTATCGGTTGCGCTGCTATATGCTGCATCAGAGGCGTATGAGGATCGAGATAGTAGTCGGGGACCCTGGCATCGTCTGTTAGCACCACCCCATCATCACGCACCATGACGGCATGGTTCGAGGCTGGCGTAGCGGTTTGGAAATAATCCTCGAAATAGGAGGCGCTCAAGGCTGCGTGGATTGTTCCGTTGAAGGCACCGTCGCGTGACAATCGACTACGGACCACCTCAATCGAGGTGATCGAGGGCGTGGCGCCTTGAATGAGAGTGCTAAGATAGACGCCCGTCTCATCGTCATGCTTCGCGGTGAAGAACTCCTGCTCTGGCACACGTACACCTGGCCCCCACGGTTCGCTTGCAGCCCGCACGTATCCATCAGGATCAGCAATCCAGATCGCCTCGATGCCCTCCATCGCCGACGCCAGGTGATGAAGGAACACGCTCGTATCCGGATCGGCTATCTCCGCCCAGGTCATGTTGCGGATATGATCCTCGACGCTGATTAGCGTCCGTTTCTCAGCATCGAGTGTCGTATGCACACTGTCGCGCAATTCGGCAATCGAGTGAATGATTTCGCCTTCACCCTTGCGCAGCGCATCTGTTCTGCTCTGCCATGCCGCGCTGACGAACAGCGCAGCAGGGACAATCACGGCAGAGGCGATGAGTAAGGTCTGAGAACGCTTCAGTAGACTATCCCTCATTTGGCCAGCCCGTCTCGGCCGGACGCCGGAATCACCGATCGCTCCTGCATTTGCTGACCGGGTGGCCCTCGTCCGAGGTGGGCAATCCATGTGGTTTCACACTTGGTCACAGAATCCGCTTCGCTGCACGCATAAATCCTATGCCAAGAGGAGCGATTATCGCGCGGGGATAGGAAACCCATCTCTCCGCCATCGCAAATAGTGCGATGGAACAGACCCCGGACCCGCTCAAGCGAGGCCGGAAGATGAGGAGAGAGACCATGAAGACCATGCTTCTTGCCGCGGCCGCGGCACTCAGCCTTGGCGTCGGTTCGGCCTACGCCGACGGCGGTGACGGCCCCGCCGCCAACACCTTTTTCACCGAGCTCCCGGGCGTCGTAGCTCAGGCTCAGGTGCCGAACTCTCCGGTCTATGCGCAGAAGAACGGACAGGCGCAGACCCAGGAGGCCCAGAGCGAGCAAACCGTACACACCTACGTCACGCAGTCGAGCCATGGTACCTGGCTGTTCGCGCCTGACCCGAACGGCGGCTCCAACAGCTAACCCGACACATAAAGTGTGAAGCGGAGAGGCCGGCACCGTTGCCGGCCTTTTCCGTTTTGGGCGGGGAGGTGCCCCGCGCATCTCCTCAATCTCCTCCAACTTAAGCCCCGGTCAGGCTGGGGCCTCTTTTTGCCGGCCGTCGGAATGCCGTACTCGGCAGCGTCCTCAGAGTAGGGGTCGGCGAAAAATCGCGTCGGGCTGTAACCCAGGTCACAGCAGCGGCCGCGTTCCCGCGCCATCCTTGGCCAAGTGAGATGGAGAGGACCGATGCGCGCTTATGTCACTGCTGCCGGGATGGCGTTCGGTCTGGTCGCTGTATGGGCGGTGCTGGTGCCGTTCGTCGCTTGACGCCGGGTCGTTTCCCTGGGCGCGCGGGCATGTGGTCAAGGGCCATGTGGCGCGGCCAGCCTCAGGGCAGCGCTAAGGCACGACCCCCTCGACACCAGGTGGCAGCCGAACGCGACTGCCGCGAAATGCCAGCAGTGCCGTCGCCGCCGCAGCGATAAGCGCGAACAGGCAGGCACTCAGGAAAATCTGGGTCGGCGCCAGTCCGAGTGACAGCAGATAACCGCCCAGCAACGGCGCTGCGATGCCCCCAAGCCGCCCTATGCCGAGCGCCCATCCGAGCCCGGTGGTGCGCATGCGTGCCGGATACAGCTTCCCGCAGGTGCCGTTGGCGCCGGTCTGACTGCCGATGATCGTCATCCCCGCCAGGAAACTCATGACCAGGAGCATCGCATAGGGCAGTGCCACGAGCGCGATGACCCCGATGAACAGAGCGCCGATGGCATAGTGCAAAGCCAGCGTGCGCTCAGGCCCGATCCGGTCGATCGCGATGCCGAGATACAGCACCGCGAAGATCGCGCCGAAGTCGCGCATGCTGGAGGCAAACACCGCCTGCGGTGGAGACATGCCGATCAGGTTCAGCACCGTCGGCATCCAATAGGCGAACAGGAACAGGTTCAGCAGGCTGCAGAAGTAGAGGATCCACAGCAGTATCGTCTGCAGCGCATAACCATCGCTGAACAGCATCCTGACCAAGCCGCCGCTCTCAGCGACATCAACCGCATGGCCGTGCGTCGGCGCAATGTCGAGCCGTCGCAGCAAGGCGGCGTGGCGCGCTGACAGAGTGGGCTGTCTCGCGAGGAACCGTGGCGATTCTCGGCAGCCACAGCGCCAAAGCCAGCACCAGAACCAACGGAAACGCGCCGCCAAGGATGAAGATCACCGGCCACTCGTGGTGCACCAGCAGTGCTGCGACGATCTGGCCGCCAACGAAACCGCCAATCGGCGCGCCGGTGAACGAAGCCATGATCATGGTCGCGCGAAGGCGGTGCGGCGCGTAGTCGCCGGCCAACGCTGCCGCGCCCGAAAAGCCGCCGCCAATGCCTATGCCGGTGAAGAAGCGCCAGAATGTCAGCGCGCCGAGCGAGTTGGCCGTGGCGCTGAGCAGCGAGGCAACTCCGAAGATCGTGAGGCTTATCAGCAGCAGCGGCCGGCGGCCAAAACGATCACCGATCCGGCCCGCGGAGAGCGCCCCGACCAGGATGCCGATGCTGGAGCACGTGAATGCCAACGTGAATGCTGTTGGCGGCAGATGCCAGGCTTTGATCAGCGATGGCACCGCCCAGGCGATGGAATTGAGATCGTAGCCGTCGCAGATCTGCACCAAGGTGCACAGCGCCGCAACACGAAGCTGCAATCCGCCGATCCTTTGGTTCTCAAGCGCGGCCTCGGCCGACGACGCCGTTTCTGCCATGTTGGCCTCTCTCGACGTGATTTCTCCCTCTGGCTCGTCTTGCATGGCTGGCACCGCCGTGCAAGCCTTCGCCTTACGCCGGCCTGTTCCATTGAAGGTCCGGGTCGAGGGGGAATACCGGCCGGCGTACCTTCCTGAACGTCAACTGACCATAGTCGGACGTGCACACTCCCACGCCGGCGCATTCGACGATCTCGCGCGCGATCTTGCCGATGTCGGCACGCCAGTGCACGCGGCTTTTGATCGCGACGAACTGCTTGCGTGCCGGATCGATCCCCAGCACCTGCAACATCTCCTGCGCGGTCGGTTCAATGTGACGGCTGAGCAAGACGATCTGCACCTTGCCGGTGTCGAGAACGACAGTGCGTCCCATGTAGATCTGCAAACCTGGTGTCAGACCGCCCTTCAACCTGAAGCTGCCAGATGAAATCGTCTGCACCGTGCCTGTGACGGTCAGCGGCGCGCTCGCCACCGGTAATTGCGGCATCGCGAGCTTCGCGCCGATCGACAGGGTGACAGTCGCCCCGACGCCAGCCTTGACTGCCTGCTCCACCGCATCCGGATCATAAATGCCGAAGAACACCACGTCGTCGAGATCCTGCCGCATGATCTCGCGCAGCGTGTCGGTGGTGTCCATCGTGCCGCCGCTGGCGCAATTGTCGTAGTGATCCAGCAGCACTACCGGTAACTGTCCAGGCACACCCAGCGACTTGGCACGACGCACCGATGCCTCCAATGGCTCGATGTCGAACATGAACTCGTGCCGTGCCTTCCACGCCGCGCTGATCAGCTCATCCACCATCGCCTGCGCATCTTGCGGATCATTGTCGGTGACCACGACGGCCGACAATCCCGCCATCTCCACATCGGCATGAGGGAAGCCGACGAACAGGCTGGCGGCGAGCGCGCGTCCGCTCTTCTCCCACGCTGCGCACATCGCCTGGAGGTCCTTGTTCGGCGCGCGATGCGTGCCCTGCGCCATGACATGCGGCAGCATCGGCGCGGCCCCCCAGACCGCCGTCGGTCGCACATCGCTCTGCATCATGCGCAGCAGCGCCCGTGCGGCGCGTTCTGCCGTCTGCCGCTGGTCGATATGCGGATAGGTCTGATAGCCGGCGATGATCTGCGCGTTGCTCACCATAGCATCGAAGAAGTTGGCGTGCATGTCGTAGGCGACGCAGATCGGCGTCTTCGGATCGATCGCGCGGATACGGCGCAGCAGTTCGCCCTCGCCATCGTCGAACCGGTCGGTGACCATGGCGCCGTGCAGGTCGAGCCACAGCGCATCGTAGCCACCCTTGGCCACCGCATCGGTGATCATGCGGCACATCGTCTCGTACGCGTCGCTGTCCACTGGTCCGCTTGGTGGCGCGCTGGCGCAGACCGGCACGACGACCTCGGCGCCCACCTCGTCCGCCACCGCCAGATACCCGCCCATGCAGGTGCCGGTGCCGCGGAAGAAGTCGATAGCGACCTGGCCGCTCAGCAGCGCCGTGCCGTCACGGCAGAAGCGTTCCAGCTTCGTCGGCACCGGAGAGAAGGTGTTCGTCTCATGCGACAATGTCGCCAGCAGCAGCCGCATCGTTTTCCCCTATCGTGGCTCGAACCGGCAGCATAGGCGCGATGCCACTCTTTGCGTCAACGACTGCCGTTCTGGCAGGCAATTTCCGACGCCCAACGTGTCATCCGCCGATGCATTCTCATGGCACGTGGCATGCACGTTCGACCAGCGAACGAACCGCGAGAGGAAGCACCACAATGACCACCTCGCCCCTCGGCCGCCGCCGTCTGCTTCAGACCGCGGGCCTCGCAGCATCTGGAACGGTCACCGGCTTCCCCACCGTCTGGGCGCAGAACATCAAGAACGTCACGCTGCGCCAGTTCGGCACCGGCGTGTCCAACCTGAATGCCATCGCCGAGAAGGTGAAGCAGGACCTGGGCTTCACCCTGCAGATGACCGCGCTCGACACCGATGCGGTGACGCAGAAGGCCGTGACGCAGCCCAATTCCTACGAGATTGCCGACATCGAATACTTCGTCACCAAGAAGGTGTTCCCCACCGGCGTGCTGCAGCCGATGGACACCAAACGCATCAAGCTGTTCGACAAGATCGTGCCGATCTTCACCACGGGCAAGCTCACGCCGACGTCGCAGGTCGCGCAGGGGACCGCGCCGAACACCGTGGCATTCGTCGAGAGCAAGACCTCGACCAAGTTCGCCACACATCCCACCGAATGGGCGACGCTGATCCCCACCATCTACAACGCCGACACTCTCGGCATACGCCCGGACCTGGTCGGCCGGCCGATCAGGAATTGGAAGGACCTGGTTGATCCCGCGTTCAAGGGCAAGACGGCCATCCTCAACATCCCCGGCATCGGCATCATGGACGCCGCCATGGTGATGGAATCACTCGGCACGATGAGGTATGTCGACAAGGGCAACATGACTCGCCCCGAGATCGACAAGACCGTCGCCTTCCTGATCGAAACGAAGAAATCCGGCCAGTTCCGTGCCTTCTGGAAGACGTTCGACGAGAGCGTCAACCTGATGGCATCCGGCGAGGTGGTGATCCAGTCGATGTGGTCGCCGGCGGTGGCCGCCGTCCGCTCGCGGAGCATTCCCTGCACCTATCAGCCATTGGCCGAAGGCTATCGCGCGTGGGCAGGCGGGCTTGGAATTGCCAAACATCTCAGCGGCATCGAACTCGATGCCGCATATGAGTACATCAACTGGTATCTGTCGGGCTGGGCCGGTGCTTACCTGAACCGCCAGGGTTATTACAGCGCGGTGCTGGAGACCGCCCAAAAGTTCATGACGCCAGACGAGTGGGGCTACTGGATCGAGGGCAAGCCGGCACAGGCCGACATCAAGAGCCCCGAAGGGAAGGTGATGGAAAAGGCCGGCGCGGTGCGCGACGGCGGCTCGTTCTACGAACGCATGGGCCACGTGGCATGCTGGAACTCGGTGATGACCGAGGATCGCTACATGGTCCAGAAATGGAATGAGTTCATCGCCGCGTGAAGGCGCCCTATTTGCAGGCGGCGCCGCTTGCGCTGATTCTGGGCGTCTTCCTGCTGCTGCCGATTGTGGCGCTGATCGTCGTCAGTTTCTTCGACTACGACAGCGTCCAGATCATACCGGGATTCGTACTGACCAACTACCAGGACGTGCTCGGCTCCAGCGTCACCTGGCGCACTTATCTGAACACTCTGCGCTTCACCGCCATCGTCTGGGCAGTGACGCTGGTGGTGGGGTTCTGGGTGTCGTTCTATCTCGCCTTCATCGTGCGCAGCCGGGTCACCCAGCTCGTGCTGTTTCTCGTCTGTACGATCCCGTTCCTTACCTCCAACATCATCCGGATGATCTCATGGGTGCCATTCCTCGGCCGCGAGGGATTGCTGAACACGGCGCTGCTGCGGCTTGGGCTGATCCGCAGCCCGCTGGAGTTTCTGCTGTTCTCGGACTTCGCAGTGGTGCTGGCCTACGTGCACCTTTACACGCTGTTCATGGTGACGCCGATATTCAACACGATGACGCGCATCGACCAGCGCTTCATCGAGGCCGCGATCGATGGCGGTGCGCGCCCATGGCAGGTGATCGCGCACGTCATCGTGCCGCTGTGCAAGCCTGGCATTGCCATCGGCTCCATCTTCGTCGTCACGCTGGTGATGGGCGACTTCATCACGGTGCGGCTGATGAGCGGCGGCCAGAGCGCGTCGGTAGGCTTGATGATCGCGAACCAGATCTCGCTGCTACAGTACCCCGCGGCCTGCGCCAATGCGGTGGTACTGTTGGCGGTGGTGCTGCTGATGATCGCTGCAATCCTGCGCATTGTCGACGTCAGGAAAGAGCTGTGAAGTCCGCCCATCCTCCCCCTCCCCTTGTGGGAGGGGGGCGGGGGGAGGGGGCCACACCCCAATGACCCTCGGCACCTTCGGCCGCGCGGCCATCACAGCCTTCTTCTGTCTGTTCGTGCTGTTCCTCTACGGCCCAACGCTCACCATTGTCACACTCTCGTTCCAGGGCCCCGATGGCGGCCTGACCTTCCCGATGAACGGCGTCTCGCCGCACTGGTTCGCACGCCTGTTCGAGCCGCAGGCCGTTGGCGACTTCGGCGGCGCGCTGAGGCGTTCGCTGCTGCTGGCGCTGATCGTCATGGTGGTGACTGTGGTGGTCTCTCTCGCCGCAGGCCTCGCGTTCCGCCGTCGCTTCATCGGTGCCAACGCCCTGTTCACGCTGACCATCGCCAGCCTGATCATACCCTCGATCCTGGTCAGCCTCGGCATCGGCCTGTTGTTCAACCTGACCGGCCTCGACCCAGCCTGGTACAGCTCGGCCCTGGGCGCGCAGCTAACCTGGACGCTGCCGTTCGGCCTATTGATCATGTTCGCGGTATTCAACCGCTTCGATCGCGCCTGGGAGGAAGCGGCGATTGATCTTGGCGCCTCCCCCTGGCAGCGGATCCGTCATGTCGTGCTGCCGATCATCGCGCCGAGCATCGTCGGCGTCGCGCTGTTCGGCTTCACCCTCTCCTATGACGAATTCGCTCGTACGCTGCTGACGGCCGGCAGTGACAATACGCTGCCGCTCGAGATCTTCGGTATGACGACGAACGTGACGACACCCGTGCTCTATGCGCTGGGAACCGTCACCACCGCGCTGTCGTTCCTGGCGATCGGTGTGGCGCTCATGACGATGACAATTCTCAGGCGCGCCGCGACGGTCCGCTTGTCGGAATCAGCGCCCCTAGCCGACCGAACAGATATCCCAGCGCGAATACCACCAGCGCCGCAGTGATTGGCTGCGCGCGAATCACTGACCGCACCTCACCGACGCCATCATGGGCGCGGCACGCTGCATGCCCTGCGCGCTCCATTGCGTTTTGCATGCCGCCTGCGACGTGCTGAGCAGCTCCGCTCACTGAATCAGGGATAGCACCAGACACTGAATCGCTCATGTATCGCCTCCCGCGATGGATCAGCTTGTCTGATCCGCCGTAATCTCGACTTGCACATTCATCCCAAGAAACGCATTCGACGCGCCAGTGAAGCTGCCGCTCATCGGGATGGCCTGGCTGGGATCGCGCGTCACCGCAACCCGGATCAGGTTGCGCCCGCCGACCAACCCATTCGTTGGATCAAATTCGACCCATCCCCCGCCAGGCAGATAGATCTGCACCCAGGCATGAGTGGCACCGCCACCAACCACGCCCTCTGCACCGACCCGGTTGTCGTCATACAGGTAGCCCGAGACAAAGCGCGCAGCGAAGCCCAGGCTGCGGACTGCCTCCATCATGAACAGCGCGAAGTCCCGGCACGTTCCGCCGGAATCCAGCGTGACGAGCGGATCCTGCGTGCCCATTTCGTCGCGCCGGTTGTAGTAAAAGTTCTGGTGGATCGCAGCCACCATGGCGAGCAGGATTCCCATGGTATCGCCGTCAGTCTGCTGTTCGACGAACCCGCGCGCCCATGTGTCGATCCTGTGGTCGGGGTCGGGATAGTGCCGTTCCACGGTCCGGCCAATGTCCGGAATTTCCAGCGCGTCGTAACTGAACGGATAGTGCCGCGCGTATTCCTCCAGGTTCACTGCGGTCTCCGACAACGGATAATGTTCCGCACGGAATGTCGAGACGACCAGCAGCTCGTTTGCCTGCTCCGCGAACTCGGCGATCGCGACAGAGTTGCCAAACACGTCGTGCAGCCAACGCACCGAAGCAGCTGGATCGATTGTGAGACGGGTTTCCAGCAGACGCAGATCGTGGCTGTCGCGTGGCCGCATCATCAGCCGATGCGGGCCGAACTGGACCGGCTCCGAGTAATCTGTACTGGGTCCGGTGAATGACGTTGAGAATGCTCATGGGACCTATCCAAACGCGGGTTGCCGGCTTCGGCTGCATCACGTCTGCGTTGCTACCTCCTCAAGAACAACCTCCACCGAAAGCGTCTGCTCCGCGCCGCCTAGTATGACCCCGCGCAACGGGGTGACGTCACCAAAGTCGCGACCCCAGCCGAGTACGACATGCTCATCCCGCACCACGATGCCGTTGGTCGGATCAAGGTCCATCCAGCCATGTTCCGGCCCTAGCCAGCAGCCAACCCAGGCATGCGATTGGTCGGCACCAAGCCGCACGCGCGTCGGACGGGTGCGGATATAGCCTGAAACATACCGCGCCGGCAGGCCAAAGCCGCGCAGGGCGCTGATCATCAGGTGGGTAAAATCCTGACACACGCCTTCGCGCCGCCGCAGGACCTCGACGATCCGCGTACTCGTCGTCGTCACGCCGGCACGGAAGGTGAAGTCGCGGCGGATGCTGGCATTCAGATCGAGCAGCGCCTCCAGCACAGGGCGCCCCGGGCGGAAGCAGGGTGCAGCGTAGGCCTTGGCATCTGCGTCAGCCGGAGCGTGCGGACTGTCGAACTGGAATTCGGCGACCTGCCACGATCCGGGGGCGGTGTTCAGGGCTTGCTCCGCCACGGTCTCCCATGACGGCGTCGCCGAGGGATCAGGCGGGGCGGGGAAGTCGACATCAACTGTTGCATCGGCGATCACCTGGAACGCGGCATGCGCGACATCGAGAAACAGCCAGGTCACCACATTGCCAAAGTGGTCGCTCCCGTCGCGTCGCCACGATACCGCCGGCGCAGCGTGGACGCCGGCACGCAATACCTTCTGATGTGGCAACTGCCGTGGCCGCAGATGCGCCAGGTGTGCGCCGAGATCGACCGGAGCCTGATAATCGTACCGCGTCACGTGCCGCACGCGGTAGATCACGCCGCCCCGCGCATTGATCGGGGCAAGGCCTCGATGCCCACCGCACGGACCGTCGGCAGCAGCGTGAAGTAACGACGCGACACGCGGTCCGACAGCTCGGCGACAGCGTCGCGCAACGCGCGTAGCTGCGCCGGCAGGAAAAGCGCCGCCACCGACTGATCAGCTGACTCGCTGACCGCGTGGACCATCGCCTGCGGTTCCCCCTCCAGCGCCGCCGCAGCGGCGGCAAGCGTCGCATCCACGCCGCTGCCGATCTCGTTCAGCAGGGCATGCATCGCGGCGAGTTGGAACGCCAGCCCACGCGGGTTGCCGTCATCCGCCAGCAACAGGTCGAGTGCCGGCGCCGGCTGCAGCACCGCGAGGTACCGGCTGCGATACGTGATGGACGAATCGCACAGTTCCAGAGCCAGGCGCAGTCCGTGTTCCACGCGGGCAGGCTGCTGTGCCGCACCGGGAAACTCCAGCGCGCAGGCGATCTGATCGGCCACGGCCTGCGCGCGCTCCACCCGTCGGCCCAGATCGAGGAACAGCCGACCACCGCCGCGCACCATGTTCTCCGCCGCGAGCCCGGAGAGTGCGGCAGCGAACGCCAGGACGCGCGACATCGCCTGGTACGTCGTTTCCAGCGCCTGGCTGTCTCCGCGTGTCGCGATGTTGCCGAGAGTGTCCTCCACCTCATGCAGGCCGCGTGCTGTGACCGCGTGCATCTCGCCTGTCACTTGGTCGCGCAGCAGGCCGGTGACCCGGGAGACCTGACCCAACAAGGCGTGGATTGAGCCCCAGCTTCCGGCGACACGCATCAGTTCCTGTCCGAGGCCAGCAGGTCCGAGATCGGCAATCACCTCGGCATTGAGCAATCCGGCCTGGGTGAGGCAGGCAATCAGAACGTCCAGTTCGGCGATCTCATGCGGCGTCGGTGCCGGGCGGCTGATCCGGCCGATGGTGATCCGCAGCAGCCGCGCCGCACTCTCCAGTCGTTCGAGGTAGCGCCCAAGCCAGAAGAAGTTATCGGCCACACGGCTGGGCATATCGCCAGCGGTCCGTCGGATCGCCATCGGTCCGCTACTCACCGGACGCGGTCCTTCGATCGAAGCCAGATCCTCCGCGAGGACCCAGACATCCTTGGCCACCACCGGTCCTACACTCGGCCAGATTTGCGCGTTGTCGGCCAACATGCAGCCGAGCCCGCCGGGCATCGCGCGCCAGCCGCTGCGGTCGCGCACCAGGAACATCCGGACAAGCACGGGGCGCGGCACAAGTCCTCCGTCGCCAAAGCACGGAGCGACCGAGGGCGTCACCATCGCGCTCGCCGCGAAACGCCAGGGTGCCGCCTCCATCCGATAGAGCAGCGCTCTGCGGTCCGGCCCGGCCATCGTCGCCAACGGGATCGGTGGTTGGTCCGTCACCAGCGCCGAGCGGAGGCACCATTGTGCCGTGTTCTGCAATACGGTGGCGCGGGCGGCACTGTCACCCAGCCAAACCGTCGGAACGCTGGGCAGCGCAAGCTTTTTGCCGAGAAGCCGTGTCGCCAGGTTGGGCAGGAAGGCTGCCAACGCCGGCGCCTCGACGAGGCTGCTGCCGGGGCTGTTGATCAAGCGCACATGATCGCGCGCGGCGGCGAGCAGTCCTGGCGCACCGACGCCATCAGGCTCCAGCTCCAGCGGATCGATCAGGCGGCCGTCGATACCACGCAGCAGCACGCCGATTTGCTGAAGCCCGCGCAGCGTCTTGAGGAACAGGCCGCCATCGCGCACCGTTAGGTCGCCGCCTTCGACCAGGACGCACGACAGTTCGCGCGCCAGCAGCACGTGCGCGTACCATGCCGGATCAGCATGGCCGGGAGTCAGCAGTGCAGCCCTGCCGGTTGGTGCGACCCGCCTCAGCATGTCCAGGCAAAGCTCGACAAACGGATCGATGTGGCGCGGTAGCTGTGAGACGAACAGCTCCGGCACGACACGACCGAGCTGCCTGCGGTTCTGCAAGGCATGCGCCAGACCGTCGGCGAGGTCGGTGCGATCCGCCAGCACATTCCATTTGCCGTCAGGCCCGCGTACCAGATCGGCGGCATAGAACGAGAGCTGCTCGGCCTCCAGGTGACGGCAGGGCCGCAGGAACGCCGGGTTGGCATACACCAACGCGGCGGGCACAGCGCCGTCGGCCAGCAGGCGCTGCTCGCCGTAGAGGTCGGCCAGCACCGCGTCGAGCAGATGCGCCCGCTGCGCCAGTCCGGCTTCCAGTACCTCGAATTCAGACTGTAACAGCGGCAGCGGGATCGGATCGAAGCGCCAGGGAGCAGGTGGCGAGCCGGGCAACAGACCCGCCACTCCCTCTTCTTCCATGACGCGCTCAAGTCGTCGGGCGCGTTCCGCCAGGACGCCATGGCCAAGTCCGGCAAGCACGCCGAGCAGGTTGCGCCATTGCGGGCGCAAACCTCCCTTGCCGTCGACCATTTCGTCGCGTGCCATCACGGAAAGCTGACCAGTCAACCGGTTCGGCGCAAGTCCAACGTGCGCGGATGTTCGCGCGACAACGTCAGCTTGGGCTCCGCCATCGGCCCTGGCGTGTGGCCGAATGGGAAAAAGCGAGCCTTGCGGCGCGCCTCCGCTTCATTCGCATTGACCGGAAACCGTTCGTAATGCCGGCCGCCAGGATGCGACACGTGGTGCGTCAGCCCGCCAAGACTGCGGCCCGACCAGCGGTCATAGACGTCGAATACCAGCGGTGCCTGTGCGGGGATGGTGGGGTGCAGCGCGCTCACCGGCGGCTGCCACGCCTTGAAACGCACGCCGCCGACATATTCACCGGCGCGTTCGGTCGGCGTCAGCGGGACCGCGCTGCCGTTGCACGCCAGCACGTAGCGTTCGTCCACCCAGCCGGACACAAGCGCCTGCACGCGCTCCACCGAGCTGTCGACGAAGCGTGTCGTCGCGCCACCCACCGGCTCCTCGCCCAGCACATGCCATGGCTCCAGCGCATTGCGCAGCTCGAGCGTGGTGCCGCGGACCGTGACCTCGCCAATACGCGGGAAGCGAAACTCGAAATGCGGCGCGAACCAGTCGGTATCGAAGCGATAGCCGTGCTCCCGCAACTCCTCCAGCACGTCGGCGAAATCCCGCGCGACGTAATGCGGCAGCAGGAAGTCGTCGTGGATGCGCGTGCCCCAGTGCACGAGCCGACGTTCATACGGCGCCTGCCAGAACGCAGCGACCGCGGCGCGCATCAGCAGGAGCTGGGCGGCCGCCATGCGTGCATGCGGCGGCATTTCCAGCGCACGGCACTCCACCAGACCAAGCCGCCCGGACGCGGTCTCCGGCGCATACAGCTTGTCAATGCAGAACTCGGTGCGGTGTGTGTTCCCGGTCATGTCCGCCAGCAGATGGCGGAACATCCGATCGACCAGCCAGGGTGCCACCTCCTTTCCGGGTTTGATCTGCGAGAAGGCAATCTCCAGTTCCGCCAGACTGTCCTGCCGCGCTTCGTCAATGCGTGGATGCTGGCTCGATGGCCCGATGAACAGCCCGCTGAACAGGTAAGAGAGGCTCGGATGGTTGTGCCAGAAGCCCAGCAGCGACTTCAGCAGATCAGGTCGGCGCAGAAATGGGCTGTCCGCGGGCTCCGCGGCGCCCATCACCACGTGGTTGCCGCCGCCCGTGCCGACATGGCTGCCGTCGAGCATGAACTTCTCGGTGGCCAGCCCGACCTGGCGCGCCTCCTCGTAAAGCTCTGTGCCCCGCTGCACTATCTCATTCCAACTGGTGGCGGGATGCACATTGACCTCGATCACACCGGGATCCGGCGTGACCGAGAAATGCAGCAGGCCCGGATCGCGCGGCGGCAAGTAGCCCTCCAGCACCACCTTGCGGCCGAGTTCCTCCGCGGTGTCCTCGACAGCGGTGGCAAGTGTCAGCCAGTCCTGTGCCGCGTACAGTGGTGGGAAGAAAACGTGGATAATGCCGCCGCGCGGTTCGACGCATAGTGCGGTGCGCACGAGGTCTGGCTCGCCACAGCCAACGATCGGAGGTTCCTCCGGTACCGGACGGAATCCCTCGGCGCCCGCCTCCATGAGGGACGGCGCGACGGCACGAAGGACCTGATGCGGCGGCAGCGGCGCACGCGGCGCGAACGGATCGGCCTCGGTCTCCTGTTCGATCGTCGCCTCGTCGGCCCAAGGCAGGGTGTCCAGGGGCAACCGATAACCGATCGGTGAATCGCCAGGCAGCAGGTACAACGCATCGCCGCGGAAGCGCCACTTGCCACCCTGCCAGGCGCGCACGTCGTTGCGGATCGCGCGCCGCAGCGGCAGCACCGAGCCGACCGGCGCGCCGAGGTCACCGCCGAGGACCCGCGCCAACCGCGCGCGCTCCAGCGGGTCCTTCAACTTCGCATCCTCGGCCAGCACGTTCACCGGCAGGCGATGCTCGCGCCACAGGTGGTAGTAGATGTCCTCATAGGCCTGATTGATCAGCGAGGGATCGACCTGCAGACGCTCCGCCAGCGCTGCACAGAATTGATGCGCGTCGGCGGCGGTCGCGTCATCGGTGTCTTCCTCGCTCGCCAGCAGCGACATGTCGCGCCAAATCGGCTCGCCGTCCGTCCGCCAATGCGCGTAGAGCGCCCAGCGCGGCAACTGCTCGCCCGGATAGTGTTTGCCGGACACTGTCTGCAGCACCGCACCCGGCGTCCAGCGCTCGCGCAGCCGACGCATCAGCCGCTCCGCCAACCGCTGCTTGGTCGGGCCGAGCGCATCGGTGTTCCACTCGGGCGCGTCGATGTCCGTGGCGGAAACGAATGTCGGCTCGCCGCCCATCGTCAGCCGCACATTGCCGGCGGCAAGCGAGCGATCCACCGCGGCACCCATCCCGAGGATATCCTGCCACTGCGCCTCGCTGTACGGCTTGGTGACGCGCGGCGTCTCGCGCACGCGTGTCACGCGCATGTCGAAGCCGAATTCGGTCTTGCACGGTTCGACCAGCCCGGTGATCGGTGCGGCCGACTGCGGATCGGGCGTGGCGGCGAGCGGGATATGGCCCTCGCCGGTCAGCAGACCGGAGGTAGCATCAAGGCCCACCCAGCCGGCGCCCGGCAGATAGGCTTCGGCCCAGGCGTGCAGGTCGGTGAAGTCGGAGGTCGGGCCTTCCGGTCCATCCAGCGGCTTCACGTCACCAACGAGTTGGATCAGGTAGCCGGAGACAAAGCGCGCGGCGTAGCCAAGCTGCCGCAGCAGCTGCACCAGCAGCCAAGCCGAATCCCGGCAGGAGCCTTCTCCCGCCGCCAGTGTCTCTTCCGGGCTCCACACGCCGGGCTCCATGCGGACGATGTAGCTGACCCGGCTCTGCACCAGGCGGTTGAGCGCGACCAGCATGTCCACCGTCACCTGCTCTCCGCGTGGCGCCTGATCGAACAGTTCCTGCAGCCGCGGTCCCACCGGCATCAGCCGCCGGAACGGCGCCAACTCCTGCTCGAGCAGCGGATCGTAGCTGAACGGCCAGCGCTCGGCGTCCGGCTCCATGAAGAAGTCGAACGGGTTGATCGTCGCCATGTCGGCGACCAGATCGACCGTGACGTCGAAATGCGAGACGCGGTCAGGGAACACCACACGGGCGAGGTGATTGCCCTGCGGGTCCTGCTGCCAGTTGATGAAATGCGGCCTGGGCTCGACGCGCAGCGCGTACGACAGGATGGGCGTCCGTGCATGCGGTGCCGGACGGAGGCGGATCGTCTGTGGTCCAAGCGAGATCGCGCGATCGTAGTGATACGTCGTGCGATGAGTGAGCGCGACGGAGAGCGGCATCTGATCGGCTTTGCTGTTGCAGAAGGTGAACGCGGCGCCAGATCATTCTGCGGCGGATTGTGCAATGCAACAAGTGCCCGCATACAGCCGCAGCCGCCGGGCTCGATCTGAAGAGGCCAGACCCCAACTAATTCCCCGCACTCACGCGGTTCGTTGCCAGGCTTGCGTGGCGGTCTATTGTTCTCGCGAGTCGCATCGCCTGACGGTCGTATTCCAGAGCGAGTTCCAACAGACTTCTGCGGAAGTCGCCGCCAAGGATTTCGGCGGCCAGACGACGAAATGCGGAGGCTTTTTGCCGAAGAAGTCTCGGCATCCAATATGAGATCGTCAGCCATCGCACTCACATTTGGGAAAATGACAAGACGAGAGCACGAGGATCTCCTGACTAAGAGAGTATGCACAACATATCACTACCGTAACGTCAAGAATACCAAGCCATCCGATCAAGATCATTGGGCGTGTCCGAGCCGAGAATCACTGTCGATCGGTTGGTCGAACTCCTTCGTCATGATGGAGATTGGCCTCGGCATCCACGTCTTCGTTGACTGCTTCAAGCCAAAGACATGGAAGGCCGGCCATGACGACGGGCGATGCCGCGTGCGAGTCGGATCACTCATTCGGCAGCCGGCCCTAAGACTGGACGACTATGCGGCTCGGTGCCGCGCGGTCCGTGCTCGTTCCGCATGCCCCAGCCGTCATGAGCGGGGTCGAAGGCAGTCTCGACATTCGATCGTTGCGCCGGCAACTGCATGTTGCGGGCGGCGACCACGACTTCAGTGCGGTTGCGGACGTTGAGTTTCCTGATGATGCTGTGCACGTGCGCCTTCACCGTGCTGAGCGACATACCCAGCCGATAGGCGATGATCTTGTTTGGGGCGCCGCTGCCTAAAACGCCCAGGACCGCCGCCTCGCGGGGTGTTAGCTTCGCGAGAGACGCAGGCCGCGTCACCAGACGTACCGGGTCGGTCAGCATTGCCGACCGGCGGTCAAGATCCCTCAAGGCTGGAAAGTAACGACCGCCGGCCACCACAAGGCGCAACGCCGCCGCAGCCACATGCACACTGCTGGAGGTCGGGATGCAGCCCTGCACATTCAATCGGCTCGCCAGTGCCTCGGCTGCCCTTGCTTCATCTGCTTCGACGATCATGATGATCGGCAGGTTCGGGGACTTCGCGCGGAGCCATCCGACCTGACGCATCAGCCACGCCTCGGCGTGCTCCGGGGCATCCACGCCTACCAGTGCCGCTGCCGCCTGTCTGAGCGCACCAGCCTCAAGGGACGTCTCGACATCAGCCACCGGCATGGTCGCGAATTCGGCGCACAGATTGCCGAGCCAGCAGGTCAGGCAACCCCGGATGAAGTCCCGCCGCTCGATGACAATCAAGAGGTCGGCGTCCGTTGGCATCTGGCTTATCGCTCCAGGTTCAACTTCCGCGACCATGTCACCGCGGGCGGGCAAGGGGTCAATGTCAGTGCCACGCTTGGGTCGTCTGGCGGGCTGTTCCTGCATTCTGCCGTTCCTCCAGCAAACCTGGCTC
>CAWCXI010000025.1:0-369150 GCA_963799415.1 uncultured Alphaproteobacteria bacterium | reverse complement strand
CGCCACGCCGCACGATGCCTTGCCCTGCTTGAGGAACCCGGTTTCATCGACAACCAGGACTGCGTTGTCGTCCGCGAGATGCTCCATGATGTACTCGCGCACCATGTCGCGCAACGCATCAGCGTCCCACCGATCGCGCCCTAACAGCGCCTGCTGCCGCCAAGGCCCAGGATCACCGGCGGCCTCGGCGCGCATCCATCCCGTCTTGCGACGCTCATCGCCAAGCAGCCCGTCAAGGAATAATCCTGCGTTCACCGCCGCGCGTTCTTGCGCAAACAATGGACGCAGCAGGCTCTTTACCTTTCGCAGCGACGATGCCCACAACTCCAGCGTCGCCTCGATCGATGCTCCCGCCATGCCATGATCTCCGAATTATGGTGGCCCATAGATTAGAGTTACAACCGCTTCGCAATCAGAAAATCACAACTGTAATGCTATCCGAGACGCCTGGACGACGAAGCGCTCGCAGCGGCGAAACTCACATACGAGACTGCTCCGCGCTGACGCGTGCGCTCGCGACCCAATACCGACTATCGAAGAGCAGCATGGCCGAATGGGCGCGAGAGCGCTGGGTCAAGTTTCGAGCTCCCCGAGGAGATCGAACGCCAGCTCGAGCACGACATTCGGTTGGAGGCCCAGGCGAACGAGGGCGCGGCATTCGCCAAAGGCCTGGCCCGCTCCCTGCGAGCTGTGCGAAGACGACCCTCCGGACGGCGGGCGTGCCCTGAAAGAAACCCGGGCAACAGAGCTCGAACCACCGACCAGACGCGACCTCGCTGACGTGCAACCGGTCGAGCAATTGCCAGAATGCCAATCTTCAAACCTGCAGGAGGCGCAGCAGGTATCCTGTGATCGGCCTCGCAGGCCGATCTTGGCCAACATGACCGTGTCCTCTGGGATGGTGTGGTCGAAGCCGGGCAAGCCGAAGAGAAGTCGCAAATCAGCCGAGATCGTGCCCATCCGAGCCGGCCAGCACACTGCATTGCCGAAGCCGGGCACTATGCTTCTGCCGGCGCGCAGCAAGGCTGAACGGGCCAAAATTAGGATCGACCTTGGTGCGCTGCGGGGTGTGCTTTTGGCGGAGCAGATTGCCGTGCTCGGTCGCCATCAGGAACTTCTCGCGGACTATGCTCACTTGCTCGCGCTGTGTTTGGCACCGCGCGACCACCTTTCCCTCGAGGGCCTGAGTGAGATGGCGCACGCGGAGAAGATTGCTGCTGTCCAGAAGGAGGCACTGTCTCAGGTGCTGCCCACGGAGCGGGACACGCTGGCCGGCGCCATCAAGACGCTCACATCCTCGCTTGCCACCACAGTCCAGCTCAAACTGCGGGTCGCCGATCTGGCGCGTGGCTGCATCCGTAACGATGAGGACGAGGACCGCGCCGGTGGGCGCACGCGGATCAACGAACTTGACACCCCGACCTTGCGCAAGGTGCACGAGGCGATGCGAGCACTAACGGGGCAGGGGGCGAAGGCCGCCGGAACGCCAAGCCCACCGCCACCCGAGCCAATTGACGATATTCAATGACATCCCGCAAAGCGGCACTTGTCGATGACACGTTACGTTCTGGCCATCAAGCAATCGCTGGCCTAGTGATCTAATAAAGCTCACTGGCGGCCCAGGAGATCGCCAGAGCCAGGTTGCGTCCACCAGACTGCACCCAGCGCCCGCTGAACCGCGGCTTGGGTAGCTCAGCTGGCACGCGATATCATGGGCACCACATTGACATCGGCCGCGCGTCCCTCGATGGCAGCCGCGACCAACCGTTCCCACATTCGCATTGCGTTGACCTGTTCGGGCCACCGGCTCGCGCGCTGATACACACCCAATACCCCGCCGCGCGTTGCCGCCTGACGATGATTTAAAATGGCATCAGCCACTGCTTCGGGAATACCAGCCTCGCCCAGCGCGGTGGCGAAGGACCTGCGGAAGTCGTGCCAAGTCCAGCCAGTTAGTTGCGCCACTTCGTGCTGCCCGCCTTCGACCCGGTCTGCTTCACCAACGCAGCCTTGATGTCACTGAACGTGTTGACCACGCCGCCGGATACCGGCGCCGGGAACACTAGGCCCGAACGTGGAATGCCAACGGCCGTGATCCGAGCAGCCTGCCGCTGATCGCCTTTGACCTGGGCCGCGACGAACGCCGCCCAGCGTGCCTGCAATACCTCCAGCGCCAACGCATGCAGATGCAGTCGATGTGCCTCACGGTTCTTCGTCGTGTGGCCGGGCTGACGCCACTCGGCAGCAGCGAGATCCAGGTGCGACCAGTCGAGCCGAGCTGCCTCTCCGCGCCGGCACGGCACCACTATCAGGAATCGGGCGAGATCACGCCAGACCGGCTCACGCAGGCCACCCGCGGCTTCCCAGAGGCGGGCAAGCTCGGTTGGCGTCAGGTAGTGTGATCGAGCCCGCGGCGCCTTGGGGCGACGTGAGCGAGCAATCAATGCGCAGGGATTAGTCCCGATATGACCGGCATCCTGGCACCAGTCCAGAAACCGAGAGAGCGCACCGAACCGCTTGCGAGCAATTGAGTTCCCCCCACCGGCGCTCAGCAATCTACGCACGTCCGCTTCAGACAGGTCCGCGGCCGGCATGTCTCCCGCGTTCATGGTGGCAAGTGCCAGCCGGACCTGCGCCAGTTCTTCGGCAACGTAGCCCGGAGACGGCACGCCGGTGCCGCGCATTTTCGGCCGCATCGGCAGGACCTGCGTATAGGCCTCGACCAGTCTGCCGAGCGTGCTGCTGCGTTTGCGCTGCACAGCTGCCGCGCGCGCCTTCTTCTCCACAGCAGGATCGGCGCCCGCGGCAGCCTGTCCCTTGATCCGGTTCGCTTCGGCACGTGCGTCGTCGGGCGAGTGCGTCGCCGGGTTGCCCAGTGTCAGCGTCTTGTTCGGCCAGCGGCGTCCGGTCACCGCGTCGGTCCCGCGTGGACGGTAGGCGAAGCTCCATGTCATCGCAGTGGCGTTCACGATCAGCGCCAAGCCGCGGCAGTCCTTGTCACGGATGATCTGCCGCTGGTCAGGCATTCGTCGACGCCATGCCGCGTCGATCGTCGCCTTGGTGATCTTGGTCGGGCCTTCGCTGGTGACCTTCATGGCAGTCGCTTTTCATCCCTGTCAGGCGGATCCCGTGACAGGACATTGACAGGACACCAGACGCGGAGGCAAGCGTAAGCCTGCGATGGCCAGCGGAAATGATGGTGTCAGAAACCCCATATTATAGCGAACTTACCGCCAACTAACGGGACCCTGCGGAAGCTGGCGGAGGTATAGACCTTGGGTTTCCTAATCCTGGGGTCGTGAGTTCGAATCTCGCCGGGGACGCCACTCCCGAACGAAACTGGGCACCATGGAACTTGCAGGGGGCAGCGTGTCTCCGCTGGCGGCTTTCGCCAGGGCCGCCGTCGGGCCGCGCAGCCTGATCTCAGAGGTGGCTGGGCGAATCTGCACAGGGCGTTAAGTGGATTTTCTCGCCTAGAGCGCGGCGAGGATTGCCGCGGATCAGGAGCAGACATGTCGAGGAGAACCCGACGGAACCACAGCGCCGCGATCAAGGGCGAGAAGACGCTGGCGGAGCTGGCGCAGCTGTATGATGTGCATCCGACGCAGGTGACTGCCTGGAAGGCGCAGTTGCTTGAGGGCGCGCCGGGGTTATTTGGCTCTGGCGGCACGGCCAAGGACAGCATACCGAGCGTGGACCTGAAGACGTTGCATGCGAAGATCGGCGAACTGGCGCTGGAGAACGATTTTTTGTCCGGTGCGCTCGGCAAGGCCGGGCTGTTGAGCGCAAAGCGATGATCGACCGGGACCATGAGCTGCCGTTGATCCGGCAGGCTGATCTGCTGGGGCTCAGCCGCGGCAGTCTATATTATCAACCCCGCGCGGTGCCGGCCGCCGATCTGGCGGTGGATCGAGCGAACCAGGTGTGGGCCATGGACATCACCTACATTCCGATGGCACGCGGCTTTGTCTATCTGGCTGCTGTGGTGGACTGGTTCCAGCCGGCGGGTGCTCTCCTGGCAGGTTTCCATCACGCTGGAGGTCGCGTTCTGCCTCGACGCGCTCGAAGCAGCGCTTGTCAGGTACGGCAAGCCGGCAATTTCAACACCGACAGTAAGAATGACGGCGTCGGCAGGCTCCGACGATCCGTCGCGGCAAAGCGATGAATGGCCTGAGCATCGCCGACACAGCAGGGTGCCCTCAGTCGCCTTGACCCGAACACCGATCGACCGTTGCGTCTTTCCCTGGATCTGTCGGGCGGCTGAGACATCGGCTGCGAGGTTTCACCTCACAGATGCGGTGTGTGACCCAAGAAGGGCCTGACGTTCTGTCGCGTTACTGTCCTGTCCAGCATCCGGCTCTGGTGGAACCGTTAACTTTTTGCCGAGCCGGGAGAGCCAGTATGGAAGGTAAAGAGAGGTCGGTCGTACGTCGGCGGCGTCGATACGCACAAGGATCTTCATGTCGCGGCCGTTGTCGATGAGTTGGATCGGGTGTTGGCAAGCCAGAGCTTCGCGACAACCCGGGACGGCTACAAGCAGATGCTCGCCTGGATGGGCGCCTTTGGATCGCTCCAGCGTGTCGGTATTGAGGTGACCGGCACCTACGGTGCAGGACAGCTGCGTTACATGCAGAAGGCCGGCATCGAAGTCCTTGAGGTCACGACGCCGGACAAGCAGGATCGTCGTAAGCGCGGGAAAAACGACGATCTTGACGCGCAAACGCGGCCCACGCAGCGTTTGCCGGCAAGCGCACCGTCACGCCCAAAAGCCGCAACGGCATGATCGAATCTCTGCGCGTGCTCAAGGCCTGCCGCAAGACTGCCGTCGCCGCCCGACGGGTCGCCCTGCAGATGATCCAGAACACGATCGTCTGCGCGCCCGACGAGTTGCGAGAGCTACTGCGCAAAATGACGCGCATGCAGCTCATGTTTTTCGGCGTGGAATTTTGACCCCCTGAGCTGGGGGATCGGCGTCCAAAATTGACCCCCTGAATGTGTGGCTGGTGGGCTGCCTGCTTTGGTTGGAAGTGGGCGGTGGGGGATGCTGGTTGTGGAGACGATCGGCCGGATCAGACGCGAGCATTTGGTCAAGGGCAAGTCGATCAAGGAGATCGCGCGTGACCTGAAGGTGTCGCGCAACACGGTTCGGAAGGTTTTGCGGTCGGGTGAGACGTCGTTTTCGTATGAGCGGGAGGTTCAGCCGCGTCCCAAGATCGGGCGCTGGAAGGCAGAGCTGGACCGGCTGTTGGCGAAGAACGCCGGAAGCACACCACGCGAACGGCTGACGCTGATCCGCCTGTTCGAGGAGCTGCGAGCGCTGGGCTATGACGGCGGCTATGACGCCGTCCGGCGCTACGCGCGGACGTGGAGCCGGGCGCATGCGGGACAGACGGCGGAGGCGTATGTGCCGCTGTCGTTCGCGCCGGGTGAAGCCTATCAGTTCGACTGGAGCCACGAAGTCGTCCTGATGAGCGGTGTGACGGTGACGGTGAAGGTCGCGCACGTCCGCCTGTGCCACAGCCGCATGATGTTCGCTCGCGCCTATCCGCGCGAGACGCAGGAGATGGTGTTCGACGCCCACGAGCGGGCGTTTGCCTTCTTCAAGGGTGCCTGCACACGCGGCATCTACGACAACATGAAGACGGCGGTGGAGACCGTGTTCATCGGCAAGGACCGGCAATACAACCGCCGCTTTCTGCAGATGTGTGCTCATCACCTGGTGGACCCGGTCGCCTGCACGCCGGCCTCGGGCTGGGAGAAGGGCCAGGTCGAGAACCAGGTCGGCCTGGTGCGCGAGCGCTTCTTCACCCCGCGGCTGCGGGTGAAGAGCTACGACGAACTGAATGCCTGGCTGGACAAGTGCATCGCCTACGCCAAGGCACATTCCCATCCCGAGCGTCCGGATCGGACAGTATGGGAGGTGTTCGAGGAGGAACGGCCGAGGCTTGTCGGCCCATCAGGGTCGCTTCGATGGCTTCCACGCGGTGGCAGCCTCGGTGTCGAAGACCTGCCTGGTTCGCTTCGACAACAACAAATACTCGGTGAACGCCAGTGCGGTCGGCTGGCCGGTCGAGATCCACGCCTATGCCGATCGGATCGTCATCCGCCAGGATGGGCGCATCGTCGCAGAACATCGCCGCAGCTACAGCCGTGGCGAGACGATCTACGATCCTTGGCATTACGTGCCTGTCCTGGCCCGCAAGCCGGGCGCGCTGCGCAATGGCGCGCCGTTCCGAGACTGGGTCCTGCCGGCAGCACTGGAGCGGGTGCGCCGTCGGCTCGCCGGGTCCGACGATGGTGACCGCCAGATGGTCGCGATCCTGTCGGCTGTGCTGACTGATGGATTGCCGGCGGTCGAAGCCGCCTGCGCGCAGGCGATGGCCGAAGGCGTTCACTCGTCCGACGTGATCATCAACATCCTCACCCGGCATCGTGACCCGGGACCGACCGCCACCATTCTCACGCCGGATGCTTTGACGCTGCGGCACATGCCGATCGCCGACTGCGCCAGATACGACCAACTGAGGAGCCGATGAGCATGGAGCGAACCGAGGTCCTCGACATGATGGGCGCGCTGAAGCTCTTCGGCATGAAGGGCGCCTATGACGAGACGCTGGCCACCGCGATCAAGCGTAAGCATGAACCACAACGCCTCGTCGGTGATCTGCTCAAGGCCGAGATATCGGAGAAGCAGGCGCGCTCGATCAGATACCAAATGACCATTGCCAAGCTGCCGCTCGCCAAGGATGTCGATGACTTCGCCTTCAAAGGAACCCCGATCAACGAGAGCCTGGTGCGCGATCTCGCCGGGGGCAACTTCGTCGCGCAACAGCGCAACCTGGTGCTGGTCGGTGGCACCGGCACCGGCAAAACGCATGTATCGACAGCGATGCCGGATCCGAGGCCGAGGGGAAGACGGGTGGAGCATCGCTACCGTGACCAGACGAAGTGATCGCGGCTCGGGTCCGGCACCAATGCGGCGATGCCGGACCGTCGCTATCCTCCCGCTGGCAGCGGGGCGGTGGGCGTCTCCAGCACTGAGAGCTCCCCAGCGTCTCGACGACGTGACGAAGAGCCTCCGACCCGGCCTGGGCAGGCGAGAGTAAAGAGATTGTGGCGGTATGACCGGCTACGAATCAAGCACATGGCTGCGTCACCCAGGACTTCGCCCGCATCACGCAGGAGAACTTCATGGGTCAGCGAACCATCGGCATCGATCTCGCCATCCGCGGCGATCATGTCGCCCGCATCTTCGACGACGGACGCCCGCACGCAAAGCCGATCCGCTTCCGCCTAACATCCGAAAGCCTCAGCAGCTTGGTGGCTCGATTGCGAGAAAGGCTGCCGGCAGACAGCACCATCACTGCAGTATTGGAACCGACCGGAATGTCTTGGTTCCCGGTCGCCCGCTGGCTCGAAAGGGCCGGGATCAAAGCCATCCGGGTTAAGGGACAGCGTGTTCGTGCGCTGCGGCGCTACTTGAGTGAGCACACCAAAACCGATGCTGCTGACGCCTATGTGCTCGGTGCCATCCCCTGGTTCGGTGGGGTGCCAGTTGACCCGGTCTATGTGCCCAACGCCGATCGCCATGCGCTGCAACGTTTGACACGCCAGCGTGAGCGCCTGGAAGACGAGGTCAGCACCATCAAGCGTCGGCTGATCGATCTGGTGCGCTGGGCCTGCCCCGCCATCGAGGCTGTTTTGCCAGATTTTCGTACCAATCTGGCGTTGGCCGTCCTGCACGACTTGTTGAATCCCATGACCGTCATCAAAGCAAGGCGTACGACCCTGCTCGGCTTCATTGCCAAGCACGCCAGCGGTAACCATCCCCATAGCGGCCCTTTTGCCCACAAGCTGGTAGACGGCCTCAAAGCGGCTGCAATGGAGACGCGACGCCTTCATGGGGATGCAGTCAATTTTGAACACCTGCAGCTGGAAGCCGCCATCGAGATCGATCGCATGCGCTTGTTGGAAAGCCAGCTCGGTACTCTCGGCCGCGAAATCGAAAGGCTCTACGGCAAACTTCATCCGTCGGATGCTCTGCGCACCATACCAGGGATCGGCCACGCATTGGCGCCTCTTGTATTGGGCGTGCTGCATGAGGCCCGACGGTTTGCGGGATTGCATCAGCTCCGTGGCTTCTGCGGGCTGTTCCCGCGTACCAACTCGTCGGGCGGCGCCGATCAACCTGGCCAAAGCATCACCCAATCCGGCAACAACCGCATCAAACGCGCGCTCTATCTCGCCGCCGATGCCGCGCGCCGGATCGATCCCGGCTTAGCGGAGGTCTATTGGCGGTTGATGGTCCGCAAGGGCCATCATCACAAGCAAGCTCTGTGTGGAGTTGCAACCCGCCTCGTGAACCGAATTGGTAAGGTCCTGCGTACTGGCGAGCTCTACGAATTGCGTGACACCACTGGCAAACCGATCACAACCGCCGAAGGCAGAGCCATCATTGCAGAGCGATTCAGCATCCCCGTCGAGATCAGAAACGCGCGTCGGCGGCACCGCGCAGAAGCCTCAGTTGACCTAAAAAGAACCTTGGCAATCGGTAGGAGATCATCTGGCGATCGCCATCGCACGAAGCTGCATTCGCGCCGGATCGCGTGGGCGATTCTTCACGACCGTCGACCTGGTCAACCGTCTCGAGGCCGAAGGGCGCGCCGGACGACAGGGGCGGCTTGCTGACTTCCTGACCCGTCTGGACTTCGTCATCCTCGACGAGCTCGGCTATCTGCCCTTCGCGCAAGCCGGTGGACAACTGCTGTTCCACACGGTCAGCCGCCTCTACGAACGCACCTCGGTGATCGTCACGACAAATCTCGCCTTCGGTGAATGGCCGAGCGTTTTTGGCGATCCCAAAATGACCACAGCGTTGCTCGATCGCCTCACCCACCACTGCGACATCGTCGAGACAGGCAACGAGAGCTGCCGCTTCAAAAACCGCGCCTAACCCGCCGCACCTTCCCTTACGGCTTGCACCGGTGGGTCCACAGGAACCCCCCGCGCGCCGCTGCGTCAGCCTCGTGCGGGCACTCCGCAACGCGCGGGTCCCCCGGCACAAACCAAATCCATGAGTGGGCACGGTTGAAAGCCGATCGGGGGTCAATGTTCAAAGCCGATTGACACATCGGAAGTCGGCGGTTGCCAAGCAGGCGCTCGACCGCATCGCCGCAATCTATGCCATCGAGGCCAAGACCGCATTCGCCCTTGCCGCCGAGCGGGTGGCAATCCGCACAGAGACCGCACCGTTGCTCGACACGTTCTTCGCATGGGCCGAGGCGGCCGTGGCAAAGTTGTCGGCAAAGTCAGCGCTGGCTACGGCCTTCCGTTATGCAATCAACCGGCGCGAAGCCCTCTCCTGCTTCGTCACTGACGGTCGGCTGGAAATCGACAACAACATCGCTGAGAACGGCATGCGAATCATTGCTCTGGGGCGAAAGAATTTTCTCTTCGCCGGTTCGGATGCCGGCGGTGTTCGCGCGGCAGCCATATACACCCTCGTTCAGACGGCAAAGCTCAACGGCATCAACCCGGAAGCCTATCTCAACAATACGCTGACAAAGATCGCCGAGGGTCATCCGATCAACAGGATCGACCAACTGATGCCCTGGCAGATGAGCTCGCAGGCCGCTGAACAATCTGCCTAGCAGACAGCCAGCCACCCGGTTCACACCCGGAAGCCCCGCATCATCGCCCATCGCCGCAGCTTCGCGCATACGCGGCAGGCCATACGCTTACAGCACATCCTCCATCCGGGCGACATAAGTGCCATCCACTTGCGGAATGCACCACATCTTCCGGAGCCAGGGCTTCAAGCTCGTCCTCGGCCAGCCGCCGGCGTACCGTCTCACGCGACAGCCCTTCATGCTCCGTCAGTTGGACCCTCTCGCCGGCCAGCAGATCCAGTGTCCAGCGCTTGCGGCCTGCCGGCGGGCTCGAGCAGACCGTCGCCACCAGCAACGCCGTCTCCTTGCCGGACAGCTTGCGCGCGGCTCCAGGCCGCGCTTCTTCGCTCAGTGCGAGCTCAAGGTTGCCTTCCGCTGAAAGTGGGATACGCCCCCAGCCCCATGACGCGGCGGACACCAGCGCGGGTGAAGCGGCGCAACCACGAGGCGCAGCGCTCCGTCACCTGGAGGTACAAGCCTCGGCCGTCGCCCATAGACCTTGGGCGCCAGCTTGCCCGAGGCGGTCTTGCTCACGAGGCTGTCGATCTGCTTGGCGGAGAGCGCCATTGTCACGCGCTCACTGCATTTTCGTACGTGCGGATCGGTGCCAGGGCACTGCCCCAGGTACTTACTCGCGCGGCCCGGCTTAGGCCGCATCCAGCAGAGCAACGTCGCGCCAGCGCATTTTGAGCACCGCGTCCATTCGCATGATCCTGCGGATGCATAATTGCTTACACAAGTGAATGAGGGTTGGCTTGGCAACGTTGACGTTGGCGGATTCGGAGGGAATGGACATGATCGGCTCCTGTGTCTTCGCTCCTTCCACACCCCCGAATTCTCATTGCGTCAAAGTTCCAACATACCGCCTAACATACCGTCAGCGGTGCATTTCTGGGGTGACCGCCAGCACCTAGGGGAGACGACTAGAGTTCAATGAGTGATACATTATCAGCATGTTATGGTCCTCCAGCGTCCTCCGGCGAAATGATGATCGCTCATGAACTGGAACCCTTCACAGGGATCGCGTTCGTCTCCCGAGCGAACCAGGCCGCCGCCTTTGAGAGGATCTCACGCTCAAGCCGCAGGTGGCGGTTCTCACGTCGCAGTCGGTTGAGTTCCTCCCGCTCCGCTGTCATCAGGCCACCGTCGCCACGGCCAGCATTGCGCTCAGACTGCGCAACCCAGTTCCTGATCGACTGAGCTGTCGGTTCAAACTCCGACGCCAGCTCCTCCGGCGTACGGCCGGCGCGCACCAGTTCAACCATCTGGCGGCGAAATTCAGCTGCGTAGGGCAATCTTGTCTTGGCCATCATGGACTCCTTGAACACAAACGGTCCGCTGTCCACGAAACCGGGTCAACTTCAGAATTTGCCGATCGCGCAGTTTTAGCCATCATTGAGCAAGGCAATCCGCTGCATCTCGGGTAGCGAGGCCTCAATGACGATGCGCAGGCTATCCGAGTGGAGGGACGTGTCTGCCGCGTGCGTCGCGACTGCATGCTCAAACCGCCGAGCCACGGTCGAGAGACGGTGGAAGCCAAGCATACCAGCACTCCCCGCAAGTTCGTGCGCCAATTCGACGGCCACGAAGGGAGTTTCGAATTCTTCCAGTGCGCACAAGAGAGACTGGCTGTTCCGTTCTACCGTCTGAAGATAGGAAGAAACTGTCTCTTTGGAGAAAAAGGCCGCGATGTGCTCAATAGTCGCCGCATTGAACAATTGCATATCAGGGCTTGCGTCGACGCCGTCGCACATTTTCCCATCAGAAATGGCAGCACCCAGAGTCGCCAACAGCATGTCTTGGGTAAATGGCTTGGTTAAGTGCTTATTCATACCGGCATACCGGCACGCCTCAATTTGCTCAGCAAGGCCGAAAGCAGTCATAGCCACGATTGGCACCCGTCCACGAGGACTCGCCAGCGAGCGAATGCGCCGCGTCGCCTCAAGGCCGTCCATTTCCGGCATCTGCACGTCCATCAGAATCGCATCATAGGTCGTGTCGGCTGCGGCCGCTGTCGCCTCCGTGCCACCTTCGGCACAGTCGACTTTGTGACCTGCGGCAGCGAGAAAGGATTGGGTGATCTCGCGGCTCATGGCGCTGTCGTCCACCACCAGAACACGCAGACGCTGCGCCGATGTCCAGCTGACGGTCACTGCCTGGTTGTGCGCACCTAACATGGTTACAGAGGTCACGACGATGGTCTCTCCTGTTCGGTGCAGAGGTTACGACGGGTCAGAAGTGAATGCAGCGGCACCGCGTCGACTTGGTCAGGCAACTGCTCGCTATCGATCAAGGCAGGCATACGCCCGCGAACTCCAGTGAAGAGCCTAGTTTATGCCCTCATTGAAGAACTTCCGGTTAAACAAGGGTCGAGTGCTGTCAACACTTGTAAGGCGGGCCGGGATCGCGGTCGCGTAGCGGGAGAGGCCTCCTGCCCATCCCCCACGCTGCGCGCAATGGCGCGCGCCCACGGAGTTGGCCAATCGCTTCTATGTTGTTCTGTTTTAGCCCGCCGCACAACATGCTGTAGCTGGTCGGTTATGCGACGCATTAGCCGGTATCTGGGGTCTCGCTGATGGCCGCCTCCGCAATGCCCGACCAGCATCAACAACAAAAACTGCGGGAGGCAAAACTGCCTGCCATTGGTATGGGGACGAAATGCTTTCCAAAGTCATTGCACCTTTATCCCGTCGCGGCGTTGCGAAAATGCTCGCCGAGGCTCCGGCTGTCGCGCGCGATCTGGGCACACCCAGCAAAAACCGCTTAACGGAGCGTTAAGCCCGCATCGCGCAAGGCGGTGCTGGCGTCATGTCGAGCCAGATCAATGGCTTGGTGACGACTGGCGTCATTTCGACTAAGCACAAGCTTCGAAATGAGGCTGACCGCCGGCGTCCGGCACGCTCGCGAGCCGTGATCCGCGTCGTGTCGAAGGATCACGCCGCACAAACTCGCGTCCTGCCCAGTTGGCCGTGTCGTGGCGGTTGGCCACCGCGAGCGACCCGTTGGTGCATTTGAAGTTGACCCGGTTTCGCGGACAGCGGACCGTTTGTATTCAAGGAGTCCATGATGGCCAAGCCAAGATTGCCCTACGCAGCTGAATTCCGCGGCCAGATGGTTGAACTGGTGCGCGCCGGCCGTACGCCGGAGGAGCTGGCGTCGGAGTTTGAACCGACAGCTCAGTCGATCAGGAACTGGGTTGCGCAGTCTGAGCGCAATGCTGGCCGTGGCGACGGTGGCCTGATGACAGCGGAGCGGGAGGAACTCAACCGACTGCGACGTGAGAACCGCCACCTGCGGCTTGAGCGAGAGATCCTCTCAAATGCCTGCCCCGGACTTGATCCGGGGGCGACGGCCTGGTTCGCTCGGGAGACGAACGCGATCCCTGTGAAGGGTTCCGGTTCGTGAGCGATCACCAGGCGGGCGTATCGACCACCACGATGTGCGAGCTGCTGGGTGTCTCCTCCAGCGGCTACTATGCGTGGATCAAGCGGCGTCCGTCGCAGCGTGCCGAGACAGACGTGATGCTGATCGCGGAGATCCGTGTCGCACATGAAGCCTCGCGCGGCACCTACGGTGCACCGCGCATTCACGCCGAGCTTGCCGCCAAGGGTCTTCGCGTCGGCCGCAAGCGGATCGCGCGATTGATGTTGCAGGCCGGCCTTGCCGGTGTGAGCCGACGCAGGTTCGTCACCACGACGGTCAGGGATGGTGGCCGCCAGGCGCCGGACCTGGTGGAGCGCAACTTCACGGCGGAAGCGCCTGACGGCTGTGGGTCGCTGACATCACCTACATCCCGACATGGGTAGGCTTTCTCTATCTCGCGGTCGTGCTCGATGCGTATAGCCGTCGCATTGTCGGCTGGTCGATGGCCACGACACTCGCCAAACAACTGGTGCTCGATGCCCTGAACATGGCGCTGGCGACGCGACGGCCCAGGCAGGTGATCCATCACTCCGACCAGGGGTCGCAATATACCTCGATCGAATTCAGTCGCCACTGCCGTGATGCCGGCGTGCGCCCCTCGATGGGCTCGGTCGGCGACGCCTACGACAATGCCATGTGCGAGAGTTTCTTCGCCACCCTCGAATGCGAGCTGCTTGCACGGAGCCGATTCAAGACACAGGCTGAGGCGCGACATGCGATCTTCGAATTCGTCGAAGGTTTCTACAATCGACGACGACGCCACTCCTCTATCGGATATCTCTCACCAGTCGACTATGAGCAGCGGCATCCAGCGACGCGGTCGACCCCGACGCACACCAGCCTGCCGTCGGGCTCGCAGCCGTCAAGGACAAGCCCCTTCGGGCGGCCCAAAGAAGGGGCCGTCCTTGACCGCCGCTGTGCGCGACGGCGGCACCATCGTGCGGGTCGGGACGGAAGAATGGCTCCACCAAGGGTCGAACCAAAGAATGTCTCGAAACGGAAACCCAGTATGCCATCAGATCAGATAGCATGATCCCAAGCTCTCACCTCTCCACGAAACCGGGGCAAGTCCATTCTTCGAACTGTTCAACTCCACCATATACGGCTTCTCCGCAGTCGTGATGAGGCGCGCATTCTTTTCCGGCTGGTGACCCGGCGCTCGCCATGGTGAGCACATTCGCGACGTTCATGGTGGCCTTTGTCTTGCGTCCCGGTCGAGGCGATCGTGCTGGGCGCACCTGCGGTGACCGCGCAGGGCGACGCGCGGCGCTGGTAGTGACCATCGGACTCATGGTGACCGCAACGGGAATGACAAGGCTGATCCTGACCCATGCCAGAATCGGATCCGGGCGCCGGTGCTGCACGGCGACTTTCTCGTCGAATATGCTCCCGTGGGCAAGCGAGGAATCACAGGAAGCTGGCAGCAGTTCAGCAGCCAGAGAGGTGGCTGGCTTTGTCTGAACAGCGTTTCGCTCCCGATAAGTGGATCCCCTGCCGGTTGTTCACGTGAATTGCCGTTCGGAGGCATCGCTCCGGTCGGGCTACGCCCTCCCTACGCGACGCCCCGAACGGTGGCGAAAATCATGCTGCCGCGACCAGCGGCATTGAAGTAGGCTTGGTCTGGCGTCCGTGCGTCAAGGCTCGAATGCGGACGCTTGCGGTTGTAGAAGTCGAAATACCGACCGATCGAGGTACGCGCCTCAGCGACGCTGTCGTAGGCACGCAGGTAGACCTCCTCGTATTTGACCGAACGCCAGAGGCGCTCGACGAACACGTTGTCACGCCAGGCGCCCCGGCCATCCATGCTGATGGCGATCGTGACAGCAGGCCGGTGAAGTCAGCATTGGTGAATTGGCTTCCCTGGATGCCCTTCTAAAGGTCAAGCACGGCTGATTCGGCGACGGGCCTCCCCTGCGTGCGACGCCGGCACCTGCAGGGAACCATCACGACAACCGTAAACATGGCCACGATCACGTCGGCTACAGATAACAACATAACGTCGACCGCGGCCACAGACAAAGAACCGTGGATCGCTGTGACCGCCGCTATGGATAAGTAGCCCGCCTCCGCCGTGACTCTTGGCGGTCGCGGAGGCGGGCTACTTACCCACAGCTCCTACACCGCCTCACGGGGCACGACCGCGGGTGTTCTCGGGTTCTCTCCTATGGACTAACCTGGACAATCCGGAGCGCTGCCTGCCGGCCGACGGCAGAAAACTGCGGATTCAGACCGGCCTTAACGGGTCAAACTGAGGTTGAGGCCGGATGACTTTCCTTTGGTCGTTGTTTGATCAAAGAGAAGACCTCGCGCGCGATGTAGCGCTTCACGCATCGAATGGCTTCGAGCTTGGAATGACCTTCGGTTATACGCTTTGCGACATAAGCCTGTGTGCGGGGATCGGTCCGCAACCGACCAATGGCAACGATATGCAGTGCGCTGTTGGCGGCACGGTCACCGCCCCTGCTCAGCCGATGGCGTGTTGTCTTGCCGGATGAAGCGGGCACTGGGCTGACGCCGCACAGTGCGGCGAAGCTGGCTTCCGAACGCAAGCGCTGCACGTTGTCGCCGGCTGTCAGGAGCAACTGCGCGGCGGATTCATGGCCGATCGAATTCCGTGCCACCAAGTTGGGTGCGAGTTCATCGACGATGGCAACGATCATGACGTCGAGATCCGCGATCTCGCCATGCAGTTCGAGATAGCGCCGCCCAAGGGATTTCAGGGTAATCCGGTAGGCCGAGGTTACGTTGCGGTAATCGGTCAATTCCGGCCGCCAGGCTGCCAGGGTCCGGATGAGCTGCATGCGCGTCATTTTGCGCAGTAGCTCTCGCAACTCGTCGGGCGCGCAGACGATCGTGTTCTGGATCATCTGCAGGGCGACCCGTCGGGCGGCGACGGCAGTCTTGCGGCAGGCCTTGAGCACGCGCAGAGATTCGATCATGCCGTTGCGGCTTTTGGGCGTGACGGTGCGCTTGCCGGCAAACGCTGCGTGGGCCGCGTTCTGCGCGTCAAGATCGTCGTTTTTCCCGCGCTTACGACGATCCTGCTTGTCCGGCGTCGTGACCTCAAGGACTTCGATGCCGGCCTTCTGCATGTAACGCAGCTGTCCTGCACCGTAGGTGCCGGTCACCTCAATACCGACACGCTGGAGCGATCCAAAGGCGCCCATCCAGGCGAGCATCTGCTTGTAGCCGTCCCGGGTTGTCGCGAAGCTCTGGCTTGCCAACACCCGATCCAACTCATCGACAACGGCCGCGACATGAAGATCCTTGTGCGTATCGACGCCGCCGACGATACGACCGACCTCTCTTTACCTTCCATACTGGCTCTCCCGGCTCGGCAAAAAGTTAACGGTTCCACCAGAGCCGGATGCTGGACAGGACAGTAACGCGACAGAACGTCAGGCCCTTCTTGGGTCACACGCATCTGTGAGGTGAAACCTCGCAGCCTGATGTCTCAGCCGCCCGACAGATCCAGGGAAAGACGCAACGGTCGATCGGTGTTCGGGTCAAGGCGACTGAGGGCACCCTGCTGTGTCGGCGATGCTCAGGCCATTCATCGCTTTGCCGCGACGGATCGTCGGAGCCTGCCGACGCCGTCATTCTTACTGTCGGTGTTGAAATTGCCGGCTTGCCGTACCTGACAAGCGCTGCTTCGAGCGCGTCGAGGCAGAACGCGACCTCCAGCGTGATGGAAACCTGCCAGGAGAGCACCCGCCGGCTAAACCAGTCCACCACAGCAGCCAGATAGACAAAGCCGCGTGCCATCGGAATGTAGGTGATGTCCATGGCCCACACCTGGTTCGCTCGATCCACCGCCAGGCCGCGCAGCAGATACGGGAAGATCTTGTGCCCATCTGCCGGTCTTGAGGTATGCGGCCGGCGATAGAGCGCCTCGATCCCCATTCGCAGCATCATGGACGCAACCCGTTCCCGCCCGATAGAGATGCCCTCGCCGCGCAACAGATCGCGCAGCTTCCGACTGCCTGCGAATGGGTAGTCGAGGTGCAGTTCGTCGATCCGGCGCATCACCGCCAGATCGGCGGCCGGCACCGCGCGGGGTTGATAATATAGACTGCCGCGGCTGAGCCCCAGCAGATCAGCCTGCCGGATCAACGGCAGCTCATGGTCCCGGTCGATCATCGCTTTGCGCTCAACAGCCCGGCCTTGCCGAGCGCACCGGACAAAAAATCGTTCTCCAGCGCCAGTTCGCCGATCTTCGCATGCAACGTCTTCAGGTCCACGCTCGGTATGCTGTCCTTGGCCGTGCCGCCAGAGCCAAATAACCCCGGCGCGCCCTCAAGCAACTGCGCCTTCCAGGCAGTCACCTGCGTCGGATGCACATCATACAGCTGCGCCAGCTCCGCCAGCGTCTTCTCGCCCTTGATCGCAGCGCTGTGGTTCCGTCGGGTTCTCCTCGACATGTCTGCTCCTGATCCGCGGCAATCCTCGCCGCGCTCAGGCAGAAAATCCACTTAACGCCCTGTGCAGATTCGCCCAGCCACCTCTCTGAACACCGGAGGCGCCGCTGGACTGATCGGGTTGCGGTGCTTGCCGCCGAACTCCCGGTTCACCTATCCTACGACGCGACATCAAGTTAGCGGTGGGAGTGAGCCAATGACGACGCATGTGCGCTGCGGTACGCTGTTCGCGGGAAACGACGCCATCGCTCTGAAAAACCATACGCTTTGCTTCGACGTGCGCGGCGAGATAGCCTATGTTGGCCCAACGCGTGAGGCGCCACCGGTCGCCGCGCGCGAGACGGTGCTCGACTACAGCAATCTCTTCGTCATGCCTGGCCTTCAGGACGTTCACACGCATCTCGCCTATGGCAATGCCAAGTCCGAGGAGGATATCGACCTATACCAGCCCATGGAGTTCCGCTCGCTGCGCGGGCTGTTCTTCGCGCAGAAGGTGTTGGCTGCGGGCTATACGTCGATCTGCTCGCCCGGTGATGCCGGGCAGATCAGCCTGTCGGTACGCAACGCCATCAACTTTGGGCTGTTCGACGGTCCGCGCGTCACCGCGGCTGGCCGCTACCTTACGACGCGCCAGGGACTGACTGACTGGTACCCGACCTGGATCGGGGTGCCCGATACGTCGATCGGGCGTCTCGTCACCAGCAAGGACGAGGCGATCGAAGAGATCCGCGTGCAGGTCAAAAATGGTGTGGACTGCATCAAGATCGCCATGGACGGTGTGCAGACACGCGAGAACGGCGAGCTGATCGCCGCTTTCAACCAGGACGAAACGACTGCGATGGTCACCGAGGCGCACCGGCTCGGCAAGCGCGTCGTCGTGCATGCTCGCGGCCGCGAGGCGATACTGTATTCCGCCAACGCCGGCGTCGACCTGATCTTTCACGCCACATATCTCGATGACGACTGTCTCGAGGTGTTGGTGAAGTCCGGCACGGCCATCGGGCCGACCCTGACCTTCCCGCGCAACATCATCGACTTCACGCAGCCGCACGAGCCTGCCGCCATCAAGGGCCGCATCAGCGACACCGAGCGGGAATACGAGATCGCCTGTGTGAGCATGCAGAAGGCGAAGCGCGCTGGAATACCGATGATGACCGGAACCGATTCTGGCTTTGCGGTCACGCCGTACGGCGAATGGCATGCGACCGAGCTCGAGCTCTTCGTGCGCGATCTCGGCTTCACACCTGCCGAAGCGCTGTGCTGCGCGACGTCGGTTACCAGCCGGTTCATGACCAAGGGTGGCAAATTCGGCGTATTGGAGCGCGGGCGTTTCGCCGATTTCATCGCGGTCGATGGCTCGCCGCTCGAGAACGTGGCGATCCTCCAGGACAAACAGCGCATCCGCCACGTGCATATCGCAGGCAAGTGCATGGACGTGCCCGACCGCTCCTACGATCCGCGCCAGGTCACCGATCGCAGCTTCAGCAACTGGACCGATCTCTACACGCAGGAGCGGGTCAGGTCGCTGCGGCCAAACCGCGTCCATCTCGCCACAGCCGCCGAATAACGCATCAGCGAGGCCGCATCGCACGCACGAGCTGTTCGGGCCTGATCGGCGTCGCGTTCACCTCGACCCCGAACGACGCCAGGGCATCGCAGACCGCGTTGGCAATGGCTGCCGGCGGGGCGACCGCGCCACCTTCGCCCACGCCCTTGACGCCGAGAGGGTTTAGCGGCGACGGCGAGTGCTGGTGGAGAATTTGGAACGCTGGCATGTCGCCCGCGATCGGCAGTGCGTAGTCCATCAACGAGCCGCTGAGCAGTTGGCCGTTCGCGTCATAGGCGATGCCCTCACACAGGATGCCGCCGAGCCCTTGCACCGCGCCGCCCATGATCTGACCTTCGACTAGCATTGGGTTGACGACGACTCCGCAATCGTGGGCGACCGCGTAGCTCTCGATGGCGACGCGGCCAGTATCGCGGTCCACCTCGACGATGGCGGTATGGACCGCATAGCTCCAGGTGACGGTCTGCGGCTGCCAATAGAAGGTTTCCTCGAGGCCGGCGTCGATCCCCGGCGGGCGTTCGTTCTCCCACCCCGGACGCGCCGCCTGCGCGATCCTTGCGAGACTCACCATAGCGCCAGGCGCGCCGACCACGCCGACGCCGCCATCGCGCAATTCCAGATCGATCTTGGCACATTCCAGCAGATTGGCGGCGATGGCGAAGACCTTGTGCCGTAGCCGCTCGCTCGCATGATGCATTGCAGCCGACAGGGTGACGGTGCTGCGGCTTGCCATGGTGCCGAACCCGATCGCGATCGCGGCCGTGTCGGCGAGCGCAACAACGACGTCTTCCGGAGTCACTTTCCATAGATCCGCCGCGACCTGGGAGAAAATGGTCTCCATGCCCTGACCCTGCGGACACGCACCGGACGAAACATAGATCTTGCCGGTGGGATCGACACGCACAAATGCGCTTTCGAATGGCCCGACACCGGTGCCTTCGATATAGCAGCCGATGCCGAGCCCGAGATAGCGGCTGTCGCGGCGCGCCTGCTCCTGGCGCTGCCGGAATGCCGCAACGCCGCCGATTGCATCGAGCGCCTTCGCCAGCGCGGCAGGATAATCGCCGCTGTCATAGACGATCGGTTCGCCGTCGCGATATGGAATGCCGACGCGATAGGGCATTTCGTCGGCGCGGATCATGTTGCGCCGTCGTACCTCCGCCGGCTCGAGTTCCAGAGTTCGAGCCACGAGATCGATGGTGCGTTCCATCGCGAATGCTGCTTCAGGGCGACCGGCCCCTCGGTAAGGGGCATTCGGGACCTTATTAGTGACGGCGATCCTGCCGGACGCCGCAAGGTTTTCGATCTTGTAAGGCCCTGTCAGGTGAACTGCCGTATTGTAGGCGACACCCGATCCGATCGGGTTCCAGGCCCCACAATCGACAATGTAATTGTCGCGCAACGCGATAATGCGGCCGTTGTCGTCAAAGCCGACCTCGACGTCGTGTAGCTGGTCGCGCGAATGAGTGGCACTCATCATGTGCTCACGACGATCTTCGATCCAGCGTACAGGTCGTCCGAGCCGGCGGGCGAGGAACGTGATCAGCAGATCCTCGGGATAGACGTGACCTTTGCCGCCGAAACCTCCGCCTACATCCAGCGCGACGCAGCGGACGCGCGCTTCCGGCAGGCTTAATAGCGCGGCCGCCTCGCGGCGAACCCAGTGAACCACCTGGGTCGAGGACCAGATTGTTGCCGTGTCGCTGCGAGGATCATAGGCGCTGACGACGCCGCGGCATTCCATCGGCACGGCGGAATAACGATGGTGATAGAAGCGGCGCTTGAATCTGTGTGGTGCGCGCGCAAGTGCGGCGTCGACGTTGCCACGGCCAACCGAGAAATTACCGATCAGGTTGGTCTGGAACTGATCGTGCACGATGCAACTGTCCGGACGCAACGCTGCCTCGGGGTCCACGACTGCGGGCAACTCCTCCAGATCCATCTGCACCAGTTCAGCCGCGTCTTCGGCCTGGGCGCGGCTTTCCGCGACGATGATCGCGATTGCCTCGCCCACGTGCCGCACTTTGTCATGCGCCAGAAGTGGCTGTCGCGGACTGAGGAATTTGTGTTCGATGACCGAGGTCCATTTGCGCGGCAACGATATCTGTCCCTCGGGCACCGACGGGAGCATCTGCAACAGATCGGCACCGTCGAGCGCGAACACCACGCCGGGTGCGGTAACGGCGCGCGAGAGGTCGATCGAGCGGATGCGGGCGTGCGCCACCGGGCTCCGCAGAAGGACCGCGTGCAACATGCGCGGCAGGACAAGATCGGCAATGAACTGCCCCTGGCCGATCAGCAGCCGGCGGTCCTCGCGCCGCAAAAGCGAGCGCCCGACATAGGGAGTTCCAATGTCGTCCATCGTGCGAACCTCTCCGTGATGCCGCGAGTTTGCGGCAATTGCCGGCGAAGGACCAGCGCGGCAATATGCGGGCAGCACATCCGCCGTCGGAGCGAGCCGCCGGCTGTTAACAGGAGGAACCGATGATCGATCTGTATTTCTGGCCGACCGGAAACGGCAAGAAGGTCGTCATTCTGCTCGAGGAACTCGGACTGCCCTACACGTTCAAACCGATCAATATCGGCCGTGGCGACCAGCTCACTCCCCAGTTTCTGAAGATCTCTCCCAACGGCCGGATGCCGGCGATTGTCGATGACGAGCCGATGGGTGGCGGCGAGCCGATTTCGATCTTCGAGTCTGCCGCCATCATGACGTATCTCGCGGAGAAGACGGGGCGGTTCTGCCCGACCGACCCGCGCGGGAAATACGACGTCGCGCAGTGGGTGAGCTGGCAAATGGCCAATCAGGGACCAAAGCTGGGCGAGCAGGGGCATTTCCGGCGCGCGCTCGACGCTGGCAGTAACGGCGATCTTTCCTATGCCATTCGCCGCTTTGACAACGAGACCCATCGCATCTTCGGGGTGATGAACCTTGGGCTGTTCAACAAGCGTTATCTGGCGGCCGGCGAGTACACGATCGCCGACATGATCTGCTATCCCTGGGCGTCGAGCTGGGCGACACGAAAGATCGACATCGACGAGTTCCCGAACGTGAAGCGCTGGCTTGAGGAGATCGGCGAGCGGCCGGCCGTCAAGAAGGCCATGGCGCTGGGACCGGAGTTCCGCGAGGACCCGGCTTCGATCAGCGACGAGGAGCAGGGCCGCCGCCGGGCTCTGGTCGCGGACCAGCGGGCCCAGGCGATCCCGGCAGAATGGATGCCTACGTAGCCGGCGTAGCGGTTTGGTTCGCTCGCATAGGAGGAAGCCATGGCCTCAACCTCAACGGTCGAAGCCGCGCGGATCTCTGCCGACGAATGGCAGATCCGCTGCGACCTTGCGGCCTGCTATCGCCTCGTCGATATGTTCGGCTGGTCGGACCTGATCAACACGCGCATCACCGCGCGCGTGCTGGGGGAGCAGGACCATTTCCTGATCAATCCCTACGGTCTGCTGTACGAAGAGGTCACTGCGTCGTCGCTGGTGAAGATCGACGCCGCGGGCAACCCGGTCGAGCCGGTTGCATCCGAGGTCAACGGCGGGGGCTTCGCGATACCGAGCGCGATCCACTTGGCGCGGCCGGAGCTGGGGTGTGTGGTTCACACGCACACCGTCGCCGGCTGCGCCGTGTCGATGCAAAAGCATGGACTGCTGCCAATCAATCAGCACGCGCTCCAGGTGATCGGCGACGTTGCCTATCACGACTACGAGGGCACTGGGCGAAACCCCGAGGAGCGTGCACGCCTGCTCGCCGATCTCGGTGATCGGCACATCATGGTCCTGCGCAACCATGGCCTGTTGGTGGTCGGGACAAGCATCGCCGAAGCGTTTGTCGCGACGTATCGCATGGAACGGGCGTGCGCGATGCAGCTCGCCTTTCAGCAATCGGGCGCCGAATTCAACCCGATCCGCGACGAGGTGGTGAGCGCCGCCTATGACAATTCACGGCGCCGGCGGAGCGGGGACAGGATCGAATGGCTGGCGCTGCTGCGCAAGCTCGACCGCGTCGATCCGACCTACAAGCAGTAGCCGGCGTCACGCCAACCCGTAGAGCGCCGCGGCATTGTCATGGGTCAGTGCGCGGCGCATCTCCGGCGTGAGCGTGCGCATCTGCCGCTCGATTGCCTGCCGCGAATTCGGCCAGACACTGTCGGGATGCGGATAGTCCGATGCCCACAGCAGATGCCCGTCACCGAAGAACGGCAGCAGCGACAGTGCGACGTAGTCTTCCTGGAATGTTGCGTAGATCTGCCTTTGGAACAGCTCGCTGGGTTTGGTGACCAGCGCGCTGCCACCCTTGTCGGCCCAAAATTCCTTTGCCTCCCAGAGGCGCCAGTGACGGTAGTCCAGTTCCTGCACCAGCCAGGGGAGCCAGCCGGTTCCGGCTTCCGCCATGACGATGCGTAGCTTCGGATGCCGCTCAAGGATGCCCCAGGCGAACAGGTCGACGAAGGGCTCAAGGAAGTTGCCGAGAAAGAACTTGGTATTCTCGAACACGCTCGCAGCCTTGCCGGCGGCGCGGTCGCCGGGACGTCCGACAAACACCGTGATGTGCCATGCCAAGATGATGCCGCTCGATTCCAGCGCGGCCCATAGCGGTTCCCACGCCGGATCGTCGAGCTTCGGGTTGATGTTGGCGATCATCAGGTTGACCTGACGGACCCCGCCGCGCGCCACGAGCCGCGACAACTCCTGCAATGCGCCCTCGGGGTTTTCCGGCAACATCGGCACGCCGATCAGCCGGTCCGGTACTGCCGCACAAAAGTCCAGCAGCCAGTCGTTGAATACCCGATAACAGGCCGTGCGCAGCACCGGGTCATCGGTGGAGATCTGGAAGATCGGCCCGAAGATCAGTTGCGTCTGAACTCCGTCGCGATCCATGTCGGTGAGCCGCAGCTTGGCGTTGGCTGGACGCCGCGCGCTGTTGTCATGGATGCCTGCGCGATCGAGCGCGGTGTAGATCGGCTTGATCGGCCGAGCGGAGCCGGTGGCGGGCAGCTTGCCATCCCAGCGGCCCCAGGCCTTCCCGTCGCAGATCCATATGGCTTGGCCGTCGCGTTCCTCGACGCGCGGTGCGCGGTCGCGGAGCGAGGCGGGCAGGCGGGTTTCCCACAGGTCGGCCGGTAGTTGCCCGAGATCCATATGGTCATCGCAGGAGATAAATCCGTCCGGCATGCCATCCTCCAACGGTTATCGTTTGAGCCGATCGGCCCTTTGCTCGCGTCACGGTCAGGCTAGCGATTGTCGGGTTCCCCCGAAAGTACCTGATTGCGGCGGAGACGCCACATTTGCGGAGGGCGCCTCGAAGCGGCTAAGAGGGGGTTGCCGGATGCGGAGTGTACGGGCTCAGCGAGACGTTCGCCGCCGAACAGGCCCGCGATAGAGAAAGCATCAAGATCAAGCTTTTGCCGGGTTAGCACAGTGGTAGTGCAGCGGTTTTGTAAACCGAAGGTCGGGGGTTCAAATCCCTCACCCGGCACCAATAAATGGTAGATACTTGCCTGAGCCGCAGCGGCGCACTGATTGTCGGCGTCCAAACGCCGAATGACGACAAAGGCGGGATGATCAGGCTGCAGGATGCTATGGGAATCCGCCCCTCGGATTGCCCCCGTGACAAAATGTGCCACGGTGCTCACTGCGGAGAAGGTCCGGCGCTCGCCAGCCTCGCCATGCTCGCGCGCGACAGAGCGCGGGCAGATGCCGCCTAGTTAGCCAGGCCGTTCTCAATCCGCTGCTGGCATTCGAGCAGCCAGTCCAGTGCCTCGTAGGCCTCGCGCTCCTTCACCTCGCCCAGACGCAGCACCGCGCCCAGGCTCGATGTCGCGGTCTGCTGGTCCACCGCGGACAAACCCGAGTTTGGAGCGCGGGGTGATCAGCCGGTCCACGATGGTCGCCACCACCAGATCGCAATGTCACCGCGACGCCGCGTCCTTCGCCGTGCTCAGGATCAGTCGGTCCAGCGCGATCCTGCGAATCGTGCCGAGCGCCGCGGCCACGTGGCCATACGGCAACGATCGCTCGATCCGCATCTCGTCCGGTCTGGTGTCGATCACCGTGCCGCCCCTGAGCAGCGCTCGCAGACCACCGACGACATCGTCCGGCAGTTTGCTCAGGTTGGCCAGCGTGCGCTTCTGCGCGCGTCCCTGCTCATCGCGGTAGCTCTCCCGCAACAGTACCGCTGGCGGCGACGTCCGATTGGGCACCGTCTCGATGAACATGGCCCGAATCGAATTACATCCCGGCCTATTTGGGAATCCTGGACGCCATTGCGGCGTTGGGCCGTGACCTGAGCCCCGAAAACTCCTCCGGGCTGCGGTAGAGTCCGCGACCCTGATGGGGGACGGACGGATGAAGCAAAGCCGGTTCACCGAAGAGCAGATCATCGGCGTGCTGCGGGAGCAGGAGGCTGGAATGAAGGTGGCGGAGGTGTGCCGCCAGCACGGCATTTCCGAGCCGACGTTCTACGCCTGGAAGGCGAAGTTCGGTGGCATGAGCATCTCGGATGCGAAGCGTCTGCGGCAGCTCGAGGGCGAGAATGCGAAGCTGAAGAAGCTGCTGGCGGAGGCAATGCTGGACAACGCGGTGCTGAAGGACATCACGTCAAGAAAGTGGTGACGCCCGCCGCTCGGCGAGCTGTGGTGACCGCTGCGCACGATGCGCACGGGATCAGCGAGCGGCGGGCCTGTTCGGTCATCGGTGCGGATCGGAGCGCGATGCGCTACCGCCATCGGCGTGCGGATGACGCGGCGATACGGACGCAGCTGAAGGAGCTTGCAGCCGAACGTCGGCGATTTGGCTGGCGGCGGTTGAAGCTGCTGCTGGAACGGGACGGGATCCGCATGAACCACAAGAAGCTGCGTCGATTGTATACCGAGGAACGGCTGCAGGTGCGGCGTCGCGGTGGCCGCAAGCGAGCCTTGGGTGCGCATTCCGGTGATCATGAACGGTCAAACCGTTCCATCATGAACACCGAATCCGGTGATCATGAACACGCGCCCGCCGTCAGCTGATGGGCCGAGACGAGCGGCATGCCGCTGCAGCGGGGCGATGCCACTGACGGTTGATTTCGTCTCACTTCTCCTTGGCGTTCGTCAAGCCTGTGCTGTGGCGCTGACCTCGGCATTGTGCCGCTTGCGCATGCTGGGACCCTTGAGCTCGAGCCGGTGTGCGCGGTGAATGACGCGGTCCAGGATCGCGTCCCCGATTGTGTGGTCCGCGATAACTTCATGCCATCTGCCGATGGGGATCTGGCTGGTGATCAGCAGCGATCCTTTCTCGTAGCGATCATCGACAATTTCCAACAGGTCACGTCGCTGTTCGGCGGTCAGTGGCTCCGGTCCCCAGTCGTCGATGATCAGCAGCCGGGTGCGCTCCAGCGTTGACATGAGGCGCGAGAGACGTCCTTCACCGCGGGCCGTGGCCAACTCGGCAAACAGACGTGAGGCTCGTCGATAGAGCACGGACAAGCCCTCGCGGCAGGCCTTGTGGCCCAATGCGCAGGCCAGCCACGACTTCCCGATGCCGGTTGGGCCGCCGATGACCAGGTGCTGACTGGCGCGGATCCACTCGCAGGTGGCGAGCTTCTGGAACAACGCGCGATCGAGGCCACGTGGCGTGCGATAATCGGTGTCCTCGATCACCGCGCTGTGCCGCAGTCGTGCCTGGCGCAGCCGATGACCGAGGCGTTTGTTTTCGCGGCTCGTCGCCTCACGATCCAACAGCAGGCCAAGCCAGTCCTCGCGTGAGATCTCATCGGCCACGGCGGTGCGTTGCATCTCGAGGAACGCGTCGGCCATGGCGGCGAGGCCAAGGCCTCGCATGCGATCGGCCATGGGATGGATCAGCATGGGTTCTCCTTTCAATGATAGTAGCCGGGACCGCGGATGTTTTCGTGGACCAGGCTGGGCCGGTCGGCCTCGGTCTGTTTGCGGTCCTGGCGGTTGTTGAGGATGGCTGCGACCGAGGTGTAGGAGCGCGTGCCGAGCGCCAGTGCCCGGGCGCAGGCGGCATCGAGGCGTTCCGCGCCGTAGCGCTTCTCCAGCCGCAGGATGCCGATGCAGGAGCGGAACCCCTGCTCCGGGTGCGGTCGCGAGCGCAGGATGAGATCCATCAGCGCCGCGGCGTCATCCCCAATCGCCGCCGCCTCACGCCGGATCCGCTCGTGCGTCCAGTCGCGATAGCGGCGGTGTGAGCTCGGCATGTGATCCGGCACCGTGCTGGGCCGATGCCGACGCAGGCTGCGCAAATGGGTCGCCACCAGCTTGCCGTGGTGGAAGATCTCCACCGACTTCGTGGTGATCCGTGCCTCGACCGTTTGGCGCAGCAGCTGGAAGGGCACCGAATAGTAGTGCCGTTCGATCTCGACATGATAATCGAGATTGACCCGGCAGCGCTTCCATTCGGCATACTCGAAATGTGCCGGGGGCAACTGCTGCAGCGCGGGCCGATCGACCTGTTGGTAGAGGGCTCGCCGGTTCGTGCCCCAACCGCGCATCAGACGGTCGTTCAGTTGCACCAGCAACGCGTGGATGGCGCTGTTCAACTCGGCCAATGAGAAGAACCGGTGATGTCGCAGCCTGGCCAGGATCCAGCGTTGCACCACCTGGACGCCGACTTCGACCTTCGCCTTGTCACGGGCTTTGTAGGGCCGTGCCGGGATAACTGCGGTGCCGTAATGCCGCGCCATGTCGGCGTAGGTTCGGTTCACCAGCGGCTCGTAGAAGCAGGCGCGCGTGATCCCCGAACGCAGATTGTCGCACACGATCTGTCGCGGCACGCCGTCGAAGAATGCGAGCGCGTTGACGTGGGCGCTGATCCAGTCCGGCAGCGACTGGCTCCACACCGCTTCAGCGTAGGTGTAGCTGGAGGCACCCAGCACTGCGACGAAGACCGCCGCCTGGCGCACCTCACCGGTTGCCCCGTCAAACACCTCCATGGTCTGACCAGCGAAGTCGACGAACATCCGCTCGCCCGCCACGTGGACCTGCCGTAGCGTCGGCTTCAGCCGCGCAACCCAGGCCTGGTAGAGGCCACAGAACCAGGAATAGCCAAACCCATCCGGCGCTCCCGTGCGATATTCCTCCCACAGCAGCGCCAACGTCATGTTCGGCCGCCGAAGCTCACGATGAACCACGGCCCAATCCGGCACCGGCCGCTGATCCATCGGCACGTCCGGCGGCAACGGGAACAGCAGTCGTTCCAGTTGCTCGTCATCGAGATGGTCCGGCACCGGCCAGGCTATTCCGGCGCGGCGTGCCCGACTGAGATAGCCGTTCACCGCACCGGCGCTGAGTTGCAGGCTCCGCGCAATAGCGCGCTGGCTCAAATCGTGTCCGAACCGCAGGCGCAGCACTTCGCGTATCTTCCGCATCGACAATCTCTCTCCCGGCATCCCGATCCCCTGCTCTTGGCAAAAGGATCGACACTACCCTCGGTAGAAGACCGTCAGCGGAACCGACCCGCCATCGCGACAACCGCGGCGTTCATGATCACCGGAATCGGTGTTCACGATCCGCCGGAATTCGCGTTCACAATCAACTGGAACAGGTGTTCACGATCGACCGGATTCAGCGTTCACGATCCACCGGAACACGCACCTTGGGCACGCGGGCGCCGATGACGCTGCCGCAGGGACCCAACCAGCGCTGGTCGCTGGACTTTGCTCGGACACGCTGACCGACGGGCGGCGGTTCCGCATTCTCGTGGTGGTGGATGACTTCACCCGTGAGTGCCTGTGCCTGGTTGCTGACACGTCACTGTCCGGCAGACGCGTTGCCCGTGAACTGACCGCGATCATGACCCGTCGCGGTGCTTGTCCGCTGCTCTGCGTCAGCGACAACGGCACGGAGTTGACCAGCAATGCGATCCTGACCTGGTCTCAGGACAGCAAGGTCGGTTGGCACTACATCGCACCCGGCAAGCCGCAGCAGAACGCGTTAGCGGAAAGCTTCATCGGTAGGCTGCGCGATGAATGCCTGAACGAGACGCTGTTCACCTCGCTGCGGCAGGCACGCGCTGTGCTGGCGGCCCGGCAGCGCGACTACAACGAGGTCAGGCCACACTCGGCGTTGCGCGGGCAGACTCCGGCCTCAATCACGCTGCCGTCGTGCTCGCCTGCGTCAAGACCGCTGCGCGCCGGCCTGCGCCGGTGGCCTGCGGCCTGTCTTGACCCAGGCTGCGCGCGACGGCGCTGTCGAAGGCGGCCGGGACGGAGAAACGCCGCTCGACCGAACAGAGAAACACCGTCACGATGGGCGTGACGGCAACCCAGGACTCTACTTCTGAATGGAGGGAAGTTCAGGCTCAGGTCAGCCGCAATCACCAACCCGGACAACACTTTGCCTTGCGGGTCTGAATGCGCGCATGTGTTCGCTCCGATCCCCTACATGGACACAAAATGAAAACTCACGAAGCACAGAAAGGACTCGTCGTTCGAATCAACGCTAGTGAAAACTTCGGACTGAAAATGGCTACGAGCGCAAGGTACAGAGCACCTTGCAAATCGGAGACAACTTAGACGTCAGGGCTTGAGAAACCGCTTCCGACCCTGTGCGGGCCGCTATTAAATCCTTGTTGACCGACCTATCGGAAGCCAATGTACGCGGCAACAGCGCACGAATTGCGTTTAGTCGGGCGACCAGATGGTCTGGTGGCTCTTTTAGCGCGTCACGAATCGCCTGCATAAGCGGCAACCACTCATCCAGCAGTTCCGATAACTGGTCGATAGTTTGCCTAAGGACAGATTGCTCCGTATTCCAACGCCTTATTGTGGCGCCGATATCAAGAACTGCGTAGTCGATCATGCTGATTACCGCGCCCGAAAGCTGCACTGTCGCGGTCGCCGCCTTGAAGATAGCAGCAAGAGCCGCATTGGCATCTGGTGGTATCGTCTCTGGGGAGTTGCTAGCTCTACCCTGGCCAAATGCGTAGATCTCGTTGTGCAGGATGCGTAACCAACCGTGTTGGATCGCCCCTTCGCCGCCAATCAGACCAACTGGCAATAGTAGTTTCGCCAATTCGCTGGTGCGCTGGTGGATGTCTTGCCGTCTGACGCCGACTGCAGTGGCGGCAGCGCCAATGGCTGCTTTGGTCTCGGTTGCCCCGGAGCGAATCGACCCCGCTGTCAGCCCTGCAAGGTCTGCGCCGCAGGAACTGAGCAGGTGAAGGATGAGGACCAACTCGATATCGGCAAGCTGCGTCCTCTCAGTTTGCACGCGTCCAGTCTCGCGGTCCTTCGCTTCCGAGCCCAATATGCCTGCCAGCGCTAGCTCGCTCACTACAGTGCGAACTTGCTCTGGCGTCGTAGATCTGCTTTCGCTGATTCCCTTGTGCAAGGCTAAATCACTACGTGTCATGGCTGTCATGAGTGGCAAGCTCGTCCATGGAACGACGTATGCCGCTCCGTTGTTCGCAAAGTCGCGCAGGATTGCGATCAGCCCGTCCCGCTCGTCGTCGCAGACGCGGGCCATTCGCAACATTGGGGTATCAAACGGTACGAGCGCCCCACGCGGGCGATTTGGGCCGAACAATTTGCTGATGATGCAGCCGTTTCGCCATCGTGCCATTGCCGCCTCATATCGCCACGATATGCTTTCCAGAGATTATACATACAACGAAACCGTGAATAAAGCGTACGTTCATCCGACGAGTTCCGGCATTTCGGGAACGTTGGCCTGCGGAAGTGCAGCCATGCAGGCCAAGCGCGATTGGCGAAGTCCCGTCTGTCTACTCGCGTCGATCCGCGTCGGCGAGAGCGGCCGTCGAACACCTACCAGAGCATTTCCTTTCATCTGGTCATGGACCCACCAACGCAGGCGCAGGTTCTATACGCCGAGCAAAGCCGCGGCGTTTAACTTGGTGTGCACTTTACAATTTTAAGGCGCCAAACTGATTGATGTTGGCTGCTTTCAGCTCGACCTTATCTATTATCCGGGCGCTTTTGCCAATCTGGAGAAAGCGCTCGACGCCAACGCCCACGCCGTCGCACGTATTCTGAGCCTGGGTCGGCTGAGCAGCACACGATGGGACGGTGCGATCGCCGTCCAGGCGGGCGAGGCATGGTTATCCAGCGGCTGCAACTACCCGCGAGGAACCGCCCAAATATCAGCTCGGCACCGGAGCTAGATTGACGACCAGGCAGTAAGTTGAGGCTGGTCACTCAGCGAGGCGAAGGCTGGCCAGCTGGTTGGCGACCTGGGTGAACGCGCTCTGGAGATTAGCCGCCGTCGGGCTGTCGATATAGTCGGCCGCGCTCGAGGCGCAGGCCTGCAGACGCGGTTTGTCAACGCTGGCAACCTCGAAGCCTATGATATAGACGACAATGCTGCCAGCCGTGCCGCCCGCCTGCTTCATGGCGTTGCACAGGGCGGTATAACGCGCACCGAGCGCAGGGTCCGCGTGCGTCTGGTCGATGGGACTGATTGCCGCGCTCGAGAAGGCAGCGTTATAGGTTGACGAGGAGGCATTATACTTGTTGGTTACGCGACCGTAAGAATCGTATAGCAGCTCTGACCCCGTGACCGACGAGCACACGCCACTGCTACTGGACCCGCACGTGCTCCCGTAGGCCGGCTGCCAGTTGTCATCCCCATCGGTCAACATCACGACGACTTTTTTCATATGGGGTGTGCTGTAGGGCAGCGGTAGTGTGGGTGTGTTCGGAATTCCGGCGTTCGGGTCTTGCCAGACGCCCTGCCACGATGGGCTTAGCGTATACCAGGCACCCTGTAGTCCCACGACTGTGGTGGTGCCACCGCTCTTTGCTGGTGCCTGGATGGCATTCACCGCGTTCTGCACGGCTGTCCGGCTCGCGGTAAGCGGCTGCATCGGGGTGAGCGCGCACAGGATGTTCGGCCCCACCGACTGGCTCTGACTCATGCCACTCGTAGTGTGCAGGTAGTTGTACATGTAGTTGTTGTTGAGGTCGCTCTGCAACGGGGTGCCGTTGCCGGCGGCGTCCCAGTCGTTGTCGCCAAAACAATACCGCGTGCCGCCACTGCTGGGATAGGCGTTAGCATTGGTGCAGCGCCCCGTGGCGGTCCCGACCAGCTTGTAGGTGCTGGGCCAGAAGTACGGCCTGAACTTGCTTCCGCCCGTGGCTGCTGCCTCGCTCAGGTCGCTTCCGGCCCGGAGCGCTTCGATACAGCCGGTCCACTTCGTGACATCCCAACCGGGCGGCATGTTGGTTGTGTTCAGGAAGCCCGAGTTTGCCGTCCCTACGTTGATTGTGCGCGCGAAAGGTACCACCGAGACCCAAAGGTTCAGCTGCGTATCGTTGGCGCCGTATAGGATGCCCAGCAGGGTCTGGACCGCCGACTTGGCCGCTGCAAGCTTCGTCTGCCCGCCGGACACGGTATTCATCGAGGATGTCTGGTCCAGCACGAGCGCAACCTCGAGCCCCGAGCCCGCACGCTGCGCGACGGCGTGGTCCGAGAACGAGACCGTCTGCGCCGAGATAACCCCGAACAGCGTGGTCGGGACGGTCGCAGTCGCAGAGACCTGGATCTTCGAGGAATCGTTGGCATCTGGGGTGATCAGGAGATTGCTGACGGTTGCACCCAGGTAGTTGTGACTGGCTCCGCCCTGAGTGAACTGCGCCCAAAAGACAGCCGTCGCCTGCGCATTGCGGTTCGGATCGGACATTTGGCGCGCTGCAACCAGAGAAGCGGCATCGATCGCCGTCTTGAGGCGGTCCTCAACGAGCCAGGCGCGGGCGGTGTCCACCGCGAGGCCAGCGCTCCCTATCAGCGCAACCATCACCAGCGCCGTAATGGCGGCTGTCGCTCCGCGCCGGTTCATGCTTTCACCTCTGTCACTTCGTACAATCCGGCTGGGGTGTGTTGATCGTTAAAGTCTGGATTGAAGGCGCGTCCGGCGCACGCGTCAGGAACAGGGTCGTGCCGTTCAGCACCTTGGGCATCACGGCGCTCATAAAGCCAGCGCTGAATACCCAGGGCGTCTGCGGCAGAACGACTTCGGTCACCAGCAGCGTCTGGCCGGTGGGCACGACGAAGCCTTCCGTGATTGTCGCCGTGCTGTTCACGGTTTTGCCAACCGAGCTGGTCCACGGAATGCCCGTGGTTTTCTGCCACGCCAGCGTGTTTGTCTTGCCATCTTTCGAGTAAACCGCGCTGATGGTCACGCCTCCGACGGCGTTGGCGCCGGTCACAATGCCCAGGCTGCCGACAATCTGTTGTGCGTAGCTCCAGAACTGGTTGATGTCGCCCGAATCGGTGATGCGGTTGCACTGTGAGACGAGTTGACCGACCTGCACGGCGGTGGCGTCGAGGCGCAACTGCGAACGGATAAAATGGACGAGGTCGGCCGTTGCCAACGCCAAAAGGATCAGCACTGGCGCGACGACGGCAAACTCGACCGCGGCCACACCGTGCCTGTCTCGGCTAACACGTCGCATTGTCGAAAGGCTCGTTCTTCACGACGACGGTGGCCTGATGTGTCAGGCCGACGCCGATGAGATTGACCCAGATAGTGGTAAGGAAGGGCTGCTTGTAGGTGACCGTGTAGGTGACGATCTGCCCCCCGGTCCCGGATCCGACCACGGGGAGGTCGCCGCCGCTCAGGCCTGATGCGCTGCCGTAGGATCCGGTCGAGACGGTGAGATTTGCGTCCTTGAGGAAGCCGCCAAAGGAGCCTGTGATTATCCAGCGGATGGTCTGCGACCGACAGGTGTTCTGGGCAGGTTCACCTGACACCGTTGCCTGGCCGGTCATGCCAAAGCGGCTGGCGCGCAGCACGGCCTCATCCAACGCCGCCCCTGTGGTGAGCTGCCAGGATATCTCGATGATTCCTACGAACAGCGTCACCAGCGGGATGGCGACAATAGCGAATTCCAGGGTGCTAGTACCACGTCGGGAGTGCAGCATCCTCCGCAATAGCGCCCCATGCCGTGCGAGGAAGTGGGCAGTGGTGGCACTTACGGAGTGTAATACCCTCCGCAATGCTGCCCCATTCCGTCCGGCCGATACCGACGCACCTTCGGCCGATGAGTATGATGCGTCCGTGTCATTCTCCAGCAATGTGTTTCAAGACAACTATTAATACGGCGAAGTTTCGAGATTCCTAATATTGACTGGCGGCCGATGGTGGAAGCGCGGGAGTTGGTCCTATTCAATCGGTTGAATGGCGATGAACAGGTCAGGACGGCGCCTCACGGGAGGTCGTAATTGCGCCGCCCAGTGGGTAGATAAAGCGCTTGCAGAAACGCGAATAAATATGGTTGTATGCAACCCAAGATTGGTGTCACAGGTTTGTTAGGGGTGCCACTGGTTGGGTAAGAGCAGAGATTACCAGACTTGCGCCATTGCCGACCTGGCCGACAGTCAGTGGGCGCTTGTTAGGGTAGGCGCCCTATTAGAGTTCGGGAGAGCGACCAGCGATGGGTTGCGCTCATGAGATTCTGCGTCCGCCTGCTTTGCGCGATTCTGCTGTGTGGGCCCACAAGTGTCCAGGCGCAGCACGTGCCGAGCCGCGGCCCGGCCGAGTCCCAACCCGCAACGACACTCAGCACATTAGCGAAGCCGTCTGACGCTGTGGCGCAAACGGCGCAACCCGCGCCTACACCTGAATCGCCTGTCCCGGTCGGGAGTCTATCTAAGGCCACGCAAAGTCAGCCAATTTCAGTACAGGCCGGGACTGGCGTACTTTTACGTTTGCCGCAGCCAGCGGCCACCGTCCTGTCAGCAGAGCCCGCGATCGCGCGTGTGCAACCGGCCTCGCCGACCAGCCTATTTCTAATGGGTGTAGCGCCAGGCCGGACAACGGTGATTGCTGCGACGGAGGCGGGCGCTGCAATCGTGCAGTATGACGTAACGGTCACCGCTGGTAGCGGAGGCCGGTCTCCTACTGCCTCCCCGACCACCGCCGCCGGGACCGTCACATCGGCGACGGCGCTGGCTACCCAGGCAGCCATCGTGCAGACCGTACAGGGTGCTTCGGGCGTGCGTGTCCACGCGGCGGAGACCGATGCGATCCTCACCGGGACCGTGCCGAACGCTGCGGCCGCTCAGCAAGCTGAGGCAATCGCCCGCGGATATGTCGGCGAGAAAGGTGGAGTGGTGGACAATCTGACCGTGCTGGGGGCCATCCAGGTCAACGTCCGAGTCCGCATCGCGGAGATCAGCCGCTCGGTCACGCGTCAGCTAGGATTTAACTGGCAGGCGCTCGGTAACGGTCCAGGCTGGCGCTTTGGGTTGCTGACCGGCGCCGCCGCCAGCGGCACAATCACGCCGTTGCTGCCACTTGGCCTCGCGCCGCTGACGGGCTCCACCGCCGCAGCCAATCAGCTTGGCGCAGGATTTACCTCGGGGAACAAGCTGTGGGACGTCAACAACATCATTGATGCGCTGGCCGGCGATCAGCTCATAACCATCCTGGCGGAGCCCAATCTGACGGCCCTGTCCGGCGAAACCGCAAGTTTCCTTGCCGGCGGCGAATTTCCGATCCCGATCGCCGGCAACACCAGCAACGGAACGACCACCATTACAGTCGAGTTCAAGACGTTCGGCATCAGCCTGGCGGTGGTCCCAACCGTGATGTCCCCGACCCGCGTCAACTTGCGTGTCCGGCCTGAGGTCAGCGAGCTCAGCACGAATGGCGCAGTCAGCGTGCCCTTGGCCACCGGCACATTGACGATTCCCGCACTAACAGTGCGGCGTGCCGAAACAACAGTCGAGCTGGGCAGCGGGCAGAGCTTCGCAATTGCGGGGCTGCTGCAGAAGACCACCCTCGACCAGACGAACGCCTTGCCGTGGATTGGGGAGGTCCCAGTGATCGGTGCGCTGTTCAAATCTAATGATTTCCAGCGAGGCGAGAGCGAGTTGGTGATCATCGTTACACCATACGTGGTGCAGCCTGCCTCCAGCCCGACTGCGCTGCGGACGCCAGTTGACGGCTTTAGACCGGCGACCGATCTGGACCGGATCCTGCTTGGCCGCCAGCTAGCTCCGGGCCCAGCTGGCACGCCGCCGCTCGATGCCGGCTTCATCCTGGAGTGAGGTGCCACATGCGCCGTTTCAATTGGCTTATGGTCGCGGTGCTCGCCACGGGGTGTTCATCCTATGACCTGACCGACCCCTATAAACGGCCCGGGACCTACAACCCGACCGGAGTCAACGACGCGAACCTGCGAACCATGGTGGCCAACCCGCATGACCTGGTTGAAGGCACGGGGCAGGGCACGAGTTCTGGGGCCGAAGCTGCGCCGCCGGTCGCGCGGCTACTCGCCGGCAAGCGCTATCCCCTGCCGGATCTGAATGCTGCCTCGGTCAACGTCGTCAGCGAGCCGACACAGCAGGGGGCTGCCAATCCAGGTGCGGCCCAGTAGCACCACAGAAGGATCGACGTCATGCGCTGGTTACCCAAATTGGTCCTCAGTCTGGCGGTCGGAGCGTGCGGCGCTCTGACAGGCTGCGGATCAACCAATATTCACGCGCCCACACTGACTGCAGACGCGCAATTGCAGGTGGCTGAGGCCGCCGACGCATCTGGTGACAGCGGGCTTGCAATATCAAAGTACAGCGCCGCGGCGGCAAGCGAACCGTCCAATATTGGCTTGCAGCTGCGCTGTGCCGACGCCCTCGCCAGGTACGGCAAAATCACGGAGGCACGACAGCTGCTGACGGAACGGCTGCGCACAAACCACAACCAGCCGGATCTGATCCGGGCATTGGCACTCGTCAACCTCGTAGCGGGACAGCCGGCTCAGGCCATTGCCCAATTCGACCAAGTATTGGTGGTCAACCCAGCGGATATGCGTGCATTAGCCGACAAGGCCGTGGCACTCGATTTGCAGGGTCAGCATCCAGAGGCGCAAGCGATCTATCGGCAGGTGCTCGCAACTTTACCCAATGATCCGGCCGTCAGAAACAATCTAGCCATTTCGATGATGTTGGAGGGTCGCATCGGACAGGCGCTAGAGACCCTCTCGCCTATGCAGGATGCTGAGACATCGCCGCCAAGGCTCAAGGTGAACCTGGGGATCCTCTATGCCGCCACCGGTGATATCGAGCATTCCCGACAGTTGTTGGGTGACCGCGCGACGGATGGCGATCTTTCGGCACTGACCGGGGCTCTCAAGTCATCTGCGTCGGACAGCCGTGCCGCGCCTATGACACCATAGATCCGACCACCGATCAGTGAGACATGCTTCCAAGTGCGCCGACGAGCTGACTGACCGGCTTCCCCATTACAATGATAAAAATACACGGCATGATGAATACCATCATTGGCAACACGAGCAGTGCTGGAAGCTTGCCTGCCCGCTCCTCAAATTGGATCATTCGATCGTTACGCATCTCAGCCGCAAGCGTACACAACCCCTGGGCAAGCGGCGTGCCGTACTTCAGGGTCTGGGCGAGGGTCCCTGCGAGACGCTTCAACGCGGGCTGCCCCGAACGCTCAGCCAGATTGGCGAGCGCTATCCGGCGGTCGGGCATGATGCGCAGCTCATGTGTAAACAAAGAGAATTCGACGGCGACGGCCCTGTTTGATCTCTGCATCTCCTGCGCGACACGCGCGACGGTCGATGTCAGCCCGAGTCCCGCCTCGGCGCACACGACCATAAGGTCCAGCGCGTCAGGAAGCCCGCGCCGCAGCGCGGCCTGGTAAGGCCGGCGGAGGAATCCTACCACCCAGTTGGGCAACATCATTCCCACTACCAGAGATAGGACTACAGAAAGTGCCTGTTTTCCCATGGCGAAGTGAAGAAGTACAGACCCCCGCATATACAAGCGCCGGTATGCCGAATAGGCAAATTGCCTTCGCGCTCATGAAAAGCGGTATTGCTTTCGATGGCTCAAAACCGGCCGCCGCCAGGCTTTTCGCCAACGCACCCAAATCATGACTGGACAGCAACCTCCCACGCATTGCGTTACCCAGGTTCTTCATCAGCGAAAACAAGGCCGACAAGATACTCGGTGCGCGCGCTCGTGTTGCCACTTCTGCGCCCTGACGTAGTCGGCTGACCCGGCGCGAAATTGTCTGCTCCTCAGCTCCACGGAATAGCAGCACCAGTGCGGCTGCGACCAACGCCAGGACACAGCCTCCAATAGTGAACAGAACAAGATGCTGGGTCACGGCGCGAGGCTCCGGCAAATCAGCTGACGCATAACCAGGATGCCCGTTCCGAGAAGGCCAAAGGCAGCAAGCAATAGATGGTTGCCGCCTGGAGTGCTAAAAAAGAAACCGAGAAAACCTGGTTGCATGTAGGAAAGAATAAGCCCCAATACAAAAGGCAATGCTCCCAGGATCATCGCGGACGACCGCGCTTCCGCTGCCATCGCCTTGCCGCGCTTCGAAAGCTGCACACGCTTACGAACTATGTCCTGCAGGTTCTGAAGTGTCTCGACGAGGCTACCGCCAGTTTGCGCCTGCAGGCTGATCGTGACCGCAAAGAAGGCGTATTCTGGAAGGCCGACGCGCTCGTACAGCTTCCACAGCGCGTCTTCAAGGCGCTGCCCAATCGCCAGTCCGCTGATTACGTCAACAAACGCCTCATGCGAGGGGGTCGGTGCATCCGTCACCACGCTGCGCAGCGCCTCGCTCAATGGGATGCCAGCGCCGACTGCACGGCAGATCAGCGCCATCACGTCTGGAAGTTGCTCGAGCACCGCCTTCTGGTAACGAGCGCGTTCCCACCCGAAGATGGCTCTGGCTACGAGAAATATCTCCACCGGCATCGTCAGGGCGGCGAGCGGCCAACCTACAAACGAGCGTCCATAGAAGAAGCCCGCCAGGCCCACGGCGCAGGCGATAGCGATTACGACCTTCCAGGCGAGGACATTTTGCTGCGGGTTATCCGGGTTTAGCCGTAGCGCCTGCATGAGGCGTTTCGACAGATTGCTATGGTCATCAGGCGATCGGATGCCGAGGCTGGGTAATGGCTTGGCCGGGGCCTGATCATCGCCTCTGTAGCGGACCACGCCAATCCGTTCCCGCAGGTGGCTCGCGTTGACGTCCCTCACCAGGAGGACCGCACTCCCGGATGCCACCAGGAGCAAGATGATCACAGCCGAGGTAAGGGAACTCAGCATGTCACAGGCTTTGCATCGCCTCCATCCAGGCTTTTTCCAGTCCAAAGTACGTCAGTCTGGTCTCGAAGGACGGATGTGAGACCGCGCTGCGGTAGTGGCCGACGATCTTTCCGGCTGGGTCCTCATGATCGAATTCGAACGTCACTACTTCGTTCATGGTGATGACGTCGCCCTCCATCCCGCAGACATCAGAGATCTGCGTGACGCGCCGTACACCGTCGCGCATTCGTTCGATCTGGATGATTAGATCCATAGCGCCGGCGATCTGCGCACGGATCGCGCGGGCCGGCAGATTTACGGTCGCCATCTGCACCATATTCTCGATCCGACCTATCGCATCGCGTGTGGTATTGGCGTGGACCGTGCTGATAGAGCCGTCGTGGCCGGTGTTCATGGCTTGCAACATGTCATAAGCTTCGGTCCCGCGGACCTCACCTACGATGATACGGTCCGGTCGCATACGCAATGCGTTGCGTAAGAGCTCTCGCTGGTTGATCTCTCCTCGCCCTTCCAGATTGGCAGTTCGTGTCTCGAGCCGCACCACGTGTGGCTGCTGCAGTTGCAGTTCGGCCGCGTCTTCGATTGTCACAATGCGTTCGTCTGGTGATATCATTCGACTGAGCGCATTCAGCAGGGTAGTCTTGCCCGAGCCGGTCCCGCCGGAGATTATGATGTTGCACCGGCACCGCGCTGCGATCTCCAGCAAGTGCGCTACAGCAGGGACCATGCTGCCGTTTTTCACCATAGCAATGAAATCGAGCTTCTTTTTGGTAAACTTTCGTATCGAGATGCATGGACCGTCAAGGGCCAATGGGGGGAAAATGACATTGACGCGACTGCCGTCCGGCAAACGCGCGTCGCAAAGAGGGCTTGATTCGTCGATGCGCCTTCCGATGGTGGCTACCATCTTTTGCGCCACCATGGCGGCATGCTCCGAATTCCGAAAATGCACTGCTGATCTTTGAAGCTTGCCAGCAACCTCGATAAAGACGGTATCGGGTCCGTTCACCATGATGTCGCTGATGGAATCATCACGCAGTAGCGGTTCCAGAGGTCCGAATCCGATCATATCATCGGTCAGGTCCTGTGCCAGTTGCGCCTGATCCAGCGCCGAAAACTGGACTTTCTCCTCATCTGCTATCTGGTGGATGACCGGCTCCAGTTCGACTCGCAGGGCATCGGGAGACATCGTGGCGATGACGCCCGAATCGAGCCGATCCATAATCTTGGCGCGCAACCGGAGGCGAAGACCGATATCTGGCGCCGCTGTGGCAGCCACCGGATGTGGTCGAGGGGCAAACTCAACCAGCGGTGCTTCTGCTGGGCGACGACCGAACGATTTCATCGGCCGAATCTCAGGCCGAAGAGCGACCGAGTGCCTGCGCGCGGCGGCTGACTTATGGTTACTCCAGACACTTCGAGGGCTAGCAAGGCCATTGCCTTTCCGAAGGCCTGGCATTCCCCCAGAGCAGGCTTTCCCAGATTTGCTGCCCGCCCCAACTGCTTGCCAAGGTCTGGTATCTGGACGGTCGGCTTGGCACCGAGGCCCTGTTCGATCATGAGAAACTTCAGGCCGCCCTGCATGCCGATCCGGTTCAGCACGGTGCTCACTTGAGCGTTGCCGACGTCTGTTGCCAACTGACGCATACGGTCCGTGTCGCGGATGCTGACGAGATCAGGCGCCATCACTACCAGCAGGTGACGCGCAGCGCGCAACGCCTGCATTGCGGCGAGGCTAGTTGGCATTGGCATGTCTATGACAATGTAGTTGAACCGCCGGCGCAGCAGGTCCAGTACGCGCCGAATTCCGTCTGGGGTAGGCGACAGTGTCCCGTTGAGCGGCTCCTCGGCCGCGATCAGACGCAACCGCGTATTGATTTCTACGCAGACGCGGTCTAGAAATAGGGCGTCCGCGCGCTCCGGCTGTTCAAGTGCGATGCGCAGTCCGCCGGCCGGTTTTACACCAAGCATGAGAGCCGTGGTGCCCTGCTGCAAATGAAGATCGAGCAAGGCAACATGACCATGAGTGGCATTGGTAAGCTGTAGTGCCAGATTGACCGCCACGGTGGTCGTACCGACACCCCCCCGTGCGCCGCACACTGCGATCACACTACCGCCGTGCGACTCACTGGTATCCGCCGAGATGCCGGCGACGTGTGGCACGAACAGACGCGCAACTCGGTCACGCGTCAACGGCTTGTGCGCGTATTCGGCGATCGCCAAGTCACGGGTCAGGTGGCGATAGAGGCCGAGGTCGGCATATTCTCCAATGACCAGGACAGTAACGTCCGGCGTGCAGACCTGGGCAAGGTTGGTTAACTCATACAACGGATTTGATACGCCCGAGATGTCCACGATCAACGTTCGCGGCGTTGGCACCTTGGCTAAGTGCTTGATGGCATGCAGGATCGTTCCACGGCGAATTTCAATATCATTCGTGGCATTGAGAAGCCCTGCGCGCAAGGCGGCCTCCGTCTCATCATCGGCCGCAAACGCGAGGAGCAGTGTCCTTGCCAGCGATGAGTCCCTTACTGGCCCTGCGTGGGGGGAGGGAACTTTGGTATCGGGGCTGTCTTCTAACATCGGCTGGACCTGTCATGAAGCGACGAGATCTTGTCGGTCATTGGAACGTCACGTCGCGGGCGTCCTTGCCTTCGATCACCCGCATGCGAGGAGGCGCCGCTGCCCCGCCATCGGTGAGTGCGGCGGAGACGTCACCGCCGTAAACCAATGTGCCATGGCCGGTCGCGTTCATCTCCCCGTCCGCCGACCGAATTGCCAGAGTTATTCTTCCGAGACGGTCCGCCACGGCAGTCCGTTCCGCCTGTTGTAGTGTCACTTCCAGTGTGACGGTATGCGCTACGCGGCCTGTGGCATTATCGCCAGTGGCAACGGCGCCCTGAGCGATGCTTTGGTCGACGGCTACGACCCGCACGTCATTTAGTACCGCTTCACCAACAATACGCCGCGTCACTGACGCATCCTTCTCATTCAGCTCTTGCGTCAGGATCACGTCGACCCGATCACCTGGCCAGATCAAGCCACCATTTCCAGTGATGGCGTCGACGCCGATAGAGATGGCGCGTGCCCCTGGTGCCAGCACTGCGGCGAGGAAGCCACGATCTCTCGGGTGCAGCACGTCGCGCACCATGAGAACACTCCCCGAATCCAGGTAGCGGCGCAGCAAAGCGCCACGGAGGCCAATTCTGACCTCTGGGCTATTCGTCAGAGCGTTCTGCGGAACGTCGGCCGACGGTACCGCACGTGGTGTGAAGTCCTCTTCCTTCATCAAGGTACCAGCAGGCAGGCTGCGTGCGGCGACCAGTACATCGACGGTAAGCGGTGGCGGTGGCGGTACGGGAGCGGCAATGGTCACCACCGTGGCGGGCCTCGTCGCTTGATACCCGACGAGGCCCAAACCCAGGGCGGCTAATAGGAGGAGGCCGACCAAAAGAAAGCGCAACGGCATTGTTCAGAAGCTCCCAGAGCGCAGCAGCACAAAGGCTCCTCCGGCAGCGATCGCGACCCCATAAGGGAGTGAAGCGCGTCGGCGGATGCGCCAGCATTCAATAGCACCAACCCGGTTAAGTAATGATGTGCGGTTTGCTTTGTAGTGACCCCTTAATCGGCGCGACAACAGAAGATAGGCAATTCCCAACAGACCACCCGCGAGGGCTGTGGCCATAACGAAGCGGTAGCAGTCGAACGGAGACAGCCCGACGGTGATCGCTGTCATGAGCTTCACATCTCCGCCACCGAGCAGCCCCCGCGCATAGGCGATCAGCAGTAGCGCGAAGAGCATCATTGCAATTCCGGCAGACAGAGCGAGGGCTAAGGGACCATCACGGATTCGCATTAACGCGCTTGTCGCCAATAGCAGTAGTCCGATTGTGTCCGGGATGGTTCGCGTGGCGATATCACGCCACGCGGCCATCACGAGGAACACGAGTATCGCAAGCGCAAGGGCACTAGAGACCTCGGCCGGCACGACCACTCGACTATGTAGCGTTAGGGTGCAGTGACCCCTCCAACTGCGGTGCCGATCCTGCCGAACAAAGCACTAATATCGGTGCCCAGGGTTGTGGCGGCGGCAATGATAACACACGCGATAAGACCGGCTAGAATGCCGTATTCCAGAGCGGTGACGCCTTTGCGGTCAGCTCTCAGAAGCATGAGCCCGGCCTTTACGCGCTCTGTGAGTGTGCTGGTGCAATTAAACATGCTTGATTGTCCTTCGTTACGAGTGATCCAGTGAGGGGCGCGTGGTTTTGCCCCAGAGCTGTTCTGGCGCTCTGTACCACTGAAGGGCGAGCGCAACCTCTACAGATCTAAATTGAGCCATAAACCTATAATGGCCGGTAAATCTTTTTAGTTTTCGTAGTAAAATTGAACATTCGCGAATACCGCTGTATCCGAAGCTTGCTATCGTATTCAATCTATCTCGATCGTACCTCGCCGCGCCTAGAGAGTAGACGGGCCGGCCGAAAGCTGACGGCCTGAAAGAACGACAATGCCCGGCTTTCATATCACCGCGCTACCAAATATATGGTATCAACCGTGATGTAGATGCCGCATAGTGCGCATAGTCTGGAAACGTCAGGCGTAGGAGGTTTTCCTCATAGAATATCCGGCGAACCTGCAGCGCGCCGTGAAGCAGGAACACTGCCAGCGTTGCAGGGGAATAGAACTGCAACAGTGTGCCCAGCAAAGCGACTTCTTCGGCGAGATAGAGCGGATTTCTAACGAATTTGTAGGGTCCCGTCCGTACTAATGTCCGGGCCTGTGGAACGATGCTAAAGGAGCGGCCCAGATGGAAAATGACGACGATCATCAGTACGGAGCCAATTAGGAGCAACGCCGCCGACGCCAGATTTTGGCTAGAGGAAGCGCCAGCGGGCACAAAAAGGACAATTGTCCAAGGGAGGTAGGTGCCGACGAATGCGGTGAAAGACGGCAGCACGCCGTCATCACAAGCCGCTGGTGAAGGTCGGAGGATTATTAACCCCCAGAGCGCCAGATAAAACTGGACCAAACACAAGCTCGCAAGGAGCGAGGGCCAGGCGGCCGGACCGAAGTCGCCGACTTCATGGCCGTCGCATAACCATAAGTCCTCTGTGTCGCGACCAGGGCAAGTGTTAAGAACCAGCCGCTGCCGAGAACTCGGACCACAAATTCGTATCCTTTGGCCGTGCGGATTCGATGCAGGCGGGCGCCCCCGTAGGATTTTGTCGGAGTTGGGCCAGTGGCCAAAATTGTATTCATGCAAATGCCCAATCGTCCTGGACGGAGCGTGCAGAACCGTCTTGGATGCAGCAGGCCTCGGCCCTTATACTGCCGATTGCTTTCGAATGGCTTTAGTAGCGTTGCGTGATCGCCGCAACAGAAGTGGCTGGCTTCGTCGAGACGATGTTTCGTCATCGATAAGTGGAGTTATGCCGATTGATATTGTAGCATTGCCGTTGTCAGGTGGCTGGGCGAATCTGCACAGGGCGTTAAGTGGATTTTCTGCCTGAGCGCGGCGAGGATTGCCGCGGATCAGGAGCAGACATGTCGAGGAGAACCCGACGGAACCACAGCGCTGCGATCAAGGGCGAGAAGACGCTGGCGGAGCTGGCGCAGCTGTATGATGTGCATCCGACGCAGGTGACTGCCTGGAAGGCGCAGTTGCTTGAGGGCGCGCCGGGGTTATTTGGCTCTGGCGGCACGGCCAAGGACAGCATACCGAGCGTGGACCTGAAGACGTTGCATGCGAAGATCGGCGAACTGGCGCTGGAGAACGATTTTTTGTCCGGTGCGCTCGGCAAGGCCGGGCTGTTGAGCGCAAAGCGATGATCGACCGGGACCATGAGCTGCCGTTGATCCGGCAGGCTGATCTGCTGGGGCTCAGCCGCGGCAGTCTATATTTCAACCCCGCGCGGTGCCGGCCGCCGATCTGGCGGTGATGCGCCGGATCGACGAACTGCACCTCGACTACCCATTCGCAGGCAGTCGGAAGCTGCGCGATCTGTTGCGCGGCGAGGGCATCTCTATCGGGCGGGAACGGGTTGCGTCCATGATGCTGCGAATGGGGATCGAGGCGCTCTATCGCCGGCCGCATACCTCAAGACCGGCAGATGGGCACAAGATCTTCCCGTATCTGCTGCGCGGCCTGGCGGTGGATCGAGCGAACCAGGTGTGGGCCATGGACATCACCTACATTCCGATGGCACGCGGCTTTGTCTATCTGGCTGCTGTGGTGGACTGGTTTAGCCGGCGGGTGCTCTCCTGGCAGGTTTCCATCACGCTGGAGGTCGCGTTCTGCCTCGACGCGCTCGAAGCAGCGCTTGTCAGGTACGGCAAGCCGGCAATTTCAACACCGACAGTAAGAATGACGGCGTCGGCAGGCTCCGACGATCCGTCGCGGCAAAGCGATGAATGGCCTGAGCATCGCCGACACAGCAGGGTGCCCTCAGTCGCCTTGACCCGAACACCGATCGACCGTTGCGTCTTTCCCTGGATCTGTCGGGCGGCTGAGACATCAGGCTGCGAGGTTTCACCTCACAGATGCGTGTGACCCAAGAAGGGCCTGACGTTCTGTCGCGTTACTGTCCTGTCCAGCATCCGGCTCTGGTGGAACCGTTAACTTTTTGCCGAGCCGGGAGAGCCAGTATGGAAGGTAAAGAGAGGTCGGTCGTATCGTCGGCGGCGTCGATACGCACAAGGATCTTCATGTCGCGGCCGTTGTCGATGAGTTGGATCGGGTGTTGGCAAGCCAGAGCTTCGCGACAACCCGGGACGGCTACAAGCAGATGCTCGCCTGGATGGGCGCCTTTGGATCGCTCCAGCGTGTCGGTATTGAGGTGACCGGCACCTACGGTGCAGGACAGCTGCGTTACATGCAGAAGGCCGGCATCGAAGTCCTTGAGGTCACGACGCCGGACAAGCAGGATCGTCGTAAGCGCGGGAAAAACGACGATCTTGACGCGCAGAACGCGGCCCACGCAGCGTTTGCCGGCAAGCGCACCGTCACGCCCAAAAGCCGCAACGGCATGATCGAATCTCTGCGCGTGCTCAAGGCCTGCCGCAAGACTGCCGTCGCCGCCCGACGGGTCGCCCTGCAGATGATCCAGAACACGATCGTCTGCGCGCCCGACGAGTTGCGAGAGCTACTGCGCAAAATGACGCGCATGCAGCTCATCCGGACCCTGGCAGCCTGGCGGCCGGAATTGACCGATTACCGCAACGTAACCTCGGCCTACCGGATTACCCTGAAATCCCTTGGGCGGCGCTATCTCGAACTGCATGGCGAGATCGCGGATCTCGACGTCATGATCGTTGCCATCGTCGATGAACTCGCACCCAACTTGGTGGCACGGAATTCGATCGGCCATGAATTCGCCGCGCAGTTGCTCCTGACAGCCGGCGACAACGTGCAGCGCTTGCGTTCGGAAGCCAGCTTCGCCGCACTGTGCGGCGTCAGCCCAGTGCCCGCTTCATCCGGCAAGACAACACGCCATCGGCTGAGCAGGGGCGGTGACCGTGCGCCCGATAGAGATGCCCTCGCCGCGCAACAGATCGCGCAGCTTCCGACTGCCTGCGAATGGGTAGTCGAGGTGCAGTTCGTCGATCCGGCGCATCACCGCCAGATCGGCGGCCGGCACCGCGCGGGATTGATAATATAGACTGCCGCGGCTGAGCCGCAGCAGCTCTGCCTGCCGGGTCAGCGGCAGCTCATGGTCCCGGTCGATCATCGCTTTGCGCTCAACAGCCCGGCCTTGCCGAGCGTACCGGACAAAAAATCGTTCTCCAGCGCCAATTCGCCGATCTTCACATGCAACGTCTTCAGGTCCACGCTCGGTATGCTGTCCTTGGCCGTGCCGCCAGAGCCAAATAACCCCGGCGCGCCCTCAAGCAACTGCGCCTTCCAGGCAGTCACCTGCGTCGGATGCACATCATACAGCTGCGCCAGCTCCGCCAGCGTCTTCTCGCCCTTGATCGCAGCGCTGTGGTTCCGTCGGGTTCTCCTCGACATGTCTGCTCCTGATCCGCGGCAATCCTCGCCGCGCTCAGGCAGAAAATCCACTTAACGCCCTGTGCAGATTCGCCCAGCCACCTCTGATACACCTCTTCGTATTTGACCGAGCGCCACAGCCACTCGACAAAGACTTTGTCGCGCCATGAACAGCGGCCGTCCATGCTGATCGCTATGGCGCTGTCCAGCAACAGGCCGGTGAATGCGGCGCTGGTGAACTGGCGGGCCGTGGTCGGCGTTGAAGATCTCCGGTCGACCGGCGCGCCTCCTGCGTGGTGATCGACAGCCGCCACGCCAGGACCCGCCGGCTGAACCAGTCGATCACCGCCGCCGGATAACCAAAGCCCCGCGCCATCGGAACGTAGGTGATGTCCATCGCCCACACCTGGTTCGGCCGCTCCACCGCCAGGCCGTGCAGCAGATACGGATTGATCTTGTGCCCATCTGCCAGTTTGGACGTGTTCGGCCGGCGATACAGCGCCTCAATACACATGCGCCGCATCTCGTCGCCACCAGCTCCCGGCCGATCGCGATGTCTTCGCCGCGGAGAAGATCGCGCAGCATCCGGCTGCCCGCGAACGGATACTCCAGATGCAACTCGTCGATCCGGCGCGTGATGGCAAGCTCGGTTGCCGGCACGGGTCGCGGTTCGTAGTAGAGATTGCTGCGGTGGAGCCGCAGCAACTCCGCCTGCCGCACCAGCGGCAGATCATGGTTCCGGTCGATCATCGCTTTGCGCTAGCACGCCGGCTTTGCCGAGCGCACCGGCCAAAAAATTCGACCTCCAGCGTTAGCTCGCCAATCCTCGGGTCAAGCCCAAGGACAAGCCTTGGCGTGCAACACCTTCACATCCACCGCCGGCGAAGCCTCGATGTCCGCAGCGCCGGAACCGAATATCCCGGCAACACCGTCCATCACCTGCGCCCTCCAGGCCGTGATCTGGTTCGGGTGTACGTCATACTGCTGCGCCAACTCGGCCAGCGTCTTCTCGCCCTTGATTGCGGCCAGCGCCACCTTGTTCTTGAATGCCAGCGCATGAGTTCCGGCGTGCTCGTCTCGTCATGGCATCTAACGATTCGCGGCATCCTCGCCGCTTCCAGGCAGAAGTTCTACTTATCGACCTGTCCGGATTTGGCCAGCCACCTCTAATCCTACTGAGTTGCGAAGCGGCCGCCTCGGCCGGCGATTTTGTTTGGCACGACGCGGGAGTGATTGGTCAACGGTGGAGATTCATACCTTCCAGGAGGGTTGGGTGGATCTCGATAATGACACTGGCACGCAAGCACGGTTCGCTGAGTACACGGCAAGTTTGGCATCTGTGCTGGGACACGCCGACCGCGTCGGGCCGTTCGCGGACTACCGCATCGGCCTGCTGTGGACCGAGGGACGCAAGAGCGTCGAACCGCTGGCGGCGGTGACCGCACCGGAGCGAACGGCGGCGCAACACCAATCGCTGCTGCACTTTTTGGCCCAGGCGCCCTGGTCCGATCAGGCGATGCTGCGCCGTGTGCGTGAAGCCGTCCTGCCGTCCATCACCGTTGACGAGCCGATCCAGGCCCGGATCATCGACGACACAGGATTTCCCAAGGCTTGTCCTCGGGCTTGACCCGAGGAAAGGTCGCCACTCGGTCGGTGTGGCGCGGCAGTACTGCGGTCAGGTGGGCAAGCAGGACAACTGCAAGTGGCAGTGAGCCTGTCGGTATCCACCCATCAGGGAAGCCTGCCGGTTGCGTACCGGCTGTATCTACCCAAGGAGGCAGACAATCACCTGGCGGGACGGCAGCAACACGCCACCAACCTCGCGGTTTACCCGATGGCGAGTCCGCCCGGCCCACGACGACGCCAGGCGGAGCGAGCCTGCGGCTGAACAATGGCTGCTGATCGAGTGGCCGAAGGGTGAAGCCGAACCGGATCACTACTGGCTTTCCACACGGGCCGCCGACATCTCGCTCGAATGTACGGTCGATCAGGCCAAACTTCGCTGGCGGATCGAGCGAGATTATCTCGAACTCAAGCAAGAACTCGGTCTCGGTCACTACGAAGGCCGCGGTTGGCGAGGCTTTCACCATCATGCGACTTTTTGTGTCGCAGCCTACGGATTCCTGATCTCCGAGAAGGAGACGATTCCCCCCTCAGGACATCCCCACACTTGGCGCGGCACGCAACCTGCCTTTCCCCGTTGGTTATCGAGCCAAAGGCTCTGTCGCTGCGTTCGCGACGCCACATGCCGAACTCAATCGCCACGATGCGTATCCGCCTCGCGCGCGCTTTGCTGCACGCTCTGCCGCAATGTCCTTGTTGCGGACAGATGCGTCAGCGGCCAGTCGAGTAGAATGAGAGACGCAGTAGGACTAACAGTCTGCTGAAAAGTCCGACGGCTTCGAAATGTTCGAACGAAAAGAAACGAGTTGGGCCGCCTCCCGATTTAATCGTTCGGTGCAAGGTGGATTTCTGAATTAAACTTGCGTGGCGGCCTGAGCCGGATACCTTTTTCAGCAGACTGCTAAACCTACCTACGCCTATTCGTGGAGCAGATTGTCGTCGGCGATACGGAGATCAGGCTGTGCGGCCCAACGGCCGCCCTGGCGAAAGCCGCCAGCGGAGACGCGCTGCCCCCGGCAAGCTCAATCGTGCCCAGTTTTGTTCGGCACTGGCGTCCCGTACGGGATTTGAACCCGTGTTACCAACGTGAAAGGCTGGTGTCCTGGGCCTCTAGACGAACGGGACAGCACGGCGCGGCTCTGGGGGCAAGCCCAAGCGCAGGGTGCGTAGCGGGGGCACACCTCAGGGTCAAGCCGCCGCCATGTCGGTGATGACGAAGCCGGGATTGGCCACGCCGTTCCATTCCTCGGCGCGCAAATGGCCGGCGAAATGCAATGGCAACCCTTTGCCGCCTAGCAACATGTCCGCCAGCGCGCCATCACGCGCGCGGAACAGCAGAGCCTTCAGGCGCGGCCCCGCACCCTCGCCTTCGACGAATGCGCGGATCGCCGTGCCCTCGCGGCCAACGCGATCGGCGCGCACGACACGCGCACGTTGCAGCACCAAGGTCGGCTCCTCGTTGCCCGCACCAAACGGCGCAAGTTGAGCGAGATGATGCGCGAGTTCCGTTGTAGCGCCAGTCACCTGGAGCGTGCCCTCCACCGAAAGGTCAGCCGCGGTCGGCAGCAGTGCCGCAGCTGCCAGTCGCTCGTTGAGGAAGGAGTGGAACTCTGGCAACCGCGCCGGCGCGAGCGAGAAGCCGGCCGCCATCGGATGGCCACCGCCGGTCTGCAGAATACCGGCCTGGCGCGCGGCGATGACCGCGGCGCCGAGGTCGTGGCCGGTCACGGAACGGCCCGATCCCTTCGCCAGATTGTCAGCCACGCCGGCAACGCAGGCCGGGCGGTTGAAGCGCTCCTTGATCCGGCCGGCGACAATGCCAACCACGCCGGGATGCCAGGCCGGACCGCTGACCACCAGCACCGCATGCCCCTGCCCCGCCTGGATCTCTGCGGCACGCAGCGCATCGTCCAGGATTGCCACCTCAACTTCCTGGCGTTGCCGGTTCACCGCATCGAGCGTGGCGGCGAGCGACGCCGCCTCAACGGGATCGTCACACAACAGCATGCGCAGCCCAAGATCAGCCTCGGCTATGCGCCCCGCGGCGTTGATGCGAGGGCCAAGCGCGAAGCCACAGGTGCTCGCGGTCGGGCGATCGCGTGTTTGCGCCACGTCAAGCAGCGCTGCGACACCCGGTCGGGCGCGGCGAGCCATCACCTTCAGCCCCTGGCACACCAGCGCCCGATTGACGCCGGTCAGCGGCATCACGTCGCATACCGTTGCCAGTGCAACGAGGTCGAGCAGGCCGATCAGGTCCGGCTCCTTGCGTGCGTTGAAAAATCCCTGGCGGCGCAACGTGCGCACCGTTGCCACCGCGGCGAGGAACGCGACCGCGGCGGCGCACAGCAAGGACAGGCCGGAGGTACATTCCAGCCGGTTCGGATTGACCGTGGCGGTGATGGCTGGCGTTGGACCTTCCGCCTTGTGGTGATCCAGCACGACGATATCGGCGTCGCCGGCAATAAAGCCGAGTGCGTCGGCCGCCGCCGTGCCGCAGTCGACGCAGACGATCAGGCTCGCGCCACGCAGCACCAGCGAGTGCAGTGCGGGGCCGTTGGGGCCGTAGCCCTCCATCATGCGATCCGGCACGTGGTGCACGACCTCGCAGCCAAGGTGCCGCAGCAACGTGACCATCAACGCCGCGCTGCACGCGCCATCCACATCGTAATCGCCGAACACCCCGACAGTCTCGCCATGCTGCACCGCATAGGCGAGGCGATCCGCCGCGATGTCCATATCGATCAGGACAGAAGGATCAGGCAATAACGCGCGCAACGTGGGATCGAGGAAGTGCCGCGCGGAATCGATGTCGATGCCACGCGCGGCGAGCAGGCGGCCGACGATTTCCGGCACGCCCAAACGTTGGGCAATGCCGAGACCGATGCGGTCCTCGCCGTTGCGCCACACCCAACGCCTGCCGCTCAGGCTGCGACCGACGCCGAGAACGCAGTCGCTCATGATGCAACCGCGGACGAACGCAGCCCGCAGACAGAAGGCCCATAGGCAAACGGACCCAGTCGGCGTGTACCCGCATTCATCCGCGGCGCCAATCTCCTAGTTCCGCACCCAGGTCTTGGTCTGGAAGTTATGGTGTGCCTCGACGAAGCGCACGGTACCGGACTTGGAGCGCATCACCATCGAATGCGTCAGCGCGCCGTGGCCGAAGCGCTTTACACCGCGGAGCATCGTGCCCGATGTGACGCCCGTGCAGGCGAACATCACGTCGCCCTTCGCCATCTCCTCCAGCGTGAACTTCCGCTTCGGATCGTTGTGCCCCATCTCACGCACGCGCTGCACCTGTTCGTCGTTCTCGAACATCAGTCTTCCCTGCATCTGCCCGCCGATGCAGCGCAATGCCGCAGCGGCCAGCACACCCTCCGGCGCGCCACCGGAGCCAAGATAGATGTCGATCTCCGAGTTGGGCGTAGCGGTGGCGACGACGCCGGTAATATCGCCGTCACTGATCAGCATGATACGCGCGCCGGCCTCGCGCACCTTGGCGATCAGTTCCTTGTGGCGGTCGCGGTCGAGGATGCAGGCCATCAGGTCCGACACCTCGCATTGCTTGGCCTTGGCAAGTTCGCGCAAGTTCTTGCCGACCGCTGCGTCGAGATCGACCACGCCGTCGGGGAGACCGCCACCGATGGCGATCTTGTCCATGTAGATGTCCGGCGCGTGCAGGAAATTGCCGTGTTCGGCCAGTGCCACGACCGCGAGCGCGCTGGGGCCGCCCTTGGAGGTGAGTGTGGTGCCTTCCAGCGGATCGACGGCTATGTCCATTGGCGGTCCGCCGGCGCCGACCGTCTCACCGATATACAGCATCGGTGCCTCATCCATCTCGCCTTCGCCGATCACCACGGTGCCGGAGATAGCGACCTGGTCAAAAGCGCGGCGCATGGCCTCGACTGCGGCGCCGTCGGCTTCGTTCTTCTTGCCGAGGCCGATCCAGCGCGAGGCGGCAAGTGCTGCGGCCTCGGTGACGCGCACGAGTTCGAGGGCAAGGTTGCGATCGGTGACGTCGCCGGGTTGCGGCCTGTTGTCCATGGGTGCGTTCCTCCGGGCGGTGGGATTGCAGGGAGCGTAGCAGGTTGAGGCAACGGTTCCCAACGGAACGAAGCGACGTCCAGCCCCGCCGACGCCACGGCCCGCAGGCGCGGATCGTGGAGCCAAGGTCATGGACGGAAAAATCTCTTGCGCACCGCGCGCCGGGCTGGAGAACCATCCCTGTCTTGAGGCACACTCCCCGCAAATGACCGACTCACCCGCCATCATCCCGGTGATCCTCTCCGGCGGCTCCGGGACCCGGCTCTGGCCGGTCTCGCGCGAAAGCTTCCCTAAACAGCTTTGGCCGCTCATCTCCGATCGCACGCTGTTGCAGGAAACCGCGCTTCGCGCGCATGGCGAGCGCTTCACGCCCCCGATCATCGTATGCAATCAGGGGCACCGCTTTCTGATCGCCGAGCAGCTCCGAGCGGCAGGCATCGCCTCGCCGCGCATTCTGCTGGAGCCGGTCGGCCGCAACAGCGCTCCCGCGATAGCCGCCGCCGCCGTCCTGGTCGCGGAAGACGATCCCGACGCCGTGCTGTGGCTGCTCGCCGCTGACCACGCCGTTGCCGACACGGCGGCGCTGCACAAAAGCCTTGCCGTCGCGACCGAGGCCGCGCGCGCCGGGCGGTTTGTCACCTTCGGCATGCGCCCGACCGCGCCGGAGACCGGCTACGGCTACATCGCTGTTGGCGCCGCACTCGACGATGCGCCGGGCGCTTATGCGGTCGCGCGGTTCGTCGAGAAGCCGGATGCCGCGAATGCGGCCCTCCTGGCGACCGACGGAAAGCACCTGTGGAACTCGGGGATGTTTGTGTTCACGGCGCGAACATTGCTTGAGGAACTGGAGGTCCATGCGCCCGAGGTGCTCAACACGGTGCGACGCGCGGTCGCTGAACGCCAGACCGACCTGGATTTCATCCGCCTGAGTGTCGAGGCATTCACCGCCAGCCCCTCGATCAGCCTCGATTACGCGGTGGCAGAACATACCAGCCGCGCGGCGGTTGTGCCTGCCGACATCGGTTGGTCGGACGTCGGAAGCTGGAGCGCGCTGTGGGAACTGGGGCGCAAGGACGCGGCCGGCAACGTTGCGGTCGGCGACGTCCTGTTGGAGGGCGCGCGCAACTGCTACGTCCGCAGCGACGGCATGGTGGCCGCCGTCGTCGGGTTGGAAGACGCGGTGGTCGTGGTGACCGAGGATGCGGTGCTGGCGATGCACCGCGACCATGCGCAGGACGTGAAGACGGTGGTGGATCGGCTGAAGGCAGCCGGCCGCCACGAAGCAGTTGCACACAATCGTGTGTATCGACCGTGGGGGTTCTTCGAAAGCCTGATCCAGGGCAACCGCTTCCAGGTCAAGCGCATCGTGGTGTCACCAGGCGGCAAGCTGTCGTTGCAGCGGCATTTTCATCGTGCCGAGCATTGGGTGGTTGTGAACGGCTGCGCGCTGGTCACGCGGGACAACGAGACGCTGATGGTGCACGAGAACGAGAGCGTTTATCTGCCGGTGGGCTGCACGCACCGGATGGAGAATCCCGGTAAAATCCCGCTCGCGCTGATCGAGGTGCAGTCTGGGGCTTATCTTGGCGAGGACGACATTGTGCGGTTGGACGATGTCTATAATCGCGCACCGGGCGACTGACAAACCGAAAGCATATGCGCCAGCCGCCAGGCGGAGCCGCGGATATGGGCCTCGGCGGGCAGGTGCAGACCGTGGAAGAGTACCGATCACCGCGACCGCGATCACCGCGATGCGCCATCCGTTCAGATCCGGTGGTGGCCGACCCGCGAGCAGCAACAGCGTCCACGCGCCGGCGAGACCGACACCCGCGCCGATCATCACCTCCGCTGGCGAGTGCATGTGGAGAGCCAGTCGCGAAACTCCGATCACCGCCGCTGCCATGGCTGCGACCAGGAGCGCAGCGTGACGCCAGCGCAACAGCAGCACGGCAAGCCCCCCGGCCACCACGGTCGCGGCCGCAACGTGCCCGCTCGGCGTACGGACATCGGGCGTGCCGAAGCTTCCCGAGCACGCCAGAAACACCACCTTCAACGCCAGCATCGTGGCGAAGGTGATCAGGACCGCTGCCGCCCATGCCGCAGCCCCACGCCGCCATCCCTGCGCCAGCAGGGCAATGCCGATCGCGAGCGCGAGCGGCAGCATGACGGCCTGATCTGCGAAATCGGTGAGAAAGGTCACGGATGGTAGTTTACCTGATAAAGGCTTTCACAAGCTTCAACAACTGCACGGACTGGATGGTCTCGCCAGCGCTGAAGCCTGGGATGGCCCGTCAATACACCGGCAATGGAATACCGTGACTCCCAGCGCGTCTTCCAGCAAGCTGATCGCCCCGAACAGGTTCGGGCGCGAGAAACGCAAAGAAGGGGGATGCATGTTCCGGACTTCACTTCTGGCCGCCGCCATCACCGTCGGCTGTCTGTCGACCGCCTCGGCCGCAATGATCGACTACAAGGCGACAATGAACGGCAAGTCCGAGGTGCCGCCCACCATGTCTACCGGCAGCGGCGACGTGGTGGCCACACTGAACACGAGCACGAAGCAGCTCAACTACACGATGACCTATATGGGCCTGACCGGGCCTGCGACGGCCGCGCACTTCCATGGACCCGCTGAGCCGGGGGCGAATGCCGGGGTTGTTGTGCCGATCGGCACGAACCCGCCGAGTCCGTCCAAAGGCACGGTTACGCTGACCGATGACCAGATGAAGGACCTGCAGGCCGGCAAGTGGTATGCGAACGTGCATACCGCGGCCAACAAGGGTGGTGAAATCCGCGGCCAGATGACGCCGGCGAAGTAGCCCCAGGCGACCCATCAGCCTACCCCTCCCCCCAGGGGAGGGGCTAGGCCGCCGCACCACGCGCGTGCAGCCGCCGCAGCGCGCGGTCGATCCACTGTGCCGTAAGTTTCTCCTGCGCGCCGTTCTGCGCCAGCCGCTCATGCAGGGCCGCAAAATCCACCCTGTCCAGCGACTGGTCCTGATTGAAGCAGGAGAACACGACAGTTCGCTCACCAGTCGCCGGATCGGTCTGCGGCTGCAGGCATTGCGCGCACACTTCCTTCATCATGCACTGCATCGGCGAGTTGATCGACCCGATCGCCGTGTGGTCCGGCTTCAACAGCGGCTCGAGAAGGCCGCGCCGCGCCGCGCCAAGCGCCTTCATCATGCGATCCGAGCCGATGACGATCATGTGGTCGGCCTCCGGCAGCCCGAGCTCGGTCCCGTACGCCGCCATTCCCTGCACGATGTTGCCGACGAAGCTGCGATCTTGGGGCCGCGTCGGCGCAAAGCCGGGCGCTTCGTCGCTGCACCATACGATGACATCGGCGGCGCGTTCGATCTCCGCCACCTTGTAGCGGTCGCGCATCAGCTTGTAGCCAGCGAAATAGATCACCCGCGAGCCGGCCGCCCGCAGCGCGGCGCCGATTGAGAACAGTACGGCGTTGCCGAGCCCGCCGCCGACCAGCGCAACTGTCGCGCCCGCATGGATCTCGGTCGGCGAGCCGGTCGGACCCATCAGCACCACCGGCTCACCCGGCTTCAGCAGCGCACAGATGTCCGAACTGCCGCCCATCTCAAGCACGATCACCGACACCAGACCAAGTTCCGGATCAGTCCAGGCACCGGTCATCGCCAGGCCTTCCATCGCCAGCACAGTCGCAATGCCGACTTCCGCGACGCGCGGAGCCAGCATTTCGTAGTTCTGCAACCGGTAGAACTGTCCCGGCCGAAACGCACGCGCCTGGGCGGGCGCATGCACGACGACCTCGACGATGTTGGGCGTCAGCCGATGCACTGCGTGTACCTGTGGGTACCAGGTCGCGCCGACACCGCTCGATCAGTTCGGCACCGGTGACCGGCGTGGCCTCCTGCGCGGCCAGCGTTCGGGAAACGACCGGATAGCCACGCTTGGCACCCCCCATAGCCTTGACGACGTTGCCAAAGAAGCTGGGATGCAGGTCGCCGAAGAAACTGATGAAACAGTTGTTGTCGGCACGGTGCATCAGGACATGGGTCGCGTCCGGCTTGGCGAGGCCGCGCACAACGGTCACCGGGGCGCCCGTGTCGTCCACGGCCTGGAAGTATCTCCCGTCAAGCTGAATGCGGCCGTCCTCCCGCGCCAGCACCGTATTGGGCTGCGTGCCGGCGGCAACCAGTATGGCCCGGGCTGGCAGCACGGTCTCCGAACCATCGGCGCGCGACACGTGCAGCGCTGTGGCATGGCCGAACTCGTCGACCTCGACTGCCCGCGGCGTCAGGCCTTCGGCGAAGCGCACCGCCTCCTCCATCGCCTTTGCCACTTCCTCGTGGTTCAGCGTGTAGGAGGGGCTGTCGATCAGCCGGCGGCGATAGGCGATCGTGGCGCCGCCCCACTCATCGAGAAGCTGGGCCAGCCGGGGCGCCGTGCCCTCCTGCACTGCTTTGTCGCGCTCGGTTGCGATCGCTGCCGCATGAGCGAGGAACTCGTCGGCGATCCCCGCTTCCTCGGCACTCCATGCGGCACGCACCGCTGTCTCGCCACGCTCTGCCACCAGCGTGCGGTAGCGCGCCGAGAACTTCTCCACCTGGCGGACGTAATAGGCGAGGCTCTCGGTGGCGGTATCGATCGCCGTCAGGCCGCCGCCGATGACGACGACGGGCAGGCGGACCTGCAGATTGGCAATGGAAGAAAACTTCGCCGCGCCGGTCAGCTGCAGCGCCATCAGGAAATCCGATGCCGCGCGTACGCCCCGCGCCAGCCCGTTCGGTATGTCTAGCACGGTTGGCTTGCCCGCACCCATGCACAGGGCGATGTGGTCGAACCCCATCTCCCAGGCATCGTCGATGTCGAGAGTCGCGCCGCCACCAAAACGGATTCCGCCGAAATGCGCAAACTGCGACCGCCGCTCCAGCAGCAGTCGTACCAGCTTCAGGTAGTTCTTGTTCCACCGCACGGTGATGCCGTACTCGGCCACGCCACCGAACCCGGCCATCACGCGATCGTCGAGGTTCTCGAACAGCAACTCCGCGTCGCGCACCGGGGCGGACGGATCGAAGCCGAGCGGTTCGATCTTCAGTCCATCGATCGCCACCACGGTATGGCCGTCATTCATCAGATGATGCGCGAGCGTGAAGCCGGCGGGACCGAGACCGACGATGAGCACCTTGCGCCCGCTGTCCGGCCGCGGCAGCGGGCGTCGGATGTCGAGCGGATTCCACCGCGTCAGCAGCGCGTATATCTCAAAGCCCCAGGGCAGACCGAGCACGTCCTTCAGCACCCGCGTCTCGGCCTGCGGAATATCGACCGGATCCTGCCGCTGATAGATACACGCCTTCATGCAGTCGTTGCAGATACGATGGCCGGTTGCGGCCATCATCGGGTTGTCGATGGCGATGATCGCAAAGGCACCGATCGCACTGCCCTGCGCGCGCAGCGTGTGCATTTCGCTGACCTTCTCGTCCAGCGGACAACCGGCCAGTGTCACGCCGAACGGCGACTTCTGGAATGCTCCGGTCTTGCGATCCTTCAGTCCGTGGCGGCAGGAATCCTTCCCCTGCGTGTGGCACCAGATGCAGTAGTTGACCTGATCCAGCGCCTGCTGCGTGTTCATCCCGACATCGGTCAGCGCGAACCCATCGCGTGGGCGCCAGTGGTCCTCCGACAGGCGCAGCATCGTGACGCCGTCACGTTCGATGGTCTCAACCGGAACCAGATGCTGATAGTCGAGCCGATGCGGCACGCGGAACAGCGTGTTGCCAGGATGCGCCGCGCGGCCGGCCTCGGTCAGTGTCGCCCAGGCGGCATAGCGCAAAGCGATATCGAGCTGTTCGGTGTCGTCCGCCGTTTCCCAAGCGGCGACGTGTTCGGCGAACGCACGCTCGGTCAGCGCCTCACCGAACAGCGCTTCGAGTGCCGCGCGCAACGAGGTTCCGTCGAAGCTCGGCGGATCGGGGTATCGCTTCACCGCCTGGCGCTGCACGAACAGGCGTTTGCAGGCATGGATCGGATCGAGCTCGGCGGTTTCACGCGCCAGCGCTAAAGTCTCCGCCTCAATGGCGAACAGCGCAGCGACAAACGCATCGAGATGCGGTGCGAGTGCCACCACCAGCTCGCTTTCGTCCAACACAGCGACGCCGTCCGGCATAGCGCGTGCCGCAAGCAGGCGTGCATGCAGCGCGGCATCCTCGCCCGCCAGCCGCTCGAGGAACGTCCGATCCAGCCGCACCAGCCCCTCACGCGCGGCGAGGTCGGCGAAACCAAAGCCGAAGCCAAGGGTCACTGCATCGGCGGCAGGCGCGGCATCCATCACGGTCTCAGCCCATCTTGCGCAGCAGGGCGAAAAGCTCGACCCGCTCCTCGGGAGCCAGCGGCGCCAACGCGGCGTCGTGCGCCTGCCAGCCGCATGCCACGACGCGGGTAATCAACGCAACGCCCGCCTCGGTCGGCTCCAGCACCGCCGTCCTTCGGTCCATCGGATCGTGCCCGCGGCGTATCAACCCACGAGCGATCAGCCGCTGCACCACGCCTTGGATGGTCGCCGGATCCATCGCCGCTAGCCTGCCCAGATGGTTCTGTGTGATCCGACCCAACTGCGCCGTCTTCAGCAGCGCGGTGAACTGGGTCGGCGTCAATTCGGCATGCGCCACAGCCGCGGTGAACAGCGCCACGTGCCGCTGGTGAGCCCGACGCAGCAGGAAACCCACATGGTCTTCGACCTGGAAGCTGGCGAGCGCCTCAACCCGGGGTTCAGCGATTGTCACACCTGCCTCCGACCATGCCCGGACCGGAGACGGGCCGTTCGTTTGCGTGCGAATGATTGGTGTGGCGAACCCAAGGGTCAAGCGCCGCGCCGTTCACTTCTCCGCATTCCGTGAAAGTCCCATCAGCGGAACCGTGACACGTATGCGCACGGTGCGGCCACCCAGGACCGACATCGCCGTCATGCCCCAGTCGGCACGAACCAGCCTCCCTTCCGCCACCACGGCATCCTTGCTCCAAGTCAGTGACAGCTCGAATGGTCGGGTGACGCCGTGCATCGCCAGATCGCCTGCGAGGCCCTTCGCTGCGCAGGTCCCCGCATAGGTGAGCGCGGGAAACCTGGCGGCGTCCATGAATTCCGGTCCGACGATGGTGCTGCGCAGCGACGGATCATCGGTGACCAGGCTGGCCACCTGGACCTGCAGTTCCACCCGGCAGGACGCGGGGTCGTCAGGGTCGTAGGTGAGCGAACCGGTAAATTGGGCAAATCTGGAGTCGATCGGCAGCATGCCAAGGCCATAGGCGCGGAAGGCGACTTCGCTCGCCGGCGGACTGAACTGGATGCGGCGCTGCGCGGCCTGACAGGTGCCGGCCAGTCCGCCCACCAGCAACAGGGCAAGTATTAACATCGGACGCATTTGCGTCACATGGGGACGCCCGGCTGTCCGACGAGGTGCCGCATTACCTTTACCTTCATCATCCTTCTCTAGACGGAGAATCGCCCGCAACTGTCCAGGCCGACAATCCGTGACAGCGCTCCGCTCCGCCGCCGCCATCGCGCGCGTGCGCACCTTCGCCTTCTCCGGCATCGAGGCGGTACCGGTCGAGGTCCAGGTGCAGATTTCCAGCGGCACGCCGGCGCTATTGCTGGTCGGGCTGCCCGACAAGGCAGTGGGCGAGGCGCGTGAACGGATGCGGGCCGCGCTCAGCGCCATTGGCCTGGCACTGCCGCCGCGGCGGGTGCTGATCAACCTGGCTCCGGCGAACCTGCTGAAGGAAGGCAGTCATTTCGACCTTCCCATTACCCTCGGCGTGCTGGCGGCGATGGAGGTGGTCCCGCGCGAAGACCTGTATGGCTACGCGGCACTCGGCGAACTGTCTCTGGATGGAACATTGAACCCCGTGGCCGGCGTTTTGCCTGCAGCGATCGGTGCCTCGACACTGGACCTCGGTCTGATCTGCCCGGCGAGTCAGGGCGGCGAGGCGGCCTGGGCGGGTCGGATCGAGGTGCTGGCGGCAGCTGACCTGCTGTCGCTGATCAACCATTTCCGTGGCACCCAGGTGTTGACACCACCCGAGACTGCAGGTGTTGCAGAGACGGCCCGCTCGCCGGATCTTGCTGACGTCAAAGGGATGGAGACCGCCAAGCGGGCGGTTGAGATTGCTGCCGGCGGCGGCCACAACCTGCTGATGATCGGACCGCCTGGCTCGGGCAAGTCGATGCTGGCGGCACGGATGCCCGGCCTCCTGCCCGACCTCACGCCCAAGGAGGCGCTTGAGGTGAGCATGATCCACAGTGTGGCCGGCATGCTGGTGGGCGGCCGCCTTGTGATGCGTCCGCCGTTCCGCGAGCCGCACCACTCGGCGTCGCAGGCCGCGCTGACCGGCGGCGGGCAGAGGGCAAGGCCCGGCGAAATCAGCCTGGCGCATCGCGGCGTGCTGTTCCTCGACGAGTTACCGGAATTTCCCAAACAGACGCTCGATTCGTTGCGCCAGCCGATGGAAACCGGGCGCACCACGGTGGCGCGGGCAGCGGCACACATAACCTATCCCGCGCGCTTCCAGCTCGTCGCGGCGATAAATCCCTGTCGCTGCGGCTATCTCGGCGATGCATCGCGCGAGTGCGGGCGTGCGCCGCGTTGCGCGGAGGACTACCAGAACCGGATCAGTGGTCCGATGCTGGACCGGATCGACCTGACCGTGGAAGTGCAACCGGCGACGGCTGCCGAACTGGCGCGTGCACCACCGGGAGAGCCGAGCGCATCGGTTGCTGCACGCGTGGGGCATGCGCGGTCAGCGCAAAGGAAGCGCTACGGCGAGGATGGTCCGACCAGCAATGCCGAGGCCGACGGCCGCGACGTCGAGATGACGACCAAGTCCCATGCGCTGGCGGAGCAGGCGATGGAGAAACTGCGCCTGTCACCACGCGGGTATACACGGGTGCTGCGCGTTGGCCGCACGATCGCCGATCTGGCCGGTGCGAAGGTGGTGCAGCGGCCGCACGTTGCCGAGGCACTGGCGTTCCGTCATCGCATGCCGGGGCGCAAATGGTGACAGCCGTCATGCCGCGCGAACCGCCCGGCGTCCACGTCTTTCCCAAGGCCCAGCACTGCAAGACGTGGATACTGGGCCCTTCGCCCGACAGACGCGGAGAGGCAGGCGGGTCACTCCAGATAATTCGGCTATTCCCTGGCGTCGGCCTTAGTTCTCCCACCGGAACGCATCGGCAATGCGCCGGACGGTGCCTGCGGCATCAACCACCATGAGATCGAACCGCATCCCTGCTCTCGCCCAGTCCGGATGTTCCGCCAACACGATCTCGGCGGCTGCCAGCAGGCGCGCGCGCTGCCTCGGGCCCAGCGCCATCGCCGCGTCGGCGAGCGTCGGTCGCGCCTTCACCTCGATAATTGCAAGCATGTCCGGCCTTGCCGCGACCACGTCAATTTCGCCGGCCTCGGTGCGCAGACGCTGCGCCAGCACGCTCCAGCCATCACGCTCCAGGGCACGACACGCAGCCGTCTCCGCATCGATGCCACGCTGATAGGCTCGGGCCATGGCGGGCAGCCTGTGGCCTGATAGCTAATGTCCGGTGAACGACCGTCTGATTTGCGTCCCAGGCGTTTGTCCGACACGGACCGCATGCTACAGGTCAGCGCTCATCAGCCCATGGGCTAGTCATGAACGAACAGCGTCCCGCCGCCAGTCCGCAGCGGTTCTTCAGCGCCCCGCTTGCCGAGTCTGATCCGGAGCTCGCTGCGGTCCTCAGCGCCGAACTGATCCGCCAGCAGGACGGCATCGAGCTCATTGCCAGCGAAAATGTCGTCTCCGCCGCGGTGCTGGAAGCGCAAGGCTCCGTGCTGACCAACAAGTATGCCGAGGGCTATCCAGGCCGGCGCTACTACGGCGGCTGCGTAAATGTCGATGTGGCCGAGCAGCTCGCCGTCGATCGGGCGAAGCGGCTGTTCGCCTGCGAGTTCGCCAACGTGCAGCCGCATTCCGGTGCACAGGCGAACCAGGCAGCATTCCTTGCACTGCTGAAACCCGGTGACACGATCCTGGGGATGAGCCTGGCGGCCGGTGGGCACCTGACGCATGGCGCAGCGCCCAATCTTTCCGGCAAGTGGTTCCACGCCGTGCAGTACGGCGTGCGGCGCGATGATGGGATGCTGGACTACGACGAGTTGGAAAGGCTGGCCCACACCGAGAAGCCTAGGCTGATCATCGCTGGCGGCTCAGCCTATCCCCGCTTCATCGATTATGCCCGCATCCGCCGCGTGGCGGACGAAGTCGGCGCATACTTCATGGTGGACATGGCGCACTTTGCCGGCCTGGTCGCCGCGGACCTGTTCCCCAGCCCGCTGCCGCACGCCCATGTCGTCACCACGACCACCCACAAGACGCTGCGCGGTCCACGCGGCGGCATGATCCTGACGGACGATGCGGAGATCGGCCGGAGGATCAACTCGGCGGTGTTCCCAGGGCTACAGGGCGGACCGTTGATGCACGTGATCGCCGGCAAGGCAGCGGCGTTCGGCGAGGCTCTCCGCCCGGAATTCCGCACCTACCAGAAGGCGGTCGTGGAAAACGCCAAGGTGCTGGCCGAGACCCTGGTCCGGCAGGGACTGGCCATCGTCACCGGCGGCACTGACTGCCACCTGATGCTGGTCGATCTCCGCCCCAAGCGCGTCACCGGAAAAGCCGCCGAGGCCAGCCTGGAGCGCGCACGCATCACTGCCAACAAGAACGCGATCCCGTTCGATCCAACGAAGCCGGCGATCACCTCGGGGATCAGGCTCGGGTCCCCCGCAGCCACCACGCGCGGCTTCGGCACGGCAGAGTTCCGCGAGATCGGCCTGATGATCGACGAAGCTCTCGAAGGCCTGTCCCAGTCCAACGACGGCGCCAACGACATGGCCGAGGCAGCGGTCGGCGCACGCGTGCAGGCACTGTGCGCGCGCTTCCCGCTGTACCGCGGGAGGTAGCCCGCCATGCGCTGCCCGTTCTGCGGCCACGAGGACACGCAGGTGAAGAGACTCGCGCCCCTCCGAGGACGGCAGCGCGATCCGGCGCCGCCGCTTCTGCGCCAACTGCGGCCAGCGCTTCACCACCATCGAGCGCACCCAGTTGCGGGAACTGACGGTAGTGAAGTCCGACGGCCGGCGTGTGCCGTTCGACCGCGACAAGCTTGCCCGCTCGATCCGCATCGCACTGCGCAAGCGGCCGATCCAGGAGGAGCGCATCGAGCGCATCGTCAACGGCATCGTTCGCCAACTGGAGTCGTCGGGCGAAAGCGACATTCCCTCGAAGCAGATCGGCGAATTGGTGATGGATACGCTGAAGGAACTGGACCCGGTCGCCTATGTCCGCTTCGCGAGCGTCTACCGAAATTTTCGCGAAGCCAAGGACTTCGAGGAGTTTCTTGGATCATTAGGTGAGACAGCATAGATCGTCATGGACGAGACGTCACGTGCCACTCGAGCCGAGGACATCGCGCATATGCGCTCGGCACTGGCGCTGGCACGGCGTGGATTAGGCAACACCTGGCCCAATCCCTCGGTGGGGTGCGTGGTGGTGAAGGACGGCCGTGTTGTGGGACGCGCGGTCACGGCACCTGGCGGCCGGCCCCACGCCGAACCGGCGGCGCTGGATATCGCTGGGGCGGCAGCGCGCGGCGCGACCGTCTATGTGACGTTGGAGCCATGCTGCCACTGGGGCCGCACCCCGCCCTGCACCGATGCGCTGACCGCCGCCGGCGTTGCCCGCGTGGTGATCGGCACGCGCGATCCTGACCCGCGGGTCGATGGCGCCGGAATCGCCAAACTACGTGCGGCCGGTATCGCGGTTGACGAGGGCATCCTGAAGGATGAGGCCGATGAAGTGGCATCCGGGTTCCGTGCCCGCGTGCGCCTCGGTCGGCCCGCCGTGACCCTCAAGCTCGCCTCGACCCTCGACGGCAGGATCGCCACAAAGTCGGGCGAGAGCCGCTGGATCACTGGCGAGGCCGCGCGCCGGGCTGCTCACGCTCTGCGCGGCCGGCATGACGCGGTGATGGTCGGTGTGGGCACGGTCCTCGCGGACAACCCGGAGCTGACCTGCCGCCTGCCCGGGTATCGTCCCAGCCCACCGGTGCGCATCGTGGCCGACAGCCATCTGCGTACCCCTCTCACTGCCGCTCTCGTCGTGACGGCAGCGACAGCGCCGACCTGGATGCTGATCCGCGAAGGCACCGATCGCGAACGCCGGCGCGCCTTCACCAATGCAGGTGTGCGGCTGATCGAGGTGGCTGGAGCCGAGACCGGCGTCGACCCCTCGCAGGCGCTGATCGCGCTGAGCAGGGTGGGCCTCACGCAGAATTCTGGTGGAAGGCGGCGCTCAGCTCGCCGCGTCGCTGTTGCGCGCCAACCTAGTGGACCGCATCGCCTGGTTCCATGCACCCGCGGTGATGGGCGGCGACGCCTGGCCGGCGGTGCAGGCCTTCGGCATCGAGCGCCTCGACGCGGTGCCGCGCTTCTCACGCATTGCCGAAACGTCGTTGGGCGACGACTTGCTGACTGAATTCGTAAGGAAGTCCTGAATGTTCACGGGCATCGTCACCGCGCTCGGCACGGTCCGCGAAGTCACACCGCTGGGCGGCAGCGCCGACATGCGACTGATGATTACCGCGCCATGGTCTGATACGGCGTCGATCCCGATCGGCGCCTCGATCGGCTGTTCGGGGTGCTGCCTCACGGCAGTAGAGACCGGCCCCGACTGGTTCTCGGCCGACGCGTCAGCCGAGACGCTTGGCAGATCCACTTTGGGGCGTTGGCGGCCGGGCACACGGGTCAACCTGGAACGTTCACTTCGCCTGGGTGATGAACTGGGCGGCCATCTCGTCTCGGGTCATGTCGACGGTGTCGGCGAGGTTGTGTCTGCCGCGCCGGAACACGGATCGACACGTATCGTGTTCCGTGTCCCCACGGACCTTGCCCGCTTCATCGCCGCGAAGGGCAGCATTGCAGTCGATGGGGTGTCGCTGACGGTCAACGAGGTTGCGAACGATGCCTTTGGGGTTAACATCATCCCTCACACCGTCGCGGTCACCAGTTTTGGCTCGCTGCGGCCAGGAGACGCAGTGAACCTGGAGATCGACATGCTGGCCCGTTACGTCGCGCGCCTCGCGGAGTTCAGACAATGAAGAACCTCAAGACGGTCGAGCTGTCGCAATACCTCTCGGCCGCCGATGAACTGATCGAGGAGGCGCGCAATGGCCGCATGTTCATCCTCGTCGATGACGAGGACCGGGAGAACGAGGGCGATCTGGTGGTGCCGGCGCAGTTCGCCACGCCGGATGCGATCAACTTCATGGCGCGTCACGCCCGCGGACTGATCTGCCTCGCCATGACCCGCCAGCGCGTCGAGCAGCTCGGTCTGCCGCTCATGAGCGCGCATAATGGCACGCGGCACCAGACGGCATTCACCATCTCGATCGAGGCGCGCGAGGGGGTGACCACCGGGATTTCGGCGCACGACCGCGCACGCACCATTGCTGTGGCGATCAATCCGGAATGCGGCCGCGACGACATCGTGACGCCGGGCCATATCTTTCCGCTGATGGCGCGCCAGGGCGGCACTCTGATACGCGCCGGCCACACCGAGGCGTCGGTCGATATCGCGCGCAAGGCCGGCCTGTATCCGGCGGCTGTCATCTGCGAGATCATGAACGACGACGGCACCATGGCGCGACTGCCGGACCTGGTGGCGTTCGCGCAGCGCCACAACCTCAAGCTTGGCTCGATTGCCGATCTGATCGCATACCGGCGCCTTACCGAACGTCTGGTCAAGCGCGTTGCCGACAGCACATTCAGCCACGTTGCCGGCGGCGATTGGCGCGCGGTGGTTTACGCTAACACTGTCGAGTATCAGGAACACCTGGCGCTGGTGAAAGGCGACGTCAGCGGCACCGATCCTGTCATGGTGCGCATGCATGCCGTCGATTTGCTGGACGACATGACCGGGGGTCCGCACTGGATCGCCATCCATAATGCGATGCACTTGATCGGACGCGAGGGCCGCGGTGTCGTGGTGCTGATCCGCGAGCATCGGAAGACCGCCCTCGCCGAGCGGGTAACTCAGCTCGCCGCTGGTGCCCCACGGCCGCAGCGAGAGCTGCGCGACTATGGCATCGGCGCGCAGATCCTGCTCGATCTTGGCGTGAAGAACATGGTGCTGCTGTCCAACCGGCGGCGCACTATCGTCGGGCTGGACGGCTACGGCCTGAACATCGTGGCGCAGAAGGCAATTCCGAACATCGTCGGTGAAGGCTACACCGGATGAGCACCGAGGACGCCCCGCTTCCCACCGCGCCGCACGTTGCCGGACCACCGCCACACTTGCTGTTGGTGCGCGCTCCCTATTATCGCGGCGTGATCGATGGGATGACCAACGGTGCGACGCACATCCTGCGCGAGGCCAGCGCCACATTCGAGCAGCTCGATGTCGCTGGCGCATTTGAACTGCCGCAGGCGATCCGCATCGCGATGCGGGGCTCACAACGGTTCGATGGGTTCATCGCACTTGGTTGCGTCGTGCGCGGTGAGACCGACCACTACGAATTTCTCTGTCGTGCGGCGATGGAAGGGATGATGCAGGTCGCATTGCAGTTCGGCCTGGCGCTTGGGACAGGTCTGTTGACCTGCGATACGCTGGCACAGGCGGAAGCGCGTTCGAGGTACCGACGGTCACAACAAAGGCGCGGAGGCAGCCGTGGCCGCATTGTTGCAGATCGCTGCGGCGCGTCACCTCGGCGCGGCTTGATGGGGCGCTCGCCGCGCAGGCCGCGGACCGCTTCGCGCGTCGCCGCTGTGCAGGCACTGTTCCAAAGCGAGCAGGCACAGGACAACCCTGAGACGGTGATCGACCAGTTCGTGCGGCACCGGTTGGGTGAATTGCCCGGCACGGGCGGCTTCGAGGACGGCCGCGTACCCGACGCCGAAGTGCCGCTGTTTGCCCGCATCGTTCGCGCCGCGGTGGCGCAGCAGGACACGATCGACCGCATGCTTGCCGAGGCGTTGCCGGCGGACTGGCCGCTTGCGCGCATCGATCCGGTGCTGCGTGCGCTGATGCGCGCTGGAACGGCGGAGCTGGCAATGGCTGATGGTCCGCCGGCGAAGGTTGTGATCAACGAGTATCTGGACGTGGCCCGCAGCTTTTTCACCGGCGCGGAACCCGGCATGGCGAACGCCATGCTGGATCGGCTGGCACGGCTATTACGGCCGGGGGAGTTCGAATGACCGACACCATTACTGGCACCGCCATTGGCACCGGCTCGTATCGCTATCGCTTCCAGCGCGACTGGGCGAAGCTGCCGCGCTGGTGGAACTTTGGCGAGACTGACCAGCCAGGGCCGCCGCGCACCACCGTGAAGGGTGCCGTCGCCGCGAATGGCGATGTCTACGTGCTGTGCCGCGCCGCGCATCCAGTACTGGTGTTCGATGCCAACGGTCAATTCGTCACGTCATGGGGCGAGGGGCAGTTCTCGAGTTTCGTACACGGGTTGACGATCGGTCCGTTGGGCAACATCTGGATCGCCGACTCTGGCCTGCACACCGTGACGGAGCACAAGGCCGACGGCACGTTGTTGCGTACGCTCGGGATGCGCGGCGCGGCGGCACCAACGCTCTATGGCAAACCGTTCAACATGCCGACCGGTGTGGCGTTTGCCTCGACCGGCGAGATCTTTGTCTCGGACGGCTATGGCAATCGCCGGGTGCATTGCTTCTCCTCCGGTGGCGAGCTGAAGCATTCATGGGGACAACCCGGCGTGGAACCTGGTCAGTTCGCGCTTGTGCACTTCATCACAGCGGATGCTGAGGACCGGCTGTATGTGTGCGACCGAGAGAACCACCGCATCCAGATCTTCACGACCACAGGCGAGGTCCTGGCAGAGTGGACGGGTTTCGACATGCCGAGCGACCTCGCGTTCGGCCGCGACGTGATCTACGTCGCCGGTGCGGACGGTGTTTCCATCTGGACAAAGGACAGGGGCAAGCTCGCGCAGTTTGGCCGCGATGAACCCTTCACCGGCGCGTTCAACGTTCACGGTATCTGGCTTGATGCGGACGAGAACATCTACCTCGCGCAATTCGACCGTGCAGTGAGCAGGCTCAGTCGCGAATGATCACCACACCATCTGACGCGTCGCATCTTTCTTGGTCTTCGCCGGTCGCAGCAGCGAGGTCCACTCGGTCACCGGCATGAAGCGCGGCGCCAGGAACTGGTAGCTGCGGTTGAGCAGCAGCAGAATGCCCTCGTCGTAGCCGATACCCGCGACATCCCACTCCTTCAGCAGCGACTGCCAGGCGCGCTGCGCCCGATAGAGCCAGTCTCGGTTGGATCGGATGAACGTTCGCTGGCTGTCGGTATTGCGCAGCGCGGCCATCACCTCGCCGGTCTGCGCGTCCAGCTCTTCGAATTGGTGGCCGATCTGCTTCAGTGCCGCATTTGTCAGACGGCGCACTTGCGTCAAGGTCTCAAGATGTGAGCCATCGCCGCGATACGTCATCGCCATGCGGGTCAGCTTGTCGGCCATCGTGTTCACGCGTCGCAGCAGCCGGTCGCGCAAGGCCTCGATATAGGCCAGCTCCTGCGCCAGGTCCTCGACGAGTTGGATCACCGCCTCGCGCGATGGCAGCTCGAGGGTTTCGGCCGCCTTGGCAAAGGCCTGCTGCACCTGCTGCTTGCGTGCCGGATCGTCGGCAACCTGAAGCAGAGCATCAGCATCCAGATTTTGCGCGTCGGCACCGGTTCCCGAATTCAGCCATGCCACCAATTGCCACTGCAGCCGAGCCTGGGCGATTTGCAAATGCACCGCGTCTGGTTCCCAGCTCGCCTGGCCGCTCAGCACCTCGGTTGGCAGCGCGTCGCCGATCTGCAGTCCCGTTACGAAGTCGAGAGACTGCGCGATCAGTCCGAGCATCCGCCCATCATCGGAGTCATCCGGGATGCCGAACTCCCGCTGTAGCGAGCGCAGCGGGATCGCCGCGTCCCTCTCGCCCAGCTTCACCACCATGACTGGCGCGCCGTCGGCTTCTGATCGCCGAAACAGCGGCTCGCCGAAGGACGTGAAAACGGGGTGCGTCAGAGTGCAGTGATCCGCGGAATCCACGCTCGCTTCGGAAGCCATGATCGGCGACCAGTCGTCTGGGAAGGCCAATTGGACCACAGCGCAATGAACAGACGGTAAGCGCGGAGAAACTTGCCGTGGCGAGTGATCCGCGCCATTCCGTCGGGATGACTCCGCTCGCCTGGCTTGTCGGGTTCGTGTTGCCGGCCTGCGCCGCTACCGGCGCAGGAGGTTTACCGACCCCGCAACTGATAGATCTGAGCCACATCCAGCGGCCAGCCAGCCCGAACACCGCGCTCGCGGCTCCGGCGGGGAACGAACCTGCCCCTGATGTCGTCGCGCCGGTCTTCCCGGTCCCCGCGTCTCGTCTTTATGCCGGCTTGATCACCATGGCCGCCGCGCAGCCGCGGACATTTCTGGCGGCCGAGTATCCGGCGGTGCTGCAGGCCCATTTCGTCGCCCGCAGCGCCGTGTTCAATTTTCCCGACCTGATCGCGGCTCAGGTCAGCGAGGCGGGGGCGGACCACAGCACGCTGGTGCTGTATTCACGCAGCGTGTACGGCTATTCCGACCTCGGCGTAAATCGCCGCCGTCTGGACGGCTGGCTCGCCGATCTGCGCACCCGATTCAACCACCCTGACGAGAGATAGCTGCTTCATGCCGAAACTCAGGCAATTCCTTCGCGACGTCTGGCATCTCTCCAGGCCGTACTATCGTTCCGAGGAGAAGTGGTCGGCCTGGGGGCTGCTGTTGTCGATCGTGTCGCTCCGGCTGTTGCTGGTCGGCATGACGGTGATTTTGAGCTTCTGGAATCGCGAGTTCTTCAACTCCCTCCAGGACAAGGATTTTTCGGCGTTCTTCGGGCTGTTGTTCGTCTACCGCCGCACACCGAGCGGCTTCATGCCCGGATTCTGCGAGATTGCCGCAGTCTATATCCTGGTCGCCGTCTACTACACCTATCTCTCGCAATGGCTGCAGATCCGCTGGCGTCGCTGGCTGACCGTGCGCTTCCTCGATGAATGGCTGGCTGACCGCGCCTATTATCGCATCAGCCTTACGGCCGACCGCGCAGCCGTCGGCACTGACAACCCTGATCAGCGCATCGCCGAGGACATTCGCGACTTCGTCGACAACACGCTCACGCTCGGCATCAGCCTGCTGGCGAACGTCATTACGCTGTTCAGCTTTCTTGGCATCCTGTGGTCGCTTTCCGGCACCATTACGCTGTTCGGCATCAGCATCCCCGGCTACATGGTCTGGGTCGCGCTGGTGTATGCCATCGTCGGCACATGGCTGACCCACCTTGTCGGCCGTCCCCTTGCCTCGCTGCGGTTCCGCCAGCAGCGTGTCGAGGCGGACTTCCGCTACAGCTTGGTGCGGGTGCGCGAGAACATGGAAGGCATCGCGCTGTACAGCGGCGAAGCCGAGGAGAAAAGCCTACTTGGCCTTCGCTTCCACAGCGTCATCGGCAACTGGTGGGCGATCATGCAGCGCACCAAAATGCTGAACGCGCTCACTGCCGGCTACGACCAGGTGGCGGTCATCTTTCCTTTCATCGTCGCTGCTCCGCGTTTCTTCTCTGGCCAGATCCCGCTGGGCGGACTGACGCAAACCGCCGGCGCCTTCGGCAGGGTTCAGGACGCACTGTCATGGTTCATCGGCCAGTATGCCAGCCTCGCGCAATGGCACGCGATCGTCGAACGATTGACCACGTTCCATCGTGCCGTTATCGCCGCGCGCGCCGCGTTCGGCACCGGGCTGACGTTGGCCGATTCGCCCGAGGGGTCGGTGCAGATGCGAGATACCAGCATCGAGCTGCCGAACGGAACGAAGCTCCTTACCGACGCCGACCTTGTGCTCGAACCCGGCCACTCCGTCGTCATCACTGGCCGTTCTGGTTCCGGCAAGTCCACCTTATTCCGCGTGCTGGCTGGCATCTGGCCGTTCGGTCACGGGCACGTGCGGCGGCCCGTCGAGCGCTGCCTGTTCCTGCCGCAGCGGCCATACATTCCGCTGGGCACGCTGCGGCACGTGATCACCTATCCACATCCACACGACACCTATAGTCGCGAAGACATCGACCGCGCGCTGGTGGATGCCGGCCTTGGTCAGTTCGTTCCGCGGCTGGATGACGACGAGCATTGGGCGCAGCAGCTGTCCGGCGGCGAGCAGCAGCGTGTCGCGCTGGCGCGGGCGCTGTTGACGAAGCCCGAGTGGCTGTTCCTGGACGAGGCCACCGCCAGTCTCGATCCTGAGGCCGAAGCCGATCTGTACCGCACGCTCAAGGCGAGACTGCCGAACACGAACCTGGTCTCCATTGCGCATCGGCCGTCGGTTGCCGCATTCCACGAGCGCCACCTCGTGCTGCGCCGCGAGGAAGGCAAGCCCGGCGAACTGGTGCAGACCGAACTGGCGGCCGCGAACGGCGGCAACGGATGAGTTTGAGCTGGAAATTAGCGGATTAAGGTTAGGCCATTTCCACGCGGTGCGGGCGGCTTTCATGCTATAGCGATATGAATTCCCGCCGAAGGAGCCTGCCGTGCGCACCTCTGCCGTATTGGCTGCATCTGCTATGCTCGCCACCAGCATCGTCCTGCCCGAGACAGGTTTGGCGCAGCAGAATCCCGGCACCGACGAAATCCTGAAGTCGCTGACGCCTGGGGTTCAGCGCGGCATCCGTCTGGCTCCGGTCGGTGGGCAGGGAGCGCAGGCCCAGCGACCAACTGCGCCATCGGTCAGCCTGACCGTGGAGTTCGCGACCGGATCGGCGGAACTCGCGCCCCAGGCGACAGAGACCCTCGACAAGCTGGGCAAGGCGCTGAGCGACCGAACGCTCGCCTCCTACCGTTTCCGCATCGAGGGGCACACCGATACTGTCGGCAGCCGCGCGTACAACAAGGAACTGTCGGATCGGCGCGCGGAGGCCGTCGTGGCCTATCTGGTCGACAATTTCCATATTGAGCGCGGTCACATGCAGGCGGTCGGAATGGGAGTCGATGGATTGCTGGTTCCCACACCGGAACAGACACCGGAGCCGCGGAACCGTCGCGTGCAGGTGGTCAATACCGGGAGCTAGATTTCCTTGACGCCTCTCCCGGCAGCAGGAGAGGTCGACGGGTATCCTGCTACCTCCGGATAAACGGCGCGCGGGCGGATCAAGGTGCCGTCGAGCCACTGTTCCAGTGCGTGCGCGATCCAGCCGACTGTGCGTCCGACAGCGAATACGGCAAAGGCGGCGCCGGTCGGCAGACGCAGGCGCTCCTCCAGCATCAGCAGCGCGAAATCGATGTTGGGTTGGATGCCGGTCATCGACTTCATCGCCTCGACCAGACGGCGGGCACGCGGAGCTGGTTGGATGCGGGACAGCAGCGCGGCGGCTCGCGGATCGCCGTCTGGGTAGAGCGGATGGCCGAAGGCGGGGATCCGTTCGCCGCGCGCCAGCCGGACGGCGATGGCACCTGAAGGATCAGCGGCGACGAGGGGATCGGCAAGCAGATGACGAACCTCGTTGGTCATGCCGCCGTGCAGCGGACCGACCAGCGCGGTCAGACCGGCAAGTACGCAGGCACCGAGCGGCGCTCGGGTCGATGCCACGACCCGCGTGGCGTAGGTTGAGGCGTTGAGCTCGTGATCCGCCGTCAGCACCAGGGCGCGCCGGATCAGGTCGGCAGCCTTCGGCCCAGCGCCCCACGCCGACGCCAGCCGATCATGCAATGGTAGTGCCGACGGTTGGACGGTGACGCCAGGCAGGCCAGCCGCCGCCCAGGCCATGCGGTCGAGAATGCGCATGGCATCCGGCAGCACATTCTCCACCCTGCCAGTCCAGCGACCTGCCATCGCGAGATCCGCCATCGCGGCGATGCACCTCTCGGCAACACCCGCCGCGGCGCGTGCTCGCGGCCAGTCATGCTGTGACCGGGGCCGCGGCAGCGTCTCCGCCTGCCAAAGCAGTTCGGCCACGGCTTCAAGCGTCGCAGTCGCGGACAGCGCGATCGCATCCTTGCCGCGGTACTCCAGCCGGCCGCCTTGAATGCGGGTGATGGCGGAAACCAGGATCGGTTCCCCCCAGCTTATCGTTGAGGCGGCCACGGCGCGCCTGCTGCGCCCACTCCGATTGCGCTCGGCGAGCCGGCGGACATCGGCCGCATCATACAGGCTGCGCCGCGGATCGTCTGGCGCAGCGGTCACCCCGATGCGGCCGCGGCTAACGTACGCATAGATCGTCTGGCGCGACACGCCGAGGCTTGCGGTGGCATCGGCGGTGGTCAGCCATCGTGCGGCAGGGGCTACATCATCGGCTGGCATATTGATTCAATTGATCAAGATTGACGAACGTGTTCCCAATGTATGCCATCGCAGCGTCAACCAGCCAAGGAGGGCGCACATGCCACGTGGCGAGACGAGCAATGTTGCTGACGGCCTGGAGAATGTGGTCGCGGCGGGGACCGTGCTGAGCAAGGTCGATGGTGACGCAGGCGTGCTGATCCTGCGCGGCCATTACCTGCAGGACATCGCAGGCAAGCGCAGCTTCGAGTGGCTGACCGGCCTGCTGTGGCAGGACTTCGTCGATCGTGCCTTGAACGAGGCATCGCTGCGACGCGACCTGGGCGTGGCGCGCGAGCTTGCGTTCCAGCGCATCCGAGACCTGCTGCCGGCCGCGGGGCGCCTGCCACCATTGGCGGCGGTCCGACTGCTGTTGGCGAGTGTCCCCGACGATGCCGATGACGCGCAGCTGCTGCTGACCGCGACGGTCGCCGTGGGACTGGCCGCTGCGATCCGTATTCGCAGCGGTCAGTACCCGGTCCCACCGGACGCGGGAATTGGTCATACAGCCGATTTCCTGCGGATGCTGAAGGGTGTCCCACCGGCACCGGAGGACGTGGACGCATTGGAGACGTACTTACTTTGCTCGGTCGATCATGGGCTGAACGCATCGACGTTCGCCGCACGCGTCGCGGCGTCCACACAGGCGAGCCTCACCGATGCCGTGACCGCCGCGCTGTGCGCCCTGAAGGGTCCGCTGCATGGCGGCGCGCCGGGTCCGGTGCTCGATATGCTCGACGCGATCGGCCCGGTCGAGAATGCCGAGAACTGGCTGGACGCGGCGGTGATGCACGGCGATAGGCTGATGGGCTTCGGCCACAGGATGTACCGCGTGCGGGACCCGCGCTGCGACGTGGTGAAGGCGGTTGTATCGAGATTGGGCCGCGACGCCGGGCGGCTGCGCTACGCGGAGGCAGTCGAACAGGCAGCGCTCGCGGTGCTTGAAAAGCGCAAGCCGGCCCGCTCGCTGCAGACCAACCATGAGTTCTACACCGCTCTGCTGTTGGAGGCGCTCGGCCTGACGCGCGATGCATTCACCGGCGCCTTCGCAGTGGCGCGCGTGGTGGGGTGGATCGCGCACGCGCTGGAGCAGAAGGCGGGCGGGCGGCTCATTCGTCCGCAATCGGAGTATGTCGGGCCGATGCCGCGCGCCTGATCAGCGGCTCGGATTGGAGGCGGGGTCGTACGACGCCTCCTCTTCGCCGAACGCGTACTCCTCCGATATGTCCTTGCCGGTATAGTCTTGCATAAGCGCCGCAGCGACGACGCTGATCACCGCACATACGGTGATGTAGACAGCGATCGCGACCCAGGATCGATATGCGGCAAACAGCGCGGCGGCGATCAGTGGTGCCGGACCGCCGGCGATGATCGAGGCAAGCTGGTAGCCGATCGACGCGCCAGTGTAGCGCAGCCGTCCGGTGAAGCTCTCGGCGATCAATGCCGCCTGCGGTCCATACATGATGTCGTGCGGGATCAGCGACACCACGATCGCAACAAAGATCCAGAACGGCATCAGCGTATCGAGCAGCCCAAAGTAGATCCAGCCGAACACACCCGTGACGACGGCGCCGATGATATACACCCGCCTGCGCCCGAATCTGTCCGACAGATGGCCAGCGATCGGGATCGAGAAGAACGACACCACCGAGGCCACCAACACAGAAGCCAGCAGCAGGTCGCGTGACACCTTCAAGGTTCCTACACCATAGGCGAACACGAACGCGGTGAAGATGTAGAACGGTGCCTGCTCCGCCATCCGCACGAATGCGCTGAGGAAGATCTCCTTCGCCTGAAGGCGGAACACCTCGGCGACCGGTGCGCGCTCGATCCGGTTCTGTTTAACCAGGCGACGGAATGTCGGCGTCTCCAGGATGCCGAGACGGATCCACAAACCGATCGCGACCAGCACGATGCTGATCAGGAACGGCACCCGCCAGCCCCAGGTGGAGAACGCGTCGCCTGACAGCGAGCTGAATGCCAGCACTGCGAGATTGGCGAGAAACAGCCCCGACGGCACGCCGAACTGCGGCCAGGATGCGACGAAGCCGCGATGGTGGCTGGTGCGCGCCCATTCCATCGACAGCAGCACCGAACCTCCCCACTCGCCACCGACGCCGATGCCCTGAACGAAACGCAGCACTGTGAGCAGGACCGCCCCCCAGATACCGATGCTGGCGTAGGTCGGCACCAGGCCCACCAGGAAAGTCGCGATACCCATCAGCATCAAAGTCGCGATCAGCGCCGACTTGCGTCCGAGCCGGTCGCCCCAATGGCCGAAGATCGCCGCGCCGATCGGCCGCGCGGCGAAACCGACGGCGTAGATCGCGAACGCCTCCAGCGTGCCGACCAGAGGGTCCGAACGCGGAAAGTAGAGCTTCGCGAAGACAAGGCCGGTGACGGTGCTATAGAGGAAGAAGTCGTACCATTCGATTGTCGTGCCGATGGTCGAGGCGATCACCGCGCGACGCAGCTGCGCCCGATGCTCCTGCTCGCTGAGAAACGACACTTGCCCTGTGGATTGCGCCGCACTGCTGGCTGACATCGATCGAATCTCCCGCGCCGGTTCTTGTCATCCTCAAATGACAAGAACGCATGTGCGGGCATTTCGTTCATTTTCAGCCGCCGCCCCGACTGCTTCGACGTCGCCCGCAGTTCCTCCTTGCGATCCGGGAATGCCAGAGCGCACCCCAGGGTCACGACGCCGAAGCCCGCCATGACCAATGTCACCACGGCCAGACTGCCGGTACGCTCGTGCAGCCATGCAACCACCGGGGCAGCTGCCGCGGCACCGAGAAAGCCGACGAAAAACCGCACCGAGTACATGCGCGTCCGCAAAGCGGGAGAGAGATAGCGCGCGGTCATCGTCTCATTCACCGTCACTTGACCGAAGATTGCGGTCGCCACCAACGCGGCCATCGGCACCACGATCCAGCCGTGCGCATAGGACACAGCCACCAGGGCCGGGACCAGCAATGCGCTCACCGGCAGGAATACGCGTTTCAGCGTCATTCGATCGATCATCCGACCGACGGTGAACTGGGTGAGCGCGCCACACAGCGTGGCGAGAAAGGCCGCCGATCCCACCAGCGGCAGCATGCGTGGATCATCGCCGAGCCACTCTTCCATCAGCTTCGGCAGCAGCAGCGTGAAGGCGTTGAACACCAAAGCCGGAGACGATCGCGATCAGCAGCAGTACGACCGCCGCGCGGCGCACCAGATGGCGCGGGATTTCGCGAAACGGCCGCGCTCCACGTCGGACTATGGATTCGGGGGCCGGCAGACGCAGCCACGCAAGGCCCAGCGCGGCGCAGGCGAGGCCCGGCAGCAGGAAGGCGGTGCGCCAGCCGGCCTGGGTGGCCAGCAACGCGGTCACCATCGATGCCAATGCCACTCCCAGATCGCCGAACACGCCGTTCACGCCGATGGCGCGGCCCGGCTTGTCACCGGAGGCGTCGACCAGCATGGCGGTGCCGATCGGATGGTAGATCGCCGCGAAAAGCCCGGTCGCTGCGAGCGTGATCGCCAACACTATCGGCGAGCCGGCAAACGCGGTCGCCGCCATGGAGAGGCCGGTGCCGAGAAAGAACTAGGTTATCAGCACCGGCCGGCCAACGCGCTGCGCAATCCACCCCTGCGGCAGCGAGAAAAGTCCGTAGAGCAGGAACATCCCCGTGGCGAGTGCCAGGATCGGCCCATACGCGTCGCCGAACCGCCCATCCGGTACCGCCATCGCCAGCACCGCGGTCGGCAGGATCAGCAGCGAATAGTGGGTGAAGCCATGCGCGGCATTAATGAAGACGATCAGGCGTGTGTCGGATGTCACTGCGAGCTCTCGTCGGGTGGTATTCACCGCGGCACAAGGTAGAGTGTCCACCTTTCGACGTACGGCCAGTCTTTGTCCCAAATCGGACACCCTGCCGACCGCTCCCGCCTGCGCCCATTCGAGGAGGCGCCTCGCCCCCTTGTCGGCTACGCGTATCCGTACAGACACAGCTGCTGTACGCGGTCGCCGGCGTGCTGCGTGTGCTGACGCCGTCGGCGCTGTTCGTCGTGCCTCCCGGGACCGGCCTTTGGATGCCGGCGAGGACGCCACATGTGACGCGAATGCCGACGGGTCTGGCGATGCGGGCGCTGTTCCTGAGCGAGGATGCGGCACGCGCCGGTCCAGGCACCGTGACGGTCGTCGCCGTGTCGCCCCTCCTGAGCGAGCTGATCCTGGCGGCGTGCAAGCAGCCGGTGGATGTGGGATGAAGCGGGACCGGTGCGGCACGTGGTGGCGCTCGCGCTGCACGAGATTGGCCATGCCGCGACGCGCCCGATTGCGGTGCCGGCGTGTCGCGATCCGCGGCTACAGCGCGTTACCGAGGCGCTGCTGTCCGATCCCGCGATCCGCGCGGGCTGGAATCGTTCGCCGGGATCGCTGGCGCCTCGGCGCGCACCCTGGCGCGGCTGTTTCGCCGCGAGACCGGCATGAGCTTCCAAACGTGGCGACGGCAGTTGCGGCTGACCGAGGCGCTGGCCTGTCTCGCGCAAGGCGCCACACCAGCCCGCGCAGCAGCGGCGGTGGGCTATAACAGCGGTCCGGCATTCGGCGCAGCGTTCCGCGCTGCGTTCGGCACAACACCTGGCCGGTCGCGCTGAAGTTCTACGCCGGCAGTCCGCCGCTCAGACGCAGCACTGCCGCGCCGTAGCGCTGCAGCTTCGATGCGCCGACCCCCTTGATCTGGCCCAGTTCCTCCAGGCTCGAAGGCCGCACCGCCGCGATGTCGCGCAGCACGGTGTCGTGGAAGATCACATAAGGCGGAATGCGCTGCTTCTTCGCCTCCGCTGCGCGCCAGCCACGCAATGCCTCGAACAGGCTCGGATCTTCCGGGCCGGAGGCCTGCGCCGCCGTGGGGCGCTGCGGACGCAGCACCTCAGTGTGCCGCCTGCCTTCCTCGCGCAGCATCACTCGTGTTTCACCACGCAGGACCGGCCGCGCCTTGTCCTGCACGAGGAACAGCCCGCCGTGCCCCGCGGTGTCCACGTCCAGCGCACCAAGTGCGATGAGCTGGCGGATCAGCCCACGCCAGTAGGGGGCGGCATGATCGGCCCCGATACCGAATGTCGGCAGGCGGTCGTGTCCGTGCCGCAGCACGCCATCAGTCGTCTCACCGCGCAGCACGGCCACGACGTGCAGCGCACCAAACACCTGATTGGTGCGATACACCGCCGACAGTACCTTTTGGGCTTCCACTGTCGCGTCCACCATGCGCGGCGGCGCAGAGCAATTGTCGCAATGCCCGCAGGGTTCCGACAGCTCCTCACCGAAACACCCCAGCAGCGACCGTGTGCGGCACGATGCGGCCTCGGTGAGCGCGATCATCTCCTCCAGCTTCGTGCGCATCACCCGCTTCTGCGTCTCGGGCGCGGCGGATTGCGCCAGCCAATGGCGCGCCTGGGCGATGTCCTGGCCGCCATACAGCAGCAGCGTCTCCGCCGGCTCGCCATCGCGACCCGCTCGGCCGATCTGCTGATAGTAGGCCTCCGGGCTGTCCGGCATATCCAGATGCACCACGAAGCGCACGTCCGGCCGGTCGATCCCCATGCCGAACGCAATCGTCGCCACCACGACCACCGCCTCACCTGAACGAAACCGCGCCAGCGCCTCACGCTTGGTTTCCGCCTCCAGTCCGGCGTGGAAGGCGATCGCTGGAATTCCCTTGCCCCTCAGCTTTTCGGCAACGCGCTCGGTCTTCGCGCGCGAGCCGCAATAAACGATGCCGCAGACCCCGGAATGGCGCGTGAGCATATCGAGAAGCTGCGCGGTCTCGCCCACCTTCGCCGCGGCGGCAATATGCAGGTTCGACCGATGGAAGCTGGCGACAAAGGTCTCCGCGGCCTCCATCTTCAACGCGCGCAAAATGTCATCACGCGTGCGGGGATCGGCTGTCGCGGTCAACGCGATGCGTGGCACACCGGGGAACCGATCGGCAAGGCACGCCAGCCCGCGGTACTCCGGTCGGAACTCATGCCCCCACTGCGACACGCAATGCGCCTCGTCGATCGCGAACAGCGCGAGCTGCAGGCGCGACAGCCGCTCCAGCGTACCGTTGCCGAGCAGACGTTCCGGCGAGATGTACAGGAGGTCCAGCCGCTGTTCGATCAAATCGCGCATGACGCTGCGCGCCTCGGCCGGATCCAGATCCGAATGCAGGGCACCGGCCGATACGCCGAGCTGCCGCAGCGCTGCCACCTGATCGTCCATCAGCGCAATGAGCGGCGAGATCACCACCGCAGTGCCTGGACGACACAACGCCGGAACCTGGAAACAGACGCTCTTGCCGCCGCCGGTCGGCGCCAACACCAGCGCATCGCCGCCCGCGACCACATGGCGCACCGCCAGCTCCTGCTGGCCGCGAAAGCCCGGGAAGCCGAACACGCGCCGCAGCACGGCTGCCGGATCGTCCCACGCTTCCGCCTGCACCGGCGACTGCAACATGATGCGATCAGCGCCGGTCGAAGCTGATTTCCACCCGACGGCTCTCTTGCGCGGTCAGAGCGAACTGCACCGGACCATGGCCGCGCTGCTTCACATGCTTCGGTTCGACGCCGTCCGATTGCAGCTGATCGACCACGACCTGCGCGCGCAGATCGGCCAGCAGGATGTTGGCCTGGCGACTGCCAATGGTGCTCGCGAAGCCGTTCACGTGTACGACGGTTCCGGGATGCGACTTCGCCCAATCCGCGGCATGACTGATCACCGACTGCGCCGGATCATCGATCTGCGCCGACCATTCCTGGAAGAATACGACGAATCTCTCCGCTGGCGGGTCTGCCGCGCTGGCACTGCCGATTGCTGCACACAGTAGCAGAAGCAGTAGCCCGAGGCGGTGCATGGCCGATTCCCTTCTGGCGCGAGACGGCCATTGTCCTGCCGGTCAGTTAACCCGCCGTCAACCGAAAGTGCCGCCAGTTCCACTCAGACAGGGTCATTGCGAGGCGCAGCAGCGAGCGACGAGAGCTGCAAGCACCCAACCAGATCGGCCACGTATTGACAGCTGACAACTCCGAGCGGACAACCGCTTCGTGGTGCTTGGTCTCCTTGCACCTTTCCAGGATCATCTCGGGCACAAGCTGCGGCATGTTGACCTCCCGATGCGGCTGGAATTGCAGGCAGGGAAACGACATGAAATATATGATCACGTGGAATGAACGTTCACAGGGCTCAGCCATCGAATACGAGAGAGCCCAACAGCGGATACTGGATGTCTTTCGCCGGTGGGAAACCCCTGCCAACTTCAAGGTCGAACTGTTCGTGATCCGTGTTGGTGATTGGGGTGGTTATATGTTGGCCGACTGCGATGATCCGGTCACCGTGCACAAGTTTTGCTCGATGCTTCCAGCCTTCGAATTTGAGGCGCGACCTGTCATTTCGATCGAGGACGCCGTGCGCGGCGAGCTCGAAGTCATGGCATGGCGCGATGGTCTGAAATTCGACTGACGCGCGCTAATTTAGCTAGCGCCTCGTGCGGCAGCTATGGCGACCCTTTGGTGCGGCCACCTTCACTAGGCCGCGGCAGCGATCGCCTTGCCCGCGGACAATCGCCAGATCCGATCCAGCCGCTCCACCCCGGTCAGGCGATGCGTGATCAGAATTACGCTGCGTCCGTCCGCCACTTCGTTCAGCGTGGCGAGGAATGCGCGCTCGGTTTCCGCGTCCAGTCCGGCGCACGGTTCATCGAGAATCAGGATCGGCGCCGGCGACAGCAGTGCCCGCGCCAGCGCCAGGCGCCTGCCCTGACCGCCGGAGAATCGCGCGCCACCTTCGCCGACCCAGGTATCGAGGCCATCCGGCAGCGTCCGCACCATCTCGCCGATCCGCGCCCCATCCAGTGTACCCCATAGCGCCGCATCGTCGGCATCGGGCCGCGCAAGCTTCAGGTTGGCGCGAATTGTGTCATCGAACAGATGCGTCGCCTGGGCGAGCCAGCCGATTCGCGAGCGCACATCCGCCGCCGCCAGCGTGGCAATATCGACACCACCGAGCAGCACCCTGCCCTGCTGCGGCGCGGCCACCTTCAGCGCCAGCGCCGCGAGCGTCGATTTGCCGGCGCCCGACAGCCCGAGCAACGCAACGCGCGCGCCTTGCGGGACTTGGAGCGCAAGTCCGTCGAACACCGGCGCCCGGTCAGCCAGCCAGCGGAAATGAACCCCGTCGAAGCGCAACGTGAAGTCGGTGGGAACCTGCCCCGGATGCGGCGGATCAGGCACTGGCACGGGCGTATTGGCAGCTTCGATCACACGATGGGAGGCCGCCGCGGCATGGCCGGCAAGAACGCCGGCGCGCGGTAGTCCCCCGACTGCCTCGAACGCCGCCACCGTCAGGAACGCAGCGGCGACGCCAGCCATCGGACTGCTGCCCGCCGCGATCAGAATGGCGAGGATCGCCGCTTGTCCACACAGCAACGCGACCGCATTGGCACGCGCGGCGCGGCCGGCGAGTTCACGCTGGGTGGTAAGCAAGGTTGCCTCGCGCGCCTGCACGGCGGCCAGCATTCGGCCTTCGGCGCCGAACGCACGTACCTCGCGCAATCCGGTCAGTGCATCGAGCGTGGCGATGCGCAGGCCGCCCGCGGCATTGGCCAATGCAACGCCGGCCCGCGTCGCCGCACGAGCGCTGAGCCAAGGCAGAACGAACGCAGCGACCGCGAACGGGACACCGACCGCAAGGGCCAGCCAGACGCTGCGCATTCCGATCAGCACGATGAGCAGCGGGAAAAGCAGCACCGTGCCCGCAAGCGGGACCAGAATGCGAAGATAGAGCCCGTCGAGCGCCTCGATATCGCCGACCAGACGGGCCAGCACATCGCCTGCCTGGCGAAAGCCAAGGCCGCCGGCAGAGCCGTGAGCGAGATTGCGGAAGAACCACACCCGCAGATCAGCCAGCGCGCGGAATGTCGCAGCGTGTGTCAGCAGCCGCTCGGCGTAGCGCAGCGCCACCCGTGCCGAGCCAAGCACCCGCAGCGCCACCGGCGCCGCCAACGTTCCGACGGCAACTGCAGCGCCAAGCACCACGCCGCCAAGCACCATCATCGACACGCCCGCCGCGAGCGCCGCCAACGACACGACGACCCCAGCCGCCAGCCATGGCACACGACCCCGCCAGAGGCCGAGAATGTGGAGTACGTCGGTCAAGCCGCACCACGCGCCGGAACGGCACGCCCTTCGCGGATATCGAGCCGCCGGCCCGGGAGCCCATGCGCTGCGGTCGAGTGGCTGGCGAGGATCACCGTTCGTCCGAGCGCCAGGCGGCGCAGACTGTCCAGTACTTCACCCTCGGTCGCCGGGTCGAGATGCGCCGTGGGTTCATCAAGCAGCAGCAGGGGTGCATTCTTCAGGAACGCGCGGGCGATCGCCACGCGCTGTGCCTGGCCGCCGGACAGACCGTAGCCACCCTCACCCACCACGGTATCAAGGCCGTCAGGCCATGCGGCGGAAAACTCGGTGACGCTGGCGCCGCGCGCTGCTTCCTCGACCTCTGCGTCGGTGGCTTCGGGGCGGGCAAAGCGGATGTTGTCGCGAATTGTGCTGGCGAACAGCACGGGGCGCTGCCCGATCCAGCCGGTGAGCCGTGCCAATGCCTGTGGCACGAGGTCCGCGATGTCGGCGCCGTTGATGGTCACGCGTCCCTCATCGGGTCGAACGAAGCCCAACAGAATCTCGATCACCGTCGATTTGCCGGCTCCCGAAGGGCCGGCCAGCACCAGCGTTTCCCCGTCCGGCACCCGGAAAGAGAGTCCGTTCAGCGCCGGCCCTCTGGCAGGGTCCCAGGTGAAATGCACATCCTCGAATGCGACAGCAATACCCTGCGCGGCGACCGTGCGAACGTCACGTTGCGGTTGCGCCGGGGTCTGCGGCGGCAGCTCAGCCAGCGCCTCGGCCGCGCCGACGGCATGCAGCCGGTCCTGGTAGGCGGCAGCGAAGCTCCGCAGCGGGGCAAAGAACTCCGGAACCAGCAGCAGCACGAACAGTGCGATCCCGGGGTGCACCATGTCGCCGGACGCCAGGAGCACACCGTAATGCAAAGCCAGCACGACGAAGGCCAGCGCCGCCGCAAGATCGAGTGCGGCAGAGGACAGGAACGCGACACGCAGCACGCGCATGGTGCGTCGGCGCAATTCGTCCGCCGCAGCAGCGAGCGAATTCGTCTCGGCGTCCGCCTGGCCGTACAGGACGATGGTGGCAATGCCGCGCACGCGGTCGAGGAAGCGCGCCTGCAGCCGCGCCAGAGCGAGGAACTGGCTGCGCGAGGCGGCCGCCGCACCGATACCTGCCGCGGCCATCGCGACAGGTACCAACAGGCCACACAGAACCAGCACGAGCGCACCCACCGGGTCGGCCAACAGCGAGGCGATAGCCACCAGCAACGGGCCGCCGATCGCCAGTGAAGCGGCTGGCAGCCAGCGAGAGTGAAGCCCATCCAACGCCTCGATGCGGTCCACGACGATCGCGGTGAGTTCGCCGCTGTGGTGAGTGCGCAGCTGCGACGGGCCGGCGTGCAGCAAGCGCGACAGCGCGTCGGTTCGCAGCCGCCGCCGCGCCGCTGCTCCCGCATTGAACGCGCTCCGCTCCGCGGCGATCGACAGCGCCGCACGCAATACGGCGAGCACCGCGAAGCCCCCCAACAGCGCAACTGTGTCGCGGGCGCGTCCGGTCAAGGCGCCGGCGAGCAGCATCGCCACGCACCAAGCCTGGCCCACGGCCATCGCCGTGTTCAGCAGGCCGAGCAGCACAACCGGCCATGCCGCCCGGCCTCCAATGCGCCGCTCTTCACGCAGCCAGGCACGTGACGCTGTCTTGCTGTCCCAGGATTGCATCCTGTCGCCCGCTTAGCTCAGACCATCCGCGCTGCACAGGGCGGACACCTTAAATGTGGGCAATGTCCTCCGGCCACCGCCGACCTTAACGCTTGCAGCGCACCTTCTGCTTAGCTAGTTAGGTTAGCTATCATGTCCGTTGTAACCGTTCACGTCGCAAAGACACACCTGTCGCAGCTTCTGGCGCGCGTCGAGAGCGGGGAGGAAATCGTTCTGGCGCGCGGACGCCAACCGGTTGCGAGGCTCGTGCCGTATCGCCCACCCCAGGCCAAGCGACAGTTCGGAGCAATGCTAGGCGTCGTCTCGGTCGGCCCCGAGTTCTTCGAGCCATTGCCGGAAGACGAACTGACCAGCTGGGGGCAATCGGCCTGAACCTTCTGCTCGATACCCACGCCTTCCTTTGGTGGATCGCAGGCGACACTGCTCTATCGTCTACTGCACACGCGGCCATTGCCGACGAGGGCAACGCAGTATTCACCAGCGCCGCGTCCGCCTGGGAGATCGCAACGAAAGTCCGCATTGGCAAGCTGCCCGGCGTAGCTGCGATCGCCGCGGATCTTGGGGCCATACTCAGCACACAGGGCTTCGTCCCACTGCCAATTTCGTTCGTCCACGGCCAGTTGGCCGGCGCGCTGCCCGGTCCGCTGCGCGACCCATTCGACCGGCTGCTGGTTGCACAGGCCATGCAGGAAGACATGGTATTGGTTTCGAACGAGACCGGCTTCAGTGCCTACGGCGTTCGCCGCCTCTGGTAACGCTTCAGTACATCACGTCCCCGCCATTCGGCGACAGCGTTGCGCCGACATAGAAGCCACCATCCGGGCCGGCCAACAGCAGCGCGGTCGCGGCGATCTCCTCGGGACGGCCGAAGCGATGCAGGGGCAGAGCGTCGATGAACGCCTGGCGGTCGGCGGGCGCCATCGTCGCGGTCAGATCGGTGACGATCGGGCCCGGCGCGACCGCATTCACTCGAACGCCCCGCGGGGTCGCCTCGCAGGCCAGCGCACGAGTAAAGCCGATGATCGCCGCTTTCGCCGCGCAATATGGCGCCGAGTTCACCGCACCCTTCAGCCCGCGCTGCGAGGCCACGTTGATGATGCAGCCGCTCCCGCGTGCCGCCATCGTTGGGTACACCGCCTGCGCCATGAAGAACATGCCCTTCATGTGCACATCCAGAATCCGGTCGTAGTCCGCTTCCGTGTAGTCCTCGAACCGCTTGCGGATGTTCATGCCGGCGTTGTTGAACAGGATGTCGATCGGGCCGAGTGCCGCAGCGGCTTCCTGCGCGAAGGCACGGGTCGCAGCGATGTCGACCACATCGAGCGATCGATGCATTGCACGCCGCCCAAACGCACGGATCTCGTTCGCCGTCTCCTCGGCCTTATTCCCGTCGTCGAGATGGCAGAACGCGACGTCCGTGCCCTCTGCGGCGAAGGCGAGCGCTGTTGCCCGGCCGATGCCGCGCGAACCGCCAGTGATCAGCGCAACCTGTCCTGCAAGCTTCATCGATCTCTCTCCTCAGCAATCCATTCGATCCACCCGCCATGCGGGTCGGTCCATGCGATCGGTTCACCATTCACCGAAAGAAGGAATGCACCGCGCGGACCGGGCCGGGTAAGCCTCTCGCGAACTGATGGAAACGCGCCGGGCACTTCGTTGCTGACCCAGACGGCGCCCAGTTCGCGCATAGTCCGAATGAATTGCTCGCGCAACGCGAGTTCGGCCAAATAGGCGAGCACCCTGAATGGAACACCACAAGCGTTGCCCCCGATGGAGCCTGTCGCGCGCAGGCTTTCAGGTCGTTCAGCAAATCGCCCTGAACGTGCGAAACGTCGGCCAATCGCGTGGCGTGCCGCACACGTGGCGCAACGCCGCTAACAGCAGGTTGGGCTGCTGCTTGCCGTCGGGCAGCGCTGCGAGAAACTCGAGCGTGAACGTATCACCGGCGACACCAAGGGCGCACGCCTCGTACAACGGCGAGCGGCCGCGCGCCTCCACCTCGGCAAATCGCCTGAAACGCGTTGCGATTTGTTCGCTCACCGCATCCCCCGATCTCGGCCTCATGTTGCGCCACAGCGGCTGCGAGGCCAAATTGTGCGCATGGAGCTGGCGCGCACCATTGCCGAGCTGCATGCCGGATGCAGGGCGTTGCGCCACCAATGCGGCGCGCTCGCGCTGGTGCCGACGATGGGAGCGCTGCACGACGGACATCGTGAGTTGGTGCGCGAGGCTGCGGCAAGCGGGGCGGCGGTCGTCGCGTCCATCTTCGTCAATCCGCTGCAGTTCAGCGCGAACGAGGATCTGTCGCGATATCCGCGCGATGAGGCGGGGGACCTGGCTGCACTGGAGGCGTCAGGCTGCCAGCTCGTCTGGCTGCCGGATGTCGCCACGATGTACCCGCCGGGCGATGCCACGACGATCGACGTGGCCGGACCGGCGGAACAGTGGGAAGGCACCGCGCGGCCGGGGCATTTCCGGGGTGTCGCCACGGTATGCGCCAAGTTGTTCGGCCAAGTGCGGCCCGATCGCGCATTTTTCGGCGAGAAGGACTGGCAGCAATTACAGGTGGTGCGCCGCATGGTCGCCGACCTGCATATGCCTCTGGAGATCATCGGCGTGCCGACAGTACGCGAGCCTGACGGATTGGCATTGTCGTCACGCAACCGGTTCCTGACGGAGGAGGAGCGCGCGACAGCCCCGCTCCTCCACGGAGTGTTGAGCACAACGGCGCGTGCGCTGACGATGGGCCGTCAAGCCGATGTCGCGCTTGCCGACGCCGGCGCCGAGCTGAGCAATGCAGGCTTCGCGATCGACTATCTCGCGCTGGTTGATGGCGTCACGATGCAGGTGCTGCAAATGGTGCGGCCTGGGTCTCGCCTGATCGCGGCTGCGCGGCTCGGTTCTGTGCGGCTGATCGACAACCTGGGACCGTAGACACGGTCAGCGTCAGGTTTTCGCTCGCCCCCGGCGCAGCGCCTCATCCACGGTCTTCGGCTCCACTGCGGGTGAGGGCTTGTCCGCCAGCTTCTCCGCGAGCGCGCGCACGAGATCCGACCGCGCGACGATGCCGACCAGCTTTCCATCCCGCACCACCGGGACTCGCTTGATGCCCTTGTCGTACATCAGACGCGCTACCTCGCGCGCGGCCGTCGCTTCGGTGACCGTCATGGCACCCGGCGACATGACGGATTTCACCCTGTGACGCTGCTCCCGAATGCCTTCCACGAAGGCTGGCGCGAGCTCGAAACCTTCGGCCAGCATATCCAGCCATCGCGCCTCTCTGGCAGTGTACCCCTCGTGCCAGCGCACCAGATCGCCTTCGCTGATCATGCCAACGATTGCGCCGGAACCTTCCACCACCGGCATGCCGCTGATCCGGCGCCGTGCCATCAGCTTCACTGCGTCCAGCAGGCTCGTCTCCGGGTGCACCACCGCAACATCGCGGGTCATCAGGTCCCCCGCCGTAACCACTGCCTCGTCGAGCATTTCCGTCTTCCTTTCGCGCCAGGGTGCTCACGACCGGCGACCTTCGCTTTCCGGCACATCTAGCACACGCCCGTGGGGTTGCGTTTGACCCAGATCAAGCCAGCCCTGAGCGGATCATGATAAGAAAAGCCAGCCGAAGGTCCGGCGCGCACATCCGGGGGAGGATCATCATGCCTGCTGAGGATACCCGTACATCGACAATTGAGGAACCAGTCTCCTCGGGCAAGTTAACAAGGAAAGACTACGAGCGCGAGTTGGCTAGGCTGCATGTAGCACTCGTCAAGCTACAGCAGTGGGTCCAGCATAAGGGAGTTAAAGTCTGCATCGTATTCGAGGGCCGCGACGGTGCCGGCAAGGGCGGCACCATCAAAGCGATCACGGAACGTGTCAGCCCGCGCGTCTTTCGTGTCGTTGCCCTACCCGCTCCGACGGAGCGCGAGAAATCGCAGATGTACATCCAGCGATACATCGGGCATCTGCCCGCGGCGGGCGAAGTCGTGATCTTCGATCGAAGCTGGTACAACCGTGCTGGCGTCGAGCGTGTGATGGGCTTCTGCTCCGAGGAGCAGGCAAAGCACTTCCTCCTGATGACGCCGCCCACAGAGCGGGCAGTCGTCGATTCCGGCATCATCCTGCTGAAATATTGGCTCGAGGTCAGTGAGCCAGAGCAGACACGCCGTTTGCAGGCGAGGATCGACGACCGCCGCAAGATCTGGAAGCTCTCGCCGATGGATCTCAAGTCCTACAGCCACTGGCATGACTATACGCGCGCACGCGACGAGATGTTCAAGGCGACCGATACACCCTGGGCTCCATGGTTCGTAATCCGATCGGACGACAAGAAGCGGGCGCGGCTGAACGCCATATCGCACGTGCTTCGCCAGATCCCCTATGAGGACATTACGCGAGGGAAGGTGAAGTTACCGAAACGGAAAAATCATCACGGCAATCGCGAGCCGGACTATCCATACAAGTTCGTGCCGGAACTCACCTGGCCATCCAACCAACGCCAGTGAGCCGCCGCGCTCAGCTCCCCAACGCGCGCCTGGCTATGCTCGCAAGATAGCCGGCCGCGGCGGGCAGGATCGCGTCGTTGTAGTCGTAGCTCGAGCTGTGCAGCCCACGGCCGTTGTCGGCCGAGCCATTGCCGATCCAGACGAACGCACCGGGCCGCTGTTGCAGATACCACGCGAAGTCCTCGCCGGTCATCGCGGGGGGTAGATCGCGACGCAGTGGCAGGCCAGCCGCGACCACAGCCTCAGCCGCCAGGTCACGCTCCGCAGTGGTGTTCACCGTCACCGGATTGCCGCGACGCAATGCCACCTCGATCTCCACGTCGCAGCTCTGCGCCACGCCGGCCGCGACGCGATGGATCGCCGCCTCCACCGCATCGCACACCTCGTTGCGCAGCGTGCGCATCGTCCCGCGCATGAAAGCTTCGCCGGCGATCTGATTGGCCGCACTGCCTGCCTCCATGGTGGCGACAGTGATCACGACCGCGTCGAGCGGATCGACGTTGCGCGAGACAATCGTTTGCAGCGCCAGCAGCAGGTGTGCCGAGGCGACCATCGGATCGCGCGTCAGATGCGGGAGCGCGGCGTGGCCGGAGCGTCCCTTCACGCGGAACTCGATGCGGCCGCCCGAGGCCATCACTGCCGCGTCGTGCACCGCCACGGTGCCCGCTTCGAGACCTGGCCAATTGTGGTAGCCAAAGATCCGCTCCATCGGGAAGCGCTCGAACAGACCGTCGGCGATCATGCTCTTGGCGCCCCCGCCGCCCTCTTCCGCCGGCTGGAACACGAGATGCACCGTGCCGGTCCAGGAAGCGTCCTGCTGCAGCAGGGCCGCGGCACCGAGCAGCGAGGTGGTGTGACCATCATGGCCACAGGCGTGCATCACACCGGAAGTGCCTGAGGCGTAGGCGAGGCCGGTGGTTTCGGCGATCGGCAACGCGTCCATATCGGCACGCAGACCGACGCAGCGGTTTGACCGGCCACGCGAAATCGTCGCGACGACACCGTGGCCGCCGACCCCTTCGACGAAGGGAATGGCGAGTTCCTGGAGCTTCGCACAGACGAAGGCGGCGGTTCCCGTCTCCTGCAGCGTCAGTTCCGGGTGCGCATGCAGGTGGTGGCGCCAAGCGGTCAGCGTGTCGATAAGCTTCTGGTCCATTCTCCCGGCGGTAGCGGATTTCCCCGTGCTCGGCAAATGGAACATTGCAATTCCATTCGATTTGCCGCCGGCGCCTGCTCACAATGATGCCGCCAATCCCCGACAGAGCCATGCCCCGATAAGAGCGAGAACCGCGATGAGCCCCAGCGCCGCCGACAGCCCGCCAAGCGCGAAGGCAACCGCCCCGGCTGCCACACCGATGCTTCCGGCAAGGAAGGTGCAGGCGTTGATGATGCCGGACCCCGCGCCCGCCCGGATGGGCGGCAGGGTCGCAAGTGCGAGACGCGGCGCCGCAGCGTACGGCACTGCCAGACCCGCGCCGATGGCAAACAAGCCGACAACGAGCGGTGCCCACATCCGCTCGGCCGCCCCGATGGCAATCACCACGCCGGCCAGGGCGATCAACAGCATTCCGCTGGTGAGGGCGTGCCGTGGACCGAAGCGGCGCATGAGCCACGGTGCCGAGAACGCGATGACCAGCAGCCCGCAACTCATCGGCAGGAGCGACAAGCCGGCCCCGACAGGAGTCAGTGACAGACCCGTGGGGCTCTGAGCGTCCAGATTGTAGAACAACAGCAGTGCCAGGATGCACGACATCGCAATCGAGCCTACCGCGATAGCGCGCACAAAGCCGGCACCGGCGAACAGGCTCATGTCGATCAGCGGGTCCTGGACCCGACGTTCCGTCGCCAGCAGCCCGACGAACGCCGCGACCGCCAGCACGGCAAAGCCCAACAGAGCGAGCGGCGCCCGTGTCGCTGTGGGCAAGGCGTCCAGCGCCGAAATCAACGCGGCCATAAAGACCGCGAGCAGGATGAAGCCCACCCAGTCGAACCGGGCCACCCGCTTCGTGCTCGAAGGCGGCGCCGCGCTCTCGGTGAACACGAAGCCGCCTGCGGCGACGAGCATGCACACGCCGCTGACCCAGAAGATCACCCGCCAGTCGACGTAGTGGGCGAATGCCCCGCCGATCAGCGGACCCAGGCTGAAACCCAGCATGAGGAAGCCAGCCCAGGCACCGATTGCCGACGCGCGGCGCTCCGGCGCACTCGTCTCGTTGATCGCCGCCAGCGTCCCGGGCACAGCCGCCGCAGCCGCCATGCCCTGAAGCGCGCGACCGGCCAGCAGGAAAGCAGGTCCCTGTGCCGTTGCGACAATGATCGACGCGACCGCAAATAGCGCCAGGCCGGCCATCGATACCCGCCGCGCGCCCGCCTGGTCGCACGCCTTGCCGCCCGGAATGATGCAGGCCGCCGATACAATCAGATAGGCGTTGATCGCCCATTCAAGCTGCGCGGCATCCAGCCCAAGTTCGGAACGCATGGTGGGGAGGGCCGCCATGATCGCCGTGCCATTGGCGCCCAGCATCAGCATGCCGAGACAGCTTGCCGCCAAGGTCAGCCGCGCTCGCGGGTCCGCGACGGCCGCCTGCTGCACGTCGCTCACGACACTGCACGGATAAAAGCGCCCACGGCCGCGAGTGCCCGGCGCCCCTCCGCGAGCTGCGGATAAAACAGGTGCCAGGCGTGAATCATCCCCGGCCAAATCTGCAGGGTCACATCGATATCAGCCTCACCGGCGACGGCCGCCAGCGTGATTGAGTCACTCAGCAACGTCTCGGCCGATCCAACCTGGATCAGCATTGTCGGCAGCCCACGCAGGTCGGCGTGAATCGGCGAGACGAGGGGCGAACGCGGATCGGTGCCGTGCAGATAGGCTGCCGCGGTCTCGATGAGGTACGCCTTTTGAATCAGCGGGTCAGCCGCCGCCTTGCTCGCCATGGTCGCACCGGTCATCTCGAGATCGACCCACGGCGAACTGCACCAGACAGATCCCGGCAATGTCTCGCCGGCATCGCGCAGCGAGAGCAACGTGGCGATCGCCAGGCCGCCACCCGCACTTTCACCGGCAAGCGTGATACGCGCTGGGTTGAGGCCGGACGACAGCAGGAAGCGATACCCGGCCAGCGCATCGTCGAGTGCGGCCGGAAACGGATGCTCCGGCGCCAACCGGTAGCCAAGAGCCAGCGTGCGTGCCCCGGCTTGTTGGCCCAGCTCAGCCATGACATGGCGATGGCTCGCAATCGAGCCGGAGATGTAGGCGCCACCGTGGAGGAACATGATGACGCGGTCCGCATCAGCGGATGGCGTCATGGTCCACTCCGCGGGCACACCGTTGGCGTCAACCTGTTCGGTCCGCACGTCTGCCGGCAGCCTATATCTTGCGCCGAGCGACTCCAGACGCGCGCGCCGTTCGACAAGTCCAGTGGGTCGCGGCGTCGCTTTCAGAGATCCCCTGATGGCCTCGATCTCTGGACTTTCCATCGCAGTTCCTTTTGGCCACGCCGCCGCTTCCCGTGCGATCCGATCGCATGCAATCTAACCATCGCGATGCAACCGGCGCCATAGGCAGGCGCACCCACCAGCGCCTCGGTCTATCCACACACGGGAAACCAACATGACCCTCGACACCGTAATCCGCGTCGCTGGCATACTCGGCTGCGCCTTCGTGCTCTCTGTTGCGCCACGCAGCGTCTCAGCCGACGTTTCTGTGGCGGCGCCAGCGACCCAAGCGGCGATTGTCACCGCCGTCGAAAAACAGCGGAAAACCTATGGCGGAAAGACCCCGGTTCCAGGTGTGCTGATCGGCGTGTGGGACGGTTCCGGCGGAAGCTACGTGCACGGCTTCGGCGAGGCCGACCTGGCGACTCATCAGCCGTTGACCGCGGCAGATCACTTCCGCGTCGGCAGCAACACCAAGACGTTCGTCATCAGCGTGCTTCTGCAACTGGTGGATGAAGGCAAGTTGAGTTTGAACGATCCGCTCAGCCGCTTCTCACTCGGCGTGACGATTCCGAACGCCGAGAACATCACGGTCGCAGAGCTTTGCCAGATGCGCAGCGGTCTGTTCGAGGCATTCGACTCGCCGGAATTCGACAACATGAAGCTCGAACCCGACATGAAATTCGACCCGCGGACGATCATCGGATGGGCGCTAAAGCAGAAGCCGTATTTCGCACCCGGCAAGGGCTATCGCTACAGCAACACCAATTACCTGATTCTCGGATTGCTGATCGAGAGCATCACAAAGGAACCGGTGGGCGAGGAGATCCGCAAGCGCATCCTGGAGCCCTTCCACCTGACCCAGACCAGCTATCCCGACACCCAGGCGATGCCCGATCCGTGGGCACGCGGATATTCACTTGGCAAGGATGGTACTTGGGAGGATGTCAGCAACACGATACCGGTCTCGCTGATGGGTGCCGCCGGCGAAATCATCTCCGACATGGGCGACATGAAGCACTGGGTGAAGCTGTATGTCACCGGCAAAACCAACAAGCCGGCGACGCAGCGCGCGCGCCTGACTTGCATCCCCATCGGTGAGGGAAACCTGGCATTCGGTCTTGGCATCGGCTGCAGCGCAGGCTGGTACGGCTACACCGGCGGACTGCCAGGCTACAACACCGCCGGCTATTACTTTCCCGCGGGAAATATCACCATCGTTGCCTGGGTGACGTTGCAGGCGGAAAAACCATCCCCCGGCGTCGCTAATTCGCTATTTCGCGATATCGCACGCATCATGACGCCGAAGAACGTTCCATTCGTAGTGGGCAAGACCGCGAACACAATGGTAAGGTAGCCCAGGGCCAGTCGCCCTTGACCGAGGCAGTTCCGCGGGGATCATCAGCGGTCCGCCGTTTCGCCCCCCTCCCACAGTCTCAGAACCGTGTCGTTGCCTCCACGCCAAGCTGCGAAGACCGATTGGAAGGCATGCCCGTATCCTTTGGCGGCATCGCGAACCAAGCTCAGAGCCGACTTCAATTCTAACGCAAGATGGGCTCGCCGGCCCCCTTCGGGAATGCGATCGAGCAATGCGATCCCCTTCCGCAGATGTCTGTCCGCCTCACGATAAGCTGCCATCCGAAAGGCGCGCCGGCCGGCAAGTAACCAGCATCGGACCGCCGGCTCGATCAGATCAGCGAGCGCATAGTGATGCGCCAGCACCTCCGGGGCCGCGTCGCCCTGTTCCATGCAACGCCCTCGAAGCACCTCAGCGACCCGTTGATGCAGCTGCCGGCGGCGGTCGCGCAGAAGCATGCTGTAGGCAACGTCCCTGATCAGCATGTGGTTGAAGGCATAGCTCTCCGACGAAGCGGAGCTCGAGCGGCCCATCAGCCGCGCCTCGCTGAGCTTGGCGAGAGCGTCCAGCAATGGCTGTTCTGAGAGCCGCGTCACGCCTGCGAGCAACTCGAGTGTGAATTCGCGGCCGATCACGGCAGCGGCCTGAACCACCTCTCGCACGCCCTGAAGCCGGTCAATGCGCGCTGCGAGGGGGGCATACAATGCCGCGGGGACAGTATGGTCCGGCAGCTTCGAAACAGATGCGCTCATCATGGGCGCAGCATCGTGCCAATCGGCCTGGACCACGGCACGCGTCAGCTCCTCCACAAAGAGGGGAAGACCTTCGGCCCGCCTCACGATCTGCTCGAGGATCGTCGCCGGTAGCACGGCGGGCGCTGCAGTTTGCGTCGCGAGCATCAGGGCTTCACGTCGGCGCAGTCCGCTAAGCGCCAGGCTTGAGACGTGCGGCAGCCCAGCCCAATGGGGGCTGAACCCTGGTCGCGAGGACACCACGAGCAACACCGGAAGCGACCGGAGGCATGGGACCAAATGGTCCAACAGCTCCAGGCTTGTAGGGTCAATCCAGTGCACGTCCTCGAACAGGATAAGCACCGGCCTCCGGGCAGCAACCTCCGCAAGCTGGCTTGCAAATGTCTCGAGCAGATGCTTCTGGCCCGGCTCGGTTAGGCCGGGCCTCGCCACTTCCGCTAGATCCCCGTCCCATGACCCCTGGCGTGCCATATGGCCCAATACGGGGAAGAGCGGGCTGTCTTGATGTTGTGGCGAGCAGAAGTAGCACAGCTGATGAGACTCGCCACTGAGACGCTCCATGAGGGTTACAACGAGCCGGGATTTGCCTATCCCTGGCTCACCGGCGAGCAGCACCACGCGACCCTCGCCACTCTTCGTCTCAAGCCAGCGTTGCGAGAGAGCGCTCAACTCCTGATCTCGTCCCAACAGCGGCATCAGGGATACCGCCGAATGGAGCGCTTCGGAGCGGCTGCGGTGAGCCGCAGTCGTAACTTGCCAAGCCGGAACCTTCTCGGCGAATCCCTTCAAATCAAGGGGTCCGAGATCCTGGCACGCAAACAGGCTACCGATCTGCCGGCGCGTCGCAGCATCGATCACCAAGCCGCCAGGCCGAGCAGCGGATTGTAGCCGGGCGGCGAGGTTCGGCGTTCTCCCTATTGCCGTCTGTTGCCGGGCTTCGCCTACTCCGATCGGTTCGCCCACGACCACCAGACCCGTAGCGATCCCTATCCGAACCTGAAGAGACGCCGTTCCGACAGGCGCTTCAGCGACAGCCTCGATTACAGCCAGGGCAGCACGAACAGCCTGCTCGGCATTTGACTCGTGTGCCGCAGGCCACCCGAAATAAACCAGCACTCCATCCCCGACGTAGCGAGCAACGAAGCCGCCAAATCGCGCCACGGCCATTGTTACACGGCTCTGATAGGCCCGAATTATGGTGCTGAGATCTTCGGGATCGAGCCGGGCCGACAGTGCTGTGGAGTCCGCCAGGTCGCAGAACATCACACTGAGCTGACGTCGCTCTGCAATCACTCGTGGTGCGCGCTCGACCCGCCGATCCTTCCGCTGAGCTTGGTTGGGCTCGTCGATTGGAGCCGCGGCACGCATCGCGGCGATCGCTCTGAGAAACACGCGCCGATGGCCGATCGAGGCGACGCCGACATCATTAAGGTCATCTGCCGTCAGGCACGGCAAGACCTCGGCTGTGATACCGTGAGCGTGAAACGCCGCAGTATAGCGGCCCATCCCTAGATTGTGCAGCCAATCCGCGACGTTCATGGCCGACCTCCCGGCTCCCGACGCTCAACCGAAGTTATGGGCCTTTGAGATCCTGAGGGGCAATACAAGAACAGCGGCGGAGCTGGACATTACCGGCGAATAGGCGAGTAGCGCAGGTCGATGAGCGAGGTTACGAGGGATCCGCCCCAACCCGCACCAGCAGTTTGCCGAAATTGCGCCCGCCCAGCATGCCGGCGAGCGCATCGGGGGCATGTTCCAGTCCGTCCACCTCGTCCTCCCGGTAGATCAGGCTGCCATCGGCGACCCAAGGTGTCGCCAGCTTTCGCCACTCGGCCAGCTTCTCCGGCTTATCAGATACGATGAAGCCCTGAATCAGCACCCGCTTCCCGACAACAAAGCCGAGATTGGGACCGGGCGGAAATTCCGCCTCGTTGTATTGCGACACCATGCCGCACATCGCCACGCGGGCGAACGGATTGAGCAGGTCGAACACCGCCGCCTGCACCGCGCCGCCGACATTCTCAAAATATGCGTCGATGCCGTTCGGGCACGATGCGGCCAATTCGGCGTGCACATCGAGCGAACGGTGATCAACGCAGTCGTCGAACCCAAGGCTGTCCTGCACCCACAGACACTTCTCGGCGCCACCGGCGACGCCGACGACGCGTGCGCCGGCACGGCGTGCGAGCTGTCCGGCCACCGAACCGACGGCGCCTGAAGCAGCAGAAACCACCACCGTCTCACCCTTCTTCGGCTGGCATATCTCGGTGATGCCGCGATAGGCGGTCGCGCCCGGCATACCAAGTACGCCGAGATAGGCTGACAGCGGCGCCCCTCGCCGCGGGAGTTTCACCAGCCGCTCGCCCGGCGTGACCGAGTGCGTCTGCCAGCCACGCGCGCCCACCGCCACGTCGCCGGGCACGAAATCCGCATGCGCCGAGGCGATGACTTCGCCCACGGTTTCGCCGGTCATCAGGTCACCGGGGTTCACCGGCTGCGCGTAGGTCTGCTGCTCGCGCAACCTCCCGCGCATGTAGGGGTCGATCGACAGCCAAATGGTGCGCGTGACCACCTCACCAGAGGTGGGTTGTGGGATGGCGCTCTCGCGGATTTCAAAATCTTCGCGGTGCGGCGCGCCATGTGGGCGGTGCTTCAGCACAACCGAGCGACAGATCGACGCATTCTGGCTCATCGCAGGCTCCATGAGGTAGGGAGGGTAGCGTCTCAGTGTGGGTTTGGCGCTCCCTACTACCCTGAATCACTGGACAGCGAAACGTTTGCCCTGTCATTGCGAGAAGCGCAGCGGTCCCGGACGTGATCCGGGAAGCAATCCCCATCGATGTGCGCACTTGTTGGGATTGCTTCGTCGCTCCACCACTGGCAATGATTTCCCGTACGGAGAATTCCGAATTTCACCGGACACCCAACGTGTGCTGCCCTGCCAACGTGCTTCGGAATGGAGTCAGCACCATGCGCTACACCAACACCGCCCGATCCATCGCCATTGCCCACCGTCGGACCGAAGACATCCAGCCGGCAGCGATCCTTGCGACGATGGGTATGATTGCCGCGCTCACAGCGACCTGGATCGGGATGGTTGCCATCTGGCGGGGTCCTGACGCGGCGAACGCTCAAACCGGGCGTGCCTCGAGGACATAGTGGTCGACCGGGGTCGCGACGACATTGATCAGGCTGAACCCGCTTGCCGCGAACAGCGCAGCAAATTCCCGCTCGGTGCGGATCCGGCCGCCGATGACCGTCAAGGCCATCACGTCATTGATCTGTGCGAGTGATGGCGCGTTGTCGGCAGGAATGACACGCTCCACCGCGAGCAGCCTGCCGGTCGCCACCATTACGGCACGGCAGTCGCCAAGCAGGGTGATTGCATCCGAATCATCGCAATCCATCAGCACATTCGACACCACATAGGCATCTGCACCGGCTGGCACGGCGACGAGGAAATCCCCGGCGATAATCCGGCAGCGTTCGACAACACCGGCCGCGCGCAGCACCGCTTCCGCCGTCGTGACAACTGGAGCTGTATCAAACAAGACGCCACGCATGTCGCGATGCTTCGCCAGGACAGCAGCGAGCAGGCGACCGTTGCCACCACCGACGTCGACGAGTTGCGAAACCTCAGGCAGGTCGTAGACCTCTGCAAGCAAGGCGTGTGTCTGATTGGCCGCCATTCCGGCGCGAAACATCGCGCGGTCCTCTCGGTCCGTCGCCAGATGCTCGTAATGGCTCTTGCCATAAATCAGGTCGAACGACGGGCGGCCGGTCCGAACGCTGTCCAGCAACCGCCCCCAGGCCTGCCAGTGGGTCGGATGCCCCCAGACGATCACGAGGTCCCGGACAGAGCCGGGAACATCGCCGCGCAATGGCTCCGACAACGGCGTCTGCGCGAACTGCCCGACGCCTTGCTCGACGAACACCCCACGGCTCGCCAGTAGACGCAACAGCCGGTAAAGCGACCCGGCATGTCCCGGTATCGTGCGCGAGGTCTTCGTACGAGCGCGGTCTGTCAGCCAATCGATCGGCGATCCCGAGACTGGCCGCAACATAGATCGGCTGGGAGATCTGGTACGCCCGCATCAGCTCCACCAATGCCGTTCCGCTGTCGGTGGAGCCGGATGGCATGGTGCGGTCAGGCCGCGTCGCTGCGCAACACCAGCCGCCCCGTCACCTTGCCATCGCGCAGCCGCATGAGCGCGTCGTTGGCCTCGCTCTGCGGCACGGTCGCAACCGGCAACGCGGGCAGCGTTCCCTCCTGCGCCAGCTTCACCAGTTCCCGCAGCTCCTTGGGATTGCCGACATAGGTTCCCTGCACGGTCAGCGCGCGGATCGCCATCAGTGGCAGCGGCACGGTCAGTTCGCCGCCGAACAGACCAACCTGGATCAGCTTGCCGCCCTTGCGCAGTGCGTCGAACGCGAAACGCGCGGTCTGCGTGCCGTTCACCAGGTCGATCACCGCGAGCACCGGCCCGCCGGCCATGTCGACGATCCGCTTGCGTCACGCCTTCGCCGCTGCCGTCCACCACCTTGTGCGCGCCCGCCTTCAGTGCGGCCTCGCGCTTCTCAGCGCTGATGTCCACCACCACGATGTTCTGGTGCTTCATTGCGCGCAGCACTGCGATAGCGTTCAGCCCCAGACCGCCGGCCCCCACAACCACGATCACCTCATTGGGCGGGATCGGCATGGCCTTGCGGATCGCCGAATACACGGTGATGCCTGAGCAGGCATAGGTCGCTGCCACCGCCGGATCGAGCGTGCCAGGATCGACCAGATGTCGCGGGTGCGGCGCGATCACGTGGGTGCCATAGCCGCCATTGGCGTAGACGCCGAGACTGCGCGGCGTGAGGCACATGTTGTCCTCTTCCGCCAGACACTTGTCGCAGGTGCCGCAGCCGAGCCAAGGGAACACGATACGCAGGTCGCCGATTTTCACGCCTTTTGCGTCGGGCCCCAGTTTGGCGACACGCCCCACGATTTCGTGCCCCATCGCGAGCGGCAGCACCACGCCGCGGTCCTTCAGCGACATCTTCTTGCCGCCGCCGATGTCGTAGTAGCCCTCCCAGATGTGCAGATCGGAGTGACAGACGCCACAATGCGTGACCTCGATCAGCACCTCGGTGCCCTTCGGCTCCGGCGTCGGCAGTTCGAGTTCCTGCAATGGCTTGCCATTCTCGACCACGGCCCAGGCGCGCATGAGAAGTGTCTCCTGTATAAGTGCAATCGATGGGTAACGCAGGACGCCTGCCGGTCAAGCCCGCTTCGCCAGCGCCTCCGGGTTGGTCACCCGCACCGGCTTGCCGTCGAGAAACGCCAGCGCGTTCTCCACGCTCTGCGGATAAAAGCCCACCCACGTCTCCTGCACGCCGTAACCCAGATGCGGCGTCATGACGACGTTAGGTGCGGAGCGGAGCGGATGGTTTGCCGGCAACGGCTCGCGGTCGAAAACATCCAATGCCGCGACGATGCGCCGCGCCTGCACCGCCTCGATCAGCGCCTTCTCATCAACGATCGGCCCGCGCGACGTATTGACCAAAATCGCGCCCGGCTTCATGCGCGCGATATCCGCCGCGCCAATCAGCCCGCGCGTGCGATCCGACAGCACCAGATGAATGCTGACCGCGTCGGAACGCGACAGCAGCTCCTCCTTGGACACCATCGTGGCGCCCGCTGGCTGCGCGCGATCCGCCGTCATGTTCTGGCTCCAGGCGAGCACGTTCATGTTCAGCGCCTTGCAGTAACGCGCCATGTGCGAGCCCAAACGCCCCAACCCAATAACGCCCATCGTCTTGCCCTGCAGCGCGTAGCCGATCGGCACGCCTTCCTGGAATTTTCCGCTGCGGATGTTCGCATCGCCAGCAGGGATCGCACGCGCCGCGCTGATCAACAGGCCGAGTGCGAGCTCTGCGGTCGCGGCCTCGCTGCCACCCCCGCCAGTGGTGTTGCAGACTACCACGCCGCGCGCTGTGCAGGCCGGCGTATCCAGCGAGGCATTGCGCGCGCCGGTCATCCCCAGCATGCGAAGCTTCGACAGCCGATTGATCAGCGAACCCGGCAGCGGCGTGCGCTCGCGCATGGACAGCACGATCTCAAAGTCGGCAAGCTGACGCGCCGCATCGTCCTCGCCATCGAACGCCTTGGCGAAGAACACCACCTCGGCGCGAGCCTGCAATGGCGCCCAGTCAGCACTGGTCTTCGCCACACCCTGCCAGTCGTCGAGCACCGCTACCTTGGTCATGCTTCATCTCCCACGCGTCAGATGACGCCCTGTTGCTTCAGCGCCACTATCTCATCAGCCGGCAACCCTAGCCAGCCGCCATACACCTCCTCGTTGTGCTGCCCCACTGTCGGGCTCGGCACTGTCGCTACCTTCTCCGCGCCATGCAGCCGCAACGGCGTGGTGGGAACCACGATATTGCCAAGCTCCGGATGATCGATGCGTTCCAGCATGCCGCGGCCATGCATGTGCGGATCGTTCATCACCTCTGGCACAGTGCGCACCGGCGCGCACGGGATCCGGTAGCGCTTCGCCGCGGCGAACACCTCCATCTTGCCAAGCGTCCGGGTCCACGCCGCCACGACATCGTCGGTCGCCTCGAGATTGGCCGTGCGCGCCGCGTTGTTGGCAAAGCGCGGATCGTCCGCCAGCTCCGCACGCCCCATCGCGATTGCCAGATTCTTCCAATGCGCCTCGGTCACCACATGAATAGCGACCCAACCATCGGCGGTAGGGAATGCATTGTACGGCGCGCTGGCCAGAGCCGACTGCCGATTGCCGGTGCGCGGCGGCAGCTCGCCGGTTCTCACATGGTACTCCATGCTGGACGCGAGCGACGAGTACACCGTCTCCTGCATCGCCACTTCGACAAGCTGCCCCATCCCGGTACGCTCGCGCTGGAACAGCGCGGTGATAACGGCCGCATAGAGGTGAATACCGCCCATGAAATCGACCAGCGTCGGGCCCGCCTTCACCGGCGGACCATCGGGAAAGCCGGTGACACTCATGATGCCTGACTGCGCCTGAATGGTGAAGTCCATCGCCAAATTGTCCCGGTCAGGGCCCGTGATCCCGAAGCCGGAACCAGTGGCGTAGACCAGCCGCGGATTGATCGCCTTCAGCACCTCGTAGCCGACGCCCAACTCATCCAATGTGCCCGGTGAGAAATTCTCCAGCAGCACGTCTGCGCGCTCGACCATCTGACGCAGCAGGGCACGGCCGCGCTCCGACTTCAGGTTGAGAGTGATCGCGCGCTTGTTGGCATTCAGCATCGCCACCGGCAGCGTCGTGCTCTTGCCGGCTTCGGCACGTCGCCGGCCCGGCTCGCCGTGCGGCGGTTCGATCTTGATCACGTTGGCCCCAGCCTTGGCCATCAGCAGTGTGGCATAGGGGCCTTGGAAGATCTGACCGAAATCCAGCACAGTGACGCCTGCCAGCGGGGTGTTCATGCGCGTGTCTCCGAAACCGTTCCTGCCAGGATAGGGCAGACTGCGCGCAACTGGCGACAGAGGGGACTGCGATGCGAAGGCTGCGCGTTCTGCGGAAGGCGGAAACGGTCGATGACATCGACCTGCGGATCGAAACCTGCGAAGCGCCGCCACGCGGTGCGGAGGAGGTGCTGATAGAAGTGCGCGCCGCCGGCGTGAACCGCAGCGATGTTGCCGCGACGATGGGGCGTATGCCGCAGGCGGTGTGGCCACGGACGCCGGGCCGTGACTGGTCGGGCCTCGTAGCGGAGGGACCGTCGGATCTGATCGGCCGCGAAGTGTTCGGTGCGGGTGGCGACCTCGGCATTACCCGTGACGGCACCCACGCCAGCCACCTTGTCCTGCATCGCGACGCCATCGTGGAGAAGCCCGCAACCCTGACGCTGGAGGAAGCCGGCGCGCTTGGCGTGCCGTTCGTCACCGCGCAGGCGGGCTTCCATCGCGCCGGCATGCCGCAGGCGGGCGACGTCGTGCTGGTCACCGCGGTGAACGGTATGGTCGGCCAGGCGGCCGCCCAGATCGCCGCGATGCGCGGCGCGCGCGTATTCGGCGTTACCCGGCGCGCCGAGGCGTTCGCCCACCCGCATTGCCTGGTCCGCATGATCGATGCATCGAACACTGACGTCGCGGCCGTGGTGCGTGACGAGACCGGCGGCCACGGCGCCGACATCGTCTACAACACCATCGGCAGCCCGTATTTCGCCGCCGCCAATCAGGCGATGGCCCACGGCGCACGGCACATCCTGATATCCACGGTCGAGCGTCCAGTGCCGTTCGACATCTTCACGTTCTACCGCGGTCAGCACGCATTCTTCGGCATCGACTCGCTGGCATCGGACGCAAGCGCCTCGGCCGCACTGCTGCGTGAACTGCTGCCAGGTTTTGCCAGCGGACAGCTCAGGCCGATGGCGATGGTGGAGAGCGCCTGCTATCCACTGGAGCGCGCGTTGGATGCCTACCGGACAGTCCACGCGATCGCACGCAATCGGGTCACGCTGCTGCCGTGATCAAACAATTGGGTTGGGGGCCTGCGGCACGCGTCTCCAGAACTCCGGGTCATGGCCGAAGAACATGCGTGCACCACCCCGTTCCAGCGCTTCCAGCCGATCAAGCGAGGCCAACATCTCGGCACGGTCATGCACGTTTCGCGGCAGGCGGCGCTCGCGCAGCGTCCGGCAGAAATAGCAGGCATCAGCCGCCAGCACGACATCGCCGCCGTCGAGCCGCAGTCTCAGCGACTGGTGTCCCGCCGTGTGCCCATGCGTCGGCAGGCACACCACCGATCCGTCGCCGAACACGTCGTGCTCGCCATCGACCAACTGCAGCTTATGGCCGAGGTCAAAATCGCGCGGGTTGTAGCCGTGCCGCGCGGCGGTCTCGGCATCTATGCCGGCATCCCACTCGCGTCGCTGCACCAGCATCGTCGCGTTGGGGATCAGTGCGTTGCCGCCCACGTGGTCGAAATGGAAATGCGAGTTGATGAGCAGGTCGATCTTGAGGGGATCGCGATCGATCGCTGTGAGCCGCGCACTCACCTCCTCGCCGGGCGCAAAGGCGATACGGAACAGCTCGGCGAGCCGCTCGCCGAGCCGGCCGGCAGGATCTTGTTGGCAATCGGGGTGCAGGCCAGTGTCGAACAGCGCACGGCCTTTGGGATGCTCGATTAGGTAGACCGGGATCGGCAGGGTGATGTCGCCCTCACCGCCCTCCATCAGGCGTCCGAACTCGCCGGTGACCGTGCCACAGGTGAAGGCGTAAAGTTTTGGGGTCATCGCGGTCGCGGCTCCCTAGCATTACAGTTGTGATTTTTGCTTAAGGTGAAACTTTTGTGCGACGGCCTGATGTGCACGCCGCCAGAGCGACCATGCGATGACGTAGGCAGGATCGATGCGTCTTCGCGCGAGGCGCTGCGCTACACGTCGGATCTCCTGGATCGACCAGCGGATGAAATGGAGCGGCGTGTTTTTTTGGGTATCGACTTGTTAGCCAGGCGCTGGATCGCCGCCATCATGGCGAAGCCAAGCATGACGAGCGAGACGTGACGATGCCAGCCATGCCAGGATCTGGTCTCGTTGTGGTCGAGACCGAACTCGTTCTTGGCAGTCTCGAAGCTGTCCTCGATCGCCCAGCGATGGCCTTCGACGCTGACCAGCGTGTCGATCGGAGTCCCAGCTGGGCACCATGTGGAGAAGTAAGCGAGATCTCCATCTGCGATGTTGCGCCTGATCAGCAAGCCACGTGTCCACAGGCCATGGTTTTCCTCGTTGAACTCTCCCGCGCCGAGATCAGCCAGTTCCAGGTAGCACCAGTCATGCAACCTTGGTCCTTTGGTGCCCGACCCGGCTGACAGACGCTGCCAGTCAGATGCTCCCAGCGCTTTGGCAATCTTTGCAGCGGTGCCGGCAATCGCATGCGGCTTGCCCCAGGACCGAAAGACACGGGAGGCATGGACGCCAAGCACATACCCCTTGCCGGCCCGGCGTAGGTCCCGTTCGATATCGCCGACGCCATAGACAGTGTCGCCCGCCACCCATCGGAACGGCACAGCAGTGGCAATGGCGCGCTCGATCATCCTGGCTGCCAGCTGAGGCTTGGTCGCAAAGGCCACGTCGCTTGGCACGGATGTGGCTTTCAGACGCGCCGGATCATCGGTCCAACCTTTTGGCAAATAGAGCGCCCGGTCGATAAAGCCATGGCCGTGGCGCGATACATAGGTGGCAAACACGCCGATCTGGCAGTTCGTGATCTTGCCGGCGGAACCCGTGTACTGCCGCGCCACGCCGCACGATGCCTTGCCCTGCTTGAGGAACCCGGTTTCATCGACAACCAGGACTGCGTTGTCGTCCGCGAGATGCTCCATGACGTACTCGCGCACCATGTCGCGCAACGCATCAGCGTCCCACCGATCGCGCCCTAACAGCGCCTGCTGCCGCCAAGGCCCAGGATCACCGGCGGCCTCGGCGCGCATCCATCCCGTCTTGCGACGCTCATCGCCAAGCAGCCCGTCAAGGAATAATCCTGCGTTCACCGCCGCGCGTTCTTGCGCAAACAATGGACGCAGCAGGCTCTTTACCTTTCGCAGCGACGATGCCCACAACTCCAGCGTCGCCTCGATCGATGCTCCCGCCATGCCATGATCTCCGAATCATGGTGGCCCATAGATTCAGAGTTACAACCGCTTCGCAATCAGAAAATCACAACTGTAATGCTAGTTGCAGCCGGATGTTCCGGCGATGCAGGTGAGGATCGCGCCTCGGGCGTCCTCGGGCAATGCCTACGGCCAGGTCACGTGCCCCTGGTGCGGCGGACGATCTTCGGTCACCGCGACAGCGGCCGTGGTGAGGCAGGGGACGCGCGTCGGAACTGCCTGTCGTGGTACCCCGCCGTCTTCGACTTGATGGTCGGATCCGACCCGAAGCGGTCGCTGCGAAGTTCGTACCGCACGCGCTCGTGCCTGAGTTAGTCCTGCTGAGTCGCAAAGCGGCCGCCTCGGCCGGCGATTTTGTTTGGCACGATGCGGGAGCGATTGGTCAACGGTGGAGATTCATACCTTCCAGGAGGGTTGGCACTGGCACGCAAGCACGGTTCGCTGAGTACACGGCAAGTTTGGCATCTGTGCTGGGACACGCCGACCGCGTCGGGCCGTTCGCGGACTACCGCATCGGCCTGCTGTCGACCGAGGGACGCAAGAGCGTCGAGCCGCTGGCGGCGGCGACCGCACCGGAGCGAACGGCGGCGCAACACCAATCGCTGCTGCACTTTTTGGCCCAGGCGCCCTGGTCCGATCAGGCGATGCTGCGCCGTGTGCGTGAAGCCGTCCTGCCGTCTATCACCGGTGACGAGCCGATCCAGGCCTGGATCATCGACGACACAGGATTTCCCAAGGCTTGTCCTCGGGCTTGACCCGAGGAAAGGTCGCCACTCGGTCGGTGTGGCGCGGCAGCGTTGCGGTCAGGTGGGCAAGCAGGACAACTGCCAAGTGGCAGTGAGCCTGTCGGTAGCCACCCATCAGGGAAGCCTGCTGGTTGCGTACCGGCTGTATCTACTCAAGGAGGTAGACAATCACCTGGCGAGACGGCAGCAACACGCCACCAACCTCGCGGTTTGCCCGATGGCGGGTCCGCCCGGAATTGTGATATTGTGCCCTTCGCGGCGCAGCGTTTCTGATCAGTCCGCCGACATGGTCTGTTTTTCACCCCGCTCGGCCAGCATGCGATCGAAATAGGCAATCGTGCGGTTCAGGCCTTCGTCGAGTTCAACATGCGGTTCCCAGCCCAGCGTGCTGCGTGCGAGCGTGATATCCGGGCAGCGCTGCAACGGATCATCCTGCGGCAGCGTGCGGTACACGATGCGCGACTGCGATCCGGTCAGCTTGATGACCCGGTCGGCCAGTTCCTTGACTGCAATTTCGTGCGGATTGCCCAGGTTGACCGGGCCGGTGAAGTCTTCGCCGGTGCCGACCAGGCGCACGAAGCCATCGATCAGGTCATCGACGTAGCAGAAAGCGCGTGTCTGGCTGCCGTCGCCATACAGCGTGATGTCCTCGTTGCGCAGGGCCTGAACGATAAAGTTGGATACCACCCTGCCGTCGTTCGGGTGCATGCGCGGTCCGTAGGTGTTGAAGATGCGCGCCACCTTGATGCGGGTGCGGTGCTGCCGGTGATAGTCAAAGAACAGCGTCTCGGCGCAGCGCTTGCCCTCGTCGTAACAGCCGCGCGGGCCGAGCGGGTTGACGTTGCCACGGTAATCCTCGGTCTGCGGGTGCACCGTGGGATCGCCGTACACCTCGCTGGTGGACGCCTGCATGATCTTCGCGCCGACCCTCTTCGCCAGGCCCAGCATGGTGATCGCACCGATCACGCTGGTCTTGGTGGTCTGCACCGGATCGTATTGGTAGTGCACCGGCGAGGCGGGGCAGGCGAGGTTGTAGATCTCATCGACCTCGACGTAGAGCGGGAAGGTGATGTCGTGCCGCATCGCCTCGAAGTGCGGATCGCCGATCAGGTGGGCGATGTTGTCCTTGCGGCCGGTGAAGTAGTTGTCGACACACAACACATCGTGGCCGTCGCGAAGCAGACGTTCGCAGAGATGCGACCCCAGGAAGCCGGCACCGCCGGTCACCATTACCCGTTTGCGCGTCAGAGCCATCAGAGACTTCCTCCGAGACAGGTCGAGCGATCGGCGGGCGGCCCGAACTCGCGTGGGCGTAGCCCGGCATGCAGCCAAGTGATCAGCGAATAGATGTCATAGACCGGCAGGCCAAGCACTTCGCGGAGTGCGAAGGCGTAGGGCGGCATGTTGGTGCACTCGAGCACGATCGCACCAATATCGGGGTGGCGCGCGACGAGTGTGCGTCCGGCATCCAGGATGTCGGCGGCGGCCAGCGCCACATCCATGTCCTGCTTCTCGCCACGGATCAGGACGCGGAAGAATTCGCGGCCATCCTCGGTGCCGACGAATGGCGTGTCGGACGAAACGCCGGCCGCCGCCAGATGGTGGGGCGTCAACGAGCCGGCCGACACGGTAATGATGCCGACGCGACGGCCGGGTGGCTGCATTGCCTGAACCCAGGGTACCTGGATGAGTGCGCTGGTGGCGACCGGGACGCGCAGATGCGCTGCCAGTTCCGCCTGGAACACGGACAAGAAACCGCAGTTGGTGGTGATCGCCTCGGCACCATGCGCGATCAGTTCAGCGGCGGCCGCGAGGAAGTCGTCCAGCAGGCCGGCAGCGCCGTTCAGTACCACGCGCTCTGGCGTCGCGCCGCGCACCACGCGGTACAGCACTGGGAATGGCCAGGTGGCGGCATTGCCCATGTCCCCCGGGATACGGGGAAACTTCGCCTCCAACATGAGGATTCCGAGCGGCGCGCCGTACAGCGCCTTGCCGCCTCGGGCGATGACCTTCATTGTGCCCAGCATGCCCCAACTGGACGACAGGAGGAAGTAATGGCCGAGCGGCTGTTTACCCAGGCTGACCTTGACGTGCTCGCCCAATGGGACACGCCAACGATCTGCAATGGTCTCGAGATCACATCGCCGGAGCGGCGAGCGTTCGGCTACACCGTGGAGCCGATGGTCTGCACTGATCCGAAGGCGAAGCCCATCGTTGGGCTGGCGCGCGTCGGGATGATCCGCTCCACCGAGCCGCCGCGCGGCAAGGTGACGGACCGGGCGGACTGGTACGACTATGTGGCCGCCACCGACTTCCCCACCATCGCGGTGATCCAGGACGTCGATGGCCGGATTGGCTACGGCGCCTATTGGGGCGAGGTGCAGTCCACCATCCACAAGGCGCTCGGCTCGATCGGCTGCGTCACCAACGGTTCGTTCCGCGACCTGGATATGTGGGCGGAGGGTTATCAGATGATCGGCGGTCGTGTCGGGCCGAGTCACGCGTGGGTGCACATGGTGGAGTTTGGCAGGCCGGTGAACATCTTCGGCATGCAGGCGGGACATGACGATGTGATCCATGCCGATTACCACGGTGCGGTTGTGGTGCCGGCGGATGTGGTGAAAAAGCTGCCGGCAGCGATCGATCTGATTTCGCGGCGCGAGAAGGTGATTTTGGATTTTTGCCGCTCGCCTGACTTCTCTCCGGCAAAGCTGCGCGCGGTGCTGAAGCGGTCGGCGGAGATTCATTGAGCCTATTGAGCTCTAATTCTCCTCCGCCCCTTGCGGGAGGGGGGCGGGAGGAGGGGGCCCCTGGATCTCGCACCGCCCCATATCCCCAACCCTCCCCCGCGAGGGGGGAGGGGGCGGCTTCCACGCTGTTGGCGATTTCCTCGCTTCGCACCGTATTCCGCACCTCTGGCGGCGATGTCGCGGCCGTGGATGGCGTTGACATCTCCGTCGGTCGTGGTCGCACGCTCGGCATCGTCGGTAAGTCCGGCTGCGGCAAGTCGGTGTTGTCGCTGTCGGTGATGCGTCTGGTGCCGCCACCGGGCCGCATCGCCACTGGTCAGATCATGTTTGACGGTAGGAACCTGCTCGACCTGTCGCTGGCGCAGATGCGCGACATTCGCGGCAATCGCATCGCGATGATCTTTCAGGAGCCGATGACCAGCCTTAATCCGGTGTTCACCGTCGGCGACCAGATCACCGAGGCGATGCGCGCGCATGACCGCGCGGCCTCTGCCACGGCACTGCGCAGCCGCGCCATCGCCGCTTTGCAGCGCGTGAGAATCCCTGCACCGGAACGCCGTTTCGACGAATACCCGCATCAGATGTCTGGTGGCATGCGTCAGCGCGTCATGATCGCGATGGCGCTCGCGTGCGAGCCGGATCTGCTGATTGCCGACGAGCCGACCACCGCGCTCGATGTTACGGTGCAGGCACAGATCCTCGACCTGCTGCGCGAGCTACAGGCGCAGACCGGCATGGCGATCATCCTGATCACCCACGATCTCGGCATCGTTGCCGAGATGGCCGATGAGGTCGCGGTGATGTATGCCGGCCGTGTGGTGGAACGTGCGCCTGGGCCGGCGATCTTCGATGATCCGCAGCATCCCTACACGCTTGGCCTGCTCGGCAGCATTCCGAAGATCGAGGAGAACCGCGACCGTCTGCTGGCGATCGAGGGCACAGTGCCGGCGCCATTCGACCTGCCGCAAGGTTGTCGCTTTCACCCACGCTGCGTCTTTGCCGATGCGGCGTGCACTTTGCAGGATCCGGAACTCCGCGTGCTCGCCGAGAACCATCGCGTTGCCTGCATCCGTGCGCCGGTGGAAGCGTTGGCGTCATGAGCGCGCTTTTGGAGGTCGAAGGCCTCACCAGGCACTTCGACATCAAGCGTGGTCTGGTGCTTGGCAAGATGGTGGGCGTGGTGCGCGCGGTCGATGGCATCTCATTCACAATCGATCGCGGGGAAACGCTGGCGCTGGTCGGAGAGTCCGGTTGCGGCAAGTCAACCACCGCACGGCTTGTGCTGCGGCTCATCGATCCGTCTGCAGGAACGATCTACTTCGAAGGCACCGACATCACCGAGCTGCGCGGCGATCCGCTGCGTCGGCTACGCCGGCGGATGCAGATCGTGTTCCAGGATCCGTTTGCCTCGCTGAACCCGCGCATGACGGTGGGCGAGATCCTGGAAGAACCGCTGATCGTGCACGGTATCGGTGACCGCGTGGCACGGCGCGCGCGGGTGAACCAGTTGCTCGGGCTGGTCGGGCTCGCGCCGTATCATGCGCAACGCTATCCGCATGAGTTCTCCGGCGGGCAACGCCAGCGTATCGGCATCGCGCGCGCGCTTGCCGTCGAGCCGGCGCTGGTGGTGTGCGATGAACCGGTGTCCGCGCTCGATGTGTCGATCCAGGCGCAGGTGGTCAATCTGCTGAAGGACCTGCAGGCGCGGCTGGGTTTGTCTTATCTGTTCATCGCGCACGATCTCGCGGTGGTGAAGCACATGGCGGACCGCGTGGCGGTGATGTATCTCGGACAGATCGTCGAGATAGCGCCGAAGGACGTGCTGTTCTCCGAGCCGCGCCATCCCTACACGCGCACGCTGCTGACGGCGATTCCGCGGCCTGATCCGCATCGCCATGGTGCGCGGCAACTTCCGGGTGGCGATGTGCCGAGCCCGATGAACCCGCCCGTCGGGTTGCCGTTTTCACACGCGGTGCCCGTTCGTCGTCGATCGCTGTCGCGAGGAGATGCCGTTGCTGCGGAAGTGGAGCGAAGGCCACTTCACCGCCTGTCATCGTGCAGAGGAACTGCCGCCGGCTGGCGAGGTGATCGAGCCAGGTCATGTCGCGCCGATGGCGGCGATGCGGCTGGCGCTGTATGCGAAACGACGGGCGGAGATCAGTGCGGCGGCCGGTTAGCCGTTCAGTGGGTCAGCGCGCGCGGCGTCAGCACAAGCGCAGATGCACCGCGCCGCCACTTCCGGTTCACGTGGCTTTGTGGTGAAGCTTGCCCTTTCGGGAGAGGATCGCGCCATGACAGCAGTGAACGCCAACATCGCCGCGCCCCGCATGCTGCAGGTGGGTGGTGGCGCCGTGCGCCAGATCGCCGAGGTGCTGGCGAAGTTCGGCCTGTCACGTCCCTGGTGGTGACCGATCCCTTCATGGTCGTCTCGCGGCACGTGCAGCATTGCCTCGATCCGCTTGCCGCTGCCGGCATTGCCGTCACGGTGTTCAGCGACACGGTGCCCGACCCAACGGATACTGTGATCGAAGCGGGCGTTGTCGAACTCAGGCGCGGCGACTTCGACTGTCTGATCGGCTTCGGTGGCGGGTCGCCGATCGACACCGCCAAGGCGATGGCGATCCTCGCCGCGGGCGGTGGCAAGATGCGCGACTACAAGGCGCCGTTCGCTGCCGACAAGGGCGCCCTGCCGGTCATCGCCATTCCCACCACCGCCGGCACCGGCAGCGAGTGCACGCGCTTCACGGTCATCACCGATACCGAGCGCGACGAAAAGATGCTGATCGTGGGTCTCGGTGCTCTGCCGCTCGCTGCCATCGTGGATTACGAGCTCACTTTCTCGGTGCCGGCGCGCACCACGGCCGATACCGGGGTCGACAGCCTGACGCATGCGCTGGAGGCGTTTGTGTCGAAGCGAGCCAATCCGTTTTCCGATGCGCTCGCCGTTGCCGCGATGGCGCTGATCGGGCGGCACATCCGCACGGCCTATGCCGAACCACGCAACGCCGCGGCCCGCGAGGGCATGATGCTTGGTGCCACCCAGGCGGGGCTGGCGTTTTCCAATGCCTCGGTCGCGCTGGTGCATGGCATGTCGCGACCGATCGGCGCGCATTTCCATGTGCCGCACGGGCTATCGAACGCGATGCTGCTGCCGGCGATCACACGGTTCTCGATCGGTGCTGCGGAAGGGCGTTATGCCGAGGCGGCGCGACGTATCGGCTTTGCCGAGGAACGCGACGCAGACGCGCGGGCCGCGGCGAAGCTGGTAACGGGGCTGGAAGTGCTGAACAAGGAGCTGTCTGTGCCGGGACCCGCCGAGTACGGCATCGACGAAGGCGTCTGGAACGGCAAGATGGAACTGATGGCCGAGCAAGCGTTGGCCTCCGGCAGTCCGGCCAACAATCCACGCGTGCCCGAAAAGGCGGAGATCGTCGCGCTGTATCGCGAGGTATGGACAGGCGCGCCGCGCAACGCCTGAGCTGATGGTTTGCTTTCGGGTAATTTCATTTGTTAAGATTTACGGAACGACACGAACGCCGGGAGGGAAAATGGTTTCGACGATCGAACGGGTCACCATGCGAAAGGTGTATTGGCGACTCCTCCCACTCGCCATGGTTGTTTATTTCTTTTGTTATCTCGACCGTATCAACGTGAGCTTTGCCGCGTTGCAAATGAATCACGCGATCGGGCTGACCGCGGCCGCCTATGGCCTGAGCTCAACGGCATTCTATCTCGGCTATTGCCTGTTCGAGGTCCCGAGCAACGTCATCCTCGACAAGGTCGGTGCGCGCATCTGGATCGCGCGCATCATGATTACCTGGGGAATCGCCTCTGGTGCCACTGCGTTTGCCACCGGACCGACCAGCTTCCTGATCATCCGCTTCCTGCTGGGCCTCGCCGAGGCCGGGCTGTTCCCCGGCATCGTGCTGCTGTTCACCTATTGGTTTCCCGACCATCATCGCGGCCGCATCATTTCCAGGTTCACGTTGGCTCTGCCGGTGTCGGTGGCCCTCGGCGCACCCATTTCGACAGCGATCCTTGGATTGGACGGCTTCCTTGGCTACGCCGGATGGAAGTGGATCTTTCTCATGGAAGCCGTGCCGACCGTGCTGATCGGCATCTTCGTGTTGTTTGCGCTGACCGACAAACCGGCCGGCGCAAGCTGGCTGAGCATTGCCGAGAAGCACTGGCTCACCACGACACTGGAGAGTGAGCGTCGCGCGGTGGAATCCGCGGGCAAGATCAGCCTCTGGCATGCACTGGTGAACCCGAAGATCCTGCTGCTGTCGCTCAACTACTTCGGCATTGTCACGGCGAGCCTCGGCCTCTTGCTGTTCGTGCCGCAGATCATCAAGTCGCTCGGCGCGACCAACATGGGCACCGGCTATGCGACGACTTTGGCTTACACCATAGGTGCGATCAGCATGCTGGCCTGGGGGTGGTTGTCCGACTGGATGGGCGAGCGGCGCTGGAACCTGTTCTGGGCCTGCACGCTCTCGACGGTGGGCCTCGTGGTTGCCGGGATGACGATGGGAAGCTGGTGGTCGCTGGCCGGCATGTGCGTCGCCACCGCGGGATTCTACGGCACCAAGGGGCCATTCTGGTCGATGCCGTCGATGATGCTGACCGGAACGGCGGCGGCGGCCGGTATCGCCTGGATCAACTCGATCGGCAATGTCGGTGGCGCCGTGGGACCGGCGCTGGTCGGCTGGATCAAGGACTTCACCGGCAGCTACTCAGGCGGCCTGTATGGACTGGCGGCCTTTACCGGCGTCTCGGCGCTGATTGCGGCGTTCGCATTGCACATTCCGCGCCGCGTGTCGGTGCGCGGCGCTGTCGAGGTGCCGGCAGAATAGGGCGCTGCCGCCTGCGAAGGGTTGCGGTGAGGCAGGAAGCCGGAGCAAACTCGCGCTAATGTCTGGCGACAGTGAGGCTCACACTTGCGTATGCTCGCTCGGCACCCGACCACTGTCCTGATTACCACCAGCGTCTGCGCGATGGCAGGCCTGTGCGCGTGCAGCCCGGCGGCGCCCCCACCGCCGCCGGTATCGGCAGCCGGCGCGGGCTCCGCCGGTGGCGCCGAGCCATACCGCATTCAGGTTGGCGACGTGTTGGGCGTTCGGCTGTTGCTGAACCCCGATCTAAACGAGGATGTCGTGGTCCGCCCCGACGGTCATATGTCGACGACAGTCGTGAACGACGAACGCGCCACTGGCCGCACCGTGGCAGAGTTGGCTGACGCGCTGTCGCACGACTACACGTCGATCATACGTAACCCGCGCCTCATTGTTGAGCTCAAGGCGTTCTCCCCCACGCGGATCTATGTCGGCGGGGAGGTCAACAGGCCAGGCGAATCCGTCACGGCGGGTCTCGCTCCCACGCTGTCGCAGGCGATCGCGCGCGCCGGGGGACTGAAGAGTAGCGACAGGGACAGGGTGTTCATCGTCCGCCGCGGACCCAACGATGTGCCGCAGCTCTTCTCAGCCCGACTTCGGGACGTGATGCGGGATCAGGATTCGGAGGCCGATGTCCGGCTTGTGCAGTACGACATGGTGTATGTGCCACGTGAGGGCATCACTGAAGTCTACAAGTTCCTGAACGAGAATTTCGCGCAGGTGGTTCCGTTGATGTGGGGCTTCTCCTATGCCGGCAGCGTCGGTCCCGGGACGGAGCCCGATGCCGCAAATCCGGAGCCGCCGAAAGCGCGCTAGCCCAGCCGGAACGCCGGCTTTCGCTTCTCGGCAAACGCCGCCATTCCCTCGCGCTGATCGTGGGTGCCGAACAGCGACATGAACAGCGCGCGCTCGTGGCGGACGCCCTCCACCAGGGTTGTCTCGAATGTGCGATTCACCGCCCGCTTGGCGAAGGCAACCGCCACCGGCGACAGCTCGGCGATGCGCCCGGCGATCTTCAGCGCCTCGGGAAGTAGCTGGTCGGCCGGGAACACCCGCGACACCAGATTGGCGCGTTCGGCCTCGGCCGCGTCCATCATCCGCGCGGTCAGGATCATGTCCATGGACTTCGACTTGCCGACGGCGCGGGTCAGGCGCTGGGTGCCGCCGGCGCCCGGCAGCACGCCGAGATTGATCTCGGGCTGGCCGAACTTCGCGGTATCGGCGGCGAGAATGAAGTCGCACATCATCGCCAGCTCGCAGCCGCCGCCCAGAGCAAAGCCGGCGACCGCGGCGATCACCGGCTTCTGCACCCGTAGCACCGTCTCCCAGCGCCTGCCGATGAAGTCCTCCAGCGCGGCCTCGGGATGCGTGCGGTCCTTCATCTCCTTGATGTCGGCACCGGCGGCGAAGGCGCGCTCGTTGCCGGTCAGGACGATTGCGCCGATGGATGCGTCGGCGTCGAACGCCAGGAGCTGCGTGCCCAGTTCGTCCATCAGCGCGTCGCACAGCGCGTTCAGCGCCGCCGGGCGGTTGATGCGGATCAGTCCGACCCGGCCGTGCGTCTCGACGATGATGTTCTGGAAGTCGGCCATCTTCGCTCTCCCGTTGGAGGTGGCCGGCTTGTAGCTATCGCTGGGTACGCGGGCAATAGAACGTGCTGCGCGCCGACTGGGTGATGCGCCGGATGCCGGGGCAGTCAGGGCGGCCGGGGCAGCGCTCGCAGGCCTCGCCTTCGCGGCCGTAGACCTTCCAGGCGTGCTGGAAGTAGCCCAGTTCGCCGCCAGGCTGGACGTAGTCCCGCAAGGTGGAACCACCGGCGGCGATCGCCTCGCGCAACGTGTCCTTGATCGCGGGCACCAGCCGGGTTGCGCGGATGCCAGGGATGGTGTGGGCGGAGCGCTGCGGGCTGATCCTGGCGCGGAACAGCGCCTCGCAGACATAGATGTTGCCGAGACCGGCGACGACCTTCTGGTCGAGCAGCCCAGCCTTAATCGGCGTGCGCTTGCCAGCCAGCGAGGCCGAGAGGCGGGCAGGGGAGAAGGTGGGGTCCAGTGGCTCGGGCCCGAGGTCTGCCAGCAGCCTATGGGCGTCTTCTTGGGGCGTGGGCACCAAGTCCACCGAGCCGAAGCGGCGTGGATCGACGAAGCCCAGCCGCCAGCCGTCGTCGGTCTCCAGGACCAGGTGTTCGTGCAGTGTCGGCAGATTGGGCCGCAACGGGGTCAGCACCATGCGGCCTGACATGCCTAGATGCAGCAGAACCGAATCACCGTCGGAAAGGCGCATGAGTATGTACTTGCCGCGCCTGCGGAAGCTGGTGACGCGCGCGCCGGTCAGGCGCTTCTGCAGACCTTCGGGCAAGGGCCAGCGGAGATCGGGGCGATGCGCGGTGGCGCGCACGATGATGCGGCCCTCCAGGCGCTCCTGGAGGCCACGCATCACGGTCTCGACTTCGGGGAGTTCCGGCATGGGGGTGCGGCACGCTATAGATGGCGCTAATGAGCGACAACCCAGGATCGACTGAGACCACCGACTTCGGCTTCAGCCGTGTGCCGCGCGCGGCGAAGGGCCGCATGGTGCGTGCAGTGTTCGACAGTGTGGCACCTCGCTACGATCTGATGAACGACCTGATGTCGCTTGGCATTCATCGCGCGTGGAAGGACGTGCTGGTGACGGCGCTCGAGCCTGGTCCGCGGCGCACGCTGCTGGATCTAGCGGCTGGTACCGGCGATGTCGGGCTGGCGTGGCTCGAAAAGGGCGGCGGGCCGGTGCTGTTGAGCGATGTCAATGCGTCGATGCTCGATGTGGCGCGCGATCGGGCGTTGTCGCGCGCGTTGCTCGGCGGTGCGTCGTTGGTGGTCGCCGATGCCGAGAGGCTGCCGTTGCCCCATCGTGCGGTGGATCGCGTGTCAATCGCGTTCGGGCTGCGCAACTGCACCGACAAGGCCGCGGTGCTGGCCGAGGCACGCCGCGTGCTGCGGCCGGGCGGCCGGTTCTTTTGCCTGGAGTTCTCCCACGTGCAAGTGGCGGTACTGCAGCCGTTGTACGATGCGTGGTCGTTTCGCGTGCTGCCGGCGCTTGGTCGATGGGTCGCGCGGGACGAGGCGAGCTATCGGTATCTCGCGGAGAGCATTCGGACGTTTCCCGATCAGGATGCGCTGGCTGAGATGATGCGCGATGCGGGACTTGCGCGCATTGCGGTGCGCAATCTGTCGGGCGGGATCGCGGCGATTTATTCGGGATGGCGGCTGTGAGCGGGCAAGCCAAAGTTCTCCCCCTCCCCTTGCGGAAGGGGGTTGGGGGAGGGGGCCGCGCTCGAATTCCCCGGCCCCCTCCCCCCAACCCCCTTCCGCAAGGGGAGGGGGAGAGGCCCTGCGATGACCGACCTCTCGTCCAGGCGCCTGCTGCTGATCGTTTCGGGCGGCATTGCAGCGTACAAGTCGCTGGAGCTGATCAGGTTGCTGCGCGGGCGTGGCTGTGCAGTAAGCTGCGTGCTGACCGAGGCCGGTGCTCAGTTCGTAACGCCGCTGTCGCTCCAAGCGTTGAGCGAAAGCAAGGTGTACACCGACCTGTTCTCGCTGACCGACGAAAGCGAGATGGGGCACATCCAGCTATCGCGCAGTGCCGACCTCGTCGTGGTTGCACCTGCTTCGGCCGACATACTGGCGAAGATGGCGGCGGGCTTGGCTGGCGATCTGGCCTCGACATTGCTGCTGGCCACCGACAAGCCGGTCCTGGTCGCGCCGGCGATGAATGTGCGCATGTGGCTGCACGCGGCGACGCGGGCGAACATGGCGCTGCTTGCCGCGCGCGGCATCCATGTCGTCGGCCCAGACGAGGGTGCGATGGCGTGCAACGAATTCGGTCCCGGGCGGCTCGCCGAACCACCGGCGATCCTGGCGGCCATCGAGGCGCTGTTCGCCCCGTCGGGGCCGCTTGCCGGGAAGCATGCGCTGGTCACCAGCGGACCGACACATGAGCCGATCGATCCGGTGCGCTACATCGCCAACCGCTCCAGTGGACGGCAGGGTCATGCGATTGCGGCGGCACTGGCTGAGCTGGGCGCGCGGGTGACGCTGGTGAGTGGGCCGGTGTCGGTGCCCGATCCGGTCGGCGTCACCATCACTCTTGTGGAGAGCGCGCAGCAGATGCTGGACGCGTGTCAGTTGGCGCTGCCGGCCGACGTGGCGATCTTTGCCGCCGCGGTTGCCGACTGGCGGGTGGCTGGCGCCGCTTCCGGCAAGATCAAGAAGGTGCCTGGTGCGGCGCCGCCTGCGCTGGAACTCGTGGCCAATCCCGACATTCTTGCCACCCTCGCGCAGCGAGGTCCGCGACGACCGCGGCTGGTCATCGGATTTGCCGCGGAGACCGACGATCTGATGGCGAATGCGCAGGCCAAGCGCGAGCGCAAGAACGCGGATTGGATCGTTGCCAACGATGTGTCGCCGGCCACCGGCATCATGGGCGGCGAGGAGAACGTGGTGCATCTGATCACCGCCGATGGCGTCGAGGACTGGCCGCGGCTGGCGAAGCGGGACGTGGCGCGGCGGCTGGCCGCTCGTATTGCGACGGCGCTGCGGTGACGTTCGAGATCCGCGCGCTCGGGGTTGCGGATGTCGACGAGTATCGCCGCATCCGTCTTGAATTGCTGCGTCTGCATCCCGAGGCGTTCGGTGCTGACTATGATGAATTGGCCGCGTTGGATCGAGCGCGGTTTGCCGAGCTCCTGGCCACACCGGGTCTCACCCGGTTCGGCGGGTTCCACGGAAGCCGTCTGGTCGGCTTGGCGGGCCTGCAAATCCGCTCAGGCGCCAAGGAAAGACATAAGGCCCACCTGTTCAGCATGTATGTCGATCGCGCCCATCGGCGCACCGGACTGGCGGAGCGACTGGTCGAGGCGGTCATTGTAGGCGCGCGCACGGCGGGAGCGGTGGTGCTGCACCTTTCGGTGACAGTGGGCAATGCACCGGCGCAACTTCTGTATCGCCGGATGGGGTTCACGGTCTATGGCGTTGAGCGGCGCTCACTCAAGGTGGATGGGCGGTTTCTCGACGAAGAGCTGATGGCGCTCGATCTCGATTGATGCCGGCATAGCCGGCCATGCCGGCCAGCATGGCCGCAGCAAACAGGAGAGTCCGCCCGCCGCCAAGCCCGATCGAGGCAAGTGCGGGTCCGGGGCAATAGCCGACCAACCCCCATCCGATGCCGAACAGCAAGGCGCCGATGATCAGGCGGTGGTCGATCCGAGTGGCCCCCGGACGCGCGAACTCCTCGGCATACAGTGGAGCGCGCAGTCGTCTCGACAGGACGTAGGCCGGTGTTGCCACGATCAGCGCGCCCAGCATGACGAAGGCAAGGCTCGGGTCCCAATCGCCGGCGACGTCGAGAAAGCCGAGTACCTTGGCTGGATTGATCATGTGCGAAACGGTCAGCCCGAGACCGAACAGCGCGCCTGATGCAAGCGAGGTGCTGAGCCGTTCCATGCGATCAGGCTCCCGCGATGTGGCGCATGACGAACACGGCGAGGAAACCGGCTGCCATGAACAGGCAGGTGGCGACGATTGAACGAGGGGAGAAGCGCGCCAGGCCGCAGACGCCGTGACCGCTGGTGCAGCCGCCGCCGAGCCGCGTGCCGAACCCGACCAGCAATCCGCCAGCAATGACGACCGGAACGGCGGCATCGAGGCGAATGACCTGCGCTCCAGCCAATGATGCGTAGCACCATGGCGCAACGATCAGGCCTGCCAGGAAGGCGACGCGCCACGCAACATCGCGTGTGCGGGCGGACGGCATATTGCCGACGATGCCGCTGATGCCGGCCACCCGGCCATTGCCGAGCCAGAGGAGTGCGACCGCGAGGCCGATCAGCAATCCTCCTGACAAGGAGGCCCACGGCGTGAAGTTTGCCATGCCGTTCCTTACGACGTCAGGGGATGGTCTGACTTTGACCTGGATCAAACCGACGCGTCAGATCGCCCGCCACAGTGGCCGCGTCAGCAGCATCACCAGCAGCCCGGTGATCCCGGTCGCGGCGGTCGCCCACGGCGCGCCGATCGCATCCGCCAGCCATCCGAGCGCCACGAAACCGATCGGGCCGGTGCCGATGCAGACCGACAGCACGCCAAGCACGCGGCTTCGCATCTCGGGCGGTGCAGACAGATAGACCAACGTTGCCTGCATGATGCTGAAGCCCGCGCCGCCAAGGCCGGTGAACAGCAGAGCGAAGCTCGCGATGGCGGGCACGGGAACCAGCGCGAATACAGTCAACATGACCATGTAAAGCATGACGCCGCCGACATAGACATGCCGATAGAGGCGCGGGCGGCACAGCATCGCCATCAGCACTGCGCCTACGAAGGCGCCGACGCCGTCCATGCTGGCGAGTATGCCGATGCCCTCGGGTCCCAGCAGCAGGCGGTCCTGACCGATCACCGGCACCATGCTGGTGAACGGCCAGCCGAACACGTTGTAGATCACTGTAACTGTCAGCGTGCCGATCAGCCGGCGGTCCCGCCGCACCAGCCGCAATCCCTCGGCGATGCGCGCGATCACTGATTCCGCCGTGCTCGGATGGAAGCTGTTGCGATAGCGCACGCGGAATGCAGCGACGACCGCGACGGCGTACAGCACAACGCTCAGTGTGAACACGCCGTCGATGCCGACGCCCGCGAGCAGCAGGCCGCCGATCGTGGGGCCGACCATGCGGCTGGCATTGTTCGCGCCGACATCGACCGACATGGCGGTGCCCATCTGCGCTGCGCCGACCGCTTCGCCGATCATCACCCGCCGCACCGGATTGTCGGTCGCCCAGCCGATACCGTTGATGAAGCTCGCGACCGCGAGGTGCCAGATGGCGAGCAAATGCAAATGTGCCAGGGTCGCAAGAACCAGCGATGTGATCACCATACTGGCGACGACGATGATCAGCGTGGTGCGCCGCTCCATGCGCTCGGCGATGGCACCGAGGAAGGCGCCGAACAGACCCATCGGCAGCAGGCGCAGCATGGTCATCATTGCAACGATGAACGGCGAGCCGGTGTGCTGATAGACGAAGACGCCGACGGCGACGGTCTCCACCCAGCGGACGACGAACACGACGAGACCGACGAACCAGAGGCGCCAGAAATCCGCGCTGTCGATCAGCCAGGCCGGGCGGTTGGCCGGCCGGGCCGCACTGGTTTCCTGCACGGAAGGGCGTTCCTCGGGCGTTTCTCGTTGCGACTGTGCCTCGGATGATGAGGTGCGGCAACACTATTGCGGCCACCATGCGGCTGGTGGACCATGCCGGCGAGTGGAGAAGCGCGATGGAACCTGATGTTGCCGAACTGCGACGGATGATCGACGAGGCGCGGAGGATTGTGATCTTCACCGGAGCGGGGATCAGCACGGAGTTGGGCATTCCCGATTTTCGCAGCCCCGGCGGCATCTGGACGAAGATGCGGCCGATCGATTTTTCCGATTTCCTCGCGTCGGACGAGTTGCGGCGCGAGACGTGGCGGCGGCGGTTTGCGACCGACGAGACGATGCGCAAGGCCGAGCCGAATTGTGGGCATCGCGCGGTGGCGTCGCTGGTGAACCGCGGCAAGGCATCGGCGGTGATCACGCAGAACATCGACGGCCTGCACCAGGCGTCAGGCGTGCCGGCCGACCGGGTGATCGAGCTGCACGGCAACACGACGTACGCGCATTGTCTCGACTGCGCGGAGCGCTACGAGATCGAGCACATCAGGGTGGAGTTCGAACGCAGCGGCGAGGCACCGAACTGCGTGTCGTGCGGCGGCTACGTCAAGACAGCGACGGTTTCATTCGGCCAGTCGATGCCGGCGGCGGCTATGATCCGCGCCGAGGAGGAGACGCTGGCGTCGGATCTGTTCATTACGGTCGGTTCGTCGTTGGTGGTGTATCCGGCCGCCGGCTTTCCGGAGATTGCGGCGCGCAACGGGACGCGGTTAGTGATACTGAATCGCGAGCCGACGGGGCTCGATCCGTACGCCGATCTGGTGCTGCACCGGGAGATCGGCGCGACGCTGGGCGAAGCGGTCGGCAACAACTGAGGAGACGACAGTGGCACGCAACATCGCCGTCGGCGTTGGGCTGATGGAGTTTCCGTTCACCAGTACCGACGGGTTCTGGCGCTGGGTCGACCTCTGCGAGGCGGGCGGCATCGATTCGATCTGGCAGACCGATCGCATCGTCAGTCGGCAGCCGATCCTGGAGTGCATGACGGCGCTCGCGGCGATTGCGGGACGCACGCGGCGGATCAAGTTCGGCGTCAACGTGGTGTCGCTGGCGTTGCGCGATCCGGTGCTGCTGGCCAAGCAGTGTGCGACGATCGACGTGCTGTCCCAGGGACGGCTGCTGCCCGGCTTCGGCATCGGTAGTCCGCAGGGGCCGGAGTGGCAGACGCTGCACATCGACACTGCGACGCGCGGCCGTAAGACCGATGAGGCGTTGGAGATCATTCATCGGCTGTGGTCGGAGGACAGCGTCGATTTCGATGGACGGCACAATCACCTGACGGGCGCATCGATTTCGCCGAAGCCGGTGCAGCCGGATCTGCCGATATGGATCGGCGGTTCATCGGCCGCAGCAGTGCGGCGGACGGCGCGGTATGGCACCGGCTGGCAGGCTGGCGCGGAAACGCCGGCGGATGTTGGGCGGGTGATCGCGGAGATCAAGGCGGCGCTGGTGGAGAGCGGACGCGGTATAGACGAGGATCACTACGGCGCGGCGTTCGCGTATCACTTCGGGCGGGTTGATGATGCGGGCGTAGCGCAGGTGATGGAGGCGTATCGCAAGCGCACTGGGCGCGATCCGGAGCGGCATTTTGCGATCGGCGATGCGGGTATGATGGTGGCGCGGATTGCGGAGTACGTGGAGGCGGGGGCGTCGAAGTTCATCCTGCGGCCGGCGGCGCGGGGCGATGAGGGCATGCTGGACCAGACGCGGCGGCTGATCGAGCAGGTGCTGCCAATGGTGGCGGCGCGCTGGCCGAAGCGCGCGAAGGCGGCGTAGCGGCGCGCGAAGATTCCCCCTCCCCTTGCGGGAGGGGGCTGGGGGGAGGGGCGCTGGAGCACTGGCATCGCCCTCCCCCCAACCCCCTCCCGCAAGGGGAGGGGGAGAAGTTATAGCAACACGCAGTGAATTGGTGCGAATGACATCGTTACCTCGCTGCCTTCGTCGAACAACTCGGTCGGTGGGCGACGGACGATCAACTGGCCGGCGGGCCAGTCCACGACATACTGGATGAAATCGCCGTGGAACATGCGGCGATGGATGCGGCCAGCAACGGCGTTGTGCGATCCCGGCATGTGCCCGAGATGGATGTAGGACGTGCGCAGCGCGACGGTGTCCCGCTCGGTGGATGCGTCTGACGCGACGACTTCGAGTTGCACGCCACCCTCCGCCTCGAACAACAGCGTGCCGTTCGAGCCAGGTCCGAGTACCTTGCCCTCGATGAGATTGGCCGACCCGACAAAGTCAGCGACAAAGCGCGTGCGCGGACGATTGTAGATCTCCTCCGGCGTGCCGATCTGCTCGATGTGTCCGCCGTTCATCACGATTACCCGGTCGGAGATCGCCAGCGCCTCCTCCTGGTCGTGCGTCACGTAGAGCGACGTGATGTCCAGCCGCCGCTGTAATTCGCGGAGTTCCACGCGCATTTCGGCGCGCAGCTTGGCGTCCAGGTTCGACAGCGGCTCATCGAACAGCAGCACGCTCGGCGAGAACGCGATCGCGCGGGCAACCGCCACACGCTGCTGCTGACCGCCCGACAGTTTCGATGCGGGACGGTCGGCGAAAGCCTGCATCTGCACCAGGCCCAGCACGCGTTCCACGTTCTGCCGCACCTCGGCTGTCGGCAGTTTGCGCACGCGCAGACCGTAGGCGACGTTGTCGAACACCGTCATGTGCGGCCAGATCGCGTAGGACTGGAACACCATCGACACGCCGCGCTTCTCGGCTGGCACGTTGCGGCGTTCGCGGACCGAGTACACGGTTTCGCCGTTCAGCCGGATGCTGCCGCCGCTCGGTGTCTCCAGTCCGGCGACTGCGCGCAGCGTGGTGGTCTTGCCGCAGCCTGAGGGACCGAGCAGCGTCACCATCTCGCCAGGCGCGATTTCGAACCCGATGTCGTCGACCGCGATCACATCGCCGTAGCGCACGGCGAGATTGGCGACCTCGATGCGCGGGCGGTTCATTGGGTCACACCGGAGACGCGACGCGCGAGGCTGAACATGATGGCGACGGCGATGAAGACGGTGGCGGTCTGGATGAGCGCCATTGCCGCGGACAGCTCGGAACTCGAACTCAGCCACGAATTGACGATCGCCGGTGCGATCACCTTGGAATTTGGTCCCATCAGGAAGATCGATACACCCAGTTCGCGCACCGAAGCGATGAAGATCAGCAACCATGCGGCCACCAGGCCAGGGCGAAGCAACGGCATGGTGACGGTGCGCATCTGATAGACCCACCCGGCGCCGCAGACGCGGGCGCATTCCTCGAGGCTGGGGTCAACCTGAAGCACGACGCTCGCGATGGTGCGCAGGCCGAGCGGCAGGAAGACGGTGAAGTAGGCGAGTCCCAGCAGCCACAGCGTACCGTAGATCGGGATCGGCATGTTGATCCACGCCCAGAGAAGGCCGAGGCCGAACACCAGGCGCGGCACAGCCTGGGGGAACATGATGACGTACTCAGCCGCGCCGCGGCCGGGCATGCGCGAGCGATAGATGATCCAGGCGAGCACGCCGATTACAACCACGCCGATCGTCGATACGGAAACACCCAGGATCAGGCTGTTGACGAATGCGGGTCCTACCGAGCCCATCTGCAGCGCCGTTTCGTAGTTCGCCAGCGTGAAGTGCATCTGCGGCAGGAGCACCGTGGCGAAGCGCTCGAACGAGGTGAGCAGCAGCGCGCCGAGCGGCAGGATAACGGCGACGATGATGTAGCCCCAGGCGATGGCGAGCAGCGGCCAGCGCATGGCACCGACATCCATCTCGCGCGGGCGGAACGCCTTGCCAGTGATTGTGGTGTAGGTGCCGTGCTTCAACACGAAGCGTGCGAGCGTCAGCGTGATCAGCATGACGCCGAACAGCGACAGGCCCATCGCCGCGGCGCGGCCATAGTCGGGCGGGAATGACAGGGTGGCCTGCCAGATCTCCGTGGTGACAACGTAGAAGCGGCCGGGAATTCCCAGCACGAACGCAGCGGCGAACGATCCGAGCATCTCAGCGAAGACGAAGATGGTAGCGCTGAGCACGCCGGGCGCGACCAACGGCAGTGTGATGCGCAGCGCGGTGCGCAGCTTGCCGGCGCCGAGTACGCGCGAGCTTTCCTCGAGCGATGGGTCCATCGATTTCATCGCCGCCGAGATCATCACGAACGCGACGGTGCCCTCGAACAGCGCCATCACCCAGGCGATGCCGTAAGCCGAGTAGATGTTGAACAGATCTCCCGGTATGTCGAACGAGCGCCAAATCTGATTGATCAGGCCGGTCTTCGGCCCCAGCAGCACGCCCCAGGCGAGCGCGCCGATCAGCGGCGTCATGTAATACGGCAGCTCCATCAGTCGTTCGAGCCGCTGGCGGCCGGGGATGTTAGTGCGCGTCAGTATCCAGGCCTGGAGAAAGCCGAAGATCACCGCGAGCACGGTCGCAATGCAGGAAACCAGCAGGGTGTTGGCCAGCGCGCGATAGTCGTCGGTGAGATTCGTGAAGTTGTCGAACCCGTACTGCTCGGGCGGGAACGTCGACGGGTCGCCGACGTTGAGCGATTCATTGATCAAAAAGGCGATGGGATAGATCACCAACGCGCCGCACACGAGCACGACGAGCGGCATGACGATCTGTCGCGAGGTGATCGACGGGAGGCGCATCAGCGCAGGCCGGTGATCTTGTTCCACTCGCGGACGAACTGCGCGTGGGTCTGCTCGAATTCGTGCCAGTCGGTGGGTGTCAGTACTTTGAACTCATTGATGCTGACACCACCAGGAGGCGGCGGCACGTCGCTACGTGCCGAGTGCGTCAGCAGCACTTCGGCATTGCCGGTCTGCCCCGGCACGCTGAGGAACCAGTCCATGAACAACTGCGCGGCGGCAGGGTGCGGAGCCTCCTTGACAATGCCCCAGGGCTGCGGCGCAGCGACCACGCCGTCCGGCGGAATGACGAACTCGACCGGCGCGCCCTTTGCCTTCATCATCAGGTAGCCGGAATACTGCGCGGTCAGCGCTACCTTGTCCTGACCGTTCACCAAGCGGTCGAACTGCTGGACATAGGAATCGAACGCGTGCGGGTTCAGTGGCGCGAGCGGTGACCAGAAGTCGTTGTCGTAGACCTGGCGCAGCATGTACCACTCGACGTGCTGCAATCCGGATATCGTCACCTTGACCGAGATCGCGTCGGTCCACTTCGGATCTAGCATATCCTTCCAGGTCTTCGGCGCCTCTTCGCGCGACACGAGATTGGGGTTGTAAGCGATTGCCGCCATCACCAGCGCCCCCCAGGTCCAATAGCCCTCGGGTGAGCTTTTGTATTCGGGCTTGTAGGCGGCCATTTCCGGCGACGCGTACTGCATGTAGCCGCCGCGCTTCTGGAAATCGAGCGCGAAGCTCATGTCGGAAAGTTGCGTGACGTCGGGGAGGTAGACGTTGCCCTGACGTTCGGCCAGCAGCCTGGCATAGAGAGCGCCGGCCTGGAGCCGCAGATAGTTCGGCTTGATCTTCGGGAACAGGGCATGGAATTTTGCCAGTTCCTGCTCGGCTGCTGCCTCGGGATCGGTCGAGTAGACGACCAGCGTGCCTTCGCTTTCTGCTTTGGCGACATCAGCACAGGTCTTGAAGCCTTCCATCTGGCGCGGATTGTCGCAGGCGATCGCGGCGGAGGTGCTGGTGAGCAGGGCGATCAACATGGTCATTAGGACTGGCAGTGGTCTCCTCGTCATGGCGAGACAAGCCCCATATCCATGAACATAAAGCCATAGCGCTGCGTATTTTCGCCATGGCCGGCCTTGTGCCGACCATCCACGTCTGCGTTGCGCGCATCAGACACAGCCGTGGATGGCCGGGCCAAGCCCGGCCATGACGAACGAGGGGCTCGTGCGCCGCTCGATCTCACTGAACAGCACGCACCAGCTTGCGCACGCGGTGGTTTTCCGAATCGCCGATATAGATCGCGCCGTCCGGTCCAACGACGGCGCCATGCGGCCGCGCCAGTGCATCAGGGCCAGGCTTGCCAGTCCCGGCGATCGTGGTGACGATCGAGGTCTTCGCGTCGATCAGGCGGATCACGTGGTTCTCGGTATCCACGATGAAGATGTTGCCGGCGGGATCGACCGCCATCTCCTTCGGTGCATCGAATACCGCCTGTCGCGCATCCTGTCCGTCGCCCGCATAGCCGCGCGCACCGGTACCGGCGATGGTCTCGATGATACCGTTGTGGATGCGGCGCACGCTGCTGCCCTGTCTTTCCACTAGATAGAGCGAATCATCGGGTGCCAGCGCGACCGCGCGGGCGCCGAAGACGTCGGCCGATGTCGCGGGCCCGCCGTCGCCCGCGTGACGTCCGTTGCCGGTGCCGGCGAACGTGGTGATGACGCCGGAGCCGAGGTCGATGACTCGCACGCGGTGATCGGCGACATCAGCAATGAACAGCCGACGATGGTCGCGATCCAGCGCGAGGCCATTCGGCTCGGCCATCCCCGCACGATCCGATGGTCCGCCGTCGCCGCTGAACTTGCCGGAGCCGTCGCCCGCCAGCGTGGTAATCACGCCGCTGCCGCCGTCGATTCGTCGCACGCGTCCGTTCAAACGATCCGCGACGTAGATATTGCCAGAGCGATCGATGACGATGCCGTATGGCTGAATCATTTGCGCGCGCGTCGCCGGACCGCCGTCGCCCGCGAAGCCGCTTTCACCCGTGCCGGCAATCGTGGTGATGACGCCGGTGCGTGCATCGATGCGGCGAATGCAGTGATTGTAGGTATCGGAAAAACACAGATTGCCGCCGGGATCGAATGCGAGATCGAACGGATTGTTTAGCAGCGCCTGCGCCGCCGGGCCACCATCGCCGGCATAGCCCTGCGCACCCGTTCCCGCGACAGTGCTGACGATCCATTGCGTGTCTGCCATCTTCGGATCCCTCCCGCTGCGGCCACCATGGTTGTCGGAACCGGTCTGTCAAGCTTAGGATAAGCCAGCAAGTTACGGAGGCATCCGACGATGGACGTGCAGGTCGACCGCGCCACGAGTACTCTCTACGCCAGGCTGGAAGATCGGGTTATGGCGCGCGACCAGGTGGGGGCAAGCCAGGTCTATTACGATCTCGTGCGTGACGGGCGTCCGCTGAGGGAGATCATCGCGGAGGGTGTGCGCATCCATGCGCCCTACACGCATGTGCCATACCATGAGCGCATTGACGACGGCTATCCGAACTTCGTCAACAACGACCATTGCCTGCTGAGCGCCCGCGCGACCGTCAATCTGACGAAGATGGTGCCGGAGCGGCTGGCGATGTTGCCGATGGCGCAGACGATCTGGTACATCCCGAGCGGTCTCGATATCTGGAACCAGAAGATGGACAAGGCGCCCGGGCACTACACGCGTGCGCGCGGCAACCTCGGTGCCATCGATAAGCCGCCGGGGCCGGTGGTCTATTGGCCGGACCAGGAGCCGCTGCGTCAGGACGGTCCGCTGAAGGAGCGCCTTTCCAACTGGCTGACGTTGGTACATCGCGGGCAGGTGTTGGACGCATACCGCACATTCCTCGGGTTGATGGAGGACGTGCCGAACCGCAAGGCGGTGTTGGCCGAACTGGTGTTCGCCGGCCTGATCGACATGCAGGACCGCATGCTGTTCAACCGTTCCTATACGACGGGCCACAAGGCATATCGCGCGCGCTCGACGGTGGAGATCGGCAACGCGATCGGCTGGGATGATCCGGCAGCGCACCATGTGCTGTACGCCGGCGCGCTGGATATCGCGGTTGGGCCACGCTGGTACTCGACGTATGAGATGGCCTGCAACCTGGTGAAGATGAATATCGAGGGCGAGACGCTGCACGCGGTGCCGTATGGCGGCGTCGGCGAAGCCGAACTGTCGGTGCTGCGCAACAACAAGGAGGCGCTCAATCAGGAGGAGGCCGCCGAGCTGATCGAGGCGATCATTCGCGGCCCCGAGCCTGACAACCTGCACCATGTGACGAAGCTGCTGAAGGCGGGGAAGGACCCGCGGCGCATCCTCGACGTTATGCAGATCGCCGCCGCGCAGGTGGTGTTGGAGACCAACGAGCCGAACAACTTCTCCATGCCGCATCATTGCTACGAGTACTGCAACACGCTGGCGTGGTTCTACGACAACTTCGACCATCCGCGGCGGTTGCGGCTGATCTACCTGCTGGCTTCGTATCTGAACCGCGTCGCGGGGCATCAGCGGGGCATCGGCGACGCTAATCCTGCGTCGATCAAGGGGCCGAGCGGCGCGGACAGGTTGACCGCGGGGCAGTTGCTGGAGCGCGTGGACAGCGCAGTGTGCGCGCTGAGCGGACCGGAGAGCCTGGCCTGGACGCAGGCGTATCTCGATAATGTCGGCGACCGCGGGCCGCTGGTGGAGCGCATCGCATTGGCAGCGACGAAGCTGGGCAACGATCCGCACAACCAGGAGATCGCCCAGTGCATGCTGATGGATTACGGCACCAACCGGCATCCGGAGCGCGATAAGCTGCTGCTGGCGGCGGCATATCACACGGCGATGCATCGGAAGTACGGCGATCCGCTGGAGCCGGCGCGGCGGTTTGGCGAGGCGATGGGGGTTGCGCTGCAGTAACTGTGCCAAGGCCTGTGCGCCACGTGGCTGACTCTTTTTTACCACGGAGAAGGCAAGTTGAGGGCCACTGAGGACGGAGAAGGTCACCTATCCGCTTCGCGCGTAGCGCCATTCTCACTTCCTCCGTGTCCCTCTGTGGCCCTGGACTTGTCTGGGTAGCCACCACGTGCACGAGCGCATCCAGTGTGGACGCACCCTCTCCCCCCAACCCCTCCCGCGAGGGGAGGGGAGAATTGCTCCTTCTGCCCTTTCTACCCCCATTTCGTAGTGTGGACTGACGGCGCCTGGGTCACGTTCATGATGCGTGGCTCGTAGGTGAGACCCTTGCGGGTGGCCTCATGTAGCGGCGATCGATGTCCCACAGCATCTTCTGGCGCCTGTCCGCATCCATCGTTCGCATCGCCGCGTCCAGATACGCATCGAGCCGCAGGTTCGAATAGCCGCCCACATTGGCATGGCCCAGCGCGAGCTGCTTGTTCGGGGTGTGCAGTAGCATCCAGTGCTGTGACATCGTCTCGCCGGTGGCGGTGCCGAACCCGTACAGCGTCGCGCTGTAGGCCGGCACGCCGCGTTCGCCGCCGCCCATCTGCTGACCGGCGAACACCTGCCATGGCTGCGCCACCACCTCGGTCTTGATGCCGATGCGCGACAGCATCGCGCCGATCGCCTGCGCCGTCTCCGCATCGTTGACGTAGCGATCGTTTGGCGAATGCAGCGTCAGATGAAAGCCCTCGGGATACCCCGCTTCGGCCAGCAACTTCTTGGCGCCGTCAGGATCGAACGGCTCGGGCTTGATGTTCGGATCGTGGCCGAACATGCCCGGACTGGCGATCTGACCGGCCGCGACCGCCACGCCATCCATGAGACGCTCGGCAGCGCGTCGCGGTTGATCGCCTTGGTGATCGCCTTGCGCACGCGCCCGTCGCGCAGCGGATTGGGAAATGCCGGCTTGCCATCATTGTCCGTCACGAATGGCGAAATGTCGCGACTGCTGTCCAGTGTGAGAAGCATGATGCGCTCGCCGGGGCGCATGATGACGTTCACCTTGGGGTTGGTCTTCTGGCGGCTGATGTCGGCCGGCGGCACATTGTTGATCATGTCCACTTCGTCGTTGAGCAGAGCCGCGATGCGCGTCGGGCCTGCGCCGATCACGCGGAAAATCACCCGATCCCAGTCCGGCGCCTTGCCCCAGTAGCCGGGGTTGCGTTCCAGCACGATCTGGCCGCCCTCGACCCATTCGCGCAGCATGTAAGGTCCGGTGCCAATCGCCGCCTCACCGGAATTGAACTTCTCGACCGGCGCGGCGCGCGGATAGATGTACAGCACCGTCATCTCGTTCGGCAGAAGCGGCGACGGTTGTGTGGTCGCGATGCGGATCGTGTAGTCGTCCACCTTGGTGTAGGTCTTGCCGCGCAGATAGGCGCCGGCGGATGCGCCGACGCCCTCGATCGTTTTGGACTGATCGAATGTGGTAAGGACCTGATCGGCGGTGAAGGGCGTGCCGTCGTGGGACTTCACGTTGTGCCGCAGTCGGAATTCCCAGGTGTGATCATCGACCGGCGACCAGCTTTCCGCGAGGCTTGGCTGCGGGATGCTGTTGGCATCCATCTCGACCAGGTTGTCGAAGATGTGGCTGGCGATCTGCTGGTTGCCGGTGGTGACGAACCAGTTGGGATAGAGCGACGTTGTTTCGGCGGACAATCCGACCCGCAGATCCGTGGCGGACGCATCGGCGACCGCCGCGAGGCATAACAAAGAGACAGACAGCGCCGTCCGCAGGAGGCGCGATCGCTCGGTCATTCCGCCAGACGCGTGGATTGCCAGGTCACCATCTGCCACTTGCCGCTCTTGTTGGCGTAGACGTCGGTGAAGCGCACGGCGAAGGCGTTTGGCTTGCCGCCCGAAGTGACACGGATGCGCGCCACACCGGTCAGCACGACGGCGTTGCCGAGGTCCTGCGCCTTCACGTCGGACGGTTCGACAGCATTGTAGACCGTGGCGCCGGACTGCATGTTGCTGATCAGGCTCTGCTTGGTGTCGAGCCGTGCCGATGAGTGAGTGTAGATCAGATCGTCGGCCAGCAGCGCGTTCAGCGTTGCGAGGTCCGTATCCGCCATCGCCTGCATGCGCTTGCGGTCGAGGTCGATGATCATCTGTGCATTGTCGGCCATGTGTTTCGCTCCGTTCGGTCTCGGGGCATTGTAGGGCACGCGTCCGCGTCCGTCACACCTCCACCCGGAGTGAGAATTGCCAATGTCCGATGCGAGTGCCTTCGTTGCTGGTCCACGGGTAACCATCGAGGGCGCACCGCACGGCCCGTTGGGTGGCCTCACTTTCGCGGCGAAGGACCTGTTCGATGTCGCCGGCCATCCCACCGGCGGCGGCAATCACGATTGGCCGCGCACGCATCCGGTGCCGACACGGCACGCCTGGGCAGTGCAGACGCTGCTCGACGCCGGCGCGACGTTGATCGGCAAGACCATTACCGACGAGGTGTCCCTGGGCATTTTGGGCGAGAACGCATTCGACGGCACGCCACTCAACACCCGCGCACCCGATCGGGTCCCCGGCGGCTCCTCATCTGGCTCTGCTGCCGCGGTTGCCGCGGGACTGTGCGACACGGCACTTGGTACTGACACCGGCGGCTCGGTGCGCGTGCCAGCGAGTTTCTGTGGCCTGTATGGCATCAGGCCGACGCATGGGCGGCTCGATCTTACCGGCATGCTCCCCCAGGCGCCGAGTTCCGATACCACCGGCTGGTTCGCCCGCGATGCGGCGACGTTCGCGCGCGTCTCCGGCGTGCTGCTGGACGAGCCGATCCCGTCCGCGCTGCCCACCAGCCTGGTCGTCGCGGTCGATGCGTTCGGTTTCGCCGATCCGGACGTGGCCTTGGCACTGCGGCCGATGGTGGATCGGCTGGCGGCGCTGATTGGCTGTGTGCGCGACGAGGTTATGGCGCCGCAGGGACTTTCCGTCTGGTCGCGGGCGCAACGCACGTTGCAGCCGGTCGAGGCGTGGCAGACGTTCCGGCCGTGGGTGGAAAGCGACAATCCGCGCATGGCGTTCAACGTGGCGCGCGGTCTTGTCGCCGGCTCGCTGATCGGTGAGCCGGAGTGCGGCTGGGCCGAATTGATGCGGCAAGAGGCGCGCGGTCGGATGGCGTATCTGCTGCCACCGGGGACGATCCTGTGCCTGCCGACCACGCCATTTTCCGCACCGCGGAAGGGTCTGCCGCTGCCGGTGCTGGGGCCGCTGCGCGATCGCATCTCGTGCCTCTGTTCTCATGGCGGCCTGACCGGGGTGCCGCAAGTGAGCCTGCCAGGCGCCGAGGTTGATGGTCTGCCGGTCGGGCTGTCTATCGTGGGGGGCCGAGGCAGCGATGCGACGCTGGCTGCGGTGGCGCTGGCGCTGACCGGCTGAGACATCGTCCGGCATCGCCACTCCGCGGCGCGGCGCGCTATGATCCGCGCCCAGGAGGTAACCGATGTCCGTCACCGGCAACGCGGTCGATTGGTTTGTCGATCGGCACGAGCGGGAGGGACGCGGCGCCGCGGTCGCCTTTCGTGATCTCTGGCGATCGCTGAGCTACGGCGAGCTTGCCGGGGCCACTCGCCGCTTCGCCGGCGCCCTGCGCGCGGCCGGTGTGGCACGCGAGCGTCGCGTCGCAATGCTGCTGCTCGATACTGTGGATTTCCCGGTTGCCTTCTGGGGCGCGATCCGCGCCGGTGTCGTGCCGGTGCCTGTCAACACGCTGCTGACCCACGAGGTGGTCGGCTACATCCTGGCCGACAGCCGCGCCGATGCGCTGGTGATTTCGGCGCCCCTGGTCGCGCCGCTGCTGCCGGTGCTGCACAGCCTGACGGAACTGCGCCGCATCATCGTGGCTCAGCCGGATGGCGGCGCGTTCACGGCAATCGACGATCCGCGCGCGGTGGCGTTTGCCGAATTCGCCGCCGGTGGGGATGCGGCGACGCCAGCCGCGGACACCTCGGCGGACGAGGTGGCGTTCTGGCTATATTCGTCCGGCTCCACCGGGGCACCGAAGGGCGTGCGGCACGTGCACGGCAGCCTGCGTGCCACGGCTGACACCTATGGCGCGCAGGTGCTCCAGATCCGCGAGGACGATCTGATTTTCTCCGCCGCGAAATCGTTCCACGCCTACGGGCTCGGCAATGCCATGACCTTCCCGATGTCGGTCGGCGCCGGCGCCGTGCTGCTGCCCGATCGACCGACGCCCGACGCGGTGCTCGACACGATGGAGCGCCATCAGCCGACTATCTTCGCCGGGGTCCCGACGCTGTTCGCGTCGATGCTGGTCAATCCGCGCATCGGGCCTGGTGCCGGATCGGCACGGCTGCGCCGATGCATCTCTGCCGGCGAGGCGTTGCCCGCGGATATCGGCAGGCGCTGGTCCGACATGGTCGGCGTGGACATTCTCGACGGCATCGGCTCGACCGAAATGCTGCATATCTTCGTGTCCAACCGCGCCGACGACATTCGCTACGGCTCGTCGGGCAAGCCGGTGCCAGGCTACGATGCGATGATCCTGGACGAGCACGGCGGCCGCGTGCCGAATGGCGAGGCCGGCGAACTGGTGGTGCGAGGTCCGTCCGCGGCAGAGGGCTACTGGAACCAGCGCGAAAAGACGCGGCGCACGTTCCGCGGCGAATGGACGCATACCGGCGACACCTATATCCGCGATCATGACGGCTATTACCGCTTCTGCGGCCGTACCGACGAGATGCTGAAGGTGAGCGGCGTCTGGGTGTCGCCGTTCGAGGTGGAGGAGGCGCTGATATCGCATCCAGCGGTGCTGGAGTCGGCAGTGGTCGGTGCGGAGGATCGCGACGGGCTGACCAAGCCCAAGGCATTCGTGGTGCTTCAGGACGCGGCGAGGCAGCAGGACGCCGAGACGGTGAAGGAACTGCTGAAGACGCACGTGAAGGAGCGGATCGGCGTGTGGAAATATCCGCGCTGGATCGAGTTCGTCGATGGCCTGCCGAAGACCGCAACCGGCAAGATCCAGCGCTTTCGGCTACGCCATGATCATCGACCATAGGTTCCTGGAAACGCAATGGTGGGGCCCGCGCGCGGATGCGGCGCCGACTCTCGTGCTGCTGCACGAGGGGCTTGGCTGCGTCGCACTGTGGCGCGATTTTCCCGAGGTGCTGGCAGAGGCTACCGGCTGCGGCGTGTTCGCCTATTCGCGCTTCGGCTACGGCGGCTCGGATCCCGTGACGCTGCCGCGGTCGATGCACTATATGCACGATGAGGCACTGGAGGTGCTGCCGCGCGTGCTCGATGCGGCGGAGGTGCGGCGCGCGGTGCTGATCGGGCACTCCGATGGCGGGTCGATTGCGGCCATCCATGCCGGCGCGGTACGCGATTCACGCGTGGCTGGCGCGGTGCTGATCGCGGCGCATTTCTTTGTGGAGGACATCAACATCGCCGCCATCCGGGAAACCAAGGCGAACTATGAGCAGAGCGATCTGCGTGCTCGGCTGGCGCGGTATCACCGCGATGTCGACATGGCATTCCGTGGCTGGAACGACGCCTGGCTCGATCCGCGGTTCCGCCCATTCGACATCACGCAACAGGTTGCGCGTATCGCGGTGCCGGTGCTTGCGTTGCAGGGCGCCGACGATCCCTATGGCACTGACGAGCAGCTTCGCGTGCTGGAACGCACGGCCACATGTCCCGTGGAGACACGGCTGATCGCTGACGCCCGTCATTCGCCACACCTGGAAGCGAAGCAGCCGACACTGGACGCGGTCGTGCCGTTCGTGCGGAGTGTCCTGATGGAAGCCACGGCATGATCGACTTTCAGACCGATCCGAGCCGCTATCGCCACTGGCGTCTGTCGTTCGACGGGTCGGTGGCAACGCTGACCATGGATGTCGATGCCGATGCCGGCCTGTTCGACGGCTGCGAGCTGAAGCTGAACTCGTACGATCTCGGCGTCGATATCGAGCTGGCGGACGCGGTGCAGCGTCTGCGCTTCGAGCATCCCGAGGTGCGCTGCGTTGTCCTGCGGTCCGGCAAGGAGGGTGTGTTCTGCGCCGGCGCCAACATCCGCATGCTTGCCAAGGCGTCGCACGGCCACAAGGTGAACTTCTGCAAGTTCACCAACGAGACGCGGTTGGCGATCGAGGATGCGAGCGCGAATTCCGGTCAGGCCTGGCTGGCGGCGGTCAGCGGCAGTGCCGCCGGCGGCGGGTACGAGTTGGCGATGGCCGCGGAGTACATCATGCTGGTCGATGACCGTCGTTCCGGCGTGTCGTTGCCGGAGTTGCCGCTGCTGGGTGTGCTGCCTGCCACCGGCGGCCTGACGCGCCTCACCGACAAGCGCATGGTCCGGCGCGACCGTGCCGATGTGTTCTGCTCGACCGAGGAGGGCGTACGCGGTCGTCGCGCCGTCGAATGGCGGCTGGTCGACGAGGTGGTGCCGCCGTCTTCCTGGGAAACGAAACTACGCGAACGCGCGGTGGCCCTATCGGCCCTGTCGGACCGGCCGGAGTTTGCCGAGGGTATTGCGCTGACGCCATTGGAGCGTGACATCTCCGACGACGGCGTGTCGTATTCGCATGTGCACGTGACGTGCGATCGCGAGGGGCGCCGAGCTGATGTCACCGTGCGGGGCCCCAGTGGGACGCTGCCGCATGATGCAGTGGCAGTTCACGCCGCCGGTGCGTCGTTCTGGCCGCTCGTGGTGGCGCGTGAACTGGACGATGCGATCCTGCATCTGCGACTGAACGAGCCGACGTTGGGGCTGATCGTGCTGCATTCGGCAGGCGATGCCGCGGCGGTCATGGCAGCGGACGAGGTGCTGGAGACGCACAAGGATGACTGGCTGGTGCGCGAGATACGCCTCTACTGGAAGCGCGTACTGAAGCGCATCGACATGACGTCGCGCAGCCTGATCGCACTGATTGAGCCGGGTAGCTGCTTCGTTGGCACTCTCGCGGAGCTGCTGTTCGCCGCGGACCGCTCGGTGATGTTTGTGGGCACGCGCGATGGTGACAATCTCGGGCCGGCGCACTTGCAACTGTCGACGCTGAATTTCGGCGCGTATCCCATTGGCAACGGCTTGACACGCCTAGCGACACGTTTCCTCGGCGAGCCCGACAGCTTCGCGGCGGTGCGTGAGCGTTCGGGCGAGGCGTTGGATGCGCAAGCTGCCGAGGCGCTGGGGCTCGTCACCGTGGCGTATGACGAGTCGGATTGGGTTGATGAGGTGCGGTTGATGCTGGAGGAGCGCGCGTCGTTCTCCCCTGATGCGCTGACGGCGATGGAAGCCAATCTGCGGTTTGCCGGACCCGAGACGATGGAGACGCGCATATTCGGACGACTGACCGCATGGCAGAACTGGGTGTTCCAGCGGCCGAGCGCGGTCGGCGAGGAAGGTTCGTTGAAACGCTACGGCAGCGGGTTGCGGCCGAACTATGACACGGAGCGAGTGTGATGCCCGATGGAACGGCGGTCGATTACAACGGACTGATACCGAACAACGTCGGCCTCAACGACGATCAGCGCGTACGCAAGGCGCTGGAGACCTGGCATCCGGGCTACATCGACTGGTGGCAGCAGATGGGGCCCGAAGGGTTCCACGACAAGCTGGTGTATCTGCGTACCGCAGTCGGTGTCGGCTCGGAGGGCTGGGCCAAGTTCGGCTATGTGCGAATGCCGGAGTATCGCTGGGGCGTATTACTGGCGCCACCGGTAGAGGGGCGGACAATTCCATTCGGCGCGTACAAGGGCGAGAAGGCGTGGCAGGAAGTGCCAGGCGAATATCGCGCCATGCTGCGTCGCCTGCTGGTGATCCAGGGCGATACCGAGCCCGCGTCGGTGGAACAGCAGCGCCATCTCGGCGCCACCGCGCCCTCCAACTATGATCTGCGCAATCTGTTCCAGGTGAACGTCGAGGAAGGCCGTCATCTCTGGGCGATGGTCTATCTGCTGCAAAAGTATTTCGGCCGCGATGGTCGCGAGGAGGCGGAAGAACTGCTGCGCCGCCGTTCCGGCGATCAGGACAGTCCGCGTATGCTGGGCGCGTTCAATGAGACGACGCCGGACTGGCTGTCGTTTTTCATGTTCACCTTCTTCACCGACCGCGACGGCAAGATGCAGTTGGCCGCTCTGGCGCAGTCTGGCTTCGACCCGCTGTCGCGCACATGCCGGTTCATGCTGACCGAGGAAGCGCACCATATGTTCGTGGGCGAGACCGGCGTGCAGCGCATCGTGCAGCGCACCTGCCAGGCGATGCGGGAGGCCGGCATCGACGATCCTACTGACATCGAACGCGTGCGCGCGCTAGGAGTGATCGATCTGCCGACATTGCAGAAGAAGGCGAACCTGCATTTCTCGCTGACGCTCGATCTGTTCGGCAACGAACTCAGCACCAACGCGGCGAACGCCTTCAACTCCGGTCTGAAGGGGCGCTATCACGAGGACAGGCTGACCGACGATCACGTGCTGACCGATGCGACCTATCCGCTGTTGCGGCTGAAGGACGGTGCGATCCTGCGGGAGGACGTGCCGGCGCTGTCGGCGCTGAACATGCGGCTGCGCGACGACTTCGTCGAGGACGCCAATGCGGGGGTAACTCGCTGGAACCGCGTGCTGGAGCGGGCCGGGCTGGAATTCCGCCTGCGGCTGCCGCATGTCGCATTCAACCGCCGTATCGGCGAATTTGCCGCGATCCATGCCGACACCGACGGCAACCTGTTGTCCAGCGATCATTGGCTGGCGCGCAAGGAGACGATGCTGCCGGCCGATGATGACAACCGGTTTGTGGAAAGCCTCATGCAGCCAGTGCATACGCTGGGCTCGTACGCCTCCTGGATCGCGCCACCGCGTATCGGCATAGACAGCAAGCCGGGCGACTTCGAGTATGTGAAGCTGGAGGCGTAGAGCCTTCGGTGTCAGTGTCATTGCGAGGAGCAAAGCGACAAAGCAATCTCGGTCAAATTTGGGAACATGACCGAGATTGCTTCGTCGCGCCGCTCCTCGCAATGACAAGGTGACGGGATCTCCTCAATGACGGTACTACCTGCCGAACGATACTTTGAGGACTATCATGTCGGTCTGATGGACGAATTTGGCGAAATCACGGTGACGGCTGAGGAGATCGTTGAATTCGCCAGCCGCTACGATCCGCAGACGATGCACGTCGATCCGGACGGCGCGGCGCGCGACCCGATGGGTGGACTGATTGCCAGCGGCTGGCACACGGCTGCGATGACGATGCGTCTGTTCGTCGAGCACTATCTGCGACGCTGCCCTCACCGGGTTTGGACGAGCTGCGCTGGCTGCGCCCTGTGCGGCCGAGCGACAAGCTTCGCGTACGTGTGACGGTGACCGAGGCGAGGCGATCGCGCTCGAAGCCGGATCGCGGACTGGTGCGCGGTTTGGTTGAGGTGCTGAACCAGAACGGCGAAGTGGTGATGAGTTTCAGGCCGATGAACCTGATGCGTTGCCGCGACGCGTCAGTTTGAGGCCGTTGCGAGCATGCTACAGTCGCGTCTCGTTCGTCGGATCGAACAGCGAGACATGATCGGACAGCAGGGCAAGACGGACGCGCCCACTGATACTGCGTGCCACCTGGGGTACAAGCCGGGCGGACAGTCGATGCTCGCCGGATTGGAACCAGCCGAGTGTATCGGCGCCCATGGGTTCGATGAACAACATCTCGGCGTCCATGGTCTGCGTCTCAGGTTCGTCACGGGCAAGCGAGACGTGCTCTGGCCGAATGCCAACGACAACCTCCTGCCCGACGGCAGGAGACGTCCGGAAGCGATAGCCATTCAGCGACAGATGGGCCGACCCCACCTGAACCGCAGGTGCATTTCCCGGCAGCAGTCTCCCACGCATGAAATTCATAGCAGGCGACCCGACAAAGCTCGCGACGAACAGCGTGGCCGGCTCCTCGTATAGATCATCCGGAGTAGCGTACTGTTCGATGCGTCCGGCGCGCATGACCGCGATCCGTGTTGCCAAGGTCATTGCCTCGATCTGGTCGTGGGTCACATAGACGATGGTGGCGCCGAGTTCCTTGTGCAGGCGCTTGAGTTCGACGCGCATCTCCGTGCGCAGCTTTGCATCGAGGTTGGAGAGTGGTTCGTCGAACAGAAACACCTTGGCGTGCTGCACCAATGCACGGCCGATGGCGACGCGTTGCCGCTGACCACCGGAAAGCTGCGACGGCTTGCGGTCGAGCAGATCATCGATCTGCAGTAGCCTAGCAGCCCAGTCGACCCGGCGCGCCACCTCCTCGCGTGGCACGGACCTGACACGCAATCCGAACGACAGATTCTTGCGCACCGACATCGTCGGATACAGCGCGTAAGACTGGAAGACCATCGCGATGCCACGCTGGCTGGGTTCGTGATGGGTCACATCGGTGCCGTCGATCTCGATGATGCCGGTGTCGGTGTCTTCGAGGCCGGCAATGGCATTCAGCAGCGTGGACTTGCCGCAACCGGATGGTCCGAGCAGCACGGTGAAGTCGCCCGCCTCGATCGGCAGGTCGATGTCCTTTAACACCCGTAATTGGCTGAACGATTTGGAAAGTCCGGAAACCGAGACAGCAGACATGTCAGCCCTTGACCGCGCCGGCGGTGATGCCGCGCACAAAGTAACGTCCCGAGACAAAATAGATCAGCAACGGAGGGAGCGCCGTAAGCAGCGCCGCCGCAGTGTTCACGTTGTACTCGATCACACCCGTCGAGGTCGTCGCGATGGCGTTGAGCTGAACCGTCATCGGCATGTTGTCGCGGCCGGCGAAGATCAATCCAAGCAGGTAGTCGTTCCAGATGCCTGTGGTCTGCAGGATGGTCGCGACGATCAGGATATTGACTGACATCGGCAGCATCACGAAGGCAAAGATTCGCCAGAATCCCGCGCCGTCGATCCGCGCTGCCTTCACCAGCTCCTCGGGCAGCCCGGTATAGAAGTTGCGAAACAACAGCGACATGACCGGCAGGCCGAATACGATATGCACAGCGATGATGCACGGCAGCGAGCTGTAGATGCCGATCGTGCTGAATGTCTTTACCAGCGGATACAGGATCACCTGGTAGGGAATGAATGCGCAGAACAGCAACAACAGCATGATGATATTCGCGCCGCGGATACGCCAATGTGACAGGGCATAGCCGGTGACCGAACCCGCGAATACGGAGATGATGACACTGGGGATAAGGATACGGACGGAGTTCCAGAAGCCGACGCGGACACCGCCGCAGTTCAGCCCCGTGCATGCGGAGGACCACGCCTTGATCCAGGCGGCAATGCCCGGGGCCGTCGGGAGTGAAAAGATCGAAAACGTGCGCACCTCGTCTGACGACTTGAGTGAGGTCGCGATCACCACCAGCAGCGGGATCGAGAAGAACAGGCAGATCCAAACCAGCAGCGTATAAAGGCCGATGCGGCCGATACGCGCATTCCGGCGCGCCGTTGTCATCGGTTCTTCCGCGCCAACTCAAAATACAGATATGGCGAGACGATGGCGAGCACTGATCCCAACATAACAGTGGCCGCGGCGGATGCCTGGCCGATGTTGGCGCGCTCGAACTCAAAATCGACCACGAACTTACCTGGCAGATCCGACGAGAACCCCGGCCCGCCATTGGTCATCGCCACGACGAGATCGTAGCTTTTGACCACGGCGATCGCGATAAGCACGACACACGTGACAACCAGGGGGCGTAGCATCGGCAGGACGATGCTGACATAGGCGCGCCAGGTCGGAATGCCTTCGATGCGTGCCGCGCGCCAGATTTCGCGATCCACCCCGCGCAGCCCTGCCAGCATGATGGCCATGATCAGCCCGGACTGGTGCCAGATGCCGGCGAACACCAGAGTGTAGATGGCACGGTCCGGCTGGGTGATCCAGTCGAACACGAAGTCGGTCCAGCCAAGATCGCGAACCAGGTGCTGAACGCCGATCGTCGGGCTCAGCACCCATTGCCAGGTCAGGCCGGTCACGATGAACGAGATCGAAAGTGGGTACAGCATGACGGTACGGAAGATCCCCTCGAAGCGCACCGCGCGGTCAAGCAGGATGGCGAGCAGGATGCCGAGACAGAGCGTGCCCACAATGTCGAGGGCACCGAACAGGAACATGTTGCTGTAGGCGACCTGCCACCGCGGCGTCGCGAACAAGCGGTCATACTGCGCAGTCCCGGCAAACTTGTAGACCGGTAGCAGGAAAGACCGCGTCATGGAAACATAGACGGTCCAGGTGACGCTGCCGTAGAAGCAGAACACCATCACCACAATAGTTGGGACCAGCGCAATCTTGGCGGCCAGGCTGCGGGCGCGGTAGGCGCGTCCGATATGTGGTTTGCCGGCGACATTCTCGTGGGCAGTCAGGTGCGATGCCGGTGCATCCATGTTCAAAGGCAATCGCGCCGACATGTGCTCAGTGACTCGCGCCTGCGATGATGGTGGAAAGCTGCTTGGCCGCGTCGGCAGGAGTCATCGACGGCTTGCTCCAAAAATTGCCCAGCAGATCCTCGATCTGCCCCTGCGTGTCTGGACTGAAGGCAAGGGCGAAGTTCGGCAACTGGTTCGCCGCACCGCCTGCCATCACCTTCTGGCCGTGCTGTGCGCACGCGTCGAGTTCCGCGATATTGGCGTCAAGCCTGGATGGTATCGAGCCCTTGAACCCATTGAATTCCGTCTGCACGGCCGGATCCATCATCAATGTCGCCAGCTTTTCCTGCGCAACCTTCTGATCCGGCTTGTTGTTGACCGGGAACACGAAGACATCGACCGTCATGACGTAGGCGTCCTGAGTGCCGGGCGCCATCTGGCAGCCGAAGTCCTTGCCGAGCGTCTTGTTCGCAGCGGCGAAATCGCCCTTCGCCCAGTCGCCAAGTATCATTAGTGCGGCCTTGTCGGTCTCGACCAACGCCAACGAGTCATTCCACTTGCGGTTCGGGCTGCCGGCATCCACATACTGCCGGATCTGGCCCATGATATCGAACACATGCTGCATGGCGTCGCTGCCGGCCGCCTTGGCATCGTAATCCACGAACACCTTGTTGTACAGGTCCTTGCCGCCCGCTCCCGCCAGTATTGCATAGTAAAGCCATGCGAGCTGCTGCGCGTTGGCGCCGAACGCAATCGGGATGTAACCGGCCGCCTTGATCTTCGGCGCATCCGCCAGAAACTCCTCCCACGTCTTTGGCGGCTGCATGTTCAATTCGTTGAACACCTTGATGCTGTAGAACTGATAATTCGCACCGTGGATGTTCACCGGGACGGCGATAACGTGCCCGTCATATGTCATGTTCTTGACCAGCAACGGAGGCAGGTTTGCCATCCAGTTGCCCTTTTTCGCTTCATCATCCAGTGGCGCAAGCACGCCCTGCTCGGCCAGCTGTCGCACGGCGATACCAATATTCCATTGCATTGCCGTCGGAGGATTGCCGCCGGCGATGCGGTTGAGAGCCGCGGCATGTTCCGCCTGCGGTCCGACGGACGCATCATCCACCCAGGTGCCGCCTCGCTTGTTATACTCCTTCGCGAACACGGCGACCGCTCGGGATTCGCCACCGCTGGTCCACCAATGCATGACATCCGCGTTCTGCGCGGTGGCCTCCCCTGCGCACAGCAGCGTTCCTGCCAGCGCAGTCGCAACGGCCATGGTCCTGAACATTGGCTCCTCCCTATGTGAAAAGCTTATATGTTACCGGTTACGTCATAACGCCGCTGTTCACTTACCACTGTCAAGCGACCTCACCGCACCGCCTGCAACATGTCGTCTGCGATCTTTTCGGCCGCCATCATGGTCGGGAAGTTGGTGTTCGCACACGGCACCACAGGGAATATCGAGGCATCGACCACGCGCAGTCCGTGCACACCCCGCACTCTTCCGGCCTGGTCGGTCACCGCCATCGGGTCGCCCTCGGCTCCCATGCGGCAGGAACACGAGCAATGCCACACTCCAACCGCCGCGCGCCTGATGTAGGCTTCCAGAGCATCATTATCCTGCAGCGCCTTCACCAACTCGGCGGACTCCATGATGAAGCCACGAATGATGAACTGCCGAAGAAACGCCGGACCGTCCATGAGCACCGCACCAATGCTGGTGAGTATCTGGTTCTTCGTGTTGTAGGTGCCGACCTGGCGTATCTTGTCTGTGAAGCTGGCGGGGAACGCGTCTGAGGTGACGGCCTTCAGTGGCGGCAGTTCATGCAACGCGGCGATCTGGCGAAACCCGCGAGCGAGCCGCAGCAGATCCCGGTGATCGGACAGCAGGTTGAAGTCCACCATAGGTTCCTGCCGCCAATCCACCGTGGCCAGACGAACCTGGCCGGTTTCCGAGAAGGTCTTGTTGACCCACAGCGTGATGACCGCAATGCGGTCGCCGATCGCATGCCAGGCGGACTTGTTCGATGCGGTGAGGGCCATATCACCGGCAGGTGCGCCGTCGATGCCGGATGAGAAGCGCATGCCCAGGTGCAGCGAGCGCTTGCTGTAAGGGTTCTTGCGTGCCCCAGGCTTGAGATATGAGGCGACGGAAATCGACGGATGGTCCATGAGCCGCTGACCAACGCCTGGACGGTTTGCGCGCACCGGAATGCCCATCTCGCGCAGATGTCCAACGGGCCCGATGCCAGCGCGCAGAAGCACCGCAGGTGAGTGAATGGCACCGCAGCAAAGGATCACTTCCTTGGCGCGAAATTCGGTGGTCTGTTGACGGACCGTCGCGCGGATACCGACGCAACGCGTATCCTCGAACAGGAGTTCGTTCACCTGGGTTTCGGTCAAGACCTTCAGGTTGTCGCGCTGCCTGACCGTGGCCCCTAGATAACCGACAGCGGCAGATACGCGCCTGTCGTACAGGTTCGACATCGTGAGAGGATAGTAGCCGTCCAGGAATTCGCCGTTCTGGTCAGGCACGTAGCGATATCCGGCCAGCCTGAAGGCCTCGGCGACTGCCTTGGCGTAGTCCGACCAATTGTCCGGGAAAACACGACGCACCGGGATGCGGCCGTCGGATCCGTGCAGCGGTCCCTCAAAATCGATGTCTCGCTCGAGCTTCCTGAAATACGGCAGCACGGTGTCCCATCGCCAACCGGCGGCACCACGCTGCTCCCATTCATCGTAATCTGCCGGGGAGCCGCGGTTGGCGAGCTGCCCGTTGATTGACGATCCACCTCCCAAGACGCGCGCCTGCTCATACCGCAGCTCACGCGGGCGCGGCGCGTCGGGATCATTGTGAGGCATCGCCTCAGTGGTGACGCGCAGCTCGCTCCATAGAAAGCGCGGATCGCGCGATGCGTATCCGGAACGGCTGTCCAGGATTGGCTCCGGGACACGACCTTCCGGTGTGTCCTCGCCTGCTTCGCACAACAGAACCTGGATTCCGCTGCGCGCCGAGAGGCGGCTGGCGAGGATCGACCCCGCCGATCCGCCTCCTACGATGATGTAGTCAAAGGTCTTGCGCATCGACATGCTCGCGATCAGGCGGAAGGTGGGACAGTCTTCATGGACGGCGCTGGGGCATCGTTGGCTGCTGCGAGTGCGGTAGTCGAGCATGCAAGCACATTCGATATTCATCACATCGTGAAAAGGTCGGGGTTGGTATCTCTCACCTTGCATGCTGGCTCTGTCATGCGCTCGTTGAGCGGTGATCGGGCGCCGCGAATTATGGCAAGATTGTGCTTGCTTTGTGGCAGCAATCCGGCGACAAAGTCCCAGCCGCTCGGTCCGTTGCGATCCGGGCCACTGGCTGTATTGCTGTGTTCGGCCCGTCTCTGCGCTAAAGGAGTGACCGTGGAAACGCCTAGGACTGGACTTGTTACGGTCGATCTTCGGCTCGATTGGGATCGCGTCGGCCTCCTGTTCGCGACCTTCGGTGTCGCCTGCGGCGGTCTGGCCACCGTGTTCTACAGCATTGGCTTCCTCATCCAGGCTCTGTCCCACCACGTGTGACCACACCCAATCGATCGCTTCAAGGGGCCTGCCTGACACTGCGCGCCGCGACCCGGAATATGGCCTGACTTCATCCAACGGCTTGACGCAGGCCGCACCAGCGCGAGAACTCACTCGGTGGCCAAACCGAGTGGGGAACGGAAATGAGCGACGTGCGGATTGTGGCGAGCAATTTTGGCTTCCCCGAAGGCCCCGTGGCGATGCCCGACGGTGCTGTCGTCCTCACCGAAATCGCCGGACAGTGCTGCACTCGGATCGGCGCCGACGGTGCGCGCTCGACCGTGGGCAATGCCGGCGGTGGACCCAACGGCCTGGCGATCGGCCCCGATGGCGCGCTCTACCTTTGCAACAACGGCGGCGGCAAGTATCCGCAGGGCCACTGGATGGCGGTCGGTCCCGCGGATGACTACGACGGTGGATGCATCCAGCGCATCGACACAAAGACCGGCGATACGCGCGTACTCTTTTCGCACTGCAACGGACACAAGCTGTCGGCGCCCAACGACCTCGTATTCGACACGCAGGGTGGCTTCTACTTCACCGATCTGGGCAAACGCTACGCGCGCACGCGCGATCATGGCGGCCTCTACTATGCACTGCCGGATGGCTCCAAAATTGTTGAGGTGGCATATCCGATCCTTAGCCCCAACGGCTGCGGCCTCTCGCCCGACGGCAAGGTTCTGTATGTTGCCGACACCGAGCCCGCGCGGCTCTGGGCGTTCGATATCGTGTCACCCGGCGTGGTGAAGAAGCAAGGCTGGCCGTCACCGCATGGCGGGCGACTTATCGCCGGTCTCGGCGGTTTCCAGCGATTCGATAGTCTGGCAGTCGAAGCCAACGGAAATGTCGCGGTCGCCACGCTGCATGCAGGCTGCATCACTGTAATCGCCCCCGACGGCAAGGTCGTGCGCCAGGTTGCCATGCCTGACGAATTCCCCACCAACATCTGCTTCGGTGGCGCGGACATGCGCACCGCCTACGTGACTCTTTCGGCGACGGGCCGCCTCGGCGCACTGGATTGGGACGAGCCGGGACTGCGCCTGAACTTTTGAACCGTGGGCGAAACCGCACGCCTGGTCACGCGTTCAGGGCACCACTTTCAAAGGAGATGCGGAATGAGCGACAGGTTCGAAGGCACTGCCCGCGAAATGGGCGGCCGCGTGCAGCAGAAGATGGGCGAGTTCGCCGGCGACGCCAAAACGCAGGCGGAGGGCATGTACAACCAGGCGGCGGGTCAGGCGCAGCAACAGGTCGCTCGGCTAAGCGACGTGATCAAGGACCAGCCGATCGCCTCGGCCCTGGTCGCGGTCGGGATTGGCTATCTGCTAGGGCGATTCACCACCTGACCAAGAGTTGTCTGGAATGAATGGGCCGTCCGCCACATCTATGCGTGGCCGAAGGGGAACGATCATGCCAGCCGCCATCCGCAAGTCGCGCATCAGCGAGGGCTCGCCCAACCCGCGCGGCGCGACCTGGGATGGCCTTGGCGTCAACTTTGCGCTGTTCTCGGCGAATGCCACCAAGGTCGAGCTTTGTCTGTTCGATGATTCTGGTCGCACTGAACTCGAACGCATCGAGTTGCCCGAGTACACCAATGAGGTATGGCACGGCTATTTGCCCGAAACGCGGCCCGGAACGATCTATGGCTATCGCGTGCATGGACCGTACGACCCGCGCAACGGCCATCGCTTCAATCCGAACAAGTTGCTGCTGGACCCCTACGCCAAGGCGTATGTCGGCGCACTGCGGTGGGACAATTCGTTGTTCGGCTACACGATTGGTGCGCGGGACGGCGATCTGACCTTGGATCGCCGCGACAATGCGCGCTTCATGCCGAAATGCCGAGTGATCGATCCCGCCTTTACCTGGGGTCGGGATCGTCGTCCTGAGGTGCCTTGGGCCCGCACCATTCTGTATGAAGCGCATGTGCGAGGTCTGACGAAATTGCACCCCGCCGTGCCTGAGGAGATGCGCGGCACGTTCTCTGGCCTCGGCCGCAAGGAGGTGGTCGATTACATCCGCTCACTCGGCGTCACCTCGATTGAGCTGCTGCCAATCCATGCATTCGTCAACGATCGGCATCTGCTGGAAAAAGGCCTGACCAATTACTGGGGCTACAACTCGATCGGCTTCTTCGCGCCCGATCCGCGCTATTCCGCCGTCCCGGCCTTCGTGTTCTCTGAGTTCAAGGAAATGGTTGCGCGCCTGCACGATGCCGGCCTCGAGGTCATACTCGACGTCGTCTACAACCACACGGCCGAAGGCAACGAGCGCGGTCCGACTCTGTCGTTCCGCGGCATCGACAATGCGTCGTACTATCGGCTGCTTCCCGACCAGCCGCGCTACTACATCAACGACACAGGCACCGGCAACACGTTGAATCTCAATCATCCGAGCGTGCTGCAGATGGTCACCGACTCGCTGCGCTACTGGGTGAACGAGATGCACGTCGATGGCTTCCGCTTCGATCTGGGAACCATCCTGGCGCGTCAGCATGACGGCTTTGATGCGTCGCATGGCTTTTTGCAGAGCTGCCAGCAGGACCCGGTGCTGTCGCAGGTGAAGATGATTGCCGAGCCGTGGGATATCGGTCCCGGCGGCTATCAGGTCGGCGGTTTCCCGCCTGGCTGGGCAGAGTGGAACGACAAGTTTCGCGACACGGTGCGCGCGTACTGGAAGGGCGACGACGGCAAAGTGCCGGAACTTGCCACGCGCGTTGCCGCGTCTGCCGATGCCTTTGCCCGCCGCGGCCGCAAGCCGTGGTCCAGCGTCAATTTCATCACCGCGCATGACGGCTTCACCCTGCACGACCTCGTTGCGTACAACGAGAAGCACAATGAGGCGAATGGCGAGAACAATCAGGACGGCCACTCGGACAATCTGTCGTGGAACCACGGCGTCGAGGGACCGACCGATGATCCCGACATCGCGGCACTCCGCACCAGGCAGACGCGCAACCTATTGGCAACGCTGCTGTTGGCGCAGGGCACGCCGATGCTACTCGCCGGCGATGAGTTTGGCCGCACACAGCAAGGCAACAACAACGCCTATGCGCAGGACAATGCGATCAGTTGGGTCGACTGGAACATTTCCGACGACGGCGCCGCACTGATTGAATTCGTGCGCCGGCTGATCGCGCTGCGGCAGGCATTCCCCATTCTGCGGCGGTCGCGCTTCCTCACCGGCGAGTATAATGCTGACCTCGACGTGAAGGACGTGCGCTGGCTTACTCCGGCGGCAACCGACATCGAACCGGAGCAGTGGCAGGACGGCAATGCGCGCTGTTTCGGCATGCTGATGGATGGGCGCGCTCAGGCGACGGGAATTAAACGCCCTTCGATGGACGCGACGGTGTTGCTGGTGTTGAACGCGTACCATGACGTGGTGAAGTTCAAGTTGCCTGATGTGGTTGGTGGCCAGACCTGGCGCTGTCTGCTGGACACCAATGTGCCGGATCGCACCGAGACGCCGCGGTTCATGAGCGGTGCTGAATACGAAGTTACCGGCCGATCGCTGCTGGTGTTTGCTCTTCAGCCGGACAGCGCGCAGTCGATCGCGTTGACGCGTGCACGCGAGGCGCTGCGGCAGGTGGCAGCAACGCCCGTCCAAGCAACGCTCGCGGAAGAACCTGCGGAATGATGCTGTCCGATCCGCCGAAGCCGCCTGGTGAGCCGCCGCAGCCCCATCCCGATGAGCCGGTGCCCATAGAGGATCCGCCGCCGCCAATCCCGATCCCGGCGGATCCTCCGCCAGAACCGTTGCGCGCGGCGGTCGGGTCACCCGCGTCTGACGTTCCAGAACAAAGGCCCGGTGTATTCCAGCTTGCCCGCCAGGCTCTTGTTGTACGCAGTGAGAATCTGGAACTGGCCCAGCGTAATTGTCGGCGCTTGCCTATAGTTCTCGAGCTGGATCGTCGCCGCGATCTTCTTGCGTGAGTCTTCGTCCTTTGCGTCCAGCCACTCCTGCGTCAACTGCTCAACCTTTGGATTATCATCCCAGCCAAACCACCCCGCCGCGCCCTGCGCGCGGAACGGTGCGGTGACCACCGGATTGAGGATGAAGCCACCAGTGAACCACGTGTGGAATACCGACCAGCCACCCTTTTCCACCGGTTCCCTGGTGGCACGTCGCTGCACGACCGAGCCCCAATCGGTATCCTGCAGCTCCGCATTGATGCCGATCTTCTTGAACATGTCGTAGGTAATGTCGCCGAGTGGTCCGATGGTGGCGAAGTCCGTCGGATTGATGATCACTGCCTTCTGGCCGTTGTAGCCAGCCTCCTGGAGCATCTTCTTCGCTGCTGCGAGATCGCCCTTCTGCACCGGCAGGTCGATTTCAGCGCCATAGGTCGTGCCGCAGGGATATGCGAACGGCACACGCGCCACGCCGAGTGGCCATCGCCCATGATCGCGCGCATGTAGTCTTCCTGATTCACCGCCACCATCACGGCACGACGCAGCCGAACATCGTCGAATGGCGGCTGGATGCAATTGAACCGCATGCCGCCTACGTAGCCCTGCGGATTGGATGGTCCTATGACGATGTCAGCGTTGCGACGCAGTAGCGGCACGAGATCGGTCTGCGCCTGCTCATACCAATCAACCTCGCCATTCTGCAACGCCGCCGATGCGGTGGCTGCATCAGGAATGATCTTCCATTCGATGCGCTGGAAGTGCGCGACCTTGCCGCCGGAGGTCCATTCCGCCGGTTCCTGGCGCGGCACGTAGCCGTCGAACTTCTCCCAGGCGGCGGCGCTACCGGCGACGAATTCGTCTTTGAGGAACCGGAATGGACCGGAGCCGACGACCTCGGTGATCGCCTTGAAGGGATCGGTCTTCGCCAGTCGCTCCGGCATGATGAACGAGTTCTGCACGGCAATCGCGTCGATCAGCAGGGGAAAGGGTCGCTTCAACGTGATCTTGACGGTTTGATCGTCAGCAACGCCCCACGCATCTACTGATTTTGCAACTGTCTGACCGAACGTGTCGCGCACCGCCCAACGGGCCAGGCTCGCAGCGCAGTCCTGCGCGCGCACCGGCTCCCCGTCGTGCCATCTCAGCCCCTGGCGCAGCTTGATGAGATACGTGGGCCGTCATCGGACACCGTGTAGCCCTCAGCCATCTGAGGCTTTGCCTGCTGCGCCGCGTTCACCCCGAACAGCGTGTCCCAGACCATCCAGCCGTGGTTTATCGTGACCGCAGCGGTGGTGATGATCGGGTCCAGCACGGTCAGGTTGGCTTGCGGCACAAAGCGCAGCACGCGCGCATTGGTCGGCTGTGCAATCGAGAAGCGGGGCAGGGACGACGCCGTAATGCCAGCCGCTCCGGCCCGCAGAAAGGACCGTCGGTTCATGATGTGCCCCTTGTTGCCCTGTTGATTGTTGGGCTGAAGCATGTCGAGTTTCGCTTTGCGCCGCAAGCGAGGGAGGACCGTGACAATGGAAAACAGCCTGAAGCGCAAGCTCGCCGACGATGCGCTGACATTCTGTCTCGGTGTCAATCAGGCGCGCACCCCGAACATCGCTATGATCGGCGCTGCAGCGGGGAGCGACGTGCAATACCTGCTGCGCGGCGCACGTGCCGATATCGAGCGAATGAAGACCCTTCCGGTGGCGGGGCGGTGATGTTCGCATATGTTGGCGGCTACACGACAAAAAGACCGCGATGGCCGCGGCGATGGCATCCACGTGTATCGCGTCGGTGCCGACGCGGTCTGGACCCAGGTGCAGCACGTGACCGGAGAAGAGAATCCGTCGCTGTTCACGCCGCGGCCGAATGGTCGTGTGATGTATGTGGTGCATGGCGGGCTGACCAATGTCAGCGCGTTCGGCATCGATCCCGTGAGCGGTGAGCTGCGGCTGCTCAATCGCCAGCCGTGCAGCGGCAGCAATCCGGTGGATGCAGCACTGGATTCTAGCAACCGCTTCCTGGTGGTCGCGAACCATTCGAGCGGCAGCGTCGCTGTTCTGCCGCTGGACACTGATGGTTCGCTGCAACCTGTGTCCCAGTTGTTCGAACTGACCGGCACGCCCGGTCCAGATCCGATGCAGCAGAGTTCATCGCATCCGCATGTGGTGATCTTCGATCCGTCGCGGCGGTTCGTGATCGTGCCTGACAAGGGATTTGATCGCACGTTCATATTCCGCTTCGAGGACGGCAGGATCGCGCTGAACCAGGCCATGCCGTCGCGTCCTGGCGCCACGGCACTGCATCTTTCACCCGACACTATCGGTGCTTTACGTGAACAACGAGCTGGACTCCACGGTGACTGCGTATCGTTGGAACGATGGCCACATCGAGGAGACCGAGGTAGTCAGCACGCTCCCGGCGGGGTGGACGGGGAAGAACACCACAGCCGAAATCGGCGTCGCACCGGATGGGCGGTTTGTCTATGTGTCGAACCGCGGGCACGACAGCATCGCGATTTTCGCGGTCGCCGACAGCGGGTGTCTGAGGCTGCTTGGCTGCGAGCCGACGGGCGGAAAGCGGCCGCGGTTCTTCGCACTGGATCCGGATGGCGCGTTTCTCTATGCGGCGAACCAGGAGAGCGACACCGTAGTTGCATTCGCGGTCGACAAGGCGCGCGGGACACTGCGGCGCATCGGGGGGAGGTGTGCGTCGGGAGTCCATCGGCGATCAGCTTCGGGATGTAGTCACCGCAAGGGGAGGGGACGGGCGTTACACCGCGATATCCAGCCACCCATGCGGCGTCACCGTCGCGCGGTTGCCGGGTTGCAGCAGCACTGTGGTCATCGCTGATTCGACGATCACCGGGCCTGGGATCACCTGACCCGGCGCCAACGTGTCGAACTCGAACACCGGCACAGTGGTCCACTCCCGTAGCCAGATGCGACGCTCGCCACGCGCTGAGGCAGAGTCGCGGTCCGACCGCGTTGGCTCCTGCGGCACTCCCGGCAGCACGCCGATCACCGCAGCGCGTGCGTTCACCAGCACCGCGCCCTGTTCACGCAACGCATAGGTGTAAAGCGCCTCGTGCCGGTCGTGGAACCGTTCGACGATCTGCGGCAGTGGATCATCGGCGTCCCAGTCGATGTCATCCAGCGGCACGGTGATCTCGAAAATCTGCTCGCCGTAGCGCATCTCGACCGAGCGCTGGACGCGCACCGGCCCATCGAACGAGGCGCGCAGCCGCGCCAGCCCTTCCTGCTCCATCTCGCCGAACAGACGCTTCAATCCCGCGCCGTCCAGCCGCGCGGTGTCGCCGATATGCGTGCGTGACACCTCGAAGCGAAGATCGGTCGCCAGCATGCCCCAGGCCGACAGCACCGCCGCGACGCGCGGCACGACGACGCGGGTGAGATCGAGCTGGCGCGCCACGTCGGTCACGTGCAATCCCGCGGCCCCGCCGAACGAGAGTAATGAAAACCGGCGTGGATCGACGCCACGACGCACCGACACCAGCCTGATACCTTCCGCCATGTTGGTGTTGACCACGCGGTGCACGCCTTCCGCGGCGGCGATGCGGTCAACCTTCAACGCTGCTGCCAGCCGATCCATCGCGGCCTCGGCGGCCGGCGCATCGAGCTTCGCGCTGCCGCCCAGAAAATGCGCCGGATCGAGATAGCCAAGTAACAGGTTGGCATCCGTCACCGTCGGATCGTTGCCGCCATGGCCGTAACACGCGGGCCCGGGCACCGCGCCGGCGCTTTGCGGGCCGACATGCAGGATGCCGCCGTTATCGACACGGCCTATCGATCCGCCGCCGGCGCCGAGACTGACGATGTCGAGGCTGTTCAGCGCGAGGCGATGTCCGCCGATGCCGCGACCGCTGACCAGGGCTGGCTCGCCATCGACGATCAGGCAGATATCGGTGCTGGTGCCGCCCATGTCGAACGGAATCAGATTGTTCGTGCCGAGCAGTTGCGTCGCGTAACGGCTGCCGGCAACGCCGCCGGCAGGGCCGGACAGCACGCCGCCTGCCGCGAGTCGCGCAGATTCGGCGATCGGTGCCACGCCGCCGTGCGATTGAATGATCAGGATCGGGCCCTGGTAACCCGCTTCGACAAATCGTTGTTCCAGCCGACGCAGATAGCGTGACAGCGCCGGCCCCACATACGCGTTCACCACCGTGGTGGAGACGCGATCGAACTCCTTGATCTGTGGGAAGACGTCCGACGATAGCGAAACGTAGGCATCCGGCATCCACTGGGCGAGCGCTGCAACGGTCTCGCGTTCGTGGCGCGGATCGCGGTAGGCGTGCAGGTAGCATACAGCGACCGCCTCGACGCCGGCGCGCCTTAGTACCTCGATCGAGGTGGCGAGAGATGTGCGGTCAAGTGGTGTCTCGATCATGCCGTCGGCGCGCATGCGCTCCGTCACACCGAGCCGCAGCGCGCGTGGCACGAGCTGCTCCGGCGGTGGCATGCGGAGGTTGTAGCGGTCTTCTTTCAAGCCCTCGCGCATCTCGATGACGTCGCGATGGCCTTCTGTGGTGAGCAGGCCGACCTTGGCGCCCTTGTGCTCGAGCAGCGCGTTGGTGGCGACGGTGGTGCCGTGCACGATACGTTCGGTCTGTGCAAGAAGCTGGGCAGGCGACAGGTGCAGGAGTTCGGCGAGATGCGCCAGGCCGGCCATCACGCCGATCGATGGATCTTCTGGGGTGGATGCGACCTTCGCCAGCGTGGAATGGCCGGTGTCATCCACTGCGACGAGGTCGGTGAACGTGCCGCCGACATCGATGCCGATTTTCAGCATGACCAGGTACAGGCAGAAATCCTCCCCCTCCCCTTGCAGGAGGGGGCTGGGGGGAGGGGGCCGGGGGGCTGTCGCTGCCCCCTCCCCCTAACCCCCTCCTGCAAGGGGAGGGGGAGGATTTCTGTGCCGTTACACAAACCCATTGACCTCATCCCGTTCCCGCGCTGCCGGATCGCGTTTCGCCGGGTCGCCCCAACCTCCACCGCCGCCGGACTCGACGCGGAACACATCGCCTGGCTGGACCTCGATCCCCACCTCCTTGGTCTTCAGCACGCGCTGCTGCCGCCCCTCCGAGTGCAGAACATAGCGATGCGGCAACCCGTCCTTGCCGCCAAGAATCCCGCACGCACCGTACTTCACCCCGTCTCCGGCAGTGTTGCCCTTCGCGGCTTCATTGATCTCGGCCACCATCTCCAGCACGCAGCCCGGGCCGCCGCGGTACCTGTCCATCGCCGCCGGACCCCGGCCGGAACTCGTGCGTGCGGAAGAACAGCGGAAACCGCACCTCGGTTACCTCCAAACTGCCGAACTTGATGCCGCCGGCGGCCTGCCACTCGCCGCCCCCCGGCCAGCCGTCGCCGACCGGCGACGCACCGCCACCGGGCCGCGCCTGGAACATGTGCCAGATGAACGGCTTCTGCGTGCGCGGATCGCGCCCCTGGATGGCAATGCGGAACCGCCGCCCCCAGCCCGCCATCGCACGATCCGGACAGGCCGGCGCCAGCGCCTTGATGATCGCCTCGATGATCTCCTGCGAGCAGTGATTGGTACACAGCGTGACCGGCGCGCCCTCGTTCGCCCACACCACCGTGCCTGGCCTGGCCATCACCTCCACCGGGCGGAACGCACCGTCGTTTTTCGGCGTGTGCGGATCGATCAGATACGCCAGCGCCACCACCACCGCGGACCGCATGTTCGGATAGGACGAGTTGACGAACCCAATCACCTGCTCATGAGAATCCGATAGATCGATGATCAGGTCGCTGCCGCGTTTGGTGACCATCGCGCGCACATGGATGTCGGTATAGCCATGGCCGTCGTCATCGAGGAAAGCCTCGCCGCGGTACACCCCGTCCTTCCAGGTCGCGATCACCGCGCGCGCCTGACGCTCGGCGCCATCGAGCACCGCCTCGATCGCGGCGTGCGTTGTCTCCCAGCCGAACTCGCCGGCGAGCGCCAGCATGCGCCGCTGCCCGACATGCGCCGAGCCGATCATCGCCGCGAGATCGCCGCGGAAGTCGTGCGGATGGCGGACGTTGGTCGCCAGCATTTCCAGCACGTCGCGCCGCACCACGCCGCGGTCATAGAGCCGCAGCGGCGTCACGCGGATGCCTTCCTGCCAGATCTCGGTCGCCGCGGCGTTGTAGGCGCCGTGCGCGGAACCGCCGATGTCGCTCTGATGCGCGCGGTTGATCGACCAGAACACCGGCCGATCGTCCTCGAACACTGGCACGAACGCGGTGAGGTCGGGAAGGTGGTTGCCGCCGTGATAGGGATCGTTCAGCAGGAACACGTCGCCCGGATTTATGTCACCCTGGAAGAACTCGGTGACTGCCTTCGCGGCCCACGGCAGCGCGCCGACATGGATCGGGACGTGCTCCGCCTGGGCGATCAAACGCCCGTCCAGGTCGCAGATCGCGGTGGAGAAGTCCCGGCTGGAATTAAGGATCTGGGAATACGAGGTCCGTAGCATCGCCTCGCCCATTTCTTCCACGATGGCGTGTAGTCGGTGCTGCACCACCGAGACGGTCACCGGATCGACGGTGTCAGCCAAACTTTGCCTCCAAGGGTTGTCGCCGTTACTATTGGCGAAGGAGTAGAATCAATGATGCGCAGAGGCAAGGAAGCCGGCGACCCTCGCCGGCCGGAGTTACCGTGGCTGGCGGGTGCGGCGATAGGGATCGCGATCTCGACCCTGGCGACCGGCGCGATGATGCTGGGTGCGGGACTCGCGATCGTTCAGGCGACACCCATCAAGCGGTTGCCCCCGCGGTAACCCCAGAAGATGTCGCTGCTGACCTCGTCCACCGAGCGGCAGCCGGTATAGGCCATCGTCTTGTCGGCCTCGTTCTTCAGGATGCTGATCGCTTTCAGCGCCCCGGCCTCGCCGCCGACAGCGGTGCCGTAGAGAGTCGCGCGCCCTGTCAGAACGGCCCTTGCCCCCAGCGCCAGCGCCTTCACGATATCGGAGCCGCGGCGCACGCCGGAATCCAGGATGAGCGTCATCTTGTCGCCGACCGCCTCGGCGATCTCCGGCAGCACGTCGAGCGTGGCCGCGGCGCTGTCCATGTTCCGCCCGCCATGGTTGGACACCACGATGCCATCGACGCCGTAGCTCAACGCCTTGATCGCATCATCCGGCCGGTTGACGCCCTTCAGCATCAGCACGCCGGGCCAGATGTCGCGGAACTTGGCGATGTCGTCCCAGTCGAGTGAATCGGCGCGCATCCCGTCACGCGAACCGACGCCGCTCAGGATCGATTTCTGGTATTCGTCCGGGTAGTTCTCATGACGCGGAAAGCGACCGGCGGTGAAGTATCGCATCATCACGCCGGTGGTCCACGAGGGGTGACGCATCATGTCGAGCGTGAAGCGCACCGTCGGATTGAACGGCAGGCCGAAGCCGTTATGCGTGTTGTATTCGCGGTTGGCGCCGACGGGGGAATCCACCGTGACGATCAGCGCCTCGAAGCCGTTGCGGTTGGCGCGCTCGATGAGCTGATGCGACAGGTCCCGACGCTTCCAGACATAGAGCTGGAACCATAGTCGGCCGCCGACCGCGGCGATCTTCTCCATCGGCGTCATCGACGCGGTGGACAAGGTCAGAGGTATTTGCGCCTTGGCTGCGGCGCGTGCGAGTTCCAGCTCGCCCTCATGCCAGCAGAGGCCGGCGGCGCCGGTGGGCGCGATCGCCATCGGCAGGCTGGCGGGTTTGCCGAACAGCGTGGTGGCGACGCTGCGGCCGGACACATCGACCAGCGCGCGGTGGCGCAGCTTGATGCGCTCGAACGCCGAGCGGTTGTTGGCGACGGCGATGTGGTCCTCGGTGGCGCGGTCGACGAACTCGAACACGCCCTTCGGCAGCCGGCGTTGCGCCGCCGCGCGCAGGTCCCAGACGTTCAGGCAGTGATCCAGATTGGCCATCACACCCCTCAGAAAGCGGCCTCGTCCATCACGCGCTCGAACAGCCGGTTACCCTGCCGTCCGCCAAAGAAGATATCCGTGGTCACCTCGTCGACCGAGCGGCAGCCGGTATAGGCCATCGTCTTGTCTAGCTCGTTCTTGATCAGACTGATCGCCTTGAAAGCACCGGCCGTGCCGCCGACCGCCGTGCCGTACAGCGTCGCCCGGCCGGTGAGCACCGCCTTCGCCCCAAGCGCCAGCGCCTTGGCGATGTCCGATCCACGCCGCACGCCGGAATCCAGGATCACCGTCAGCCGCTCGCCCACCGCCTCGGCGATCTCCGGCAGCACGTCCAGCGAGGCCACCACGCTGTCCATGTTCCGACCGCCGTGGTTCGACACCACGATGCCGTCCACGCCGTATTCGATCGCCTTCAACGCGTCGTCCGGCCGGTTGATCCCCTTGATCATCAAAATGCCTGGCCACTTGTCGCGGAAGATCTTGATGTCCTCCCAGTTCAGCGAATCCTGCCTTGTCATCTGGTGCGTGTCGGGGTCGTCGCGCGACAGCCGCTTGTACTCGTCCGGGTAGTTCTCATTGCGCGGCATCCCGATGGTGGTGAGATACTTCATCAGGACATTGGTGAACCAGAGCGGGTGACGCATGATATCGAGCGCGAATGTCACGTTCGGCTTATAGGGTGCAATGAAGCCGTTATGTGTGTTGTACTCGCGGTTCGGTGGCACGATGGTATCGACCGTAACGATCAGCGCCTCAAAGCCGTTGCGGTTGGCGCGCTCGATGAGCTGATACGCCATCTCTCGCTTGTTCCAAACATAGAGCTGGAACCATAGGCGGCCCCCCACGCCGGGACCGGCCTCCTGGGCGATCTTCTCCATCGAGGTCATCGCGCCAGTCGCCAGCGTGAACGGAATCTTCGCCTTAGCCGCGGCCTTCGCCAGTTCCAGCTCGCCCTCGTGCCAGCAGAGTCCCGCGGCCCCTGTCGGCGCGATCGCCATCGGCATCGAGACCGGCTTGCCGAACAGCGTGGTGTTCATGCTGCGGCCCGACACATCGACCAGCGCGCGGTGCCGCAGCTTGATACGCTCGAACGCGTTGCGGTTGTTGGCGACCGCGATCCCATCCTCGCTGCCGCGGTCAACGAACTCGAAGACAGCTCTTGGCAGGCGACGTTTCGCGGCGGCACGCAGGTCATACACGTTAAGGCAACGGTCGAGCGCGGACATGGACTTCTCCTCCGAGGGTTGGATGATGAAGCCGCACAGGGGGTTGTCAAGCAGATGAACCAGTTACCTGACCCAGACGCCGGTGCCCGCACGGCGCTTCGCCTGATTGGACCCGATCCGGCCGACTGGGTGCCGGACCGTTCGGGCATCGAGCATAACGTCGCGATCATTGGCGGCGGGCAGACCGGCTGCGCGCTGGCATTCGCTCTGCGCCGCGCCGGCGTTGGCAAGGTCACGGTGCTGGAGGCGGCGCGCGACGAGCAGCGCGCCGGCATCTGGCTCAACGCTGCGCGCATGAACCTGCTGCGCACGCCGAAGACGCTACCCGGGCCGGAACTCGGCATCCCTGCATTCAGCTTTCAGGCGTGGTACGAGGCGCGCTACGGTGCGGCGGCGTACACCGCGATCGACCGGATCGTGCGCACGGACTGGGCCGACTATCTGAGCTGGTACAAGCGCTTTCTCAACATAAACCCGCGCTACCGGACGCGCCTCGACCGCGTCGAGCCCGTCAGTGATCACTTCAGGCTGCATCTCGATACGCCCGGCGGCGCGACGACGGAGACCGCCCGCAAGATCATCCTGGCGACCGGATTTGCCGGTGGCGGCCGGATCATCCCGGGCGTGCTGACCGCGCATCTGCCGCCTGCCCGCTACGCTCACACCGAGGATGTCATCGACTTTGGCGCATTGCGCGGCAAGACCATCGGCGTGATCGGCAGCGCTGCCGCTGCGTTCGACGCAGCCGGCGTGGCATTGGAGCATGGCGCCGCCGAGGTCCACCTGTTCGCTCGCCGCGACAGGATCGCGGCGATTCCGATCACCCGATCGCGCGGTTTTCCAGGCGCCTACGACAATTACCATCAGCTTCCGGACGCCGATCGCTGGCATCAGGCGATCCGCTTCTTCCGTGCCGGCTCGACGCCCACCACGGATGCGATCGAGCGCACTGTTAAGTTCCGTAATTTCTGTCTGCACCTGTCGGCTCCCTGGACCAATGCGGCGGAACGCGACGGAAAGATCGAAACGTCCATCGACGGTGCGACTTATCGGTTAGATTTCGTCATCGCGGGCACTGGCTATTCCGGCGATCTGGCGTCGCGGCCGGAATTGCGCGATTTCGCCGGCCAGATCCTATGCTGGCGTGACCGGTATACGCCGGCGGAGCAGGACGAGATGCTGGCCAGCTATCCTTATCTGGGTGCGGGCCACGAGTTTCTGCCGCGCACACCGGACGCGTCACCTCTGCTGCGCCACATCCACGTGCAGAACCCGGCGGGCTTCCTTAGCTTCGGACTGCCGATCGGCGATGTGCCCAGTATGAAGCGGGATATTCCCGTTATCGTCGGCCGGATCAGCGCCGACCTGTTCCAGGCCGATCTGGAGGTGCTGCGTCGCCGTATGACCGGCGATGTCGCACCGGACTTTTCCGACGAACTTTACCGCACAGCGGTGCGCTAGCGGCTCAGGATTGTTCGACTAACCCACCTCGCGCAGCACGTCGGTCTTCACCGGGAGCACCTCGCCCATCCACATCGCATTCACTGTGTGGTCGTCGCGCGGGCGTCCCGACTGAGGATGCACCAGCACCGTCAGCCCCATGCGGTTCATCATGATGAACGGCACCAGAGTCAGAAACAGCTCCGGCGGAAACGCGATTTGGTACATCGCCTGCACGTGCGGTCCCACCTGTTCGTCGTGCCAGCTCCCCATCCGCATTTGTCCGGCGAAGCGCTCCTCCACCCACTGCCGCAACTCAGCAGCCTTCGGCTTGGTGGATGGATCATAGTAGACGTGCGCGTGGTAATCATGAATTGCGGTGATGTCCTGCATCAGTGCATCTCCTCCAACAAGTGCTTCACGTCGCGGTTGGTGATCTTGCGCAAGGTGGTCGCAATCAGCGAACCGCCTCCAGAATCGACACATAGTTTGCCACTGCGGCACCGCCCATGTTGAACACGCCGGCGATATCCGCCTTCGGCAACTGCATGGTGCCTGCCTGGCCGGTGAGCTGCATCGCGGTGATCGCATGCATGGACACACCTGTGGCGCCTACCGGATGTCCCTTCGCCTTCAGCCCACCCGAAGGATTGACCGGCAGCCTGCCATCCTTCGCCGTCCAGCCCTCCAGCACCGCGCGCGCACCCTGTCCCGGCGCGGTCAGTCCCATCGCCTCGTATTCCAACAGCTCGGCGATGGTGAAGCAGTCATGCGAATTCCACGAATGACAACTCCTCCAGCTTTGCGCCGGCGACATCGAGCGCGCGCCGCCACGCCTCAGCCGCACCCTCGAACTGCGTGATGTCGCGCTTGCTGATTGGCAGGAAGTCGTTCACCTGCACGGCAGCGCGAAACCGTACCGCCTTGCCCATGCTGCGCGCCGTCTCTTCATCTGTCATCACCAATGCCGCGGCGCCGTCCGACACCAGCGAGCAGTCGGTGCGCTTCAATGGGGGGGCGACATACGGGTTCTTCTCGCTGACATGGCGACAGAATTCGTAGCCCAGATCACGCCGCATCTGCGCATACGGATTATCAACGCCGTTCTTGTGGTTTTTCGCCGCAATCGCCGCGAGCGCATCGGACTGATCGCCGTAGCGCTGGAAATAGCGTTCGGCGATGCGACCGAACACGCCGGCGAAACCGGCGGGAATATCGGACTCCTCTTTCTGGTAGCTTGCCTTCAGCAGGTTCTCGCCGACCTGCACACCGGGCGTGGCGGTCATTTTTTCCACGCCAATCACCAGGGCGAACCGCCCGCGTCCAGCGGCGAGAAAGTCGCGCGCACCATGCACTGCGGCCGAGCCGGATGCGCAGGCATTCTCGTATCGCGTGATTGGCCGGAAGCGCATCTCCGGCACGTGCTGCAGCACCAGCGACGCGGGAAAATCCTGTGCTGAAAACCCGTTGTTGAACAGGCTGACGAAGCTCGCCTCCACCTCGGCGGGTGCGATGCCCGCATCGTCGATGGCGGCGCGTGCCACGCGGCCGATCAGCGCCTCGATGTCGGGATCGTCCAGCTTGCCGAATGGCGAGTGCGCCCAGCCGATGATGCATGCTTCGGTCATGCCTGGTCTCCTGATCTGCTGGCGCAAGCGTAGCCGACTGGCCCCTTGTTGGCGACTTGGGTTGCCCGCAAGGCGCTGTCCGGTGATCATCGATACGGCAACGGTGGGAGACGATCATGGCACGGGTCACACTGCTGGTCCCGCTGATTTTGGCACTGCTGGCAAGCGGTGCCCTTGCGCAACAGCCGACGCAGGCTCAGGCGAATGCTATCCGCCAGTCGTGCCGCAGCGATTATCAGGCGCACTGCGCGAGCGTACCGACCGGCGGCAGCGCGGCGCTGCAATGCCTGAAGGACAATTTGGCCAGCCTCTCACCGGGCTGCCAGGGCGCGGTCAGTGTCACCGACGGCGGAGCCGCCGCCCATGCGCCCCCGGCATCGCAGGGGAGGCCTGCTCCGGCACCGGGAGCGGCCCCCGCCATGACGCGACGCGAGCAGGCGGCGCTGATGCGGCACGCCTGCGGCAGCGATTTCCGTGCCTTCTGCCAGGGCGTGCAACTGGGTGGAGGCAGGGCACTGAAATGCCTGGCCGACCACCAGGAGAGCCTGTCACCGCCCTGCCGCGAGGCAATGATGTCGGCGCGTGGCGCCAGGTAGCCAGCTGATGCCGTGGCGGAATCCCGTGGCAGAGCCGTGGGCGATCAGGTCGACTGGGGAATCATCGCGTCCAAGCGCGGCGACCTGGCGCCGAGTGAGCCGCCCGGGTTCGTCTGCTGCAGGCGCCCCAGGCGGTTGAGGCAGGCCGTACAGGTGACCTGGCTCGCAGGTGGTTCCGCCCAGCCAGATCGGGTGCCGGGCTCCGTCGCGCAGAGCGCTATACGGCAGAACGGCGTCACCGCGTGATAGACCGGCGACGCATTTGAATGCCCAGCCTTGCGAAGCGCCACGAAACTACGGTCTCCGACCGTGATTGCCTCTGTCTCCATGAGGCAATTATGCAGCCCCGGCGATTCCCGGCAAGCCGGCGACGACCGAATCGTTTCAGTGGGCTGGGTACTGCTCTGTGTGGTAACCGCGGCTCAGTGTGTCGAGCTTCAGCGCCACCGGCGCGCCGAGCCAGATCGCATAGCGACTGTGGTCGTCGTAGGAGCTGTCGGTCAGCGGATGCACGAGAACGTCCAGGCCCTGCCGGTTGAGCATCAGCCACGACACGATCGTGGCGAACTGCGCCGCGGTGAAGGTGAACCGGAATTGCGGGACAGGATGCGGTCCAAGCGGCACATCGCTCAACGCCCTGACCGCGACGCCCAACGTCGCGCCGATCGTCTCGCGCAATCGTTCGGCAACCTCGCGTGTCCCAGCATTGTAGTAGACATGGCCGTGGTAGCCGTCGATCTTCACCGTGTCGCTCATGGCTCAATCCTCCCGCGTTGCGAACCCTTTCAGTTGCCCGGCACCCATGCCTCGCGGCAGCCCTTGCCGCGCACTCAGCGATCCCCGGGCGTGCAGATACCCCTGAGCTCTACGCCACTGCCACCGGCTCTGCCTTTACCATCGGCAGCTCCTCCGCCGTCAGCGTCTCGTGCGACAGCAGCGACGCCGCCCCGTTGTCGAGTGCAGCCCGGTTCTCCCGCAAGATCTCCACCGCGCGCTCCAGCGCACCCTCCAAGTGTGATCGCACCGCCTGATCGATCTCGCGCGCGGTTTCGTCGGAGAACCGTCGTTGCTGCCAGAACGCGCCAGGCTGGTTCAGGAACTGCCCCTGCTCGGTATCCCACGCCACCGGTCCCAAGTTCTCATCCATGCCGAAGCGGAGCACCATCCCCCGCGCGATGTCCGTCGCTTTCGCCAGGTCATCGGCCGCGCCGGTGGAGATGTCCTCGCCCAGCAGGGTTTCCGCTGCGCGCCCGCCCATCAGAACTGTCATCTTGTCGTCCAGCTCCCGCCGCCCCATCAGGAACCGGTCGTCCGTCGGGCGCTGCAGCGTGTAGCCCAGCGCGCCTATGCCCCGCGGAATGATCGACACCTTCTGTATCGGATCGCTCCCCGGAATCGCCAAAGCCACCAGTGCATGACCCATCTCATGGTAGGCGACGACGCGCCGTTCGCGCGGGATCAGAATGCGCGACTTCTTCTCCAGTCCCGCGACGATCCGTTCCACAGCGCCGGTGAAGTCATCCATTCTTATCGACTCTGCCCCCCGCCGTGTCGCGAGTACCGCCGCCTCATTCCCCAGATTGGCCAGGTCTGCCCCGGTGAAGCCTGGGGTCAGCGCCGCGATGTCCTCCAGCTTGACGTCCGTCGCGAGCTTCAGGTTTTTCAGGTGGATGCGGAGGATATCGACCCGGCCCTTCTTGTCCGGCCGGTCCACCAGCACCTGCCGATCGAACCGACCGGCGCGCAGCAGCGCAGGGTCAAGGATCTCCGGCCGGTTGGTCGCTGCCAGGATCACGATCGCCACTGACCGATCGAACCCGTCCATCTCGGCGAGCAACTGGTTGAGCGTCTGCTCCTTCTCGTCCTGTCCCCCCATCGGACTCACGCCACGCGCGCGTCCCAACGCATCCAACTCGTCTATAAATATGATGCACGGTGCCGTCTTTCGCGCCTGTTCGAACAGGTCGCGCACCCGGGCGGCGCCAACGCCCACAAACATTTCGACGAACTCGGCGCCATTGGTTGAGTAAAAGGGCACTCCCGCCTCGCCTGCGACCGCGCGTGCCAGCAGCGTCTTGCCGGTGCCCGGAGGCCCAACCAGCAGAATGCCGCGTGGGATATGCGCGCCCAGCCGAGTGAACTCCTCTGGCCGCCTCAGGAAGTCGACGATTTCGTGCAGTTCATCCTTCGCCTCGTCCACCCCGGCCACATCGGCGAATGTGACCTTCACATCGGTCTCCGCCACGAGCTTGGCTTTCGAGCGGCCGACCGACAGCAGTCCGCCGCCGAACCCGCCCCCAAACCCGCCGCCGCGCCCGCCCATCATCATCCGCGAGGCAAACATCCAGATGCCGACGAACAGCAGCGGCGGCAGCACCCACGACAGCAGTGTGCCAAGAGCGCCGCCATCGGTCGCACTGCCAGTGAATTCGACATTGTGCTTGGCAAGTTGGCCGGCGAGGTCGGGTGGGACCTGCACCGTGCTGAAGTTGCTGCGCCCGTCGGGCAGCGACTCGGTCAGGGTGCCGCGGATGACGTTACCCGCCACGGTGACCTGCTTCACCTTGTTGGCGTCGAGGTATTGCTGGAACTGACTGTACGGGATCACATCGGTGCCCCCGCCGCCTGCGCCGCCGAACAGGCCGAGCGCCGAGATAACCACGAGTCCGGCGACGATCAGCCAGATCGAGGAAGAAAGGTTCGGTTTCGGCGCGGCCACGCGAGTGCCTCCTGACAGGGAAACAAATGTGGACCGCGGTTTCGCCGCCAGCAACAGCGCGGGTGGCCACGAACTATTTCTTCACGTCTCAGGCGTAGTGCTGTCCTTCGCGCAAGAGCGCAGCCACGCCAGGTGGAAGGACAAAACGGCCCGTCCCTGGTTTCGCCTTCCCCAGGAGATGGGCCGTGTCAGTCGTCATCAATCTCGGCAATGCCGGCAATACGGCAACCTTCAGCACCGTCGATACGCTTACTTCCGGCACGGGTGCGGACACCATTTTACTGACTGGAACGATCGCCAACGCCAGCATTGATCTTGGAGCCGGCAGCGACACTCTCACCCTGGGCAACTGGCACCAATTCGGCCACGGTGGCCAACACCGAGACCATCGCCGGCGGCACCGGTGCCGATACCATCACCCTGGGCACCGGGTTCACCACCGCGATGCAGATCGATCTCGGCACCGGCGCCAACAAGCTCACCCTCGCCGCCGGCGGCAACACCGGCTCGGTCAGCAACGTCAACACCCTGATCGGCGGCTCGGGCGCCGATGCCATCACTCTCAACACCGCTCTCACCGGCGGCTCCGTCGACCTCGGCGCCGGCAACGACACCCTCACCTTCGGCAGCTTCACCAATTCCGCCACGGTGGCCAACACCGAGACCATCGCAGGCGGTACCGGCAACGACACCGTCACCCTGAGCACCGCCGTGTCCAACGCCTCCGTCGATCTCGGCGCCGGCAGCGACAGCCTCATCTTCGGCAACTTCACCAACTCCGCCACAGTGGCCAACACCGAGACCATCACCGGGGGAACCGGGGCCGACAGCGTCACACTGAGCGGCGCGTTGACAACGGCCATGGCGGTCGACCTCGGCGCAGGCAGCAACAAGCTCAGCCTGGCCAACGTCGCCAACACCGGCACCGTCAAGAACACCACCACACTGATCGGTGGCACCGGCGCCGATACCATCACCCTGGGTGCCGCCGCTGTCAGTGCCTCGATTGACCTCGGCGGCGGCAGTGACACCCTCACCTTCGGCAACTTCACCAATACCGCCACGGTGGCGAACACCGAGACCGTCACCGGCGGCACCGGCGCCGACACCATCACCCTTGGCACCGGCTTCACCACCGCGATGCAGATCGATCTCGGCACCGGGGTCAACAAGCTCACCCTCGCCGCCGGCGGCAACACCGGCTCGGTCAGCAACGTCAACACCCTGATCGGTGGCTCGGGCGACGATGCCATCACTCTCAACACCGCTCTCACCGGCGGCTCCATCGATCTCGGCGCCGGCAACGACACGCTGACCTTGGCCGCCGCCACCAACTCCGCCACGGTGGCCAATACCGAGACCATCGCAGGCGGTACCGGCAACGACACCGTCACCCTGAGCACCGCCCTCTCCACGGCGATGCAGATCGATCTGAGCACCGGCTCCAACAAGCTGACCCTTGGCAACTTCGCCAACACCGGCTCCGTCAGCAACGTCAACACGCTGATCGGTGGCACCGGCGCCGATACCGTCACCCTGAGCACCGCCCTCGCCAGCGGCTCCGTCGATCTCGGCGCCGGCAGCGACAAGCTCACTCTCGCCAACGGCACCAACTCCATCACGGCAGCCAATATCGAAACCATCGTCGGCGGTACCGGTGCTGACACCGTGACCGTGGGCGCCGCCGCGGTCAGTGCCTCGATCGACCTCGGCGCCGGCAGCGACACCCTCACCTTCGGCAACTTCGCCAACACCGCCACGGTCGCCAACACTGAGACCATCACCGGCGGCAGCGGTGCCGACACCATCACCCTGGGCACCGGCTTCACCACCGCGATGCAGATCGATCTCGGCACCGGCGCCAACAAGCTCACCCTCGCCGCCGGCGGCAACACCGGCTCGGTCAGCAACGTCAACACCCTGATCGGCGGCTCGGGCGCCGATGCCATCACTCTCAACACCGCTCTCACCGGCGGCTCCGTCGACCTCGGCGCCGGCAACGACACCCTCACCTTCGGCAGCTTCACCAATTCCGCCACGGTGGCCAACACCGAGACCATCGCAGGCGGTACCGGCAACGACACCGTCACCCTGAGCACCGCCGTGTCCAACGCCTCCGTCGATCTCGGCGCCGGCAGCGACAGCCTCATCTTCGGCAACTTCACCAACTCCGCCACAGTGGCCAACACCGAGACCATCACCGGGGGAACCGGGGCCGACAGCGTCACACTGAGCGGCGCGTTGACAACGGCCATGGCGGTCGACCTCGGCGCAGGCAGCAACAAGCTCAGCCTGGCCAACGTCGCCAACACCGGCACCGTCAAGAACACCACCACACTGATCGGTGGCACCGGCGCCGATACCATCACCCTGGGTGCCGCCGCTGTCAGTGCCTCGATTGACCTCGGCGGCGGCAGTGACACCCTCACCTTCGGCAACTTCACCAATACCGCCACGGTGGCGAACACCGAGACCGTCACCGGCGGCACCGGCGCCGACACCATCACCCTTGGCACCGGCTTCACCACCGCGATGCAGATCGATCTCGGCACCGGGGTCAACAAGCTCACCCTCGCCGCCGGCGGCAACACCGGCTCGGTCAGCAACGTCAACACCCTGATCGGTGGCTCGGGCGACGATGCCATCACTCTCAACACCGCTCTCACCGGCGGCTCCATCGATCTCGGCGCCGGCAACGACACGCTGACCTTGGCCGCCGCCACCAACTCCGCCACGGTGGCCAATACCGAGACCATCGCAGGCGGTACCGGCAACGACACCGTCACCCTGAGCACCGCCGTCTCCACGCCTCAGATCGATCTGGCGCCGGCAGCAACAGCCTCATCCTCGGCAACTTCGCCAACACCGCCACGTGGCCAACACCGAGACCCTCACCGGGGGAACCGGGGCCGACAGCGTCACCCTGAGCAGCGCGCTGACCACGGCTGGCGGTCGATCTCGGCGCAGGCAGCAACAAGCTCACCCTGGCCAACGTCGCCAACTCCCGGCACCGTCAAGAACACCACCATCGATCGGCGGTACCGGTGCCGACACCATCACCCTGGGTGCCGCCGCGGTCAGTGCCTCGATCGACCTCGGCGGCGGCAGTGACACCCTCACCTTCGGCAACTTCACCAATACCGCCACGGTGGCGAACACCGAGACCGTCACCGGCGGCACCGGTGCCGACACCATCACCCTGGGCACCGGCTTCACCACCGCGATGCAGATCGATCTCGGCACCGGCGTCAACAAGCTCACCCTCGCCGCCGGCGGCAACACCGGCTCGGTCAGCAACGTCAACACCCTGATCGGTGGCTCGGGCGCCGACACCGTCACCTACAATACCGCACTGATCGGCGGCAGCGTCGACCTCGGCACCGGCAGCAACACACTCAATTGGCAAACTTCACCAACTCGCCAGCGTCGCCAACACCGAAACCACATCGGCGGTTCCGGCAACGACACCTTCGTACTGACCGGATCTACAGCCAGCATGGTTGTTGGCCGTGGCGGTGCAAACTTCATCACCGGCAATACCGGCGCCGACCAGTTCGTGTTCGATCAGAACTCCGCCGGCAACTATACCACGGTTCAGAACTTCAGCGCTGCCAACGGAAACAAGATTGCGCTCGACACAACGGGGAGCTCGATATTGACCACCAACACGTACGACTTGAACGGTGCCGCGCTGGCCGACGGCACGACCCTCAAGGCGGTTGCCGACGCCGCATCCCGACTCGCGGTCCCTGTCATGAACGGCGGCAATGGCGCGTTCGTTTACCAACAAAACACCGGCGAACTGTATTACAGCGGCAACGGCAACTTTACTGGTGGTGGCACGCTTGTGGGCGTGGTCGACAGCAGCAGCAACACCCCGTGGATCTACAACGCAAGCAGCTTCACACAAGTCTAGCCAGGGTCATTGAATGAAGAGCTCGGTCCGGGTCGCGAGACGGAACGCACGGTCGGCGGCCCCGGCCGGCATCCCCGGCGCAGTCGCCGCTTGGCAGAGCGGCGATCTGGCGTTCGCTGAGGCACATTGGAGGGCCACACTTCTGCGTAACCCGAATGACCCCCTGGCGCCACGCGCGCTCAGCGATATTGCACATCAGTCAGGACGATATGCAGATGCTGTGCAGCTACTGGGGCCGATCGCCGAAGGTGCGGCCGACTTTTCAAATCTTGGTATCTCGCTTGGGGCACTCGGGCAAGACGATGCTGCGGAAACGGCGTACCGTCGAGCAATTGCCATCGATCCGAAGTGCGCCGCGGCACACTTCAATCTGGGCAACCTCTTGAACGAACAGCTTCGTATTGCCGAAGCCGAAAAGGCGTTCCGTGCCGCTCTCGGTATCCGAGCCGATTACTCGAAGGCGTGGAACGGTCTCGGGCTATCGCTGCAATGCCAGGGACGCCTCAACGAGTCGCTGTCAGCCTTCCGCGAGGCCGTGCAGCACGACCCAGCATGCACCGTCGCCCATTGCAATATCGGAACCATACTTTTCGCATTGGATCACAATACTGAAGCACTTGTGGCATTCCGTCGGGCGTTGACCCTGGATCCTGGACACGCACTGGCACATGGCAATATCGGCGCCCTGCTCGCGCGCTCTGGTTGGCCCATCGCGGCTGAGTCGGCAAGCCGCACGGCGATCAGCCTGGCACCGGACCAACATTGTTGGCTGACCAATCTCGGAGTGGCACTGCTCACCCAGGGCCGCTACGCCGAGGCTGAGGCATGTTATCGCAAGGCGTTGGCGATGCGGCCGGACTACGCAGCTGGTCATGGCAATCTGCTGTTCGCCCTTAATTACCGGACGGATGTCACAGGAGAAGCAGTCTTTGCCGAGTACGATGCGTGGGATCGTCGCCATGCCAGGCATCACGCGCCGATGACGCCGAACTACACGTTGGATCGAACTCCTGGGCGGCGACTGCGCGTTGCGTACGTCTCGGCCGACTTCCGCCAGCACACCGTTGCAATGTTCGCGGAACCCTTGATCGCCGCCCACGACAGATCGAGAGTGGAACTCTACCTTTATTCAGGCGTCGCCGCCGAGGACGCTACCACCGAACGATTTCGTTTGCTCAGCGACCACTGGCACAACACGATCGGTCTCACCGACGCCCAACTCGCCAAGCAGATCAGCACAGACAAGATTGACGTTCTGGTCGATCTCGCAGGCCATAGCGCGGGCAACCGGCTACTGACGTTTGCTCGTCGCCCGGCGCCGGTTCAGGTGACGTATCTGCTCGGGCACGGATACAGCACCGGCATGTCGGCTATGGACGCATTCCTCGCCGATACCCACCTCGCTCCCGCTGGCGCGGATGCTTTGTTCAGCGAACGTCTGATCCGCTTGCCTCGCATTCCGCTTGCCTATGCGCCACCAGACGGCATGCCACCAGTTACAGCGCTGCCGGCACTGAGCAACGGCCACGTCACCTTTGGCCACTTCGGTCGGACCGAACGGCTGAACGACATCGTCATCGCGACCTGGGCCGATATCCTGCGCGCAGTGCCGTCGTCACGCCTGGTCCTGGACAACAAGCCATTCCAGGAACCGGCATTCCGCGAGATGTTTCTGGCACGCTTCGCCCGGCACGGTATCGAGCCGCCAAGACTGGATCTGGTATACAGCGCGCCGCAGCCGAGCGTATGGGCTGCCTATGGTGGTATCGACATCGCCCTGGATCCGTTTCCGCACAATGCCGGCACAACGACCATCGAAGCACTGTGGGAGGGTGTCCCAGTCGTATCACTTGCAGGGCGGCCGACAGTCGGTCGGTTCGGTTCAAGCATCCTGCACGCGGTGGGGCTGGACGATTGGGTAGCTGATACGATCGACGGTTACGTGAAGCGTGCCTTGGCCGCCGCGTCCGACATTCCGTTGCTGGCGCGAGTGCGGTTGGGCCTGCGCAAGAGAGTTGCCACCTCGCCATTATGCGACGCCACTGGCCTGGCACGTGCCATCGAGGCCACATACCGCATGTTATGGGACGAGTGGCGCGAGGGCGATGTCGCCCGCCTGCATCGCCTTTACACTGAGGGCCAGCGGGGCGCCGTTGCCGAATTGGCGCACCGCATGCTTCGGCGCGACGAGAAAAATTGCGATGCCCATCATGTCCTCGGGCTATTGGCCTATCACGACAACCGACAGACAGAGGCCGACAACCATCTGCGGGTGGCAATCGTGCGAGCTCCTGCAAAGGCTGAACTGCATGCGAATCATGCCGCAATTCTACGCAAATTGGGTCGGCTCGCCGACGCCGAAAGCGCCGCACGCAGCGCGCTGACGTTGGAACCAGAGGGGGTCGCGGCGCACAACAATCTTGGCAACGTCCTCCGCGACGTTGGCCGCTACGACGAAAGCGCCGCCTGCTATCGCGCAGCAGTGCAGATTGCGCCCGACTTCGCCGATGCCTGGGTTAATCTCGCCTGGGTGCTTGCGCTGGCAGGACATGCCCGGCAGGCGGAAGAGGCCGCTCGACAGGCCATCGCATGCGACACCAGTAATCCCGATGCGCACAACAACCTTGGTCTGGCTTTGATGCGCCAAGGCCGACTTGCAGAGGCCGAGGCAGCCCTGCGCCAGGCGTTGGCGTTGCGGCCCGATAGCGCCTTGCCGCACAGCAACATCCTATTCTGCCTGAATTATCGTACCGACGCATCCGCAGAGGACATATTCGCTGAGTACCGACGATGGGACACTCAGCATGCCGTGCCTCTGATGCCAGCGCACCCTGACTTCGACCTTGATCGATCGCCGGACCGAAGGCTGCGCGTTGGTTACGTCTCCCCCGATTTCCGCCAGCACGCGGTCGCCTTGTTCGCGGAACCGCTGCTGGCCGCGCATGACCGTTCAATGGTGGAAGTGCATTGTTATGCGGAAGTGCCAGCACCCGATGCCGTCACCGAGCGATTCCGCATCCTTTCCGATCAGTGGCATAGCACTGTCGGACTGAGTGATGAGGCGCTTGCCGCACAGATTCGCCACGACCGGATCGACATCCTGGTAGATCTCGCGGGCCACACGGCCGGCAATCGGCTGCTGACCTTTGCGCGCAAGCCGGCACCGGTGCAGGTGGAGTGGCTGCTGGGCCACGGCTATAGTTCTGGTCTTTCCGCTATGGACGCATTCCTGGCAGACCCGATGCTGGTGCCGCAGGGGGCCGAATCGCTGTTCAGCGAGAGCCTTGTTCGCCTTTCGCGCATACCCGTTGTGTACGCGCCACCGCCGGAGATGCCGGATGTCACACCGCTGCCCGCGGTTGCGAATGGCAGTATCACCTTCGGGTATTTTGGCCGCACGGTGCGATTGAACGACGCAGTTCTCGCCGTGTGGGCTCGTATTCTGCATGCGGTGCCGGGTTCACGACTGACGCTGAACAGCGCGCCGTTCGGCGAACCGGCCAGTCGCCAGCAGATGACGGCCCGCTTCGCCGCGCTCGGCATCGATCCCGCCCGCCTCGACCTGGTTCATACCTCGCCGCAGCCGCGCACTTGGGCCGCATATGGCGAGGTCGACATCGCACTTGACCCATTTCCGCACAATGCCGGCACCACGACGATAGAGGCTCTGTGGCAGGGCGTACCTGTGCTGTCACTCGCCGGTCGGCCGACAGTCGGTCGGTTCGGCGCCGCGATCCTGCACGCAATCGGGCTGGATGACTGGGTCACCGAAGATATCAACGCCTATGTGGCGCGCGCTGTCACGGCCGCGGCCGACATCGATGCGCTGGCGCGGTTGCGCGGCGGCCTGCGCGCGCGCTTCGCGGCCTCACCGCTGCGCGACGCGCCAGGTCTGGCACGCGAGGTAGAAGCGGCCTATCGAGCGCTTTGGCGGCGCTGGTGTGCAGCAGACTCCCGCGATGTGCGGCAAATCTATGCAGCAGGCGATGCGGACGGCGCCGGCCAACTCGCCGAGCAACTGCTGCAGCGCGATCCGCACAATGCAGCCGCATTGCATGTCCTGGGTCTGATCAAATTCAACCAAGGGGATGCGGCGACGGCTGCTGAGCTACTACACCGATCACTCGAGACCGCAACGGACGCCGCCGTCCTGTCGGATCTCGGCGTAATGCTGCGCACGGTGGGGCGTCTGACGGAAGCCGAAGCAGCATACCGTCGCGCTCTTGAGCTCAAGCCCTGCCTTGTGGCGGCGCTGGGAAACCTGGGCAATGTCCTGCTCGATCAGCACCGCGCCGACGAAGCAGAACCGGTCCTGACGGAGGCGCTTCGCCGGGCGCCAGACCGGCCATGGCTGTTGCGCAGCCTGGCGCTGTGCCAGATGTCGCGCGGGGCGGTGGATCAAGCTGAAGCTGTGTTACGAAGGGCGGTGGCGATCGATACCGCCGACGCCGAAGCACACGACACGCTCGGCGCTTTGCTTGGGCAGTCGGGGCGACCAATCGAGGCGGAGACGCACCATCGCATCGCGCTTGCGCAAACGAAGCAGCCCCACCGCGTTCTGTCCAATCTTGCGATCGCCCTGCAGGCGCAGGGCAGACATGTGGAAGCCGAACAATGCTGCCGCGACGCGCTCGTGGCGCAGCCCACCTATCACGTCGCGCACAGCAATCTGCTGTTCTCCCAGAACTACCGCAACGACCTGACCGAGGTAGCAATATTTGCCGAATACGTTGACTTTGACCGCCAGCATGCCGCCGCGCTCGCGCCCAAAGAACCTCGGTTGGCCGTAGACCGGTCGACCGCACGCCGTCTGCGGGTTGGTTATGTTTCCGCCGACTTCCGTCAGCATGCAGTGGCCTGGTTCGCCGAGCCGCTGTTGGCCGCGCATGATCGGACAAGCATCGAGGTGTTCTGCTATGCGGCGGTCGCCGCACCTGACGCTGTCACTGCGCGGTTCCGCGCGCTTGCAGAGCACTGGCGCAGCGTTGTCGGCCTGGATGACGCGGCAGTCGCCGAGTTGGTGCGGCAAGACGGCATCGACGTGCTGGTGGACGTCTCCGGGCATACCGCCGGCAGTCGCCTGCTGGTCTTCGCACGCAGGCCGGCCCCTGTGCAGATCGAATATCTGCTGGGGCACGGCTACACCTCCGGCCTTTCCGCGATGGATGCTTTCTTGGCGGATGCGGTGCTGGCACCGCCCGGTGCGGACGCGCTGTTCAGCGAGCGCGTTATACGGCTGCCGCGCATCCCTCTGGCATATGTGCCGCCGGATACAATGCCGCCCGTTGCTTCGCTTCCTGCCCTTGCCAATGGCTTCATCACCTTTGGGTATTTCGGACGAACAGAACGGTTGAACGACGCGGTCATCGTCACATGGGCGCGCATCCTGCACGATGTGCCGGCAGCGCGGCTGGTGCTGAATAGCCTGCCGTATCGTGAACCGGCGTTTCGTGATCTGATCGCCGGACGGTTTGCCAGGCAGGGCATCGATCGCGGTCGGCTCGAGCTGATCGCGACGGCGCCCCAGCCAGTGACCTGCGAGCGGTATGGTGCGATCGATATCGCGCTCGACCCGTTCCCCCACAATGCCGGTACCACCACGATCGAGGCGTTATGGCAGGGCGTGCCTGTCGTCTCGCTGGCAGGACGTCCGAGCGTCGGACGGTTCGGAGCGATGATCCTGAACGCCGTCGGGATGAACGACTGGGTCAGTGCCGACGCCGACGGATACATTGCGCGCGCCGTCGCCGCCGCCGATCCGGGTGAGCTTGCCCGGATCCGTGGCACGTTGCGCCAGAGCGTCGCGGACTCCCCGCTATGCGATGCCGCGGGCCTCGCACGGCACGTTGAGGCGGCTTATCGCGAGCTTTACGAAGCATGCTGACCATCCCATCGACCGCACGGATCTCGCGCTTCGCGGATATCGAGGACTCGCAACGCGGCAGTCGGATCGTCATCGAAGACGATGTCGTGATCGATGCATTCGTGAAGATCAAGCCGGCTGGCGGGTCGGGCGACGTGGTGATAGGCCGCGGCACGGTCATTAACTCCGGTTGCGTGCTCTATACCGGCAATGGCATTCGCATCGGACGAAATGTGCTGATCGCTGCTAACTGCACGCTGGCCCCCACCAATCACGAATATGCCGACCCGGATCGACCGATCTGCGAACAGGGATTTCTGCCAGATCGTGGCGGGATCGTGATTGGCGACGACGTGTGGATCGGCGCGAACTGTGTGCTCCTGGATGGCACAATGATTGGCAACGGCTGTGTTGTTGGCGCCGCATCGCTGCTGCGCGGCATCTTGCCCCCATTCAGTCTGGCACATGGCACGCCCGCGGTGGTGCACGGTTGGCGGGGACGGAAAGGGTAAATTTACTTGGCACGTGTAAGACCACAACAGGCAATATGCTTCGGTGCGCATAGCGGTGTCCGTTGGTCGTTCAACCTTCACAATTCTCGGTGCCAGCGGCTTCATCGGTGCAGCACTGGTCGCCTGGCTGGAAAGCCAGGAACAAATGGTGCATCCGATCACGCGGGCCTCGCTGCCGGCACTGTTGTCAGGGCGCCGCCCGGTAGGCCACGTCATCAACTGCGTCGGTCTTACTGGTGACTTCCGTGTTCGCCCCCTGGATACGGCAGAGGCCCATGTCGGTCTCGTCGCTCGCTGCCTGGGCGAGCTGCAATTCGAATCCTTCCTCCTGCTCTCCTCCACGCGCGTCTACGCGCGCGCGACCGCCACGAACGAGGATACAGCGCTGCCGACACTCCCCGGCGAACCGTCTGACCTGTACAACCTGACGAAGCTGGCCGGCGAGGCGCTGTGTCTCGCGGATCCACGTCCCACGGCGCGCGTGGTGCGATTGTCGAATGTGTATGGCATCGGCATGCCGGCGGAGGCGTTCCTGGGACAGGTGCTGCGCGAGGGGAGTGCCACCGGAAACGTGGTGCTCCGCGAATCTGCCGCGTCCGCGAAGGACTATGTCAGCGTCGCAGCGGTGGTGCGGCTCCTGCCGGCAATCTCCACCGCCGGCGGCCACCGAATCTACAATCTTGCCGCGGGAAGCAATACCAGCCACGCCGTTATCGCCTCTTGCATCTACGACATCGCAGGTTGGCGCATCGGTGTCACGCCCGCGGCGCCAACGGTCTGGTACTCACCGATCGACACGGCACGGCTCGATACCGAATTCTGGCCGACCGGCAGCAATCTGGTGACCGATCTGCCAACCTTGCTGACACATGCACAGGAATCCCAATGCTCACCATCGACGAGGCACGTGGCCGCGTAACCGTTTGCCACGCGGATGGCACCGCGGAGGAGCATGCGCTCGACACGCCCGAGGCGTTCGAGGCGGTGTCCGCCGCATGGCTACGTTGCGGCTGGGACGTGAAGTACGTCTATGGCTTCACCTGGATGGGCCGGCCGATGATCCAGTTGCCGGAGGATATGATCCGCATTCAGGAGGTCATCTGGAGCCTGCGTCCGGACGTCATCCTCGAGACCGGCGTGGCGCACGGCGGCTCGCTGATCTTCTACGCGAGCCTGTTCGAGGCGATGGGCCATGGTCGCGCCATCGGTATCGATATCGATATCCGCAAGCATAACCGCGCGGAGCTCGAGGCTCATCCGCTTGCACCGCGTATCACGCTCATTCAAGGCAGCTCGATCGCGCTCGGCACTTTAGCCGCGGTACGACACAGCATCGCTCCGGACGAACGAGTGCTGGTGGTGCTCGATTCCAACCACAGTCGCTCGCACGTTGAGGCAGAGCTCGACCTATATGCACCGCTTGTGTCGCCAGGGTCCTATATGATCGCCTGCGACGGCATCATGGCGGAGCTTGCTGGCGCGCCGCGAACCGCGCCCGACTGGACCTGGAACAACCCGGTCGCGGCGGTCGATGCGTTCCTGACGCGAAACTCGGACTTCGTGCTTGAGGAGCCGCGCTTTCCGTTCAACGAGGGCGTCGTGCGCAATCGGGTCACGTACTGGCCGAAAAGCTTCCTGAGGCGGCGCTGATTGAAGGACGATCGATGAAAGCGGTCATCCTCGCCGGCGGCATGGGCACGCGCATAGCCGAGGAATCGCATCTGCGGCCGAAACCGATGATCGAGATCGGTGGACGCCCGATCCTATGGCATGTGATGAACATCTACACGACGTACGGCGTTACAGATTTCGTCATCTGTCTCGGTTACCGCGGCTACATGATCAAGGAATACTTCGCCAACTACGTCATGCACGAATCCGACCTGACTGTGGACGCACGCAACAGCGAGATCATCTATCACACCAACTATGCGGAACCCTGGCGCGTTACGCTGGTCGATACCGGGCTCACCACCATGACCGGAGGGCGGCTCAAGCGCGTCGGCCGCTACCTCGACCCCAATGAGAGTTTTTGCATGACCTACGGCGACGGCGTGGCCGACATCGACATTGGCGCGCTGATCGCATTCCACAAGCGGCATGGCAAGCTGGCAACGGTGACTGCGGTGACGCCGCCCGGCCGTTACGGGGCGCTGCTGCTGCAGAACGACCGGGTGACACGTTTCAACGAGAAGCCGCCCGGCGATAACGCGCTGATCAACGGTGGTTTTTTCGTCCTGCATCCCGGTGTGCTCGATCGCATCGAAGGCGACGATATGCCCTGGGAGACTGATCCGCTCGAAAGCCTGGCCCACGACGGCGAGCTGCGTGCCTATCGTCACACTGGGTTCTGGCAACCGATGGATACATTGCGCGATAGGACGACGCTGGAGGCTCTATGGTCTTCGGGCGACGCGCCCTGGAAGATGTGGAAAGGCTGAGTATCTCATCCATGTGATCGGGGAACGTCGGGCTGACTTCGACGTTATGCCTGCATGAAGAGACGGACCAGAAGACTGCTGTTTGGCCTCCTGGCTTGCGTGACCTCGCCCTGCCTGGCTGCCGCGCAGAACCCACAGCCGGCACCGCCGCAGGAGGCGCATCCACCTGTTGCACCGCCCAGCGCGTCGCAACCTCCGCCGGAAAAAATTGCGCCGGCCGACCGCGCGCTGGGGGAAACCGGCAACACCACCCTTAGCGGCAAGCTGTCGCGGCAGCAGGGGACGTTGCAGCCGCCGGCGGTTGACCCTGGTATCCGTGTGCCGACACCGCAGTCGCAGGGCACGATGCCTGTGATCCCGCCACCCGGGACGGCTGGCGGCGATCAGAAGGTCGTGCCGAAATAGTCATGCGCGCCGTAGCGCTTCGCACACCTGCGCGACCTGCGCGTCCGTCAGTTCCGGATACATTGGCAGGCTAAGCACTTGCTCGGCCTGGATTTCCGTGATGCGGCAATCCGATGGCCCAAGTGCCACGCGACCACAATACGCCGGCTGCAAATGCGCCGGGGTGGGGTAATGAATGCCGGTTCCAATCCCAGCCTCGCGCAATCGCGATTGCATTGCGGCACGCTCCGGCGTGCGCAGAACATAGAGGTGGTATACGTGGCTAACGCCGTCACGCCGCGCGGGAGCCGCCAGCGATGTCCCTGACAACGCAGCATCGTAGGCGGCAGCGATGGCTTGTCGCCGCGCGTTCTGCTGATCTAGATAACGCAGCTTCACGCGCAGGATCGCCGCCTGGAGTTCGTCGAGCCGGCTGTTCACCCCGACCGCATCGCTGATGTAGTGCGTGCGCCAGCCGTATTGACGTAGCGCCGCGATGTCGGCGGCCAACCTTGCGTCCTGCGTCGCCAGCATCCCGCCGTCGCCGAGCGCGCCGAGGTTCTTGGTTGGGTAGAAGCTGAATGTCGCGACTTCAGCGAACGTACCGACCTTGCGGCCCGAAATGCTGGCGCCGTGTGCCTGCGCGCAATCCTCGACCATCGCAACGCCATGACGGCGGCATGCGGCGATGATCGCCTCCAGCGCCGCGGGTTGGCCATAGAGATGCACCGGTATGACCGCGCGGATCGGCGGCACACCTGCCGGTGGACGATCCAGCACCTCGGCCAGTTCGCTGGGGTCCATGGTGTAGTAGTCGGGCTCGATGTCGATCAGCACGGGTGTCGCGCCAACCATCTCGATCGCAGCCACGGTTGCGACTGCCGTATGCGACACCGTCACCACGCTCATACCCGGACCGATGCGCAGTGCGCGCAGTGCCAGCGCTAGCGCGTCGGTGCCATTGCCGCAGCCGACAGCGGTGGTCGTACCCAGCCAGGCCGCGAACTCCGCCTCGAACGCGCGGACCTCCTCGCCTAGGATGTACCACCCGGACTGCAGAACGCGTCCTACCGCGGCGTCAATCTCAGACTGCAAGGCGCGGTAGCTGGCGCCGGGATTGGCCTGAGGGACGAGGATCGCCGGTGGGCTCATCGCCATCGCCTCAATGTGGATCAACCGCGATGTAGCGAGCCGGGCGTGGACCGTCCCCGCCGCACTGGAAGACGCCGGCCCGAGCCAACGCCGCGCGGTCGTCCTCGGACAGACGCGTGACCTCGCGCAGGTGATCGGTCCAGCTCTCCATCGACCAGACCTCCATCCAGCCCTCGGGATGCGCCACATCCTCGTAAAGTTGCCAGAACATGGCACCAGCACGGCCGCGAACCTTGCGCACCTCGGCCATTGCGGCCAGGAATTCACTGCGCCGCGGCTGTTCGACGCGATAGTGCACAGTCTCCATTATCCGCCCGCGCGCGCGTCGCAGCAACGGCACCAGTTCGGCCGCGGGCGCTTCGGGGACCGGCAGTGGTTCCGCCGTTTGGGCCGTAGGCCGCACGACTGCCAGATCGATAGAATAGCGGCGCGCCACGATCGCCAGGCCGACCCCGATTGCTGCGGCGGCCAGCAGCGTGTCGGCCATGCCGATCTGCTGGGCGAGCCAACCCCACGCGAGTGACCCGGCGGTGAGCGCCCCGTTCTGCGCCAACTGATAGATCGACAGTGCCCGCGCCCTCACCCAGGGTGGGCATACAAGCTGGGCCGCCGCCTGGATGGTGGCATAGGCGGAGGTCCATCCCACACCGAACAGCAGCATGCCGAACGCGGCCGGCAGCCAGTGACGCGTCATGCCAAGCAAGGCAATACCGGCGCAGGAGAACAGCGTGCATCCGATTACCGTGGCACCGCGGCCGATGTGTCCGCGAACCAGCGGCAGCAGCATCCCCGATGTCACGCCGCCGATGCCCATCATGCCGAGGATCACGCCGTACATCCCGGGCCCCAGGCCAAGGTGCTCGCGGACCAGCAGCGGCAGCAGCGCCCAGGGCGCCGCCGCAGGAACCGAATAGGCGATGGTGCGCACCATGGCGTACTGGATCGCGGGCGTGTTCCGCACGAAGCGAACGCCGGCCCGTATCGCCGACAGCAGGTGTTCGCGCGGCAGACCGGTGAAGCGGCGGCCGCGATGCCAGGTGAACAGCGCGAACAGCACCGCGACAATCGACATTGCATAGAGTGAGAACGCCAGGCTGGAGCCGCCAAGCAGGATCAGCATTCCTGCCAGCGCCGGCCCGATCGCTCGGGTGAGGTTGAAACCGATGCCGTTCAGCGCGATCGCCTGCACCAGGTCTTCACGCGGCACCAGTTCCGGCACGATGGCGCTCCACGCCGGGGCGCCCATAGCGGCGCCGATGCCGATCATGAACGTCAATGCCAGCAGCCAGAACGCGGTCATTGCGTGGGCCACGGTCAACAGAGCAAGCGCGATCGCGGCGAGAATCGTCCAGAGCTGGGCACCGATCAGGAACACGCGCCGGTCGACGATGTCCGCCAGCGCTCCGCCGGGCAGGGCGAGCAGGAACACGGGCATAATGGTCGCCGCCTGCACCATGGCGACGACGAACGGCTGCGGCGCGAGGCTGGTCATCAGCCAGCCGGCACCGGTGTTCTGCAACCAGGTGCCGAGCCAGGCGATCATGTTGGCAAGCCAGAGCTCGCGGAAGATCGAATTGCGGAGCGGAACCAGGGCGGCGGGCAGGCGCATCGGCGCATCATAGCCTGAGCGCCAGCAATTGCGCCGCCTTTGTCGGCGTCAGTGACGTAACTCCAGCCGGGGGTGCGACGTCCAGGCATCCCGGACTAACGTGACTGTCATAGCGCGTTGACCATTTATTACGGCCACCCGCCAATCGCTATATGATCATCTGCCTTGCATGCACATGCCGCCAAGACGGCCGCACTCGCTGGAATCTCGCCGAGGGACATTCTGCCATGGCTGATGATCTGGAATACCGGAACTTCATTATGGTGTTCGAACTTGAAGGCGAATTCCCGATTGCAGGGAATGCATCAGCGCTCAAGCAGGCATGGGTGAGGTTGCAGAGGAGATACCACGAAGCCGGATGCGCACCTGACCCCAAACGCATCGCGACAATAAATGCTGCATACAGTGCTCTGAAGCGCTTCGCCGGCGAGGACGATTCGAGAGCCGCGGGCAACCCAGAGAGCAAGACTTACAGGGTTTGGGCGTGGGATGGCGAACGGCTGACGAAAGGCGTTTCGGAACGGTCTTCCCCCAACCTGTTCCCAGAGGTCGCCAGAATGGCGATGGAGCGTATGAGTTGGGGTTTTCGGCGGCCTCGTGCGATTTTCCTGGAGGATGACGAGGACGAGTGGTATCTCCTGATGATCCACATGTCGGGGAGAGATGTCATTCCCCCACGCAAGTTTCCCCGGCAAGGCAACGTCAATCTGGCACAAGACCCTATTCTGCTCCGCGATATCGCGGAGATGTTTGGTAGCAACAAATAGGCTGCCTCACCATCTAGCTGCGACTGCCGGTACTACTATTCCCGCTCGACCAACTCGCGCATCTGCCGTGCGGTTCGAAGCACGTGGCGTCCCTTAATGTGCGCCCTCAGGAAGCGATTGAGGGCCGCCGTCAGCGTCGGCGTCAGGGCAAGGTGCATATGCATCAGATTGACCCCTGCCAGCAGGGTCTTTGTCAGATGCACCGATACGATGAAGCGGTCGCGGCCATGATCGAACAATCCGCGGATACTGTCCTCGACGAAGCGTTCGGGGTCCGCCACGAAGTAACCGCTGGTGTCGAATTCGGGGGCGACATATCCGGCATTGCGGCCGATGAAGCATGCGATCTGTAGCAGCGCCGCCGGCCACAGGCTTGTGCGCCGTCGCACGATAGTCCGTTCTGCCTCGGCAAATGTGAGCGCATGCTTGAAGTCAAGCCAGCCGACGTTGTCCGCAAGCTTGCCATCTGCGCGCGTGAACACGTGCTCGTTCACATGCAGCAGATTCCACGCGGCAGCCTCAACAAGCACTGGAAAATCTCTTCGGGCGGATAGCGCCCTCCCCATGCGGCGACGGCAATCATCGTGGATTTCGGAGCCATCCCACGTAAGGCCGCGGCGTTCAGCGGCGTTCAGCGGCGGGCAGGGCAGGGGTGGCTGTCTCCAGCCGGCAAGGCATTTCGCATAGTCACGGAACTCCGGCAACAGATCCTCACTCCGGGCATAAATCAGATGCCGCACGAGGAGGCACAGCAGTGGTTCAGCCACCTCCGAGCCCAGGCGCTGCGTCAGTTCGATCGTCTTGACGACATAGATCAACGAGTGGCCGAAGCCGGAGTAGTCGCCAGCGCGGCGTCGGCAAGGATCGGCAGCAGATCGTCCGGCGTCAGCCCGGCGACCAGAGCACCTCGCAGCTGGGCGATGGCCGCGATTTCGTCCTCCCGCTCCACCGAATCCAGAAATTCCACCTCGTTCCACCTGCCCGCTGCTGCAGGGTACGGATAATGACCGCCGCCGCGCGCATCATCGGCAATATGGCCGAGGATCTCGCCCAATGCTGCCAGCTTTTCTTCCAGACTGTGGACCGTCGGTCGAACAGGCGGAGCCAGTCGGCCGCACCGGCAATCGCGTGGGTCGTCCCGAACTCCAGCCGCTCTGCCGTCCAAATGATCGCCGCGCGCACCGCATCCGCGGGATCCGCATGCAGGCGGGACAGCCGCGACGTTTCCCGCACCAGTCGCTGTTGATCGAGGTCCTCGAGACCACGCACTACACCGGCGAGGATCTCCTCGCGCCGCCTGTCAGGATCGGGCGGAGACAGACCAAGCCACACACGACCGGCTTCGAGTCTGACCGGATACCGTGTGAGCCGATCGCCGCCAACCAGCGTGGCACCATTGCCAGGTTTAACTTACAGTTGTGCCAGTTGCAGGTGAGCACGCATCCGTCGGTCAGCGTGCCCTCGCTCAGCGGGTATCCCTCATGCGGGCAACGGTTCACGCAGGCGAATACCCCAGCTTCACTATGCACCAGCAGGATCTGCCGCCCGCCGTTCCGGACGACGGCCTTTCCGTGTTCCGCCAGTTCGGCCAGTGACATGACGTCCGTCCAGTTCATCGTCCGTCTCCTTCCTGGCCTCAATCAGAGTGATGCGGTACGCGCAGCGACGCGCTCCCGCGAGGACATGCTCGATGCGATCCACCGTTACTCCGGGGCCCAGCACGTCGCGGAACACATCGAGTTCGGCGCGGCAGAAACCCTGACAGGCCGCGGCGGCAGCGCAGATCGGGCAATGGTTTTCCAGCAGCAGAAAGCCCGCGGCATCGGTGCGCCATTCGGCCATGTATCCTTCGCGCGAACGGACCTCCGCCAGGCGCGCCACGCGGGCGCCCAGCGTTGTGGCACCCGAAAGCGCGCCGGCGTAGGAGCGTCTGGTTTCCTCCTCACGCACGCGAACGAGCCGCTCCAATGCTGCCTCGCCGAGTGTCGAGCGGACCGCATCGATGAGGCGCACAGTGAGCTCGGCATGTGTATTGGGGAAGCGATTGTGCGCCGCGGGTGTCAGGTGCCAGTAACGTGCAGGTCGGCCAACGCCCTGCTTTTCGGCTACGGCCTCGACCAGCCCCTCGTCCGCCAGCTTTATCAGTTGCTGCCGCGCCGCCTCGGCGGTTGTCCCGAGTACTGCTGCGATGTCCGCCGAGCGCATCGGTCCGCGCCGCTTGATCAGGCCGAGGATTCGGTCGCCCGATCGGGCATCTGGCAAGGTATTATCCAAGCTCATGCTTGTATATTGCGTGGCGTCGGCGCGTTACGCAAGTACTTGCTTGGACAACCAGGTGTCCGTCACTATTTTGCCTTGGGCCTCCACAACCCCAGCGTGGCGCCCGTAGGATCGGTGATGATGGAGAGCGAACCTGCGCCCATTACCTCCATCACGTCGCGCACCACCGTCGCACCCAGCGACTTCCCCTTGGCAGTCGCCGCCACGATGTCGTCCACCAGAACGTAGGGCAGCCACATCGACGGAGCGCCTGGCATCGGGTGTTGCATCATTCGACCGCCGGTGCCCTCGCCCACATCGATCATCGTGTAGGTCATGCCACCGCCCATATCCACGTCATTCAGCGACCAGGCAACAGCGACTGGTAGAGCGACTTCGCCTTCGCGACATTCTGCGTGTTGAGCTCGACATGCACGAACGGATTGGCCATGGCACTGCTCCCTTATGTTGCGATCAACGGAGCGACTGAACAGCGCCGGACGGCTAGGCTCAAGCGCAGAATGAGCCGACACCGATAAGTCGTCGATCCACAGGACAGCGAACGCCACCGCCGCGGAGGCCAAGGTCGAGCCGCAGTTACCGGGCAAGACGGCGGTCGCGGCAGGCGAGTTCCCCATGGTAACTTCAGCTTAAGCATTCGGCATTACGCAGAGCAGCACCCTTCATGCGCGCTTCGTAGCCGAGGAACCTGCATCATGTGGCTCGCTCGTGGCGCCGCGAACCTTGCGATCCGTACCAAGATCCTGCTTTCGTTCGCGTTCATTCTGGCGCTGCTTGCCGGATTGGGCGGCACCGCGATGCAGCGCTCCGGCACGACCAACGCAGCGGTCGGGCGGATAACCGAAAATTATCTGCTGGCCGTGATCTACCTGGACGAGATGCGGACCAGCTTCGCCACGTACCGCGGCACCGTCGCGCGTGCGCTGTTGCAGGCCGACGACGCGGCAGCGCGTGCCGGCGCCGACGCCAAGCTGGCCGAACTCGTGGCCAGCTACCAGAAGAACGATGCCGCCTATGCTCCAACCATCGATCCGGGCACCGAGACAAAGCTTTACCGCGATCTGCAGGCAGCGAAGACAGCATTCAACGAGCGACCGAAGCGTCTGCTGGAATTGATGGCCGCGAACAAGCTGAGCGACGCCAAGACATATCTGTTCACCGAAATGGCTCCGCTCGGCGATCGCGTCGACGCGGCGCTGCGGGCCAGCATGGCCTACAACGTGACCGCCGCCAGGCAGGTGTCTACCGACATCAGCGACAGCTACCAGACCGGCCGGGTCTACATCATCGGGTTCATGATCGTCGCGTTGATCATGGCCAGTCTCGGCAGTTGGATTTTGGTCGGCTTGATCGCCACGCCTATCAGCGCGATGACGCTGGCGATGCGCGGGCTGGCGGCGCGCGACATGACGGTCGCGATCCCAGCACGCGGACGGGACCGATGAGGTCGGCCAAATGGCCAAGACCGTTCAGGTGTTCAAAGACAGCATGATCGAGGCCGACCGCCGGCCAGGCCAACCAGCAGGCTGCCGGTGTTGCCGCAGCGGCGGAGCAAGCGAGCGTGTGCAGACGGTCGCCAGTGCCGCGGAGGAACTCACCGCATCGATCGGCGAAATCTCCCGTCAGGTGGCGCAGTCGGCGAAGATCACCACCAAGGCTGTCGACGATGCTCGCAAAACCGATACTGTGGTGCGGGCGCTGGCGGAAGGCGCGCAGAAGATCGGTGATGTTGTGGGGCTGATAAACACGATCGCCGCGCAGACCAATCTGCTGGCGCTCAACGCCACCATCGAGGCCGCGCGTGCGGGCGATGCCGTCAAGGGCTTCGCCGTCGTCGCCTCCGAGGTGAAGAGCCTGGCAACCCAGACCGCGAAGGCGACCGAGGAGATCGACGGCCAGATCCATCAGATCCGCTCCGCGACCGGCGAGGCGGTCTCTGCGATCCAGGGCATCGTCAGCATCATCGAGGAGGTCAGCGCGATCATCACCACGATTGCAGCGGCAGTCGAGGAGCAGGGCTCGGCCACACACGAGATCTCCCGCAATGTGCTTGAAGCGGCCAGCGGTACCCGGGAGGTGACCACGACCATCGCCGGGGTCAGCCAAGCCGCCACCGAGACAGGTGCCGCTGCGTCGGAAGTGCTGAGGCCTCGGCTGTTGTCGAAGCAGGCCGAGGACCTGTCGCGCGAGATGCACGGATTCGCGACTGACGTACGGGCGGCCTGACCGGCGTCGGTGCTCGAGGAGCAGCCGCCTACCTTGCAAGTGCCCCAGTGAGACCCGCAGACGCGAACGCATCGGCATATACTGACGATGTAATGTCGAACCCCGCCACCGAGTATCTCGTCACGTTGTCTGCCTTGCCTCGCTAGCGGTTGATCAGAAGGCGCGCAAATTCATACCCGACGTTGTTCGCGGCGCTTCCGCATGACGCCAAAAGCGCGATCGTCACCAATATGGCACCGAACAGGGTCGCGCTGCGCGCAATCCGGGCGAAAGATCTTGAATGCATCGCTGACGGCCTTCGAGGGCGTTGCCGATGGGCGTGCCTTTTTGGCCGCAGCCTCCAGTTCTCCTTTTTTGCCAGAGACGGAAAATGTAGTGCCCTGATTCTATAGGCTGCAATCTTCTGACGAAGTGGTTGAGATCGGGGCAACGTCCGCCGTGAACTGGGTCAGGCTCGTTCCACGAACCGTCTATGCACATGAAGGAGCCACTCCACACTCTCAGCCGGCCCTCGGCACAGTAGCTCGCCGCTGCCTGCCGAACCGCTGCAATCGGACACCTTCGGTTGATTCTGATCAATGCGGGCTGTCGCAGGATCCGCCATGACGCGGTGACAGCCCGAGGAGAGCAAGGATGACCGGTATCACTTTGTCCGTAGACGAGATCAAGGCGGCGCCACCCGAGGTACGACGCTGGCTCGAGCAGGAGATGGTTCGCGCGTTCGGTATCCAGCCGGCACCAGCATCCCCCGAGGCACCGACGCTGATCGGCTGCAACATCGAAGAAACGCGAGACATGTTGGCACTCGTGCAGGGCATGCTGCCGGTGGTCAGCGTATTCTTCGAACTGGGCCGCGAAGCCACGAGCATCGCCGTGCATGGCCTGCGCGCGTTCCGCATTACCGACATCCTGCGCCACGCCAGGCTGCAAGCGCCCGATCAGGTGGTCCAGTGCCTGAATGTTCTCACCCAGGCCTTGCGGCGTGCACGAGGGGACGCGACGGTGGCATTCTTTGCAATGGACGATCAGGGACATTGCCTGGTGGCGGAGGCGACGATGCACAGTATCCTACGGCTGTGGCAGGAGATCGTGGCGCAGCGCGGGCTTCAGAGCGAGGTCGGCGACATGCCAGCGCAACTGGCGGAGGCGTCAGCCTGATCTCGCGGCGGTAATATCGACCTCCATCAACAGCTCGGGGCTGGCCAGCCCCTTCACCACCACCGCGCTGAAGCATGGCGTCACGCCGTGCAGTCGACGAAGCACGACGTCTGTCACGCCGGGCAGGAAGGCGCGGTCGGTGACGAACACCGTCGCCTTGATCACATCGGCCATCCCGACGCCCGCCTCGCCAAGCAGCACGGCGACGTTGTCCATCGCCTGTTCGGCCTGGGTCACGGGATCCCCGATGCCGTGCATGACCTCGTTGAGATCTGTGCCAGTCTGGCCGCGCAGAATGACCTGTTCGCCGGCGCGCACCGCCATGCAAAAGTCGCAGTCGAGCGCCTGCTGCGCAAAGCCGTAGCGCACAGTGTTCGAATGATAGCGACGCAGTCGTTGGTGCGGCGTGCCTTGCTTGCGCAATACATAGGCGTCGATCTCGAACAGAATCTCCGGGCGGGCGAATCCGGTCACGATCAGCCCGGTTGACACCGGATGAATGTTCCGGAAATGCCGGCCAATCACCGGATAGACCGCAGTGCGATAGGCGCGGTCACTGATGTACACGGTGATCTTGCAAACCTCGTCCATGCCGGAACCTGCCTCACGCAGCAGCGTGGCCAGATTGCTCAGCGCGAGTTCAGCCTGTTCCGCGGCATCCTCGGGCCGCCGTCCAAGACCTGCCATGAAGCTGCCGTCGAGCGACGCGCCGGTCTGGCCGCGCACGAACAGCTCGGTCTTGCTTGCGGCAATCATCGCGCCCTGCCAGCCAACGTCCTGGCCAAACCAGTCCTTCATCTCGAACGTCCGCAGGCGCTGTACCGGTGATCCAACCACCGCCTCAGCGTTGATCTGCACCATCAGTTCGGGCAGCGGCAGGCCGGCGACCAGCAGGCCGGTGCCGACCGGGAACACGTCGCGCAGACGGCTGCCGATCGTCTCGTACACTGGCTTGCGGTGCGCGCGATCGACTAGCGATGTCGTCAGTCTGGTGATGTCACGCAGCGATCCACCGGCGGCCTGCAATGACGCCGCGATGTTGTCGAGTGCGGCATGGGTCTGCGCCGCAGCATCGCCCAGCGCGGCGACCGAACCATCAGGCTGCAATGCGCTCCGTCCGCTCAGAAACACGCGCGAACTGCAGCGAACAGCGCCCGCGATGGGCATCGAATTGGACGGTGCGGCGTCGAATGGCTGCAGGCGTGGGTATGGCACAGCGATAGTCCTCATCCATCGGTGCCAGACCCTAGCTCCCAGGCGCGTCGCGTGCCCATAGTTGGCGATGGAGGACGACGCCATGTTCAGTTAACATCGCCAACCGAACCACCTGGAGATCGGCAGCGATTCGGTGGCGCACCGTAATCCGTGTCGTTGCGAGTTCCACCCGCCTGGCGGCGGACCCGCGTTGGATGAAACCGGCATTCGTCATGCCGACGCAGGCCGGCCATCCATCCACGTGTTCCCGAGATGCGCGCGGCACGGTCTGCTCGGGGTTTCCTGTTAGGAGCGCGGCGTCAAAGCGAGCCCGGCCAGGTTTGTGCGCGCTCAGCGTGACCGAGCTTGCTTCGTCGCTTCGCTTCTCGCAATGACAATGTCGAAGTACAATTCTACGTCCTGCGGATACCCCGAGTAGTACCCTGGTGGTGGGGCGTAGACCACTGGAGGCGGCGGCGCATAGTACTGCGGCTGCTGCGAGGCAATCACGCCACCGACGATCGCGGCGGCGCCAAGCCCAAGAATGGCTGCGGTGGCCGCACCACCGTTGTCGTCGTGGTCGTGATGGTGCCAGTCCCTGTCTCCGTGCCACTCGCCATGCCAGTCGCGATGATCGCGCGAGTCTGAGTGTGCCGCGGGAGCAGCCAGTAGGCCAGCCGCGACAGGTGCAGCGATCAGCAGTGTGTACCAGATTCGCATGGCACGATCCTTATCCTGAACGTGTGCCAGGAAGCTGGTGATCAGTCGTGGCCGGATTAGGGCGGCACTGTGATTTGTTCGCGGCCGTGCCGTCAGTGATAAGTCCGGCCGCCATCGACCGCCAGGTTAACGCCTGTCACGAACGAGCTCTCGTGCGACGTCAGAAACAGGATGGCGGCGGCGATCTCCTCGGGTGCGGCGGGACGGCCAAGAGCGTAGCGGTTCACGATGGCCGGAATCACCGCACCGGATGAGTCGCGCAACGTGCCGTCGGTCATTTGCGTCTCGACCGCGCCAGGGCACACCGCGTTGACGCGGATCGTTGGTGCGAGTTCCGCAGCCAGGGTGCGCGTCATGGCGATCACGCCGCCTTTCGACGCAACATAGGCGGTGCTGCCGCCACCGGTCGGCAGCAGTCCGACACCGGAGGCGATGTTGATCACAGTCGCGCGCTCCGCCCGGCGCAGGAACGGGACGGCAGCCTGCACGCACAGGAACGTGCCTGTTAGGTTCACTGCTATCGTCGTGTTCCAAACATCGGCGGTGGTGTCGCTCAGCCCGCGGTTGATGAACACGCCGGCAGCGTTGACGAGCCCGTCGAGCCCGCCGAGAGCCTCGGCCGCTTCTTGCATCGCGCGCGAAACGGCGCCGGCGTTCGATACGTCGGCGGCGATCGCATGGGCGCCGGCAACGCTCGCCACGTCGCGGTCGAGCACGGCAATCGCGGCGCCCTCGCGCACGAAAAGCTCGCACGTCGCGCGACCAATACCTGATGCGCCGCCGGTGATCAGTATCTTGCGGCCGGTTAATCTTGGCATGAGCATTTCTCCCCGTGGCGTTGCCTGTTACCGAATAGCATGACACGGTACCTCTCGGTAGCGCGCCGCAGGGAGGCAATGATGGATGTCGGCATGATGAGCGACGAACTGCTGTATCGGCTGGAGAACCGCGTCGCGGTCATCACGCTGAACCGCCCGGAGCGCCTGAACGCGCTGACCAAGGATATGATGCAGGCGCTGCGCATGCGGCTCGCGGAGTGTGCTGTGGATGAAGCGATCGGCTGTGTTGTGCTGACCGGTGCCGGCGGCGCGTTCTGTGCCGGTGGTGACGTGCGAGTGCAGGCGAAGGTTGCGGCGGAGGGAAGTCCAGAGACGCCGGAGCGACGGACCGATTTGCTGCGTGCCTCGATGGAGGCGTCGCGGCTGCTGCACGAGATGCCTAAGCCGACGATTGCGATGCTGAATGGCGTCGCCGCGGGAGCAGGACTGTCGTTGGCTCTGGCATGCGATTTGCGTATTGCCGGACGGAGCGCGCGGATGACGACGGCGTTCGCCAAGGTCGGCCTTTCGGGCGATTACGGCGGAACGTGGTTTCTGACGCAACTTGTCGGCACGGCGAAAGCACGCGAGCTTTACTTCCTGTCCGATGTGCTGGACGCGGCGCGCATCGAGGTGTTGGGGCTGGCCAACCGTGTAGTGGCGGACGCGGAACTTGTGGCGGAGACGATGGCGCTGGCGGCGAAGCTGGCGAACGGGCCGAGCGTGGCGCTGCGCTACATGAAGCGGAACCTGAACACGGCGGTGTCTGGGGATCTCGCTGCCGCCCTGGACAGCGAAGCGTACGGGATGTTGCGCTCCCGAGCCAGCGAGGATCACAAGGAGGCGGCGAGGGCCTTTGTCGAGAAACGTCCGCCCGTGTTTCAGGGACGTTGACATACCAATCCGTACGAAATACTACTATTGAGTAACCCAGTGGAGCCGCTTCCCATGCCTGCTGCCAAGGCACCAAGCGTCGTTGATGTCGTCATAGTCGGCGCGGGCTTCGCCGGCATGTTCATGCTGCATCGGCTGCGTGGTCTCGGCATGTCGGCACGCATGTTCGAGGCGGGCAGCGGCGTCGGCGGCACCTGGTACCTGGAACCGCTATCCCGGGGCGCGCTGCGACGTGGAGAGCATGCAGGTACTCCTATTCTTTCTCGCAGGAGCTGGATCAGGAGTGGCAGTGGAGCGAACTGTTTGCCTCGCAACCCGAGATCCTGCGTTACGCCAACCACGTCGCGGATCGGTTCGATCTGCGCCGCGACATCCAGTTCGACACGCGTGTGACCGAGGTTCGCTTCGACCGCGCGACGCATCGCTGGGATGTGGGCACCGACCGTGGCGATCGTGTTTCGGCACGCTATTGCGTGATGGCGACCGGCTGTCTGTCCACCGCGCGCATGCCTGACTTTCCTGGCATGGAGCGCTTCACCGGCAAGACCTACCATACCGGACACTGGCCGCACGAGGGCGTCGATTTCACCGGCCAGCGCGTTGGTTTGATCGGCACCGGCTCATCAGCAATCCAGGCGGTCCCGGTGATCGCACAGCAGGCGGCGCAACTCACCGTGTTTCAGCGTACGCCGAACTTCAGCATCCCGTCCCGCAACGGGCCGATGAGCGAGGCATACGCGCAGACGTGGAAGGCCGACTATCCCGCGCTGCGCGAGAAGGCACGCCACATGCGCACGGGCATCCTCAACAATCCGAACAACGTGTCCGCGCTTGAGGTTTCTGATCAGGAGCGGCGGCGGATCTATGAGGAGCGTTGGGCGGCCGGCGGCACCAACTTCATGGCCGCGTTCAACGACCTCATCATCAGCCACCAGGCCAACGGTACCGCTGCCGATTTCGTGCGCGACAGGATCCGCGAGACCGTGCGCAATCAGGCAGTGGCCGAGCTGCTGGCGCCGAAGAACCACCCGATCGGCACCAAGCGCATTTGCGTCGATACCGACTACTATGGAACGTTCAACCGACACAACGTCACGCTGGTTGATGTCCGCACGACACCGATCACCGAGATCACCGCGAATGGCGTGCGTGGCGGCGATGTCGAATACGCGTTCGACAACATCGTGTTTGCGACCGGCTTCGATGCGATGACCGGGGCGCTGCTGAGGATCGACATCGAAGTCGACGGACGGACTCTGCGGGACAAGTGGGAGGCAGGGCCAAGGACCTATCTCGGTCTGATGACCGTGGGGTTTCCCAACATGTTCATGATCACCGGGCCTGGCAGCCCGTCGGTGCTCAGCAATATGATGGTGTCGATCGAGCAGCATGTCGACTGGATTGCCGATTGCGTGGCGTATCTTCGCTCGCACGGGCTGGACTGCATCGAGGCCACGCAGGTGGCCGAGGACACGTGGGTCGCGCACGGCAACGAGGTGGCCAACGGGACGCTCTACCCGCTAGCGAATTCCTGGTACATGGGCGTCAACATCCCCGGCAAGCCGCAGGTCTTCATGCCGTATATTGGCGGCGTCGGCAGCTATAGGCAGATCTGTGACGAGATCGCCGCGGAAAGCTATCGTGGCTTCGTGTTGAGCGCGCAGAGCGCAGCAATAGCGGCGGAGTAGCGACACCCCGCCTGTCATTGCGAGGAGCGCAGCGATGAAGCAGTCTCGATCACGTGTGGGCATTGATGACCGAGATTGCTTCGCTTCGCTGGTAACGACAGCAGCTTACGCCTTGTCGTGGATGAACCGGTCGATCTTCCGATAACGGAACAGCCATCGCCCGTCCTGCTTGACCATATCGTCCGTGTAGCTGCCGGCTGAGCCGATCTTCGGCCCCTGCGCGCTGTTCTGCACCGTGACCCAGTTGGAAAAACACTTCGCCGTGGTCCCCTCCAGCTTGATCACGACATTGGTCACGTGATGGATCGCCCGCGGCCGGGGACTCGTCGACTGGCGCATACCGCGCACCAGAGCCTCAACCTTCGCTCGTCCGGTGCCCTTGCCGAACGCGGTGTCCCATGTGCCGTCCTCGGTAAACAGTGCCGCCATCTCGGCGAAGCGGTCGTTGTCCAGCCGGAAACAGTATTCCGCCATGACTTCGCGGATTGCATCCTTCTCTACGAGTTCGCTCATGCTATGTTTCCTCCTGCCATGTCCTATGCTGCCATTGCACGCGAGGAAGCCGCCGTTGTCGAGCGCACCGGCCTGTTGGGCGAAGGTAGCGCACGAGCCGGGCGCCATGTGGTAGCGCGCTTCTTCATCGAGGGCTTCGGCACTACGGTACAGTGCGCCATGTGGCTGCCGCACCTCGCATCGGTGGCGATCTCCGAGCCGCGAGTCGGCGCACATCCCAAGCTGCTGACCACTCGAGCCGAGGAAGATGGAGACGGGTACTGCATCTTTGGCGAGAAGGCGTGGGTGAGCAACGGGCCGCTGGCCGAAGTGTTCATTGTGTTTGCGGTCACGAGCGTCGAGGAAGGCCGTAAGCGCTACAGTGCGTTCCTGGTGCCGCGCGACACCCCTGGTCTGTCGATCAACGAAGCAGCGGAATACCGGGCGCTCGCGCCATCGCGCCATTGCGGCCTCAGACTGGATGGCTGCCGCGTTCCGCGTTCCGCAATGTTGGGATCGTCCGGTGCCGCGTACGAGACGATGGCGTTGCGGTTCCGCGATGTCGAGGATGCGGTCGGCACGTTCGGTCTGCTGGGCGCATTCCGTTTCGTTCTGTCGCGGCTTGCACAGCAGTGCAGCAGGAGCGACGAAGCGGCGCTGTCATTGGGCAGCCTGGTGGCGCTGACCGCAGTATTTGCTGAAACAGCCGAAGCAGTCGTCGACGCGCTGGATGCTGGTGAGTTGCCTCGCCGTGCGGCCGCGCTCGTGGGACTGCGCGTGCTGGCGGCGGACATGTTGCAGCAGGCGCGCTTGCATCGCGACGCATTCTGCCCCGCCGGGGACGACGCTACCGAGCGCACATTCGGCGATCTCGACGTCTCACTGTCGGTCGCGCGCGGTCCACGCACGGCGCGTCAGGCACGTCTGGGCAGCGAGTTGATTGCTACTACGGCTGCCCGCGCTTAGCATTACAGTTGTGATTTTCTGATTGCGAAGCGGTTGTAACTCTGAATCTATGGGCCACCATGATTCGGAGATCATGGCATGGCGGGAGCATCGATCGAGGCGACGCTGGAGTTGTGGGCATCGTCGCTGCGAAAGGTAAAGAGCCTGCTGCGTCCATTGTTTGCGCAAGAACGCGCGGCGGTGAACGCAGGATTATTCCTTGACGGGCTGCTTGGCGATGAGCGTCGCAAGACGGGATGGATGCGCGCCGAGGCCGCCGGTGATCCTGGGCCTTGGCGGCAGCAGGCGCTGTTAGGGCGCGATCGGTGGGACGCTGATGCGTTGCGCGACATGGTGCGCGAGTACGTCATGGAGCATCTCGCGGACGACAACGCAGTCCTGGTTGTCGATGAAACCGGGTTCCTCAAGCAGGGCAAGGCATCGTGCGGCGTGGCGCGGCAGTACACGGGTTCCGCCGGCAAGATCACGAACTGCCAGATCGGCGTGTTTGCCACCTATGTATCGCGCCACGGCCATGGCTTTATCGACCGGGCGCTCTATTTGCCAAAAGGTTGGACCGATGATCCGGCGCGTCTGAAAGCCACATCCGTGCCAAGCGACGTGGCCTTTGCGACCAAGCCTCAGCTGGCAGCCAGGATGATCGAGCGCGCCATTGCCACTGCTGTGCCGTTCCGATGGGTGGCGGGCGACACTGTCTATGGCGTCGGCGATATCGAACGGGACCTACGCCGGGCCGGCAAGGGGTATGTGCTTGGCGTCCATGCCTCCCGTGTCTTTCGGTCCTGGGGCAAGCCGCATGCGATTGCCGGCACCGCTGCAAAGATTGCCAAAGCGCTGGGAGCATCTGACTGGCAGCGTCTGTCAGCCGGGTCGGGCACCAAAGGACCAAGGTTGCATGACTGGTGCTACCTGGAACTGGCTGATCTCGGCGCGGGAGAGTTCAACGAGGAAAACCATGGCCTGTGGACACGTGGCTTGCTGATCAGGCGCAACATCGCAGATGGAGATCTCGCTTACTTCTCCACATGGTGCCCAGCTGGGACTCCGATCGACACGCTGGTCAGCGTCGAAGGCCATCGCTGGGCGATCGAGGACAGCTTCGAGACTGCCAAGAACGAGTTCGGTCTCGACCACAACGAGACCAGATCCTGGCATGGCTGGCATCGTCACGTCTCGCTCGTCATGCTTGGCTTCGCCATGATGGCGGCGATCCAGCGCCTGGCTAACAAGTCGATACCCAAAAAAACACGCCGCTCCATTTCATCCGCTGGTCGATCCAGGAGATCCGACGTGTAGCGCAGCGCCTCGCGCGAAGACGCATCGATCCTGCCTACGTCATCGCATGGTCGCTCTGGCGGCGTGCACATCAGGCCGTCGCACAAAAGTTTCACCTTAAGCAAAAAACACAACTGTAATGCTAGGCGATGCTGCGTGTCGCCATCTCGAACGTACCCTTGCTGAGGTTCGGCGCTTCGAGAATCCGCTGCAGCTCCCGCTTCATCAGCGTCTGACGCGCTGGCTCGACACGACGCCACTGGCCGAGCGGTGGCACCAGACGCGCAGCAACCTGGCTGTTCATCGGATCGAGCGCGATGATGGTGTCCGTCAGGAAGCGGTAGCCGCTGCCAGCTGGATCGTGGAACCGCACCTGATTGCCGGAGGCGAAGCTGGCGACCAGCGCGCGCACGCAATTCGGGTTTCGCAGATCGAAGTCCGCGTGCTTCGCCAGTGCACGTACTGCATCCGTCGTATCCGGCAGCGGCGACATCGCCTGGATGGCGAACCACTTGTCGAGCACCAGATCATCGCCATGCCAGAGCGCATGGAACGCAGCGAGCGCGGCACGTCGCTCCGGACAGTCAATCGCCGACAGCACCGCGAGAGCCGCCAGCACGTCGGTCATGTTCTGTCCCGCATCAAACTGCGCCTTCGCCCGTGCAATGCCGTCGGCGCTGCCATCCGCGGCGAGATACGCGAGGCATGCGTTGCGCAGCGCACGTCGCCCGATCGAGATGCCATCGATCTGATACGGACCCTTGTCGGTCAGCCTCTCATAGGTGGCTCGCAGGGCGGCATTCAGCGCCCGACCAATCGCAGTCCGCGCACTGTCGCGCGCCGCATGAATCGCGTCGACATCCGCAACCGCCATGTAATCGGCCAGGAATGCCTCGCCGGGCAGTGTCAGCGCCTCGGCTGCGAACGCGGGATCCGCATCGGCATCAGCGCAGCGTGGCAGCGAGGGCATCGATCAGTCCCTGGTCGACCACCGGTGTCTCGCCGCGTCGCCAGGCAGCCGCCATCGCCAGCAGCAGTTGCGTCGCATATTGTTGGCCGGATTCCCAGCGCACGAACGGGTCGGTGTCGTGCGCGGCGAGGAACTGCAATTGGGCAGCCGGCACATTTGACAGCTTCACCGGCGCCGAAAAGCCGCGCAGCAGCGACGGCACGGGCCGTTCGGGCACATCGTCGAATGCGAAGGTCTGCTCCGCCTCGCCGAACAACAGCGTGCGTTCGGAGATTTCGTGGCCGGCGCTGTCCAGCAGCCCCATCACAACCGGCACCACTAGAGGCTGCTTGTCTGGCTGGCCCGGCGTCGGCGGCGTGCGCTGCTTCAGCGTCAACGTATAGCGATGCGAGGCACCATCATAACCGTCGGAAACCGTGACCTCCGGCGTGCCCGCCTGGTGGTACCAGCGCTTGAAGCGCGTGAGATCAACGCCGGACGCGTCCTGCATCGCCTGAGCGAAATCGTCGATGGTGGCCGCCTGGTTATCGTGGCGTTCAAAGTACAAATCTATGCCGCGACGGAATGCCTCACGACCGATGATGGTTGCCATCATGCGGATCACCTCGGCGCCCTTGTTGTAGACCGTCGCGGTGTAGAAGTTGTCGATCGCGATGTAGCTATCCGGCTGCACCGGATGCGCCAACGGCCCCGCATCCTCGCGAAACTGCGCCGCGCGCAGCGCCCGCACGTCACCGATGCGCTTCACCACGCGACTGCCCTGATCGGCCGAGAACTCCTGGTCGCGATAGACCGTCAGCCCTTCTTTCAGCGAAAGCTGGAACCAGTCGCGGCAGGTGACACGGTTGCCGGTCCAGTTGTGGAAATACTCGTGGGCGATGACCGTCTCGATCCCCTGATAGTCGCCATCGGTCGCGGTCTCCGGCTTGGCAAGCACGTATTTCGTGTTGAAGACGTTCAGCCCCTTGTTCTCCATGGCGCCCATGTTGAAGTCTGACACCGCGGCAATGTTGAACACGTCAAGGTCGTACTCGAGCCCGAACACGTCCTCGTCCCACTTCATCGAAGTCTTCAGCGAGCGCATCGCGTGCGCGCATCGATCCTCATCGCCGCGGCGCACCCAGATGCCGAGTTCGACGCGACGACCGGAGCGCGTGATGAAGTGGTCCTTCACTGCGACCAGATCGCCGGCGACGAGAGCGAAGAGATAGCATGGCTTAGGATGCGGATCGGTCCATTTCACGCGATGGCGGCCGTTGCCTACGTCCTGGACGCTGCCAGGATTGCCGTTCGACAGCATGACTGGCACGCGCGACTTGTCAGCCGTGATTGTCGTGGTGAAGCGCGCCATGACATCGGGCCGATCGGAAAAATACGTGATGCGGCGGAAGCCCTCGGCTTCGCACTGCGTGAAGAAGCTACCGTTGGAGGTGTAGAGGCCGGAAAGCTCCGTATTATCCTTCGGCGCGATGAGCGTCTCGATCTCTAGCGTGCCAGAATCCGGCATGTCCGGAACGAGCAGTTTGCCATCCTCGAGGTGGTACCGGTTGGCGCCAAGTTCCTCGCCATTCAGCGCGATGCGCACCAATGTCAGCGCCTCGCCATCCAGCGACAGCGGCGCATCGGCGTCCGCGGCAGCAGGGTTGCGCCGCACCACCACGCGCGAGCGTACGCGCGTCGCCGCTTCATCAAGGTGGAATTCCAGATCGATGGTCTCGACCAGAAATGCAGGCGGCTGGTAGTCGGCCAGCCGGGTCTCGCGCGGGGTGGTCTGGGGCGGTGCGGAACTCACGTCGAGCGGCATCATGGTTGATCCTCGGGCTTTGCTGCGCAGCTTGCTCTTTCGGCAGGTCGGAGCACAATATTCGACCAGTCCACGGAGATATGTCCAATGGCAGAAGAATTCGACCTGGTCATCCGCGGCGGCACTGTCGTCGACGGCACCGGGCGCGCACCGATCGAGGCCGATGTCGGCATCAAGGGCAACCGCATCGCGGCAATTGGCACGCTCGCGAAAAATGGTGCCGAAGAGATCGACGCCAAGGGCAGGCTGGTCACGCCGGGTTTCGTCGATATCCATACTCACTATGACGGCCAGGCGGTGTGGGACAGCCGTATGACGCCCTCATCGATGCATGGCGTCACCACTGCGGTGATGGGCAATTGCGGCGTCGGCTTCGCGCCATGCAAGCCCGCCGACCGCGAGAAGCTGGTCGAATTGATGGAAGGCGTCGAGGACATCCCTGGCCCCGTGATGCATGAGGGGCTAAAATGGGAATGGGAGTCGTTCGCCGGGTATCTCGCAGCGCTGGAACGCCGCAATCGCGACATCGACCTCTGCGCGCTGCTGCCGCACGCCGCGGTGCGTGTTTTCGTCATGGGCGAGCGCGCGGTCACACTGGAGAACGCCAACCAGGCCGACATCGCCCAGATGCGCGAGATCACCGCCGATGCGATGCGAGCCGGCGCGTTTGGTTTCTCAACGTCGCGCAGCTTGAGCCATAAGAGCCTGAAGGGTGATCCGACGCCGACGTTGCGGGCGCAGGAGGACGAGCTGACCAGCATTGCAATGGGCATGCGCGACGCGGGTTCGGGCTTCCTGGAAATCGTGTCGGAATGGGCGCCCGATCCCAAGGCCGAGTTCGCGATGATCCGCCGTGTCGTGGAGTCGTGCGGCAGGCCATGCGTGTTCACGCTGACGCAGCGTCATACGCGGCCGACCGTCTGGCGCGAGCTGCTCGGCTACGCCGATGAGGCGGCCGCTGCTGGCGTGCCGATCCGTCCTGTCGTGGCACCGCGTGCGATCGGCGTGTTGCTCGGCCTGGAGGGCAGCCAGAACCCGTTCTCCGCGACGCCGTCTTACCGGTCGATCGCGCATCTGCCGCTGGCCGAGCGGGTGCGGCGCATGCGCGATCCGGAGCTTCGTCGGCAGATGCTGTCGGAGGATCCGAAGAAGGACAGCACATTCCCGCTGTTCCACCGGCTGTCATTCGGTCAGATGTTCCGCTTCGGCAATCCGCCGAACTATCAGCCGCGGAAGGAAGATTCGCTCGAGGCGATCGCCCTGCGTGAGGGGCGGACACCGCAGGAGGTGGCCTACGACGTGCTGCTGGAGGATGACGGCAATGCGTTCATTTATACACCGCTCGGCAACTACGCGGACTACGATCTGTCGGTGAGTGAGACCACGCTGGCGGATCGCAATACGCTCATGGGCCTGGGCGATGGTGGCGCGCACGTCGCGTTCATTCTCGACGCCGGTTATCAGACCTGGTTGCTGACGCACTGGGGCCGGACGCTGAAGCGTTGGGAGATGCCGGAGCTGATCCGTCGGGTGACGTCGGATACGGCGCATGCCGCCGGGCTGTTCGACCGCGGCGTGCTGGCGGTGGGCAAAAAGGCAGATGTCAACATCATCGATTGGGATCGGCTTGGCTGTGACAAGCCGTACGTCGTGCATGATCTGCCGGCGGGTGGGAAGCGGCTGATGCAGAAGGTGCACGGTTACGACGCAACGATCGTGTCGGGGCGCGTGACCTATCGCGACGGTGAGCCCACGGGCGAATTGCCCGGTCGTCTGGTGCGCGGGCAGCAAGCCTAGACCACTGTCATGTATGGACGGCCCCCGTTAGGCAAGCAGCAAAAGCGGTGACGGCGTAGCGGTCTGGAGCGTTCATGTATCCGGCCTGTTTGTGCGGTCTGGAAAGACCGCTGGCCCCGATGGGTAACGCGAACCAGGTCTCCCAGCATTGCGACGTGCTGAGCGCGCGATGACAGAACGGAGTGTCCTGGTTCTGGTCCTGACCAAATTGCCGTCGGTGCGGTTTGCTCCTTGCGCGATAGGGTCGTGAGGTGCGGCCCGAGTGTTGCTGCCACAGAAGATTGTTGCCCTGGCCAAATCCGATCCCGAGCGAGGCTTCGCCGTAGCGTGCGGGGTCAAGCCTCGCGCAGCGACCGCCAGCGGCGGCTCCGGGCTTGACGCCGCACGCCACGGCGCGAGCGCAATCGGTGTCCGGATAGGTCAATCTCCGCGGCACCGGCATCAGGGATGCGCCGCCACGGCCCGATAGTTGTCGCCCGAGCGCAGCATCGCCCAGGCGATGCGTGCCGATCCTCGCCGCCTGGGCGACGGTTGCGACCTTGAACGGCCTGCGCGCCATGATGCCCTGCACCCAGGCACTGGCCTGGCCCGGCTTCACTCTGGCCCGGCGCATCAGATCGGCGGCGCCGAGCACCAGCAATCGTCGCAGACTGTGATCGCCCTGTCGGCTGATGTGGCCGATGCGGGTCTTCTCGGCACTGTTGTTGGTGAGCGGCGTCAGGCCGATCCAGGCGGCACAGTCGCGCGCGGTGTCGAAGCGGCGCGCATCGCCGACCGCCATCACCAGCGCGTGGGCGATCAGCGGACCGACGCCGGGGATCTGTTGCAGGCGACGCATGCGCTCATCGCTCCTGGCGCATGCGACGATGCGGGCTTCGAGTTCCTCGATGCTCGGCGTCCAACGCGCGCCATTGCTCGACCAGCGGCCTGAGCGCGCTCAGCAGCAACGCCGGGATGGCGCGGATCGCCGGCGTCGATGCGAGCGACCAAGGCCTTGAAGCCCCGCAGGCCAGTGCCGGCAACGATGCCCATCTCGGTCAGCATACCGCGCGTCGCATTGATGATCTGGGTCCGCTGCTTCACCAGCAGATCGCGCGACCGTTCCAACGCTCGTCCCACCTGCTGCTCGACGCTTTTCACCGGCACGAACCGCATGTTGGACCGCTGCACGGCCTCGCAGCAGGCCTCCGCGTCACGCAGATCGCTCTTGCCGCGTTTGACATAGGCCTTCACATACTTCGCGTGCATCAGCCGTACCTCGTGGCCTTGCCGCTGAGCACGCGGCCCCAGTGATGCGCCGAGCCACATGCCTCCATGCCGATCAGCGACGGCGGCTGTTTGGCGAGGAACCGCGCCAGCTCCTCGCGGCGCAGCCGTTGTGCGCCACAGCACATGCCCCGCCGCGTCTTCCGCATGCAGTTGGAACACGTTCTTCGCAAGGTCGATCCCAATGATGCTACGCTCCATCACGGACGGTCTCCTTCGCTGCCCTGTCATCCATGGCCAGCTTGGCACAATGATGCCGTCAGGGGGCCGTCCACCAGCATTGCGAGGAGCGAAGCGACGCAGCAATCTCCAGGCAAGATAGAGCTGGGGATTGCTTCGTCGCTTACGCTCCTCGCAATGACAGGTTGCTACAGCAGTGACCCGCCCTCGACCAGCAGAATGCTCCCTGTCGTCGCCGTCATCAGCGTGACCGCGGCCATCACCGTCTGCGCCACCTCGTCCGCCTGAACCACGCGCTTCAACGGCGTGCGCTGCGCCGCGCGCTCCACCGTCTCCGTGGTGCGGCCGGGCACGAAGCCGGTGTCCACCGCGCCGGGCGATACCGACACCACGCGGATGTTCGGCCCAAGCACACGCGCCAGCGACTTCGTCATCGTGTCAATGGCTGCCTTGGATGCGCCATGCGCGATGTTGCTGCCACCGCCGGAAAGCGCCGCCCCCGAGGAGATGTTGACAATTACCGCATCGTCGGACCGCTTCATAAGAGGTGCGAAGGCACGGATGGTGGCGAACGGTCCGCGCACGTTGGCAACGAAGATCGCATCAATCAGCTCATCGGTCAGTGTCTCGAGGTCGGCGTGTGCTATCATCCGCGTGAATCCGGCGGAGTTCACCAGCACGTCGCAGCTTCCATATTCGCGTTCAACCATCGCCCCGACATCGCGCAGCGCCGCGCTGTCCTCCATCGGCATGCGTGCCGTGCGATGACCGCTGCCCGGCAGGTCCGCCGCCACTTTCTCCGCTTCGGCGGCGCGATTGTTGTAGCCGACGACAACCCGGCAGCCTGCTTCGGCGAACCGACGCGCGGTGGCAGAGCCGATGCCGCCGCTTGCTCCGGTGACGACGGCGACCTTGCCTTGCAGGTTCATTCGGTGCTCCTCAGAACATCGGCCCGCGATTGGCGGCGCCGCCGTCGATGGTGATGATTGTGCCGCTGGTATAGGCCGACTTGTCCGACGCGAGGAAGGCCACCATCCAGCCGATTTCCTCCGCGACGTGGCGGCTTCATCAGCTCCTCCCAGCGGTTGGCGTCTCCCAAACGGTCCTGCGCGCGCTTTTTCATGATCGTCACCAGCCGGTCGGTCGCGATGGCGCCAGGGTTGATGCCGACGACTCGCAGATTGTCCGCGGATGCGGCGCCACCCAGCGCCCTGGTGAAAGCCATCAGTCCGGCGTTGCCGGCAGATCCCGCGATATAGCTCGCATCCATCCGCTCGCCCGCCATGCCGAGGATGTTGATGATGACGCCGCGACGGTGCTGCTGCATCAAGGCGTAGAAGCGGCGGCACATGTTGATGTAGCCGAACACCTTCAGGTCCCAGGCCTCGCGCCAGCGCGCTTCGTTGATCTCTTGCAGGTTGCCGCCAGGGATGGCGCCGGCGTTGTTCACCAGGATGTCGATGTCGGGATGCAGCGCGGCAAGCCTGTCTACGTTCGCGCTGTCCGAGATGTCGAGCGCATGTACCTGCGCCCGCACATTCCAGCGAGACGCGATTGTGTCGCGCACCGCATCGAGGTCCGTCTTCGTGCGCGCGACCAGGATGACGTTGACACCTTCCTCTGCCAGAACTTCGGCAGCGCCGCGGCCGATACCCTTGGACGCGCCGGTGATCAGAGCGGTCCTGCCGCGCAGGTTTAGGTCCATGGACTTCCTCCCCGTTCTCAAACTGTCAGATAACGACTGCGGATTTCCGCTTCCTCGGAGCGAAACCGTTCGGGCGACGCGGCATACACGATGCGCCCTTTCACCATGATGTGGATCTCATCCGCCACCGCCTCTGCCAGGCGCATGTTCTGCTCGATCAGCAGTACCGTCACGCCCTGGCTCGGCAGGCCACGGATCACCTGGGCCAGTTCGCGCACCACCAGCGGCGCCAGGCCCTGGCTCGGCTCATCCAGCAGCATCACCTTCGGATCGCTCACCAGCGCACGCGCGATCGCCAGCATCTGCTGTTCGCCGCCCGACAGTGTTCCACCACGACTCGACGCCCTTTCGCGCAGCGGCGGGAAAAGCTCCATCAGCCGCGGCATCGGCCAGGACCGCGACGTCCGGCGTTCTGCGACACGAATGTTCTCAACAACTGTGAGGTCGGGAAAGATCAGCCGTCCCTCCGGCACATACGCGACGCCCGCACGAGCGACACGATGCGGCGGCCAGCCGGTGATGTCCGCGCCATCAAGCAGCACGCCTCCGCCACTCGGCGGTACCAGTCCCATCACCGTGCGCAGTGTCGTCGTCTTGCCGACGCCGTTGCGACCAAGAACCGAACAGATGCGGCCCTCCGGCACGACCAGATCGACGCCCTGCAACACGTGGCTCGCGCCATAGTGCGTGTTGAGGTCCTTGATCGTCAGCATCAGGCGAGGCCTCCGAGATAGGCACGCTGCACGTCGGCATTCGCTTTGACCTGCTCCGGCGAGCCGTCGGCGATCACTGAGCCGCGATGCAGAACGGTGATCATGCCGGCCAGGCGGAACACCACCTCCATGTCGTGTTCCACCAACAGTACGGTCATCGCACCATCCGATAACAGGCCAGCGAGCGTATCTACGGCCTGTGCCGTCTCTTCCACGGAAAGCCCCTGCGTCGGCTCATCCAGCAGCAGCAGGCGTGGCTGCTGCGCCAGTGCCATCGCGACTTCAAGCAGCCGCTGATCGCCGTGCGATAGTAAACCGGCCGGCCGCGTCGCGACATGCGTCAACCCCATCCGTTCCAATGCCGCATCACCGCGCTGCTGCGCATCGCCGAATACCGCGCCTCCGCCACAGGGCTGCCAGCGCCGTGCGTGCCGTGCCTGCGCCGCGAGACGCGCATTCTCACGCGCGGTCATTTCGGGAAACAGCGCTGTGATCTGGAACGTTCGCGATATGCCCCGCTGACAGACGCTGTAGGGCGACAGACCGGTCAACGTCTCGTCGTCGAACCGCACGTTACCCTCGGATGCCTTCACCACGCCGGTGATGAGGTTGAACAGCGTCGATTTGCCGGCACCGTTCGGGCCGATAACGGCGCGTACCTCGCCCACCTCGACACGCATTGTCACGCGATCGACGGCGATGATGCCGCCAAAGCGGCGTGTCAGCCCGTCCAGTTCAAGGAGCGCCATCGCCCTCGTCTCGCGGTTGGCGGCTTGCCGGTGAACGCGCCTGTCGCGAGGCCCCAGATGCCCTGCGGAGCGAACAGCACGAACAGGATGAAAATCAGGCCGAAAAACAATGCCCAGGAATCGGTCCACGAGCTGAGCAGGTTGGATACCAGCATGAAGAACGCTGCGCCGATGATCGGTCCGATCAATGTGCCGGCGCCGCCGACGATCACCATGATCAGCACCTGGCCTGAGAAAAGCCAGAACAGTAGCTCGGTGTTGGCGAAGCCGGCGAATGGCGCGTAGAGCGCGCCCGCGAGCCCGCCGAATGCGAACGAAATCGCCACGACGGCGATCTTGTAGTGGCGCGTGTTATAGCCGAGCGACAGCGTCTTCGCCTCGTTCTCTCGGATACCACGTAGCACCGCGCCGAATGGCGAGCGCACCAGCGCCCGGCAAGACACGAAGGCACTGAGCAGGCAGGCGAGTACCAGAATAGTAGAAGCCCGACTTTCCGGCGAAGAAGGCGATGCCGAACGGGCCCGGGCTGCGCGGAATTCCCGCCAATCCGTCGGAGGCGCCGGTGACCGAGGTCCACTTGAAGGCCACCGCGTAGAGCAGTTGCGCGAAAGCTAGCGTCAGCATCGAGAACGACACGCCGGACGCAAGCGTGCACACCCAGGCGATACCGATCGCCGCGATGCCGCTGAACACCGCGGCAATCGGCACGGCGAACACCAGCGGGATGGTGGTGTGTAGCAGCAGGTTGCCGCAGATATACGCGCCGAGACCGTATGCCGCGGCGTGCCCGAACGACAGCAGTCGCGTATAGCCGACCATGAGGTCGAGGCTCATGGCGCACAGGCCGAGGATGAGCGCCTCGGTCAGCAGCGTCATCGCATAGGGCGGCAGTCCGGCGGGCGCGAGTGCAAGCAGGCATGCGACGGCAGCGAGTCCGCACCAGAATCGCATTACAATTCCTTGCCGAGAAGGCCACCGGGGCGAACGACGAGTACCGGTGAGCATGACCAGATACATCAGGGCGAGTGCGAGGTCGGGGAAGTAGTAGGTGCCGAACACCTGAACAAACGCGACGAGCAGTGCGCCGATCGCGGAACCTAGGAAGCTGCCCATGCCGCCGATGATGACGATGACGAAGGTGTCGATAACGGCATTCGGTGCCATGGCAAGCGAGGCGGTCACCAGAGGTGCAGCAAGGACGCCGCCGATGCCCGCCAGGCCACAGCCGATACCGAACACGGCGGAACGCACCAGGCGCACGTCGGTGCCGAGGGCGTGCACCATCTCGGCGTTCTGCGACGTGGCGCGGATCAGCAGACCCAGTCGCGTACGCTCGAGGAACTGCCACATGGCGATCGCCACCACGATGCCGGCACCGGCGAGGAACAGGCGGTAGATGGGAAACGGTTCGTCGAGGATGAAAACGATGCCCGAGAGCGCCGGTGGCGCGGGGACCTCGAGTGCGTTGACGCCCCAGATCAGGCGGATTGCCTCGCCCATTATCAGCGTGAGGCCGAACGTCACCATCAGAAAGGCGCTGTGATCACGGCGGTAGAGCCGGCGGAGAATGCCGATTTCGAATAAGGCACCGAAGCCGCCGACCAAAATTGGTGCGATGAGGAGGGCTGCCCAGAAGTTCCCGACGATGGTGACCGAGGAATAGCCGACAAATGCGCCCAGCATGAAGAACGCGCCGTGCGCGAAGTTCACGATGCGCATGATCCCGAAGATCAGTGTCAGGCCAACGCCGAGGAAGAACAGCAAGGCTGCTTGCGACAGGGCGTTGAGGCACTGGGTGATGAGGAAGCCGAGAAAGTCCATCAGGGTGCAGCGGGGCCACGGAATTGGGAGCGGGAGGACTGGTTGGGCGCCATGCTCAGCTGTCGAAGGTCATCTGCCGGCAGGCTGGCGTGACCTCGTCGCCAGGGTACGTCGCGATGATCTCCGGCACCGGTGTCTTGGAGCCCTCTGGCTTCGCGACCTTCACCATGTAGCCGCCTTGCACCGCCTGGTGGTCGCATGCGCGGATGGCGACGTGACCCTTGATCGAATCCACCGCGACCGTCTCCAGCGCGGCACGCAGCTTGTCGGTCTCGATGCTATTCGCCTTCTCGATGCCAGCCTGGAGAAGCTGGCACGCCTGCCACTGCTCACCCTCGAAAACGTCCGGCTCGGCACCGTATTCCTTGCGCCACGCCTCGACGAAGGCTTTGTTCGCCGGATTGTCGATGGTGAATACATAGCGCGTCGAACCGACGAGCCCGAGCGCGGCATCGCCAACCGCATGGATACTGTTCAGATCGACGATCGAGGTGAGCAGCTGCACCTTGTCGGCCAAACGGTACTCGTGCGCCTGCGACAGGAACGCGTTGTTGTCGGCGCCCTGCATCACGATGAAGCAGGCATCGGCGCCGGCCTGACGGATCTTGGTGATGTAGGTCGAAAAGTCCTTTGTGCCGATCGGCGAGAACACGGCACCGACAAAATTCTTCTTCGCCTTCTTCACCTCATCCTGGAACACGTCGATGCTGTTGTGTCCCCAGGCATAGTCCATGCCGATCGCGAAGAAGTTCTCCATCTCGCCGCGGCGCAGCCATAGGGAGATCACACGTGTCTCCATTGGCCCGGAGATGTTGGCGCGGAAAAAGTTGGGTACAAAAGACGAGCCGGTCAGTCGCCCGTCGCCATTGTCCGACGACATGAAGATCGCGTTCCATTCGGCGAGCTTCGGGACCACCGCCAGCGCCTCGGACGACAGCACCATGCCAAACAGCAGGTGGCAGTCATCGCGCTCGACGACGAGTTGCGCTTTGCGCACGCAGGTGGCGGGATCACCGGTGGTGTCCTCGACGCGCAATTCGATCTGCCGGCCGAGCAGGCCGCCTTTGGCGTTCACCTGCCTGGCCCAGAATTCCGCCCCGTGGCGCATCTGCTGGCCGATTTCGGCGGCGGGTCCGGTGAGGGCGAGCGGCATGCCGATCCGGATCGGCGTCTCACCACGCGCATGGCGCAGTACTGTGGGCGCGGCCACGGCGGCGAGCCCGACGCGCATCACGGCGCGGCGGGTAAACGGTGTGACGTTGGCCCTGGCCATGCTTTCCTCCCGGTTTATCGAGACAGTATCGGCACGAAGCCAGACAGGTTCAAGCTGCGGGCGCCGTCCCGGCGGCTGCGCAGATTGATCTGGGTCAATGCGCGCGCAGCTTCCACCGCCTAGTGCAGCGCATGTCGCCGAGGAACAGCACGATGCACGCAGCCGATGTCATGACGCCGGACGTGATTTTTGCCAGCCCTGAAACGTCGTTGGCCGAGCTGGTACGCCTGATGCTCGACTGCCAGATCAGCGCCTTGCCGGTCGTCGACGGCGGACACATCGTCGGCATTATCAGCGAAGGCGACCTGCTGCGCCGGGCGGAGACCGGGACCGAGCCGTCCCCGTCGCGTTGGCTGGAGTTGGTGACCTCCACTGACCGATTGGCGGCGGACTACACCCGCTCGCATGGACGCAAGGCCTCCGAGATCATGACACGCGATGTGGTGACCGTGACCGACACCACGCCGATCGCCGCGGTTGCACACCTTATGGAGACAAGGCGCATCAAGCGTGTGCCGGTGACGCGTGATGGCAGGCTGGTCGGCATCGTCAGCCGGCGCAACCTGTTGCAGGCGCTGGCCACCACTCTGTCGGTAGCCGCGGTCACGCCAGACGACAGGGCGATCCGCGACGCGTTCTACGCCGAGTTGCGCTGTCAGGCATGGGCTGGCGGACCTGGCGCGATCAATGCCGTGGTGTGCGACGGCGTCTTGCATCTGTGGGGCGTTGCGCCGGATGAGACACTGCGCCAGGCGCTGGTGGTGGCGGCCGAGAATGTTCCGGGTGTCCGGGCGGTGGAGGATCACATGGATCGCCCCCGGACGATCGATCCGCTGGACCGACCGAACTGGCCTAGCCCAGCACGGCCATAGCGCTCACCCGCGGCGCAGGTAGGCGCGGGCCTTCCGCTTGGTCATCGGCGCGGTCACCCGGTCACCCTGATCCGTCCGTCCGGGAAACTCGCCAAGGTTCTCCAGCAGTTCGGCTTCCTCGATGGGCTCTTCTGTTGCCTCTGGCTGGGGATGCTCCAGCATGGGGTTTGGCAGCAGCCCGGCATTCGGATGATCGACGAATGCCTGCAATTCGCGCGCTCGTTCCAGATATTCCGGTTCGCGGCCTTTTGGGCTGCCGGCTTCGCGCCACATGCGCCGTGCACGCACGCGAATGTCCCTGTCATGTTCTTGTTTCGCTTTGGCCATTTGACCCTCCAACGCCTGACGAAACAGGTTAGGCGCCGAATGCCCATTGCCGCTTTGACCCAAATCAATGCCGAACCAGGAAGATGCGAGCTTATGCGCGAATTGAATGAGCGACCTCAGTCGGCCGCTCCGTCGTCTGGTGGCTCACCGCCCCATGCGCCCGAGAAAATCGAGCTGCCAGCGCATCTCCTCGACGGCCAGGGGGAAGCCGCCTGACTGTCCGGCGATCAGCACCGCTTCAGGTGCCAGCCGCGCCAGCAGAGTCTGCAGCGCGACCGCAACCTGCATGGTGAACCCAGCCTTCCAGACGAGACTCACCAGCCCCTTGGCGCTGCGCAGCGACGAGGCGCGATCCACCACCGAAACCGGCGTATCTGCCGCCAGGGCCAAGAGTGCAGCCGCATAGCGCGTCTCGCCCCGACGCGCCGCCGCCAGCAAGGTTTCCTCGACCAACTCGCCACGCGCCGCTGTCGCACGTGCCAGCTCGAGGGCCTCCTCGGCCGTAGTGTCCAACGGCGCCGCCGGCGGCTCCGGTGCACCTGGAGCCAGCCGAACCGCGATGCGTCGGCGCAGTTCCTCGGCCAGAGGCGGCGCGAGATCGGCGCGCGTGGCAAGTTCGGCCAGGAGATGAGTTGCCAGGAGCTCGGACAGCATATGCGCGGCGCGCGGCGGCAGCGAAGGGCGCCGTACGAGCGGCTCATGCCAGTCTGGGTGGTTGACCGACCGCGCCACCAAAACGTCGAGTGTTGCCTCACGAATCTGCGCCGACGGGTTTGCGAGCAATGCGCGGATGGCCGTGCCGTCGGCGCTCGCCGCGATTGCATCTGACACGGCCGGCTCCAGCTCCGCGCGATGCGCCACAGCGAGAACAGTGCCATTAGCTGGTGCTCTGGCCACCAAGGTCAGGAGATCCTCGGTGGTCAACAGCGGCGACAGTCGAATGACCGGCTCGAATACCGATTTTTCGGTGTCATGCGCGAGCTGGCGGATCAGCCCACGCGGTGCATCCGGCAGCTCCTTGACTGCTTCAGCGATGATTGCCCGCACTCGCACGGCCTCGTCCGCAACGAGTGCCTTCAACGTGTCCCAGGTTTCCTGATGCAGTTGCGCATGTTCGGCTGCCGACAGTCCAGGCACGAGTGCCGTCAGCTTACGCGCCAGCAGGATGCGAACCCGTTCATCGCTGTCGCCGGCGAGCATCGCGTTCACCCCTGGCGGTGCGGCGGTATTTAGCGCGAGCGCAGCACGGACGGTGACCGAGGTGTCGTTCGCCAGGTCGATCAGGACATCGGCCTTGGTCCCCGTGCCGGCGCCGAGACGGACTCGCGCCGCTTCATCTTTCGGCGGTGCGCAAGGTTGATCCATGATCAGGCGTTCGCGTCGTGTGCGACACGCCAGTTGCCACGACCAGTGCGCTTGACCTCGTACATCGCCTGGTCCGCGCGGCGCAGCAAGCTGTCCACCGGTTCATGACTGGCGGGCTCACGCGTGGCGATGCCGATCGACACGGTGGGGGTTGGTCCGCCGTCGCAGGTGATCTCCAGCAACTGGTTTGGCACCTCGGTGCAGAGGTGGTCGGCGCGCTCGGCCGCGGTCAGATGATCTGCACCGTTCAACCACAGAGCGAACTCATCGCCACCAAGTCGTGCCACCAGATCCGTGGGTCGCACGGTATTGCGCAGAACGTTGGCGGTCCGCACCAGAACCTCGTCGCCTACCTCGTGACCGAGGCGGTCGTTCACCGGCTTGAAGCAGTCGAGGTCGGCGAACAGCAGCGTTCCGGGCTGCTCCTCACGGTCAAGTCGGTCGATGTGGCGGCTCAGCTCCTCAAGGAAAGCGCGACGGTTCATCAATCCAGTCAACGGATCGGTTCGCGCCTGACGCCCCATCTCCCGCTGGATAGCGTCATGTTCCAGCACCATCCGGATCAGGCCGGCCGCAGAGTTGATCAGCAACATGTCTTCGGCGTCCCAGCCGCGTGAGCCGGGGGAACGCCACAGTGCAACCCCTGCGTCGGCGCCGAGCTGTGTGCGGCAGGTCGCGACCAGAATTGGTCGTCCATTTTTGGCAGCGCCGACCATTGGTCCGTTCGCTGTCGCGAGCAATCCGGTCGCCTCCGTCAGGAGTTCATCGCCGCCGCCGCCGGCACGATGAACCATCACTGAGCCCTCCTCGCCGCGCAGTTCGATCACCGCGGCACCCTCCGCGCCGAGCGCGTTCATCAATGCATCCAACGCCGCCTGCATCATGCGTGGCGCGAGTACCTCGTGGCCCATCCGCCAGAGGATATGGCCAAGCACCTCACCGCGGCGCAGCGAAGCCGCCACGCGTCCCGCGCTTTCGTCGAACTCGGTCCAATCAATCCCCATACCGCGCGTGCCCACGATGCGCCCCTCTGCGTCGGCCAGCGGTGCAGCGGAGAATGCGAGCAGTATGGAGCTGCCGTCGGCACGTTTAAGCCAGGCGGCGCGCCGACGGATCGGAGCGGTGACTCGGAATGGGTTGAAGCCATTCGCACCGATGCCGCCGGCCAGCAGCAATTCGGCAGGCTGGCCGATCAGGGTTGAGGGAGTCCAACCAAGTGCCAAGTCCGGCATGACGAACACGAAACGGCCCCAGGCATCAGTCTCATAAGCGAGATCCGCGGCAGTGATCACCAGATCGCGCCAGCGCTGGCGGCTGTCGAGTAGCGCGCGCCGCAGGGTCGCATCGGTCCCGGGCGTGTGCGGGAAATCGGCGATCGTATCGGTCATGACGCCAAACGTCCTGTCCCGGATCGGCTCATTAAACGCTATCCAGGCTAACGAAGCGTTGCCGACCGCGTTGACAGGTTCCGGGCCGCTGCGCATGGTCCGGCCGCGCATTCGACCGAGGATTTTTGCCGCATGAGCCAGCACGCGCTGCAGCAGCCGATCGAGGAACTATGGGAGCGACGCGAGTTATTGTCGTCTGCGACCGGCGGCGAGGCACGAGGGGCAGTGGAGGCAGCGCTCGACCTGCTCGACTCCGGCGCCGCGCGTGTCGCCGAGCCGAGCGGGTCAGGCTGGCAGGTCAATCAGTGGCTGAAGAAGGCGGTCTTGCTGTCGTTCCGGCTGACGGATTCCACGGCTATGGAAGGGCCGGGCGGTGCGCCGGTGTGGGACAAGGTGCCATTGAAGTTCACCGGTTGGGGTGAGAACCGCTTTCGCGAGGCGGGGTTCCGCGCAGTGCCCGGCGCCGTGGTGCGTCGGTCTGCCTATGTCGCGCCAGGCGCGGTGCTGATGCCCAGTTTCGTCAATGTCGGCGCCTATGTCGGGCGGAACACGATGGTGGATACCTGGGCGACGGTGGGAAGCTGCGCGCAGATCGGCGCCAACTGCCACCTGTCCGGCGGCGTCGGTATCGGCGGTGTGCTGGAGCCGCTACAGGCCAATCCGGTGATCATCGAGGACGACTGCTTCGTCGGCGCCCGGTCGGAGGTTGCCGAAGGTGTGGTGGTGGAGCGCGGTAGCGTGCTGTCGATGGGGGTATTCATCGGAGCCTCGACCAAGGTGGTCGATCGCGCGACCGGCGAAATTCATATTGGGCGGGTTCCGCCGTATTCCGTGGTGGTGCCGGGATCGCTGCCCGGGCGAGCATTGCCAGATGGCTCGCCCGGGCCATCGCTGTACTGCGCCGTGATCGTCAAGACGGTGGATGAGCAGACGCGAGCGAAGACCTCGATCAACGAGTTGTTGCGCGATTGAGGTACGGCCCCGTGTCGGGCAGAGCCCCTTTCGCAAATCCCCACCGCCGCGCGGAAGAGGGGACAGGCACACCGTGAAGGAATTGCACGATCCATTGCCCCTCGCCCAGGCGCTGATCCGCTGCGCCTCGATTACACCCGCCGATGCCGGCGCGCAGACCGGACTGGCCGACGCTCTGACACGGCTCGGCTTTACCGTCACACCTTTGCGCTATGGGCAGATCGACAATCTGTTCGCACGCATGGGCACCGGATCGCCGCATATCTGCTTTGCGGGCCATACCGACGTTGTTCCGGTCGGCAATGCGAATTGGCAATCGGATCCCTTCGGTGCCGAGGTACGGAACGACATTCTCTACGGCCGCGGTGCCTGCGATATGAAGGGCGCCATTGCGGCCTTCGTCGCGGCTGCCGCGCAGCACCTGGCCGACGGTCCGCCGCGCGGTTCGATCAGCCTGTTGATCACCGGCGATGAGGAAGGCCCCGCGGTCGATGGCACGGTGCGGGTACTCGAATGGATGCAGGCCAATGGCCAGATCCCCGACTTCTGCGTTGTGGGCGAGCCGACCTGTCCGGTGGCGCTCGGCGACATGGTGAAGATCGGCCGTCGCGGCAGCCTGAACGCGAAGATCACGGTCCACGGCACGCAGGGTCACGTCGCCTATCCGCAGCGCGCCGACAATCCGGTTCACCGGCTGATTTGCATCGCCGATGCCCTGACCGCGGCGCCGCTCGACGCCGGCAACGAGTGGTTTCAGCCGTCGAGCCTGCAGTTCACCAGCATCGACGTCGGCAACCCGGTGACCAACGTAATCCCGGCCACCGCGTCAGCGATGCTGAACATCCGCTTTAACAGCGACCATACCGGCGCTGCGCTATCCGCATGGCTGCGCGCGGTAATCGCACAGCATGCGGAGCGCTTCGACCTGGACATAGCGATCAGCGGCGAATCATTCCTGACCGAACCGGGAGAATTGGTGAACACGCTGCGCCAGGCAATCGTGAGTGCAAGCGGCGTGGAGCCGAAGCTCGATACGGGCGGTGGTACCTCGGATGCCCGCTTTATCGCACGCTACTGTCCGGTCGCGGAGTTCGGCCTGGTTGGCGCCACCATGCATCAGGTCGACGAGCGCGTGCCGGTTGCTGAATTACGCGACCTCGCGCGCATTTATCGCGGTATCCTCGCGGCCTTTCTGACATGAGCGGTCGGACGCGCGGGCGCCCCCCGCAGCTTGGCAACATCGTACTCGGGGTCCTTCGCCTCGCCCGCGGACGTGCCGACGGTATCCGTCAGTTCGGCGCGACACGCGAAGCATTCCTAACGAGCCTGGCGCCGTTGATCGCGTTTCCGCTGGTCGGTGGCATGCTGATGCTGCTGGGCGGCGGCGGCCTGACCGCACTTGCCGATTTGCTGGCGACGCTGTGCGCGCTGGTGGCGCCGCCGGTTCTGTCGTTCGAGGTCGCGCGGTTGTGGGGCAGACAGAATGCGTGGCTGCGCTTCGCCACAGCCTTCAACTGGTGCCAGTGGGTCATACCCGTGATCGGCACTCTGCTGCTGGTGGTGCTTGGAAGCCTGGCCGCGCTCGGCCTGCCACGCACCGTTGCTAGCGCCAGCGTTGTGCTGGGCCTGGTATCGTACGGGCTGTGGCTGCACTGGTTCGTGGCTCGCCACGGCCTCGGCCTATCGCGCATTCGGGCAGCGCTTTTGGTGTTTGGGGTGAATTGCGCCACGGTGCTGCTTGTGCTCGGACCGCGCATGCTGGCGCTCGTCGGCGACGGCGGGTTCGGCGAGAAGTGAGCATCGGCACGGCGGTGTCCTCTGGTCTGCACGCTGCCTGGTTGTTGGTGCGCGGGCGGTCGGAGGGGGTCCAGTACGTCGAGGCTGATATGGCCGGCGCGGCGCGCAGTTTCTGGGCTGCCGCGATCTGCCTGCCGGCGTTCGTCTGCCTGCGACTGCTGGCCTGGACGACTGGCGGCATGCCGCCGCACGCGGCGCATGTGTTCGCGCTTGACCTGCTGTCCTATGGCATCGGCTGGTGCGGATTTGCCGTCCTGTCGCACCGGTTGGTTGGCGCGATGGGTCTCAGCGAGCGCTGGCCGCGCTGCATCGCGCTGTGGAACTGGTGCAACGTGGTGCAGTACCTGCTGCTGGTGGTGTTCAGCATTCCGGGGCTGCTGGGCGCGCCGGCACCGCTCGATCAGTTGGCGCAGCTTGTCGGGCTCGGCTGGGCGCTGTGGCTGGAATGGTTTGTCTTCCGGCTGACGTTGGGCATTGGGTTTGCCGCCGCGGCGGGGCTGGTGATGCTGGATGTGGCGATCGGCGTGCTTCTGGCGGCCGTTGGGGTAACGCTCGCGGGCGGATAGGGCGGCCCCGCGGATTTTTGTCTCACGGGACCATGCTGGACCCGAGAGGCAGGGCGTGTCTTGCTGCCTGCTCAGATCAGGATTAGTCGGCTCTGTCGGAAGATTTACAGCCAGGAGCCGCATGCTTTCCCAGTTCCAGCGCTATCCCCTGACCTTCGGTCCCACACCAATCGAGCACCTGTCCCGTCTCACCGAACACCTCGGCGGGGCGGTGGAAATTTACGCGAAACGCGAGGACTGTAATTCGGGCCTGGCGTTCGGCGGCAACAAGCTACGCAAGCTGGAATACATCGTGCCGGATGCGATCGCCTCCAACGCCGATACCCTGGTCTCCATCGGCGGGGTGCAGTCCAACCACACGCGCATGGTCGCGGCGGTGGCGGCGAAGCTCGGTATGAAGTGCCTTCTGATTCAGGAAAGCTGGGTGCCGCATGAGGACGCGGTGTACGACCGGGTGGGCAACATCATGCTCTCGCGCATCATGGGAGCCGAGACCCGCATGGTGGACGCCGGCTTCGACATCGGCATCCGCGACAGTTGGAAAGCGGCGCTCGACGAGGTGCGTGCCAAGGGTGGCAAGCCTTACGCCATTCCGGCCGGTGCATCGGTCCACAAGTTCGGCGGTCTCGGGTATGTCGGTTTCGCTGAGGAAGTGCGGGCGCAGGAGGCCGCGATGGGCCTGCGCTTCGACTACATCGTCGTGTGCACTGTCACCGGTTCGACGCACGCCGGCATGGTAGTGGGCTTTGCCGCGGACGGACGCGCGCGCAACGTCATTGGCATCGACGCTTCGGGCACCCCGGCGCAGACCAAGGCGCAGGTGCTCGAAATCGCGCAGAACACTGCTGCGCTTGTAGGCGGCAAGGACATCGTTGCGGATGATATCGTCCTGCTGGAGGACTACGCCTACCCCTGCTACGGCGTACCGTCGAAAGAGACGCTGGAGGCGATACGCCTGTCAGCGCGCCTCGAGGGCATGATCACTGACCCGGTCTACGAAGGAAAGTCGATGCAGGGGTTGATCGACCTGATCCGAAACGGATTCTTCCCGAAGGGCGCCAAGGTGCTCTACGCGCATCTCGGCGGCGGTCCTGCTCTGAACGGTTACGGCTACACGTTCCGGAATGGGTGACGCAGTTCTGATCACATTTGCTGGCGAAGACTAACCGCGAATTTAAGGAACTAAAACCGTCTTTAATCGAAATGTCGAGCCGACGTCCATAGATCAGTCTTGTCTTGAAGACACGGCGTCTTCCAGGCAATGGACGGAAAAGGATAATCTGATGAAGACGATACTTCTGGCCGCCGCAGCGATGCTTTGCATCGGAGTGGGCGTAGCCTATGCGGACGGGGGAGATGACGAGGGCGGAGCGGTCGCGAACACGTTTTTCAGCGAGCTTCCTGGGGTGATCCCGACGGCCCCTGGGGCGCCGCCCAACAACGTAGCTGTGAACGGCTACCAGACCACGACCCAACCTACCGCCACCTCTTCGGCTACACCCTCCGCCACCACCGCCACCGCGGGGACACGTTCCAGCGGCAGCTGACCATCCTATTGCTGCAAATATCGGGAACCGGGCTGGCAATATGCTGGCCCGGGTTCACGCGGCATAACAGGCGATTTCGATGAGGCAGCCGGGACCGTCGATGATCGCCAGGCGGAATCCGTGCAGCTTAACAATCGCGGCGACGAGACTAAGGCCAAGTCCGACGCCAACCGCGTGACGGCTTCTGTCTGAGCGGTAGAATCGGGTGAACACGGTGTCTCGTTCAGTATCGCTGATACCAGGCCCGGTATCCTCAACACGCACCGCCGGTCCCTCAGGACGTTGCAGCAGACGAAGTGCCACGGAACCGTGCGCCGGGGTGAACTTGACGGCGTTGTCGACTAGATTTGCCACGGCCTCAAGCAGCAGGTCGTGATCGCCGGACACTGTAGCAGCGTTGGTCAGATCAAGCTGCAGCGATACGCCTTTGTCCTCGGCGATCGGATGATAAAGCTCATGTACGGCTCGCAGGATTTCAGCGAGCTGGACGGTTGCCATTCCGGCATGCCGGCGGCTGTGGTCGATCTCGGCAATTCGCAAGAGTGCGGTTATGATCGCCAGAGACTGATCGAGCCCGGCTATCGCGCGGTCCGTGGCTATGGACAGGTCCTGAAGTGTCAACGCGTTGTCACGCCCGCGCTCCAGAATTGCTCGAACGCGGGTCAGCGGCGTGCGCAGATCATGTGCGATGTCGTCGCCGACGCTCGATAGTTCGCCGACCAGATGTTCGATCTGATCGAGCATGCCATTGACGATTGTGGCCAACCGATTGAGCGGATCGTCATAGCCGCTGACCGGGAGCCGTTCCTTGAGATCGCCACCGACAACAAGCTGTACCTGGCGATTCATCTCGTCGATCCGCCGCTGCGCGCGCTTGCTGAGCCAGGTTCCCGTCAGCAGCGCCAGGCAGACAGCCGGAAGCAGTCCGAGCCCAAGGGAACGGGCCACAACCTGGCCGATCTGACGCACATCACCGGCGTCGTGGCCGATCAGAAGGATATCGCCGGATGGCAGCCGACCGGCGATGACGCGGGCGGTTTGCAACTCGCGCCCACGAATGTCCACGCGCACCAGCTTGGTGGTGACGCGGCGTGTCATCGAGCAGCAGCCCCGGTGGCATTGCTTCGACATTCCCCGCGATCGGCACTTTGTCCGGCCCGAACAATTCTGCCAGTTTCACCCGACGCGGATCCTCTATCAGGTGCTGCATGACAAACTTCAGCTCCTGGTCGCGCGCCTCGGCATTGTTCAACCGTGCATCCGCTATGATGATGGCGTCGAGGTTCTCGGTGAGGTAGGTTGCGGTCTGCCAGTAGACGAAGCCGAACAGCAGCAGTGTGCAAACGCCAAATGCACCCGCGACGGCCAGTGCCCAGCGAACGGTGGTTGATTGAACGAATTCAGGCAGGCGCACGCAACATGAACCCGGAACCGCGCACACTCAGAATCATTGGCGGTTCGTCTGGCGCATCCACCTTGCGGCGGAGCCGGCCAATGTGCACGTCCACCAAATTGGTCTGCGGCACAAACCGGTAATTCCACACATTTTCCAGTAACATGGCCCGCGTCAGAACCTGTCCCTCGCGTCGCATCATGTATTCAAGCAACTGGAATTCGCGGGGCAGAAGTTCAAGCTCTCGTCGACCACGGCAGGCCGTCCTGGCCAGCAGGTCCAATTCGAGGGGCCCAACGTGCAGCAAGGTCTCGCGCGCATCCGCGGGTCGGCGCAGCAATGCCTCCAACCTCGCCGCAAGCTCCGACAGTGCGAACGGTTTGGCGAGATAATCGTCACCTCCAGCGCGCAGGCCGCGCACACGATCGTTCACCGCGTTGAGAGCGCTGAGTACCAGGACGGGTGTCCTTATCCCTTCTCCACGCAGTGTCTCGACGACACTGAGCCCGTCCAGTCCGGGGAGCATTCGGTCAACCACAAGAACGTCCCATCCGCCGGTGCGAGCACGCTGCAATCCCTCGGTCCCATCGGTTGCGCGATCCAGCATATATCCCCGATCATCGAGCGCAGTAACGATCTCTTCCGCGGTCCCGTCGTCATCTTCGATGACAAGCACTTTTGCCAAGGCGCGCTCCACTTCGAACCGAAGTATTGCATGTTATGTCGTTCAATGCATGTCACCAACCCAGTAATCAGGTCGTCGCGGAAAATGGATCGTCCTGGTATCGCACTGCGGTAAGGCACAGACCATCCGCCGGCGCGGTTGGACCGGCTACCGAACGGTCACGCGCTGCCAGTGCCTCCGCGACCCGATCCACCGGCCAGCTTCCGTCGCCAACCAGCTTCAGTGTTCCCACCATGTTGCGCACCTGGTGGTGCAGAAAGCTTCGTGCCACGGCGACTATCTCGATCGTATCGCCGTCGCGCCGCACATCGAGGCGATCGAGTGTGCGCAGCGGGCTCTTGGCCTGGCACGCAGCTGCGCGGAACGAGGAGAAGTCGTGCCGGCCCAGCAGGCTCTGTGCCGCACGATGCATGGCATCGGCGTCGAGTTCGGCCGGCACGTGCCAGACGCGGCCGACCAGCAGTGCAGGGCGGGCGCGGCGGTTCAGGATGCGGAAACGGTAGGTGCGGCCGATGGCCGAGAAGCGCGCGTTCCATCCGTCGGGTGCCGGTGCCACGTCCAGCACGACAATGGGATGCGGCTTCATGTGGAAGTTCAGTGCATCGCGGACCTTCACGGCCACCAGCGTGTCGGGCAGATGGAGCTGAGCGACCTGGGCTGAAGCATGTACGCCCGCGTCCGTGCGGCCCGCGACGGTGCTGACTATCGGCGCGCCGTGGCTCAGCCTGGAGGCTGCTGATTCCAGCACTTCCTGGACAGACAGACCGGACGACTGGCGCTGCCAGCCGACGAATGGGGTGCCGTCGTATTCCAGTCGGAGGGCCCAATGGGTCACGGCAGGGGGGATGAACCTAGGCAGAAACTCCCCTTCCCCTCGCGGGAGGGGGTTGGGGGGAGGGGACGATCCGCGGACCCCTCCCCCGACCACCTCCCGCGAGGGGAGGGGGAGTTCTTGATCCTGGGTGCCGCTGTTCATCCGCCCAGCACCGTTCCCGGAGCGACTTCGTGGCCGCGCAGAAATGCGTCGGCTGTCATGACGGGGCGGCCGCTCAACTGGACCCGTGTCAGCCGAAGTGCCTCAGCGCCACAAGCGATTGTCAGCCGTTCATCCAGCACCGCGCCGGGTCGCCCAGACCCCGACGCCGGCTGAACCGCCAGCACCTTCAGTACCGCCCCGTGCAGTGTGGTGGACGTGCCTGGCCAAGGATCGAATGCGTGGACCTGCCGTTCGATCGCAGCGGCGTCGCGCGCCCAGTCGATACGGCCCGCTTCGCGCGTCAGCTTGGGAGCATAGGTCACACCCTCACCCGGCTGTGCCATAGGCACCGGCTGCTCGACCAGCGCCCGCAGGATCAACCGCGCTCCCAGCTCCGCAAGCGTATCGTGCAGTTCCGCGGCGGTCGTGGCTGCGGTGATCGGAACGGCCTGACGCAGCAGCATCGCGCCGGTGTCCAGCCCAGCATCCATCTGCATGATGGTGACGCCGGTCTGGGCGTCGCCGGCGAGCACCGCGGCCTGGATCGGCGCGGCTCCCCGCCAGCGTGGCAGGAGGCTGGCGTGAAGGTTCAGACAGCCACGGCGTGGCGCCGCCAGCATCCCCTGCGGCAGGATCAGTCCATACGCCGCCACAACGGCCGCATCGAGGCCAAGCGACGCGAAAGCGGCCTGTTCGGCGGGGTCGCCGCGCAGTCGCGCAGGCGTCCGAACTGACAGCCTCAGCCGCTCCGCTTCCAACTGCACCGGGCAAGACCGCAGCGCGTAGCCTCGCCCAGCCGGCTTAGGAGACTGGCAATACACCGCGGCGATCTCGTGTCCCGCCGCGTGCAGCGCCCGCAGCGTCGGAACGGCGAAGTCCGGGCTGCCCATGAAAGCGAGGCGCATGGCGCTACATCGCCTCGGTGCGTTTTTGGCGTAGCTCCTTGGCCAGCCGGCGCAGGATCATGTTGCGCTTCAGCGCCGAGAGGTGATCGACGAACAGAATGCCGTCCAGATGGTCGATCTCGTGTTGCAGACAGGCCGCCAGCAGCCCCTCCGCGTCGATCTGCCGCTTCACCCCCTCCGCGTCCATATAGCGTACCGTCACGCGTGCCGGTCGCGTCACGTCGGCATACTGTCCGGGCAGCGACAGACAGCCTTCCTCACGCGTCGCCTCCTCCTGGCTGCGCGCCATCACTTCGGGGTTGACGAGTACGATCGGCGACGATTTTTCGTCTTGCATCAGATCGACGACAGCGAAGCGCAATCCGAAGCCCACCTGTGGCGCGGCAAGCCCGATACCCGGGGCACGATACATGGTCGCGAACATGCGCGGCACCAGCATGCGCACCTGTTCCAGGTCGCTGGGACCGACCGGTCTGGCCCGCGCCTTCAGGATCGGCTCGGGCACGACCAGGATCGGCAGGGTCTCCACCGTCGAGTTCATGTCGCGCATGTAGCGGTGCCCTCCGGCTCGATCAACGCCCGGACCCCTTGCAACCGCAACCGCCACTGCCAAAATTGCTGTCTGCCGGAATGCCGCCACGGGTTCCGGCGACGCTTCGCTCCAAGGAGGAGGCCATGACTACGAGGATGTTCACCTCGCCGCTGTTCCTGGGCTTTGACCATCTCGAGCAAATGCTTGAGCGGGCGTCGAAGTCATCTTCTGACGGCTATCCACCGTACAATATCGAGCAGACCAGCCCGTCGGGGCTGCGCATCACGCTCGCGGTGGCCGGATTCACCATGGATGACCTGCAAATTACCCAGGAAGACAACCAGTTGGTAATCCGCGGGCGTCAGACTGAGGATGACAACCAGGAGCGCGTGTTCCTGCATCGCGGGATCGCGGCGAGGCAGTTCCAGCGGGCCTTCGTGCTCGCCGAGGGGATCGAGGTGAAGGGTGCTTGGCTCGACAACGGGCTCTTGCACATCGACCTTGTCCGGCCGCAGCCCGAGGCACGCGTGAAGACGATCCAGATCAACCGCGCCAACGGCAGCAATGGTCATGGCGGCGGAAAGCTCCGGATGGTCGATAACGAACCTGGGCAGGAATAAGGCCTGCCCGGCCACGACGGTGCCGCAAAATGTGGGCCGGATCACCAAAAGGCGTCGGAGCTGCAGCAGTGGGCCGCCGCCAGGAAGGAGCACGACGATGAATATCGATAGCATTCAGCAAACGGACGCGCAGGCGGCAATGGCTGCCATGGTCGACATCCGCCACATTTCCACCGAGCAGCTGGCGCAGCTTGGCCTCCAGCAGATCGCCTACGTAAAGCCGGTGGTCGTCAATGGCACCGCGGCGTACGCGATCCATGCCGCCGACGGCACGCCGATGGCGATTGCCGGGGAGCTCGATGTGGCGCTCGCGGCGATCGTCCAACATGAGATGGTACCGGCACAGGTGCACTGACGGCTGTCTCTTGTTCTCTTGCGCCAGGGCCGTGCGGGGGCGCGCGGCCTCGGCCCGGGCGAGCTGGACAACGGACGAAATGGAGGGTCACGGAGGCGTTGGATCGATCCAGCCAATGTTGCCGTCGCTCCGGCGGTACACCACGTTCAACTGGCCGGTCGCCGTGTTGCGAAACATCAGGACAGGCTGGTCGGCGAGATCCATGCGCATCACTGCCTCGCTGACCGACAGCAGACTGATCTCGGTCGCCTGCTCCGCGATGACCGTGGCGTGTGTTTCGCCGTTCGCCCCATCCGAAGCCGGCTCGGTCTCCTGCAGCAGTACATACTGTCGCGCCGCCTCTGGCCGTTCGCGATTGGCGCTGTCGCGAGCATGCTCGTTCATGCGCCGGCGATAGCGGCGCAGCCGCTTGGCGATGTGCTCGGCTGCGTCATCGAAGGCGGTATTGGCGTCGGCCGCCTCACCCTCCCCGCGGAGCGTCAACCCGCGACCGGCATGCACGTTTATGTCGCAGATGAAGAAGCTACGCGCGCGACTGAACGTGACATGCGCCTCCAGCGCATGGTCGAAATATTTGCTGGATATGACGTCCAGATGGCCTGACACGCGCGTGCGCAGTGCATCTGATAAGTCGACCTGCTTGCCCGAAACTGTGATCTGCATCGTGCCTCTCCCCGTGCGTCCGTGAAAGGGATGTGAATCCCAGGGCCCGATTCGAGGATCAGACCAGCGCGGCTTTCTCCCGCCTGCGCTGCACCGAGTTGGGGATGCGCAGCGCCTCGCGGTATTTGGCCACGGTCCGCCGTGCTATGTCCACACCTTCATCTCGCAACGCGGCCACAATCGCGTCGTCGGACAGGATATCGTCTGCTGCCTCCGCCTCAATCATCGAGCGAATCCGATAGCGGACAGCCTCGGCACTGTGGCTCTCGCCATCCGTTCCTGGAATGGCCGTGGTGAAAAAATACTTAAGCTCGAAGGTGCCGCGTGGAGTCGCGATGTATTTGTTCGCCGTGACGCGGCTGACCGTGCTCTCATGCATCTCGACCGCTTCGGCGATATCGCGCAGGATCAGAGGGCGCAAATGCGCCACGCCACGACGCATGAAACCATCCTGCTGGCGGATGATTTCGGCGGCCACCTTCAGAATGGTCTGTGCTCGTTGTTGCAGCGAGCGTACCAGCCAGTTCGCGCTGGCAAGCTGTTCGGCCATGAACAGCCGATCCTCCTTGCGCGCACGCGGTGCGACCCGCGCAAAGAACCTCTCGTTCACCAGCAGGCGCGGCATGGTGTCCGGATTGAGCTCGATGACCCAGGTATCATCCAGACTCGGGCGCATCAGAATGTCCGGGATCACAAGTTGCACCGGCGCCGTGTCATAGCTCGCAGCGGGCTTCGGATCGAGGCTACGAATTTCCGTTATCATATCAGCCAGGTCTTCTGCGTCGACGCCGCAGACAGTGGTAAGCCGCCGCAGTTCGCGCCGCGCGAGCAGGTCAAGATTATCGAGGAAAGTCGCCATCGCCGGATCCAGTCGGTTGCGTTCGGCAAGCTGCGCTGCGAGACATTCCCGCAGATCGCGTGCGAACAGCCCGACCGGATCGAACTGCATCATCCGGGCGCGTACTCGTTCGACGTGCTCCAGCGTAACCGCCATGGCATCGGCGATCGCCGTTGGATCCGCGGTCAACCGCCCAGCAGGGCAAAGCAGCGCGATGAGATGAGCGCCGATCAGGCGATCCGCCGGGTCGTTGAACGACAGTCGCAGTTGCTCGCCGAGATGGTCGCGCAGCGGACGACGTTCATCTGCGACATCATCGATGCCACGCTCATCGACGTCGAAGTCCCGGGCGCCGCCGCGGCCGGTGATTGCCGCGGCCAGCGGTGCACCATCGGCAACACCGCCCGCGTCGTAGGCTTCGCCAAGATCGGCGTCGAGCGGCGCGGCCATCTCCGTGGGCAGCGTGTCTGCCTGCGCCAACTGCGCCGTATCGGCGGATTCGCTGAACCGCTCCGGTAACTGGTCCGGTGCGGCACGTTCGGTATTCGGCAACTCGGCGCTGTCGTCGCGCTCAAGCAGAGGATTCCGCTCCAACTCCTCTTCGACAAAGTTGGCCACCTCAATATTGGAGTATTGCAGCAGCTTGATCGCCTGACGCAATTGAGGCGTCATGACGAGGGTCTGGGTCTGTCGGAGGTCGAGGCGTGGCCCTAACGCCATGAAACGCCCTGGTCCTTCATCGTTCGACCGCGATGCTAGGACTTCGACGCAAACAAAACGTTCACGCGAGGGGTCAAAGGCTGAACCGCTCGCCAAGGTAGAAGCGGCGCACATCCTCATGCGCCACGACCTCGTCTGGCCGGCCCTCCATCAGCATCTTGCCGTCGTGCATGATGTATGCGCGATCAATGATGCCCAGCGTTTCGCGCACATTATGGTCTGTGATCAGCACGCCAATTCCTCGATCCTTGAGATGCGACACAAGGTCTCGGATCTCGTTCACCGCGATCGGATCGATGCCTGCGAGCGGCTCATCCAGCAGGATGTAGGCGGGTTGCGTCGCCAGCGCGCGCGCGATCTCCACGCGCCGTCGCTCGCCACCCGACAACGCCAGCGCCGGCGTGCGCCGCAGGTGCCCGATGCCGAACTCGCCCAGCAGTTCATCCAGCATCAGGTCGCGCCTGTCGGGGTCCGGCTCGACCACCTCGAGAGCGGCCATCACGTTCTGCTCGACGTTGAGGCCGCGAAACACGCTGGCCTCCTGCGGCAGGTAGCCGATGCCGAGCCGCGCGCGGCGATACATCGGCAAGGTGGTAATGTCGGCACCGTCCAGGCTGATCGAGCCGGTGTCCGGCTTCACCAGGCCTACGATCATGTAGAACGTCGTGGTCTTGCCGGCGCCGTTCGGGCCCAGCAGGCCCACTGCCTCGCCGCGGCGCAGCTCAATCGTCACGTTCCGAACGACGGGGCGCTTTTTGTACGTCTTGCCCACGCCACGCGCGACCAGCCCCGCACCGCCGGCAACGACCCGAAACCCCGATCCCCGTAATTCCATGCGCATTTCGTTCATTTCGGTGGTCCTGACGGAGCTTGTCCACTTAACTGTTGGTTGGTGGCATCGTTGGGCAGTACCAAGCCCTGCACGCGCTCGCTGGGGCCCGGCAGCAACTGCGCGATGCCGGTCTTCATGTTGACCTCCGCCTCCGAACCATCAAGCTGATTCTCCCCGCGCGTGATCCGCACCCGTCCAGCCAGACGTGCGATGCCGGTGTCCGGCACGTAAACCGCCCGATCGCCGATGGCCGTGTCAGTCACTGTGCGGACCGTGACATTGCCGAAAGCCTCCACCTTCTGCAGCTTGCCCGACGCGGCGAGCGGATCCGCGGAGCTCTGCGGTGGTGTCGGCGAGGCCGACTGTGGCGCGTCGGTCGTGTAGGCCACCAGCGTATCTGCCGCGATCCGCCGTCCGTCGTTGGTCACCACGACGGCATTGCCGCGTGCCACTGCCATGTGCTTCTGCGACCAGTATTCCAGATCATCCCGGGCAGTCAGCACATCGTTCGGTGTGGTCAGCTTCAGCGCATGCCCGGTCACCACGAGCACCGCCTTGTCCATGTCGTACACGGCTCGATCACCTTGCACCTGGTCGGTGGGTGTGAAGATCCGGACATTCCCTTCCGCCTGCACGCGATAGATCTCGTTGCTCCCCGTATCCGTGCCAGTGGCGACGCTCGGCGGCGGTTGGGCCGGCGGCGTCGGCTGCGCCGCCCCGCCATTTTTCGGCCGATAGAATGCGATCAACCGATCCGCCGTCACCGTCACATTCTGCCTGACGGCCTTGGCGTTGCCGCGCGCGATCACCTCGCGTTGTTCCTGCCGCCACTCGATCCCTTCACTTGCGGTGATCGCAATCGGTCCACCATGTGCCAGATCCAACTGCTGCGCCCTGGCCGACGAGAGCGTCGCGGAGAGCGCCAGTGCTGCCGCGATAGCCTGGAGGGGCGGCCTCAGCATCCTCACTGCGGGGCTCCGTTCAGGACCAGATGGGCGGGGCCGGCGAACTGTACCGCGGCACCCTTGTCGGTGATGGTGAAGCCTTGGGCGTCAAGGGTGCCGAAAGGTCCTTCGGCATGGGTGGGTTCGGCGCCGGCAGCGGCACCGTTCTTCAGGTCGATCGAGGCGCTGTTGGTGGTTACGGTGGTCCCGTCATCCCGATAGAGGATGACATTTCGTGACAGGTCGAGCTGATTGCTGTGTTGCAGGAATACGCCATCCTTGGCCTGCAACATTAGCCAAGTGCCGTTGGCCAGGGTGACGTCCCCTTTGGGCGTGGTGAGGTTGATGCGCTCTGGGCCCACCTGTTGCGCGCTTGCGGCCGTGAGGGTGTAAGGACGGCCTTGCTGGTCGACGCCGCGGTAATGGGCATCGGTGAGAGTGGCCGCGCCGATCTGGCTGGCGGCGCGCTGGTAAGCCGTTCGAGCGGAGTCGCGCATGCGCTCGATCTCCGGCCAGAGCGCGATCGTCGCGAGAAGCACCAATGCGGCGGCGGGCAGCGACCACTTGGCGAGATTGATAACCAGATGGCGACGGGCCAGGCCGCGCGTTGTGGGGACCTGGCGGATGCGCGCGGCGGCAGCGGCAACCAGTTGCTGACCGGGCCGGCGGTGGCCAGGACGGACGGGCAGGGGACGCACACTCATACGACACCCGCGCGCAGCAGATCATGGATGTGAAGGATGCCGAGTGGCCGGGACGCGGCATCCACCACGAACAGGGCCGTGATCGGGAGTTCATCATTGTTCATGGTGTGCAGCGCCTCGCCGGCCAACGCGTCAGGAGCGATCGTGCGCGGCGCGGGCGTCATGACGCTGGCAACCTGCCGGGACAGGAGGTCTGGGCCCATGGCGCGCCGAAGGTCGCCGTCGGTAACGATGCCGACCAGCCTGCCCGAAGCGTTGACGACGCCGAGACAGCCGAAGCGCTTTTCGGTGATGAGCAACAGGGCGCGGTCCATCGGCAATTCCGGCGGCGCGATGGGCATCGCGTCGCCCGGGTGCATCAGGTCGCGGACGCGGCGCAGGCGTGTGCCGAGACGGCCACCGGGGTGGATCTGGTGGAAATCGGCCGCGGTGAAGCCGCGTCGGGTCAGCAATGCGACGGCGATCGCGTCACCGAGCGCCATCTGCATGGTGGTGGAAGTGGTTGGGGCTAGGCCCATCGGGCAGGCTTCCGCGGCGGTCGGCAGCGTCAGCGCGACATCGGCGGCGGCGGCCAGTGTCGAACTGGCGCGCGCGGTGATCGCCACAAGGGGCAGACCGAAGCGGTGCGAATGTGCGACCAGGTCGGCGAGTTCGGCGGTCTCGCCGGAGTTCGACAGCGCGATCACAGCGTCACCCGGAACGATCATGCCGAGGTCACCGTGTGACGCCTCGCCCGGATGCACAAAGAGGGCAGGGGTTCCTGTGGACGCCAGAGTTGCGGCGATCTTTCGGGCGACAAGGCCAGACTTGCCCATCCCGGAGACCACCACGCGGCCCGTGGCGCGTGCCAGCAAATCGACCGCCTGGCCAAAACTGCCGGTCAAACCGGCGGCGAGCGCGTGGAGCCCCGCCGCTTCGGTGTGCAGCACCGAGCGGGCGACATCGAGGTCCCCTCGATTCGGAGCGGATGCAGCGATCATCAGCCTCTTTTGACTGGCGGCAGCCTGAGGGTCAACCGGAACACCCGAGTCCTGACAAGAATCGTGCCAAATTTACCGATTGTGGCCGTATCAATGCGCAAAAATGTCAGGTTGTTCATAACCCAGGAGGTCAAGCCGAGCGCGGGCGGGCAGGAAATCAAAGCAGGCCTTGGCCAGCTCGCGGCGGCCCTCGCGCACCAGCAGGGCTTCCAGCTTTGCCCACAGTGCGTGGAGGTGCAGGACATCAGAGGCAGCGTAGGCGAGCTGCTCGGCGGTCAACTCGACGGCGCCCCAATCAGACGTCTGCTGTTGTTTCGACAGATCAACGCCCAGAAGCTCCTTGCAGAGGTCCTTGAGACCGTGGCGATCGGTGAAGGTGCGGGTCAACCGGGCGGCGATCTTGGTGCAGCGCACCGGGGCGACGGCGATTCCCAGAGTATGCTGCAGCATCGCCACGTCGAAGCGCGCGAAGTGCATGAGCTTCACCGTGGCGGGGGCGGCGAGCAGCCGGCTCAGGTTGGGGCAATCGTAGCCACGACCGCCGAGACCCGGCGGAATGAGCTGAACCAGGTGAGCGTGGCCGTCGCCGGACGAGAGCTGCACTAGGCAGAGCCGGTCGCGATGCGGATTGAGGCCCATGGTCTCGGTATCGACCGCAACGACGGGACCAAGGACGAGGCCTTCCGGCAGATCGTGCCGGTGTAGATGGATGGTGCCGCCTGGCATGAATTGGGTGGTGCTCACTGTGTTGGTGCCCAGGAGAAGACTCGAACTTCCACGACCTTGCGGCCACAGGTACCTGAAACCTGCGCGTCTACCAATTCCGCCACCTGGGCAATCATGTGTCCCGCGACGATTGCGGGCGCAGTGGTAGGGCGCGCGATGTAGCCCCCGCGGGGGGGCGCGTCAACTTCAGAGGATGAATAACAGGGCGAAGCCCGCGGCGACCGCACCGATGATTCCAGCGGCGAGCGCGAGCGCCAGGATGCGGGTCACCACGGCAACCGATGCCAGCACGATGGCGATCTGCAGCGCGCCCACCACCAGCTCGAATTCGTGGTAGCGGTGAAAGGCCTCGTCACGCGCGATCTCCTCGGCCTTCGCCCGTTCGGCGATCTGCTTCATGCCGTCGGCCTGGGGCTCGTCGCGCATCCGGGCCTCGGCGTCCTTGGCGCGGGCGATTTCTGCCTGCGGCCCCGCATCGGCAGCGTTCGGCAGATTGGCGAGGATCCCCGCCTCCACCGCCAGGATCGTCGCGCGGGCGTTCTTCGCCTGGTAGAACGCCCACTCGTCCGACACCGCGACGTGATGCGTCAGGTAGGCATTCTGCGCCCCCTTCTCGCCCATATCGGCCAGTGCCAGTGCCGCCGCGAGCACTGCGATCAGTACTGCGATGCGGCGTGCCGTTCTGTCGCTGTGGTGCGCGGGCGCGTGTTCCGCGTGCTCCAGGCCCTCGCGCGCGTGCTCGATTGTCTCGCTCATCCCTCGACCCTCGTTTCCGCTGTGCTGTTGGGCGTCGCGAGCACCTCGCGGACCTTGGCCGCCAGCGCGCTCAGGTTGAATGGCTTGGGGATGAAATGCACGTCGTGATCGAGTACGCCGTCGTGCAGGACGGTATTGCGCGTATAACCGGTGGTGAACAGCACACGCAGACCCGGTTGCGCGCTGCGTGCCGCATCCGCCAGTGCCCGGCCGTTCACCCCGCCTGGCAGGCCGACATCAGTGAACAGCAGATCTATGCCACCGCGGTCGACGATCAGCCTCACACCATCCATGGCATCGCCTGCTTCGAGCACCTGATATCCCATTTCACGTAGCGCCTCGACCGAGGAGCGGCGCACCTCCTCATCGTCCTCCACGACCAGAATCGTCTCACCGTCGCCGTGCGGATGTGCCGCTGCCATGGGTCCGGCGGTAGTTGCCGGCTGCGTCTCCGGACGGATGAACCGCGGCAGATACACCTTCACGCTGCAACCCTGGCCCGGCTCGCTATGGATCGCCACGTGTCCGCCAGACTGCTTGACGAAGCCGTACACCATCGAGAGGCCGAGACCGGTGCCCCGACCGAGCGGTTTTGTGGTGAAGAACGGTTCGAACGCCATGCTGATCACATCGGCCGTCATGCCGGTGCCGGTATCGCTCACCGCAAGGAGAACGTAATCGCCCGCAACGACCTCGGAGTGCGTCGCCGCATAGGCATCGTCAAGATGCGCATTTGTTGTCTCGATTGTCAGCCTGCCGCCTCTTGGCATCGCATCGCGCGCGTTCACCGCGAGATTGAGCAGCACGTTCTCCAGCTGGTTCGCATCGACGCAGGTCTGCCACAGCCCGCCGGCGAACGCGGTCTCGATCACGATGTCCTCGCCCAGCGTGCGGTGCAGCAGGTCGGACATGTTGGACGCCAGCCGCGAGATATCGAGTGGCTCCGGATCGAGGGGCTGCTGACGGGAGAAGGCCAACAGCCGATGTGTCAGCGTTGCGGCGCGCTGCACACCGGCCATGGCGGATTCGGTGAGCCTGAAGAGCGAAGCGCTGTCCGGTGGCAGCCGCCGCTGCAACAGCTCGATGTTGCTGCTGATCACTGTCAGATGGTTGTTGAAGTCATGCGCGATGCCGCCGGTAAGGCGGCCGACCGCCTCCATCTTCTGTGATTGGCGCAGCGTTTCCTCGGCGACTTCGCTGCGGCGCACTGCATCCTGCAACTTTGCCAACGTGTCGTGCTGTCGTCGCCATTGCCGCGCTGCCAACAGGCTGAGTCCAAGCAGGCCCAGCGTCGCTGGAATCCCAAAGATCAGGTGTACCGCCATGGCGTCGCGCCATTCGCGGACCACTGAGCTCCAGCGGCGGCCGATGGCTATGTAGACCGGATAGTTGGCCAGCCGGCGATAGGCGACAATGCGCTCGGCACCGTCGATCGACGATCTTCCACGCACAAGCCCGGCGACTGGTGAGCGGGCGATGGCATCGACCAACAACCGATCATGCCGGCTGCCCTCAGCTTGTGTCGGTTCAGGATAGCCGGCGAGCGGAGTGCCGTCCTCGCGCAACAACTGCGCGCTATAGTCAGTGTCGCCGGCAAACAGGTCGCTGTCGAATTTACTGAAATAGGTCGGTGACACGCCGACCAGGATCGCACCTGGGAAACGCCGCGAGTCGTGGCCGCGGCGAACAGCAACGGTGAACACATCCGCCCGTGTCAACCGGCCGAACACGATGCCGCCGATCTCAAATGGCGCGCCGCTGTCGCGCAGGTCGGCGAAATACCCGCGGTCGCTGAAGTTGATGTCGTGGTCAGCAGGAAAGCGCGAGGTCGCTACCAGCGCGTGCCCATCCGCGCCGGTCACCACGACCGCTGTCACCTGGCTGTAGCCGGCGATCATGGCCACCATGCGATCGTGCAGTTCGCCTTCGCGCTCGATAACCGCATCATCGCTGAGATTGCCGAGCAGATCGTTCACCCTTCTGCCGAGCAGGACGTGGGTATCGAACACGCGCGCCGCCTGTTCGTCGGAGACCGCAAGCGCACTCTGCAGACTTGCATTCGCCTCCCGCACGGTGCCGCGCCACGCCAGCCAGCCGCCTCCAGCCAACACCAGAAGCGGCAGCAGAACTGAGGCGACAACCAGCCCGCGTATCGCCCACGAGGCGCCGGTTCTGCCGCTGCTCTCGCTCATTCCTGGTGTCGTCTCCTCCCGGGCCGCTATCGAGTTGCCCCGACGATTGATGTCATAGTACCGAGGCTGTAGCCAGATGTACTTGAGGCCACACTCACGTCGCCGTGATGGCAAAAATGAGGTCAGAAAACATGCCAACCGGTAAGCCGGTCCTGGTGATTGGCAGCCTCAACGTGGACCTTGTCGCGCGGTGTGAGCATCTGCCGCGCGGCGGGCAGACTGTGTTCGGCACGGACTTCTTCACGGCCGCTGGTGGCAAGGGGGCGAACCAGGCGGTGGCCGCGGCGCGGCTTGGCGCGCGCGTCATGATGGCGGGCTGTGTGGGCGATGATCAGTTTGCCATTGACCTGGTTGCCGGGCTGCGGCGCGATGGGGTGCTCCTGGATGCCGTGCGGACGGTACCAGGACCGACCGGCACCGCGCTGATCACCATCGATGCGCATGGCGGCAACACGATCGTGGTGATTTCCGGCGCCAACTCTGCCTGTGACGCGGCGTTGGTGAACCGCGCGCTGGCCAGCGCTGACGCGCCGGGTATCTTGCTGCTGCAGCACGAGATACCGGAGGAGGTGAATGCGCACGCGATCCGCGCGGCACACGCGGCGGGTTGGTTCATCGTGCTCAATCCGGCTCCGGCGCGTCCGGTGATGCCCGAGCTACTGCCGCTGATCGACCTCATCGCGCCGAATGAGACCGAGGCCGTGGCGCTGACCGGCAGCGGCGAGCCGCACATGGCGGCGAGGCACTTGCTGGCGCAGGGTGCGGGCGCCGCGCTGATTACTCTGGGCGGCGAAGGTGCGCTGTATCGCGATGCGAATAATACGTTGCATTGCGCCGCCGTCGCGGTTCAGTCGATGGACACGACCGCCGCCGGCGATGCCTACATCGGTGCATTGGCCGCCGCATTGTCAGAGGATCGAACCGTTGCGGACAGTCTCGGCTTCGCCGCGGCCGCCGCCGGATTGGCGGTGACACGGCTTGGTGCGCAGCCGTCGCTGGGATCGCGCGACGAGGTGGAGGCATTTATTGCGCGTTTTGGCGTCCCACGACCCGAGGCGATCGCTGCCTGATCAGGCCCGCGGCGCGTCATTGGCTCGCGGCTGTGGGCATCTGCTGCGCCGTTTGCGGCGAGGGCAATGGTTCAGCGTTGTGGGAAAGAGTCCGGAGATAGGCGATGACGTCGATCCGCGTTTTCTCGTTCTTGATTCCGGGAAACGCCATGCGCGTGCCCGGAGCGTAATCGCTCGGTTTGGTGAGCCAGGCGTTGAGTTCGTCATAGGTCCATGGACCCCGCCTGGCCTTCAGGGCCTCGGAATAGTTGAAGCCTTGCATGTGGGCGTGTGGACCGCCGACCACGCCATACAGGTTCGGTCCGACGATTGCCTTGCCGCCTTCCTCCAGTGAGTGACAGGCCGCGCAGACCCTCTTCGCATATGACTCGCCTGCAGCCGGATCAGCGGTGGCCAACTGTTGCGCAATTGCCGGCGTCGAACTCTTTCCCTGCGTCGGGGGGCATCGGAGCTGCGGTGGCCTGACCGACCGATGTGATGCCCGCCAACAGCACCCAGATGCTAGCACTCACGTTGACCATGTGTCGCATGCCGATCCTCCACGGTTCTGTCCCGCTTACTCGTGCGGGAACCGTGCGAGGCTGCGGTTTATTCCGGACTGGGAGGCGGCCCCTGCCAACTTGGTGGCATCTGTTGCGTCGGCGTCAGCGGATGTGCGTCCTCAAAGGCGTCGCGCGCCATGATCTCGGCCCGTTCGAAGACCTGCTGGAGCCGGTTGGCCGTGAGCTGCTCGGCTCCATGAAAGGCCATTGAGACGATCTGTTCGCCGAGCGCGCGATAGCTCTCGAATTGGCTCTCTTCGAAGAACTGCTCGGTCGTGCTCTGATGGGGGAAGTCGTCATGGTCGGCCCAATAGGCGAGCACGTCGGCTCGCATGTAGTTCGGCCGCCATGGCTTCAGATAAAGCAGCGATCCCTTCGACCCGTCATGGTAGGTTATCCGCGCGAGCGCGCCGGACGCGTTCAGATTGCCGTCGCCCTTGATGACCGGCGCGATGAAATCGATCGTCACATACAAGTCGATCGCCGCCATGCGCAGCGCGCGACCGAGATCGGTGTAGTGGTATTCTGGATCGCATCCCGCATCGATCACCACAATGCGGCGGCACTGACGTCGAAGCATCTCGTAGACACCTAGGTTGTCGAAATGTCCGCCGTCGGACAGGTAGACGTCTTTGCGCTTGTCATTTGCGCGGCCGAGCATCTCACTGAACAGCGGCCGTAGCGCATTGCTGGGTTTCGCCTGGCCCCAGGATTGGATGACACCAGGATTAGGCAGCCAGGCACCCAGTCGGACATCGAACAAGGTCATCAGGAAGGAGGTGGCGGGTGAGGAATGATAGCCCATGTTGGGGCTCACCGCGGCGCCCGATATCGTCATCGCGGTCCCGAGCGTTATGCCGTGGTTCTCATCCTGGGCGCCAAACTCGCGTTCCTGTCCGGCATAGTCCGCGGTTCTGACATAGCATCCCTTGGGATTGCCGCTCGCGTCTTGCTCTCCGAGACAACCGGCACCGGCGCGTAGCGGCGTGATGGTGAATGGTGCAGCCTTGCGCTCCGCCCAGCCACTCGGCGCGCCCTCCAGGAGGTTGAGCGTGACGTTCACCACCGGGAAAAGAATGCCGCGTTGTTCCTTGCCCTCATAGAGCTCCTGCATGCGCAGATTGTCGCCGGGATCGAAGCGTGTGTAAGCGTCTGGCTTGCGTTGCTGCGGTGGCCGCGCGGTGCCAATGAAGGCGCGGGCCAGCCGGTTGCGATAGACGCCGTGCAGCGAAAAGCGGTTGATATTTATGCGGCTGCCGCAATAGAGCGATAGCGCGACCAGCAGGACAATCACGAGAAATGCGGTCAGCCATGAACGCTCCAGCCATGAGCTATCCAGCGCGCCGACAATGATAGCGCCGAGCCTGCCCAGCAGCACGAACAATGTCGCAGCGAACAGCAGCGTGGCGAGCGCGATCAAGGCCTCGCGTGCCATGCCGGCCCACGAGGCGGTGCCGGTGACGTCGGGGGAAGTCTTTGAGCCGAACGACTTCGCGCTTCGGCCTAGCCAGGCGCCGACGGGTCCGCTGGCAAATCCGACGATGGCGGCATAGGTGGTCGGCCATTGCTCGAACACCAAGGCTGGCACGACCAGCGTGATGGCAGCGAGTGCGCTCCAGCCAAGTGTGGGGACCAGCTTCTCTCCGTTCAGCCGTGCCAGCCATTCCCGATCAAGTTCCGCATAGGCGGCGGTCCAGCGCAGGCCAACATAGAGCGTGCTGTGCAGGACCTGCGCGCCGATGACCCAGAGCGGGGCGAGTACAGCGAGCGTCGTGACCGACATCTGCTGACCGAGCGTGGCGCCGAATTGCAGCAGGAACGCGCTGAGTGCCGCGCCAAGCGCCCAGAAGGCGAAGTTCCACGCAAAAGCGGCCCAGTGTTTCCGGCCGAGCGTTGCGGCGGCGATGATATAACCGCCGATGAGTACACAGAAAGCTCCTAAAGAGACTGGCGCGAAGGGCCAGGACAGGAACGCAACCGCGTCACCGCGGCTGGCGGACATGGCGCTGAACCATAACGGTGCGAGAAACGCCCACAGCAGAATCGGCGTTACCACCCAGCGCTGCACAGTCGAGGCTGCCACGCCATAACCGCCGGTCGGTGAACCTCTCGCGCCATCATAGGCGTGCGTGGGCACCGAGCGGCAGACCATAACGGTTCCGATCAGCAGGCAGAGCAGGCCTGCGATCAGGGCTGCCATCCCCCAACCCGATGCAACGTCCCACAGCAGCTCGCGATACAACAGCGGCACGATCGCAAGCGCCAGCAGAATGGGGCCGAACACCAGCCAGTTCAGCAGCACGTTGCGCAGCCACAGAACGATCGCCGACCAGGTATCTGACGAACCGAATCCGCCTTCGGGGATCAGGAAGTTGGTATAGTTGCGCAGGCTGCGCAGTGCGGGGTCGGCCGGCTCGGTCAGCGCCTTGATCGCAGCGCTCAGCGCGCCGTTGCCCTTGCCACCGCCGTGCATGATCGTCGCCAGCCAAGCGCCGATATAGCCGCCGCCCGAGACGGTCGAGAGGTAGTTGAATTCGCCGAGCAGCTGCTTAGCCGCCAACGCCTGCAAAGTGCCGAGACAGAACGCCGCGCTGCGGATGCCGCCGCCTGACAGGCAGAGCGCGGTCCTCTGCGTCGAGCGGAGCTCTTGCTCGTGGTCATCCAGCCATTGCCGTGCGCGTGAGGGAGGCTTGCCGTCCGTCCAATCGTTGCAGAAGATCGCGGCATATTCCTCGAGCAGCGCATATTCCTGGCTCCATATTGCATCCGCAACAGGCGTTTGCCCCTCGTCGTTTTGCGGCAATGGTGCGTTCCCCCGATGATGACGCTGCCCAGACTGCGAATCGTGACGCCAGCGCTTCAAGAAGGAGACACCACATGGCACCGCGCGTCGATCCCGTCGTATCCGACAGCGAAGTACCGACTCGCACCGGAGTGGTGGTCATCGGTGGCGGCATCATCGGCACCAGCACGGCGCTCTTCCTCGCGCGCAAGGGCGTTCCGGTGGTGCTGTGCGAGAAGGGCCACATCGCCGGCGAACAGTCGAGCCGAAACTGGGGCTGGTGCCGCAAGATGGGTCGCGATCCGCGTGAGATTCCGTTGGCGATCGAGGCGCTGCGGCTGTGGCCGGAGATGAATGCACTGACCGAAGCGGAAACCGGCTTCCGGCAATGCGGTATCGTCTATCTGTGCAAGACGCCGGAGGATATGGCGAAGCGCGAGGCGTGGCTCGAGGAAGCGCGGCCGTACCAGCTCAATTCGCGGATGCTGTCGCGCGACGAGGCTGCAGCGGCGCTGCCGGGTCTGACGGGTGACTGGCAGGGTGGGTTGTACACGCCGAGCGATGGCCGCGGCGAACCGCAGAAGGCCGCGCCGGCGATCGCCGAGGCCGCGAGGCGGTACGGTGCCACGGTTCTGCAGCAATGCGCTGTGCGCGGCATAGAGACCCAGGCTGGGCGCGTGGCGGGCGTGGTGACCGAACGGGGCCGTATCGCCTGCGACAGCGTGGTGCTCGCGGGCGGTGTTTGGTCGCGGCTGTTCTGCGGCAATCTCGACCTGCGTCTGCCGCAGCTCAAGGTGATGTCGTCGGTGATGCGGACCGAAAAGATGGATGCCGGGCTCGAGACTTCGTGCAGCGGCTTTGGCTTCGGTGTGCGCAAGCGGCTCGACGGCGGCTACAATGTAGCGAGCTGGAGCGGCAACCTGGTGGATATCGTGCCGGACACGTTCCGCTTCTTCGGCGACTTCCTGCCGGCGCTGCGGCTGCAATGGCGCACCATGCGACTGCGTATCGGTGGGAAGTTCCTGGAGGAGTGGCAGGTGCCGCGCCGCTGGACGCTGGATGGTGCGTCGCCGTTCGAACGCGTGCGCACGCTGGACCCTGAGCCGTACCAGCCGATCCTCGACCAGGCGCGGCAGCACCTCACTGCGGCGTTCCCGGCGTTCCGCGACATGAAGGTGGCGGAAAGCTGGGGTGGCGTGATCGACGTGACGCCCGATGCGGTGCCGGTGATCTCGGCGGTCGACACAGTACCTGGATTCTTCATTGCTACCGGCTTCACCGGGCATGGTTTCGGCATCGGCCCAGGTGCTGGGCGGCTGATGGCGGAGCTTGTCACCGGCGAGACCCCGGTGGTCGATCCCGCGCCGTTCCGCTACAGCCGCTTCACCGACGGATCGCGGCCGCAGCCTTCGCCGCTTGTCTGACAGCCTGTGCTTGGCGGGCGCCGCCGCGCGTGGCAACTTCGCGCCCGCTTCAATCGGAACCGGAGGAAACCATGGCTCTGCGCAAGTTCGTCATCGAACGCGACATTCCGGCGGTTGGCTCGCTTGAGCGTGAACAGCTGCGTGGCGCGGCGGCGAAATCCAATCAGGTGCTGAATCAGCTTGGCCCCGATATCCAGTGGGTGGAAAGCTACGTCGCTGCCGACAAGACCTTCTGTATTTATCTGGCAAAGGACGAGGACATCATTCGCAAGCACGCGGAGATCAGCGGGTTTCCGGCGACCAAGATCACCGAGGTGCGCAAGATGATCGATCCCACCACCGAGCATGCGGCTCCGTGACGCGAGCGCCGTCACCTTGAACATGCGCCCTGCCTGACACGGAAAAGAGCGGCCACGTCGGATGCGGCGATCAGCATCAACCTGTCCGGGACGAAATGCGCGAGGTCTGGTTCGCCACCCGCGTCGAGCAGCAGCAGGTGATCGAACCCACAGAGATCCAGCTTGCCTGGCATCGTGAGTGCACGGTGGTCCGCGATTGAACCGGTGTGCTCGGCCAATTCGCGATACGGGGGCTGGGTCGCGATCGGTTGCTGCGAGGGGTTGTCGAACAGGAACGGCCAGTACGCCCGGCGCTCGATCAGCAGCAAAGCGGGAAGGTGTGCGTCAAGCTGCAAGCCGAACGAGAGTTGCCGGCTGAGCGGCGCGTTGCGCCAATAGCGGGGCGCTTCCTTTTGCGTCACGGCAGCGACAAATACGCGGGATCCGGGCTCGACCGATGCGATGACGGCACGCAGGCCCGCGATGTCTCGCTGATGTTCGTGCCATGCATAGCCAACGATCGCCATGCGGACGCCGAACAGCAGGGTGAATGCGGCGACAGCGGCAGAAGCTGTGGCGCGTGGCAGGCCGGTCGGCAGCACCGCGCCGAACAGCAGAAAGCCCAGCAGGATCATGAAGCGTGTGTCGAGCAGATATGTGCCCTTGAAGGAAAATGGTGCTGCCAGAAACAGCAGCGCCGTCAGCACCAACGGCAGGCCGCCAATCGGCGATATGCGCAGGCAGCCCTTTGCGAAACATGCGGGAAGGAACCCGCCGACAATGCACGCCGTGGCGATGTCGAGCGGCAGGAAATAGTTGGCGAACGGCAAGACCAGTTGCCGGAACTTGACGGAGAGAGAGGAGAATTCGGTGGCCTCGGAAAGCGCAGCAAGCGGCGAGACAAGGTAGAGTCCGAGCGGCACGAAAACCAAGGGCAAGAGCGCGGCAAAGCGCACAAGAACCGCCGAGATCTGTCGGCGACGCGGCCAAAGCCATTGCAGCTCATAGCCCGCGATCAACACATAGAAGAACAGCAGACCCATGAGGTGGCAGAAGAACAGCGCGACGCAACCTAGCGGGGCCAGCGTGACCGCTCGCAGCGAATGGCGGTCGCGCCAGCCGATCCAGGCAGCGGCGAGCAGCAAGGCCAGGCCGATGGCGGCGACGAAGTTCATGAAGCCGAGAAGCAGCGTCGCATTGTAGGCGGCAAGGCCGGATGCGAGGGGCCAGAGGGAGCAACGGCCGAACACCGCGCGGCTGTAAGCGATCGTGCCGACGACCGGTAGCAGAAGGGTGATCCCGACAACGATGCGGCCGGCGAGATGCACTGGCAGCAGGTGCAAGAGTGACGGCAGGACGAGATCGGTGCCCAGGTTGGGAATGATCGCCCAACGGGCCACGTACATTCGCGACACGATGGGATCGGTCGCCCCGAATGCCAACACCACGGCACGCGCGAGATGGTTGGGATAATCGAGCAGTGGCGGCACATCGACCAGCGTCAGGGGCGCGAGCAGAACCAGTGAGAGCAGGAGGGGCGCCCATTTCATGCCGGGACTTGAGGCAGGGGCTGGCACCGCGCACACTCCGGCAGAGGAATGACAGGAGGGCAGACATGGACCTGACGCAGTTCCGTGCGACGGTGGCGCAGGGTACGCCGCCTGACGGTATCAGCCTTGCATTGCAGACCTTGTGGTGGGACGCGAAGGGCGACTGGAACCGCGCCCATGGCTGCGCGCAAGAGGACGAAGGCAAGACCGGTTCCGCAGTGCACGCCTACCTGCACCGCAAGGAAGGCGACATGCGCAACGCCGGCGGTTGGTACAGTCGCGCCGGTCGCGAGCCTGCCACTGTGTCGCTCGATGAGGAGTGGCAGTCGCTGGCCGAGGAGATGCTGACGCACCAGGCGGTCGCGGGTGCACGCGCTGCGATGGACGGGTTCATTGCAGCGTTCAACGTGAGGGACGCCGATGCGATCCGCTCGCGCTGGTTCCACTTCCCGCATGCGCGATTTCATAGTGGCACCGTGACGGTGATGCAGACGCCGTCGGACTACCACAATCTGGTATGGGATAGCCAAGGCCAGTCGGCCGGTTGGGGACGTTCTGCCTGGGACTACGTCGAGGTAATCGACGCCGGCCCGGAGAAGGTGCATTTTCGCGTTCAGTTTACGCGGTATCGTGGGGATGGCAGCGCTATCGGCAGCTACCGGTCGCTGTACATCGTGACGCTCAAGGACGGCCGATGGGCGATCCAGGGCCGCTCGAGCTGGGCGGAATGACGCGGAGGGTTTGAGTCATGATCAAGAAGTTCGCCACCGTCTATGCCGGGCACGTCGATCTGCCGGATCGCGGCCAGGACGCGACGCCGGCCAACGAGCGGCGCTTCTCCAACGCGCATCTCGCCAGCGTGTTCGACAAGAGCGAGGCAATCGCCAGGGTGATGGACGAAGGCGGCTGGGATACGCTGTGGATGGCCGAGCACCACTTCCAGCAGGAAGGCTACGAGGTCATCCCCAACCTGCTGATGGCGGCCGTGCATCTCTGCCATCTGACAAAGAGCCTCAGGATTGGCTGCGGATTCAATATCGCGCCGATGTGGCATCCGCTGCGGCTGGCCGAGGATTTCGCCTGCGCCGACATCATGACCAAGGGGCGCACCATCTTCGGGGTCGGCCGCGGCTACCACACGCGCGAGGTGGAAACCTTCGGCGCGCCGATGATCGACCAGAACGCCAACCGCGAGCTGTTCGAGGAGCAGGTTGAGATCATCTTTAAGGCGTTCGACAACGAGCGCTTCTCGCACAAAGGCAAGCATTACACCTTGCCGCCAGCAGTGCCGTATCGCGGCTACACACTGAAGGATCTGACCTTGGTGCCTCGCCCGGTGCATCTGCCGGTGGAGTGTTGGCAGCCGGTGGTCAGCGCATCGGCGCGCGGACTGGACTTCATGGTGAAGCACAACATCAAGGGCGCGGTCGGTGGTGGTGCGGCGACCCTCGAGCAGGGGCCGATCACCGCATTCCAGGCGGCGGCGCATCGCGCCGGCAAGGACTGGAAGCTGGGTGAGAACCTGATGATCGGCATCGTCATCCACCTGGCCGATTCAAAGGAGCAGGCGCGGAAGGAGATTGTTCCGCTCTACGAGGAGCACGCCAAGATGTTTGCACCCCTCGGGTTCATGCCGGGGATGACCAAGGAGCAGATCGCTGCCGTCGCCCGCCGCGGTGGCTGGTATGGCGCCGGCGTGCCGACGGTGGAGCACTACATCGACCTGGGCGGCTGGTTCGCCGGCACGTCGGAGGAACTGGTGGCGTTTCTGAAGAATATCGAATCGCGGTATCCGGGGCTGGAGCACGTCAGCCTCTCGACGCCGATGGGCACGCCGCAGTCGATCATGCTCGATCAGTATCGGCGCGTGAGTGCGGAGGTGATGCCGCACTTCAGGCACTGATGCGCGATCCTCAACATTCTTTGGAACGTGCCGGGGCTCGGGTTCGTCACAGCGTTTCTTTGGGTTGTGGCGGGGCTGGTGACGGCGGTCACCATCATCGGCCTGCCCTGGGCGAAGGGGTGCTTTACGCTGGCGAACCACACGCTGGCGCCGTTCGGCCACGAGCTTGTCGCACGCTACGACGCGACGGGGCGTTGGTCGCCTGGCAGCGGCGGGTTGGGGCTGCTTGCCAATATCTTTTGGTTCGTGCTCGCCGGCTGGTGGCTCGCTGTGATGCACGTGGTGGCAGCATGCGCGTGCGCGATCACCATCATCGGCATTCCGTTCGCGTGGGCGCATCTCAAGATCGCTGCCGCTGCGCTCGTGCCGGTCGGCAAGATCGTGGTGCCGACTGAGGTGGCAATCGAGATCGATCGTGAGAAGGCGGCCGGTTGGTTGTACGGAACAAGGCGGCGCTAGCTGTCGCCACCATTGTCTGGCTTTTCTGCCGTTCGATCGCGGCCGCCCCGGCGGCGGATCGCTATCCCGGTAGCGAGTGGGATCGCATCACGCCGGAGCAAGCCGGCTGGTCGGCAAGCGAGCTTGATGCGGCACAAAAGTGGTCGACGCTGATAGGCACAACTTCGGTCGTGATCATTCAGCGTGGCGCGATCGTGGCTTCCTGGGGCGACGTATCGGCCGATATTTTGCTCAACTCCGCGCGCAAGAGCCTGCTCAGTGCATTGATCGGCATTGCCGTCGGCAATCACCAGATCGACCTGAACGACACGCTCGCCAGGCTGGGCATCGACGACAATGCGCCGTCGTTGACGCCGGATGAGAAGCAGGCGACCGTCGCTGATCTGCTCGAGGCCAGGTCCGGCGTCTATCACGGCGCGAACTACGAGACGCTGAAGATGGCGGCGCTGAAACCACCGCGCGGCAGCCATCCGCACGGCACTTTCTGGTACTATAACAACTGGATTTCAACGCACTCGGCGCGATCTATGAGCATGCAACCGGTGCCAGGATCTTTGCCCCGTTCCAGGAACGGATCGCACAGCGGATCGGGATGCAGGACTTCGATCCGCGCAAGTGTCGATATTCCGGCGGCCCCGCTTCCAACTATCCTGCGTATCTGTTCTTCGCCAGTGCACGCGATCTCGCGCGGTTCGGCCTGCTGTATCTGCGTCGCGGACTATGGGGCGACCGGCAGATCATTCCTGCATCGTGGGTGGATACCAGCGTCAAACCTTATTCCACGACCAATACCGGCTCCGGTTACGGCTATCTTTGGCGGACGGCATTTCCGGGTCGGCCGCTGATTTCGATGGGCCTTCCGGCGGGAAGCTATTTCGCGGTTGGCAACGGTGGTCAGTTCGTCATTGTTGTTCCGTCCAGCGACTTCGTCATCGTTCACCTGTCCAGAATGGGCGCCGCGGCAGACAGCGGTCACCGGGAAGGTGTCAACTCGCTTGCATTTGCCAAGTTGCTGGCGATGATTATTGCGGCAGCCGATATCCACTGAGCCCGACTATGCTGATCCCGACCATGCGGTGCGCGGCGGCGCTGAGGCGATTAGGCAAAACGCCCGATCCGTTTCAGCCATGCGGCAGTCGCTGAACCCGGCCGCCGCAACGAGTTCGCTCACGCCCTCGCGCTGCTGGCCGGAACACACGGTGAACGCCAGTGCGAGGCGGCCGTTGCCCTTAAGAACGCGCAATATTTCCCGTAACCCGGCCAGGGGTTCCGGCCACACCTGCATCGAGTTGATCGCCAGTACCTTGTTGAAACTGCCGTCGACGAATGGCAGGTGATCGGCGGATGCTTGGCGCAACTCGACGCGGCGCTCGCTGATCGTGGCGGCATTGCGCTGCGTCGCCTGACGCAGCATGACCTCGGACGGGTCGACGCCGGCGACACGGTGCGCCTTTGGCACCAGGAGTTGGATCGCTACGCCCGGACCGAAGCCGATTTCCAGCACGCTGTCCTGTTGCCGAACGTCCAGCAGGCCGACAGCCCAGGCGGCATGGCGGCGATTGGTGCGTGCCAAAATGACGCCCCCCAGCCAGCCTAAAAAGCCGCGCGGATAGCCGAACATGCGCATCAGGATGTCGCTGCCGATGCTCATCAGCAAACAAACGCTCGCGCGCCAGGCGGGTTGCCAGACGACGGCACACAGCATCAAATCGCGGCAATGATGGAGGAACAGTACGATGAAAGCTCGGCCGGAACCCTTCGCCCTGAACGTCCCTGATACTGCTATCGCCGATCTTCGCGAACGTCTTGCGCGCACGCGGTTCCCCGATCAGGCGCCCGGCGAGCCCTGGGCCTATGGCACGAGCGTTGAGTATATGCGCGGACTGGCCGAGGTACTGGCGCACAAAGTTCGACTGGCGCGCGCAGGAAGGCCGATTGAATGCATTTCCTCAGTACAAGACCGCACTGCATGATATCGACGTGCATTTCCTGCACGTGCCGGGGAAGGGGCCGAATCCCTGTCCGCTGCTGCTGATGCATGGCTGGCCTGGGTCGGTTTTAGAATTCATGGACCTCATCCCGCGCCTGACTGATCCCGCCAGTTTCGGTGGCGATCCGGCGGACGCGTTCACTGTCGTGGCGCCGTCGCTGCCAGGTTACGGGCTGTCGTTCCGTCCGGGCCAGAAGCGCTTCGGCATCGAAGAGATCGCCGACTGCCTGGCCGACCTGATGACGGAAACGCTGGGCTATAATCGTTTCGCCGCGCAGGGCGGCGACTGGGGTGGCATCACCGCGTCGCGCATGGGTTACGCGCATGCTGCGAAGCTGATCGGCATCCATGTCAACCTGCTCGCGGTACGCCGCGAGCCCAGCATGTCGTCCAACCCGACGCCGGAAGAGCGCAAGTACCTCGACGAGTTGGCCCACTGGTTGAAGGAGGAGACCGGCTATCAGTGGATCCAGGGGACGCGGCCGCAGACGCTCAGCTTCGGTCTGACGGATTCGCCCGCGGGATTGGCTGCGTGGATCGTTGAGAAGTTCCGGGCCTGGTCGGACTGCAACGGTGACGTGGAGAGTGCGTTCACGCGCGACCAGTTGCTGGCAAACATCAGCCTCTACTGGTTCACCGGCGCGATCGGCTCGTCGTTCTTCCCGTATTACTTCCGCATGCATCGACCCTGGCCGATCCCGGACGGCGGCAGTATCGGCGTGCCTACCGGCTATGCCGAGTTTCCGCATGAGATCCTGCGTGCGCCGCGATCGCTCTCCGAGCGAACCTACACCGATATCCGCCGATGGTCCGTCATGCCGCACGGCGGCCACTTCGCGGCAATGGAACAGCCGGAGGCACTGGCCGGCGAGATCCAGGCGTTCTTTCGATCGCTGCGCTGACGCGGCTAAAACAACGGCGCGTCGTATAGGTCCGCAACCTCCGCGCCGACGGAGACCTGTGGTTCCGATGGCCGGAACTGCCTCGCCGATTCCATGCGAGCCACCTCGTCGCGGGTGGCAACGAAGACTTGGTGCAGGCTGCGGCCCGGTTGGTCGAAAGCGTCCAACTCAGCCGCACCGAAGAATGTGTGACGGTTGCCGGCCGCACAGCCGAATGAACTGCGGTCCGCTCGCGCCGCAGTGATGATGATTCGTTCTGGTGAGCGCAGATCGCCGATCAGCGAACCGGAGTAGCAGGCCGAGATGATGATCACCGACTGATGGCCGGCGAGCGGTGCCAGCTTGCGCGCGAGTTCGTGTGAAGGGAGCGCAGTCGGGGCGTTGTTGCCCACCTTACGTGCCAGCAGCTGACGCCCGCCGTGCGTGCTGATATAGACGAATGCAATGTCCCCGGGCACCGCCTGTGCGGCAGCCGAGTTCACTATCGCCGCGATGTTGGCATCATTGGCGACCGGGTAGCGGTTCCGAGCGGATGCGACGTTGCTCGCGATCATTGGCACGACGTGGTATCGGCTCGCGGTCCGCAGCTTGTCGGCGAGCTCGACGACATCGTTCTCGGACCACGGCTCGGCGTAGAGCGCCAGGCCGATATAGAACAGGCGCTTGCCGTTCGCCGCTGCCTGGTGCTGCGCGAGCGGCGAAGCCTGCGGCTCGGCGCATTCGCCCAGCGAGGCCGACGCAAGTGCCAGCCAGGCGATCGCCACAAAGAGGCAGCATTTTGCGATGCGGTTCATGCAACTCGATGTTCTCATCAGGATAAATTGCACCAATCCATGGTCCAATTCCGCGATCAAGCATCCGGATTGGAGTCCCAGGGGATGGTCTTGGTCTTCGGCATGGTCTGTTCCTAGAGCGAGCGCGCCAACAACCGCGGCATCGGTCAGCGACAGCGAACTGCGGGTTAATGCGACTAGGCCAACCCTTTGAAAGCTCATACAACGCACAGCGGTGCAACGCACTTGAGATTTTGCACCGAAGGCCGGCTAGGAACTGGCTCAACGCAAGCCGGCAACAGGTAGGTAAGGCGACGGCCGCCTGATGCCGGGGTGGTTTGGTTCAACCGCGTCCCGCCCTATTCCCCCGACAGCTCCCGTCTCCGCCGGTCCAGCTCCTCGCTGTAGCGGCGCAGTGCATATTGCTCGGTCAGCAGGCCGATCACGCGCTTTGACTCGGCGCCGTCCACTACCGCCAGTGCATCGCTTTCGGCGTTCTCGAACATCGCCACCGCCTCCTTTATGGTCATTTGCGGCAGCAACACCGTGTCCGTGTAGTGCAGCAGGTCGCGGACGGCGTGGTTCTCGTCTGCGTCCGCGTGCACCTCGGCCGGCAGCACGATGCCGGCATACCGGTCGTCCTCGTCCATCGCCACCACGCGCTGATGCGCGCCCAGCGGAAAGTCCCGCTTGAACGCCTCTATCGGTGTGTCGGCGCGCACGGTGCGCATCTCCCGCCGCATCATGCGGCCGACGGTAAGATTGCGCATCCAGCCGATATCGACCGCGCTGCGTATCGCCTCCCCACGCAGGTGGAACCGCCAGGTGGCGAAGGAGTAGCCGAACGTCCGCCGCACCGTCAGCGCGGAAATCACGCAGGCGGCGAGCACCGCGATGGTCAGCGGCAGGCTGCCCGTGCTCTCCAGTGCCAGGAAGCCCATGGTCAGCGGACCACCGATGATCGCGACCGCCAGACCGCTCATGCCAACAAGCGCGCAGACTACCGGTGACACCGCGTGCGCCGTGCTGACGATGGCGAGCGCGCCGGCGAAGGCCTTGCCCACCAGCGCGCCCAGGAACAGCGAGGCAAAGAACAACCCGCCGCGGAAGCCGGAACCGATCGAGACCGCCGACGCGATCGACTTCAGCACCACCAGCAGCGTCACATGGGTCAGCGTGTAGGGCGCCTCGATGACCACGCCGAGTGCGCCATGCCCGGAGGACAGTACCAGCCGGCGTCACCAGTGCTAACGTGCCGACAGCGAGTCCGCCGCACATCGGGCGGAGCCAACCCGGGGCGCCACTCTTGCGGAACAGCTCCTCGGTCAGCGTGACACCACGCATGATGGCGATGCCGACCAGGGCGCAGACCATGCCGAGGGCGAGGATCGGGATGTAGTCCAGCGCCTCGACGCGCGTCGGCACCTGCAATACGAGGTCGAACGGCGAATTGCCCAACGCGTTGACCACGGCGACGGCGACGATCGCGGCGACCGCGACGGGGGCGAAGGTGCCGAGGGAATAGGTGCCGATCACCAGTTCGAAGGCGTAGAATGCACCGGTCAGCGGCGCGTTGAAGGCGCCGGCGATGGCGCCGGCGGCGCCACAGCCCACCAACAGGCGCAGATCATTGCGCCGGACACGGAACATGCGGCCAAAGCGCGACGCCAACGCCGAACCGATCTGGGTGTAGCCGGCCTCCAACCCGACCGAGGCGCCGACGCCGTTCGACAGGATCGTCTGCAGCACAACGATCAGGCTGTCGTTCAACGACATGCGCCCGCCGTACAACGCGTTGGCCTCGATCGGGTCGACGGCCCGCCGTGGGTGGTACCGCACGATCACCAGGCCGAGCAGCCCGATCAGCAGGCCGCCCAATGTCGGCACCGCGACGGTGCGGATCGGATCGAGTTCAACCATGGCGCTGAGGCGCTCGCCCGCGCTGATCAGAAACAGCAACTGATGGATCAGCTGAGTGGTCTCGGTCATCATCCACACGGCAACACCGGCGCCGCAGCCGACGAAGGCGGAAAGCACGACCAGCCAGATTTCATCCGCCCGGACCAGCGCACGCAAAGTCTGCGGCGCATGCAGAACCGCATCGCCCAAGGCACGGCGAGGGCGATGGTACCGAGTGGACGCAGTTCTACCCGCGTGCGGGGTTGCCGAAGCACCCGCGATGGTTGAGTCGCCAGGGAGTGTCGACATGCGACGTACGTCCAGCGGGCCAGCGAGAAACAAACGTATTCTTGGAACCAGTGCGCCGCAGGATCAACCGCCGCGATACTGATTTGCCACGGAGTGTGGTAAATTTAACGGCCTATTCGGAAAGCGGCCGCGTTCCGCGCGGGTCGCATCGAGATCGTCTTCGACGAAAGCCCGCACCACCTCGACCATCGGTTCGTGCGAAGCGAAGCCCAGTGTGTGAGCGCGTATCGCCTCGAAGGCTGCCGGCCACAGACCTACGATCGCGGAGACATCCTTGTCCTCGACGCGGCGCACCAGAGCGGACGCGCCCGGCTTCACCGCGTCCAGCGCCTGCAATAAATGCGCGATCGTTGTGCTGATGCCTGGTGGATTGATGCTGCGGTCGAGTCCCATCGGCTTGGTGTCCATCGCCGCAGCGTGCAGCAGCCAGTCGACGGCGCGGCGCGGGCTGCACACCCAGGCGGCAAACGCATCGGACACCGGCAGTTCCGCGGGCAGCCCAAGGAGCGGCTCGCGGACGATCGCCGAAAAGAACGAGCTGGCCGCGCGGTTGGGTCGGCCGGGACGGACGATCACTGTCGGCAGGCGGATCGACACCGCGTCCAGGAAGCCGCGTCGTGTCGCGTCGGCCAGGATCAGTTCTGCTGCTGCCTTCTGAGCGCCGTAGCTGTTCGCCGGCACTTGCCGCGCGTCGTCGCCGAGCATGGCGTCCTGACCGCCGGAGAAACTTGCGACGGATGAGGTGAACACGACACGCGGCGGCTCGCCCCCGGCATCGACCAGGCGGCGGCAGGCATCGACCACGGCGTCGGTGCCACGCAGGTTGACGCGGCGTCCCAGGTCGTAATCCGCCTCGGCCTGGGCGGAGACCACGGCGGCCAGATGGAAGACCACGTCTGTGTCAGGCGGTATGGCCTCTGGCGGCAGGTCCACGAGGTCGCCGGCCATCGCGGTGATCGGGAATGCGGCTTCCGGCGCTGACGGCGCCGCAAGATCGAACAGCGTCAGGGCCGCGATCGGCCGGGAGTCCAGCTCGCCGTCCCGCGCCAGACGTCCGGCGATCTTGCGGCCAAGGAAGCCGGCACCGCCCAATATTGATATTTTCACCGAACAGTCCTCCGATTGCACCATATCATGAAGCGATCCACGGTACCGCCATGCTCGGTCCGCTGCCCTACCGCCTGTTTATCAATCCGCGCTTCGGCAGCGGCCGGATAGCATCACTTCCTGATGTGGGTTTCCAGCGCGCCAGGGCGGAAATCTCTTCGTGGGACGGCTATGAAAGAACGCCATTGCGCGACTTGCCCGCCCTTGCCGCGCAGGCAGGCCTGGGTGCGATCCGGCTGAAGGACGAAGCGACCCGCTTCGGCCTGGGCAGCTTCAAGGCGCTTGGCGGTGCTTAGGGGGTGGCATGCGTGTTGGCCACCGCGCTGGCGCAGCGCGGCTTTCCGTCGGAGGCGCTGTCGGCCGAACTCGCCAAGGGCGGCTACCGCGATGTGACCGAGGGCATCACCGTCACCTGTGCCACCGATGGCAATCACGGCCGTGCCGTCGCCTGGGGCGCGCAGCGCTTCCACTGCAGGTGTGTAATCTTCGTCCACGGCAGCGTGAGCCAGGGACGTGTGGACGCGATCGCCCGATACGGCGCCGAGGTCCGTCGGGTGCCCGGCACCTATGACGATGCTGTCCGGGAGGCCGCGCGACAGGCGGCGGCGAACGGGTGGTTCATCGTCTCGGATACGTCCTGGAGCGGCTACTCCGAGGTGCCACAGCAGATCATGCAGGGCTACCGGCCGATGGCGGACGAGGCGGCCGACCAATGGAAGGGTGAACGCTCGACACATGTTTTCGTCCAGGCGGGCGTTGGCGGTGTTGCTGCCGCGGTCTCGGTGCAGATACGGGCGCGATTTCGGCCCGCTCCGGCGTTGCCCGCTCCCCCGTGGGGCCCGACCGGGCGGCCTGTTTGCTGGCGAGCGCGGAAGTGGGTCAGCCCATCGCTGTTCCGGGTAATCTCGACACCCTGATGGCGGGCCTCGCCTGTGGCGAGCCGAGCCAGGTGGCTTGGCAGGAACTCAATCACAGTGCCGCGGCTTTCATGGCGATCCCCGACGAGGCGGCGGTGGCCTGCATGGGGCTTCTCGCCGGGTTGGGCATCGTTGGCGGCGAATCCGGTGTCGCGGGCCTCGCCGGCTGCCTTCTCGCGTCGTCCGACCCTGCTTCATGCGAGCTATTGGGGCTGGACGTGTCCAGCCGCGTCCTGGCGTTCATTACCGAAGGAGCCATCGATCCAGAAATCTTATGAGCGGTTGGTGGGCATTTGTCCGAACCGGTTGGAACTTTAGGATTATTTCGCGCGTGACGACTCCGACCGGACGTGCCATGCTCTCGAAGACTTTTGCGGTCTCAAGCGGTTGTAATCCGCAATCGCTGTTAACTGGACACGAATTGGTTCGTAGTAGCCACTAGAAACCGCGAGTGGCCAGGAGGTGCGCGCGACAATGGTGGGCCAGAAGCCGCTGATTGGAGTCTTACTGACGACGGGTTTTGCCTATGGCCTGTATCCTTATGTGGCTCTGTATGAGCTGGGCCAGGCCGTCCGGCAGGGCGATGCGGTGAAACTGGAATCCATGGTCGATTGGGCCTCGGTGCGCGAGGGGATCAAGGAAGACATCTGCGACTATGTGGTCGAGCAACCGGAGCCAGCGCAGAACGGCGGCCAGCTTCCGCCCTTCGGTGCGGGCTTCGTGCGCGGCATCGCAACCAATACGGTGGACAAGCGGGTAACGCCTGAGGCGCTGGTCGCGGCGACGCAGCAGCCTGATCCAAAACGAGTTGCCAAAAGCGACGGAGTACGCGTGAGCTGGGCGTTTTTCGTCAGTCCGTCAGCCTTTATGGTGGACCTGGGAACGTCAGGCAATTTCACGCCGATTCGTCTTCAAATGGATCTCCGCGACGGGGCATGGCACGTGACGCGGGTCTGGCTACCGCCCGAGATGCTGGGTGGTGCGGGCGCCCGGACCTAGTCCACACCGACCGCTTCGTTGAGGTTTCGCTACGGAAGGGCTCATCCCGGCGCCCGCCTTCTTCACTGCCAACATTCTTGACCGACTTGAAGCGGCCCGGTTTGCCACACTCGGTCCGACCGACGCATCTCGACGCACCGTACACGCATGTGGCCGGCAGCCCCAAGGAAAATTTTCTGTGTCAATTGCGGTTGATGCTTGCCATTCATATGCAACCTATGGTTTATACGTTCGTCTTATGTTCTTAGAGATCGCCTCAAAAGGAGACGAGCCATGGGTGCGAAAGCCAACCGGGTACAGTCTGATCTCCACCCCAAAATTGCCCCCTATCGCCGCTGCCAACCATTCCGCGACGCGGAGGAGGCATGGCTCTGGACCATGGCCGCACTGATGGCGCGGCGCGAGGGCGCCCGTTTTAGGGCCAATCAGGGCCTGATCGTGCGCCCATGTGAGCCGGACGACGTTGTGAAATGCCTGGACGGGCTTTATCGCCGGCGCCGTATCGATCTTGTCGCACGCGCGCATTCTGCGCATCTGGGGCGAGCGGCAGGCTTCGCCGAATCCGGCGCTCCCGGTTGAGCGCTGCGACTGGAGGTTGTGGCGCGAGGCTCTGGAGCGGCTCGAGTGGCCCTTGCGGGCCAAGGGGATTGTGGGATGATTACAAATAGGAAAATTTGCTTGACAAAGGGCGATCTCATTCCATAGTCTGTCGCAGTCAACGGGCGGACTGTGCCCGCTGACCTTTCTCCTCCTCAAACCTCAAGGGGCTGCCGCAATCCGCGGCGGCCCCTTTCTTTTTGCCCGAAGGGACCCCCAGCCATGGCCTTCGCCATCCGCAATCTCTCCGTGCTCGCCTACGCCAACGGCTTCACGCTGTGGCACTACAAGGCTGGCAAGGATCGGCTCAACCAACTCGAGAAAGTCGATTTCTTCGCCGACGCCGCCGACATGCTGGCTGAGGGCGACATGATGATCGTCTCGGCATCCGACGGAGGCCGCATCGTCACCATCGCCTCGGGCACCGCGGGCGAAATCATCACCGCGCCACTGGTGTGATCGCTTACCGCGGCCGTGTCGGTCGTTTGAGCACTTCGCGCTCGTGCTTGAGAGAGCCGGCCTCGGTGATCGCGTACCGTCCGTCCCGCCGGTTCTCGGCCAGACCCATCGCGGCCAGCCGCTCCAGGCAGGAGCCGTCCTTCAGGCCAGCCGGCCGGCCCACAGCGCCGCTCAACATCAGCCTGTGAAGCGCCGAGCGGCAACAGGTTTCCAGATAGGGCTCGTTCCACACATGCGGGATCCTCGTCGTCGGTGCATCGCATGGCAAGCTGCGGAGAATATCGGCCATGAGTGAGGCCGAACGTCCCGGGCAACGCCTGCGGGTGGTGTGGGAATTCAGCCTGGTCGCCCTGCTGCAAGGTATACAGGTCGCCTCGCTGCTGATCGCCCTCGTCTACTGGTTCGTGCTGAACGCCAATCGCGGCCAGGACAATGAGCGCCGACTGGCGGAATTGCAGTCGAGCGTCTCCGGGCAGATCACCGAGCTCCGCCAGGCGGTGGCGGTTGGGCTTGCCGATGTCCGCCAGCAGCTCAATGCACTGCCCGATACTCGCGCGCGGATTGACCAGGCCGAGAAGCGGCTCGCTGACGTCGATGCCCGGTACGGCAACCTCGACACACGCATTGGTGTGGTCGAGCGCCAGATGGTGGAATTGCACAGCGACATGAGCTCGATCACCCGCGCGAGCAACGTGCCACTGCCAGGTGCACGGCGGTGATGCGCGCGGCCGCCTTGATCCTGCCCGCGGTAATCCTTGCCGTGTCCTGCGCACCTCTGCCGCCACGTAGGTCGCCTGGCCCGGAGCCAGGCCCGGAGCGTTGCCAGGGAGGCGTGTCGGTGCCGCCGGCTCCACGCCGGCCGCGCACTGTCGAGCAACTCGGCGCATGGGCGCTTACGGCCGTGCGCGCGGCGCGGCAAACCGAGAACGCGCGGGTAGCGTGTGCCGACAGCTACACACAGCTCAGGGCATGGGTCGATACGGCAAGGTGAGACGCGCCTGCCGGCTATCGTGGCGGGGCGACGGCAGGCATAACCCTTCCCACTCATGACGCCCGCGATCGCATCCGCCTTCACGCCACTCATGCGACGGGTCGATCCGGAGCGGGCGCACCGTCTGGCCCTGACCGCTCTGCGCCTCGGTCTTGCCGGACGATCGCGCGAGGCCGACCCCACATGTCTGGCAGTCGAGGTACTGGGGCGGCGGTTCGTCAATCCGATCGGCCTCGCCGCCGGGTTCGACAAGGACGCGCGTGCAGTGCCCGCGCTGATGCGCCTGGGCTTCGGCTTCGTTGAGACCGGAACGGTGACGCCGCGGCCGCAGTCGGGCAATCCAAGGCCGCGGCTATTCCGGTTGACGGCGGATGAGGCGGTGATCAACCGCATGGGCTTCAATAATGCCGGTCTGGATGCCTATCTCGCCCAACTCGCGCAGCGTCTGCGCGGCCCCGTCGTACTCGGCGCCAATGTCGGCATCAACAAGGAGGACGCCGATCCCGAACGTGATTATCCTTCGCTGATCGCCGGAGTTGCGCCGCATGCCGACTATGCGGTGATCAATGTCTCCTCGCCGAATACGCCGGGCCTGCGCGATCTCCAGGGCGAGACACAGTTGCGCGCGATCCTGCGCGCCGTTGCAGAGCGCACGCCGACCCGTCCGCCACTGTTGGTGAAGATCGCGCCAGATATCAGCGACGATGCCTTGGCGGCGCTGGTGGAGACCTGTGTCACCGGGGGCGTCCAGGGACTGATCGTGTCGAACACGACCATATCTCGGCCCTCGGGACTGCGTTCGCCGCTGGCGCGTGAGGCGGGCGGTCTGTCCGGCGCGCCATTGTTCCGGCTCTCCACCGCGGTGCTGGCCAGGGCCTTTCTGCTGGCGCGTGGACAACTCGCGCTGATCGGTGTTGGTGGCATTTCTACCGGCGAACAGGCACTGACCAAGATTCGCGCTGGCGCGTCGCTGGTGCAGGTCTACACCGCCTTCGCCTATGCCGGCCCGGCGCTGATACCGCGGCTGAAGCGCGAACTCACCGCTGCCCTGAGCGCCGAGGGCTTCGCCCGCGTGCAGGATGCGGTGGGCAAAGACGCGCAGCGTCTGGCAGAATACGGCTGATGGAACACCTGCCAGGCTTCGCCCCCCTCGCTGACCGGTATGACGGCTTCATTCTCGATCTGTGGGGGGTCATCCATGACGGGGTGAATGCCTTTCCGCATGCCGTCGATTGCCTTGTCCGGCTCCGCGAGACGGGCAAGCGCACCTTGTTGCTGTCCAACGTGCCGCGTCCGAATGACGCAGCTCAGGCGATGATGCGCACGATGGGCATTCCAGACGACCTTTACAGTGATATCCTGACCAGCGGCGAGGCGGTGCGCCGCGCCTTGCGGCGGCCGCCCGACCTGTGGTGGGCGGAACTCGGTGAGCGCGTCTTCCATCTCGGCCCGGAACGCGACCGCGGCGTGCTAGAGGGCCTGAACCTGACCAAGGTGGCTGAGCCCGCGGACGCGAATTTCGTGCTCAACACCGGTCCCGATGATCATCGCAATCCCACCGAGATGGCCGAATTCGAGGACGTGCTGCGGGACTGCGCGGGCCATCACCTGCCGATGATCTGCGCCAACCCGGATATGCAGGTGATCCGTGGCGGGGTGCGTGTGCTGTGCGCCGGCTCGCTGGCGCTGCGCTATCAGGAACTGGGCGGCGACGTGCGCTCGCTTGGCAAGCCGGACCCGGCGATCTACCAGCCGGTGCTACAAAGTCTCGGAGTAACGGTCGGACGCGTGCTGGCGGTTGGTGATGCACTGCACACCGACATCGCCGGAGCGGCGGGTGTCGATGTTGCGGCCTGCTGGGTGCTGAGCGGGATTCATGGCGAAGCGCTGGTGGACGGATCGGGGAGCTACGACCTTGCCAGAGCGGAGGTTTTGGCGATCGAGGCAGGCGTCGCGCCGATTGCGACCATTCCGCGCTTTGCGTGGTGAGTGATCAGCGCGGGGCCGTGAAACGGTAGAAGATGGCCTTGGTCACTTCCACCAGTGCAAGATAGGCGAGTGTCGCACCTGTCAAGAATACGAAGAACGACGGCGGCGGCATCACGAAGCCAAACCATCGACCGAACGAAAGCAGCGGAAGCACGACCGCGACGGCAACCGCCGCCAGCGTCATGCCGATAAGGAAATCGCATGGCCTGCTCCGGTAGAACCGCCGCCGCGTTCTTATGCAGAAGACGACCAGTATCTGGGTCGTCATCAACTCGATGAACCAGCCAGTCTGAAACAGCACCTCGCCTGCGTTGAACAGATACAGCAAGGCGTAGAATGTCAGAAAATCGAAGATGGAGCTCACTGGTCCGAACACCAGCATGAAGCGCTCGATCAGTTTAACGTCCCACTTCACTGGTCTGATGACGGATTCCGGATCGACATGATCGAACGGAATGGCGATCTCGGATACGTTGTAGATGAGGTTGTTGAGCAATATCTGGATTGGCAGCATCGGCAGGAAAGGCAAGATCAGCGCCGCCCCGGCCATGCTGAACATGTTGCCGAAATTGGAACTCGCACCCATCAGCACGTATTTGGACACGTTCTGGACCGTGCTGCGCCCGGCCACCACGGCTTCACGAACCACGGACAGGTCGTGTTCGAGCAGGATCAGATCGGCAGCCGCACGCGCGACGTCGGCCGCACCATCTACCGAGATCCCGACATCGGCCGCGTGCAGCGCCGGCGCGTCGTTGATGCCGTCACCGAGAAAGCCGACGACATGTCCGAGTCGCTTCAGCGCCAGTAGGACACGAAGTTTTTGCTGTGGATTGACACGGCAGAACAGGTTGATGCGGGGCAACTGCCCGATGAGCGCCTCCTCTGTGAGATGCTCCAGCACCTCGCCTGTCAGCGCGCCCGTCACCGGTACACCGATCTCACCGAAGACATGGCGCGCCACAAACTCGTTGTCGCCGGTCAGCACCTTCACCGTGATGCCGGCCTCCGCCATTGCCCGGATCGTTGCTCCGGCACTGGCCTTCGGCGGGTCGAGGAAGGCCGCGAAGCCGGCGAACACAAGGTCGCTCTCATCGGTGGTCGCGATGGTCCGGTGGCCGCCGTCAACCAGTTTGCTTGCGATCGCCAGCGCCCGGAACCCCTGCGCACCGAGCGCGTCGAGCGTGGCCTCGAAGGTACGGCGCGTCTCGATGTCCAGCGGCCGCTCCACGCCGCCCGCCGCTGTGTATCGTTGCGACAGACGCAGCAGCTCTTCCGGTGCGCCCTTGACGATCAACCGGTGCTCAGTGTTGTGTTCGACGAGCACCGAGACGCGCCGCCGCTCGAAATCGAACGGCACTTCGTCGAGCTTCCTCCAACCTGTCATATCGAACGGATGCGCAGCCAGAATCGCCGTGTCCAACGGGCTTTTCATGCCGCTTTCAAACTGGCTGTTGATGAAGGCGTAAGCGTGCGCCGATACGCTCTCGCCACCGGCTCCGTCGATCGTGCGGACAAGTTTGATAGTGGCTTCCGTCAGCGTGCCGGTTTTGTCGGTGCACAGCACGTCCATGGCACCCAGATCGTGGATCGCGGACAGGCGCTTCACGATTACCTTTCGCCGAGCCATTTGCATGGCGGATCTGGCGAGCGTGACCGTGACGATCATCGGCAGCAACTCGGGAGTCAGCCCTACAGCGAGCGCCACCGCGAACATCAGAGATTCAAGCAACGGTCGGTTGAAGAAGATATTCACGACCAGGACAAACAGCACCATGAACACGGTGAACCGCATGATCAGCATGCCGAAGCGACGAATGCCGATGGCGAATGCGGTGGCGGGTGGCTTCTCGGCCAGGCTGGTGGCGAGATGTCCGAGCGCTGTTCTGCTGCCGGTGCGGCAGACGAGTATGGTCGCGGTGCCGCTGATCACCGACGTGCCGGCAAACACCGCGTTGGACGCGCCAGCAGGATTTTCCGCGCCCGACGCTGCGTCGCTGGCGCTCTTTTCGGCGGGATAAGGTTCGCCAGTCAGGAGAGCCTGGTTGACGTACAGGTCGCGGCTTTCGAGCAAACGCGAGTCTGCCGGAACGAGATCGCCGGCAATAAGTTCGACAATGTCGCCAGGGACCAGTTGGTCGAAGTGCAGCGATAGTTTCGCACCATCGCGCCGCACGGTTGCCTGCACCGCGACCGAGCGGCGCAGGGCTTCGACGGCATTCTGGGCCCGGGTTTCCTGGACGAAATCCATGGTGATGCTAAGCGTCACGATGAAGATGATGATGACGAAGCTCGCGACATCGCCGTTCGCCGCAGACAATGCGCTCGCCACTAGCAGGATGATGACCAGTGGGTTGCGGAACCGAATTAGGAACTGCAGCCAGAGCGGTGAACGCCTGACGGTCGCCGCGTCGTTGGGTCCGTAGAGCGCCAGTCGCGATTGCACCTCAGTGCTCGCAAGGCCCGCCTCGGTCGTCGCCAGTCGTTTGAGCAGCCGGTCTACCGGCTCCCGCCAGACTTCCTCGGGGCCGAGTTCGTCACTTGCCACATCCGTGGCGCCATCGCGAGGTCCGTCAATTACCTCTGCACGTTCACTCGCAACGTCCATCGGCTGTGTCGCTCCGGTCAGGACTGGCTGGTCGGTCAAATGCAAACTATCCCATGGCTGGTGCCTCGCGCAGTCACGCCGACATTGTCATTGCGAGTTCCACACCCGTCTGACGGCAAACCGCGCTGGATGTAACCCTTACTGGTCATGGCCGGCGCAGGCCGGCCATCCACGTCTTCCCTTGATGCGCGCGGCACAGTCTGCTCATGGTTTCTTGTTAGGAGCGCAGCGGTCCCGGACGTGATCCGGGAAGCAATCATCGTTCGATGAGGCGAACTTATGATGGGGGGATTGCTTCGTCGCTGGGCTCCTCGCAATGACAGCACACACATCTCACTGTTCTATGACTCCGGATACTTGGAGCCAGGGAGTGCGGCGAGAAGCTAATCCTTGCGCTCCGCGCGAAGCGCCATTTCCTACTGTCTCCGTGAACTCAGTGGTTCTCGCCTGCCTTCTCTGTGTTGAAACGCGGCAGCTGCCAAGCTCAGGGCAACCGCCATGATCAAGAGCGCAACCTGGACGTTCGGCACAACCGCATGACCGCAGTATCGATCGCCCGGGCGAATCTCAATGCGACAGCAGCACCGGCGCAGTCATCTCCGCAATCAGCGTGCGGGTCACCCCGCCGAACACCAGTTCGCGTGCCCGCGAGTGCCCGTAGGCACCGGCGACGATGAGATCGGCACCAATATCGGCGGCATACGACAGCAGCGCCTCGCCATCAGCGATGTCCCGCGCCACCGTATGCGCCGCCTCCGCCTTCAGCCCGTGGCGCGCGAGGTGCAGCGAGATATCCGCCGCCGGCACGTCGCCATGCCCGCCGACGCCGCGTTGGGGGTTGATGGCCAGCACCGTTACCTGCTTCGCGCCAATCAGCAGCGGCAACGCATCGTTCACCGCGCGCGCCGCCTCGCGGCTGGCATTCCAGGCGACCAAGACCCGTTCGCCGATCGTGGGAAACTCGCCAGCGAATGGTACCGCCAGCACTGGGCGGCCGGACGTCATCACCGTCGTCACCGTCACCGCATCCGAATCCTGCGGTTCATCGCGATTGGGCTGGCCGACGACGCTGAGGTCGGTGTAGCGCGCGTGCAGCGCCACGGTCGCCGACGGGGAGCCTTCCGCTATCCGCCATTCGCCCTCGATTCCGTTGCGGCGCAGGCAGTCGCGGAACGCCGCTTCCACCGGCTTGGCCGCCTCGCTCGCCTCCGCGCGGATACGCTGCACGATCTCTTCCGGGTTGGCCGGCACGAACGGCATCGCCGCGCCGTAGAAGTAATTGGCCGAGGGAATATCGATCACGTGCAGGCCGGTCAGGTGGGCGCCGTGCTGCATCGCCAGGCGGGCGGCTATCTCCAGCCGCGTGGCGCAGCGCGGCGTGCTGTCGAGATGTACCAGTATGTCCTTCAGGGCCATGCCCGTTCCCCTCCCTGTAGCTGCGGTGCGTTCGGCATATATGCCATCGGGTCCGCCGCCCGATTGATCTGGATCATACGCAGCCGATTTAACGTCATGGGCGCCTTAGTGCAGGGGCACCTGTACAGCCACGCCCGGTGTTTGTATGGGCCGCTTGTCCTCGCTTGTCTGGAACTGTGAGCCGGGCGTGTAGCCGAACCCCTGGCCAGAACGATCGGCCCGGAAGTCCTGCACGCTCACGCGCGCACCCTGCTGTTCAGCCGACAGCGGCGCCTGTGCATCGGGATTCGGTACGGGCGCAGACTGGGCTGTCGGCGGATGCGCCGGTGGGATCGGCGGCTCCGGCAGACGGCTCGGTGGGCTGGCGCCAGTGGTGGCGAGCAGCGCGAGCACAACCCAACAGGGTTGCTTCATTGGCCAATTCCGGATGTGGGCCGCACGCGATGATTGGTTCCCCGCGGGTCGCTTGCCGGGTTGCCCGCGGGCACGCCGAGCGGCCCGGACCCGGCGTCGCGCCAAGCATCAAGCGCCCAGATGACGGACGGGAAGGCAATGGCGTCGCTCGGAATCCGCGGCAACGTGAACAGCGCCACCTCGAGGCTCTCGGGGCCGGCGGCAAAACGCGGCTCGTCCGGTGATGCGAAGCGGGCGCGAAAGATCACCTGCACCTGACCGATGCGGCTGATGCTGAATACCCCGAGGATGCCGTCCAGCACGATGTCGGCCTGAGCCTCCTCCCAGGCCTCGCGAGCCGCGCCCTCTTCCAGTGTCTCGCCATGTTCCAGGTGGCCGGCGGGGAGGGTCCAGAACCCGCGCCACGGCTCTATGGGGCGGCGGCACATCAATACAGAATCGTTGGCAAGAATGACCGAGCCGACGATGACTTTCGGGTTGTCATAGGCAATATGACCACAATCAGCGCAGATCAGGCGCTCGCGATTGTCACCCTCGGGGATTCTGCGGGCGAAATCCGGCATGCGCTGAACGTGACGGTTTCATCGCGCCGAATCAATCCCGGTCCACCTTGCTCCACCTCGAGTTCGGCACGACGGCTGATGCGAGGGAAAGTATTTTCGGCGTCAGCCAGCCTGCGCAACAGGCTTCACGGACTGTCCTCACCCCTGCTGTCAACAGAGGCCTCGGCGTCTGCCATTGTCGCGCAGATGGCGGATCGAGGGTCCAGCGCCATGGCGATGGGGGGCGCACCGGCGTCAGATATTTCCGTCGTTCCCGGATATAGGTGCTGCACAAGCAGTGCAACCTCGGTCCGATTCCCGACTTTCAGTTTTCGGATGATATGATGTACGTGAGCCTTCACGGTACTCAGCGACATGCCGAGCCGATGGGCGATGACCTTGTTTGGCATGCCGCTGCCCAGCAGCCCGAGTACCGCCCGCTCGCGCGCTGTCAGTTCGGCAATCCTCACGCGGCCTGCAGCCAGCTCTTCACGGCCGAGCAGCAATTCCCTTCGCCGCGGCTCCTCGCTGTGCGGGCGTGGGAAATAGCTGCCACCGGCGACCACCAGGTGGACGGCTGCCGCGGCAACTTCCAAACTGCTGAACGTCGGGATGTAGCCCTGCAGATCCAGTTGGGCGGCCAGGTCGGAGGCCGCCTGGGTCTGGTCTGATTCAACAACCAGTATTATCGGAAGCCTCGTATGCCTCGCGCGCAGCCACGCGACCTGGCTGTATAGCCAGTCATGTTGCTCTGAGGCCTCCATGCCGATGACAGCAGCCACCGAACGAGACAGCAGATCCGGCCGCAAGGCGGATTCGACGTCGGCCACGGGCATAGCTGCGATTTCGCTGCAATGCTTATCCAGCCAACAGGTCAGACAACCCCGGATGAATTCCCGTCGCTCGACGAGAATTAGCACACCAGGCGACACATCGACCTGACCGCTCGAGTGCGAACGATGGTCGGCATGCCACTCGATTGGTGGCCGGGGATGGTCCGATACAGAGTACCCGGCAACCACCCGATTATCCTTTCGTTTCTCATTGAGAGTGACCGACTTTGCCGAGGACCGGCCAACAGCTTCGTCCTCGCTCCTCGGCAATGCCTGCCCGGAGGCTGAAGCTCGGCCTCCCATCGTGATCCGTTTAGCGATACGACCTAAACCGTTTCGAACTCCAAAGGTGCCATTTCGAACGCCGGCGCACCGTCGTCCCAACCGAGTTCCTGTGCCTTTTGGAAATCTTCCGGCCGGCCGATATCAAGCCAGAAGCCGCTATGCAGAAATGTGCTGACCGGAACTCCCAAATCAAGCATTTGGTACATGAGATCGTCGAACCCGAATGGAATGCCATGCGGGATATGGTCCAGCATCTCGGGTTCCATACAGTAGACGCCCATGCTCACGAGATGACGAAGATGCGGCTTTTCCCGGAAGCGGCTGACGCGATTGTCCTTGCCCTCAATGATCCCGAAGTCCAGCCGGATATCTTTCTCGACTGTTGCGATCGTCAGAGGCGAGCCACTCTCTCGGTGGCATGAAACAAAGGCGTTCAGGTTCAGATCGGTCAGAAGATCGCCGTTGAGGACCAGAAACCGGGTATCGAGTTCGTCGCGCAGCAGACTCAACGCGCCCACGGTACCCAGCGGCTCAGGCTCGTCTGTATAGTTGATGCGAAGGTTCCATTGGTGTCCGTCGCCACAAAAGCTGCGAATCAGGTGGCCAAGGTACCCAGTGGTGATGTAAACATCGTGTATCCCGTTTCTGCGCAGCCATTTGAGCAGGAGTTCCAAGACAGGCTTGGATCCAACCGGCATGAGCGGCTTCGGCAATATGGTCGTGTACGGCCGCAGGCGCATGCCTTTGCCGCCTGACTGGATTACAGCTTTCACTTCTTTCCCCCATGTATAGGGGCCCGCTCAATGATATGGCGGACCAATGCGATTTGGGCCTGCTCAGAATGTTCGTTACGGAGGCGTTGGTCAAACCGGCAATACGGTACCGATCGGATGAGGAAGGGTCTTAGTCCTGGTCATAGACCTCTTGCCTCAGCCGCTGATTTCCCTGGCCGCGGACTAGATCATTCAGAGGGTTGCGGGGCGAAAGGTCCATCCAGTCACACTTGTCGAACTCCCTCGGACTAGATCGATAGGTGAGGGTCGAGGGCGTAATCTCCGAGCCGCCGCCAATCGTTGCCTCGGGCATGTGCCTGCAGTGTAGTTGATACTTTTATCTACTACCTTGTTTGCTCAAACCTCGGGCCTCCCGAAGCTACAGATCCAGTACGCTTTGCTAATATGAAGCGGAATTAATCGTGCTGCATAAGCCATTGAAATGGCCTCCCCCGTTTTATGCACTGGCGTAGGGTACCATGCAGATGTCTGATGTGACCAATAGAGTAAGACAGATCGTCGCAAGTCATTTGGGCGTCGCTGAAGACGTGATCGAGCCCAATACCTCCTTCGGCCAGGATCTTGGCGCGGACAGCCTCGACATCGCCGAGCTGATGATCGCTTTCGAAGACGAGTTCGCAGTCGAGATTGACCGGACGGACGCGAGCAATATTCGCACCCTGAAGGATGCCGTCCGCTTTATCCAAGTCGCCCCTTGAGCCGGCCTTCTTATCGCACTGCGGAAGTGCATCTGAGCGCCCCGACCTGGACGAGGTCTGGGGTGGCTGCCTTGAATGGCAGTCGCATGAGCCACAAGATTGCTTCTCCACAACATGGAGGACGCGTCATGAGCCGGCTGTTCGGACCGCTGCGCCAGATGGGCTATGTCGTCCCCGACATCGAGGCCGCGATGCGGCATTGGATCGAGGTCTGCGGGGTCGGTCCGTGGTTCTATGCCGAGCGCCTGCCATTGACCTCGTTCAGCTACGGCGGGAAGCCGTACGACGACATCCACCTGTCGATCGCGCTCGCCAACTCGGGCGAGATGCAGATCGAGCTGATCCAGCAGCGTTCGGACCATCCGTCGATGGGCCGCGACTTCCTGGCTGCGAACCCCACGGGTGGGCTACAGCACTGGTCGAGCTGGCCGGAGAACTACGACGAGCTCTATGACCGTGCGCTTGCGGCCGGCTATGTGGTCGGTCAGGAGGGCGACGCGCCGCGCGGCCGGTTCGTGTATTTTCGCAACGAGGGGCATCCCGGCACGATCATCGAGATGTCGCATGCCACCCCGATGCGCCGGCACATTTTCGATGCGGTACGCGAGGCGGCCATGGGATGGGACGGCAGGGATCCGATCCGCACCGGCTGGCCGACATAAGGCGTCACCGCGGGAACTCCGCAAGAGGCACGGCACCGTCTGCGCAGCCTGGCCAGGTCCGTGTCCGGCAGGCGTGCCTCACAGCCCGCGACCACGGCCTGCGCGCGCGGGTCCAGCACGTCGCGCGGCGCCGGATCGCGTAGCGTGCCGGCAATGTCGGCGTAGGCGCGAAGCAGGGCAGGCTCACCGCGACATCGCCCGTGCCGTAATGGCGGATCTGCTCGAACGCAGTATCAACCAGGCCGTTGAAGCCGATCCAGGGCAGCACGACGCGCAGCACGTTCGGCAGGTCATACAGATGCGACGGCGGCCGTACGCGGCCGACCTAGCGGATCATGATGCGGCTGAGTTGATCGATGCAACTGATCGCCGTGCTCGGATCGTTCACCGCCGGCGAGATCGCGCGCGTGCGCGGCCACGGCGCCGGCCGTACCCAGCAGCAACGCGATGACCAGAGGGCGCGCCAGGAAGCCGCCGCGCAGCGCGTACATCAACGATCGGAACATGAGGGGTAGCGAGCGGTGCATGCGGGATCGTCCGGACAATTGTGTCAGTGCGCAATGGAAATCGAGGCTTCGCCCGGGATTGCGGAAACGGATGGATCGCAAAGGCTCCGCCTTTGCTGGGGGCCAGGGGGCAAAGCCCTCTGGCGGGTTTCAGGGCGGAGCCCTGATCCTTCCCAACGGGCTGCTCCACTCCAATATAGCAGCCATGACTGAACAAGACATTCTGGCCGCCATCCGCTTCGACGCCGGGGGCTTGGTTCCCGCCATCGCGCAGCAGCATGACACCGGCGAGGTGCTGATGCTCGCCTGGATGAACCGTGACTCGGTGGTAGAGACGATCGCCACCAATCGCGTCTGCTACTTCAGCCGCAGCCGCAACGCGCTATGGCGCAAAGGCGAGACCTCCGGCCAGGTGCAGCACCTCAAAGAACTGCGCATCGACTGTGACGGCGACACGCTGCTGCTGCTGGTCGATCAGGATGGCGTCGCCTGCCACACCGGCCGGCGAAGTTGCTTCTTCCGTGCCGCGCAGAATGGCGAACTGGTGGAGATCGCTGCTCCATTGGTATCACCAGAGACCTTGTACGGCGGCCACGGCCACTGAAAGGCGCGGGATGGTCTTGACGACGCAACACCTGCCAGCGGCCGCCGACCCTGCGCACCTCACCGAGGCACTGCGCCGTGCCGGCGCGCTTGGCGACGCCTGCGTGCGCGACGTTGTTGTCGAGAGCTCTCGCCCCACCATCCTCTCGCAGATCATGCGCCTGCGCCTCGTCTACGATAATGACACGACAGACGCGCCGCGTTCCGTGATCCTCAAGACACCTCACCCGGATCGCGCGGACACCCGCTGGAATGGCGGCCGCCAGGAAGTTGCATTCTATACCGACGTCGCCGCGTCACTGCCGCGATGCATCGTGCCACGGTGCTTCGAGGCGCACTGCGACCCGACGACAAAGTCCTGGCATCTGCTGCTCGAGGACCTCACCGACACTCACTCCCTCGCCACCGCGTGGCCTCTGCCTCCCACGACGGAGCAGTGCCAGAGGATCGTGGCTGCATGGGCCCGATTCCATGCCGCATGGTGGGACGATCCGGGTCTGGGCAACTCGATCGGCACCTGGCGGGACGCCGCGGCGTCGGATCACATGCTGCGGGATCTGGCGGCGCATTTTGCCCGCTTCGCCGATCGCCTCGGCGATTCCCTGCCGCGCGAACGTCGAATGCTGTACGAGCGATTGCTCGACGCCGGACCGCGTCTGCTCCAGCGCTATCATACGCATCGCGACGTCACACTCATTCACGGCGACGCGCATGTGTGGAACGTCTTCCTGCCGCGTGACGGCGGGGACGATGTGCGGCTGTTCGACTGGGACGGCTGGCGGATCGGCATCGCCACCAGCGACCTCGCCTATATGATGGCGCTGCACTGGTATCCCGACCGACGGCACCGCCTGGAACGCGCATTGCTGGACCGCTACCACGCGACGTTGCTCGCCCATGGCGTGCGTGGCTATGACCGTCAGACGCTGGACGACGACTATCGCTGGGCGGCCTTATGGCAGATGGCGACGCCAGTGTGGCAGGCGGCACACGACATTCCCCCCGTCATCTGGTGGAATCACATGGAGCGCATCTTTCTGGCGATCGACGATCTGGGCTGTCGAGAACTGCTGACATGACCCGACGCTACGATGCCGTGCTGTTCGATCTGCTGACCGGCCTGCTGGATAGCTGGACGCTGTGGAATGCCGTAGCTGGCGACGAGGAGGCCGGCCGTCGCTGGCGCGCGGAGTATCTGGCAATCACCTACCGGACCGGTCGCTATCAGCCCTACGAAGACGTCGTCGCCAATGCTGCCGAAACGGTCGGACTGCCGCGCCGGCTCGCCGACGAACTCGCGGCCCGCTATGGCGACATCGAGCCCTGGCTTGAAGCCGGCGATGTACTCGGCAAGCTGCATGCCGCCGGCATGCAGATCGGCGTGGTCACCAACTGCTCTGAGGCACTCGGCCGCCTGGCAGCGGGCCGCATCCCGGTTCCGTTCAGCGTGATTGTCACCGCCGAACGTGCCGGCCACTACAAACCGGATCCGCGACCTTATCGGCTCGCACTGAGCGAACTGGGCGTGGCGGCGGAAAATTGTCTGTTCGTGGCAGGGTCCGCCTATGACCTGTTCGGCACCGCGCGTGTCGGTATTCCAACATGGTGGCACGATCGGATCGGCATGACGGTTCCACCGGATACTCCTTCGCCGATCGCGCATCACCGCACTCTGACGCCGCTCCTGGCGCACGCGCTGTCGTAGTGCCGCTGGTCTATCTGGTGGCCGGCGAGTCGAGCGGCGATGTGCTGGGTGGTCGACTGATGGCCGCACTCCGAACGCGACGGCCGGATCTCACCTTCGCCGGCATTGGCGGCGAGCAGATGGCGGCGCAAGGCCTCGCCAGTCTGTTCCCGATGCAGGACCTCGCATTGATGGGCCTGCTCGAAGTGCTGCCGCGCCTGCATCATCTGCGGCGTCGGCTGCGCCAGACGGTCGCCGACATCGCCGCACGCCGTCCAGATGTGGTGGTGACGATCGACAGCCCCGGCTTCACGCTTCGGCTGCTGCGGGCGATCCAGCCACTCGGCGTGAAGCGCGTGCACTACGTGGCGCCGCAGGTCTGGGCGTGGCGTGAAGGTCGTGTGCGGCACTATCACGGTCTGTGGGACCAGTTGCTCTGCCTGCTGCCGTTCGAGCCGAAGTTCTTCGCGCGCCACGATCTGCCCGCCATGTTCGTCGGCCATCCTGTGCTGGAGAGCGGCGCCGGTCGCGGCGACGCGGCGCGATTCCGAGCGATGCACAACATCGATCCGACGGCGCGCGTGCTGACGCTCATGCCTGGCAGCCGTCGCACCGAGGTTGCGCCGCTTCTGCCGATCCTCGGCGCCACATTGCAGCGTCTGCCGGACGTTGTACCGGTGGTTCCGGTGGCCGCGCCAGTCGCGCAAGCGGTCGGCGACGGTGCGCGCAACTGGCCGCGGCAGCCGGTGGTGGTGACGGAACTGGAGGCCAAGCACGACGCCTTCGCCGCCTCCTCCGCCGCTTTGACCAAGTCCGGCACCTCGACGCTGGAGTTGGCAATGGCCGGCGTGCCGATGGTGGTGACGTATCGCCTTAATCCGCTGACCGCGGCGATCGCGCGGCGCCTGATCACCGTGCAGTACGCTTCGCTGGTCAATCTGCTGGCGCAGCGCGAGGTGATGCCGGAACTCATCCAGGAAGCGTGCACGCCGGGTCGCCTGGCAGCATCGGTGCGTTCGCTGCTGGACGATCCGGCGGTTGCCGCGGCGCAGCGTGCCGCCTGTCGCGATGTGCTGGGTTCACTCAGACCGCCTGCCGGAATGCCGTCAGATGCTGCCGCCGCCGCTGTTCTCGATGTTCTCGATCAGCCCTGACGCCGCCATCCGCGCGCGGGTGGCGTGGATGCTGTCGGTCACCATCAGCGCCGCCGCCAATGCGCGCCGCCCGGCCGCTGCATCCACCAGCACCGGTGCGCCGTCCAGCACCGCGGCGACGAAAGCGGCGTGTTCCGCGGCGAGCGAGTCGTGATCCTGCCACGAAGTCTCCTCGGTGCCGAAGCCGGCAACGCCCGGCACCGGCGCGCCGCTTCCACGCGAAATCGCTGACAGGCGGCGGTTGGCAAAGTCCACCGCCAGGTAGCCGTTCTGCGCGAACACGCGCATGCGCCGCTCGGTGCGCATGGCGACCCGCGAGGCAGTGATCGTCGCAACTGCGCCGTTGACGAAGCGGATGCGTGCATTGGCGATGTCGGCATGCTCGCTGGCCACCGCTGCGCCGACCGCATCGACACTCTCGATCTCGCTCGCGACCAGCGACAGGATCAGGTCGAGGTCGTGTATCATCAGGTCGAGGATCACCGACACGTCGGTACCGCGCTGCTTGAACGGCGCAATTCTGGTGGCCTCGACATAGAGCGGGGCTCCGAGCCTTCCCTCGATTGCAGCGAAGGCGGCAGAGAAACGTTCCTGATGGCCGACCTGCAATACCAGGCCGCGCGTCGCTGCCATCGCGGCGAGCTCATCGGCCTGCGCAAGTGTGGCGGCGATCGGCTTCTCCACCAGCACGTGCTTCCCCACCCGCAGCGCTTCGGCAGCCAGCGCATGGTGTGCCTCGGCCGGCGCCGCGATCACCAGCGCGTCACTGGCCGCAAGCAGCGTCGCGAAGTCCATCGCCGGCGCGGCAACCTCCAGACCCACCGTCCTTGCGCGTGCGGCATCAGGATCGAATACGCCGGCCAACGTCGCACGACCGGACGCCGCGACCTTCAGCGCGTGAAAGCGGCCGAAATGGCCGACGCCCGCAACACCGACGCGGAGTGGTGAAAAAGTCACAGGACGTTCAGCGCCCATCGTTCAGATGGCACGCGCTGCGGTGGCCGGGGGCGATTTCGCGCAGGGCCGGCATCTCCTGGCTGCAGCGCGGCATCGCGTGCGGACAGCGCGGATGGAAGTGGCAGCCCGGGGGCGGCGCGAGCGGGCTGGGGATCTCTCCCTTGATCGCGGTGAAATGCCGCTTGCGTATTTCGATGCGCGGCACCTCGGCGAGCAGTGCCTGGGTGTAGGGATGGTTCGCCCGCGCGAACACTTCCTCGGCTGGAGCACTCTCCACGATGCGGCCGAGATACATGATCAGCACGCGATCCGAGAGATGCTCGACCACACCGAGATCGTGGCTGATGAAAAGATAGGTGAGGTCGAGTTCGCGGCGCAGGTCCATGAACAGGTTGAGGATCTGCGCCTGGATCGAGACATCGAGCGCCGCGACCGCCTCGTCGCACACCAGGAACTCAGGCTTTACCGCGAGTGCGCGGGCAATGCCGATGCGCTGGCGCTGGCCGCCGGAGAACTGGTGCGGATAGCGGCGACGGAAGCTGGGATCGAGGCCGGCGCGGCGTAGCTGTGCATCGAGATATGCACTCGAGGTCGCCGCGTGAGACGAGGCCGTGGACGAGCGGGGCCTCGCCGACGATGTCCTCGACGCGCAGGCGTGGATTGAGCGAGGCGTAGGGGTCCTGGAAGATCATCTGCACCTTGAGCTTGGCATCGCGCGCAAGGTCCGGCGCCAAGGTGGTGATGTCCTGGCCCTTGAACAGGACCGTGCCGTCGGATGGCGGCATGATGCCGGCGACCATCCGGCCGAGCGTCGACTTGCCGCAGCCGGATTCGCCGACCAGGCCGACCACCTCGCCGCGCGCCACGCTGAGATCGACGTGGTCGACCGCCTGCACGATCTCGTTCCGTTGTGCGGCGGCGCCAAATTTACGCGAGGCGGAACGGGCGAGACGCGCAATGGCGTCGTGAGTTGGGCCGAAGCGCTTCGATACGCCGCGCAGCTCGATGATCGGCGTGGCGTTCATGCCGGAACAGCCACCAGCGGATGAAAGCATCGAGTGATCTGCCCCGGCACGGGCTGCGATGCTTCCGGTTCCTGCTCGCACACGGCGTCGGCGTATGCACATCGGGTGCGGAAGGCGCAGCCTGGCGGCAGGCTGAGCAGGCTGGGCGTCATGCCGGCAATCTGCCGCAGCTTCTCGCCGCGCCGGTTGCGGCTTGGCACGCTGCCGATCAGGCCATGTGTATACGGATGCAGAGGCCGGTCGAGCACGGCCTCCGCGGCGCCCGTCTCGACGATGCGGCCGGCGTACATCACCGCGATCTCGTCGGCGAGGCCGGCGATCACCGACAGATCGTGCGTGATCCAGATCAGCGCGGTGCCGTAGGTTGTCGCAAGCTTCTGCACCTCGGCCAGAATCTGCGCCTGGATGGTGACGTCGAGCGCCGTGGTCGGTTCGTCGGCGATCAGCAGATCGGGGTGGTGCAGCAGCGCGATGGCGATCGCCACGCGTTGCCGCATGCCGCCGGAGAACTGATGCGGATACGCTGCGAGGCGTTCGTCGGGGCTCGGGATCCCCACCATGCCAAGGGCATCACGCGAACGCGAGCGTGCTTCGGCGTGCGATACCTTCGCATGCGCCCGCACCGTCTCGATCATCTGCGTGTCGATGCGCAGGACCGGGTTCAGCGTCATCATCGGGTCCTGGAAGATCATCGCGATGCGGTTGCCGCGCAGAGTGCGCATCTCGCGCTCGGAGAGTTTCGCGAGGTCCTGGCCCTGATACAGGATCGACCCGCCGACGATGCGCCCTGGTGGATCGACCAGGCCGATGATGGAGAATCCGGTGACCGTCTTGCCGGAACCGGACTCGCCGACCAGACCCAGCACCTGTCCGCGCGCGATGGAGAACGACACGTCGTCCACCGCCTTCACCACGCCGGCGCGCGTGAAGAAATGCGTGCGCAGGTTGCGCACCTCGAGGGTCGCAGTGGTCACCGTTGCAGCCGCGGGTTCAGCACGTCGCGCAACTGATCGCCGACCAGGTTGATCGCGACGATGGTGACCAGCAGAGCGATGCCCGGATAGAAGCTGATCCAGTATTTGCCGGACAGCATATACTGGTAGCCGTTGGCGATCAGCAGACCCAGCGACGGCTCGGTGATCGGCACGCCAAGGCCGAGAAACGACAGCGTCGCCTCGAGCGCGATGGCGCGCGCGACCTGCTGCGTGGCGATGACGATCAGCGGTGGCAGGCAGTTGGGAAACAGATGGCGAAAGATGATGCGGTGCTTCGGCAGCGCGAGGCATTCCGCTGCTTCGATGTATTCGCGTCGCCGTTCCACCAAGGCGGAGGCCCGCACGGTGCGCGTGTAGTACGCCCATTCGACGATGACCAATGCGAGCACGACGTTCATCACGCCTTTGCCGAGCATGGCGAGGATCATCAGTGCCACGAGAATGGAAGGAAAGGAAAGCTGCAGATCGACCAGACGCATGATGGCGGCGTCGGTGCGTCCTCCGGAATAGGCGGCGAACAGGCCGAGAGCGGTGCCGAAGATGCACGCGATGAATGCAGAACCGATGCCGACGCCGAGCGAAATGCGCAGGCCGTACAGGATGCCGGAGAACATGTCGCGACCCTGGTCGTCGGTGCCGAGCATATAGGTGTAGCCGGCCCCCGATGCGGAGCCCGGCGGCAGGCGGCCATCCATGATGTCGAGCTGTGACAGATCGTAGGGATTCTGCGGCGTGATGAGTGGGGCGAAGATCGCGGCGAGACCGATGAGGACGAACACGACAAGCGCCGCAAGAGCAATATGGGACGCCGCGAATTCGGAGACGAACCGGCGGAATGGGGTTTCCTCACCCCTCCCCCCTGTCGCCGTATATACTCCCCCTCCTCCTGCGGGAGGGGGCTGTGGGGAGGGGGTGCTGCCACCAACGCCGCTCACCCCTTAGTCTCCAACCGCACCCTCGGGTCCAACACGGTATAAAGCACGTCCACCACCAGGTTGATCGTGACGAACAGCAGCACGATCATCATCAGGTACGCGACGATCACCGGCCGATCCAGCACGTTGATCGAATCAATGATCAGCTTCCCCATTCCCGGCCACGCGAACACACTCTCCGTCACCACGGCGAATGCGATGGTGGAACCAAGCTCCAACCCGACCACCGTCACCACCGGGATCATGATGTTCTTCAGCACATGCACGAAGATCACCCGTGCCGGCGTCAACCCCTTGGCCCGCGCGAACTTCACGAAATCCATCGGCAGCGTCTCGCGTACGCCAGCCCGCGTCAGACGCAGCACCAACGATATGTTGAACAGCGACAGGTTCAACGCCGGCAGCAGCAGATGTCGCAGGCCGTCCAGCGTCAGGAACGACCACTGGATCCCGAACAACTCCGCGGTCGCGCCACGGCCCGTGCTCGGCAGCCAGCCGAGCTGCACCGCGAACACCATGATCAGCATCAGCCCGACCCAGAATGTGGGCAGCGAGAACCCGAGGATGCTGCCGGCCATAATCGTGCGTGCCAACGCGCCTTCGGGATACAGTCCCGCGTAGAGCCCGAGCGGGATGCCGATCAGCATCGACATCAGCACGGCGGTGACCGCAAGCTCCATCGTCGCCGGCATACGTTGCGCGATCAGCCGGAGCGCCGGCTCATTGAACACGAAGCTGCGACCGAGGTCGCCGTGCAGCGCGTCGCCGACAAACAGCAGATACTGCTTCCACAGCGGCTGATCCAATCCAAGCGCCGCTATGACGCGGGCGCGTTCCGCCTGGTCCGCCTCGGGCGAGATCAGGATGTCGACCGGATTGCCGATCACATGCACGCCGATGAACACGATCACGGACATCGCAAGCAAAACGAAAAGCGCCTGAATCAGCCGCCGGATCAGCCAGGTCGTCATCTGGTCTCCCGTGCCCTGGGCGCGACCTATATCATGCCCCCACTGGCAGGTGCCATCGGTTGGCCGGCCCTGCCGACCCGTATATGCTCACCCCCCATGGATGCACCCAGCACCACCGCGGAACTGCTAGCCAGGCTGGTGTCGTTCGACACGACGAGCCGCAATTCGAACCTGGCGCTGATCGCGTTCGTGCGAGACTACCTGGACGCGCAAGGCATTTCGTATCGAGTGAGCACTGACGCGACCGGACAGAAGGCCAACGTCCACGCCATCATCGGCCCACCCGGTCCTGGCGGCATCGCGCTGTCAGGTCACGTCGATACCGTCCCGGTTGACGGTCAGGCCTGGAGCGCGGATCCGTTCACTCTGCGCCGCGACCATGGGCGCCTCTATGCGCGCGGTTCGGCCGACATGAAGGGCTTTGTCTCCGCCTGTCTCGCCGCCGTGCCGGATATCAAGGCGCGCACCCTCGCGCGGCCGCTGCACCTGTTCATCAGCTACGATGAGGAGGTCGGCTGCCAGGGCGCGCAGCGGCTGATCCAGGATCTCGACGAACTCGGGCCTGAAGCCGGCGCTTTGCGTGGTCGGCGAGCCGTCTGGCATGCAGCCGATCCTCGCCCACAAGGGCAAGTTGAACCTGCGTGTGAAGGTGCGCGGGCTGACCGGACATTCCAGCGAGCCGGACAAGGGGGTCAACGCGATCCACGCCGCCGGCGAGGCGCTCGCCTATGTCGCGGCGGAAGCGCGCCGTCTGTCAAAAGAGGGTCCGTTCGAAGCAGGCTTCGACCCGCCCCACACCACCATTCACGTCGGCACCGTCCAGGGTGGCACGATCCTCAACATCATCCCCGAGCGCTGCGAATTCGTCATGGAATGGCGCAACATCCCGGGCGACGATGCGCCGCGCCATGTCGAGCGCATGCGGCAGTTCGTCGCGGACAGTATCGAGCCGGCGATGCATGCGGTGAACGCCAATACCGGCTTCGACTTCGAGGTGCTTACCCTGATGCCGGGCCTGTCGCTCAGCGCCGATCACGAGCTGACCACGATCGTCAAGCAGCTCACCGGTTCGAACAGCACGGGAAAGGTGAGTTACGGTACAGAAGGCGGCTACTACCAGGGAGTCGGCATCCCGACGATCGTCTGTGGTCCTGGGCACATCGCGCAGGCACACCAGCCGGACGAATGGATCGCGCAGGATCAGCTCGATGCATGCGACGCGTTCATCCGCCGTCTGGTGGATCGCGTGCTGGTCTGACCCGCATACCACATGTCACCGATCGTGCAGCCGCCGTTGCCAGCATTCGAGGTACACATTGCCGCCCCCGACATCGGCAATTGGCTTGCGGGAAACACCGGCGTTCGTGGCTTTACCACACGCAATTCCGGAGTGGCCGGCCCGCATGTCGCATTGCTTGGGATCACCCACGGCAATGAGATCGCCGGCGCGATCGTGCTCGACCGGCTGCTCAAGGCGCAACTGACACCGACGCGCGGCAGGCTCACCTTCGGCTTCGTCAACCTCGCTGCGTACGAGCGGTTCGAGCCACGTCAGCCGACCGCATCGCGCTTCATCGATGAGGACATCAACCGGTTGTGGGATCCAGCAGTGCTGGATGGCACACGGCGGTCAATCGAGCTCGACCGGGCACGCGAAATCCGGCCACTGATCGACACGGTGGACATACTGTTCGACCTGCACTCGATGCTGTGGCCATCGGACCCACTGATCCTGTGCGGCACGCCGCCAAAGGGAAAGCGCCTTGCCCTGGGCGCCGGGGTGCCGGCACTGGTCGTGGCCGATCGTGGACACGCCAGCGGACGCCGCATGATCGACTATCCACGCTTCGCCGATGCCGCAACACCGTGCGCCGCGAGCCTTGTGGAGGCCGGACAACATTGGCGGCAGGCGACGGTGGACACGATGTTCGCCAGTGCCGTCGGGTTGCTGCATCATATGGACGTGGTGGCGCCGCATCCGGCGCTGCCGAGGCCGGCGCCGCAGACGCAGCGTTTTGCCGAAGTCACGATCGCGGTGACGGCGTCGACCGGAAGCTTCACTTTCGTGCAGCCTTATCGCGGCGGCGACGTGATCCGCCAGAGGAACACGCTGATCGCGATGGATGCTGAGACGGAAATCCGCACGCCATACGACGACTGCCTGCTGATCATGCCAAGTTTGCGCCCGAGCCGTGGCCACACCGCCGTTCGATTGGCCCGGTTCCTGGACGCTTGAACAGTATTGCGGGGCCTTAGCCTTCCGGCTCACCCGCAACCGGGATCTTGCCAAACCCGGTGATGAACGCCGTTACCTCCGCGATCGCCGCTTCTGCGGCCGTCGCATCGGTGCCCTTTGCGACGATCGACACGCCGTTGCCGCTCGGGCGATAGAACGGATAGCTGCCGATATCGATATCCGGATACTTCGCCTGCACCTCGCCGAGCGGGGCAGCGATGATGCCTTCCGCCAGTCCAGCCACGTGCACCGAGCGCGACACGATCGGTGCGCCACCCTTCAGCCGCGGCGCCAGCCACTCGAACATCGACTGCATCACACGCGGCACGCCCGCCATCACATAGACATTGCCGATCTGGAACCCCGGCGCCACGGACATCGCATTGTCGATCAGCGTCGCGCCGCGCGGCATCGTCGCCATGCGCTGGCGGGCGGCGTTGAACTCGCCGGGCTTGTAGCTGCGCTCCATGCGCGCCCACGCCTCGGGGTGTGGCTCCCACGGCACGCCGAACGCAGCGGCGACGCATTCGCTGGTGATGTCGTCATGCGTCGGGCCGATGCCACCGGTGGTGAACACGTAGTCGAACTTCGCCCGGACCTCGTTCACCGTGGTGACGATCGTATCCGGCACGTCGGGAATCACCCGCACCTCGCGCAGTGGAATGCCGATCGCGCCGAGACCGGTGGCGAGGAAGCGGATATTGGCGTCCTGCGTGCGACCCGACAGCACCTCGTTGCCGATCACCAGCAGGCACGCGGTGGGGTTCGTTTCGGGCATCGAGGTATCCTTCAGAGGAAGTCGCGCAGCAGCGGGATCAGTGGCTTGTCGGCCGGCGGCATCGGGTAGTCGGCGAGCTTCTGTGGCCGGACCCAGGCGAGTGTCTGGTTCTCGCGTGGCTTCGGCGTGCCCTTCCAGCGGCGACACAGATAGAGCGGCATCAGCAGGTGGAACCGTTCATAATCGTACGAGGCGAAGGTGAAGGGGGCCAGGCACGCGGCCGATACGTCGATGCCCAGTTCCTCCTTGAGTTCGCGGATCAGCGCGGCTTCCGGTGTCTCTCCCGGGTTCAGCTTGCCGCCGGGGAATTCCCACAGCCCGGCCATCTTCTTGCCCTCCGGGCGGCGCGCCAGCAGCACGCGGCCGTCGACATCGATCAGCGCGCAGGCGGCGACCAGGAGCAATGGCTTGCTGCCGTCCCCACCCTCCGGCTCGATGTGACCGAATATGTCGTCGCGCGTCGCCTCAAGGAGCCAGACCGGATGCTCGCCGCCGCGCGCCTCGAACTTGTCCATTCCTTCGCCGGTGTGACGGAACCCGATGTGGCGCAGAACGGCGACCGAGGCGGGGTTGTCGGTGATGACGCAAGCCTCGAGCCGCTCGATGTCGAGATTGGCCAACCCCCAGCGCGCCAGCCGTCCAGCGGCCTCGGTGGCGACGCCGTGACCCCAGAAAGGGCGGCCGACCCAGTAGCCGAGCCGCCCGATGCGGGAGGATGCATCGACGCGCAGTCCCACGACGCCCACCAGCGTCTCGTGTTTGCCCTCGCGGCCGGTAATTGCCAACTGGTAGGCGCTGCCCTTCGCCAGCGAGTCCCGCGTTGACCGTATCCAGTCATCCGCCAGCTCCCGTGGATAGGGAAACGGCACCGCCGCCAGATTGCGCGTCACGTCGAAGTTGTTGACCAGGCTGTGCAGCGCTTCGGCATCTTCCGGGACCAGCGGTCGAAGGACCAATCGCTCTGTCGCCAGTGGCACAAACAGGTCAGGCGGCGCGAGCTGATCGCCGGCTTCACTGCGCCGCCGCCGGGGGCGGCGAACTGGTCCCGCAGGCGCTGGCTCTCCATCGCGAACACTCGTCATGGCTGCACTGTCGCACCAACTCGTTTGGGTGGTCACGGCTCAAGGGGCGCGAAAGTGGCGCAGCCGGGCGGGTCCGCGCAAGCGCGCAACTGACGCGCCGGCGTTAACCGGTTGTTTGTCGCGCGTGCTCATGGTCGCAGCCGTCTTTCTGCCCACCGGCACAGCGAAAGGCACACATGCGACTTATTCGGCTTAAGGTGCGCACGCGCATCTATCTTGGCTTTGCAGTTCTCGTGGCCCTGAGCCTCGGCATCGCCGCCTTCGGCGTCTATCAGCTCTCCGGCGTCAGCACGAATGTCGGCAAGATGGACATTCTGGCGACCAATACGCAACGAGTGCTGACGATCACGCGCCAGCTCGAGGCGATCCGTCGGGCAGAGACCCGCTACCTGGTCGACGCTCCTGAGGCCTCCATGAAAGACGCGCGCGACAACGCGAGCGCGGCGAACGCTCTGCTGACTGACGCAATCAAGATCGTGCTGTCCGATGAGCGCCGGAAGGCTTATCACGCAGTGCAAGACACGCTGCGCGCGCATCTGACGAACCTCAATCAGTTCGGCCAACTCAGCACGACCTGGGTTGCCGAGCGCGGCAGGCTGTTCGCCGCCGGCGATGCGCTGACGGCTGCCACGGACAAGCTGGTGGCGGCTGCACGGGCATCGAACGACGAGAATGCCGGCAACGCGGCGGACCGGATCGAGCGCACCATGCTGCTGGTCCGTTTGGCAAGCTGGCAATTCGTTGCCACGCAGGACAGCGCCGGCGTCGGCACATTCAGGACCAATGCGGCAAACGCCCGCACCGCCCTCGCCGGAATGCAGGCCGTGGCATCCCCCGAAGTGGCGCCGCTGATCGCTCCGGTGCAGACGGCGCTGGCGGCCTATGAAGCAAGTTTCACCGCATATTCGACGGCCAGGTTGGCGGTCGCAGCACTCTACAATGACCCGATGCGGCCACAAATTCTTGCTATGCAGCAGCAGCTCGATACTGCGGCGGCATCTCTCGCCCAGAACTTCAACGACAGCCGGTCGACGGCTTTTGCCGTCATTTCCAGCGCGTCTTGGCTGCAGGAGATTCTGGCCGCAGTGGCGCTGGTGTTCGGCAGCGGCCTGGCCTTCCTGATCGGGCGCGGCATCGTCCGACCGCTGGCCACGGTGACCGGCGTCATGGGCAGGCTCGCCGATGGTGACAACAGCGTCGATATCCCGTCGCGCGACAGCCAGGATGAGATCGGCGACATGGCCCGCGCAGTCGAGGTATTCAAACAGCACGCCATCGAGGCGGAGCGGCTTGCTCGCGAACAGGAAGCCGCGCGCACGGCCAAGGAGCGGCGATCAGCTGCGATGGAGCAGCATACGCAGGACTTCGGCAATTCGATCTCTGGCGTCATGGCGTCGCTGGCCGGCTCCGCCGAGGGAATGCGGCCGGCTGCCGAAATCGATGGCCCAGGCGGCCGAAGCCGTGCGTGATGAGGCGGGCTCCACTGCTGGCGGTGCGACCAAGTCCTCGCAGGACCTCACCTCGGTCGCTGCTGCGGTCGAGGAACTGAACGCAAGTGTCGGCGAGATCTCGCGTCAGTTGGCGGAAGCGGCAGACGTGGCACGTCAGGCGGTGCAACGCGCCGACACGAGTCACGCCACCATGCAGGGTCTGTCCGAAGCGACCGCACGTATCGGCGACGTGGTGCACCTGATCAGCGACATCGCCGGTCAGACCAACCTGCTTGCGCTGAATGCGACGATCGAGGCGGCACGTGCAGGCGAGGCCGGCAAGGGCTTCGCTGTCGTCGCCGGCGAGGTGAAGGCGTTGGCGGCGCAGACCGCCAAAGCCACCGCCGACATCGGCAGTCAGATCGACACCGTGCGCAGCGCCACCGGCGAAGCGGTGGCTGCCATGGCCGACATCGGCGCCATCATCGGCAAGATCAACGAGGTGTCGGCGGCGATCGCGGCTGCCGTGGAACAGCAGAGTGCAACCACGCATGAGATCGCGGCCAGCGTGCAGGCGGTGTCCGGCGCCACTGCCGGCACCGCTCAGGCAATGCAGCACGTGGTCACGGTGGCCGACGAGGCCGGCAGTGCCAGCCGCGACGTTCTGACCGGCGCGGCGGGGATCGGGCGCGAGGCAGAGACCCTGCGCATCGAGGTAGATCAGTTCCTCGTCGCGGTACGCGACGACACTACGGACGAACGCCGCCTCTATGAGCGCCTGAGCATGGATGGCGTCACGGTCGGTGTGCAGACGAAGGGGCGCTCGGCAACCCGGCTTGCGCTCCGCAACATATCGCGCGGCGGCGCGGCGCTGGCCTGTGACTGGACGTTGGCACCTGGCACACCGCTTGAACTCGAACTGCTCGAGGCCGACGGTCCGGTGCCCGCACGGGTGGTACGCTGCAACAGTGGTGAGCTTGCCGTGGTGTTCAGTTCGGAACCACACGTGCTGGCACAGATCGATTGCGCCCTTACCGCACTGACGCAGACCCGACGTGCGGCATGACCTAGGATATCTCCTCTCCCACTGGACGCCGCCGCCATGACGCGCGAGTTTCCTCCCGCAACGGGAGGAGATCGCGCGCATGCAAATCGGCATCCATCTGCCTCATATCGGCCGCAAGGCAAGCCCTGACGCGATCCGTCGCGCCGCAATACAGGCGGAGGAACTGGGCTTCGCCGATGTCTGGGTGAGCGAGCACATCATCATCCCGAAGGATGCCAACTACCCGCCATCGGCCAACTTCTGGGACCCGGTGCTGACGCTGACCTGGGCCGCCGCATGCACGCAGCGCGTCAAACTCGGCACCAGCGTGCTGGTGCTGCCGATGCGCCATCCCCTGCCGCTCGCCAAGGAACTGGCGACGCTGCAGAACCTGTCGCAGGGACGGCTGATCCTGGGCGCCGGCGTGGGCTGGATGGAGGCAGAGTTCGATGCTCTTGGCGTGCCATTCCGCGAGCGTGGCCGGCGCATGGACGAGGGCATCGCGATGATGAAAGCGGTGTGGAACGACGATCCGGTGACGTTCCCGACGCGCTGGATACCGGCGAAGATCGACACGATGCGCATGCAGCCAAAACCATGCGCGCCAATTCCGATCTGGATCGGCGGCTCATCTGATGCGGCGATCGCGCGAGCATTGCGCCTGGACGGCTGGCACGGCAGTCGCGTGACGCCGGAACAGGCGCCGGCGATGGTGCAGCGTCTGCGCGCCGGCCGGCCGGATGCCGCCTTCGCCATCTCGCTGCGCACGTCGGACGAGGGCCGGGACAGCGGTGCGCTGCGCGGGCGGCTGGAGGCATACAAGGCCGCGGGAATCCAGCACGTGTTGGTGGCGCCGGAGGAACGCGGGATCGAGGAGTACCTGGCTGCGGTGGAACGCGTAGCACGGTGCGCGGAAGGAATGTGAATTAGATTGAAATGAGATTGGACTCTCCCCTCCCCTTGCGGGAGGGGTCAGGGGAGGGGGCCGTGCGGCACTGGCCCGCCTCCCTCGAAATAACTGGTCAAATGCAGTGGAGCTCTGTCCCATGATCAACCCCGCCACCGATCGCGTCCTGATTACCGGTGCCGCCGGCGCGATCGGTACCGCGCTGCGCAACGGGCTGCGAGCTGACTGGCGCCATCTCCGCCTGACAGATGTCAGGCGGATCGCCGACCCCACGCGCAACGAGGAATGCATCGTCGCCGACATCTCCGACCGTGCGGCGATCGAGCGCATGATGGAGAGTGTGGCCGCCGTCGTGCACATGACCGGCGTCGGCGGCGACTACACGGTGGAGGACCTGTTCCGCGTCAACGCACGCGGCATGTTCGATGTGTTCGAGGCAGCGCGACTGGCCGGCGTTCAGCGCATTGTGTTCGCCTCCAGCAATCACGCGTTCGGCTGCTATCCGATCGAGGAGCGCGTCTCACCGGCGCTGCCTCCGCGCCCCGACAGCCTCTACGGCACGTTCAAAGCATGGGGCGAGACCATGCTGCGCTGCTACTTCGATCGCCACGGCATCCGTTCGGTGTCGCTGCGCATCGGCACCTACCGCACACTCCCGATCGACCAGCGTTCGCTCGCGACCTGGCTGTCGCCGGGAGACGTTGCGCGCCTGGTCGATGCATCGCTGCGGCATCCTGACCCCGGTTGCCTAGTGGTCAACGGTTATTCCGCCAACACGCGGATCAAGACGTTCGATCCCAATTGGCAGTTTCTCGGCTATCGTCCGCAGGACAATGCCGAGGACCACCGCGAGATGCTGCGCGGCATGGGTGTTGACGTGGACGGACCGTGGGAATGGCCGGAGCATGGCGGCTCGCACGCCCGCGCACCGGAGCGGCCGCCACGTCGTTGAACTAGCAAAATAACCAAGGGAAATCGGCATGGGCCGCACGATCGGTATGTTGGGCGCTGTGGCGATGTTGTTCGCGGCGAGTGGCGCGCGGGCCAACTCTCTCGGCTTCGCCGGATCCGTCACGTGGTTCGGTCAAGTGCCGATCATGGTCGCGATCGACAAGGGTTTCTTCAAAGAACAGGGCCTCGACATCGAATACCAAGTGATCCTGAATTCCTCCGACCGCCTAGCCTCGGTGGATGCCGGCTCGTCGGCGTTCAGCAATCTCGGCCGAAGTTCGATCATCCCAGCGATGGCGCGCGGCGACACCAACTTCTTCTACTTCTATAACTTCGATGATTCACCGGGCATCGAGGGCTGCTGGGCGCGGCCAGGCGTGGCTTCCATCAAGGACCTGCGCGGAAAGCAGGTCGCCGCCAACACCTCGGCTGAGATCACGCTCAGCGGTCTGCTCGCTACACAGAACATGACCGAGAAGGATATCGACTACCTCAATCTCGGCCCGACCGAGATGGCACCCGCGCTTGCGAGGGGCGACGTCGTGGCTGCATGCGTCTGGCAGCCGTTGCTCGATGGATTGAAGAAGGCGGCGCCGGACGGCAAGCTGCTCGGCCTGGATACGGACACCACGACGTATCAGAAGTTTGGCACGATGGCGTCGCCCGACATTGCGATCATCTCGCGCAAACTGGTCGAGCAGCATCCGGACCAGGCACGCGGCATCGCACTCGGGATGCTGAAGGGCGCCGACTACACGATCGCCAATCCCGAGGACGCGGCGAAGACCACAGCGCACTACTTCAAGAAGACGCCAGAAGAGGTGCTGGCTGGCATGAAACCGCTGAAGTTCTTCGGCACCAAGGGGTGGCAGGAGCACATGAAGCTGCACACCGCGCAGATGCAGTACTTGGCCCAGTGGCTGTACGACAACAAGAAGATCCCCAGCGTGCCCGACGTGGCGAAGTGGGAGAACACCAGCTTAATGCCGAAGTGACGTCGGTCAGCACAAGGTCTCCCCCTCCCCTTGCCGGAGGGGGTCAGGGGGAGGGGGCGTCGCCGATGCCGAGCCGCCCCCTCCCCCCAACCCCCTCCCGCGAGGGGAGGGGGAGAGGTGTGGCTGCGCCTGCCATCAGTCTGGCGTCTGTGGCCGCCTTCCTGCTTGCCTGGCATTTCGCCACCACCACCGGCGCGATCTCTCCGATCTTCCTTCCAACGCCGGCCCAGATCGTCGCCCAGGCCCAAGAGCTGATCGCCACCGGCGATCTGTGGAGATCGGTGCTGATTTCCTCGGCACGCGTCTTCGCCGGCTTCGTGCTCGCCGGTCTTGTCGCCGTCCCGCTCGGTGTGGTGATGGCGGTGTGGTGGCCCGCCAAGGCCATCGTCGATCCGTTCATCTCGCTGCTGCGGCCGCTGCCGTCGATCACCTGGATTCCCCTCACCATCCTCTGGCTGGGCATTGGCGAGCAGCAGAAGGTGGCAATCGTGTTTCTCGGCTCCTGGATCTACATGCTTTTCTACACACTCGCTGCGGTGCAGCGGGTCGATCCCCTGCTGATCCGCGCCGCGCGCAATCTCGGCGCATCGGATGCTGCGGTGATGTGGCAGGTGGTCCTGCCTGCCGCTCTGCCCGGCATCATCGCCGGCCTGAAGATCACCCTCGCCATCTCGTGGTCCTGTGTGCTGTCAGCGGAACTCGTCGCGGCACAATCCGGCCTCGGCGCGCTGATATGGCAAGGCAAGGACTGGGGTAATCTGCCCCTCGTGCTGGTCGGCATGGTGGCGATCTCGATCACCGTGCTGATCGCCGACGTGATCGCCAACCAGATCGAGCGCCTGCTGCTTCCCTGGGAACGGCATCGCCGCACCTGATGCCGCCGATCCTGAGCGCGGAGCGCGTGACGAAATCGTTCCCGGTCGGTCGCGGATCGGACGTCATGGCCGTGTGCGACTTTTCCTTGCAGGTCGAGGCGGGCGAAATCATCTGCCTGCTCGGCGCCTCCGGCTGCGGCAAGACCACGATGCTGAACATGTTCGCCGGCTTCATCCAGCCCACCGAGGGCCGCGTGATGCTGCACGGCCAGCCGATCACCCGCATCGAGCCACGTTGCGGGGTGGTGTTCCAGTCCTATGCGCTGTTTCCATGGAAGACGGTGCAGGGCAACGTCGAGTTCGGCCTGCGCATGCAGCGGATGCCTGGCCCCGAACGCCGCCGCCGTGCGGCGCGCTTCATCGAGCTGGTGAACCTCACCGGCTTCGAACGCAACTACCCTGCCGAGTTGTCGGGCGGCATGCAGCAGCGCGTGACTCTTGCGCGCATCCTGGCCGCCGATCCCGAGGTGCTGCTGATGGACGAGCCGTTCGCCGCGCTCGACGCAATGACGCGCCAAGAAATGCAGGAGGAGCTGCTGCGCATCCAGGAAACCAGCCGCAAGACTGTGGTGTTCATCACCCACAGCATCGACGAGGCGCTGATTTTGGCGGATCGGATCGTGGTGATGTCGGCACGACCTGGACGGGTGAAGGCGATCCTGGACAACACGCTGCCGCGGCCGAGGCACGTGTCGATCCAGCTTTCGCATGTCTACGCTGCGCTGAAGGCACAGGTCTGGGGTCTGGTCGAAAACGAGGTGCACCGGCATACTGGCCGGTAGAAGAAAGAGATCGTGCATGACCGCCGCTTTGGCAAGAATTTGCGCGGGGCGCGTCCACTACGCGTGGGTCGCGCTGACCGTCGCCTTCACCATCACGCTCGGTGCGGTGGGTGTCCGCGCCGCTCCCGGCGTGATCATCGTCCCGCTGGAGCAGGCATTCGGCTGGAGTGTCGGCACAATCTCAGCCGCGATCTCGCTCAACATCCTGCTGCTCGGCATGACCGGGCCGTTCATCACCGGCCTGATGGAGACACTCGGACTGCGCCGTACGGTGCTGTCGTGTCTGTCGCTCCTGCTGGTGGGCACCGGTCTTTCCACGTTCATCACCGCGCCATGGCAGCTGTTTGCCACCTGGGGCGTGATGGTGGGCGTCGGCGCCAGCGCTGGCGCAGTGGGCATGGCGGCGGCAATCGCAAACCGCTGGTTCGTGGCGCATCGCGGCCTCGCCATGGGACTGCTCAGTTCTGCCAATGCCGCGGGACAGCTGATCTTCCTGCCTATCCTTGGTCGCCTGTCGCAGACCTACGGTTGGCAGAGCGTGTCCATCACGGTGGCATTGACCATCGCAGTGCTGATACCGGTGGCCGCGCTGCTGTTGCCTGAAGTCACCCGCCGCGATCGGCCTCACCCCTCTAGGCACCACATCAGAGCCACCCGCCGCGCCGCGTGCCGCCAACCCGTTCACCGTAGCGATCGATGGACTGATCCGCGGCATCCGTTCGCTGGATTTCTGGCTGCTGGCATTGAGCTTCGGTGTCTGCGGCTTCTCGACCAACGGGTTGATTGGCACCCACCTGATCGCGTTTTGCGTCGACCATGGGTATTCGCAGTTCGCCGGCGCCGGCATTCTGGCCTCGGTCGGCGTGTTCAGCCTGGTTGGCTCGACGATCTCAGGCTGGCTGACCGACCGCTACAATCCGCGCGTCCTGCTGTTCTGGATTTTCAGCTTGCGCGGCCTGTCGCTGATGGTGCTGCCCTACACCAGCTTCGACAGCGTCAGCCTGTCGGTGTTCGCGGTGTTCTACGGCCTGGACTGGATAGCGGTGATGCCGCCGATCTTCGCGCTGGTCAACGAGGTGTTCGGCCGAAAGAGCGCGCCGGTGCTCATGTCGTGGATCTTTGCCACGCATCAGATCGGTGGCGCCACGGCGGCCGTCGGCGCGGGCATCGTGCGCACCTGGACCGGCAGCTATCTCCTCGCCTTCATGGCGAGCGGGCTCGCGTGCCTGCTCGCGTCGATGCTGGTGTTGCGTATCGCCCGCGTGCGGCCGGCGATGGCCGCGGCAGAGTAGGTTTCGCACAGCGATGAAATTCGGCCTGCTCAGTCAGCTTCAGGTACCTAAGCCCTGGGCAGAGGATACTGAACGCAACGTCTACTGGCAGAACCTCGACCACGTGGTCGCGGCCGAGCACGCAGGGTTCAGCCACTTCTGGCTCACCGAGCAGCACTTCTTCGCCGAGATCGGCCATTCCTCGAGCCCGGAGATGTTCCTGGCCGCGTTGTCGCAGCGTACGCGCACGATCAGGCTCGGGTTCGCGGTGATCCTGATGCCGTGCCACAACCCGTTCATGATCGCAGAGCGGGTTGCGACGCTGGACGTGCTGTCCAACGGCCGCTGCGAATTCGGTGCCGGACGCGGCACCGCCGCCTACGTGGTGGAAGGTCTCGGCTTCAATGCCGATGCCGATTATGGCCGCGAGGTGGGTCGCGAGGCGCTCGAAGCGGTGGTGCAGATGCTCGAGCAGGAGCAGTTCCCCGGCTATCATGGCAGGCATTTCGATCTGCCGGCGCGTCAGGTTGTGCCGCGGCCGATCCAGCGCCCACATCCGCCACTGTGGTTCGCCGCCTCCAACCTGGAGACGTTCGAACGCGCCGGTGAAGCGGGTGTCGGCGTACTCGGCGTCACGCGTTACACACACGCCGAGATCAGGCCGCATATCGAGGCATATCGTGCCGCGATCCGCACCGCGACCCCGATCGGGCGTTTCGTCAACAACCATGTCGGCGTGTTCGCGATCGGCTGCGTGCATGACGATGACCGGATCGGGCGCGATGTCGGTTGTGCGGCGGCGCGGTTCTATTACGGCGACAATGACGCGGAGCTGAACCACGTGCGGTTCGGTTCATCGGAAGGCGTGGCGCGGATCAAGGCGCGCATGACGGGCTATTCGGACGACGACCTGCTGCAGAGCGGAATGGCGATCGGCGGCAATGCCGACAGCGTCTGTCGCCAGGTGGAGCGCTGGGCTTCGACCGGGATCGATCAGATGGTCTTCATGTTCCAGATAGGCCGCACGACACACGATCAGATCATGCGCTCGATCGAGATTGTGGGCGAGAAGGTGATTCCGCGGTTCGCCTGATTGAAGGCCGGGAGAGTTGCGCGACCCCCTCCCTGAGAGGAACGGCGCGTCGTACAGTGGGCCGATGATCGACCGAGCCACTGACATCCTCGGGCTGGTGGACGTGCAGCCCACCTTCATGCCAGGCGGCGAACTCGCCGTGACCGATGGGGACGCCGTGGTGCCGGTGATCAACCGTCTGCTGGCGCACTTCGATCACGCATTCGCGACGCAGGACTGGCATCCGCCAGGCCACAGCTCATTCGCCAGCGCACATCCCGGGCAAAAGCCATACGACACGATCGCTATGCCGTACGGTCGGCAGGTGCTGTGGCCGGACCACGCCATCCAGGGCAGCCCCAATGCGGGGCTGCATAGCGACCTCGATCTGACGCGCGTCGAGGTGGTCATTCGCAAAGGGTTCCATCGCGACATCGACAGTTACTCGACGTTCTTCGAGAACGACCGTCGCACCGCGACTGGCCTCGACGGCTGGCTGCGCCAGCGCGGTTTCCGACGTATCTTCCTGGCGGGCCTCGCCACTGATTTCTGCGTCGCATGGTCGGCCGAGGATGCGGTGCGCCTGGGCTACGAGGTGACGATGGTCCAGGACGCGTGCCGCGGCATCGGCGTGCCACTCGGCGATGGTCGCACCACCATGGACGAGACCCGCGAGCGGTTGGCGGGGCTCGGAGTGCAGGTGGTCAGCAGCGGCGAACTCGGCGTCTGATCAGACACCGTAACGCTTGAACCAGGCCAGCGCGCGCTTCCAGGCATCGTCGGCGTCAGCCTCTCGATAGCTTGGCCGGTAGTCGGCATGAAAGCCGTGCGGTGCCTCGGGGTATATGACGATATCCACGGTCTTGTTTGCGGCCTTCGCCTTGTCCTCGGCCTGGTGAACCATGTCGACCGGGATGATCGCGTCCTTGCCGCCGTAAAGCCCCAGGAGCGGGCACTTGATCTGATCGGCAACATCAAGCGCGGTGTGCGGCTGTATGTCGCTGCGGTTGCCCCCCAACACACCGTAGAAAGCCACCGCGGCCTTCAGTTCCGGATTGTGGGTAGCATACAGCCATACGTTGCGCCCACCGCGACAGAAGCCGATCTCGCCAATCCGGCTTGCGTCGCCTTTGTTATGCGCCGCCCAGGCCAGAGCTGCGTCAAGGTCGCTCATCAGTTCGGCATCAGGCAGTTTCGATGTGATGGCGCCAATTTGCGTGCTGTCGGTGGCCTTCGATAGATCGCCAATACGGGCGTAAATCTCCGGCGCAACAGCGAGATAACCCTGCTTGGCGAGGCGGCGACAGACATCCCGGATGTATTCGTTGACGCCAAACACCTCCTCATTGACCAGGATCACCGGGAAGCCGGTGCCCGTGGCAGGCCGCGCATAATAGCCTGGGAGGTTACCGTCCTTCACCGGGATCTGCACTTCGCCAGCGTCGAGGCCGGTAGCGTCGGTGTTAATGGCCTGAGCCTCGACCACGGTGGTCGCGAGTGTGAACCCACTGATCAGGCTGGTCATGACGAACCCACGGCGTGCCATCGGATAGTTTTGTTGGGCGGTGATTTCGGCCAGGTCATTCATTCTAAGACCTCCGGTCTTGTGCAATGGGCAGACAGTTGGGGAGGAAGAGCCATTACGCAATGGCGGCTGATTTGACCGACCGGCGCAAGGCAAGCCGAAGACGCCGATCACCTGCTGTTCACGCTGGGTCTGGAAGCGGGAACCGCAGGGTTGGGCGCTTATCGCCTTGTCATGCGAGACGCGTGCCGCAACAGGATGGGTGGCGTGATGCATCCTCCCGGCCGACTGATAGCTCAATGTCATGCCGGGGTCCCTGGGATCTTCATCTCGTTGGCGCGGCAAATATCGCCACATGCGGGCGAGCGGCCCCGCTTGCCCTACCGGCGCGCCGGTGCGACAAGGCGTTGAAACCGTGGATAATTCCACGCAGCCCAGGCTTTCGGCGCGCAGAGGTGCAAGCATGTCAGATCTCGAAATCATTTGGACAAAGGTCGATGAAGCTCCGGCGCTCGCGACGTTCTCCTTGCTGCCGATCGTCGAGGCCTTCGTCGGCACGGCCGGCGTGACGATGAAACTGAAGGACATTTCGCTGACCGGCCGCATACTCGCCAATTTCCCTGAGAAACTGACGCAAGCGCAACGGATCAACGACGAACTCGCGGAGCTTGGCCAACTCGCAATGCGGCCCGAGGCCAACATCATCAAGCTGCCCAACATCTCCGCCTCGATCCCGCAGCTCAAGGCCGCGATCAAGGAACTGCAAGGCAAGGGTTACGATGTGCCGGACTATCCGGACAACGCCGGGACGGACGCCGACAACGATATCCGGTCCCGCTACGGCCGCGTGCTAGGCAGCGCCGTCAACCCGGTGTTGCGCGAGGGCAATTCCGACCGCCGCGCCGCCGGCGCCGTGAAGCAATACGCACGCAACAATCCGCACAAGATGGGCGCCTGGAGCGCTTCCTCCAAGACACATGTTGCGTCCATGTCGGGCGGCGATTTTTACGGTTCGGAAATCGCGACCACCGTCGCGGCGGCGACCAATGCCCGCATCGAGCTGGTTGGCACCAACGGCACGGTCACGGTGCTGAAGGGAAGAACGCCGCTGCAGGCCGGGGAAATCATCGACGCCTCGGCGATGAGCCGCAAGGCATTGCGCGCGTTCTACGCCGAGCAGATTGAGAACGCCAAGAAGCAGGGCGTGCTGTTCTCGCTGCACCTGAAGGCGACCATGATGAAGATCTCCGACCCCATCATTTTCGGCCATTGCGTTGCCGTCTTCTTCGCCGATGTGTTCAGCAAGCACGCCTCCGCGCTCACGCGGATCGGCGTCGATCCCGATAACGGCATGGGCGATCTCCTGACGCGGATCGAAAAGCTGCCCGACGCCGAAAAGGCAGCCATCAAGGCCGATATCGCGGCCACCTACGCGGAACGGCCCGGCCTCGCCATGGTCAATTCCGACCGCGGGATCACCAACCTGCACGTGCCAAGCGATGTGATCGTCGACGCCTCGATGCCGGCGATGATCCGCGAATCCGGCCGCATGTGGGGCGCCGACGGCAAGCTGCACGAGGTCAAGGCCGTGATCCCGGATCGCAGCTACGCGCGGTTGTACCAGACGGTCATCGAGGACGTTAAGGCGCACGGCGCGTTCGACCCCAGGACGATGGGCTCGGTTCCGAACGTGGGGTTGATGGCGCAGCAAGCCGAGGAATACGGCTCGCACGACAAGACGTTCGAATGTCACACCAACGGCACGGTCCGCGTGATCGCCGACGACGGCCCCGAGGCGGGCAAGGTGCTGCTGGAGCGGCCGGTCGAGACGGGTGACATCTTCCGGATGTGCCAGGTCAAGGACGCGCCGATCCGGAACTGGGTCGAGCTCGGGGTGCGCCGCGCGCGCCTCACCAACACGCCGGCGGTGTTCTGGCTGGACGCCAAGCGCGCGCATGACGCGCAGGTGATCGCCAAGGTCGAGAAATACCTGAAGGAGCAGGATACCTCGGGGCTCGACATCCGCATCCTGGCGCCGGTCGAGGCGATCAAGTTCTCGCTCGATCGCATCCGCAAGGGGCAGGACACGATCTCCGTCACCGGCAACGTGCTGCGCGATTATCTGACCGATTTGTTCCCGATCATGGAGCTTGGCACCTCGGCCAAGATGTTGTCGATCGTTCCGTTGATGGCGGGCGGCGGCTTGTTCGAGACCGGTGCCGGCGGCTCGGCACCCAAGCACGTGGAGCAGTTCCAGGAAGAGGGTTATCTGCGCTGGGATTTGCTCGGCGAGTTCCTCGCCTTGTGCGCCTCGCTCGAACATCTGGCGCAGACCAACAAGAACGCCGACGTGCAGGTTCTCGCCGAAACGCTCGACACCGCCAACGGCAAGATCCTCGAATTCAACCGCTCGCCCGCGCGCCGCGTCGGCGAAATCGACAATCGTGGCAGCCATTTCTACCTGGCACTCTACTGGGCGCAGGCGCTCGCCGCGCAGGGCAAGAGCGCGGCGTTGCAAGCCCGCTTTAAACGACTGGCCGAGACGCTGACGGCCAACGAGGCCAGGATCAATGCCGAACTGATCGCCGCGCAGGGCAAGCCGGTCGATATCGGCGGTTACTACCTGCCCGTTCCCGCCAAGGCATCGGCCGCGATGCGGCCGAGCGCGACGCTGAATGCCGCGCTCGCCGCGCTCTGACACGGGTCAGAAGCCGCCAACGCGCGATCGAAAAGCTGCGCGCGGCGGCGTGGCCGATTGCATTTACATGCGCGGCCAAACCGGGTTCAGCCATTGTTAACGTGCCGACGCTACCGTATCGGCATGTTGTCGGCCTCCTCACTTGCCGCATTCTCCGTCGGCGTGGCACAGCCGGGCTTTGCCCAGGCCAGCCCGATCCAGCGTGTGCGTGCGTTGGGCACGCAGCCGTCGCGACCCACGGCGCAGACCATGCCCGCGATCGCCGGACCCGGGCGTGACGGCGATCCCGCGCAAGGTCGGATCCTGCCCCGCGGATCACTGCTCGATCTTTCCGTTTAGTACCCGCAAGCGTTGTAGTCGCGGCTTCCAGACCTTGTCCTGATGCAGATTGCTTCGTCGCCGCACTCCTGACAGGAGACGACGTGCCTGTGGCACATCTGATTGTCATTCCCACGAAAGCGGGAACCCAGGCGCGAACAGGATAGGTATGCAGCCCCTAGGTTCCCGCCTTCGCGGGAATGACGGAAGAGACATGCGCTCGCTGATAAAGTTCGCCGGGCAGCGCGCGTGGAACTCGCTATGACATTATTTTCGGGACTGCTCCTGCGCCTATAACCCAGTGGGTAACACAGGGAGGCGATTCGTCGGGTGCTGGCCATTCAAAGAATGCTGTTTCCGCCTGACCCTGGGGCGCTGCGCCTGTATGCCGCGCTGCGTGCCACGCTCGCCGGAGTGCTGACGTTCTTTCTCGTCCTGCTGCTGGGCAACGTCATTGCGCTGCCGGTCACCGACCGCATTCTCGGCTTCGCCATCGCGCTGTTCATCGCCGCGAACGTGCGCGACAGCACGCGACAACAGCGGCTGATCACCATCGCTCTGGCGCCGCTTTTCGCGTTCGTCGCCACCGCGCTCGCCGCGCTGCTGTTCGATCGACCGATCGCAGGCGCGGCCCTGCTGCCGCTCATCATGTTCATGGTCGCCTATGGCGCTCAGCGCGGGCCGCGTTGGGCCTCGCTCGGCATAGTGGCGCTGATTGCTTACTTCTTCGGGCTTGTCACGCACGACCCCCCGGCAACGTTGCCGATGCGTCTGGTGGTGCTGCTCCTCGCCGCCGGCGCCGCCGGGCTGATCCGCTGCCTCCTGCTGCCAGAGCGGCCGCAGGCAGAACTGGATCGCCTACGCCGCGCGATCCATGCCGGCATCGTCCGGGTTCTGGACGGTATCGCCGCAGCCGTGACCGCCGGCAACTGGACCGGCCCGGCACGCGAGGAACTTCGCCGGACGGTCTATCGTCTCGACGACGTGGTGATGCTGGCGCAGGCGCGCGTCGCTGCGCTAGCCGCCGAATTCCCTGGTCAGGCAAGTGGCTGGCTGCATTTGCTGGCGATCGAACTCGGCGTTGAGCGCGTCGCGCGCATTGCGCTGCAGGATCTGGGCACGCCAGCCGATCGAGGCCCGCTGGTCGCAATCTTGAACGCCCTGCGGCAGGATGCCGCGCTGCCATCGGTGCAATTCACCGGTGTGCTCGGCGGCGCTCTGGCCTTGCTCGCCCGTGTGATGCGTGAGGCGCCGCAAGAAGGAGGCCCGGCTCCAGCAGCCCCGCCGCCGCCCGCCGGCGCCGCGCCGGGAATCCGTTCGGCCCTGCAGACCGCGGTTGCCAGCGCGCTGGCAATCATCGCCGGCGATCTGGTGTCGCCCAACCGCTGGTACTGGGCGGCGTTCGCTGCCTTTGTGATGTTCCAAGGCACTCGCTCGCGTGGCGAGTCACTCATCAAAGGCACGCAGTTCATAATCGGCACATTGGCCGGCGTCTTCTTCGGCATGCTGGTGGCCACACTGCTCTCCGGCCACGAGATACTGACGATGGGCGCCATCGTCGCTGCGGTGTTCCTGGCATTTCAGGCCAATGTGGCGGCGTACGGCGCGATGGTGTTCTGGCTCACCGTCATCCTCGGACTGCTGTTCGGCATGCTGGGCTTCTTCGCGCCCGAACTGCTCTTGCTGCGCCTCAAAGAGGCGGCGGTGGGTGCCGCATGCGGCGCCGCCGTCGCCAGCTTGGTGCTCGTGCGGCGCGAGCGTGTGGCGCTGGACGACGCGACGCGCGCCTTCCTGCTCGCGCTGGGTCAGTCGGTGGACAGCGCCGCTCGTGGGTTGCTGGATGGCCGGCCAGCACCGGAACTCGCCGCCCGCATTCTGGCGACCGAACAGCGCTTCCGCGATCTGATCGCGATTGCGCAGTCCGAACGGTTGGGCCTTGCCGGGGCACACGATGAAGCGTTGCGCCGCCGCATGCTGGTCCTGGAGGGCTGCGAACTCTGGGCGCGCGAGCTGGGGCAGATATGCCTGCAGTCCGCAAGGTTGGAGGATCCGGCGCTGGTCCGGCTGGTGAGCGAGACTGTGGCACGGATCGATGCCGCAGTGCCCGCGCTGATCGCCCGCATGGCCAACCAATCGCATGATGCACCGGCGGAAGTGCCGGAGCAGTCACTTGGTGATGACCTGCCGCGTGCGGTGCGGCTGTTGCTGCGCATCGATTCCGCGCTGGCGCATATAACTTTGCGGAACACGCAACGGTGATCGCTTCATGCTGTCGCTCATCTGGTGCGTGCATCGCGTGACGGGGTTATCGTCGCGTGACGGTCTAATGAAGCCGCAATAACCCTCGCAACAGCGCCGTCCTGGCCGGACGCGTCTGGTCAGGCAAGGCGCCAGCAGGAGGCGCCCATGAACGGACAAACATCCGAAGCCTTGCTGTCGCTGTTCGACAGCGCACGGCTGCGACCGCGCTACTGGATCAATTTCAGCCTGTTGTCGCTCATCACGGTGCTGGAGTTCTTCGACTTCGCCATCGTGGCATTCCTGCTCGCGGTGCTCGGACCGCAATGGCACCTGACCTACGGGCAGTCGGCTATCATTCTCTACAGCGGCGGTGTCGGCGCGATCTGCGGCGCGGTCGCCTGGGGTAGCCTGTCCGACGCCTGGGGGCGCAAGAGCCAGCTCGTACTGGGCACATTCATATGCGGCATCGGCGCGGGTGCGATCGGCCTGGTGCCGCAGGGTGCCTGGGGCGTGCTTGCCATGTTGCGCTTCGTCGTCGGCTTCGGCCTGACAGCGGCGGTGACGCCCTGTCTCACACTCGTCGTCGAGATCACCCCGACGCGTTACCGCACGGCGGTGTCCAGCTTCTACGTCGTGTTCGCCACCGCCGGCGCGCTGCTGGCTTCGGCGACCTCGGCGACATTGCTGACATTGCTGGGCTGGCGCGGTGTCGCGATGCTGGGGGCGGTGACCATACCGGTCGGCATCGCGATCGCGCTGGTGGTTCCGGAAGTCGGTACGATGGCTTACCGCCAAGGGACGCTTCGCTGAGGCGCGAGAGCAGGTCGCGAACCACCTTGGCCTGCCGCTCGAGCGCGTGCCGCTGCCGAACGTACGACCGGTCGCGCCGCCGTCCGGCAGGCTGGCGGAACTGTACCGGAATCCCACGCGCTTCTGGGAGACGGTGATCATCTGGGGTGGGGCATCGACTGCCGCTTATGGCGTCTATCTGTGGGGACCGACGATCGTGTCGCTGCTGCTGGGGATCTCGGTGCCGGCGGCGGCCGGGTACTTCGTGTTCGTCCCTGCCGCCGGCATCCTGGGCAAGATCGTCGTGTCCATCGTTTCGCCAATCATGGGACGGCGGCGGTGCGGCATCGTGTGGGGGTTCCTTGGCGCAATCTCGCTGGCGGCGGCGGCGTATTTCAGCAACACCTTCGTAGGCGGCGTGCCGCTGCTGGTGGTGTTCCTGTGCTGCTCCACCTTCGGCATCGACGGGAGTTTTTCGAATTTGGCGCCGTACACCGTGGAGGTGTTCGGCGTGCGGCTTGGCGCGCGCTCGTCTGGCCTCGGTCAGGCGGCGAATGGCGTGGGGAAGATCGTGGGGCCGCTCAGCCTGGCGCTGATCGCCGGCACCGGCAACATCGTCTCGCCGCACGCGACCGCCAACGCCGTGCTGCCGGCGTTCATGTTCCTGGCGTTCGCGATGGTCTGCGTCGGACTGTCGTTCAGCATCCTGGGCGTGGAGACACATGGCGTGCCGATGACCCTGCATGGGGAGGCGGAAGGCGAGGCGGAGGATGGGGGGCCTGCGATCGTGCTATAGGATCGGCTCGTCGGAGTGAGTGGATGAACCTTGATAAAGCGCTGCGCGATCTTGCGATGGCCTTGGAAGCGGCCGATGGGGCGCGTGGCCGCGACGCGAGGCTGCGGGCTGCGCGGCAGGTGATTGTCAGACAGTGTGCCGCGGCGTTGGGGATCGAGCCGATCTGCCAGCCGTCGATAGCCTCGGTCATCAGGCTGGCGATCGAGGCACCAGTTCGACCGGCGCGGCGGGCATGCGCGGTGCTCCTGGTGCATGCTCTCGCGGTGCCTGGTCTGGTGCCGGCAGTGTCCGCTGGCGATGTCTGCCTGCTGGCGGAGCGTGCATTGCGCGATGTGCTGCTGCGGTGCGGATATCCATTCGGTGGGTCGATCGAGGAAAGGATGCGCGTGCTGCAACGGCTGCACGCCACGATAGGCGAGTTGATGCAGCCGCTAGAGCCGACGTTTCCGAACTGGCAGGGGCTATACGCGGGGTAGTTTCGCAATCCTGCTCTCAAGCGCTCAACGGCACGGTGCGCGTCATCTCCTGCACGGGAAAGCGCAGCCAGGCTTTTACGAGGCCGGCGGCGATATCGTGCGGCAGCCGATCCGGTTTCTGGCGCTTGAGCCGTTCCGCTTCGGACCCGCTCGCGGCGAGGTCGGTGAGGAACCGGCGGACCAGCGACAATACCGATGTTTCCATTTCGGCCCCCATGGGGAGTTTGTATGATTGACGATGTTGTTTAGATGAAGTCAAAGAGCTCAACGGCATCTGGACGCTGGAAAAACCCTGGCGCATAGGGGCGCGACGCCCAGAGGAAGCGCCGACCATCCATGATGTACTTCACGCCCTTGAAGACCGCGGTTATCCTCGCCCTCTGCGCTCTCGGCGCGATCCTCTGCATCCCGAACCTGTTCCCCGCTCCGGCCACTTGGCTGCCATGGCGGACCGTACATCTCGGGCTGGACCTGCGTGGCGGGTCGTACCTGCTGCTCGAGGTGGACATGAAGGCGGTGGTAAGGGAGCGGCTGGACAGCATGGTCGATGGCGTGCGGCAGGCGCTGCGGCCGGGATCGATCTTCTATCAGACGCTGGAGGCGCAGCCCGACCAGAACCGCATCCAGTTGAAACTGCGCGACTCCACGAAGCTGGATGCGGCGGTTGCGGCAATTCGTCCGTTGATCGCGACCGAGGGACCGACGGGGACGCCCGAATTCGACGAGACAACAAACCCCGACGGCACGGTCGTGCTGACGTTGTCGCCGGTGGCGCTGAACGCCCGCGCCCGCAGCGCGGTGCAGCAGTCGATTGAGATCGTCCGTCGCCGCATCGACGAAACCGGCGTGGTCGACCCGCAGATCACCCAACAGGGCGATACACGAATTGTGGTGCAGTTGCCCGGCGTCGGCGACCCCAATCGGATCAAAGAGCTGCTGGGCAAGACCGCGCACATGACGTTCCAGCTCGTGGACGAGACGGCGAACGCGAACGCCGGCACACCGCCGCCGCCCGGGGTGGACTTTCTGCCGATGGAGGACAATCCGAACCAGAAGATCGCAGTGCGGCGGCGGGTGGACGTCGACGGTGGTGACCTGACCGACGCGCGCGCCGGCACCAACCCGCAGACCAGCGAGTGGGTGGTCAATTTCACCTTCAACTCTGTGGGGGCACGACGGTTTGGTGACATCACCCGGGCGAACGTCAACCATCGCTTCGCGATCGTACTGGACGGCAAGGTGATCAGCGCACCGGTGATCCGCGAGCCGATCACCGGTGGGCGGGGTCAGATCAGCGGCAACTTCACCGCCGCGAGCGCTAACGACCTGGCGGTGCTGCTACGGGCCGGCGCACTGCCGGCGCCGCTGACGGTGGTGGAGGAGCGGAGCGTCGGGCCGGAACTGGGTGCCGACTCGATCCGGGCAGGGGCGCTCTCGCTGGCGGTCGGATTTATTCTCGTCATCGGGTTCATGGCGACGTTCTACGGGCTGTTCGGCTGGTTCGCGAATGTGTGTCTGGTGGTGAACCTCGTCCTCATGCTCGGCATCATGTCGGTGCTCCAGGCGACACTGACGCTGCCCGGCATGGCCGGGATCCTGCTGACCTTGGGCATGGCGGTGGACGCCAACATCCTGATCAACGAGCGGATCCGCGAGGAGCAGCGCCTGGGCCGCCCGCCTCTGTCGGCGCTGGAGCATGGCTTCACAAGGGCTTACAATACGATCTTCGATTCCAACGTCGCGGCATTCCTGGCCCATGTCATGCTGTTCGTCTTCGGCTCCGGTCCGGTACGGGGATTTGCCGTGACCATCACCGTCGGCATTGCCACATCCATGTTCACCGCCTGGATGCTCACCCGCCTGCTGGTGTCGCGATGGTATGTCACGCGGCGCCCGCAGCTATTGCCGGTCTGACCGCCAATGTTCCTCCGCCCTTCGTTCCGCCTGGTTCCCGACAACACGCGCATCCGATTCATGCGCGGCCGGATCATGGGTCTCGTCGTTTCTGCCATATTGTCAACGGCTTCGGTTGTGCTGTTCTTCTACCCCGGGCTCAACCTGGGGATCGACTTCTCGGGCGGCGTTGTGATGGAGGTGCGGACGCCGGGGCCGGCCGATTTCGGTCAGATCCGTGCAGCCCTGGCGGCAGAACATATTCCCGAGCAAGGGGTGCAGCAGTTCGGTGACCCCTCGGAGGTGCTCATCCGGCTCGGCGCCCAGCCCACCGAGGCCGCCGTCCAGGAGGCAGTGACCCGGGTGCGCACTGCCTTGGAAAAGTCGGTGCCGGGGGTGAAGGTGCTGCGGACCGATGCGGTGGGGGCGTCGGTGTCGGCGGAACTGTTTCGCAATGGCTTGCTGGCTCTCGGAATCAGCCTGGTAATGATCCTGGTCTACATCTGGTTCCGGTTTGAATGGCAGTTCGCGGTCGGCGCCGTCGTCACCCTTATTCTCGACATAACCAAGGCCATAGGGTTCCTTGCTCTCACGCGAATTGAGTTCGACCTTGTCATGGTTGCCGCCATCCTGACGGTCCTGGGCTACTCCACCAACGACAAGGTCGTGGTGTATGACCGTGTGCGGGAGAACCTCCGCAAGTACAAGACCTTGCCGCTGCGCGACCTGATCGATCTGTCGATCAACGAGACGTTGAACCGAACCCTCGGCACATCGATGACTGTGTTCCTCGCCAGTCTGCCGCTGGCATTGTTCGGCGGGGAATCGATCTCGGGCTTCGCCTGGGTCATGTTGTTCGGCATCGTGGTCGGCACCTCGTCATCAATCTTCATCGCGGCGCCTATCTTGTTGTTCCTGGGAGAGAATCGCCTGCGGCGGGAGGCTGCTCCGGCCCCCGCGCCGGCGGCGCGATCGTGATCAGGCGCCGCGATGTTCTGGCCGGTGCCACTGCGCTGGCGTTCGCCTCAACTGCCCGTGCGTTCGAGAACCTTACCCTTCTGGTCGGTGCGAAACCCGGTTCTTCGCTGGATACGCTGGCCCGCGCCTTCGTCCCCTTGCTCGCTCGCCGGCTGCCTGACGCGGACATTCTGGTCAGCAATATCCACGGCGACGCAGGCCTTGCCGCAATACAGGCGCTGGCCCAGGCGGAGCCGAACGGCGCGACCCTTGGCTGGGTCGTCACGCCGGTGCTGCCCGCGCGCATGGTCGACCGTGGGGCCGACGACCTGATGCGAAGAATTACACTTTTGGGGGCGGTGGAGAGGGAACCTGTTGCCATTGTCTCACCGGCCGCCACCCCCTTGAGTTCCGTCCAGGACATTGTCGCCCGTGCGGCCGACGATGCCGAGGCTGTCCCTTTCGGCACGCCGCCTCCTGGCAGCCCACCGCATTTGGCAGCGTTACGGTTGCAGGTGCTGGCGGGCACGAGGCTTAACATCGTCGCCTTTCCGTCGGCAGCCGCCGCTCGGCAGGCTGCCGTGAGCGGCAACGTTGCCGCCGCCGCACTTGGATTATCGAATGCGGTCGGCGATCTGCGTGAGGGGCGCCTCGTCGGTCTTGGCCTTGCCGCCGCCAATCGTGCCGACGCTTTCCCCGATATGCCGTTGCTGCGTGACTCCGGGCTGGACCTATCCGCAGTGATCCGCCGCGGTTTGGCGGGTCCGGCTGGGCTGCCCGAGGCGCTGGTGCGACAACTCAATGTCGCTTTGCTGGCGGTGGTTGAGGACCCGGCGTTCCGTGACCATGCCGATGCCAACGGCTTTGTTCCCGATTGGCGGAACGGCGCTGGCTGGACAGCGGAAGCACAGGACGAACGCGATGAACTGGCGAAGCTGTGGGCGACCGAGCCATGGCTACAGGAGGGAACCGGATAGGTTTGACGTCCCTGGAGCGCGCCCGTACGTCGCACGCATAGGTTGAGCAAATAGGCTGGTTCGCCTAAAAATAAGACCAACCAATTGACGCGCGCGGTCGCTTCGCCCATGCGATCGCCGCAGGTGTCCAAAAGGAATGACCCCATGGCCGACACGACGGCAGAGCTCGAGGCTCTCCTCATGCAGCGGTCGCTGACCGACCCGCAACTTCTGGCGGCAGCGGAGGGAGCGGCGGACTTTCGGATCCTGCCGGACGCGACGGTGATAAAGATCGGCGGCCAGAGTGTCATCGACCGGGGCCGGGCAGCCGTCTACCCGCTCGTGGATGAGATCGTTGCTGTCCGCACGACCCACAAGCTGCTTATTGGGACCGGAGCGGGCACTCGGGCTCGGCACCTGTACTCGATCGCGGCGCGGTTAGGCCTGCCGGCGGGTGTGCTCTCGCAGCTTGGCGCCTCGGTTGCCAATCAGAACGCGGTAATCCTGGGCACGCTCCTTGCCAAATATGGCATCTCCGCGGTCGATGGCGCTGGGCTATCGGCGGTGCCGCTCTACCTCGCCGAGGTGAACGCCGTCGTCTTCAGCGGCATGCCGCCCTACGGCATGTGGATGCGCCCGGCTCCCGAGGGTGTCATACCGCCCTACCGCACGGATGCCGGATGTTACCTCGTCGCCGAGCAGTTTGGCTGCAAGGCGATGATCTTCGTGAAGGATGAAGACGGCCTCTACACAGCGAATCCGAAAACCTCGAAAGATGCCACTTTGATTCCAAAGATCTCAGTGGACGAGATGATGGCGCGGGGGCTCCACGACTCGATCCTTGAGTTCCCGATGCTCGATCTGCTCAAGGCGGCCCGCCACGTCCGCGAGGTGCAGGTTGTGAACGGCCTGGTTCCCGGCAACCTCACCCGTGCGCTCAACGGCGAGCACGTCGGCACCATCATCACCGCGAGCTAGAGGACCGCGCCATGTCCGAAACCACGAACACCATCAAGCACGTCGCCTCGGCACTGGCGCGGCAGACTCTGCTGGACAGCGACCTCACCCGCCCCGTTGCTGGGGGGCACCCGATCCGGATCCTGCCCTGGCTGCAGGTCGTGAAGATTGGCGGCTGCTCAATCATGGATCGCGGCCCGGAGGCGATCCTTCCAGTCGTGGACGAACTCCGGAAGCTACTGCCAGAACACCGTCTGCTCATACTGACCGGTGCTGGCATCCGTGCCCGCCACCTTTACAGCGTCGGCCTCGATCTCGGCCTGCCGGTCGGGTCACTTGCCCCGCTTGCCGCGAGCGAAGCTGGCCAGAACGGCCACATTCTCGCGTCGCTGCTTGCGCCGGAAGGTGTCTCCTACGTGGAGCATCCCACCATCGCGAACCAACTCGCGATTCATCTCACCGCGGCCCGCGCCGTGGTCGGGAGCGGGTTCCCTCCGTATCACCATCACGAGTTCCCTCATTCACGCATTCCAATCCACAGGGCTGACACGGGTGCATTCCTGTTGGCGGACGCGCTGGGCGCGGCTGGCCTCACGATCGTTGAGGACGTCGATGGGGTGTACACCATCGACCCCAAGAACCCCGGCGGAGAGCAGGCGCAGCTTCTGCGCGAGGCGAACGTGGTCGATCTTGCAAAGCTCCAGGGCACGTTGCCGTTTGACCGTGCGCTTCTCGAGGTCATGGCAACCGCCCGCCACATCGAGCGCGTGCAGGTCATAAACGGGCTCGTGCCAGGCAGGCTCACGGCGGCACTGCGTGGCGAGCACGTTGGGACGATCATTCACACCGGCGCGCGAGCGGCCTGAACGCTTAGCGCGGGACGTAGATGCGACCGTCGAACAGCCGCCTGGCGGTGCGGTAGAACGCCCCGCTGTGCGCCACCCACTGGCCGGCGCCGTTCTGACCTACGTCGGCGCCCACGGTCAGGATGCCTGAGGGCATGCCGATGCGCACCTGCGCGCCCGCTCCCGGTGCCAGCGCTTCGGCCACCAACGTTCCCGCGATGTTGGCCGCGACGGCGGTACACAGCGAGGCGGTTAGGGGCAGCGCTCGATGCGGCTGCCCGTTCGAGAGGAACCGCGCCGTCAGATCGACCTCCGCCGCGGCAATCGGATCGCCCGACAAGGTGGGCGCATCCATCGGCGGCGCGACGAAGCCGATGATCGGAACTGCGGCGACCGTCCGCGCTTCGGCGTTATCCCGCGCTATGCCCATGGCGATGGAGGCCTGCCGTCGGATAGACTGGAGCCGCTCCAGCAGAGCGGGGTCGCGCTCCAGCTCCTCCGGCAGTTCGCGCCCGCTCAGCCCCAGGTCCCGCGCACGCACGAACGCGCAGGCGTTGGCGGCATCGATCATCGAAACTTCGATTGGACCACCGGGAACATCCAGCCGATCCATGGACTTGCCGGTCGGCAGCAGTCGGCCGGTGGTGGCACCACCAGGGGCCAGGAAGTCCACCCTTACCGGCGCTCCGGTGCCTGCGACGCCAGGGATCGCCAGGTCGCCATCGGTCGCCGCGCGGCCATCCTCCAAAGGGAAGGTGGAGCGAATGATCTTCTGCGTGTTGGTGTTGAAGATCCGCACAGTGGCCGCGTCGCCGTTCGGCCGCACGATGCCTTCATCCACCGCGAACGGCCCAACGGCCGAACTCATGTTGCCGCAGTTGCTGCGATAGTCCACGCGCGGATCGCGGATCTGCACCTGGGCGAATGTGTAGTCGATGTCAGCATCGGCGCGATCCGACGGCGCCAGGACACAGACCTTCGACAGCGATGAGATGCCGCCGCCCATGCCATTGAGCTGGCGTCCGCTGGGATCGGGGCTGCCCATGGCGGCGAGAAAGATCGGATCCCATTCGGCGCGATCCGGCAGGTCGCGCGCATGGAACATCACCGCGCGGCTGGTGCCGCCACGCATGAACACCGCGGGAAGGGACAGCAGCGGCATCGGCGCCTCCAGGGTTGGTCGGAGGATTGCCAGCGGGGAAAGATGGGTCAAGCTTGGCGTCAGACCGGGGAGTAGCTCCATGACATTGCAATTCGGTTGGTGGGACCATTTCGAGCAGCGGTCGGATATGCCGCTTTGGCAGCAGTACGATGAACGCATCGAGCTGATCCGACACGCGGAGGAGCTGGGGTTTTACGGCTACCACATCGCCGAGCATCACTTCACGACTCTCGATATGGCGCCGTCGCCGATCGTGTTCCTCGCCGCAGCGGCGCGACGCACGACGAAGATCCGACTGGGCACGATGGTGCTGTGCCTGCCGCTGTATCATCCGACGCGGCTGGTGCAGGAGATCTGCATGATGGATCAGCTCTCGCATGGCCGCTTCATGCCGGGCGTCGGGCGCGGCATACGTGACGTGGAGCACGAGTGGTTTGGCAGCGACGTCCTTCAAACGCGCGATGCGTACGATGAAGTGCTGTCGATCGTGCTGCAAGGATTGAGCACCGGGCGGATCACGCATCACGGAGAGCGTTTCCAGTACGACGACGTGCCGGTGCATTTCGAGATGGTGCAGAGGCCGTATCCACGATTCTGGTACGCGGGGAATCTGCAGCGTGCGGCGGAGCAGGGGATGAATGGGTTGGGACGCCCGACGCATGAGATGGTGGAGCAGTATTGGCAGATCTGGGAGGCAGGACGCGCGCGCAAGGATCTTCGCTTCATGGGTGAGGATCCGCTGGTCGGCTCGACGCGACATATCGTCGTGGCGGACACCGATGCCGAGGCTCTGTCGCTGGCGCGCCGAGCATTTGTTGCCTACGCTGAGCATTTTCATGCGACCGAGGTCAGAATCGAAGGCGGCATTCCCCCTTCCGCGGCACTGCCGCAGACGGGTGGCGTCAATGTCGAAGCGATGATCGAGGCCGGGCACGTGCTTGCCGGTTCGGCCGCCACGGTGCGCGACAAGCTGCGGGGCCTTGTCGCTGCGGTCGGGCCGAAGCACAACTACCTGTGCGCAGCATTTCAGTGGGGCGATCTTACGACGGAGGAGGCGCGCCGGTCGCTCGATCTGTTCGCGACTGAGGTGAGGCCCGCTCTAAGTGAGGAGTGACCAGATGCCGAACATCGCTCCGGCCTATCAAGCCAGCAAAGGCTCACCGCTTGATGTCGACCGCGCATTCTACCAGCGCATCGCGCAGGAGCAGGGTGCGCGCCGGCTGATCGAGCAACTGGTCGTGCCGATCCGATCGGGGCGTGCCTGGCGCGTGCCGGCAGGGCACGTGTTCCGCATCGTTACCATCGACGGTCCGCAGGTTGGTGATCTGAACATCTGGAATGCGCACAATCCGCGCGAGCGGATGTGGGCCTCGCGTTCGCGACAGCTCCAGGCGGCGCATGTCAGCACCTTCGATCGCCTCTGGTCGAACCTGCCGTATCTGCGGCCGCTGGTAACGATCACCAGTGACAGCCTGTCCGGTTACGGCATAGATCAGGTGGGTGGCCGCGTGCACGACCTGCTCGGCACGCGCTGCGATCCTTACGTGAACCGGCTGCTGATGGGGGTGGACTTCGACTTCCATTGCCACTCAAATTTGGTGCGCGCCGTCGCGCCGTACGGTCTGACCGAGTTCGACGTGCATGACGTGCTGAACGTGTTTCAGGTCACCGGGCTGAATTCGGACGATCAGTACTTTATGCGTGCATGTCCGGCGAAGCCGGGCGACCATCTGGAATTCTTCGCCGAGATAGACCTGCTGTGCGCGATCTCGGCGTGTCCGGGCGGCGATCTGTCGGTGCCGCTATGGGGCCCTGGCGCGCGCGATCCGATCGATGTGTGCCGGCCGCTGGGGGTGGAGATATATGCGGTGGACGCGCGTCTGCTGACCAGATGGAAGTCGCCGGAGGTGGCGAAGTACGAAGGCACGCACGGGATGCGCCTCGAAATGCCGGCTTGGGAGAAATAGGTCGGCTGGGTGCGTGGCACAGGGACCAAAACTGTTAGTACAGAGGTAGCAGCCAAGGCACAAGCAAGACACTGACGATCAGAACGACAATTGTGAATGGTACGCCGACTTTGACAAAATCCCCGAATTCATAATTGCCGGGTCCAACTACGAGCGTGTTCACTGGCGAGGAGATCGGCGTCATGAAGGCGGACGATGCCGCCAATGCCACGATCATTGCAAACGGATATGGTGAAGCCTTGAGATCGACAGCGATCGCGAGTGCAATCGGGGCCATCAAGACAGCTGTCGCGGTGTTCGAGATGAAAAGGCCCAACAACGCCGTTACAACGAACAGCATTCCCATCACGAGTTGCGGCTCGGCGTTACCTATCAAGGCCACCATCCCATCAGCGGCCAAATCGACACCACCGGTTCGTTGCAGTGCAACTGAGAACGGCATCATCCCGACGATCAATATAAGACTTTTCCAACTGATCGACCGATAGGCGCTGTTCAGATCGACACAGCCCAGCATACCCATGAGGAGACATCCGATCAGGGCAGCCTGCACGTTCGGCACAACACCGCTGACCATCAGCCCGATCACGAGCGCAAGAACAGCCAGCGCGTGGAGTGCTCTGCCCGCATTTGGCAGCGCGTCGTCGAGTTCAGCCGGCATGTTGAGCACCACCATGTTCCCACCTTCAACGTGAAGGCGCTTGATGTCCGCCCAGAATCCGACCAGAAGCAGCGTGTCTCCGATGTGAAGTCTTGCGCCGAGAAGGCCACGTCCAAGTGCAACTCGACCGCGACGGAGGCCGATCACTGTCAGGCCATGTTCTGCGCGGACTTTGGCCTCCAGGACGGTCTGGTCGATCAGTTGCGAGTCGGAAGGAACAATGGCCTCGACCATGCCAATCTCATGCCGTGCATCGGTGAAATACTTACCGTCGTCGCCAAGCGGCAGGGGTTCGAGCGCAAATCTGTCGCGGAGTCCCGCCATCTCGGCCTCCGGCGCGAGCGCGTCGACAAGCAGCACGTCGTCAACCTGAAGCTCTGTCTGGGCAACAGGGCGGATCATCTCGGTTCCGAGTGTGAGCCTGCGGACGATTGCCACAATGTTTATGCCTGACGCTCGCAAGGGCAGCTCCTCGAGGCGCTTCCCCAATATCGGTGAGCCGGATTTCACGCGTACTCGGTATTCCCTGTCGGCAAGTCGATAATGATCGATCCACGTCTGCAGGCTCGGGCGTCGACTCGCGGGAGTTGGTTCTACCGGGTCCGAGGACAACATTCTTCGTGCGACGACCATGTAGATTATGCCGAGTATCAGCACCGGCAGCCCGAACGGCGTGAAACTGAAGAAGCGAAATCCTGCCATACCGTGCCGCGCGAGTTCCGCGTTCACGACCAGGTTTGGCGCGGTCGCCACGAGCGTCATCATGCCGCTCATGAGTGCGGCCACGCTAAGCGGCATCATGAGCCGACCAGGTGGCGTGCCTGTAGTGCTGCAGATGCGCAGGACAACCGGGATGAATATTGCGACGACCGCCGTCGAACTCATCAACGAGCCGAGACCGCCGACCACCAACATCAGCAGAACAACGAGGCGCGTTTCGCTCGACCCTGCCGATGCATTCAGCCAGTCGCCAAGTCGTCTGGCGACGCCCGTGCGGACCAGGCCTTCACCGATGACGAACAGCGCAGCGATCAGGACAATGTTGGAGTCGGCAAATCCCGCCAGAGCTTCATTCATGGAGATGATGCCCGTAAATGGCATCACCGCGATCATGATCAACGCGACGGCGTCCATGCGCGGACGGCCGACGATGAACATCGCGATCGCTGCCGCCAGCAGAACGAGAATGACGACGAGATCCGTGGTCATGATCAGCGGCTCATCAGGACTTGACCCGTGTAACTGGCGCCGCGCGTGCAGTCCTCGCAAGCGCCGCCCGTAAAGCATCTTTTTTTGACTCGTCAAATGAGCTGCGAAGGAATTTCCCGCCGGCGGCGCGGAGCGCAGTCACAACCTTCTCAGTGCTCATCTCGCGGATCAACAAAAGCAGGACGGCATTGCCCGATCGCAGCGTATTGCCTGCTGCCTTCATGAATTCGTCGTCGATACCGAGCTTCGCGAGGCTGCCGCCAAGAGGCGTCCTGCACAGTAACTCGACCAACGGGCCCCAAATCATTTGGGGCACTTCGTGCCCCCTCGCTGGTCGCAACAATTGGTTCAGCTTCACCAGGCCTGATGCGCAATTTGTCGCTATGACCGCATCGCCGGGTTCGATCAAAAGATCCTCGTGCATGTCGAGGAGCGTCCGGCGAACCGCCTCCGCCTTCGCCTCGGTCGAAAACGCCATTACCAGCAGGTCCGACATCATTACGGCCTTTTAGCAGTCTTTGTGCTCTGTCCGGGCGATACCGGCAGAAACGGCCCGATCTGCATTGGGACAGCGCATGGCCGTGTTCAGGTTGCATCGCGAGCGCCCATATTCGCGCGTTTGTCGCGCAGCATATCGATCTTCGCATCACCAGGGATTGGCCAGGAATCCCGTTCCATGGCATCGCGTCGCAATTGCGTGCCGCGTTGCTAGAAGTCCCGCAGCAGGTCGCCAAAATCGGCAATATCCCCCACCGTTCGTTCGCGCGTATTGGCGGGAATTGCAAACCCCGCCATGGCGGCGGATCGCGTATCGCCTGGGCTGCACCCGAATTCCCTCTTGAATGCGCGACTGAAAGTCGATGCGTCTGAGAAGCACAGATCGTCAGCAATCGCCGAAATCTTGATCGTGGCCGTGGGATTGCTCAGCATGGCGTGTGCCTCGAGCAACCGTTGTTTTTGAATATAGTGAGCTACTCCGCCGGCGGACTCAAACAAGCGGTACAAATTGGAGCGGGACACCCCGGCCAGCCGACATAGCGTCGCGGGGCCGAGAACGGGAGAGCGGAGGTGCCGTTGGATGACCTTTCTCACCCGCTCCATTCGGCCGAACTCGATCTGATTTTTCGCGATGGCGACGCGTTCTGGAGACGGAGCAACCGCGGCGGCGATCATGGCTTGCACTGCGTTCGCCAGCGCTGGAAGCTCGCCTGGCGTCAGAGCCGGCAACCGTCGTTCCAAAGCAAGCATATAGTCGCCGAGAAGATGGCCGAGCGGCCTATCCAAAACAGACCCGCACGCCGCATCGAGCCGAGATGCGATATCACGGAATTCGTCGCGCGGCAGAAAGAGCTGTAAGCGGTCGATGCGCGTCCGCTCACTTTCCGATTCTTCGCCCAGCGACCACAAGTAAGGCACGCTTGGTGGCACCTCCAACGATTCCTTGTCGGCCTTCACCCACATCGAGCCCTGTTGGGCATAGGTCAACACCCAGTGGTCTACCGGGTCCCGTCTCACCTGGGCTTTCGTTCGCACGACACGCACAGGCGGCGCCGACACGCGGCTCATCACGAGGCAGCCGAGTTTCCACGCGCTGTTCTCGGCCACGAATTCGCTATATGACCGATCTAAGGCCACCACATCGAGCACGGGTCGGAACCATTCGTGCCAGGCGTCGTGCCGATCGCTCGGGGCCAAAGATTGCGTCGAAAAGACCTGCGGTGTCATCGGTACTCCCCCTGCCCTACGAAGTGCTTGCCTTTGCGCGGTCAAGGCGTGACGGCGTCGGCTTGAGTGAGCCCACATCTGACGTTTGAGAGCAGAAACGGGCCTTGTCAACACACGTGACCAGCTCAGCGACGTTCGGGACTCGGGCCAGTATCAATGGCTGCCGCCGGCATCAGAGGGCGAACCCGGGATAGAAGGGGCGAGGATCCAGCATACAGCGGATAGTGTTCGAGACACGTTGCGCTCGGTCTGCGCACTGGGAAGCCCAAGCGGGTCACCGTGTGTTCGGCTGCCCGGGTGCCTGGGGCTGCACCATCGTTGGGCCACCGCTGGGCACTGAGTTGCCGAGGCTATACATACACTGGACGAAGGCATTGTCGTACTGCGCCTGGATCGAGTTCTGGGTGTTTGAACTTCTCACCGCTCCCAACCCGGCGCCACCGACTGCACCGGCGGCAGCGCCAACCGCCGCACCTTGGCCGCCGCCGATCGCCGCACCCAATCCCGCACCGAGCACTGTGGTGATCGCCGCGGTGCCGAGCCCGCGCAGGTTGGCGCCTTGTGCCTGATCTCTTACCGCCTGATCTGCAAATTGTCGGCAGACCCCCTGATCGTTCTGAAAGGCGGAGAATGATTTGCCCGGACCGGGAAGGACTTGAACGGTCGGTCCCATCGGGTTCTGGGCGCAGGCTCCGAGAAACAACGCTCCCCCGAGGGCCGCATAGCCAAACGCACGTCGTGTCATGATGATCGTCCCCGAACAATTGCAATGATGATGACTGGTATCAGGATTTGAACGTTATCGGCTCGCTTCATGCTTCACCGAGCGCGTAACTGCCATGTTGCCCCGTTGGTGGTCCGGCGAGTAGCTCACTGACGGCACATCGGACGATGAAACGATCAATTGGGACATACCGCGCATTTTTTGGGACAGGAAGGACAAGGGCGGCCGGACGAAAGCCGCTACGCTGCGCTTTCACCTGACCGACGCGAAGGGATGCCCACAATGACGAACATTCAAAAATCAATCGTCGCTTTGACATTCTCTGGCGCGATCGTGGCATCCGGCAGCGCCAAGGCAGCCAATCGGACGCCGCTGGAGCAGGCGGAGATCAACATGCTTACGCCAGCATTGCAGGCCGAGGTGTAGTCCCGCATGGCGGTCGGGGGCCAAAAGGTATCCGAGATACTTGACACCATGTTGTTGAACAGTGTGTCCAAAGTCTGCGCGAGCGGACGTGTGGTCGCCGCCGACTTCAACAACGGCGTCGTGGTCACCCAAGGCGCGAATGGCCAGATGCGAGCCTTCAACTTCGATCCGGTAACGCTGGTCACGAAGCCGTAGCGCCCGGCCGACGCCGAAAGACTGCGTGAGCCAGCAACCACCGCGACAGTGCATGCAGGCGGATAGTGCTGGATGAACGGTAAAGCCAAGCACCTTCACATAGGGTATGTCAGGTGCTAACTGACTTGCCTGCGTTTGCGCTGTACGAGGGCGTCTGCGCGCGGGGACAGAGCATGACACGCGGCGGAACCAAACGACTCCTTACGCAAAGCCGCTTGCAACCTTGGCTGTTCTTGCTGCCAGTGGTGGTACTCGGACTCGCAGCATGCAATCGGGAAAAGACGGCCGAGGCTCCTGAGCCCCGCCCCGTGCGAACGATGACCGCCAAGCTGCAGGATACCGGCGAGACGGTCGTGCTCACAGGGCACATCCAGGCGGAAGATGAGGCGTCGATGGCGTTCCGCATCGGCGGACGGATGATCGAACGCTTCGTCAACGTTGGTGACAAGGCCAAGCCCGGACAAGAACTGGCCAGACTGGATCCGCAGAATGAGATGAACGCTTTGCGTTCGGCGCAGGCGAGCCTCTCGGCAGCGCAGGCGAGCCTGACGCAGGCACGTGCGGCATTCGAACGGCAGAGGATACTGCTGGCGCAGGGCCACACGCCGCGGGCCCAGTTCGATCTGGCAGAGCAGGCACTGCACACCGCGCAGGCTCAGGTCGACGACGGCGAAGTGCAGGTGCGGATCGCCGCCGATCGAGTGAGCTTCACGGTACTTCAGGCCGACGCCGCCGGGACGATCACCGCGCGTGGCGCGGAACCCGGCGAGGTGGTGCAGCCGGGACAGATGATCGTGCAACTCGCGCGGCAGGGCGGCCGGGACGCGGTGTTCGATGTGCCTGCGCAGGTTCTTCGGTCGGCGCCAGGCGATCCGCAGGTCACGATACGGCTGACGGACGATCCGAGCGTGACGACAATCGGACGCGTGCGTGAGGTCGCTCCGCAAGCCGATCCGGTGACACGGACGTTCCAGGTCAAGGTCGGTCTGACCGATCCGCCAGCCGCGATGCGACTAGGCTCGACGGTGAACGGCATTGTAGGCCTGGAGTCGGAGAAGGTGATTGCCATCCCCGCGTCCGCACTGACCGAGTTGAATCGTCAACCGGCAGTGTGGATCGTCGATCCGACGAAGCTCACCGTCTCCCTGCGTAACATCGAGTTGACGCGTTTTGACCCGGGAACCGTCGTTGTCGCCCACGGGCTCGACGCCGGCGATATCGTCGTCACTGCCGGAGTTCAGGCGCTTCATCTGGGCCAGACAGTTCGATTGCTCGGTCCGGTGGCCTAGTGGGTTTCAATCTATCGGAGTGGGCGCTACGTCATCGCTCGTTCGTCGTCTATATGATGATCGCGTCTGTCCTCGCGGGATTGGCCGCCTACAAATCGCTGGGCCGTAACGAAGATCCCGCCTTTGTCATCAAGACGATGGTGGTTCAGGCGGCGTGGCCAGGGGCCACAATCAACGACACGCTGCTCCAGGTCACCGAGCGTATCGAGCGAACCCTGCAGGAAACGCCAAATCTCGATTTCCTGCGCAGCTACACTAGCCCCGGCCTGACCACCATTTTCGTGAACCTGAAGGGCAAGACGCCGGCCAGCGAGGTACCGGACATCTGGTACCATGTCCGCAAGAGTGTCGCCGATATGCGGCATACGTTGCCGACCGGCGTCGTCGGTCCGGGCTTCAATGACGAGTTCGGCGATACCTACGGAATCATTTATGGCTTCACCGCGGACGGATTCACCCCTCGCGAGCTGCGTGACTATGTTGACCAGGTCCGCTCGCAGCTTCTGCTGGTGCCGGACGTATCGAAGATCGAGATGCTCGGGGCGCAGGACGAGAGGGTCTTTGTCGAGTTCTCGATGGAGCAGCTTGCCGGCCTTGGGATCGACCGTTCCGCGCTGATCGCGGCGCTGCAGGCGCAGAACGTCGTCAGCCCGGCCGGTACTATCCAGACCGGCGACGAGAAGCTGCTGCTGCGTGTCACCGGTGCCTTCGAATCCGAGCAGGACCTACGGAACATCAACTTCGTCGCCAACGGACGCATGATCCGCCTGCGCGACATCGCGGAGATCCGTCGCGGCTTCGCCGACCCACCGCAGCCGCTGTTCCGCGTCAATGGCAAGCCTGCCATCGGCCTCGGCATCGCCATGCGCGAAGGTGGCGACATTCTCGCGCTGGGTCACAACGTCGAGCAGGCGATGCAGCGCATCACGGCCGATCTGCCGCTCGGCGTCACGCCGATTCTCGTCGCCGACCAGCCGCATGTTGTTGACCACGCGATCAGCGATTTCACGACGTCACTTTGGCAGGCGATCGCCATCATCATGGCCGTCAGCTTTGTCAGCCTGGGCATGCGGGCAGGTATGGTGGTGGCACTCTCCATTCCGCTGACGCTCGCCGTCGTCTTTCCGATCATGCAGTTCACCGGGATCGACCTGCAGCGCATCTCTCTCGGCGCACTCATCATCGCGCTCGGCCTTCTGGTCGATGACGCGATGACGACGATTGACGTGATGACCTCGCGTCTCGCCGCCGGCGACAGCAAGGAGCAGTCGGCGACGTACGCCTACAAGACGCTCGCGATGCCGATGTTGATCGGATCGTTCGTTACCGCCGCGGGGTTCGTGCCGATCGGGTTCGCGAAGAGCTCCGCCGGCGAATACACCTTCTCGATCTTCGCCGTGGTGGGTATCGCGCTGATCATGTCCTGGTTCGTGGCCGTGCTGTTCGCGCCACTGCTCGGCGTGGTGATGCTGGCGAAGCCGGATCCCAACAGGCAGACCAAACCCAGCCGGATTCTCGGCGGGTTCCGCGGCCTCCTGGTCGGCGCCATGCGGGCGCGGTGGATCACGATCGGCGTCACCGCCGCCTGCCTGGCGGTTGCGCTCCTCGCATCGCCCCTGATACCGCGGCAATTCTTCCCGCCCTCCGATCGCCCGGAACTCCTGGTCGATCTCCGGCTGCCGCAGAACGCCTCGATCTTCGCAACCGATGACCTCGCCAAAGGACTCGACGGCGTGCTGACGAAAGATCCCGACGTCGCAAGCTGGAGCACCTATGTCGGTCGAGGAGCGATCCGCTTCTATCTGCCGCTTGCGGTGGAATTGCCCAACGATTTCTTCGCTCAGGCGGTCGTCATCGCCAAGGACGTGGCGGCGCGCAAGCGACTGCAGACGCGACTCGAGACGACGCTTGCCAATCAGTTTCCCAGCGCGGTCGCGCGCGTGTCTCCGCTCGGGCTTGGACCGCCGGTCGGGTGGCCGGTGCAGTATCGCGTGAGCGGTCCGGACGTGACACAGGTGCGCGACATCGCCCTGCGACTCGCCGGAATCGTGTCGGGTGATGCCGATGCAAGGCATGTCAATTTTGACTGGATGGAGCCGGCCCGCATGGTCCGGATCAATATCGATCAGGATCAGGCCAGGTTGCTGGGTCTTAGTTCGCAGGCGCTGGCAACTGTTCTCAATTCTGTGGTCACCGGATCGACTGTCACGCAACTGCGGGATGGAATCTATCTCGTTGATGTCGTGGCGCGCGCGACCGATGAACAGCGCGTCTCGCTCGCGACCCTGCGCAACGTGCAGGTTCCACTGCCGAACGGACGAACGGTACCACTCAGCCAGCTCGCGACCTTCGACTTCGACCAGGAATTCCCGCTGATCTGGCGACGCAACCGGGTTCCCACGTTGACCGTACAGGCCGATGTGGCGCCGGGTGCGCTGCCGGAGAGCATCGTCGCTTCGCTTGCTCCGGCGGTGGCGCAACTGAACGCCAGTCTGCCGGAGTCCTATCACATCGCCGTCGGCGGGACCGTCGAGGAAAGCGCGCAGTCCCAGGCATCGGTCGTTGCCGTCGTTCCGCTGATGCTGTTCCTGATGATCACGTTCCTGATGATACAGCTGCAGAGTTTCAGTCGGCTGTTTCTCGTGCTCATCGTCGTTCCGATGGCGATGACCGGTGTCGTCGCGGGACTGCTGATTTTTCAGCGACCACTCGGGTTCGTGGCCATCCTTGGCATCCTCGCGCTGATCGGGATGATCGCGCGCAATGCGGTGATCCTCATCGAGCAGATCGAAACGGAACGCGGCGAGGGAAAACTTCCCTGGGATGCTGTGATTGAGGCGAGCGTGTCTCGCTTCCGCCCCATCATGCTGACGGCGGTATCGACGGTACTCGGCCTGATCCCGATCGCGGCGACGATTTTCTGGGGACCTATGGCGTTTGCCATCATGGGTGGCTTTCTGGTCGGCACGGTCGTCACACTAATATTCCTGCCCGCGCTCTATGTGGCATGGTTCCGCATCAAGGAGCCGGGCGTGCGTGACGACGTACTGGTGCCCGCGCATGGTGACTGAAATCAACCGCAACCGGCTCACCGCGGTGGTCACGCGCGGCGTTGGCTTCCTTGTCCTTTGGCTAGCGCTGGCCGGCTTCGACACCGCCGATCTTCCGGCGGCGGTCGTCGCCGTTGTCGGCGCGACGGTCGCGAGTCTCCGCCTTCTGCCTCCGAGCGCTGGACACGTTTCGCCGTCCGGCGTCGCCACGCTCGTGTTGCGCTTCCCGTTCCAGGCAATCACCGCTGGTGTCGATGTCGCCCGACGCGCACTGGATCCACGGCTGCCGTTGCGCCCCGGGTTCGTGACATTCTCGCCCCGCCTGTCGCCCGGCCTTGCGCGCGACGAATTCTGCGCACTGGCAAGTCTGATGCCGGGCACACTGCCCGCCGACACGAACAATGACGGGTCTGTGCTTGTCCACTGCCTCGATATCAACCAGCCGGCGGCGGCACAGCTGGAGGTAGAGGAAGCGCTCTTTATCCGAGCGCTGGGCAATGGCTGAGTTCCTGATCGCTGCCGCCACGTTCGTTCTCGCGATGGTGGCGCTGGGACTCGTGCGCATTCTGCGCGGGCCGGCGGATGCGGATCGCATGATGGCGGCACAACTGTTCGGCACAGGTGGCATCGCTGCTCTTTTGCTGCTGGCGACGGGAACCGAAACCCCCGCTGCCGTGGACGCTGCCCTCACGCTGGCACTGCTCGCCGCATTCGCTGCCGTTGCTTTCGCCAATAGCGTCCCCCGTCCTGGCGCGGACGAGGGCGACGCAACGGACAGCTGACCATGCGAGTGCTGTTGGACCTGGTTACCGTTATCACAGTCGCGGCCGGCGCATTGTTCATCATGGCCGGAACGGTCGGGCTGTTGCGTTTTCCCGACTCGCTCTCGCGTCTGCATGCTCTCACCAAGGCGGACAACCTGGGGCTTGGCCTGATCGTGCTCGGTCTGCTCCCGCAAGCTGAGAGTCTTTCTGCGGTGCTGAAATTGGTTGCCATATGGCTGCTCGCACAGATGGCGGGGGCAACGGTGACTCAGCTCGTTGCTCGCGCAATCCGACGCGATGGTCAGCGGGCATGATCGCGGCGCACGTGCTTGACGCGGCATTGGCCTTGCTGGTGTTGGGCCTGGCCATCTGGACCGTTGCCGCGGGCCAGGCTTTCGCTGCCGTCGTCGGCTTTGTTGCCTATGGCCTGCTGCTGGCACTCGTGTGGGTGCGTATCGCAGCGGTGGATGTTGCCCTGACCGAAGCAGCGGTCGGCAGCGGGGTGACCGGGGCGCTCCTCATCTCCGCGGCCGCACGCCTTCGTCCCACAGAGCAACGAGCGGCAGCAGAGCAGCCCGGGCCCGCGATGCGCATTGCGGCCGCGATCCTCGCCATTCTTGTCGCGGTCGGGCTCGCCGGACTAATGATCCTTCCGGCCGAACCGGCTCCCACCTTGGCACCCGTGGCCGCGGCGCATCTTCAAGAGCTGGACGTGGGGAATGCAGTCACCGCTGTTCTGCTCGCCTACCGATCGCTCGATACCCTGCTCGAGAAGGTCGTGCTGCTGCTGGCTCTGATGGGCGTGTGGTCGCTTGCGCCGGACCGTTTCTGGGGCGGCGCTCCACGATTATGGCCCGGCACCCGCCAAGGCGGCGAACTGACCTTGCTCGCCCGATTGCTGCCGCCCATCGGTATAGTCATCGGTATTTACATCCTGTGGGTCGGAGCGGTCGCGCCGGGCGGAGCGTTCCAGGGCGGTGCAATTCTCGCCGCAATGTGGCTGCTGGTCATGATCGCGGGCTTGCAGAAAGCACCTGAGATCGGCCGGTGGCGGCTGCGGCTTATACTTGTCGCTGGACCGGCCGTCTTCCTGGCGGTCGGACTTGCGGGTTTCGCCTTGCCGAACGGCTTCCTCTCCTACCCGGAGCAATACGCGAAGCCGCTGATCATCGCCGTCGAGGTGGTGTTGACCCTTTCCATCGCCGCTATCCTCGGACTGCTGGTCGCCGGCCCACCAGAAAGCGAACGGCAATGAGCGCGGCAACGCTGTTCGGTCTCTGTGGCGCCGCACTGGTGGGTATCGGTCTGTTCGGTGCGATCGTGCACCCACAGGTTTTACGCAAGATCCTCGCGTTCAATGTGCTCGGGAGTGGCGTGTTCCTGCTGTTCGGCGTCATCGCCCGCCGGGGTGCGGCGGCTGGAATGGGTGGCGATCCAGTGCCGCAGGCGATGGTAATAACCGGCATCGTCGTCGCATTTTCGGCAACTGCCCTGGCGGTCGCGCTGCTGCTCCGGCTCTACCGCATCTCAGGCAGTGCAACGCTGGGTACCGATGCAACGGCGAGCCCTGATGCCAGTGGAGGTGGTCGCTGATTCAGCAGACTGCCGGGTATTTGCTTGTCCTGGCGATCGTCGTGCCCGTTGCCGGCGTTGTGCTGTCGATGGCGCTGGGCGGCCGTCAGTCCGAACGAATCGCCCTGGTCGCAATGGCGGCCGGGTTTTGCATCGCCCTCGCAATCGCCGCCGATATTTGGCTCACGCGAAAGGTGCTGGTCTACCGCATTGGTGGCTGGACACCGCCGCTCGGAATTGCGCTGCGCGCGGACGGCCTGTCAGCCATCATGGCACTGACCACCGCGGTGGTGATCTGCGCGATCGGGCTGTTTGCTCGGGAGAATTTCTCGGTACCGGCCGGTGCGCAGGAACAGCGCGGGCCAATGGCCTTCTGGACACTGCTGATGGGCGTCTGGTCGGGACTGAATGCGGTGTGGCTCGGCGGGGACCTGTTTACCCTCTACGTCGCGCTGGAGCTGCTGACCTTCGGCGCGGTTCCGCTGGTGTCCCTGGACGGCCGCGCGGAGACGCTGGCAGCTGCTCTGCGCTATCTGCTGTTCGCGCTGCTCGGATCGGCACTGTATCTGCTTGGCGCTGCGCTGTTCTATGGCGGCTATGGCACGCTCGATATCGAGCTGCTGGCCGGCCTTGTTCGTCCCGAACCTGTGGTCTGGATCGCCGTCGCCTTGATGACAGTCGGTCTGATCGCCAAGACCGCATTGTTCCCGTTGCATCTATGGCTGCCGCCGGCTCATGCCGGCGCACCAGCGGCGGGTAGCGCGCTGCTCTCGGCGCTGGTGGTCAAGGGCTCGTTCCTGCTGATCGTCCGGCTCTGGTTCGACACGGTGCCGGGATTGCTCGACCAGGCGGCGGCCCAGGCGCTCGCCGCACTTGGCGCCATGGCGATCGTGTTCGGCAGCGTTCTGGCACTTCGACAGGCGCGACTGAAGCTGCTCATCGCCTATTCCACGATCGCGCAGATTGGCTACCTGTTCTTTCTCTTTCCGCTTGCCGGCGCGCAGTCGGCAGTTCTCCCAGGGGCGGTACAGCTTGGAACGGCATCGCCTGGACGGGCGGCGTGCTCCAGCTTGTCTCCCATGCGGTCGCGAAGGCCGCCATGTTCATGGCAGCCGGGTTGATCGCCGAGGCTCTGGGTCACGACCGCATAGCGGGCTTCGCCGGTATCGGCCGGGCGATGCCGATGACAGTCTTCGCCTTCGCACTCGGCGGGATGTCACTGATGGGACTGCCGCCGAGCGGCGGCTTCGTTGCAAAGGCGATGCTCCTGATGGCCGCTGTGGCCGAGGGCCAATGGTGGTGGGCCGTGGTGATCCTCTCCGGCGGTCTGCTCGCCGCCGGATATGTGTTCCGGGTCCTCACGCCGGCGCTGGCCGTGGCGGATGCGCCGGTGGTATTGCGCGTCTCGGTCGCCCAGGGACGCCAGCGCGTGGTGCTGGCGCTGTCGATCTGTGCGCTGTTGCTGGGCCTTGTACCGCTGCGGCCTTCCTTGCTTCTGGAGGTGGGCCGCCATGTCCCGGCCTCGGTCATGTCGCGATGAACGCGGTCGCCACGCAGCTGCTCGGTGCCTCGCTGGTTATGCCGCTTGTCATGCTGCTGGGCTGCCTGTCGTCGCGGATCAGGGCGCGAATGCCATCGCTGCTGGCAATCGCGCCGGTCCCCGCCCTGCTGGCCGCGCTGCTGGCGCGCGGGGGGACGCTGGTCCTGCCGCAGATGCTGTTGGGCCTGCAGTTTGCGCTCGATACCCCTGGCGCGCTGCTGCTGGGAGTTGCGGCACTGCTCTGGACTGCCGGAGGGCTCTATGCGGCGACGCGGCTTCGCGGCAGACCTGATGCCGGTCGCTTCGCCGTGTGGTGGCTGCTGACACTGACCGGCAGCGTCGGCGTCTTCATCGCGGCCGATCTGGTAAGCTTCTATCTGGTGTTCTCGATGGTCAGTCTTGCCGCCTATGGCCTGATCATCGATGACGGAACACCATCGGCACGGCGAAATGGCCTGATCTATGTTGCGCTCGCGCTGCTCGGCGAAGCCTTTCTGCTGATGGCCTTCGTTATGCTAGCGCAGGCCGTGCCGAACCACAGCCTGCTGATCAGAGACGCCGCGGCGGCCCTGCCTGCGTCGCCCTGGCGCACCGCGACCCTCACGCTGCTGCTTCTTGGTTTCGGGGCGAAGATCGGCCTCATGCCGTTCCACATATGGATGCCGCTCGCGTATCGCGCAGCGCCAATTCCCGCCGCCGCCGTGCTCAGTGGCGCCGCGGTCAAGGCGGGCGTCATCGGCTTCATTCAATTCCTGCCGCTGCATACTGCACTGCCCGCATGGGGTGAGGCGCTGACTGCCGCAGGCTTTGTCTCAGCCTTCTACGGGGTCGCCATTGGCATCACGCAATCCAACCCGAAAACGGTGCTGGCTTATTCCAGCGTGAGCCAGATGGGAGTCATTGCCGCAGTACTCGGCATGGGACTTGCCGCGGGCGACAGCGACGTCGCCTTGTCAACGAGCTTCTACGCGGCGCACCACACTCTCGTGAAAGGCGCGCTCTTTCTAGCCGTAGGTGTCGCGCAGGCAGCCGGGCCACGTCGCGTGTGGACGGTGCTGGTGCCGGCGGCGATTCTGGCGCTCGGTCTCGGTGGGCTGCCGCTGACCGGTGGCGCGCTCGCGAAGCTTGCCGTGAAGGCGCCACTCGGCGATGGCGCTGCGGGCCTGCTTGCGACGATGTCGTCGGCCGGAACAGCGCTGCTGATGCTCCACTTTCTCAGCCGGCTCGCTGCGGCAAAGTCCCACGGGCCGGCGTTGCCGATGTGGCGGCTGTCGATGCCGTGGCTTGTGACGGCACTTGCCTCGGTCGTGGTTCCCTGGGTGCTGTTCCTGACCGTGATCGGCGGAACGGCATACGACGCGCTATCGCCTGCTGCGCTCTGGTCGTCGGCTTGGCCGGTCCTGCTGGGTGCCCTGTTGGCGCTGGGGCTTCGGCGCTGGGGCGGCAACCTGCCGCGGGTGCCCGAGGGCGATGTCGCGGGCTCGATTGTGCGCGGTTCCACGCACTTCGCCCGCGTTGTCGGCCTGATGATGGAGCGATTGGACGCCGTGCTGCGCCAGTGGCCTGTCGCGGGCGTATTGCTGCTCACGCTGGCCGTCCTGTTGGCCGGGCTCATGCAGATCGGACACTGAATAGAAAGCGGCGACAATCGACGGCGCACCTGAGCGAGGTGCAATCGAATCGCTCACCCTTCGTGATTGAGCGCAATGCTATAGGTGCAATTCGGATGCGGTTGCCACAGACTGCCGATGAAGCGGCCTCCATTGAAGGTGCCATAGAGGAACCTGTTGCCCGCCTGCATTTCCAAATATCCGTCCGGTTGGATCGTTCCTCGGAACGCCTGGAACCGCACGTTGTTGCCTGTCACCACGAAATTTCGAACAGCCAACTCACGTCTGCATCCGCTGCTCGGAGAGCTGCTCAGTTGCGCGACTCCGGAGAACGTACCGCTGGGCGGTGGTACAGGCGTGGTGCCCGGCGTTGAGGCCGTCGGAATATTCGGCAGCGTGCCCGGCGTGCGAATCGTCACCGAGTTTGGGGTCATTCCATTGGAGGTGACGGTGCAGCCCGAGACGACAATACCAAGGGCGATCACTGCCCCGCGTGAGGGCCACGAAACTACGCCGTACTGTAACCGTCGCGCCATGTGCCGAACTCCTTGCTGCCGCAGCCTGACGGATTTGCTCTCGGGTGGCCGTTGATCTTGCTCGGGATGCGCGGCGGTTGCCAGCTCAAAGAAACTACGATGCATCACCGGTGTCGACGATTGGAACACGAAGCGTGGACTTGGGACATCATACACATCCCAGGCGGCCGCCAATGGAGCGATCGGCGGCAAACTGACCGATGTCGGCATCAAGGATCAGTTCATGAAGGATGTCGGCAACACATTGTAGTCAGGCAATGCGGCCCTGTTCCTCCTGATCCGCAAGATGACGACTGACAAGGTGGCCGCGGCGGTTCTTGCAGGTGCACGGCAGGCTGTTTCCCACGCACCCGCGAATGCCTGACATCGGCACGCCGAGGATTGCTGCTCGTGACCGTCCAGTGATTGACCTTGGGCAAAGACCGGGTAAGGGGTTGCTCCCCTCGTTGGCCCGTGCGATGGACAGGCCGATCGGCAACAACATTCGGCAGCATTTGAGCGCACAATACTGGAAAATCGTGCCCGACGTATGGCTGCCGAGACGAGTGATGGCTATCGAGGACGCGGTCAACAGCCAACGGGGATCCACATGCCGGAACTCGGTGATCGTCAGCCGCTGCCGATAGATCTCGCGCTGCAAGGCGGCGGTGCGCATGGCGCCTTCACCTGGGGCGTGCTGGATCGATTGCTGGAAGAGACCTGGCTGCGCATCGACGGTGTTTCGGGAACTTCGGCGGGCGCGATGAATGCGGCCGTCCTGGCGTCTGCCTATGCGGTCGGCGGCGCCCAGCATGCCCGCACCGCGCTCGAAGCCTTCTGGCGCAGCGTGTCTCGTGCCGCGTTGCTGAGCCCTTTCCAGCGCGGCCCGCTTGATATCCTGCTCGATCGCTGGACGCTCGATAACTCGCCGATGTTCATCGCCATGGATCTGATGGCTCGCCTGATCTCGCCTTATGATCTCAATCCATTCGGCGGCAATCCTCTGACCGGGCTGCTCAACGACGTCGTGGACTTCCCGGCGTTGGCGAACGGACCGATCAAGGTGTTCGTGACCGCGACCAGTGTTCGCACGGGACGCGGCAGGGTATTCCGAAATCAGGAGATCACCGCCGAGGTACTGCTGGCCTCTGCCTGTCTGCCGTCGATGTTTCAGGCGATCGAAATCGACGGCGAGGCTTACTGGGACGGCGGCTATGCCGGCAATCCCACCATCACGCCGCTGGTGCGTGAATGCGTGTCGCGGGACACGATCCTGGTCCCATTGAATCCGATCGAGCGGCCTGGCACGCCGCGTTCTGCGCGCGACATCCTGAACCGTCTGAATGAAGTGTCGTTCAACGCGGTGCTGCTGAAGGAACTCAAGATGATCGCGCTGCTACGTCAGCTCGCCGATCCTGGCAACGGTGAGGGTGCACAGTGGGCGAGCATGCGCATTCACATGGTACGAAATCCGATCATGGCGGAACTCGGGTACTCATCAAAATTAAACGCCGAGTGGGCCTTTCTCACCATGCTGCGCGACGAGGGTCGGCGCGCCGCCGAAGCCTTCCTGACGACCCATCGCGAGGATCTCGGGCATCGGTCTTCGCTCGACATCGATCGTCTGCTGGAGGATATTTAATACCATGAACCTGATTCAGGAGCATTGCTGAACAGGTGTTGGGGAGTGTCGGGTGAAGACAAGGTATCCAGGCTGCACCGGCGTATTCTCGCTCGCAGCCTCGGTGTTGTTGCTGTTGCTCGGCGGATGCGCCCAGACAGTCTGGGTGAAGTCTGGAGCAACGTCCGCGGAATCCGAGGCGGCGATGGAGCGGTGCCTGTCGGACGCGTATCTCCAGGCGCCCTCGGCCCCGGCGGTTCGTACTCTTGGCAGCGACGTCGCGGCGCCGTCCTTCACGACATGCTCCGGTCTCGGATTCAGCGGGACCTGCGTGACATCGCGTGGGCAATACACACGCCCGATGAGCATACCATTCGACGCCAATGCCAGGACACGCTCGCAGATATACCGGCAGTGCATGCAGGCAGCTGGATGGTCCGAGCAGAGCCGAAGTGCCCTAGCCGCTGCGCCCCTGGTGCCCGAAGACGACTGGACGAGGGGTTTCGATATTGGCGAGAGGGACGGGGCGAACGTACAGTGCGCCACTCCGCCGGCCAGTATCGCCGATGGTCACAACTGGTCACTCGGTTGCCAGAGTGGCCAGAAGGCACGATAAGTCGGTCACGGGACTATGCTTTCTCCTGCGGTGCTCCGCGGATCGTGGATTTAGGACATCCGGCATGGTCCTGGGACATACGGCCCACGTCGAAAGCGATGTAACTGATTAGGTTTCCCGGCGAATTGCTATGCCGTGGTCGGCAGCGAGCTGGCGTACCCGTCCGTTTCTCAACGCCCGCATGGTCGCCTTCACGTGGTCTCGCTGTTCCGCCAGGCCGAGCAGAACAAGACAGCACGTGTGATCAATGATCGCAGGGGGAACGTGAGAGGCTTAAGGTTACTCATCGGTGTCTTGGGCGCAGCGGTTATTGCCGAACCGGCCTTCGCGCAGCAGCCCATGCCGCAAACCACCATGGAAGACCTGATGAAGAAGGTCGAGGCGTTGCAACGCCGGGTGGACGAGCTAGAGGGCCGAGAACGGGCGAACAAGGCGCAGGCCTCCCAGGCGCATCATGCCGCGGTCGCCACGGCGGCAGCACCGAAGGCCGCCGCGCGCTCCAAGGCTGGGCCAGCGACCGCGTCCGCCACGCCCTCCAGCGTGCCCTCCTCTGCGTCCGCATCCTCGGCTACGGCCGCAGCGAAACCCGAGCCCACGACGCTGCCATTCGAAACGACCGTTCCAGGGCTTATGCCGCCGGAACCGATGGGCAACCAGTTCTCGGATGAGGATGCGTTGCGATCGGACCTGCCCGGCCTTTCGATTCGCATTCCCGGCACCGACAGTCAGGTACGCCTCTACGGCTTCGCGAAACTCTCGGGGTGGACCGACTTCAACGGCCGCAATCAGACCGATGCGCCCACGGCGCAAACGATTCCGCTTAACAATAGTGCTGCCGACATGCAGGGTGGCGACTTCGGCATGACCGCACGTTTCAGCCGGATCGGGGTGGATACTCGCACTCTGACCAGTTGGGGCACTCTCGAAACCCGCATTGAGGGCGACTTCGGCGGTGGATCGCCGACCTCGAACAATGCAGTGTTCCGGCTTCGGCAGGCGTGGGCGGAACTCGGTGACGAAGGCTTCCGCGTTCTTGTCGGTCAGGCGAACAGCCTTTGGAACGAAGGTGTGTTCGAGACCCTGATTGACGCGACCAACCTCAATCAATCTTTCATACGCCAGGCACAGGTCCGCGTCACCGGACAGCTGGCGCCCCGACTGACTGGTCAGGTTTCCCTGGAGGCGCCAGAGACCCAGTACACCTCGGTTGCCGGCGTGTTCACCCCGGATTCCAGTGTGACCGGTAGCCCTAGTCCCGCATTCAATGCCGCGCCGGACCTGCTCGGTCGTTTGACCTACCGGGACAACGGCCTGGTGCTGGACATGCGCGGGCTGCTGCGACAGCTCAGCACTCGCACGGCCGGTACAGCGGCTGCGCCGCCAGCATTGACGCGCAATGCCGCAGGTTGGGGAGTCGCGCTGCATGCACGTGTTCCGATGCGGTGGCTGTCCGATGTGTTCGGACCGGATGAAGTGCTCGGCATGGCCTATTATGGGCAAGGCATCGGGCGCTATTTCCCAGGCAACACCTCTGGCCAGGATGCGTTGTCGAACATCGGCCTGCCCGGCTCCTCGCTCAGCTTCAGTTTGAATCCACTGCCGACCTATGGCGCGATCATCGCATACCGCCACTTCTGGCTGCCGCAGCTTCGCACCAACGTCTCCTACTCCTATTCGCGCGAAGACTACCCCTCCTATGCACTCGACTTCGTACCAGGCTCGGCATCGGCCCTGGCTTTGAACCGCGACATGCAGCAGGTGTTCGTCAATCTGATATGGAGCCCGTTCGCCGAATTTCGCAACGGGACATTCGGCAGCGGCTGGCTCGATGTCGGGCTCGAATACGTCTACACGCGGCGCGACCTGTTCGGTGGGTCGGCGGCGGCGGGCACGGCAGGTTCCGGACTGGGCGTCGCCAATCGCTTCCTGGCAGCGGCGGTGGGACGATTCTGAGCAGCATGGACGAGTTGCGAACCGGAGGCCGAAAGTAACATAAGCGGAAGCATGAACCGACGCAGACGGCGCGACAAGGCATGCGCAGGCCGATGCCACCTGGCAGAGTGTCGAAGGGGGAACCAATGAGCGAGACCACAGCGGCGCCAAAGACGTTCCTGCAGAAGCTGCTCGACGGCGTCGAGATCGTGGGAAACAAGGTCCCGCATCCGGCCATCATATTCCTGCTGATGTCCGTCATCGTCGTCGTGCTCTCGCACGTGTTCCATCTGCTGGGTACCAGCGTCACGTACCAGGTCATCGATCCGGTGACCCACAAGGCCTCCTATTCGACAGCCGTCGTCAATAGTCTCCTGACGGTAGAAGGCTTGCGCTTCATCATCACGTCCGTCGTCAGGAATTTCCTGGGCTTCGGTCCGGTCGGGATCATTCTGGTGGCGATGGTGGGTGTCGGTCTGGCGGAAGAGGCAGGGCTGGTCAACGCAATCATCCGCAAGATCGTGATTGTCGCACCGCGCAGGGCGATCACCTTCATCATCGTGGCGATGGGTGTGTTGTCGAGCGTTGCGTCTGACGCCGGGTATCTGGTGCTGATCCCCTTGGGGGCTGCCGCCTTCCTGAGCCTCGGCCGGCATCCGATCGCGGGCCTCGCCGCGGCGTTCTCCGGCGTCGCCGCGGTGTTTGGCGTGAACCTGATCATCACCCCAATCGACGGCGTGCTGACCGAAATCACCAACGACGCCATCCATCTGCTCAACCCGGGACTCTCGCTGTATGTGACGGCCAACCTGTATTTTTCCATCGTATCCAGTGTGCTGCTCTGCGTGGTCTGTACAGTGATCACGGAACGGGTGGTCGAGCCTCGGCTTGGTCCGTACCACGGAGAGATGCCAATCGAGGAGAGCACGGGAACGTCGGCGGCGGAGGCGCGAGGGCTGCGGGCCGCGCTGTACGGGCTGATCTGTTTTCTCATCGTGCTTGGCTTGCTGACACTGCCCTCGGGGTCGCCGCTGCGAAATCCTGAGACCGGCGCGCTCATCGGTGATTCGCCGCTGATGAACAGCCTGATCGTCATGATCATGCTGGTGTTTCTGATCACCGGATTTGCCTATGGCAAAGCCGCAGGAACAATCAACAATGTGACGGAGGCTATCGCGGCGATCACCAAGACCTTTTCCGGACTCGGGGGACTGCTCTTCCTGTTCCTGGTGATCAGTCAGTTCCTTGCGCACTTCAACTACAGCAACCTGGCAACGATCGCGGCGGTCAGATTGTCAGATATCATCGAAAGCGCGAATCTTGGATCGCTGCCCTTGCTGATCGTGTTTGTCGTCATCACCGCCGTCGTCAACCTGATCATCCCGGCCGCGATTGCAAAATGGGCGATCCTTGCGCCGATCTTCGTGCCACTGTTCATGAAGCTGAATGTTGCGCCGGATGTCGTGTTGGCCGCCTATCGGGTGGGCGACTCGCCTGGCAACGTGATCACGCCATTGATGGCCTATTTCGGCATGATCGTCATTTTCGCCCAGAAGTACCAGAAGGACGCAGGCGTCGGAACGGTTGTGGCGATGATGTTACCGTACACCGCCGCGATTTATGTCGTGTGGACGGTCTTCCTCATCATTTGGTATTTGGTGGGCGTTCCGTTCGGCGTGTGACGTTTGGCAGCGAAGGTATTCAATCATGGTTCGGGGCGGCTGTGTTGACCGGCACCCATGCCGGCAGGAAACCATAATTGCACATATAGGGCAGGCCGCGTGAGCAGCATCACGCTTACCTTCGCCATCGTCGCTGCGATTGTGGTGCTGTTCGTCTGGAATCGCATTCCGGTCGTCCTGGTGGCACTCGGCACAGCGCTCGCGCTGTATTTCACCGGGGTCACCAATCTCCAGGAATTGCTCGGAGGACTTGGCGATCCCGCGGTGATCTTCATCGCGTCGCTGTTTGTTGTCAGCACCGGCCTCGATGCCACAGGCGTGACCGCCTGGGCAGGACAGGGACTGATCGCCCAGGCCGGACAAAGCCGTGTCCGGTTGCTGGTTCTGATGATGTTGCTGGTTGCCGCGCTGACCGCACTGATCAGCGTCAACGGAGCGGTCGCTGCACTGCTGCCGGTCGTTGTGGTCATGGCGATCCGTCTCGGTCGTGCGCCCTCACAACTGCTCATGCCACTGGCCTTCTCGGCGCATTGCGGATCGCTCCTGGCACTCACCGGCACGCCGGTGAACGTGCTCGTGTCGGAAGCAGCGACGGAGGCCGGGCTGCCGCCGTTCGGTTTCTTCTCATTCGCAATTGCCGGAATCCCTTTGGTAGCCGGAACAATTTTGATCGTGGTGCTCTTTGGGCAGCGGTTATTGCCAGAACGAAGCGGACGCTCCCTGCCGTCCGATCTCAGCCGACACGCCCGTACGCTCGTCGAACAATATCGGCTGAATGACGGCCTGTTCCAACTCCGCGTGCGTCCGAATTCACCTTATGTCGGTTCCGCATCGGGTGGGGTTGATCTGACAGATTACGCAGGGCTCACCTTGGTCGCCATCCAGGCAGGCGATGGCACGGGTCGAGTGAGGCGCCCCGCGCTCGCCGCTGGAGATGTCGTCATCGTGCGAGGCGACGCGGCAACCGCAGCCAGTCTCGCATCGGACAAGCTGCTGGCCTTCCGCGAGGAAGACGCGCCCACCGACATCGCGGGCACGCTGTTCAATCGTAGTTCCGGTTTGGCAGAGGTGGTGGTCCCCCCGCGGTCCGACATGATCGGCCAGTCGGTGTTTCCTGGGATGGTCACGCCTAGCGGCGATCTGGTCATCCTCGCGGTACAGCGGGGAGGCGAGGATCAGGGACATGACGAGACCGTCCTTTCTGCCGGCGACACCTTGCTGCTGCAGGGAACCTGGGAAGCGCTCGACCAACACCTCGATGATCCCAATGTACTCGTCGTCGACTCGCCCGAGCTGGTTCGTCGTCAGGCCGTGCCCATGGGGGCACGAGCCACGACAGCGATTGCAGTGCTGCTCGGCATGGTGCTGCTGCTCGCGACGGGTGTGGTGCCATCCGCCATCGCGGGTCTGGTCGCTGCCTTCGCGATGGTGCTGTTTCGCGTGGTTACGGTCGAACAGGCCTATCGCGGCATCAACTGGACGACGGTCATCCTGGTCGGCGCCATGATCCCTCTCTCCACCGCCATGACCAATAGCGGTGCGGCTAATCTAATGGCGGAAGGGCTTGTGCACCTTGTCGGCGGCGGAAGCCCCTATGCGCTGCTGGCCGGGCTGTTTGTGCTGACGGCTGTCCTTGGTCAGCTCATCAGCAACACGGCGACCGCACTCATCGTGATCCCGATCGCAACGGCGGCCGCAAGTGAACTTGGCATATCCCCGCGTCCCGTGCTGATGAGCGTCGCGGTGGTTTCAGCGGCAGCGCTGCTGACGCCCGTGGCGACACCGGTCAACCTGATGGTGATGAGCCCGGGCGGATACCGGTTTGACGACTACTGGAAACTTGGGCTGCCGTTGATGCTGCTCTATTTCGTGGTCGCTGTTTTCGTCGTGCCTTTGTTCTGGACGTTCTAACACAGTCGGAACGGACATCAAGCGCTCCGCGCGAGTTCGCCCAGAAGAAGCGCGTGTGATCGAGTGCCCTTATGGAAGCATCGCATCTCGAACTTCTCATTGGGGCTGTGGATCTGATCGTCATCCAGGCCGAACCCCATCATGAGCGTGTCGATGTTGAGCGTACGTTTAATCTGCTCGACCACCGGGATCGATCCGCCGCTGCCGATCATCACGGCCGGTCGTCCATATTCCTGCTGCATGGCGGCGCGCGCGGCCTTCACCCAGGGCGTATTGACCTCGATCTCCATGCCGGGGGTCATGCCGAACGCCCGGTACGTGACCTGCGCATCCGGTGGGAGTTGGTCGGCGACGAATGTTTTGAACGCTTCGAAGATTGCCTGCGGATCCTGGTCAGGAACCAGACGGAACGAGACCTTGGCCGATGCCTCGGAGGGAATGATTGTCTTGCTGCCTTCGCCGGTATAGCCGCCCCAGATTCCGTTGATGTCCGCCGTGGGTCTCGCCCATATGCGCTGCAGTCCCGACAGGCCAGCCTCGCCGCTTGGTCTGGAGAGGCCGATGCCACGGAGGAATGCTGCTTCATCGAAGCCGAGCGCCTGCCACTGTGACTGCTGCTCGTTGGAGACCGCCTTTACCGCATCGTAGAAGCCAGGGATTTGTATCCGACCCTGCGAGTCACGCAGATCGCCCAGAACGTGGGTCAGCGCATTGATCGGGTTGAGCGCCGAGCCACCGAACAGTCCGGAATGCAGGTCGAGGCCGGGACCCTTCAGGGTGATTTCGCAGTTGCACATTCCGCGCAGCCGCGTGGTTATCCCCGGCGTATCGATGTCCCACATGTTAGTGTCGCTGATCAGCGCAAAGTCAGCCGCCAGCGAGGCTTTGTTGGCGGCAAGAAATGGTTCGAGATTGGGGCTCCCGATTTCTTCCTCGCCCTCCAGCAGCATGGTGACCGGTGCCGGAATGCCGCCGCCGGCTTCTTTCCAGGCTCGCAGTGCTTCGACGAACATCATCAACTGCCCCTTGTCGTCGACGGCGCCGCGCGCCACCACACGAGCACCACGCGGACCCTCCACGATTTGCGGGTCGAACGGCGGACTATTCCACAGATCGAGCGGATCCGGCGGCTGTACGTCATAGTGCCCATAGAACAGGATACGCGGCGCCTTGGTTCCCTTGGGACCGGAATGGTGACCGAGCACGACAGGATGGCCGGACGTCGGTTTGATGGCAGCCTCGAAGCCCAGGTCTGCTAGCTGGTCACGGAGCCATTCTGCTGCGTGCTGCACGTCCTGCTTGTGTGCCGGCTGCGTGCTGATGCTTGGAATACGCAGCAGCTCAAACAAGCGTCCGCGGGCCTTGTCCAGGCTCTCATCCACTCGGGCGAGCACGGCGTCATCCGTTGTTTTGGATTTCGCGACCATGGTACAACGACCTCCCTAAGTCACATGTGTGATAGTCGTTGCGTCGCCATTGTGCAAGCACTTGCCCTGTGCCCGGCTGCAACCGTTCTGAATTCTCACGCTTCATAAGCTGAATGGAACGGCGGGCACGACGCTGAGACGCTCGGCTCATGTCATCCTTCACAGGCGGTAAGTTCAATGCAGCTGAGCGGATATACATGGTCAAGAAAACGAAGCGGGAAGTAATGGCTGAGATGGAGAGCTTCCTTCTTTCGCGTTAGACGCGAGTCACAGGAGATCCATGCGCCAACGCCGCGGCGGGCCGCTTGCAAATGGGCGCGGCACGGAGTCAGTTGATCGCTACGGCCCGGAGCGTGAGCATGACAATGTTGGATGACGGTGGGGAGCGATGCGGCTGAACGGATCGATGCGCGCACAGATCGGGACGCTCGTCATTGCGACGAGCGCCATACAGCTTGCCAATGGCTTCTTTGGTACCTTCATTTCCTTGCGGGTGGCAGTTGAGAACTTTGGCGCGACAATGGCCGGACTGGTGCTCAGCAGCTACTTCGCCGGCTTCACTCTCGGCGCATTGCGGTGCGGACGAATCATCGAGCGGACCGGGCACATCCGTGCCTACGCCGCGTTCGGCGGCCTCGTGGTCGCCGCGACCGCGGCCATGCCTCTCTGGGTTGGGCCATTGCCATGGCTGATGCTGCGCGCGGTCATCGGGTTCGGCTGCTCCGGGATCTTCGTCACGACCGAGAGTTGGCTCAATGCCAAGGCCCGGCCGTCCGAACGCGGACAGATCTTCGCAGTTTACATGGTCGGCACCTTCCTGGCCCTTGCGGTGGGACAACTGTTGATCGGCAGCGCTGAGATTGAGTCGTCCGCACCATTCGATGTGATCGTCACCCTGTTCGCCGTGGCGCTGGTCATGGTGAGCACGACCAGGGCCGAGCCGCCCCGAGTGACCGCAGCGACGAGACTTCCATATGGCCAACTCTCGCGTGCGGCTCCCGTGGCGGTTTTTGGCTGCGTGGTCAGCGGGATCGTCAGCAGCGCATTCTACGCGCTCGTGCCAGCCTGGATGCAGGGCGAGGGCATCGAGCGAACGACGATTGCACTGTTCATGCTGGTGGCGGTGCTGGGCGGGCTTGTGTTCCAGGTCCCTGTCGGCCGGCTTTCGGACCGCTTCGATCGGCGCATCGTATTGGCCGCGCTCGGCGCCGGTTTTGCGGTCACCGCCGTCGCCCTGGTTCTGCTGCCGCACTCCATGCCGATAGTGCTGACGACGGCGGCTTTCCTGGGTGGCTTTATGTCGACGCTTTACCCGGTTTGCGTCGCCCTCGCGCACGACCGCATGCCCGCCGATCGAGTGGTGGCGGTCAGTGGCAGGCTGATCCTGGTGAGTGGCCTCGGCTCAGTGGTCGGCCCACTTGTCGGCACAGGCATCATGGCGCATTTCGATATCGATGGCGTGTTCTACTTTATGGCCGCCACCGCGGTCCTTTTGGCTGTCGTAGCCGCGGGCCGCAGCATGACCACGGCACCTCCGTTGCACCTGGAACGGCCATTCGGGATCCTGGCGCCGCAGGCGGCATCGCTCGCACACGATCCGCTTGACTCGTCCGACGGGACATTGTCGCCGGAGCCGGTTGGGGTTGCCGCCGACGAGCGCTGATCATGCCGAGACCCGTGCCGAGGCTCCGGAGACGGGCTAGCGGACTGCTGCCACGAGATGGCGGAGAAAGTCTGCTGCGATGCATGGCACCACATTTGCGGTCGAGTGAACCGCCGCCCGGACGGCGCGCGATGGCCAAGGCTACCGGGGTCTCGCTGCGCTTGGTTCAGCGCATCTGGGATGCGCACCCAATTACAGCGTCCGTGCGTGTTACCTCTGAAGCTGCGTCCAGTAGTGTGTTGTGGTGTCAGTTGCTCTTGATCATTCAAGCGTCGCACAGTAAGCGTCTACCGACGACCGCGGCATTGATGGTTCGTGGCGATCCCTGAGCCGCAGGGAGGCGTGTGTGCCGTTGTCGGATCGGGCGGAATTGGCGAAGTGACGGCGTTGAGCCCAGTGAGAGCCCGGATGGTAGCGGCGGGCGGATTTGAACCACCGACCAAGGGATTATGATTCCCCTGCTCTACCGCTGAGCTACGCCGCCATCCAACCCGAAGGGCAGGGGAGATAGTCCGGTGCCCCTCACCACGTCAACCGCTGCGTCGGCGTCTGCGCGCCGAATGAAGCCGCCGCCCAGCACGCGCTCCCCCGCGTAGAACACGCAGGCCTGTCCGGGCGCCGGCAGCGCGCAAGCATCCAGGTGGACCTCCGCGCCGTCCTCGGTGACGCTCGCCAAGGCGCCCTGCGGCGCTTCCCGTGCCCGCAGCTTCACCGCACAGCGCAGTGGGTGCGCCGGCGGCGGTGCCAGCCAGTTCACCTCGCGCAAGCGCACCAGATCCGTTCCGGCATGACGCGGGCCAATCACGACCCGCCGGCGCGTCGGGTCCAAGGCCACCACCACCTGTCGTTCACCGCCTTCGATCGCCGCATCACCGAGCCGCTTCCCCTGGCCGACCGTATAGCGCGCGATGCCGTCATGCCGACCGCGGACATGGCCCGATCGGTTGACGATCTCGCCCGCTTCCCCCGCGTCTGGACGCAACCGCGTGACGACCTCGGCATAGCTGCCTGACGGGACGAAGCAGATGTCTTGGCTGTCCGGCTTGGCGGCCACCGGCAGACCGAGCCGCTCTGCCTCGCCGCGCACCTGGCGCTTGTCCATTTCCCCCAGCGGAAACAACACCCGCGCAAGCTGCTCGCGCGTGGTGGCGAACAGGAACCAGCTCTGATCGCGCGCCAGATCGGTGGCGCGATGCAGTTCGGGGCCATCCGGGCGGTCGATCCGCCGCACATAGTGCCCGGTCGCCAACCGCTCGCACCCCAGGCCCTGCGACAGCGCGGTCAGGTCCGCGAACTTAACGGTCTGGTTGCAGCGAACGCAGGGCACCGGCGTCTCGCCCGCCGCATAGCTGTCGGCAAAGTCGCCGATCACCGCATCGGCGAACCGTTGCTCCGCGTCGATCACATAATGCGGGATGCCCAGATGATCAGCCACCCGCCGCGCGTCATGAATGTCCTGCCCAGCGCAGCACGCACCCTTGCGCCCGGTCGCGGCTCCATGATCGTAGAGTTGCAGCGTCACGCCGATCACCTCGTGGCCGGCCTCCCGCAGCAGCCCCGCCACGACGCTGCTGTCCACGCCGCCCGACATCGCGACGAGGATGCGCACGCGCTAATCGTTCATCATGTTGCGGGTGCCGGCCGGCAGCTTCACCACGAGGCCGTCGAGCGCCTCGGTGATCACGATCTGGCAGCCCAGCCGCGACGTCTCGGTCAGGCCAAATGCCAGGTCGAGCATGTCCTCCTCGTCCTCGGTCGGTTCGGCGAGCTTCCTGAACCAGGCAGTATCGACGATCACGTGGCAGGTCGAGCAGGCGAGCGAGCCTTCGCATGCGCCCTCGATGTCGACGCCGTTCTGGTGCGCGATCTCCAGCACCGACAGTCCAAGCGGTGCATCGACTTGGCGACGCGTTCCGTCGCGTTCGATGAAGGTCATCTTCGGCATCTGGCCAATGGGTTCCGTTCAGGCCTGGGCGAACCGTTCGATGTCAGGGGCCGGGGCCCCCGCATGCGCCGCAGCCAGCGCCGTTGCCGCATAGTCGATATCGGCGGGCGAGGTAAAGCGCCCGATCCCGATGCGCAAGGTCCGCGACGCCGTTTCGTCGTCCAGGCCAATGGCGCGCAGCACATAGGACGGTTCGATCGCGGCGGAGGAACACGCCGAGCCGGTGGAAACGCACAGGTCCGGGACGCGCGCCATCAGGTGCGCGGCGGTGGCGGCGGGGAAGGTGACGTTCAGGTTGCCAGGTATCCGTGCCGCCATGCTGCCGTTCACCACGACGCCTGGGACCGCCGTGCGGAGCCGGTCAAGCAGGCGTTCGCGCAATTCGGCCAGCCGCTTTGCCTCTTCCGACATTTCGCCCTGTGCCAGGCGGCAGGCCTCGCCGAGACCCACGATCAGCGGGGCAGGCAGGGTGCCGGAACGCAAGCCGCGCTCCTGGCCGCCGCCCGAGAACAGCGGGGTCAGCCGTACGCGTGGCCGTCGGCGGACATAGAGCGCGCCCACACCTTTCGGTCCGTAAAGCTTGTGGCCACTGATCGAGGCGAGATCGACCTTCCAGCCGGTCAGGTCGAGCGGAATCTTCCCCGTCGCCTGGGCGACGTCGGTATGGAACAGCGCCCCCGCTTGTTTGGCGATCGCGGCGAGCGTGCCGATGTCCTGCACCACGCCGATCTCGTTGTTCACCACCATGACGCTGACCAGCAGCGTCGGCACCTCCAGCGCGGCGCGCAGCACATCGGGGTCCAGCAGCCCGTCTGGACGCACCGGCAGGAACACCGGCTCGAATCCCTCATCGGCGAGATCCGCCACTGATTCGAGGACGCATTTGTGCTCGGTCGCCACCGTGACGACGCGCCGCCGCTCGTTGCCGGCGTGCACAGCGAAGCGGGCCGCGCCCTTGATCGCGATGTTGTTGCTCTCGGTCGCTCCGGAGGTGAACACCAGCTCCTTGGCATCGGCGCCGATCAGCGCGGCAACCTGGCCCCTTGCGTCCTCGACGGCGCCTTCGGCCTCGGTGCCCATCACGTGCTCGAGGCTGTGCGGGTTGCCGTAGTGGTCGGTGAACCACGGCAGCATCGCGGCCATCACGCGCGGGTCGCAGCGGGTGGTCGCCTGGTTGTCGAGATAGACCGGACGGTTCGGGCGTGGAGGAGAACTGCTCATGCCGGGCAATGTGGGTTCAGGCTGCGCGTGGTGCCAGCGCCGCGCGCAGCCGTTCCGCCATGCGTCGATAGGCAGCGGCGAAGACGGCGACGTGCGCTTCCGTCGCGTTCCAAGGCAGCGAGACGCGGATCGCCTCGCCGGCCAGCTTCCCAAGGCCCATCGCCGCCAGCACATGGCTTGTGGTCACCTTACCGGAGCTGCACGCGGCGCCTGCGCTGACCGCGATGCCTTCGATGTCGAGCGCGATCACCTGTGCGTCGGCGCGCACGCCGGGCAGTGCCAGGCACGAGGTGTTGACCAATCGGCTCGCCCCGGCACTGCACACAAGCGCGCCCGCAGCGACCGCTACCGTCTCGACTGCATCGCGCAGCGGCGCGAGGTCAGAGCCATCGCTGGCTGCTGCGGCCGCGGCGGCAAAGCCGGCGATGGCGGACAAAGGAGGTGTGCCGCCTCGTCGGCCGCGTTCCTGGCCGCCGCCGGCGATCAGCGGGGCGATGGCCGCGACCTCGGGGGCCAGCAGCAGGGCGCCGACGCCCGTCGGGCCGCCCAGCTTGTGCGAGGAGATGGCGATGCTGTGAGCGCCGAGTACCGACAGCGCGACGTCGATCCGCCCTGCCGCCTGGACGGCATCTACGTGCAGCAATCCGCCGTGACGACGGCACAGTTCCGCAGCTGCGGTGATCGGCTGGATCGTGCCCGTCTCGTTGTTCGCCAGCATCAGGCAAACCAACGCAGCCGGCCCATCCGCAAGCCAGGTGGCCAGCGTATCGAGATCGGCGACCCCGTCGCGATCGACCGGCAGCAACATTGCCTCAGGGGCCGCCGAGCGCACAGCATCATGCTCGGTAGCGCCGATAATCAGGCGGCGGCCACGGCCCAACGCGTGGATCGCCAGCCCATCAGCCTCGGTGCCGCCCGACGTGAAGACGAGATTCTGCGCCGAAGTGCCGAACTGGGCCGCAAGCATCTCGCGGGCATCTTCCAGGATCCGCCGCGCCGCGCGGCCTGCGGCATGCACGGAGGAGGGATTGCCGGTCACTTCCAGCGCCACCAGCGTCGCGGCGCGTGCCTCCGGGCGCAGCGGTTCCGTAGCGTTGGCGTCGAGATAGACCATGACTACTCGGCTGCCAGCCTCCGGCCCACGTCCAGCGGAACGGCGCGACCAAGCACCCGGCCCGCCACCACATCGGCGAGCGTGACCCCCTCGAGGAACAGCTGAATCTGCCGCCCCAGCTCATCCCACAGATCGAGCGTCTGACAACCCATCGACCCGACGTCGCCGACGCGTTCGATACAGCCAGCGCCACCATCCTCGCATCGGATGGCGTGGATCGGCTCGTCCACCGCGGCCACGATGTCGGCGATGGCGATCGCTGCTGACGAGCGCGCCAGCCGATAGCCACCGCCCGGGCCGCGTGCCGAGCCGACCAGTCCGGCTCGCCGCAGCTTGCCGAAGAGCTGCTCGAGATAAGCTTTGCTCAGCCTTTGCCGTGCCGCGATCTGCGCCAGACAGATCGGTCCGCATTCGCAGCCCAGCGTCTGCTGGGTGGCCAGATCGACCATCGCCGTCACCGCGTAGCGTCCGCGGGTGGAAAGCTGCATCGCCTACTCCACGGCCGCCTGGCGCTGGCGCATCTGGTCCGCGGCCAGGCGCGCCACCCGCGCCTCCAGTTCGGCCAGCTCGCAGTGCATCTGGTCGAGATCGAGCAGCAACGGATCGAGGCTGCCGTCGCACGGGATACCATAGGGGTCGAAGGCCGGCACCTTCCGGTCGCGCGTAGGCTGCCGATCGACCGGGCGCGCGGGAATACCCACGACAGTGGTGTTGTCGGGCACGTCATCGAGCACGACGGCGTTGGAACCGACCCGGGCGTTGTCGCCAACTCTGATCGGCCCCAGCACCTTGGCGCCGGCACCGATGATCACATTATTGCCAACAGTGGGGTGCCTTTTGCCGCCACTGGTGCGTGCAACACCCAGAGTGACCTGATGGTACAGGTAGCAGTCGTCGCCGATTTCGGCGGTCTCGCCAACCACAACCCCCATACCATGGTCGATCACCAGCCGTCGCCCTAGCCTGGCAGCCGGATGGATCTCTATACCGGTCAACCAGCGGGCGATATGGGAGGAAAACCGCCCCAATGGGTACTGATCATGCTGCCACAGCCAGTGCGATAGGCGATGCCACATGACGGCGTGCAGCCCTGGGTAGCATAACAGGACCTCCAGAAAGGATCGCGCGGCAGGATCGCGCTCCCGATAGGTCCGGATCGTCTCCCGCAGGAACATGAAAGCCATGCGCAATTCCATTGTGCAGTCTGGCCGCTCCTACCCTATAGTAAGGGCCCCTTGGGATCTGGAGCCCAATCCCGGGGGGACGGCCGACCGGGTGGCCGTACTGTAGTGGAGGAAGCAAACCCTGCGGCATCAGTGCCGCTCCGCCTAACGCTAGATATTCCGAGCTGTGAGGTCAAGAATTCACGAGGAACTGAAGACCAGGGAATGCGGTATATTCTATTATGGATGTGATCGGACCAAGGGATCTGATCGGCGCGGGGATGAGGGGCTATAACATTGCGGGGCGGCGGCCGGGACTGGAAGGTTCCGGGCGAGGCGTCGCTGCATAATTCAGGAAAGCGGTTTCGGGACGCCATGCCAGAGGTGATGTTTGCCGGCCCTGATGGGCGGTTGGAAGGTCGCTACCACCATTCCAAGGAGACGGGTGCGCCGGTTGCGCTGATTCTGCACCCGCATCCGTTGCATGGTGGGACGATGAACAATCGGGTGACCTACTCGATGTATCAGTCGTTCCAGCGGCTCGGCTGTTCGGTCATGCGGTTCAATTTCCGGGGAGTCGGTCGCAGCCAGGGCCGCTATGACGGCGGCATTGGCGAGATCGGTGACGCCGCGTCTGCGCTTGACTGGATGCAGGCGGTGAACCCGAACCACGGCGGATTGTGGATCGCCGGGTACTCGTTTGGTGCGTTCATCGGCATGCAGTTGCTGATGCGCCGGCCGGAGATCTCGGGCTGGGTCAGCGTCGCGCCGCCGGCGAACCACTATGATTTCGGCTTCCTCGCGCCCTGCCCATGCGGCGGGCTGATGCTGCACGGCGATGTCGATGAACTCGTGCCGGAGCTCGCCGTCCATAAGTTGGTGGACAAGCTGAACACCCAGAAGGGCGTGAGCGTCGACTATCGGGTGTTTGAAGGCGCCGATCACGTGTTCGCCGAGCACGCCGAGAGGGTGGCTGAGGCGATCGACGATTACTGCGGCAAGTCGATAGCCCGCCGGGCGATGGCGCTGGCAGCGGACTAGGCTGCAGGCGCCATCCGGCCGCCGATCGTCGGCTGTGGCACGCCTGTCGTGCCGGGGAAGCTGATCGGCAGTCCTGCCTTTGTGCGCGCGGCGAGGAAGCCAAAGCACTGCGCCTCCAATGCGTCGCCATTCCACCCCAGCGTCTCCACCGTATCGACCGGCACGCCCAGCCGGTCCCGTAGCGCCGACATGATTGCCGGATTGTGACGCCCCCCACCGGTCACCACCCAGCGTAGCGGCTTCGCAGGCAGCGGCGCGGCAGCAATGGTGGCGGCGGTGAACGCAACCAGTGTCGCGGCGCCGGCGGCCGGCGACAGGTGCTCGAGCCCGCTGGCGGCGAGCGTGGCGGCGAAGTCCAGACGGTCCAGCGATTTCGGCGGCGGTCGCGAGAAGTACGGGTCGGCGAGCAGTCGGTTCAGCACGCCGATATCGATCTGACCTGACCGCGCCAGCGCGCCGTCGCGGTCGAATGCGGCGCCGCCCCGCCGTGCCATCCAGTCGTCCAGCGGTCCGTTGCCCGGCCCTGTGTCGAATGCGATCAGCTCCTCGCCCGCGCCGATCCAGGTCACATTCCCCACGCCGCCAATGTTCAGCACCGCAAGCGGCCCCGCGACATCGCGAGCCAGTGCGGCGTGATAGATGGGCGCGAATGGGGCGCCCTGGCCGCCCGCCGCGACGTCGGCGGAGCGGAAGTCGTGCGCTACGGGGATGGCGGTGCGCCTCGCCAATTCGGCGGCGTCGCCAATCTGCCAGGTCCGTCGCCGATCGGGCTGATGCAGGATCGTCTGTCCGTGAAAGCCGATCAGGTCCGCCTCACGCCCGAGCGCCGCAACCGCGCGCACATGATATTCGGTCAGCCTTGCCTCGGCGCTTTTCAGTTGCCGGTCGTCGGGCAGCAAGGTTGGCGCGAGGTCCAGGATGCGACGCAGGTCCGCGCGCAGACGGCCATTGTACGGCAGCGTCACCGTCGGGCCGAACGCGCCGATCCGCTCGCCATCCGTCTCAAGCCAGGCAGCGTCGACGCCGTCCAGCGAGGTCCCGCTCATCAGTCCGATTGTGCGCAGCATTTTTCCATGCCCGATTTTCCGCCGGCCCTGTCTGTGCTAGCCCAGGCACGCCATGGCCAGAAGCGATTTTCTGCACGAAGCGACCGAACGCGGCTTCGTCTTCCAGTGCACCGACACCGAGGGGCTGGACGCGGCCCTGCGCGCTGGAACCATCACCGCCTATATCGGCTTCGACTGCACCGCCGACAGCCTGCATGTCGGCAGCCTGGTGCAGATCATGATCCTGCGCCTGTTGCAGCGCCACGGGCATCGGCCGCTTGTGCTGATGGGCGGCGGCACGACGCGGATCGGCGATCCCTCTGGCAAGGACGAGACGCGGCAACTTCTCACCGACGAGCAGATCGCCGCCAACATGGCCGGAATTCGCCGGTGCTTCGATCCGTTCCTGCGTTTCGGCGACGGCCAGTCGGACGCGCTCACCGCCAATAACGACGACTGGCTGAGCGCGCTCGGATATATTCCGCTCCTACGCGAGGTCGGTACGCACTTCACAATCAACCGCATGCTGAGCTTCGATTTAGTGCGGATCAGGCTCGAGCGCGAGCATCCGCTGACCTTCCTCGAGTTCAACTACATGATCCTGCAGAGCTACGACTTCCGCGAGCTGAACCGCCGTATCGGCGTGACGCTGCAGATCGGCGGGTCGGACCAGTGGGGCAACATCGTCTCGGGTATCGAGTTGACGCGGCGGACCGACAACAAGACGGTGTACGGCCTGACCACGCCACTGATCGCCACGGCATCCGGCGCCAAGATGGGCAAGAGTGCGCAGGGCGCGGTGTGGCTGACGCGCGACCGGCTGTCGCCCTACGAGTACTGGCAGTTCTGGCGCAACACCGAGGACGCCGATGTCGGCCGCTTCATGCGGCTGTTCACCGATCTGTCGCTGGCCGAGATCGCACGGCTGGAGCGACTGTCCGGGGCGGACATCAACGAGGCGAAGAAGGTGCTGGCGACCGAGGCGACGGCGCTGGCCCACGGGGCGGCGCTGGCCACCGATGCTGCCGAGACAGCGCGACTGGCCTTCGAGGAAGGCGAGGCCGCCGAGCTCGCTGCCCAGTGTCGAGGTTCCGCGCGACGAGCTTGTGACCGGCATTCCGGCGTTCCGGCTGTTCGCGCTGGCTGGGCTCGCCGGCAGCAACGGCGAGGCGCGCCGGCTGATCCGTGGCGGTGGTGCGCGCATCAATGACATGCCGGTCAAGGACGAAGGTCACACCGTGACGGTGGCAGACCTGCACGACGATGCGATCAAGCTGTCGGCCGGCCGCAAGCATCATCGATTGGTGCGGGCAGCCTGACAGCGGCCCGAAAAAGTCCTCCCCTCCCCTCGCGGGAGGGGGTTGGGGGAGGGGGCTGCGGCACCTGGACCACAACGGCCCCCTACCCGTAGGCCAGCCGTAACCCGGCCTCGGGCCAGTCCATCGCAACGAGCTGCCCGGTCCCTGACAGAGTGACGTAAGCCGTGCGCAGGTCCGGGCCGCCGAAGCAGATGTTGGTGGTCACCGGGTCGCCCATCGGCACCTGCCGCACCAGCCGCCCGTCCGGCGCGATCACGCTGATGCAGCCGGTGATCAGGGTTGCCACGCAGATGTTGCCGGTGGCGTCTACCGCCAGGCTGTCGAAGCGCTGGAACCCAGGCAGTCCGGCGATCAGGCGACCACCATGCGGCGAGGGCCAGCCTTGCTTGCTCACCACACCCGGCCCGGTGATGTCGAACGCCCAGAGCCGTGCCGGCTCGGTCTCGGCGACGTAGAGCACCTTGCCATCCGGCGACAGGCCAATGCCATTCGGCGTCAGGGCGGGAAGCGCGACCTCGACGATCTTCGAGCCGTCCGCCAGCGCGTAGTAGATCACGCCATGATCGCGGTCGCGCGCGCGGGTCTTGCCGAGGTCGGTGAAATAGAACCCGCCATTGGTGTCGAACACGATGTCGTTCGGCCCGTTCAGCTTGTTGGCGCCGCAGCGGTCGTACAGCACGCGCACCGCGCCGGTTCGCGGATCGACGCGCTCGATTCGGCCGCTGAAGTAGTCGGATGACACCATGGCGGGGCGGAACAGGTTCTCCTCGAGCCGCCAGGCGAAGCCGCCGTTGTTGCAGACGTAGAACGCGCCGTCCGGTCCGATCGCCAGGCCGTTCGGACCGCCGCCGGTATGCGCGATCACCTGCACGGTGCCGTCCGGCAGCACGCGGCTGACGGTCTGGCGCTCGATCTCCACCAACAGGACCGAGCCGTCGTGCATCGCCACCGGCCCCTCCGGGAAGCAGAGTCCCGTCGCCACAACCCGCAGTTCGCTCATCGCCGGTTCCTCCCACTGTTGTGGCGAGCCTAGCTGCTCCGGTGCCGAGAAAAAGCGGTTCGGTAAGGATTTCGTGCGCCCATGCTGGGCATGCCGGTGCCATTGCATACCCCCTGGGCCGTCCAGGCTGACCGGAGCCTTCTGGTGCTGCTGGCCTTCTGCGGTGCGTTCGCGAGCGCTGCAATCGGCGCGGTGCTCGCCGCGTCCTGGTTCTGGCTACCGCTGGCGATCGTCGCGGTCGCCGCCGTCGGCATCCTGGCATTCCGGCACACCGTCGCATTCTGCGTCGCCTGGCTGGTGCTGGCCGGTGCAACGCTCGAGATGACGCTGGCTGACCTTGTCGGCCCGGCGTCGTTTGAAACCACCATAGCGGTGGTCAAGTCGGCCGAGCTCGGCCTCGCCCTGCTGTGTGTCGCCCGCTACGGCTTCCGCCTGGACGTGTTCAATCCGGCTTTCGGCTTCGTGGCGATGTTCGCGGCCGGCCTTGTGCTCGGGCTGTATCCCGGCCTGACACCGGCCGACAGCCTGCGTTCGTTGCTCGGGTCGATCGCTCCCTTCGCCTTCGCGTTCAGCCGGGTACCGTCCCGGTGGGGCTATGCGATCGTGCGCACCACCGCCTGGGTGCCGCTGTTCTCGGTGGCCGGGGGCGCTGTGCTGGATCTTGCCGGACTGCGTCCGCTGTTCTTCGACTTCGGCGGCGAACGCCTGGCCGGGCTTGGCCATCCGGCATTCCTCGCCGGTTTCTGCCTCGCCGCGATCTATGCATGCCTGATCGAGCTTTATCGCGACGGCAGGTCGCGCTGGCTGCTGCTGCTCGCCGCCAATTTCCTGATCCTGGTGCTGACCGGTGCGCGGGCGCCGCTCGCCTACGCCATCGTCGTGACCGGTCTGGTCCTCGCCTTCCTCCCGTCCAGCGCATTCCCACGGCGGGGCCGAATTCTGCTGATACTGGCCGGCGCCTGCCTGCTGCCATTACTGGCGGTGCTGGCGCATGACCTGCCCACGGTGCGGCTGTTCAACGTGCTGAGCAGCGACCCTGGCGACTTCAGCGGCCGGGGACTGCTGTGGCCGCCGTTCGAGCAGGCTGCCGCGGCGGCGCCGTGGTTCGGCTGGGGGGTCGGCGCCGGCAATGCGATCATTCCGCATGACAGCGAGCTGGCGCTGATCATTCAGAGCTGGGCGGCGCACAACGAGTATCTCCGCATGCTGGTGGAGGGCGGGCAGCTTGGCCGCGGTCTGCTGATCGCGCTGTTCGTGCTGTGGGTCGTGCAGCACACACGGCGCCTGTGCCGCACCGACAAGGTGATCATGCGCCTGGCATTCGTCGCGTTCGCGGCACACGCCTACACCGACAACGTGCTGATCGCGACGACCGCCTGTGTGTTCTTCACCTTCGCGACCGGGGTGTTCGCGCGCGGGACGCTTGCCGCACACGGGTGAGGTGGCGTACGCACGCGCCCATCGCCGCCGGAGCCGTGTCGCATGCGATTGAGCCGTATTGTCCTTTGCCTGCTGGCGCTGCTGAGCGTTGCCGCGGCGCCCGCCGTCGCGTCAGGCCTGGCCTTCGTGGTGAACTCGGGCGGTGCGTCGATCAGCCTGGTCGACATGTCGTCGCAGCACGAGGTCCGCCGCATTCCTATGCTGCGCGAGCCGCATCACCTGGCGCTCAGTCCGGACGGCAAGAGCCTGCTGGTGGGTGACACCGTGGGCAACGAGATGCTGTTCCTCGATCCGGCCACCGCCACGTTGCAGAAGCGCATGCCGATTGCCGATCCCTATCAGCTGGCGTTCAGTCCGAACGGCAAATTCCTCGTGGTGAACGGCCTCGCGCGCAATCAGGTGGACGTCTATGACGCGGCCTCCATGCAGTTGCTGAAGCGCTTCCCGATCGCCTCGATGCCGAGCCATCTGGATTACGCGCCGGATTCTTCGCGCGTATTCGTCAGCCTGCAAGCCACCGACAGCCTGGTGGCGATCGACCTGAACCGGCTGGCGATCCTGTGGAAGGAGAAGGTCGGCAAGACACCGGCCGGCGTGCTGTGGCACGACGGTCGCGTGCTGGTGGCCGACATGGGCACCGACTATGTCGCGGTGATCGATCCGGCGGACGGGCACGTGACCGATCGCATCCATACCGGCAAGGGCGCGCATAATCTGTTCCTGTCGCCTGACCACAAGATCATCTGGGTGAACAACCGCGTCGGTGGCACCACGACATCGCTCGATGCGACGACCCTGACGCCGATCCGCACCTACGCAATTCCCGGCGGCCCGGACGACATCGCCTTCGCGCCCGACGGCAGGCTGTGGATCACGCGACGCTTCGCCGAGAAGGTGGCGGTGCTCGATCCGAAAAGCGGCGAGTACCAGACCATCGACGTCGGCCGCTCGCCGCACGGCCTGTTCCTCAATCCGAGGGGCAGCGCACAGCCGAGTGTCGCGGCACGCTGAACCATGGGCGATCCGTTCGACCTCGCCGCCGGCTGGCTGCAGGAGCATCTGCTGATCCCGCTGCTGTACGCGACGGGCATGATGCAATGGGAGGACGTGTCGTACGGCTGGGCGCTGTTCGCGATGTACGGCGCCTGTCAGGTGGCGATCACCTACGCGGTGTGCGTGCCGCTGGAGCGTTGGCGCCCCGTCGAGCGCTGGCCTGACGCACGCGCGGTGACGGTGGATGTGCTCTACACGATCATCTCGCGCGTCGGCGTGCTGCCGCTGTTCACCTTCGTGCTGTTCTACCGCGCGCAGGTCATGCTGAACGGGTTCCTGACCGACCACGGCTTCGTGCCGCCGACGCTCGAGCGGCTGATGCCGTTTCTGCTCGGCCAGCCGGTGCTGACCTTCGTGCTTTACGCGATCATTCTCGACTGCGCCGACTACTGGCGACATCGGCTGTCGCATCGATTGGGCTGGTGGTGGGCGCTGCACTCGCTGCATCATGCGCAGCGGCAGATGACATTCTGGTCGGATGACCGCAACCACGTGCTGGACGATCTGATCAGCGCGCTGTGGTTCGGTGTGATCGCGCTGGCGATCGGCGTGCCGCCACTGCAGTTCCCGCTGTTGGTGCTGATGCTGCGGTTCCTCGAAAGCCTGTCGCACGCCAATGCGCGGGTGTCATTCGGGTGGCTGGGCGAGCGGCTGCTGATCTCGCCACGGTTCCATCGCGCGCATCACGGACTGCTCGCGGCCGGTCAGCGGAGCTGCAACTACGGCGCGGTGCTGCCGTGGTGGGACATGCTGTTCGGCACCGCCGACTTCAGCCACGACTACGTGGCGACCGGTGATCCCACGGGCGAGGAGGCGCTGGCGAGCGGTTCGTATTTCCGCCAGCAATGGGCGGGTCTCAAACGCTTCGCGGCGGTGTTGGCCAGCCCCATGTCACGCTGACATCGGCTCTCCCTGCCACCATCGGAGGTCGCTTGCCATGTTTTCATGCACAACAGGCGAAACCACAGCTTTCACAGGTCATGTAGGCTGCCTTTGCCACAGGCCGGAAATCCGATCTCTGTCGCGCAGGATCGGCGCAGATCTTTCGCGGCGCGGCTTCGTTGCCGGCATGGCCGCCTCGATTGGATCGCTCGGCCTGCCTCGGCCTGCAGGCGCGCAGTCGCTGCGGCCGATCCAGTTCACGAACTTGCGGCTGTTCGACGGCAAAGCCAGTGCGTTGCGCGACGGGCTCCGTGTGCTCGTTGAGGGCAATCGGATCAAGGTTGTGGCGGATGGTAACCCTGCGGCGCCGGATGGCGCTCAGGTCATCGATTGCGGTGGCCGAGTGATGATGCCAGGCCTGATCGATGCGCACTGGCATTCGATGTTCGCTGCCTTGTCGCTACAGGCAATGATGACCGCGGATGTCGGCTATATCTTTCTGGCCGCCGCTGCGGAGGCCGAGCGAACGCTGATGCGCGGGTTCACCACGGTTCGGGATGTTGGCGGTCCCGCCTTCGCGCTGCAGCAGGCCATCGACGAGGGCCTTGTGCCTGGCCCCCGTATTTACCCGTCAGGTGCCATGATAACGGCGACCGGCGGTCACGGCGACATGCGCCCGGTGTCCGAGCTGCCCAGTGTCGCGGGAAAGCCTGCCGGCGTGGAGATGTCCGGCGGCAGCATCGTTGCCGACAGTCCGGATGAGGTCCGATTGCGCGTGCGCGAGCAGCTCTTGCAGCGCGCGTCGCAGATCAAGCTCGTCGGAAGTGGTGGCGTGTCGACGCCGCGCAGCCCACTCGATGCGCTGACCTTTACGCAGCCTGAGTTGCGCGCCGCCGTCGAAGCGGCCGAAGACTGGGGCACCTATGTCACGGCCCATGCCTATGTGCCTGCCGCGATCCAGCGCGCGATTGCCGCGGGAGTTGCATGCATCGAGCATGGTCATCTGATGGACGAGACGACCGCCAGGCTGATAGCGGACAAGGGTGTATGGCTGAGCATTCAACCATTCGTTGGTGAAGGTAATTCGGCACCTTTGACTGGCGAGAGCCGGGCCAAGCTACTGCAGGTAATTGCTGGCACCGAGACAGCATATGAATTCGCGAAAAAGTATAAAATCAAGACAGCATTCGGCTCAGACCTGCTGTTCTCCGGAACCGTGGCAATGCGACAGGGTGCCATGCTGGCACATTTGAGCCGTTGGTACACGGCACCCGAGATCCTGAAAATGGCGACCGCCGCCAATGCGGAGCTGCTTGGCCTGGCCGGTCCACGTAATCCCTATCCCGGGAGGCTGGGCGTCCTGGAAGAGGGGGCGCTTGCCGACCTGATCCTTGTGGATGGCAATCCCCTCGAGAAGTTGCAGCTCGTAGAGGACCCGTCGGAGAATTTTCTCATCATAATGAAGGACGGCAAGGTCTATAAGAATATCCTGCATTCGTGATGGTCACCGTTGCAGTTTGTCCAACGTGATGGGCAGGTCGCGCACGCGCTTGCCGGTCGCATGGTAGATCGCGTTGGCGATCGCAGCCGCGGTACCCACGATGCCGATTTCGCCCACTCCCTTGATGCCGAGTGGATTGATGATCGCATCCGGCTCTGCGACGAAGATCACCTCAATGTCGTGCACATCGGCGTTCACTGGCACATGGTATTCGGCGAAGTTGGCATTCATGATGCGGCCGAACCTGTGATCGAACACAGTTTCCTCATGCAGAGCCATGCCGATGCCCATCACCACACTGCCGAGTATCTGGCTGCGTGCGGTCTTTGCGTTGAGGATGCGGCCGGCGGCGACCGCACTGACGATCCGGGTGACGCGAATGACGCCGAGCTGCTCGTCCACCTTCACTTCGGCGAAGACTGCCGAATGGGTGTTGCGGGCATAGCCGTCGTCGCTGGGCTCAACTGTCCTTTGCCGTTCAATTCGATCCACCGCTCCTCGCCGCATGGCGTCCGAGATCGTCACGAAGCGGCTCGCGTCATGTCGGTTGACGATCCTGCCTTGTTCAAGGACGACGTCCTGCGGCCCGGCATCCGCCAGCGGCGAATCCGGTGATGTCTTTGTCAGGCGCAGCAGTTCCGTCCGGACTTCCTCGCACGTCGCGGCGATGGCATTCGAGACCGAGGACGCGATCCATGATCCACCCTCCACCGGCGACTGCGGCAGCGTAGAATCGCCAAGCCTGACGCTGATATTCTCGAGCGGCAGTCCGAGCATGTCGGCCGCGACCTGCGCCATGATCGTATAGGTGCCGGTGCCGATATCCGAAGTCGCACAGGCGACCTCGGCGTGGCCATTGGAGGTCAGCACGACGCGCGCGGTGATGGCAATGTCTAACGCCTCCCAGATCCCGGTCGCCATGCCCCAACCGACCAGCTCTGTCCCATCGCGCATCGTCCGCGGCTCCTTGCTGCGCCGCTCCCAGCCGAAGGCCTCCGCGCCACGGCGATAGCACTCGCGCAACTCCTTGCTGGTGAAGGCAGCGTCGGCGTTCTGGTCGCGCTCCGAGTAGTTGCGATAGCGCAGTCCCAGCGGGTCCATCTTGAGCGCGACGGCAAGCTCGTCCATCGCGCATTCGAGCGCATAGACACCGCTCGCGGCGCCGGGCGCGCGCATGTCGGACGGCGTGCTGACGTCCAACCGCGCAAGCCTGTGCGCGTATTTCGTGTTCGCGCATTTGTAGAGTGCCGCTGACCAGATCGTGTCCTTGCGGGCGAACGCTTCGTATTGCGACGTCACCGCGACAGCCTCGTGCGTTATCGCATCGAGCGAGCCGTCGGTTTTTGCGCCGAGTGTCACCTGCTCGATACTGTCGGGACGGTAGCCGAGCGAGTACATTTGCGCACGCGTGAGCACGAGACGAACCGAGCGCTTCAGCGCACGCGCCGCCAGGACCGCGAGCACCACGTTGTACTGCGGACGCAGGCCGCTGCCGAAGGCGCCGCCAACAAACGGCGAGACAACCCGAACGTCATCGGGATCCATCTCGAACACACCGCACAGGTAGCGCTGCACGTTCTGCACACCCTGCGTCTTGTCATGGACCGTGAGCTTGCCCCCGTCGCGCCAGATCACCGTGGAGGCGTACATTTCCATCGGATTGTGGTGCTCGGTCGCGATACGATATTCGCCCTGGTGGCGTATGTCGGCCGCGGCGAGCGCCTTTGCGGTGTCGCCGCGCGGCTTCGACGGGGTCAGTGCGAATTCATTGGCGGACAGCGCGAAGGCGTTGTCGCGCTCGCGGTCCAGTTCCGTCACGTGGGCTTCCTGTGCGTATTCCACTTGCACGAGGGATGCGGCGAAGCGCGCGATCTCCGATCGGTCGGCGACCACGACGGCTATCGGCTGGCCATTGAACAGGATGTTGCCGTCGTACAACGGCCGGAACGGCGACCCTCCTGGCGCCACGTCGTCGTGGTAGGCTTGATCGCTGTCCGCCATGTGCGGGCGGTTCTCGTGCGTGATCACATCGAGCACGCCGGCGACGCGCAAGGCCGCGCTCGCATCGATGCGAAGAATGCGGCCCTTCGCGATGGTCGACGATACGACGCTCGCGTGGGCGAGGTCCGGTGCGTTGAACTCGGCGGCGTATTTCGCTGCACCGGTGACCTTCGCGCGACCATCAACGCGGGATGTGGGGCTTCCGATATAGGGTGCCATGGGCTTGCTCACCTGATCTTCTTGCTTGATTGCAGCTGCGGGGTACCGCGGGCGGCCTGCGAGAGAGCCCTGACGATGCATCGGCGTGCGAGGTCGATCTTGAAAGTGTTGTGTTCGAAGCCCCGGGCGTCACCCAGCATGAGCTCCGCGGCACGCGCGAAGTTCGGCTGGGTGGCGATCTGCCCGCGAAGGGCCGCCTCGACCCGTGCGTCGCGCCAGGGCTTGTGCGCGACACCGCCGAGTGCGAGGCGCGCCTCGGTGATGGTGTCACCATTGAGCTCCAGCCCAACCGCAACGGACACCAGAGCGAACGCATAGGAGAGCCGGTCGCGGATCTTGAGATACGTATGATTGGCTGCGAACCTGCGCGGGGGCAGCTCCACGGCGGTAATGACCTCATCCGGACTGAGGTTTGTGTCGCGCTGCGGTGTATCGCCAGGCAGCCGATGAAAATTCGCGAAAGCGATGACGCGTTCACCGGAAGCGTTCGCCACGTGGACGCTGGCCTCCAGCATCGCGAGCGCCACGCACATGTCCGAAGGGTGGGTCGCGATGCAGGCGTCGCTCGTGCCGAAGATCGCGTGCATGCGGTTGATGCCGCCGATGGCGGAGCAGCCGCTGCCCGGCTGACGTTTGTTGCACGGGGTGGCCGTGTCGTAGAAGTAGGGGCAACGCGTGCGTTGCAGGAGATTGCCGCCGGTTGATGCCATGTTGCGCAGTTGCTGCGAGGCACCCGCAAGGATCGCACTCGACAGCACCGGGTAGCGTTGCTCCACCAGCGGGTGCCAGGCGAGATCGGAATTCGGCACGAGCGCGCCAATGAGCAGACCGCCGCTCGGCGTTTCCTCCACCCGGTTCAGCGGAAGCCTTGAGATGTCGATCAGCTTTGTCGGGCGTTCGACATCCATCTTCATCAGGTCGACCAGATTGGTGCCGCCTGCGATGAATTTCGCCTCCGGATTTCCGGCGATCTCGCGTATCGCCTCCGCGACGTTGCCGGCGCGCGCGTACTGGAAGCCGATCATGACTGCATCACCTGCTGGATCGCCGCGACGATGTTAGGATAGGCGCCGCAGCGGCAGATGTTGCCGCTCATAAGTTCGCGGATCTCTTCCCCAGTCTTTGCCTTTCCTTCGGCTATCAGTCCGGCGGCCGAACAGATCTGGCCGGGGGTACAGTAGCCACACTGGAACGCGTCATGCTCGATGAACGCCTGCTGCAGCGGGTGGAGCGTCCCGTCGTTTGCCATGCCTTCGATCGTTGTGACGTGTGAGCCATCCTTCATGACAGCCAATGTCAGGCACGCATTGACGCGTCGGCCGTCGATCAGCACCGTGCAGGCGCCACACTGGCCGTGATCGCAGCCCTTCTTCGTGCCGGTCAGGTCGAGATGTTCGCGCAGGACGTCCAACAGCGACGAGCGGGGATCGAGGTTCAGCGCGTGCTGCGTGCCGTTCACGGTCAGTTGCACGGCGACCTGGAACGTTGCGCTATCGCCGGTCATTGGCGCTGGCATGGAGGTTCTCCTCGTCACTCGCGGGGTAATCGGACACCCACGTGGGGAGCGGTCGCCGCCAGGGTAAGTGATGGCCTCTGATGTGCCGGCCAGATTGCGTAGATTTGTCCGGCGCTCTTTCCCCTCGGGCAATATGCGGGCACCATCGGCGCACTGTCGCTGCCAGCAGGAGGCCGAAGCACCATGACCGCCGCCAGCCGCCGGATGCATCTGGGCGTTTTTGTCCTTGGTACCGGCAACCACAGTGCCGGCTGGCGTTACGAGGGCGCCTTTGACCTCGCACATGGAACTGTCGGCGATGCAGGAGATCGCCCGCATCGCCGAACGCGGGAAGTTCGACCTGCTGTTCATCTCCAACTCCATGTCGATGGATCCCACCGACCATCCGTCGTTCATGTGCCGCCTGGAGCCCACCAGCCTCATCACCGCGCTCGCCGGCTGCACCACGCATGTCGGTCTCGGCGCGACTGTCTCCACCAGCTTCTCTGAGCCGTTCAACGTGGCCCGGATGTTCGGCTCGATCGACCATATCAGCGGCGGGCGCGCGGCGTGGAACGTCGTCACCAGCTCCAACGCCAAGGCGGCGCTCAACTTCAATCTGGACGAGCACATCGAGCACGAGCTGCGCTATGCGCGCGCCAACGAATTCGTCGATGTCGTGCGCGGGCTGTGGGATTGCTGGGAGGACGGCGCCATCGTCGCCGACAAGGTCACCGGCCAATACGTCGATGCCGCGAAGGTGCGCCCGCTCAACCACAAGGGCCGGTTCTTCAAGGTGCGAGGCCCGCTCAACATGGCGCGCTGCCCGCAGGGCCACCCGGTGATCATCCAGGCCGGCGGCTCGCCCTCTGGGCTGGAGTTGGCAGCGCGCACCGCGGATGTGGTGTTTTCGGTGGTGCAGGAGCTTGGGCCGGCCAAGGCTGCCTATGCGAACCTCAAGGGCCGCATGGCGAAATACGGCCGCGACCCGGACGAGCTTGCGGTGCTGCCCGGCGTGATGTGCATCATCGGCGACAGCGATGCCGAGGCGCGGGAGATACTGGCGAAGCTGCAAAGCTGGATCACGCCTACCAACGCCGCGACTCTGGTCGCCAGCCGGATCGGCTACGACGTTTCGGGCCATCCGCTCGACGGACCGGTGCCGCCACCGCCGGCGGCGCTGAACAGTCAGACGTTCCCCGCCGTGCTCTATGAGATGGCGCGGCGCGAGAACATGACGTTGCGCGATCTGTACAATCTGACCGCGGCGGCACGCGGTCACTGGGTGGTGTGCGGCACACCAAGGGGGATCGCCGCTACATTGGAGGAATGGTTCGTCGAGCGCGCGGCGGATGGATTCAACATCCTGCCGGCCTGGTTTCCCGGCGCGTTCAGCGATTTCACCGACCGGGTCGTGCCCGAGCTGCAGCGCCGCGGCCTGTTCCGCCGGGACTATGAGGGCAGTACCCTGCGCGACCATCTCGGCCTGTCGCGCGTGCCGGCACCGGTTGCGCGCGAGGCGGCGATCGGCGCCGCCTGACCGGTACCGGTCAGGTGTTCAGTTGGTGCCCGCTTCCACAGAGTTGCCGAACCGAATAACCTGGGCGCCTGACGAACCGCCAACCAGACAGGTGCAACCATGGACGCCCAGGCAGTCAACAAGATGTATCGCCCCCAGGGCATGCCGTTCCGCTGCAACAAGATCGGCCACGTCGCGCTTTACGTTAAGGACCCGTTCGCCTCGGCCAAGTTCTACATTGAGGTGATGGGGTTCTCGGTTTCCGATGCCTATGACAGCAACATGATGCCGGGCGGCACGGTGTTCCTGCGCTGCTCCGCCGACCATCACGGTGTCGCCCTGTTCAAGCTGCCAGAGGGCCAGCCAGCGCACGGCGCGTTCCATCACATGGCGTTCGAGGTCTCCACGCTCGACGAGGTGCTGCGGGCGCGCGATCACCTGCGGAAGCACGATGTGCCGATCCACTTCGAGGGGCGCCGGCGCGCCGGCTGTCAGCTCGCCATCGAGTTCACCGATCCGGACGGCCACAACCTGGAGATTTACTGGGACATCGACCAGGTCGGCAGCGACGGCCGCGTGCGTCCGGCGGAGGAGTGGAAGGGCGCGACCAGTCTCGAGACTGCGATCGCCAGTCCGGTGGTGGGGCAGGACACCACGGTGCAGGATCGCTCGCTGCTGCATTCTTAGTTGCGGGCTGCACAGCCCCTCCCCCTGGCCCCCTCCCGCAAGGGGAGGGGGAAAGGCACGCTTAGGCTGCGATGCGGACGGGGAGGGAGCGGATTGCGTGCAGGAAGTTGGAGTACGCGTACACTGGCTTGTCTACTACCTCGATCTGAAGGTCGCGTCGCAGGATCTCCTCCCACAGGACGCGCAACTGTAGCTCGGCGAGGCGGTTGCCGAGGCAGCGGTGGATGCCGAAGCCGAATGACATGTGCTCGCGTGGGCGCTTGCGATCGACGATAAATTCGTCGGGGTGCTCGATGTGCTCGTCGTCGCGGTTGCCGGAGATGTACCAGACCACCACCTTGTCGCCGGCCTTGATGGGCTTGCCGCCGATCTCGGTGTCCTCCATCGCGGTGCGGCGCATGTGGATCACCGGCGTCTGCCAGCGAACGATCTCGGAGACCGCGCTGGTGACCAGCTCGGGGTTCGCACGCAGCTTTGCCAACTGATCCGGGAAACGGCTGAGGCCCAGCAGTCCGCCCGACATTGAATTGCGCGTGGTGTCGTTGCCGCCGACGAGGAACAGAATCAAAATACCCATGCGCTGGCGCAGCGTCATTTTGCTGGTCGCGTCGCCGTGCGCCATGATCGAGATCACGTCGAAGCTTTTTGGCTTCTTGGCGCGATCTTCCCAGATCTCGTTCATGTGCTCGGCGAAGCGCATCTGTTCGGTGAAGCGCTCCTCCTCGGAATGCACCGGCGCGTCGGGCGCGTTGATGTCGCAGATGAACGTGTCAGACCAGCAAATCAGCTTCGCCTTCTGGTCGATCGGATAGTCGAACAGCGTCGCCAGCATCATCGACGTGAGCTCGATCGAGACGTGCTCGACCCAATTGAACGTCTCGCCGCGCGGCAGGCGGTCCAGCACCATGTTGGTGCGCTCGCGGATCAGGCTCTCCATCTTCGCCAGCGTGATCGGATTGACCGTCGAGCTGACCTCGCGGCGCTGCTCATCGTGCTCGGGCGGGTCCATGCGGATGAAGCTGGTGCGCTCCATGCCCTTCGGCGCGTCGTTGATCTGAATGCCGCCGACTTCGTCAGACGAGGAGAAGATCTTGTGGTTGACCTCGACCTGCACGATGTCGCGGTACTTGCTGACCGCCCAGTAAGGGCCGTAGGGGCTTTCCGGCGTGTAGTGCACCGGGTCCTCGCGGCGCAGCCGTTCGAAGTAAGGCTGCCAGACGTCGTCGTAATACAGCCGCGGATCGCTCACATCGAACTTGTCGAGCGGCATAGAGTAAGCGAGTGACCTGTGGTCGAGATCGACCGGTGCGTTCATGACGTTCCTCCGTTCAGTGAATTTGCACGGGCAACTCGCGGATGCCGTGGATCAGGTTCGAGCGCAGATACTTCGGCTTGTCCATCACCTCGATCTCCAGCCCGCGACTGAGGATCTCCTCCCACAGGATGCGCAACTGCAGCTCGGCCAGACGGTTACCGACGCAGCGATGCACGCCGAAGCCAAACGAGATGTGCTCGCGTGCACGCGGGCGATCGACGATGAGATCATTCGGATTCTTGATCGCATCCTCGTCGCGGTTGCCCGAGACGAACCACATCGCCACTTTGTCGCCCTTGCGGATTGTCTTGTTGCCGAGTTGGAAATCCGCCAGAGCGGTGCGGCGCAGATGCAGCACCGGCGTGTGCCAGCGGATGATCTCCGACACGAGGCTCGTCACCAGCTCAGGATTTTCCCGCAGCTTGCGGTACTCGTCGGGGAATTTTGACAATCCCCACACGCCACCGGACATCGAGTTCCGCGTGGTGTCGTTGCCGCCGACGATCAGCAGGCTGCAATTCGCCAGCAATTCACGAAAATCCATGTTCCGTGTCGCGTCGGCGTGCGCCATCATGGAGATCAGATCGAAGCGCTGCGCGTTGCTGGCGGCGCGTTCGTCCCATAGCGCCTTCATCGCGGTCGTCATCTTCTGCAGTTCGGCGTAGCGCTCCGCCTCGGAGTGAACCGGCGCGTCCGGCGTATCGACGTGGCAGACGGTGACGTCGGACCAGAACATCAGCCGGTGGCGATCCTCCAACGGCCAGTCGAACAGTGTCGCCAGCATGCGCGAGGTCAGCTCGATCGAGACATGCTTCACCCAGTCGAACGTCTCGCCGCGGGGCAGCACGTCCAGCACCATGTTCGTGCGCTCGCGGATCATGCCCTCCATCCGGGCCAGGTTGCCTGGCGCGACGACGGGACTGACGGCCTTGCGGCGCACGCCATGATCGGGCTCGTCCAGCTGGATGAAGCTGGGGCGTTCATAGCCCTTCACCTGGTCTTCCAGCCTGACGCCACCGAGTTCCCAATGCGAGGAGAACACCTGGTGGTTGACCGCGATGGTCATGATGTCCTTGTAGCGGGTCACCGACCAGTATGGGCCGAACGCGCTGTCCTCGCAGAAGTGCACCGGGTCTTCGCAGCGCAGGCGTTCGAAGTATGGCTGGTAGATGTCGTCCTGGTAGAGCTCGGGGACGCTGACATCGATCTTGTCGAGTGGCTTCGAATAAGCATCCTCGCGCGGGTCGAAACTGACGTTGGCGTCCATTGGTTCCTCCTCAGTGCCAGGCTTTGGCTGGCTTCAGTGCTGTCCCTCCGGCATTCGTACGACGAGTTCCTACGAGCTCCTCGCGCATCGTGATCTGGCAGGAGAGGCGCGAGTTCGGCTGTGCCACCGCGGCGAAGCTCAGCATGGCGGCCTCCTGAGAGCCTGGCTCTGGAAGCCCGGTTTTGTCGAGCCACGCTGCATCGACATAGACGTGACAGGTGGCGCAGGCGCACTCGCCGCCGCAATCGGCGTCGATGCCGGGCACGTTATTGTCGACCGCGCCACGCATGATCGACGTGCCGAGTGGGACGTCGACGCGATGCGCCGTGCCGTTGAATTCGATGTAGGTGACGTCCGGCATGCTTCCCTCCCGGGTCCGCGACGGCTGCTACCCACTGGTAGCATAACCTGCCCGGCAGGAGGAAGCATTGCCCGCCGATGGTGGACTTTCGGCCGCCGCGCGAATTTACCCGCGGTGAATTCGCTCACACATTTTGCGCCGGAGTTCGATTAGCGTCGGGCGCGAGCAGAGCTTGCGGAGGCAGAATGGCTTTCGACGTCCAACCGATCAACGGCACATTGGCTCGCGTTGCGGCGCGCCTGTGCAACTTTCGCACGGGAGATGCTGGCCTTCTTCCCTCGCACATCGCCTGGCTCGACTCAACACTCGCGCCTGTCGTGCGCGCCTTGCCAACACCTTGGGTCGACATCATCGGCTACGCGAGTCACCTTGGCAATGAAGCCTTCAATCTGAGGCTGTCCTTCGATCGCTGCGAGTTGGTTCGTCGGCGCGTCCAGACGTACAGTCCGAAGGTCACTTTTCCTGTCGAATGGGGAAAGGGCGAAGCTGTCAGTACCGGTGGACCCGATGACAACGCAGGCTTTTGGCGAGCTGTCGAAGTCTTCGCATTCGGCTACCGGCAGGCTCCGAAGCCGGTGCCTCCAGCACAGGCCTATGACCGCAAGGTCCGCCTGCATTTCCGATCGACGGCGATGCCCGTCGTTCCTGAACTGACGGCGATCGCGAATGCCCAGCAGGTTTACGATGGATGCAACGTACTGCTGGAATTTGCCTCGGGACTCAGCATGGGTGCCACCGGCACGGATTTGCTGTTGCTCGATGCATCCGACGCCACCTGCAATTGGGACGATGCATCGGACCAGCAGAAGCTGCTTGAACAGCTGGGCGGCCGGCAAGGCGTCGGTCCAAACGATGTTGTCGTGTACTACGTCAATCAGATCAATCAGAAGTCCGGTGGTTCGTTGAATGGCTGCGCCGGTCATCGACGCGGCATGGCAGCGGTTGCGGTAGCCGCTTCTGGATCGCCATGGACCTTGGCGCATGAGTTGGGCCACGTCCTGCTCGGCCCAACCTTCAGTCCGGTGCACCACCCTGACACGATCAACGTAATGTTTGCGCCGACCACCGGCATCACGGCGGCAGTTCCTACCTTCACGCCGGAGCAGGTCACCAGGCTCCGCGCCAGCCCGTTCTGCGTGCCGATCTAGCCGGTCCGGTTCAGCTGACCCGACGCAGAGCGAGCACCTTCGACAGCGAGCGCCACGATCGGGTCCGGCTGCTAAGCTGGAGTCAGTGCAGTGGTGGCACGAAAATCCGTCGGCGCGCTCATCGCCGGCGGCTCTTGTGGTGTAATCCACGCCCCGTGATGCCGTAGCGAGGCGCTTGCCGCCAGACGGTCGGATACCTATTGTATAGACGCGCGACCGGGAACGGGATCATGACGGCTACATTGCATCGTTGGGGGAACAGCATCGGGCTGCGATTGCCGAAGCCGCTGCTCGAGCAGCTTGGGCTGGGTGAAGGGTCGCAGGTCGATATCAAGGTGGAAAGAGGTCGGCTCGTGGTTGAGCCGCATCGGCCGAAACGGCTGACGCTCCAGGATATTATCAAGGGATTCGGCCCAGACGACCAGCCGGGAGAGGTCGGTTGGGGTAAGCCCGTCGGCAAAGAAGTCTGGTAGGTGGCGGGCAGCCAATATCTGCCTGACCGCGGTGACCTGGCCTGGATCAACTTCGAGCCGCAAGCCGGTAGGGAGCAAGCCAAGAACCGGCCAGGACTGATCCTGACGAACCGGGAATTCAACATCGCGACCGGCTTGGTCGTAGCGTGTCCTGTCACGCGTACGGATCGACCCTACGGGTCACGGGTAGCCCTGTCGGGTACAACGACCCAAGGCTTCGTCATGGTCGAGCAGGTCAAGAGCTTAGACTGGCGGGCGCGCGGCGCCGCGTTCATTGAGCCTGCACCCCACCTTGTTCTCAACAGGGTAAGGCAGGTGTTAGCAGCTATCCTTGGTATGTCGCCGTAGAGGGCCATTCGCATGACCACCGAATCCCAGATCGCCGCCTGGCTTGCCACCCAGCAGGACGCCATGGTGGCGCTGCTGCGCGAGATGGTCGACATCGACAGCGGCAGCTACAACAAGCCGGGCATCGATGCGGTCGGCGCGGTGGTGCAGCGGTTCATGGCCTCGCACGACATTCCGGTGGAAACGCTGCGACAGCAGAGGCATGGCGACTGCCTGCGCGCCGCGGTGCCGTGGGACGGGCCGCAGGGCAATGCCGGCGGCAACATCATGCTGATGGGCCATCGCGACACTGTCTTCCCCGACGGTGAGATCTTGCGCCGGCCGTTCACCATCCGCGACGGCGTGGCCTATGGCCCGGGTGTGGCCGACATGAAGGCGGGGCTGGTGATGAACTGTTTCGTGCTTGCCGCCTTCGCGAAGTTCGGGGGCTCGCCGGCGCCGTTGCTCGGCCTGTTCACGGGTGATGAGGAGATCGGCAGTCCGGAGGGGCGCGCTGTGATCGAGGCCGAGGCTCGCCGGGCTCGCGTCGTGTTCAACTCGGAGCCTGGACGCGTGTCGGGCAACGTGGTGACCGGGCGTAAGGGTGGCGTGTTCTCGGCGTTCCGCGTCACCGGCAAGGCGGCGCATTCGGGCGGCAGCTTCACCGAGGGGATCAGCGCGATCGAGGAATTGGCGCACAAGATCCATGCGCTCCATGCGCTGACCGACCTCGATCGCGGCGTCACGGTGAATGTCGGTCTGGTGAGCGGCGGGCAGAGCGTGAACACGGTGGCGCCGTGGGCGGAAGGCCAGATCGACCTGCGCTATGTCGAGGTGCCGGATCGGGACGATGCAATGGCGCGCATCGGCGCGATCATCGATCGCAGCTTCGTGCCGGGAACGAAGGCCGAACTGACGATCCGCGGCGAGTTTGTGCCGCTGGTGCAGACGCCGACGGCGAAGCGGCTGTTCGAAGTCTACGTGCAGGCCGCTGCGGATACCGGCTTCAAGACAGACGGCGAGTTCACCGGCGGGTGCGCTGACTCAGGCTTCACGGCAGGCGTCGGCGCACCGACGATCTGCGCGGTGGGGCCGGTGGGCGGCAAGGCCCACAGCCCGGACGAGTTTCTACGCATCGACAGCCTTGTGCCGCGCGCACAGGCGTGCGCGCGGGCGATCCTGAAACTCGATCAGGCGGGGCTGTGATCGGTATCACGTGAGATCAGTGCCAGTCGTGCCAGCCCCAGCCGTGGCCGTGCCAGCCACCGCCATACGCCACCACTCCGCCACCGTAGTAAGGGCCGCCACCGTAGTAGCCATAGCTTGGGTAGGGCCCGGGAGCGTAGACGCAGCCGCCGAGCAGGGTCGCCAGCGTCAGCGCTCCAAGGATCAGCAAGCTGCGCGGTCGGAACCAGCCGAACATCGGTAATCCTCCGGTTGTCCTATCACTGACATAGGGATTCATTCGCGGCGTTTTGGTGGCTTGGCCGCGGCCATGTCATGTCGTTTTCCGGTATGTGCGTCGTTCACTCTGACTCAGGAGATGGCTGCGGCCCGGAGACCATCCCCGGGAGCCTTAAGCCGACCAGACAAAGGCTCAAACGAGTGTCCTCGCCGCCGCAGCCCGGTAGGGAAATCACGATGAAACGCCGCTTGGGGCGATGAAGCGTTTCACAGCGCATTAAGACGTTGCGGTAACGCTGCTCGCCGCCACACACGTTGTCGTTGCATTGTCCGTCGTCATTTCGCCATCTTGGGCGTCGATAGCGGTGGCTGAATCCGTCCTGAAGGAACTGCACGCATGCGTACGCAGAACCGCCCGTTCCGCCTGACCGCGAGCGCCGCGATCGCTGCCACGGTGCTTGCGCAGGCGCTGCCGCAACGGGTGCTGGCGCAGGGCGCGCCGCCGCCACTGCCGCAGGCCGGTGTGCAGGACCAGCAGGTGAGCGGTGATCCGCCCGCCCGTGTCGGTCGTCTCGCGCAACTCAGCGGCACGGTGTCATTCCATCCGCAGGACGACCAGCAGTGGAGCGCGGCGACGCTGAATTATCCCGTTACGCAGGGTGATGCGTTCTGGACCGAAGCGAACGCGCGCGCGGTGATCGAAGTTTCCGCCAGCCGCATTGCGATGGCACCGGGCACCGAACTGGACGTCGGGACCCTGACCGACAGCGCATTCCAGGTTACCGCTCCGCAGGGCGAGCTCTACCTCGACGTTCGCACGGCAACGCCGAACGAGAGCTATGCGGTGCAGACGCCGCGCGGGCTGATCACCATCGCTGGACCGGGCCGCTATGGCGTCGTGGCCGGCGACACTCAAAATCCGACAACGGTCACCGTGGTCGAAGGCTCCGCCCGCATCGAGGGGCCTGGCGTCTCGCTCGATGTCGGGGCTGATCAGACGGCGAACATCACCGGTACCGACACGTTCCAGGGCGAGGTCGGACCGGCGCAGCGCGACGCTTTCCTCACGGCCACGCTCGACAGCGAACGGCCACCGCCACGGCAGGGTGCCGCCCCACGGCAGGGTGCCGCGCAGCCGGCGGCGGTGGCGGCGATGCCGGGTGGCGATGACCTGACGCAGTACGGCTCATGGTCAGACAGCACGGAGTACGGACAGGTCTGGTATCCGCAGGTCGCGCAGGACTGGGTTCCCTACCGAGAGGGAAGCTGGGCCTACGTGGCACCCTGGGGCTGGACCTGGATCGACAGCGAGCCCTGGGGCTTCGCGCCATTTCACTACGGCCGCTGGGTGGACGTCGGTGGGCGCTGGGCTTGGGTGCCGGGCGGCGCCGCGGCCGCGCCGGTCTACGCGCCGGCACTGGTAACGTTCCTCGGCGTGGGGGCTGTGGTGGGTGTCGGCATCGGCGCCGCGCTGGCCGCGGGACGGATTGGCTGGTGCCCGCTCGGTCCGCACGAGGCTTACCACCCGTGGTACCGGTCGAGCGACCGCTACTTCCGGCAGGTCAACATCACGCACGTGAACAATTTCAACACGATCAATCGCAACGTCGCCTTCAACAACTTCGTCAATCGCCGTGCCACGACGGTGGTGCCGACGAGTGCGATGACCGCGTCGCGTCCGGTGGGGGGTGCGTTCCAGCACCTGGATCCGGCCCAGCTCGCGCAGGTGAGGCCGGTGATCGGTGCGCAGCCGCTGCGGCCGACGCTCACCACCGCGGGGGTGACCCCGGCGGTAGCGCGGCAACTGAACATGCCGCCGCCGACGGCGGGTCTGCGTCCGATCTCGCCGGGTCCGGTCATCCATGACACTCCGGCGGTCGCGACCGGGTTCGCCACGGGGGCAGTGACAGGCCGCCCTGGGCTGCCGACATTGCACAATCTGACGTCGCCGGGCGCTGTGCCGGGTGCTGCCGCTGCGCATCCCTTCATCGCATCACCCGGACTGCGCGCGCCGCTGGCACCGGGGCAGGTCGGGCCGCCGACGATCCACCACGAACCGGCTGCCGTGACCCCTGGCGCCATCGTGCGCGAGCCGCCGATGATCAATCGAGGAGGCATCGCCTCGCCGCCGACCGTCACGCACGTGCCGCCGATGGCGACGTTCCGGCAGGCGGCACCGCCGGGCGATGTCCATGTGCCGCTGAGGCATGCGATGCCGCCGCCTCCAGTGATGCAGGCAGTGCCGCCTGTGGTGGTGCATACGCCACCACCGCCACCAGTGGTCGTACACGCTCCACCCCCGCCCCCGGTCGTGCATGCGCCACCGCCGCCGGTCGTCGTGCATGCGGCACCACCGCCACCGGTGGTTCGTGTCGCGCCGAATCCGACGCCGCAATTCCGTGCACCGCCAACTGTGGTGCATACTCCGCCGCCACCACCACAGAACACCCAGCACAAGCGTCCGGGGGAACCATGATGCGCACTCTCATCCTGCTCACAGGTACTCGGGTTAGCGGGCTGTGGTGACTCGCCGGCGTCGCTGGGAATTACCGGGCCGGGCGCCCCGCCGTCGCTGGCTCCGGCCAGCGACGATAGCACGATCACCAGTCCCGGCATCCCGGATCAGGGCGGCGGGTATTATGGCCCAAGTATTGGGCCGATGCCGTCCAACGGGCGGTACTTCAATTACAACTAGTTCCCGTGGGAGTTGGAGCGAGTCGCGCGTACTTGCGATGGGGATTGCCGCGTCGCTGCGCTCCTCGCAATGACGGTGTTTTTGGCGTCAGGCTGACAGTGATTGCGGCTCCGTGCGTACCCGCTTAACCAGCAGCTTATTGAGGGCGTGCACGTAGGCGCGCGCCGAGGCGACGATGGTGTCGGTGTCGGCGCCCTGGCCGTCGACCATCTTGCCGTTCTCCTCGAGCCGCACCGTCGTCTTGGCCTGCGCGTCGGTGCCCTCGGTCACCGCACCGACCGAGAACAGCACGAGGTTCGCAGTGTGCGGGAAGATCTCCTGGATCGCCTTGAACGTCGCATCGACCGGGCCATCGCCGCTCGCGGTGGCTGACTTGACCACGCCATCCACCTCAAGCTCCATTTCCGCCCGCGGCGGGCTTTTCGATCCGGCCCGCAGATCGAGCGACACGAATCGGATGCGCTCGTGATCGCGCATCACCTCGTCATCGACCAGTGCGACGATGTCGTCGTCGAACACCACCTTCTTGCGGTCGGCGAGATCCTTGAAGCGGCGGAACGCGTCGTTGAGCTGGTTGTCGCCGATCTGGTAGCCCAACGTCTTCAGCTTGTCGCGGAACGCGGCGCGGCCGGAGTGTTTGCCGAGCACCAGGCTGTTCTTCGCCCAGCCGACACTTTCGGGGGTCATGATCTCGTACGTGCCGGCATGTTTCAGCACGCCGTCCTGATGGATGCCGGCCTCGTGAGCGAAGGCGTTGCGGCCGACGATCGCCTTGTTCGGCTGCACGTCGAAGCCGGTGATGGCGGCGAGCAGCTTCGACACCCGCAGCAGATTGGTGGTCTCGATATGGTTGCTGCGCGGGATGGCGTCCTGGCGGGTGCGGATCGCCATCACGATCTCTTCCAGACTGGCGTTGCCGGCGCGCTCGCCGATGCCGTTGATGGTGGTCTCCACCTGGCGGGCGCCGGCGCGGATGGCCGCCAGCGTGTTGGCGACGCCGAGGCCGAGGTCGTTGTGGTTGTGGGTAGAGAGGATCACCTTCTCGATGCCCGGGCACGCGCTCGCGGACTGCGTTGAACATGCGTTCCATGTCCTCGGGCAGCGCGTAGCCGACGGTGTCGGGCAGGTTGATCGTGGTGGCACCGGCGCGGATCGCCGCCTCGGCGCAGCGGCAGAGGAAGTCGATGTCGCTGCGCGTCGCGTCCTCGGCCGACCACTCCACGTCATCGGCATGCTGGCGTGCCAAGGTGACGGAATCGACGGTGGCGGCGATCACCTCGTCGGGCTCCATGCGCAGCTTGTATTTCATGTGCAGCGCGCTGGTGGCGATGACGATGTGGATGCGCCGACGCTTTGCCGCGCGAAGTGCCTCGGCGGCGCGCAGCACATCCATGTTGCCTGCGCGCGCGAGGCTGGCGATCACCGGGGTATCGTCGCGCTGGCCGATGCTTTCGGAGATCGCCTTGACGCTTTCGAAATCGCCCACCGAGGCGATGGCGAAGCCGGCTTCCAGCACATCGACGCCCAGCTCGGTCAGCGCCTCGGCCATGCGGATCTTCTCGTTGATGTTCATCGAGAAGCCGGGCGACTGCTCGCCGTCGCGCAGCGTGGTGTCGAAGATGATGATGCGGTCGTCTTCCAGCTTGCCGAAGCTGGGATGTTGGATGCTCATTTGGGTCGGTCCTTGGACTGATTGCACGACATTAGCCTCAGGGGGTCCCCTGAGCGAAGCCGGCGTTCAACGACCCGGCGGAGCGCTCAGGGGCGGCTAAGTCGAAGGAGGAGGCCAACAGCCAACAGGCATGCGCCGCCACGCGCGACAGCGCGGGCAGTCCGACAAGCGAGGCGCAGGCCACAGAACATGGCCGGACATTAGGGCATCGCTGGACGGAAGGCAATCCTCAGGGTGGGGATCTCGCGACGGTCTGGTCGCGGGCTCTGTGCGGCACGCAAGGATTTCAACACGGAGAAGCAGGGAGGACCCTCGGAGGACCACGGAGTATCTGCTCATTGGCTCTCAGTGACTGTGTGCCGGCGCAAGGAGCGGAGGGTGCCGCTGCTCGCAAGATACTATTTGGTAGGTGTCACACATTGGAGGCACGAACATGAGCTTTCGTATCCGTGGACTTCCGTCCGACCCGTTTGCCGATCTCTTCGCGCTGTCCGATGAGGAACTGAAGGCGCGCGGCGCTGTGCGACGGATTGCCGACGGCAACTATCCCTGCCGCATTAGCCTGACTGATTCGACGCCGGGCGATGAACTGGTGCTGGTCAACCACGAGCACCATCCGGTCGACTCGCCGTATCGCATGCGCTTCGCCGTCTACGTCCGCAAGGGCGAGGAGCAGTTCGATGCGGTCGACCAGATTCCGGAGCAACTGCGTAAGCGCTCGCTGGCGGTGCGTGCGTTCGACCAAGACGCGATGATGGTCGGATGGGAGCTGGTCGATGGGTGCGACGCTGACCAGGCGATCGAGCGTCTGCTGGCGAAGCCCAATGCGGCGTATCTGCACGTTCACTTTGCCGCGCCAGGCTGCTATGCGGCTCGGGTCGACCGTGTCTGACAGGGTCATTGAATGCAGGATCTGCTGAGTGAATTGCCGGTCCGCCGCAGCAGGGAGCCAATCGGCGACGGCGCGGTCGTGCTGCGTGGATTTGTCGCCGCGCATGGCAGCGAACTGCTGTGCGCGGTGGAACGGATCGGTGCGGCCGCGCCGTTCCGCCACCTGACCACGCCGGGCGGCTACACCATGTCGGTCGCGATGACTAATTGCGGCGAGCTTGGGTGGGTGTCGGACAGGAGCGGCTATCGCTACCAGCGTGTCGATCCGCTCAGCGGCGAGACATGGCCGGAGATGCCGGCCTTGTTTCGCTCTATCGCTGCTGGGGCAGCGGAGGAGGCAGGCTATGCGTGCTTCTCGCCGGATGCCTGCCTGATCAATCGCTATGAACCTGGCGCGCGTCTGTCACTGCATCAGGATCGCGACGAGCGGAGACTGAGCGAGCCGATTGTATCGGTGTCGCTTGGGCTTCCGGCGGTGTTCCTGTTCGGTGGATTGCGACGCAACAATCGGCCGCGCCGTATGCGGCTCGAGCATGGCGATATCGTGGTGTGGGGCGGCCCGACGCGCCTCACATTTCACGGCGTCGAGGCGCTTGATGACGGGGTGCATGTCGCGACCGGCCGGTGCAGGATCAATCTCACGTTTCGTACGGCGGCTTAGCATTACAGTTGTGATTTTTGCTTAAGGTGAAACTTTTGTGCGACGGCCTGATGTGCACGCCGCCAGAGCGACCATGCGATGACGTAGGCAGGATCGATGCGTCTTCGCGCGAGGCGCTGCGCTACACGTCGGATCTCCTGGATCGACCAGCGGATGAAATGGAGCGGCGTGTTTTTTTGGGTATCGACTTGTTAGCCAGGCGCTGGATCGCCGCCATCATGGCGAAGCCAAGCATGACGAGCGAGACGTGACGATGCCAGCCATGCCAGGATCTGGTCTCGTTGTGGTCGAGACCGAACTCGTTCTTGGCAGTCTCGAAGCTGTCCTCGATCGCCCAGCGATGGCCTTCGACGCTGACCAGCGTGTCGATCGGAGTCCCAGCTGGGCACCATGTGGAGAAGTAAGCGAGATCTCCATCTGCGATGTTGCGCCTGATCAGCAAGCCACGTGTCCACAGGCCATGGTTTTCCTCGTTGAACTCTCCCGCGCCGAGATCAGCCAGTTCCAGGTAGCACCAGTCATGCAACCTTGGTCCTTTGGTGCCCGACCCGGCTGACAGACGCTGCCAGTCAGATGCTCCCAGCGCTTTGGCAATCTTTGCAGCGGTGCCGGCAATCGCATGCGGCTTGCCCCAGGACCGAAAGACACGGGAGGCATGGACGCCAAGCACATACCCCTTGCCGGCCCGGCGTAGGTCCCGTTCGATATCGCCGACGCCATAGACACTGTCGCCCGCTACCCATCGGAACGGCACAGCAGTGGCAATGGCGCGCTCGATCATCCTGGCTGCCAGCTGAGGCTTGGTCGCAAAGGCCACGTCGCTTGGCACGGATGTGGCTTTCAGACGCGCCGGATCATCGGTCCAACCTTTTGGCAAATAGAGCGCCCGGTCGATAAAGCCATGGCCGTGGCGCGATACATAGGTGGCAAACACGCCGATCTGGCAGTTCGTGATCTTGCCGGCGGAACCCGTGTACTGCCGCGCCACGCCGCACGATGCCTTGCCCTGCTTGAGGAACCCGGTTTCATCGACAACCAGGACTGCGTTGTCGTCCGCGAGATGCTCCATGACGTACTCGCGCACCATGTCGCGCAACGCATCAGCGTCCCACCGATCGCGCCCTAACAGCGCCTGCTGCCGCCAAGGCCCAGGATCACCGGCGGCCTCGGCGCGCATCCATCCCGTCTTGCGACGCTCATCGCCAAGCAGCCCGTCAAGGAATAATCCTGCGTTCACCGCCGCGCGTTCTTGCGCAAACAATGGACGCAGCAGGCTCTTTACCTTTCGCAGCGACGATGCCCACAACTCCAGCGTCGCCTCGATCGATGCTCCCGCCATGCCATGATCTCCGAATCATGGTGGCCCATAGATTTAGAGTTACAACCGCTTCGCAATCAGAAAATCACAACTGTAATGTTAGGCAAGGCGAAGGCACGGCATCCACGGCTTTGCCACGGCGCAGCACTGCAAGACGTGGATTCCGGGCCTGCGCCCCGCATGACACGGAGAGGCAAGCGCCTTCGCTACAACTCTCCCGTTGCCTCATGTCGGGCTGCGATAGGATTCTTAGGACATCTTGCTTGCCTGCGTAGCCGATCGCGGGTTTCAATGCGGGATTGCCTCGCAGGAGAATGCGCCGCTGTCTCAGACCCGGAAGCTACTCGACGTCCAGGGGCTGAGCGTTGGCTTTGCCACTGACGACGGCGTCGCGACGGTGGTTCGCGAACTGGACTTGCACGTCGCCGAGGGTGAGACGCTTGCGATTGTGGGGGAGTCGGGTTCCGGCAAGTCGGTGACGGCGCTCTCCATCACGCGGCTGATCGACCATACCGGCGGGCGGATCACAGCCGGACAGATCCTGTTCACCGATCGCACAGGTCAGCGGCGTGACCTTGTGCGCGAGCCTGCCGAGATGATGCGGCGGATGCGTGGGCCGGAAATGGCGATGGTGTTTCAGGAGCCGATGAGCAGCCTCAATCCGGTGCTGCGGGTTGGCGACCAGATCGCCGAGGCGGTCATGCTGCACCAGGGACTTGGGCGTGGGGCGGCGCTGGAAGAGGCGCGACGGCTGTTGGAGCATGTGCGGATACCGGAAGCGGCGCGGCAGTTGCGTCACTATCCGTTCCAGCTCTCGGGCGGCATGCGGCAGCGGGTGATGATCGCAATGGCGCTGTCATGTCGGCCGCGTCTGCTGATCGCCGACGAGCCGACCACTGCGCTGGACGTCACGGTGCAGGCGCAGGTGCTGCGTCTGCTGCGCGTTCTGCAACGCGAGTACGGCATGGGGCTGATCTTCATCACGCACGACATGGGCGTGGTGGCGGAGATGGCGGACCGCGTGCTGGTGATGCGCGACGGGGTCAAGGTGGAGGAAGGCGATGCGGTCCGCATCTTCGCCGCGCCACAACATCCGTATACACGCGCGCTGCTGAATGCGGTGCCGGTGCTCGGGAGCCTTGCCGGCGAGGCGCTGCCGGCGCCGTTTCCGGAAGAGGGCAATGCGATACAGCCACAGGACACAGTGCGATCGGACCTGCCGCCGGTGCTCGACGTTCAGGGTCTTACCACGCGGTTCGATATCCGGCGGCGCTTCCGCCTGACGGCGCAGATCCATGCCGTCGAGCAGGTGACATTGCGGGTGCGTCACGGCGAGACGCTGGCGCTGGTGGGTGAGTCGGGCTGCGGCAAGTCCACCACCGGACGCAGCATCATCCGGCTGGAGCATTTTGAGGCGGGCGAGATCAGGCTGAACGGCGAGGACGTCACACGGCTCGACCGTGGGCGCGAGGCGCGGTTGCGGCGTGGGGTGCAGTATGTGTTTCAGGACCCGTTTGCTTCGCTCGATCCGCGGCTGACCATAGGGTTTTCGATTGCCGAACCGATCCGCACGCATCGGCTGCTCGCTGGCGCCGCGGTGGAGCGACGCGTGCATGAGTTGCTGCGGCTGGTCGGTCTGCTGCCCGAGCATGCGCGGCGCTATCCGCACGAGCTGTCGGGCGGGCAACGGCAGCGCTGCTGCATCGCGCGTGCGCTCGCCTCGGAGCCGAGCCTGATCATCGCGGACGAGGCGGTGGCGGCGCTGGATGTTTCGATCCGCGCGCAGGTGGTGAACCTGCTGATGGAGCTGCAGGCACGGTTGGGCGTGGCGTATCTGTTCATCTCGCATGACATGGCGGTGGTGGAGCGTGTCAGTCATCGCGTCGCGGTGATGTATCTCGGGCAGATCGTCGAGATCGGACCGCGCCAGGCGGTGTTCGGCGATCCGCAGCATGCCTATACGCGGCGACTGCTTGCCGCAGTCCCGGTCCCCGATCCGAGCCGGCGCAATCACTCGGTCGAACTTGACGACAGCGAGGTGCCCAGCCCGTTGCGTCGTCCCGATGATCCGCCCATCGTGGCGCCGCTGGTGCGCGTCGGCGAGGATCATTTCGTCGCGCGTCATCGGGTTGGCGGTCTGTACTGAACGAGAGGAACGATCCCGTGATGCGTTCAAAGCTGAGCATGTTGCTTGCCGGCGTGCTGACGTTTGCTTTGCCTGGCGCGGCATTCGCTGCCAAGGATCTGGTGGTGGGAGTGCCGAGCCAACCTCACCGGGTCTCGATCCGGCGGATCTGAACGACAACCTGTCGCAGTCCGCCGCGCGGCTGATGTTCGAGGGGCTGTATATGCTCGACGAGCACATGAAGCTGCAGCCGCAGCTTGCGGAAAGCTATGAGGCGAGCGAGGACGCGAAGGAGTTCATCTTCCATCTGCGCAAGGGCGTGACCTTCCAGGACGGCACGCCGTTCAATGCCGCGGCGGTGAAGTTCAGCTTCGACCGCGCCGGCAATCCGGACAACCACCTGAAGCGGCAGAGTCTGTTCGTGATGATCGCGCACACCGACGTGGTGGACGATTACACGGTGCAGCGTGGTGCTGAAGTATCCGTTCGGCGCGTTCGTCAACGACATCGCGCATCCCGGCGCGCTGATCGTGTCGCCGAAGTCGGTGCAGCAGTACGGCAAGGAGGTGACACGGCATCCGTCGGGCACGGGGCCGTACGAGTTCGTGAGCTGGAGTGCCGACACGCTGAAGATGGAGAAGAACGAGCACTACTGGAAGTCGGGTCTGCCGAAGATCGACACGATCACCTATCGCAGCGTGCCGGAGAACGGTGCACGGATCGCCATGTTGCAGGCCGGCGAGGCGCAGTTCATCTACCCGGTGCCGCCCGAGCTGATCGCGTCGCTGAAGAACAGTTCGACGATAACCGTGTTCGACGAGCCTTCGATCTTTGGGCGCTATATTGCGCTGAACAACATGCGCAAGCCGTTCAGCGATCCGCGTGTGCGCCTGGCGCTGAACTACGCGGTGGACAAGCATGCGTTCATCAAGGTGGTGTTCAACGGCCACGCGGATCCGATGGATTCACCGATGCCGCCGTTGCTGGGATTCTATCAAAAGCAGGGCAGCTACCCGTACGATCCGGCGAAGGCCAAGGCGCTGCTTGCCGAGGCGGGTTATCCGAACGGATTCGAGATCAACGCTGACCGGCGGCGGCGATACGCTGGTGCAGCGTGGCATGCAGTTCATTCAGCAGCAGCTTGCCATCGTTGGGGTGAAGGTGAACGTGGAACCGCTGGAGGCCGGCGTGCTCACGGCGAAGGAGTTCAACGTGAGAAGGCCCGGAGGATGCGACCATCGTCATGCTGTACGGCGGCTGGTCGTCTTCGACCGGAGATGCTGACTGGGGCATGCGGCCGATGCTGTACACGCAAGTCGTTCCCGCCGGTGCTGTTCAACATGGCATGGTACAGCAACCCGGTGACGGATGCGGCGATCGAGGAAGGGCTGGCGACGGTCGATCCGAACAGGCGCGCGGCGGCGTATGCCAAGGCACAGGCGCAGGTATGGAAGGATGCACCTTGGATTTTTCTTAGTGTGGATCACAATCTGGCGGCTTATTCGAAGAAGCTGCATGGGGCGTTCATGCGGCCGGATCAGCAGTTTCATCTGACGGCGGATGCTTCGTTGGATTGACGCGCGGAAACGCCATCACCGAGCGGCAGAAATTTTCTGCTTTATGCGCGTCGGTTGCCGCGCATCCTCGATGTGTGCGAAGTGGCTCCGCCCGAGCCACATATCGAAATTGCGCCGTAGTTCAGCCTTGCCGTCCAGTTCGATTGCACCGGCCGCGATCGCGGCCTTGTATGATAGGTCGCCCATCAGTATTCGTGTTATGGTCTGCAAGTCGGTCGCCACGTACAAATCGGGTTCGAATCCTGGATTCAACGGACATATGTCGATGTCCGACCGATCGCTGACCACCCACCAACGGCGCTTGTTCGCGGGCACGTCGGTATAGTCGAATTGGACGGTGATGCGTCGTGGCGGAAAGTGCTCGGGCCTGACTGTAAGACGCAATGCCCACATAAGCCGTCCGACATCGAGATCCTCGGGGCCAAAATTGGAGCGATACCACCGTTGGCCCCACTCGCCGAGCGATTGGATGATCGGGCTGATTTCGTTGCCGGCAGAGGTCAGATGATACTCCCAGCCGCGCTGGCCCGACCGGCGTTCGACGGCACCGACCGCCTCGAGTTGCTTCAGCCGCAGGCTCAGCAGCGATCGAGACATCAACGGCACGCCCCGGTGCAGGTCGTTGAAATGCTTGCTTCCTTCGAGCAGTTCTCGCATGACGAGCGGCGTCCAACGCTCAGCGAGGACCTCTGCTGCCTTGGCAACCGGGCAGAACTGGCCATAGCCCTTTCGCATCGATTTCCCCCGCAATCGTTCTAGATGCACTCGTAGCACGGTGCGCTTTCCGGTCCAGTTTTACTACTGGAATTGCTGGCATCTCCTGGGCTAGCGTTGGCAACACTCAGCCACTGGCTGCGTCAAGAAGCATAGGGGGACTCACCATGGACAAGATCCATCACACTCGGCGGACGACAAATCCGGGGCGTCGTGCATTCCTCGGGTTCACTGCGGCGGGCCTCGCGGTTCCGCTCGGGGCGATGGCGCCAGCCTCCTGGCGCACCGGACGATCATCCATCTTCGATGCGCTGAGCAATGCCCCGATTTGTCGTGCGGCAGCGGAGGCAGTTGCTCCCGGGCCCACGCCGCGCGAAATCAGGCTCTGCTGGAATGCGAATTCGGTCTGCCACACGGGAATTGCGACCGCCGATCTGCACGGCTATTTCGCGCGGCACAATCTCAAGGTCGAGAGGATTAACTTTTCGGGGCGAGCGATCAGTTGCTGGAGCTGCTCGCGAGCGGCAAGGCAGATGCCGGCGTCGGCATGGCGCTGGGCTGGCTGAAGCCGCTGGAGCAGGGCTTCGACGTGAAGCTGACTGCGGCACTGCATGGCGGGTGCATCCGCGTGCTCACCAACCAGCAGTTCGGTATCACCGACATTGCCGGATTGAAGGGCAAGGCCGTCGGGACATTCAACATGGCGAGTCCGGATCGGAATTTCGTATCGATCATGGCAGCCAAGAACGGTCTCGATCCGCTCAAGGATATCGACTGGCGCGTTTACCCCGCTGATCTGCTCGGCGTCGCATTGCAGAAGGGCGAGATCCAGGCATTCTCAAGTAACGATCCGATCGCGTCGATTGTCCGCGACCGCGACAATCTGGTTGAGGTGACGAACAATCTGGCTGGCGATTTTGCCAACCGTGCCTGCTGCGTTCTGGGAATCCGTGCCGGCCTGATCCGCGACGAACGTCCGGTCGCTGCTGCGCTCACCGCTGCCATCATGGAGGCGCAGGAATGGGTGGCCGAGAACTCAGACGCCGCCGGTGCTGTGTTCGCCAGCTACAGCAAGGTGGGAAATGCGGAGCAGGTGGCCGCGATGCTGCGCACCCACACCCACCATCATCATCCGGTGGACGGCGCGCTGAAGCAGGAGATCGTGCTCTATGTGCAGGAGCTGAAGCAGGCCGGGGTGTTCCGGCCGGGCACTGATCCGGCGCAGTTCGCTGACCGTGTCTGTGTGGACGTCCTCGCCACGTGAAGGCGTCGACGCAAACCATACAGGTCGCAGACGATCAGGCCGCCGTTGCAACAGGGCATCCGATCTACCGCCGAATCTGGTGGTGCGGCGCCCTGGCGGCGGTGGTCTGGCTGGCCGGCGCAATATTGACCGTGCGGTGGCCCGACACCGGCGAAGTCGGGCCGACGACCCCGCTTGCCGGTTGCATGGCAACGATCGGGGCGCTGCTGATAGCAGCAACGATCGCCAGCTGCTACGTCGATCTGCCAAGGCTGTTCCGAAGCGGTCCATGGCTGGTCGTGCTCGGACTGCTGTTCGGATTGTGGGAGTTGGCGAGCGCGAAGCTCAATCTACTGCCGCGTCCCTTCTTCGCGGCGCCGCAGTCGTTGCTGGAGGTCTACACCGACGACTGGCCGCGCCTTGCCGATAGTACCGCCCACTCACTT
>CAWCXI010000024.1:0-14476 GCA_963799415.1 uncultured Alphaproteobacteria bacterium | reverse complement strand
GAGGACCACTGCCTGGGAACGACGCAACCCGTGGTTCGGTAATGACGTGCTGCCCGCATTGCGCCAGGCGGTCACCGGCGCGCTCGCGGGGCGTTGAAGTCGCGTCGGCGCTGGCGGCACGCGGCGACGCACAGTCCGTGGCCAAATGTCTTTCCCGTCCCGGCCTCGCCGAGCGTAATCGTCCTCGGCCAGCGTGCACAGCTGCGCGGCCGAGACGCCGGAACGGTCGAATTCGAACGCGTCCAACGTCTTCATCCGCAGCAGTCGTGCCGCGTGAAGCAGCCGTCCAATGGCCCGGCTCTCACGCTCCTCCATCTCAGCCGCCCGCAATGCTTCAAGGTAGCCGATATGGGATTGTCCCTCTCGGGGGGCGGCCCCGGACAACGGGCAAACTGACCGCCGATCGTCGGCATCCGCAGCGCCTTATACCATCGGCCCTATGCGTTGACCGCTGTAACCCAACTTCGCTGCGTGATTGACTGGATGCGTTGAGGCAAAGCGATGAGAGCATTCCATGCTGCGCAGGCGTCGACAATGGCGTCGTAGCTGTCGTAGACGCGATTGCTGAGAAAGTTCTGCCTGAGGAATTGCCAGATGTTCTCCACCGGGTTGAGTTCCGGTGAATAGGGCGGCAAATGCAGCAGGCTGATGTTGTGCGGGAGGTGCAACTGCCCGCCGAGCCGATGCCACCCGGCGCGATCCAGCAGCAGGACGGCATGCGCGCCAGCCGTGACATGGCGGCTGATCTCAACCAGATGCAGGTTCATGGCCTCGGCATTGGCCTCAGGCAGGACAAGGGCGGCGCCGGCGCCGCGCGCCGGACAGATCGCGCCGAAGATACAGGCCCAATCGTAGCGTTGATCGCGCAGCGCCGCCGGCCGGGTGCCCTGTTCCGCCCAGATGTAGGTCAGGCTGCCTTGCTGGCCGATACGTGCTTCATCCTGCCACCAGAGCTCGATCGGCTTGCCCCAGGCCTCGGGCGGGATGGCGTCAGCGACCAGTGTGGCAAAGTTTTTTTATGCGCCTCGTGTGCCAAGCTATCCGCCTGCGGGTGACGCGGGCGCACCGAGAGGTGCCGGAAGCCGAGCCGATGCAATAGGTGCACCACCGCCGTGCGGGCGGTCGAATAGACCACCGACACCCTCACTGTTGTAGCGGTGAACCCAGTCTCGCAGCGTTTGGCGATCCATACCCGACTGACGCGCCGCCTGCTCTCGGCCATGTCCCTCCAGCAGCAGCGCTATCGCCAGCATCCGACGCGCTGCGTCGGCGTCCTTCGTGCGAGCAGCCTCCCGGCGCAGATCGGAAGGCGTCAACTCCAGCCGCGCGATCTTCACCGTCATCGCCGTCCTGCTCCGCTTGGCGACAACCCACGAATCACGCCAATCCGAGCCGCTCCAATTCACACTTGAGTCAACTCAACAGGCCGCAGCGCCTTACATGGCTCCAGCGTGCGCCGGAAGCGTTTCGTTGTCGCTGCCAGGTTTCGACTTCGGCGATGAGGGGCTCCCGTTCGCCGATGCGGCGATCCAGACATTGCCCACGCAACACGCCGATTTCGACTTCCACCGTGTTGAGCCAGCTCGCGTGTTTGGGTGTGTAATGAAGCTCCAGACGTCGCAGGATGCGGTGTGCCTCAGGCGCCGGGAAGGTCTCGTATTGCGCTCCTGGATTATGCGTGGAGAGGTTGTCCAGCACAACGCGGATCAGTTCAGCATTCGGATAGTGGATATCGGCCAGGTCGCGCATGCAGAAGGCAGGTCGTGCGCCGTGTTATGTTCGGTGACTTTCACAAGGCACCAGGGCCGGTGCGCGTCGAGGAACACGAACAAATTGGCCGAGCCATTGTGCCGATACTCGTAATCGTACCGCTCAGGCTGGTCTGGCGCTGCTGGGATCGGCTCGCGTACCTCACCAATCAACTGAGTTGGGCTTTCGTCGAAGCAAATCACCGGATGCGATGGATCGGGGTCTTCCGCATAGAGGTCGAGAACAGCCTCCGTTCGAGCGACATAGCTGCCGTCGACTTGTGGTATGCGCCACATATCCCGCCGCCATGGATTCAGATCGTCCTCCGCCAAACGTCGGCGCACCGTCTCGCGCGACAGTTCTTCAAGTACCGTGAGCCTGACCATCGCGCCGGCGAGAAGATCGAGGTTCAGCGTTTGCGTCCCTCCGGCGGACTGGAGCGGGCGGTCGCCACCAGCAACGCCGTTTCCTCACTGGACAGCTTGCGTGGTGCCCCGGGGCGTGTCTCCTCACTGAGTGTCAGCTCCAGATTGCCTTCCACGAAGCGTCGTTTGGCCCGATCCACCGACCGAAACGCTGCTCGCGATCGCCTCGTCGCTGACCCCGGCGTCGGCGGCCAGCAGGATCTGGGCGCGTTTGCGCTTGCGCACCGCATGGCGGCCACCGCTCAGCATTGACGTGAGTTGCACGCGCTCCGCCTCGTTCAGTTCCACCCGGTACCGTATGTTCATGGCTGGTCCCCCGCTTTCGAGGCCAGTCATGAATTGTGCAACGGAATCTCACCCGGATTTCACGCCAGGCAGCGACAGTATCTCGCGTTCATCCACGCACACATGCTGGTGATCCGGGCGGCCGCTCGCGCAGGCCGATATCCAACGATTCTTTCTGCCCACCGTCGGCTCATCAAATGCTGCTGACGCTCGAACGGGCCAGCTTGATCTCACACCGGGCCGGCGCGCCAAGAAGCATCGCCGTTCTGGTCGATCGCTCCGTCTTACTCCAGCTGGAGCCGGGTTATGTTCAACCGGTCAAAATCACTGTGCCGGGGCACTGGTCGGGGACCTGGCCTCTCCCGCCCCGCACGAGAGGTGTATATTGCCAAGCCGCTGCCGCCGGAGGGGGAAAATTGCATGGCCGAGATCGAGATATACACCCAGCCCTGGTGCCCCTTCTGCGCGCGCGCCATCAGCCTGTTCAGCGCCAAGGGCGTGGCGTATCGCGAGATCGACGCACAACACGGCTCGGCGGCGCGTGAGGAATTGATCCGCCGCTCCGGCGGACGCACCACGGTGCCGCAGATCTTCATCGATGGTCGGCATATCGGCGGTTGCGACGATCTGCTGGCGCTGGACCGGTCGGGCCGGCTCGACCCGCTGCTGCACGCCGGGTAACCACCCTATTGCCATCAGCCGTTGGCACTCCCTTGTCACGAATGCCAGAATTGGCCATCTAGGTTGTGCCATGATCCATTACGACCTGCGTTGCAGCCAGGACCACGCGTTCGATGGCTGGTTCAAGGACAGTGCCGCGTTCGACCGGCTGGCGAAGCGCGGCATGGTGGAATGCCCGCATTGCGGCGACACCAAGGTTGAGCGCGCTCTGATGCGGCCCGCGGTCGGCAAGCGCGAGTTGCTGCCCGCCGTGCCGATCCCCGCGCCACAGCCGCCTGCGCCACCCGACGCCGTCGCGGGCGGCCCGATGCCGGCACACATGCGTGCCATGCTGCAGCGTATGCGGTCCGAGGTGGAGAAGCACTGCGACTACGTCGGCCCGCAGTTCGCCGATGAGGCTCGCAAGATGCACCGCGGCGAGAGCGACAAGCGCGGTATCTATGGCGAGACGAGCCCCGAGCAGGCCGAGGCGCTGGCCGAAGAGGGCATCGAGGTCTCGCGCATACCCTGGGTCCCGCGCGCCGACGGATAGCAGCCTCAGCCGCCGATATCCTCCGCCGCGCGCTGCAGTTCTCGCGTCAGCGGCGCCAGCAGGTCGCGACACGCGGCGCCGTCGCCGATGCGGGCGGCAGCCTCCATTGCACCGGCTGCCTGGGCCAGCGCATCGGCGCCTACCGCCAGCGCGCCGCCCCGCAGGTTGTGCGCCGGCATCACTGCTGCGGATATCTCGATCGAATCCAGCGCCGCCTCGATCTCGCGCTCGTTCTGGCGTGCGGTGTTCAGGAACTCCACCAGCAGTGACCGAAGTGTCGCCTCATCGTCGCCAAGCCAGCTCCGCAACATCGGGCGATCCACCACGCTGGCGGGCGGATCGGCCGGTGGGGTCAGGGCAATCCAGCGACCGAGCGTGGCGCTGAGCCGCGCGATCGCCACCGGCTTGGCCAGATAGGCGTCCATGCCGCCCTCCAGGCATCGCTCCTCCTCCCCGCGCATAGCGTTCGCGGTGACCGCAACGATGGGAGTTCTGACGGCGCCAACTGCTGCTTCCCGCGCACGCATCTCGCGGGTCAATGCATACCCGTCCATTCGCGGCATGTGCATATCGGCCAGCACGACGGCATAGCGACCAGGCTGCCACAGCGACAGTGCCTCGACGCCATCGACCGCGACATCGACCGTCAGGCCCAGCAGGCCGAGCAGACCCGTCATGACCTGGCGATTCACCGGATGGTCATCGACCACCAGCACGCGGCTGCCAGTCGCACAGACGGCAGGCAGCGGCTTCGGAGAATTGGCGGCCGACAGCGTCAGTGCCTCAGGCGCGGCACGCAGCCGCAGCGTGACGGTGAACACCGAGCCGATGCCCGGTTTGCTCCGCACCTCCACGTCACCATCCATCAGTTGCGCGAGCCGTCGCACGATCGAGAGGCCAAGGCCGCTGCCACCGAACCGGCGCGTGGTCGAGCTGTCGGCCTGGGCAAATGGCTGGAACAGTCGCGCCCGTTCGTCCGCACTGATGCCTATGCCGGTGTCGGTCACTTTCAGCGTCACGTCATGCCGGCCCTCGCCAATCGGCGCCGACGTCGCGCTGACATGCACGCTGCCGCTCTGCGTGAACTTCACCGCATTGCCGAGCAGATTGAACAGGATCTGGCGCACCCGCACGGGGTCGCCGATCAACGCGTCGGCCGAACCTGGCGCAACCTCCGCAGTGAATCGCAGCCCTTTGGCGGTCGCCTGTGGCCGCAGCGCCTCGACTGTCCCGCCGACCAGTTCGGACAGCGAGAACGGCGTCTCCTCCAGATCGATCCTGCCGGCCTCGATCTTCGAGAAATCCAGCACGTCATCGATAATGCGCAGCAGCGCCGATGCGGACGAGCGCATGGTCGCCACGATGGCACGCTGATCGCTGCTGATGCTCTGGTGCTCCAGCATTTCGAGCATGCCGAGTACGCCGTTCATCGGCGTGCGGATCTCATGGCTCATGGTGGCGAGGAAGGTGGATTTCGCCTGATTCGCCGCCTCGGCCTCGGCGCGCGCAACCTCCGCGGCATCGCGTTCAAGCGCCAGCTCCGTCTCGCGCTGCTTGAGTTCCGTGATGTCGCGCACCACCACCAGGCGGCTGTCGTCCGGCATGCGCAGGAAACAGCGCTCCACCCATGTGCCGTCGGGTCGCTGGCGAACCTGCTGGCGGCCGTCGGCATGCGTGAACAGCGCGAACTGCGCCGCGACGTGCTCGTCGGCCGTGGCGGCAGTGCTAGGCACCAGATGGTTCTCGTACTGATACCGCCAGATGTTCTGCATTGTGCCCAGAGTGACGATGCGCTCGAGCGGAATGCTCACCAGCTCGAACATGGCCTTGTTCGACGCGATGTAGGTGCCGTCTGCCTCGGCTGAGCCGACGCCGTCGCGCATGTTGTCGAGCAGCGCCTGCATATGCCGGCGTGTGCGTTCGGTCTCCGCACGCGCCGACTGCAATTCGGCATCACGCTCCCTGCTCGCAGTAATGTCGGCGGTAGCGCCAACCAGACGGTGGGCACGGCCATCGGGGTGGCGCAGCGCTATGCCGTACTGGCGCACCCATCGCCACTCACCCGCTGTGCCGAGATAGCGGTACTCGTGGTCGAGCCGAGGCGTTTCGCCCTTGATATGGGCCAGCAATGCGGCTCGATGGCTCTCGAAATCGTCGGGGTGCACGACGTTCGCCCAGCCATCTGCGGTGTGCACTACTTCGGCCTGGAGGCGCCGCACTTCGTGCCCCAGCGGCGGTCGGTGTATCTCGCCGGTCTCCAGGTTCCAGTCGTAGACGGTGAGGTTGATCGCCGCCAAGGCAAGCCGATGGCGCTCCGCATCCTCCGTGTCCATCAGCAGCTCCGGGCATGCAACTTGATTATCAAGTTGTAATAAAGCTTATATGCCACAACTAAGTTGCAATCGAAACTCAGCCCTCGACGGCTACAAGGTAGTTGACCGAAAGATTGCGGCTGACGCTCCAGCGCCCGGTCAGCGGATCGGCCACCAGGCCGGTGATGTCGGATACCAATAGCCCGACCCGCCGCAGCATAACGTCGAGTTCACCTGGCGTGATGAATTTGCGCCAGTCATGAGTGCCAATGGGCAGCCAGCGCAGCAGGTATTCCGCGCCGACCTTGGCGGCCAGAAATGACTGCGGCGTGCGGTTGAGGGTCGAGAGGAACAGCTTCCCGCCCGGCGCCAGCAGCGCAGCGAGTGTTGCCAGGAAGGCCGCGGGATCGGGGACGTGCTCGATCACCTCCAGTGCCGTGATGATCGGGAAGCGCGTTGGCTCGCTCAGCAGGTCCTCGGCCACACCGGCCCGATAGGCAAGCGGCAGTCCCTGGCCGGCAGCATGGGCGCGCGCCGCCTCGATTGTTCCTCCGGCGGCATCCAGGCCCAGCACGTCGAACCCCAGGCGAGAGAAAGCCTCCGCCGCCAACCCCGCACCGCACCCGACGTCGAGCAACCGTGGAACAGCCTCCCCTTGCGGGAGGGAGCTGGGGGGAGGGGGCTGTGCCGCCCCAGCATTCCCCTCCCCCCAACCCCCTCCCGCAAGGGGAGGGGTAGGCTGTGCGCCCTCTTCTGCGCCCTCTGTAGCGCCCACCGTCCGTCCCGCCTGATCCGCTCCGCAATCCATGCCACCCGCGTCGGGTTCATCCGGTGCAGCGGCCGCATCGGGCCGTCCGGATCCCACCACCGCGTCGCGAGCGCGTCGAATTGTGCAACCTCCGCGGGCGAAACTGTAACGCTTGGCATGGTTGCCCCTGTCGTTCCGCGCCAGTATGAACACCCGGGATCGACCACTGACAACTGGTTGGAATGTCGCGAATCGTGATGAAGTTTGGCGGCACCTCTGTCGCCGACCTCGACCGCATCCGCAACGTCGCGACTCGCGTCAAGCGCGAAGTCGATGCGGGGAACGAGGTCGCTGTCGTGGTGTCCGCCATGGCGGGGGTCACCAATCAGCTCGTGGCGCACTGCCAGGGCCTGTCGCCGCTGCACGACGCGCGGGAATACGACACGGTTGTCGCGACCGGCGAACAGGTGACCACTGGCCTCCTGGCGATTGCGCTTCAGCAGATCGGTATCGAGGCGCGCTCGTGGCAGGGCTGGCAAATTCCGATCCGCACCGACAATGCCCACGGCAAGGCCCGCATCGCCGACATCGAGGGCGCCGAGTTGATCCGTCGCATGAAGGCGGGACAGGTCGCCGTGGTGTCCGGCTTCCAGGGCGTCGGCACCGACAATCGCATCACCACCCTGGGTCGCGGTGGATCGGACACCTCGGCAGTCGCCCTGGCAGCCGCACTGCGTGCGGATCGCTGCGATATCTACACCGACGTCGACGGCGTCTATACTACTGATCCGCGCATCGTTCCGACAGCACGCAAGCTTGCGCGCATCAGTTACGAGGAAATGCTGGAACTGGCGTCCGTCGGCGCCAAGGTGCTGCAAACCCGCAGCGTCGAACTCGCGATGAACGAGCAGGTGCGGGTTCAGGTGCTGTCGAGTTTCGCCGACGTGCCGGGCACTTTGGTGGTGGACGAGGACGAGATCGTGGAAAAGCAGAATGTCTCCGGCATCGCCTATTCGCGCGACGACGCGAAAATCACGCTTCGCCGTGTGCCGGATCGGCCAGGCATCGCCGCCGCCGTGTTCGGCGCGCTCACCGACCACAACGTCAATGTCGACATGATCGTGCAGAACATCTCGGCAGATGGCGTTGACCGACATGACCTTCACGGTGAGCAAGTCCGACCTGCCGCGCGCGCAGGCGACGCTGGCAGAGGCAAAGACGCAGATCGGCTTCTCCGAGGTGCTGGCGGACCCCAATGTCGCCAAGATCAGCGTGGTCGGCGTCGGCATGCGCAGCCATGCCGGCGTCGCCAACACGATGTTCCGCGCGCTCGCCGACAAGGCGATCAACATCCAGGTCATCTCCACCAGCGAGATCAAGGTCAGCGTCCTCGTGGCCGCCGAATACACCGAGCTGGCGGTGCGCGCCCTGCACACCGCCTATGGCCTCGATGCCGCCTGACATCGCCATTCCCGACGTTGCGCAGACCGCCGCCCGCGCGGAGCTCGACCGGCTGTGGGCGCGCGGCACGGCGTTTCTCGGCTGCGAGGTCGCCATCATGGGCGGCGCAATGAGCTGGGTCAGCGAGCGGCACCTGGTGGCGGCGATCTCCAACGCCGGCGGCTTCGGCGTGATCGCCTGCGGCGCGATGGAGCCGGACATGCTGGCCGCCGAGATCGCGGGCGCGCAGGCGCTGACCGACCGGCCGTTCGGCGTCAACCTGATCACCATGCATCCGCGGCTCGACGACCTGATCCAAGTCTGTCTGGAGGCGCGCGTCGGCCACATCGTGCTGGCCGGCGGCATTCCGCCAGGCGGGGCGGTGCGCGCGGTGAAGGATGGCGGCGCGAAGCTGATCGCGTTCACCCCGGCGCTGGTGCTGGCGAAGCGACTGGTCCGGTCGGGCGCCGACGCGCTGGTGATCGAGGGTTCCGAGGCCGGCGGCCATATCGGCCCGGTGTCGCTGATGGTGCTGGCGCAGGAGATCCTGCCGCACATCCGCGAGGTGCCGGTGTTCGTGGCCGGCGGCCTCGGCCGCGGCGAGGCGATCCTGGCATTGCTGGAGATGGGCGCCTCCGGAGCGCAGCTCGGCACCCGCTTCGCCGCGGCGACCGAGTCGATCGCCCACCCCAACTTCAAGCGCGCCTTCATCCGGGCCGCCGCGCGCGATGCGTTGCCGTCGATCCAGCTCGACGAGCGCTTCCCGGTGATCCCCGTGCGCGGTCTGGTCAACGAAGGGGTGAAGCGCTTCCTGCGCTTCCAGGCGGAGACGCGCGATCGCTTCGAGGCCGGTGAACTGACCAAGGACGCGGCGCAGCTCGCGATCGAACACTTCTGGGCCGGCGCGCTGCGCCGCGCGGTGATCGACGGCGATATCGAGAACGGCTCGGTGATGGCCGGTCAGTCGGTCGGCATGGTCACGGCAGAGCAGCCGACGGCGGAGATCATCGACGAGCTGGTGGATCAGGCCGTCGCCGCGCTGGTCGCGCGTAATCGCGCCACCTGATGCCGACTCCCCGCCGGCTGCTGGCCAGACTGCGCGAGACGATGGCGCACGGCACCGCGCCATTGCAGGAGCTTGTCCATCTCGCGGCAGCGGAACTGGTCAGCGAAGTGTGCTCCGTCTACGCCGCGCGCGACCCGGCGAGATCCTGGAGCTGGTCGCGACCGAAGGGCTGAACCCGAAAGCCGTCGGCCGCACCCGGCTGCGCGTCGGTGAGGGCATCGTCGGTCTTTGTGCCGCCACCGCCCAGGTCATGAACCTGCCCGACGCACAGAACCATCCCGCCTTCGCGTATCGACCGGAAACCGACGAGGAACCTTTCGCGTCCATGCTGGCGGTGCCGGTGCGGCGTGCCGGTCGAACGCTGGGCGTGGTCGCGGTGCAGAACCGCAACCCCCGGGGCTACTCCGAGGAGGAGGTGGACGAGCTGGAGACGGTGGCGATGCTGCTGGCCGAGGTGCTGGCGTCTGTCGGCGCCGCTGACGGCGCCGAGGAAGGCGTCGCGGCCACGGTGCCGCGCGTATTCGCCGGCTCGACCCTGGTCCCCGGGATCGCCATCGGTCCGGTCGTGATGCACGGCAACCGTCGACGCCCGGTCCGGCTGCTGGCCGACGATCCGGACGCCGAACTGGCGCGGCTGCACGAGGCCACGCAGCGCATGCAGCAGGGCGTCGATGAACTGATTGCCGGCGTGCCGGATGGCCTGGCCAGCGGTGCGGACGGATCGGCATCGCGCGATGTCCTTCAAGCCTATCGTCTGATCGCGGCCGATGCCGGTTGGCTGAGGCGGGTCGCCGAGGTGATCCATAGCGGCCTGTCTGCCGAAGCGGCGGTGCAGCGCGTCGCCGGCGAGCTGCACGACCGCATGCGCCGCATCACCGATCCTTACCTGCGCGAACGGCTTGCCGACCTTGAGGATCTGGCGGGTCGCCTGCTGGCGCGCTGACTGGCGACCAGCCTCGCGCCACCGTGCCGCCCGGCGCCATCCTGCTCGCGCGGCGGCTCGGGCCGGCCGAGTTGCTCGACTGGCACGCCGCGGGCATCGCCGGCGTCGCGGTCGAGGAAGCCAGTCCCGCCGGCCATGCCGCGATCCTGGCGCGCGCGCTCGGTCTGCCAGCCGTGGGCGGCACCCGTGGCATGCTGGACTTCTGCGGAACCAGGCGACGAGGCGGTGGTGGATGCCGACGACGGTCAGCTCGTGCTCCGCCCGGAGGCCGAAGTGCGGTCGACGTATCTCCGCGAGTTGGAGGCGAGGAGTGCGCTGGAGGCTGGTTGGGCGCCGCTGCGGACGCGGCCAGGGATCACCGCCGACGGCGTCAAGGTCAGGCTGATGCTCAATGTCGGCCTCACCATGGAGGTGGCGCAGCTCGATACCACCGGCGCCGAAGGTATCGGCCTGTACCGCACCGAGATCGGCATGCTGGCGCGGGGCGCGATCGCCGATGTCGCGGAACAGGCGGCGAGCTACGCCCGCGTGCTGGACGCCGCCGGCGGGCGGCCCGTGCTGTTCCGCACGCTCGACCTGGGCGCCGACAAGCTGCTGCCCGGTGATGCGCCGGAGGAGGAGAATCCGGCGATGGGCTGGCGCTCGCTGCGCATTGGCCTGGACCGGCCGGCACTGTTGCGCCGCCAGTTGCGCGCCCTGCTGCTGGCGGCTGGCGGACGGCCGCTGTCTGTGATGTTTCCCATGGTCGCGACGGTGGCGGAATTCCGCGCCGCGCGCGCGCTGCTGCTGGCGGAGGCGCGGCGGCGTGCGCCCGCGTCCGGAGCAGCTCGACATCGGTACCATGCTCGAGGTGCCGGCGCTGATGTGGCAGTTGGACGAGCTGCTGCGCGAGGTGGACTTCGTATCCGTCGGCTCGAATGACCTGTTGCAGTTCCTGTTCGCGGCCGATCGTGGCACGCCGGCGCTGTTCAGCCGTTACGACCTGCTCTCGCAGCCGGTGCTGAGCCTGCTCGAGTTCCTGCTGGAAAAGGCCCGCGTGGCCAAGGGCGGCGAGGGCGTCCCTGTCTCGCTGTGCGGCGAGGCGGCATCGCGACCGCTGGAGGCGATGGCTCTGGTCGGGCTTGGCTTCACGAACTTGTCGATGCCGGCGTCCGGCATCATGCCGATCAAGGCGCTGCTGGCTGACCTCGATCTGGGCGCGTTCCGTCCTGTGCTGACGGCAATCCGACGCAACGCCTCGGGGGCCGCCAGCCTCCGCGAGCCGATCAGCGTCTGGGCACGCGAACATGGGCTGGCTATCTGACAGAGCAGTTAATTTCAACGATTTAATCGCGCATCCTTCAGTAAAGACCATTCGACGGCGGACGCAAACAGAGTCACTGTAAAGACGTTGATAGACAACAACCCCGCATGTGCGGGCCCACCATGATCGCAGGATCGCAATCCACGCTGGCAGGATGCCAGGGCAGTTCGTCCGCGACCGAACGGGATGCGGCGCCTCCTGGTGCGCCGCGGGCGGGGGCCGATCTGCGTACCGCGCGCGAGCGGGTCGGCTGGTCGCTGCAGGAAATGGCGTCGGCGCTGCACATTCGGCCGCAGTACATCGAGGCGCTGGAAGCCGGGCGCATCAGCGAGCTCCCGGGCAATGCCTACGCGCTCGACTTTCTCCGCACCTACGCCGGCGCGCTGGGTCTCGATCCGAACGAGACCGCCAGACGCTTCAGGGCCGAGGCGTTGGGGGTGGACGAGAAGACCGAGCTGACCTTTCCCGTGCCGGTACCAGAACGCGGCGTGCCGGCCGGTGCGGTGGCGCTGCTCGGCGTGGTGTTGGCGGTCGGAGCCTACGCCGGCTGGTACCGCCTGTCCGGCGAGGGCAGTCTGCCGGCCGAGACCAGCATGCAGATCCCGCTGCGCCTCGCCCCACTGGCCGAGCAGGCGGTCCGGCCGAGTGTAACCCGGTCGTCGCATCGGTATCCGCGCCGGTTGTGCCGCCCCGGTCCAACATGCCGAGGCGCCGCCGGTGCCGGCAATTTCCCCTAGTTCGGCCGCGGCTGCCGCGGTGGTGCCGCCGCCGGCTGCCAACGAGCCGTCGGACCAGCCGCGGATCGTGCTCCGGGCGAGCGCCGACGCCTGGGTGCAGGTACGTGACCGGGCCGGCCCGGTGCTGCTGACCCGCATCATGCATCCCGGCGAAACGTGGGAGGTACCGCCGAAGCCAAACCTGTTGCTGACGACCGGGAATGCCGGCGGCACCGACCTTGTCGTCGACGGCCAGACCAGTCCGTCGCTCGGCGGCAGCGGCGTGGTGCGGCGCGACCTGCCGCTTGACCCGGACCTGATCAAGGGCGGCAGTTTGGTGACGGCGACCCCGCGGCCCAATCCCCAGTAGCGGTCCGGCGCCAGAACCCCCATTCTATCGGCGAGCATCGCGCCGCAGCATACGGAGAGGGACAGTATGAGCTACCGGCCGTACCAGGAGATCGTCCGGCGGAAGTCACGTCGCGTCTATGTCGGCCGCGTGCCGGTGGGCGATGGGGCGCCAATCACCGTGCAGACGATGACCAATACGCTGACCACGGACGTCGCGGGCACAGTGGCGCAGATCCGGCGCGCGGAGCTGGCAGGGGTGGACATCGTCCGCGTCTCCTGTCCCGACCAGGAGAGCGCGCTGGCGCTGAAGGACATCGTGCGCGAGGTGAACGTGCCGATCGTCGCCGACATCCACTTCCACTACAAACGCGCGATCGAGGCGGCGGACAGCGGCGCCGCCTGCCTGCGCATCAACCCCGGCAACATCGGCAGCCAGGAGCGCGTGAAGGAGGTCATCCAGGCGGCGCGCGATCACGGCTGCTCGATGCGGATCGGCGTGAATGCCGGTTCGCTGGAGAAGCACCTGCTGGAGAAATACGGCGAGCCGAACCCCGAGGCGCTGGTGGAGAGCGCGCTCTACCACGCCAACATCCTCCAGCAGCACGACTTCCACGACTTCAAGATCAGCGTGAAGGCGTCCGACGTGTTCCTGGCGGTGGCGGCGTATCAGCAACTGGCCGAGGTCTGCGACCACCCGCTGCATATCGGCATCACCGAGGCAGGCGGCCGGCGCATGGGTACGGTGAAGTCGGCCGTCGGGCTGGGCTCGCTGCTCTGGGCCGGCGTCGGCGATACGCTGCGGGTGTCGCTCTCCGACGAACCCGAGGAGGAGGTCCGGGTCGGCTGGGACCTGCTGAAGGCGCTCGGCATCCGCCATCGCGGCGTGAAGGTCATCTCGTGTCCGTCCTGCGCGCGGCAGGGCTTCAACGTGATCGAGACGGTGCAGACGCTGGAGGACCGGCTGGCGCATATCGAGACGCCGATCACGCTGTCGATCATCGGCTGCGTGGTGAACGGGCCTGGCGAGGCGCTGATGACCGATATCGGCCTGACCGGCGGCGGCAACGGGCGCCACATGATCTATCGCGCCGGCAAGACCGACCACACGATCGACGGCCGGGACATGGTGGAGCACATCGTCGAACTGGTGGAGGCGAAGGCCGAAGAGTTGAAGGCAGCGAAAGAGGCCGAGAAGCTGGCGGCCGAATGAATGCATGAGTGATCCCGGCTCATCGCTCGACATTGGCCCGTTCGTGAACGCGGTCGCGAGGCTGCGCGAGGGGCTCGATCGACATCGCCGGGAACCAGACGACGAGCAGTTGCGCGACGGCCTGATTTAGCGGTTCGAATACACCTATGAATTCAGCCATCGGATGCTGCGACGCTATCTGCGGCTGATCGCACCTTCGCCGGACATCTACGGCCAGATGCCGTTCCAGGACCTGATCCGCACGGGCAACGAGCAAGGTCTGCTGCGCGGCGACTGGCCGGCGTGGCGCCGCTATCGCGACATGCGGGCGCGGACCAGTCACACATACGCAGCAGCCATCGCCGCGCAGGTTGCCGCGGTGATCCCGGAGTTCCTGACCGAAGCGACCCATCTTCGGGACCACTGCAACAGCGCCTGCAATGACCGCAGGACTGGATCTCCGCGAGGATCATGCCGCCATCGTTCGCGCCGTGCTCCGCGCGCACCTGCCGCAAGGCGCGACGGCCTATGTCTTCGGATCGCGCGCTCATGGCGGGGCTCGACAGTATTCCGACCTCGATCTCGCGCTCGAATGGGACCGTCCGCTCGGATTGGACACAATCGGTCAGATCGCCGAGGCGCTGTCCGAATCCGATCTGCCGTTCAAGGTCGATATCGTCGATCTGTCGCTGGTCGATCCGGCGTTCCGGGCACGGATCGCGGCGAACTGGATCGC
>CAWCXI010000023.1:0-205359 GCA_963799415.1 uncultured Alphaproteobacteria bacterium | reverse complement strand
GTCTCCCCTCATTCCGCATCGATAATATCTGACTGAAAAGAATCCAATCGCTCGGGCGTGATTTGCGGAAAAAATCTGGCGGTCGCGCGTGCGGATCGAATGATGTTATTTGCGGTGGCATCAACCCCGGGTCGGTTGAGGTGCGTTCCGATGACCATGTCATCCTGCGCTGGGACCCATGCCATGGCGATGCGTCAGCCACTTTCCTTCGACGGTGTTCACGGCTTCCTCGACACGCTGTTCGGCGACGACCTGCACGCCAAGCGGGTGAAGTCTTTGGCCGGAGCCACGCTCGGGGCGATCCAGTCCGCGTCGCTGGCGGTCGGCCTGATCGGCCAGGGTCTGGCGCTGGCGCGCGGCCGACTGACCAAGCACGCGGTCGACCAGGTGGACCGACTGTTGTCCAACCGCGGCATCGACGTCGATGCCCTGCAGGTCCATTGGGTGCCTTACGTGGTCGGCCAACGCGACAGCATCACGGTGGCGATGGACTGGACCGAGTTCGACGCCGACGGTCAGGCGACGATCATGCTGTCGCTGTTGTCCCGCCATGGACGGGCCACGCCGCTGGTTTGGCTGACCGTGGACAAGGCGACGCTGAAAAACCGTCGCAACGGCTACGAGTATCAGGTCCTGGTGCGCCTGGCCGAAATCCTGCCCGCCGCAGTCCGTGTGCGGATCGTGGCCGATCGCGGCTTCGGCGACCACAAGCTCTATCGGGTGCTGAGCGAGGAACTGAAGTTCGACTTCGTCATCCGCTTTCGCGGCAACATCGCGGTCACTGCCACCGATGGCGAGGCGCGCGCGGCGGCCGATTGGTAGGCACGGCGGTCGCGCGCGAACCCTGCGCGGTGCGGCGGTCACCGCCCAGGCGTATCCGGTCGCCACCGTGGTCTGCGTGCGGGCGAAAGGCATGAAAGAGCCGTGGTGCCTTGCGGCCAGCACTGCCGACGAACCCGCGCGGGCCTTGATCAAGCTGTATGCCAAGCGTTGGGAGATCGAGGGCGGTTTCCGCGACACAAAGGATCTCCGCTTCGGCATGGGGCTCGGATCGATGCATGTCAGCACGCCCGACCGGCGAGACCGCCTGTGGCTGATCAATGCCTTCGCCGTGGTCTTGCTGACGCTCCTGGGCGCCGCAGGAGAACAGCTGGGCTACGATCGGCACCTCAAGACCAACACGACCAAGCGGCGCACGCATTCGCTGTTCCGTCAGGGCAGCATGCTTTACGAACTCATGCCAAACATGACCGATTTTCTCCTGCAGCCACTCATCAAGCGGTTCGCCCAGATGCTCGCAGCCCAGCCTCTCTTCGCACACGTTCCCGGGGTGCGGGGCGGGCGCGGACCAGACCTCGGGGTTCGGGAAGCATCGTGGTTTCCATGTGTGGCATCGTTCAAGCTGTGTAGCACAAGCGGATGGGTCATTGCCGTTTCCGGCCGCACCGTAATGCGGTGAAGCGGGGAACTATTTCTTGACAGACCTCGCTGCTTTAGTTCTTGTTTTGTTCATGCCGGCCGTCGTCCAACCCTCCACCGCAACCACGGACCCGATCCCCGTCGGGGCGGCGCGGACAAGCCCAGCCGCCTCGGCCGCGTCCTTTGCCTCGTTCGCAAGCTGATCGACTACGGCAAGCAGCTCGCCGGCTCGGTGCAGCAGCGCGAACCCGAGCCCGCCCACCACACCGAAGACCCCCGCTTCGCCCGTCTGCCCACCGAAGCGGAAAATCGCCGCCGAGGTGCGCGGCCGCCCGGTCGGCGCCGTCATCGCAAATTAACGCCAATGGGTCCGTGCTCATGTAGGCGCGTAAGCGCCCATCAGCAGTCACGCTTGTCAGCCGACGCAGGCGTCAGTCCGGCACCAACCTATTTGCGAACTGGCGGCATTTGCGTGTTTTGCGTGCTTTGCGGTTCCATTCGTCTTGTCACCTGCGGAAACGGTCCGGCCCAAGGTGACCCGGCCGCGGTTGCGTGTCGCAGCCTGCCCCGGCCATGACGATTGGGAGCGGTCGCCGCAATGGCCTTATGCTGGCGCCAATGGGGCCAAAGCCCCGCCATGACGCTCAGGAGGAAGCACGATGAAATTCGGCATGTTCTACGAACACCAGTTGCCACAGCCCTGGGGCGAGGATTCTGAACGCCGGCTATACCAAGAGGCGCTCGCACAGGTCGAACTCGGCGACAAACTCGGCATCGACTATGTCTGGGAGGTCGAGCATCACTTCCTGGAAGAATACTCGCACTCATCAGCTCCGGAGATCTTCCTCGCGGCCTGTTCGCAGCGCACGCAGCGGATCCGGCTGGGCCACGGCATCGTGCTGATGCCGCCAAAGTACAATCATCCGGCGCGCGTGGCGGAGCGCATTGCCACACTCGATCTGGTGTCAAACGGCCGCGCCGACTGGGGCACCGGTGAATCGGCGACCGCGCTGGAGATGGAAGGCTTCCACATCCCGCCCGAGGAAAAGAGCGCGATGTGGCGCGAGGCCGCCGAACAGGCCGCCAACATGCTGGCGATGCGCCCCTATCCCGGCTTCCGCGGCACGTATTTCGACATGCCGTGCCGCAATCTGGTGCCGAAGTCGGTGCAGAAACCGCATCCGCCGATGTGGGTTGCGTGCTCCAAGCGCGAGACCATCCATCGTGCCGCACGTGCCGGGTTGGGCGCGCTGACCTTCGCCTTTCTGGAACCGGAGCTGGCCGCGAAATGGGTGCAGGAATACTACGACATCATCAAGTCGCCGGAGTGCGTGCCGATCGGTCACAGCGTCAATCCGAACATCGCGCTGGTCACCGGCATGTCGTGCCACACCGATGAGCAGGAGGCGATCCGCCGCGGTCTCGATGGCTTCCGTTTCTTCGGTTACTCGCTCGGCTACATCGCCATCTTCGGCCAACACCGCCCCGGCGTCACCAACATGTGGGACCAGTTCCTGGAGGTGAAGGACAAGTTGCCGGACAACGCTGGCCGCGGCGGCATCGGCACGCCCGATCAATTGCGCGTTCACCTGAAGGGCTACGAGGACGCCGGCGTCGACCAGGTCATCTTCGTGCAGCAGTCCGGCACCAACAAGCACGAACACATCTGCGATTCGCTGGAACTGTTCGCTGCAACACTGCTGCCCGAATTCAAGGCGCGCGAGGCGGTCCGCGCGAAGCAGAAGCAGGCGGAGCTGGCGCCATTCATCGAGCAGGCACTCGCGCGCAAGCCACGCATGAAGCCGATGGATCCCGCGGATGTACCCGTCGTAAAGTCGTTCGGTCGGCGAGGTGGTGGGCCTGACGCGCCGGGGACCATCAACTTTGCCTCCGACCGAGGCGGTGCCATCTCCGTTCCGGCCGCCGACCCGCGCGTAGCCGCGGCTGCCGGAGGATCGTGATGCCGCGCGCAAGCAGGAATTTTGTGATGGCCATTCGGGTATCCCGCGACGTATGCTTTCCGTCACGGGGAGCGGTGGCTCTCTGACCGCTGCCGCTCCCTGACCACTGGTTCGGGAGGAACGAGCATGGTCATCCAAAGTCCGCCTGGTTGGGGGTGGGATCAACTTCAACTCGCGGCACACGAAATCGGCGCCGCTGGGCCTGAAGATTACTGGCACAAGGGCGCCCCGGAAGACGCGCCCCTTGCCGTTCGCCGTATTGGCGTCGCCGACCTGTGGGACGCCCTTGCGCGCGGTCTTGCCGACTTCGAGGCAAACCGCACCGACGTCATCTTCCTGTGCGTCATCTACCCGGTGATCGGTTTGGTTCTGGGCCGGCTCGCGTCAGGTTATGGCTTGCTGCCGCTGCTGTTCCCGCTGGCGTCCGGCTTTGCGCTGGTGGGGCCGCTCGCGGCGGTCGGATTGAATGAAATAAGCAGGCGACGGGAGCAAGGCAGCGACGTGCGCTGGGTGGATGCGTTCGGCGTGCTTCGCTCACCCTCGATCGGCGCGATCCTGCTGCTCGGCCTGATGCTGATCGCGCTGTTCATGCTCTGGCTGGTTGTGGCGCAGATCATCTATGTCGTCACGCTTGGCCCGCAACCACCCACATCTGTCGCCAGCTTTGTCAACGAGGTGTTCATCACCAATGCAGGGTGGACGATGATCGTCGTTGGCATCGGCATCGGATTCCTGTTCGCGCTGCTGGTGCTCGCGGTCAGCGTCGTGTCGTTTCCGCTGCTGCTCGATCGCAACGTCGGCATCGGCACCGCCATATCAACGTCGGTGCGTGCCGTCTCAGCCAATCCCGGCGTCATGGCGCTATGGGGGCTTATCGTCGCCTGTGGCCTGGTGATTGGGTCGGTGCCGCTGTTCGTGGGCCTGGTGGTAATTCTGCCCGTGCTCGGACATGCGACGTGGCACCTGTATCGCAAGGTGGTGCCTCGCCTCGGCGTCGAGTGAGGTCCACCGTCATTGCGAGAAGCGTAGCGACGAGGCAATCTCCATCAAGGTCATGTCTCGATGGAGCTTGCTTCGTCGCTGACGCTCCTCGCAATGACAGGTCAGCGCGCCAGACCGGGACTGCCGGCCGGTACCGCGTAGAAATTCATCGTCAGCGATACGCATGTATAGTAGCCCATCAGGACGATCATGTCGGTGATGCTCTCGTGGCCGAGTACCTTCACCGCGCGATCGTACAGCCCCTGCGGCACGAGTTGCACGTTGGCCAACGCCATCGCGACCTCGTACACCGCCTGCTCGCGCGTATCCTCGAACGCGGTGGGCAATCCGGCGACGATCGCCTCCACCGCGGCAGCCGGCAGTCCTACCTCTTTGCCGCGTTGCTCATGCGCATTGTTGGGATAGGCCGAGTGCCACTTGCTGGTGATGACCACGACAGCGATCTCGCGCTCGCGCTCGGTCAGCGACGATGCCCCCGGCGTGAAATGCTGCCCGAGTGGCTCGGCCGCGTGCACCAGCTTCGGATTGTGCACCCAGACCTTGTACGGTCCAGGTAAGCGCCCGCGCGGGCCGTCGACCAGAAAGCGGTAGCCTTCCTGCTGTTCCGGCGTCATGCGATCGAACGGTATCTCGGCGTAACGGCCGAACGTTGGGGTGTCTGGCATCCTGAGTTTCCTTCTCCTGACCGCAGCATCATATGCCGTTTGCACGCGTTCGTGCATCGCGGCAGGATATCGGGCGATGGCTTTCATGCGGTCCAGGCGTAGCATTCTGTGCTTCGGCGCCCTGCTCGTGTCGCCGATGCTCAGCGCCGCCGTGCTTGCGAAGCCCGAGGACATTCAGCCGGGCGCATCGCTCGCCGGCCAGCTTCTGGTTGCCACACCCGAGATGAGTGATCCGCGCTTTCAGCACACGGTCATCCTGATGGTGCAGCACAACAAGGATGGTGCGCTCGGTATCGTGATCAACCGGCCGCGCGAGGAATTGCCGATCGCGCAGCTGCTCGACGCGCTCGGCCTTGAGAGCAAAGGCAGCGACGGTACCATTCGGCTATATGCCGGGGGGCCCGTGCAACCCGAGGTCGGCCTCGTCGTGCACAGCGCCGACTATCACCGCACCGGCACCATCAATATCGACGGCCGCGTCGCGATGACCAGCAATCCGGACGTGCTGCGCGACATCAGTCACCACGAGGGTCCCAGGCAGAGCCTTGTCGCGTTCGGTTACGCCGGTTGGGGCCCGGGGCAGCTGGAAGGCGAACTGGCGGTCGGCGGCTGGTTCACCGTACCGGAGGAACCCACGCTCGTGTTCGATTTCGATCGCGGCAAACTGTGGGACGAGGCAATGAAGCGCCGCACTATCTCGCTCTGAGGACGCCATGCGCCGCATCACGGTCTATACCGACTACAAAAGCCCCTATGCCTATCTGGCCAAGGACCTTGAGTACGAACTCGAACGCGACTTCCCGGTTCACCTGGAATGGCGCCCTTACGTGCTCGACATCCCAAGCTTTCTCGGCTCGGCGCGTCTCGATGCGGAAGGGCACGTGCTGGAGGCGGAGCGCAACGCACATCAATGGCGTCGCGTGCGCTATAGCTACATGGACTGCCGTCGTCAGGCACGCAAACGCGGACTGGTGATTCGCGGACCGCAGAAGATCTGGGATTCGTCCCTTGCCGCTGCCGGCATGCTGCATGCGCAGCGCGCCGGCGATGAGGTGTTCCGCTGCTACCACGACATCGTGTTCGAGCGCTTCTGGAAACGCGAGCTGGACATCGAGGATGTCGCGGTGATCGCCGCAGTGCTGGCAGAGTCCGGTGCCAATGGCACTTCATTCGCCGCGCGCGCGCAAGAAGGTCGCGATGAGGTGGCGGCGATCAGCCGTGAAGCGGAGGCGAGGGGCGTGTTCGGCGTGCCCAGCTTTGTCGTTGACGACGAACTGTTCTGGGGTCGCGAGCATCTGCCGGACATCCGTGCCATGCTCGCGGCGTGACAAAGCAAACGGGGAAATGCCATGCGTGCCGCTATCTTCCGCCACGGCGACATCGTGGTCGATACCGTCGCCGATCCCAAACCGGCGGCAGGCCAGGTGCTGGTGAAGACGCTGTGCTGCGGCATCTGCGGCACCGATCTGCACGCGGCAAAGCATACCGCGCAGTTTGTCGAGCGTGCGCGCCGCTCGGGCGGGCGCCTGTCGATGGATCCGACGCGCGACGTGGTGTTCGGCCACGAGTTCTGCTGCGAAATCGTCGAACACGGTCCTGGTACCGAGGGGCGCCTGAAACCCGGCACGCTGGTCTGCTCGATGCCGATGACGATCGCTGACAAGACGGTGCAGGGCATCGGCTATTCCAACGACGTCGCCGGCGGATTCGCGCAGTATATGCCGCTCGCCGAGCGACTGCTGATCGATGTGCCGAACGGGCTGCCCGCCGACAAGGCGGCACTCACTGAGCCGATCGCGGTGGGCTGGCACGCTGTACAGAACGCGCGGCTTGCGGCCGACGATGTGCCGTTGGTCATCGGCTGCGGATGCACAGAAGCTCGGATTGGCGCCAAGCACGTGGCATTCTGGCAAATTCAATAATCCAGCATTCGAGCAGGGCAAGACATTCTGCATCACGACGTACTCATCAGCTTTTGAAGTGCGATATCTTTAGGTTGACGTATATCCTGCATGGACAAGGAAGTTTCGACATTCCTGTGGGGTTATGGCTTTAAGGAGCAGGGCGCTAGCGCCCTGGACCTGCTCGAAACTACGGGCGTTTGCCTTTCGCAGGAGTGTCTTGAGCTTGGAGAACGCCTGTTCGATCGGGTCCAGGTCGGGACTGTAAGGCGGCAGATAGAACAGCTTGGCACCGGCCGTCCGGATCGCTCGTCGTATGGCAGGGGCCTTATGGCTGCTGAGATTTTCCATCACCACGATGTCGCCTGGCCGCAGGATTGGGACCAGGAACTGCATCACCCATGCGAGGAAACTCTCGGCGTTGATGGGGCCATCCAGGATGCACGGCGCGGTGATGCCGTCACATCGTAGCCCGGCCACGAAGGTGAGCGTCTTGCGCTGGCCATGGGGCACTTTGGCGACCAGGCGCTGACCTCTGGCACAGCGGCCATGCATGCGGGTCATGTTCGTCTTCGCCCAGAGCCTGCCCCGGACTAGATCCGGGGCCTCGTCAATGAAGATCAGACGGGTTGCACAAACCTTGCCCTGCCGCTCCCGCCATTGCCGCCGCCGCCGCGCGACATCAGCGCGGTCCTGCTCGCTGGCGCGCTCACGGATCCAGGCCTCCTCGCCGGCCAGGGCAGAGGGCTTCTTGCCACCCATCGGCAATGCGGCGGGGCTGCCCGTCTCGGCCTGACGCTTCGTCCAGCGGATCGCCGAGGAGTGGCTGACCTAATAATGCTCCGCCGCTTCTGCGCAACTCATGCCGTCAGCAACCGCACCAACAACACGTTCTCGAATATCAAGCGAGTACGGGGCTCCATGCAGGCTGGCCTCCGCTCCAGCCAGCAGCTTGAATCACATCAGCAGCCGTGCCGGAATCCCCCGCCTCGCGGAGTCAACCTCAAGCAACCGCGCTTTACAGTAATGCACCAGAATGGGAACCACTCCTTCGTCGCTTACCTTTCCGATAACGAATTCGGTAATCTGTGTCGCAAGCTCGGCATCCCGCCCTTGCCCTTGGATGCCCTGTCTTTTTACGGCCTAGATCTGCTCGACCTAGGTCGAGATTTACTAGTCGCACAAGCAGTCCCGAAGATGGTCCAGTCCTTTGTCAGGGCACAAATGAAGGGCGAGTCATTAGATGCAAACTCATTCTTAAATTACTATGCTTGGTCGGTTGGTCTGCACCAAACGCATCGCTCTCCAGCCTCGGGCTCGCGAACATGCCGAGCTACGTCAATCGTCCCGGAAGAGGTTGCCTCTAGGCACCCGAAGAAAGCCCTCCAGCTGAGAACGGTCTTCGGCGCTCGTCGAATGGTGCTCAATCATTTGGGCCACCCGCCCTAGAAAACGCGGTACATCCAGCACGCTCTCGTACGGCGCGAGTTCGACGCGTGTAATTCGTCTGGCCACTCGGTCCCCCATACCGTCGAACCCCATTCCGTGGGTCCAAGCGTCGGTCGGAAGGTTCTCTGTCAATGCCAGCATAAAGGCATCAGCGTCCAACGCGCGATCCGTCCACGCTCGCACTTCAGAGGCGTCTCCGCTGCTCAAACGCACCCACGCGAACATCAGCGTTGAGAGACGTTTGTGCCGAACAAGGCTTCCGTCCTCGGCAGCAAGCTGCAACTTTCCGATTGCGGCGGTGTGGAAGGCCTCGGCCGTTGGCTGGCTGACGATCGGTTCACCAAGGTCGTGGCCATCCTCTCGCGGTTTGAAATATCCGACGCATCGCTCTGCAAAGCGGCAAGACCAGCCAAGGCTCGCTGTCGCCATTGCAATTCCATATATCTGCTCTCGTTCTGCTTGTTGGAACCGCTCGTGCACAAGGCTGTTGAGCAACCAGTTGAGGCGTAGGGGATTGTAGGGGATTGTCTCCAATTCGGAATCCGTGAAGCTCGTCGCTGACTACGTCGAGTTCGTCTGCTATTGCAAACAGTGTGGAAACCAGCGAACCGACCTTCGCTGCACTAATGTCGGCGGCATAAACTTGCAGCTCTTCAAGGAGAAGCGCGGCCAACGTCGATCCTGTTCGGCGCCGCTCGGCAAGCGCCTGACGAAACGCATCCTGGACGAATACGGGGTCATCCGCCTTGTCAATCAGGGCTTGCACTTGATCGGCCGGCAGCGTGCTTCCGACACCGTGAATGCAAAGTAGCTGGGGAAATGGTCCTGTGAAGCCAGGAGCCGGTCGCGCCTCCACTGGTCCGTCGAGCTGTGCGACACGTTGCCCCACACTGAGTCCAGCCGTGGAAACAGTCGTCTTACTCACCAGCGGCCTGTTGAGTTGACTCAGGTGTGAATTGGAGCGGCTCGGATTGGCGTGATTCGTTGGGTTGTCGCCAAGCGGAGCAGGACGGCGATGACGGTGAAGATCGCGCGGCTGGAGTTGACGCCTTCCGATCTGCGCCGGGAGGCTGCTCGCACGAAGGACGCCGACGCAGCGCGTCGGATGCTGGCGATAGCGCTGCTGCTGGAGGGACATGGCCGAGAGCAGGCGGCGCGTCAGTCGGGTATGGATCGCCAAACGCTGCGAGACTGGGTTCACCGCTACAACAGTGCAGGGTGTCGGTGGTCTATTCGACCGCCCGCACGGCGGTGGTGCACCTATTGCATCGGCTCGGCTTCCGGCACCTCTCGGTGCGCCCGCGTCACCCGCAGGCGGATAGCTTGGCACACGAGGCGCATAAAAAAACTTTGCCACACTGGTCGCTGACGCCATCCCGCCCGAGGCCTGGGGCAAGCCGATCGAGCTCTGGTGGCAGGATGAAGCACGTATCGGCCAGCAAGGCAGCCTGACCTACATCTGGGCGGAACAGGGCACACGGCCGGCGGCGCCGCGCGATCAACGCTACGATTGGGCCTGTATCTTCGGCGCGATCTGTCCGGCGCGCGGCGCCGGCGCCGCCCTTGTCCTGCCTGAGGCCAATGCCGAGGCCATGAACCTGCATCTGGTTGAGATCAGCCGCCATGTCACGGCTGGCGCGCATGCCGTCCTGCTGCTGGATCGCGCCGGGTGGCATCGGCTCGGCGGGCAGTTGCACCTCCCGCACAACATCAGCCTGCTGCATTTGCCGCCCTATTCACCGGAACTCACATGGGGGGTTTAAATTCAAGGGAATTCTTGCTTACGGCGTCATGGCTTCGTACTCCGACGACAGTATCAGATCCGAGGTCCGAGCCATTCGACATGACGCGGCTCGTTGCCGAGCTCGATCAAACTCACATACGGTCCGCGTCAAAACAAGCGCGGCACCAATATCCCGCCTACGGCGGGCAAGGCTCGGGTGGGCGAGACCATTCTCAACCGCGGCTGTTTAGGCCAAGTTCGGGGTTCGGTCGCCCACCCGGATCTGCCGGGACTGATCAGACCCCGGTAGATGGGGATTTGCGTTGCGCGCGCTGATCAGGCGGTTTTCATCGTCGCCCCCTCGATGACGACACCGGCGGTTGCGTATTTCCAAAGTGCAACGAGGAGCTTTCGGGCCAAAGCGGTGATCATTGTCTTGCGGATGCGACCATTCATGCCGACCCGCTGGTGGAACCAACGGCTGAGTGCCGAATCCGGCTGGTGTCGTAGCCACAGCCAGGCAAGTTGCACCATGGTGGTTCGCAGCCTGGGGTTTCCGGACTTAGAAACCCCCTGTTCGCGGTCGACGGAGCCACTTTTCCACGGCGTCGGTGCCAATCCAGCATACGCGGCCACTTGCCGGCGATTATCAAAATGGCGGAACAGTCCTTCTTGCCAGAGCACGCTTGCGAAGTCCGGGCCAATACCCTTCAAGGCCAACAACAGCTTTGCCGGTGCCGGGACGGTGTCCTCCGCTGCCGACACAAGCAAGACGTCTCGCTCTGCTGCCACAGCCTTGATCTGCTCAAGAAGCAGCTCCAGCCGATCGAGCTCGCGACTGATTTGTCGCTTCATGTGGTCCGGCAGTGGACGACCATCACCAGTCTGGAGCTGTTCCAGTTGCGCACGCCGGTCGCGGCGCAGCGGCTCGTATCCCGAGACGCCTTGCGCAAACAGAAGACCCTTCACTCGATTGACATGTCGGACCCGTTCGGCCGTCAATGCCTTCAGCTCGCGCGACACCCGACGACGATCTTCCTCCTCCGGCGTCGGTACACGCACCATCGCACAGACCCGAGGCTCCCCGCGCTGATGCGCCAGCAGAGCCCGCACCAGTGCTTCACCGTCGATCCGGTCGGTCTTCGCGCGCCGGGGTCGACGCGAGGTCATAATCGAGGCCGGGTCGACGACATGGCTCTCAATGCCTTCCTGTTCCAACACCCGGTGAATCCAGAACCCATCCAGTCCCGCCTCCTGGATCACCACGATCGGAAAGTCCTTTCTCATTCGCCGCCGGGCCTTCTCCTTGAGCTCGAAAAGTCGTCTCAGCAAGCCGGCAACGACACCGCATGTTTTGACATTTTTCCACCCGATCCTGGCGAGAGCGACGTAACCAGCCAGATCGAGCGGCTCAGTTCTAATGACACAAAGATTGCGCCAAGATCGATGCGGATGGCGGCCGGCTTGTCATGTCGAGGGACGATGCTTTGCATGATCGTCTCCGAAGTGAGGGTGGAAGCAACCTCACTCTGCCTGGGAGCGGGCCGCTATCCACTCCCCATGGGATCTCAACCCGGTGGAGAACATCTGGCAATTCGTCCGCGACAACTGGCTCTCCAACCGCGTGTTCTTCTCCTACGACAATATCCTCGACCACTGTTGCGATGCCTGGAACAAACTCGTCGATCAGCCGTGGACCATCATGTCCATCGGTCTTCGAGATTGGGCACATAGGTTCTGATCAGCGGGCATTGGTATTACCAATAGACCTGACCGTCAGCAGAGTCATACCGAGCACTGAGTTGCGAATGATCCAGGAACTCATCGGCTCGATGACTGACTGAAACAATCAAGTATGCGATTACGTGCGCGCCGATTAGAGATGTGCTAGATACTGCGCCTCCAGTGGACCGATCACTGCGCCCGTACCCGGAGCGGCAGCAAGAGTTTCCTCCACCGCCACGTTCTCCTCCAGCTGGATCTGGCTTCGTCACCCAGACCCATCATTGGGGCATGAACGCTGAGTCCTGCCCGTTGCCGTGACGGTGGCATGAGCGTCTCCGCGATGGCCAAGCCAAATCCTGCCATCGCGGAGAAGTGTCGCTACCCGACGAGTTGTTCGGCGATCTGCACCGCGTTCAGTGCGGCTCCTTTCAGCAACTGATCGCCCGCCACGAACAACGCCAGCGAACGGCCCGACGAATCGCTCGCGTCATGCCTGATGCGTCCCACCAGGACATCGTCCTGTCCCGACGCCTCGTTTGGCATCGGAAAGTGGTTGCCCGCTGCATCGTCGACAATGCGCACACCTGGCGCGGACGCCAGCACCTCGCGCGCTGCATCCGGTTCGATTGGTTGCTCGAACTCGACGGTCAGCGCGATCGAATGTGCCCGCAGAACCGGCACCCGCACGCATGTCACGCCGATGCGCAACTCCGGCTCCTCCATGATCTTGCGGAGTTCTCGCATGACCTTGGTCTCTTCTTCGTTGTAGCCGCTCGCCGGGTCGACCTTCGTGTCATGGCTGAACAGATTGAAGGCGTAGGGATGCGCCAGCACCCGATGCTGATATGCCGCGCCTTGAAGATAGGCTGCAGTCGAGGCGCGGAGTTCCTCCATCGCCGCGGCCCCCGCGCCGGACGCCGCCTGATACGTGGCAGCGATCACCCGTCGAATGCGATTGTGCCGATGCAGCGGCCAGAGCGGCACCACGGCCACGATCGCCACGCAGTTCGGATTGGCGATGATGCCGATATGGCGCGTGATCGCGCCCGGGTTTACTTCGGGCACCACCAACGGGACGCCGGGCTCCATGCGAAACGCCGAGGAGTTGTCGACCACCACCGCGCCTTGCCGCACGGCGATCGGCGCGAACCGTCGCGACACGGTGCTGCCAGCCGAGAACAGCGCGATATCGACGCCGGGAAAGCTGTCCTCGTTCAGTTCCTCCACCGTGACGCCCTGGCCGCGGAACAGCAACTTGCGTCCCGCCGATCGGCCGGATGCGAACAGGCGCAGCCGTTCCAGTGGGAAGTCGCGGCTCTCCAGGCAGCCGATGAGTTCGCCGCCGACTGCGCCGGTGGCGCCGACGATGGCGACGGTGGGATGGTGCAGGCTCATGACACATGCGCTCCGTTCGTTGGGCCGGAGGACGAGTGCCTGAGAAAGCAAAGGCCCCGTCCGGTGCCGGCGGGGCCTTGGATTGTGCTATGTCGCTGCCGTCAACATGCGCACGTCCAAGACGCCCGGCCGAAGGGCTTCCAGTTCGTCGTGCGCTTGTTTACGAGGCGGGACATATAAACACTATAGCGCATCGAACCACGTTCGTCGAGCGACCCCCGCCGCACCATTTGCCGAACCGGCGAAGCCCGCGCAGCATGCGACGAGATCGTGGTCCAACCGCGGGAGGATGAACGTGTCGAACAAGGTTTCGCTGTATGCCAATGTCGGACCGGAGGTGACGCAATACGATGTGGATGTGGCTGCCGCAGCGCTGACGCGCCGTGGCACGGTCAGCCTGCCGGCGAACGTGCAGTATGCCTGGCCGCATGCCTCGCGGCGCTTTCTTTATGTCGCCACCAGCGACAGCGCGTCGGGCATGGGGGCAGCCGGAAACGCGCACCACGTGACCGCATTGGCGATCGATCCAGCGACCGGCGCGCTCAGTTTGCATGGCGCATCGATCCGCCTGCCGACGCGGCCGATCCACATGGCGACCGACATTCCTTCGCAGTTCGTCCTGGTCGCATTCAACAATCCCAGCGCGATCCGTGTGTATCGCATCGATTCTGACGGCACGTTGGGCGACGAGGTCGCGCAGTCGGGGGCGATCGATCCGGGGATCTTCGCACATCAGGTGCGGGCGACACCCGACAACCGCCAGGTCATCCTGGTCACTCGCGGCCACGATGCCGCCGACGGCAAGCCGGAGGAACCCGGCGCTTTGCAGGTGTTCGACTTCGGCAACGGTGTTCTGAGCAACGAGGTCTCGATCGCGCCCGACGGCGGCTATGGGTTCGGCCCGCGGCACCTGGATTTCCATCCGTCGAAGCCGTGGGTCTATGTGTCGCTGGAACGCCAGAATGCGCTCGACCTGTTCGAGCTTTCCGGCGGCGCCCTGTCGCCGACGCCGCGCTTCCGCAAGCCGACGCTCGGTCGCCCAGCCACCACTCGGCAGGCCGTCGGCACGGTGCATGTGCACCCCAACGGCCGCACGGTCTATGTCGCCAACCGCGCCGCCAATGCGGACGGCGAGAACTCGCTGGCGGTCTTCGCGATCGACCAGTCAACCGGCGAGCCAAACCTGATCCAGCACATCGACACGCACGGCGTGCACCCGCGCACCTTCCATATCGATCCCAGCGGGCGGCTGATGGCCGTGGCGCACATTACTGGCGCCGTGCTGTCGCTGTTTCGCATTGCCGATGACGGCCGCCTGGACTTCGCGCGCGCCTACGATATCGATGTGGGTCAGCGCACAATGTGGTGGATGGGGATGGTGGAACACGCAGCATAGGACCACGGCCATGAAATTCGGCGCCTCGATGTTCTTCACCGACTACTCGATGACTCCGGCAGAACTTGCCACTGCGCTGGAGCAGCGTGGCTTCGACATCGTCTGGGCACCAGAGCACTCGCACATTCCGCTGTCGCGCAAGACGCCCTTCGTACTCGGCGGCGATCTGCCGAAGCGCTACTACGATGTGATGGATCCGTTCGTCACTCTCAGCATGGCGGCGGCCGCGACGACGACACTCAAGATTGGCACCGGTGTCTGCCTGATCGCGCAACGCGATCCGATCCAGACTGCGAAGCTGGTGGCCTCGATCGATCAGGTGTCCGGTGGGCGCTTTGTGTTCGGCGTCGGCGACGGCTGGAACCAGGACGAGATGGAGAACCACGGGACCAACTTTAAAACGCGCCACAAGCTGGCGCGCGAACGCATCGAGGCGATGAAGGCGATCTGGACGCAGGACACCGCCGAGTATCACGGCGAGCTTGTCGATTTCGGACCGATGCAGACCTGGCCGAAGCCGGTGCAGAAGCCGCACCCACCGATTCTGGTCGGCGGCGCGTTCCCGTACAGCGCGCGTCGCGCGGTGCGTTACGGCGACGGCTGGATGCCGCAGATTACTTCGGCATCAGCGACGCCACTGACCGACCTGATCCCGCGCTTCCGTCAGATGGCCGCAGAGGCTGGACGCGAACCGAACCACTTCGACATCTCGATCGGCGGCCAGACGGAGGATAGCGATCTGATCAAGCGCTATCGCGACCTGGGCGTGAACCGCGTCTCCACCAGCCTGCCGTCGGAGAAGGCGGACACGATCCTGCCGGTGCTGGACCGCTGGGCAGCGATCATCCGCGCCGTAAACGATTAGACCCGCGACGACCTGTCATTGCGAGGAGCGCAGCGACGCGGCAATCCCCACCGTGAGTGCACACATTGCGCTGGAGATTGCTTCGCTGCGCTCGCAATGACACGGACCGCCGTAGCGCCGCGATACGTTACTGACGCATCCCACGCATCGCCTGCCACACACGGAGCGGCGTCGCCGGTCCATCGAACTGCGTGACACCGAGCGGCGCCAGCGCGTCGACGATCGCATTGCCGATCGCCGGCAGCATTGCAACTGCGCCGGCCTCCCCGCAGCCCTTCACGCCGAGTGGATTGGTGGTGCAGCGCGTGCCGCTGAACTCCAGCAAGAACGGCGGCAGGTCGTCGGCTCGTGGCATCGCGTAGTCCATGAAAGACCCCGCCAGCAACTGGCCCGATCGCGCATCGTAGACTGCATGTTCCAGCAGCGCCTGCCCGACACCCTGTGCAATCGCGCCATGTGCCTGTCCGGCGACGATCATAGGGTTCACCAGAACGCCGTAATCGTCCACCGCGGTCAGCCGAACCAGTGCGACGCAGCCAGTGTCGCGATCGATCTCAACCTCCACCACGTGCGTCCCGTTGGGGAAGGTCATGTGCTCGCGCGTCCATGCGTGATAGGTGTCGATTGGCGCGCCAGCCTCGCGTGCCCGCGCCGCCACATCCAGCAGCGATATCGAGCGGTTGGTGCCGACAACTGCAAAGTGACCGTCAGCGAAGTCGATATCCACCTCCGCCGCCTCCAGCACATCGACGGCGATCCGGCGTCCTTTCTCGACGATCGTCTCCGACGCACGCCAGATCGCGGTGCCGCCCATATAAGTCGCGCGCGAGCTGCCATGTCCGCCACCCATCGGGATCAGATCGGTATCGCCCTGGCGCAACCGGATGAGTTCGTTCGCAACGCCGAGACGGTCGGCCAGTATCTGCGGAAATGTCGTCTCGTGGCCCTGGCCGATAGTCTGCGTGCCGGTGATCAGCGATACCGTGCCATCCGATTCGAAGCGGATATCGACGTTCTCTTGCGGCGAGCCACCGGTGCCCTTGATGTGATAAGCAAGTCCAAGGCCGCGCAGCAGTCCGCGTGCCTCGCTTTCACTGCGCCGCGCGGCAAAGCCTGCGACATCCGCCAGCGCGAGCGCGCGATCGAATGTCCTAACGAAGTCGCCGCTGTCCACCGAAAAACCAAGCGCGTTGGTCATCGGCATCGCCGTAACAGGCACCATGTTGCAGCGACGCAGTTCGATGCAGTCGAAGCCGCACTGCCGCGCCGCCTTATCGATCAGTCGTTCGATGACATTCACCGCCTCGGCAAACCCAGGTCCGCGCGTGACGCCGACCGGCGTGGTATTGCTCAGCACCGTCACAACGTGCAGCGCGATTGCCGGAACCGCGTAGATGCTGCCTTGCAGATGCACATACTGGTTGGTCTGCACTGCGCCCGCACCGCCCGCCATGTAGGCGCCGATATTCGCGACGCTGGTGATCCGCAGTGCCAGGAATCTGCCGTCAGCATCGAGCGCCAGCGAAGCCTCTGCCTGATGGTCACGCGCCTGGTGGTCCGAGACGAAGCCCTCGCTGCGCGTCGCGATCCATTTCACCGGGCGCCCGACGCGCCGCGCCGCCCACAGCACCAATGCATGCTCGGCATAAGTAAAATTCTTGGCGCCGAACCCACCGCCGACATCAGGCGCGATGAACCGCACATCGGCTGGCGGCACTCCGAGCGCTCGCGCGGTTGCGTCGCGGTTGCCGTGGATGTTCTGGCTCGAGACATACAGCGTGTAGCGACCCTGCGTCGCATCATGCATGCCGACCGCGCCGCGCGGCTCCATCGGATTGGTGACGATGCGGTGGTTGTCGAGATGCAGCGAAACGACGTGCGCGGTCGTTGCGAACGCCGCGTCGACGGCACGTGCATCGCCCCACCGCCAGTCCATGCAGACATTGCCAGGCACCTCGGCGGAAATCTCCGGTGCTCCAGAGGCAAGCGCGTTGGCAGCCGTAGTGATCGCCGGCAGCGGCCGATACTCGACCACCACACATTCGGCGGCATCGAGCGCTTGCGCACGCGTCTCGGCGACGACCAGCACAATCGGCTCGCCGACATGGCGTACCTTGTCGCTCGCCAGCAGTGGCTGCGGTGCGAAGGCAAACTTCTCCCCGGTCTGCACATTGGCTTCCACCGTCGGACGCATGGGCTGTAGCCCGTCGGCTCGCGCATCCTCGCCGGTCAGCACAGCAAGCGTGCCAGGCATTGCCCGCGCCGCCGTCGTGTCGATCCGCTCGATCACCGCGTGCGCGTGCGGCGAGCGCAGCACCACCGCGTGCGCCACGCCATCGAAGTGCAGATCGTCCAGGTAACCGCCCTGGCCGGTGGTGAACCGGGCATCCTCCCGCCGCCGGGGCGCATCACCTATATTGAACCGACTTGCCATGTAACTCCCTCAGCCCGAACCAGGAGCGGACAGGATACCATGACCGCAAAACGTCAACTCCGTCTCGGCGCCTTCATGCGGCCGACGACGATCCACACGGCGTCCTGGCGCTATCCCGGCGCCTACCCCGACGCCAACTTCAATCTCGCCCACATCCAGCGCTTCATCCAGACGCTGGAACGCGGCCGGTTCGATGCGTTCTTCATGGCGGACCATCTGGCCGTGCTCAACATGCCGATGAACGCGCTGAAGCGCAGCCATACCGTCACGTCGTTCGAGCCGTTCACCCTGCTGTCGGCTCTCGCCATGGTCACCGACCACATCGGCCTGATCGCCACCGGCTCCACCACCTTCGATGCGCCGTTCCATGTCGCGCGCCGCTTTGCCTCGCTGGATCACATCAGCGGCGGACGCGCCGCGTGGAACATCGTCACCACGTCGAACCCGGACGCCGCACTGAACTTCGGTCTTGACGAGGCGATGGACCATGACGAACGCTATCGCCGCGCGCGCGAGTTCTACGATGTCGTCACCGGCCTGTGGGACAGTTGGGCCGAGGACGCCTTCACCCGCAACGTCGAGACCGGCGAATTCTTCGACCCGTCACGTATGCACGTGCTGGACCACAAGGGGGACTACTACTCGGTGCGCGGGCCGCTGCACATCGCGCGGCCGATCCAGGGCTGGCCGGTGATCGTGCAGGCGGGCGCCTCCGACGCCGGCCGCCAGCTCGCCGCGGAGACCGCCGAGATGGTGTTCGCCGGCGCCGGCGACATCAACGGCGGCCGCGCGCTGTATGCCGACATCAAGGGCCGCATGGCCAAACTGGGCCGCGACCCCGAGCATCTGAAGATCTTGCCAGGTGCCTTTGTGGTGATCGGCGATTCGCTCGACGAGGCTCACGAGAAGCGGGCGAAGCTGGACAGTCTGGTGCACTACGACAGCGCGATCGCCTCTCTGTCGATCGCGCTGGGGACCGATGCGTCACGCTTCGATCCGGACGCGCCATTGCCGGAGATCCCCGAAACCAATGCCAGCAAGAGCGGCCGCGAACGCGCGATCAATTTGGCAAAGCGCGAGAACCTGACAGTGCGTCAGCTTGCCCAGCGTCTCGGCGGCTATTCGGGACCCGCTTTGCTCGGCACGCCGGCGATGATTGCTGATCAGATGGAGGAGTGGCTGCTCACCAATGCCTGCGATGGCTTCAACATCATGTTCCCGTTCCTGCCTGCCGGCCTCGACGATTTCGTCGAACGCGTGGTGCCGGAACTACAGCGGCGCGGCATCTTCCGTCGTGAATACGAGGGCACGACGTTGCGCGAGAACCTAGGCCTGCCTCGGCCGGAGAACCGCTTCTTCCCCGCCTGACGTTCAATCCAGCTGTTACGTCAGAACTCGGGGAAGACCCTGTGCTCCACGCCGGCACCACCGACCGCGTTCGTCAGCAATTGCAGGTCCTCTCCGGGCACGATCAGTTCGGCGCTGGTACCGCAGTCCGAACCGGGGGCGCTGGTGCGTCCACCGGCCCAATGAACCTGGAACGCCCGCGGCGTCTGGAAGCGCTGTTCCACAACCAGGCTGCCGCCGTCCAAGGCCATGCTCTCGGGTTTCAGATTGCAGGTCGTGCCTGCTTCGGCGGTGGTAACGGTGAATTCCCAGTCAGCCGGCACGCGGGCGCCCTGACGGAATACCAGGATGTCGCCGACCTTGGGGCCGATATCGATCGCCCGGGCCGCTGAAACGACGGCCACCGAACTTGCCAGCAGAGCGGCGATCAGGCTGGCGAGTACCGCTGTTCTGACGATATCGCTCGACGCGCCGTCCGTGGGTTTGTCTGTGTGTTTCCGCCACCTCATTGATCGCGACCTCTACGATGCGACGGAACGATGGCGGCGGCGAGCACAGGGCACAGCGAAACTCGATCCAGGCCAAAAGGCACCTGGTGCAAATAGGTATCCACGGCTGAACCTCTTCTTGCGGCGGTCGGGGTGGGTTCTGCCTCTCGGAAGAATCTCCCGATTGTTGCGACAGGGATATTGCCATTCCCTTCGCAATCGCAGCATCACGATCTCGTGAGCTTGACCCTTCCTGCGAGATGGCCGATCTGCAATCTGGCGTTAACTCGAGGAGCCGAAATGCCAGGACCGTTGCACGGCTACCGCATCGTTGACCTCACTTCCATGGTCTCGGGGCCTTCGGCCACCATGCTGCTGGCGGACCAGGGCGCAGACGTCATCAAGGTGGAGAACCCGCAGGGCGGCGACCATACAAGAGCCGCAGCCAATCGGCGCGGTGGCTTCTCAGCCTCGTTCCTCAACAACAATCGCAACAAACGGTCGGTTGTGCTGGATTTGAAGGCACCTGCCGGAGTGGCAGCGCTGAAGCGGCTGATCACCGGCGCCGACGTGTTCATCCAGAATTTCCGCACCGGCGTGATCGACCGGATGGGCTTCGGCGAGGAAGCCGTGCGCGCGCTCGCGCCGGACATCATCTACGTCTCGATCAGCGGCTTCGGCGAGGAGGGGCCGTTCGCCCAGAAGCCGGTCTACGATCCGCTGATCCAGGCGCTGTCGGGGCTTGCCAGCATCCAGGGCGGCTCCGACCAGGACCGCCCACGGTTGGTGCGTACCATTGTGCCCGACAAGCTGACCGGCGTAGTCGCAGCCCAGGCGATCACCGCCGCGCTCCTGGCGCGCGAACGGACCGGGCAGGGCCAGCAGGTCCGGCTGTCCATGCTGGATGCCGTCGTGGCTTTCCTGTGGGGCTCCGACATGGGCAGCCAGACTTTCGTGGGCGACGAACTGCCGCAACAGGAGGCGGCCAGCTTCATCGACCTGATCTACGAAACCGCCGACGATCACATCAGCGCAGCGGTGCAGACCGACCGCGAGTGGACCGCGCTGACCCGCGCGCTGGATCGGCCGGAGTGGATCGAGGATCCGCGCTTCGCCACGCCGGCGCTACGGCACAAGCACATCAACGAGAGGCTGGCGATGACGCAGGACGTGCTGCGGACGCGTCCCGCCGCGGAATGGTTGGAGCGGCTGACCGCGGCTGGCGTGCCCTGCGCGCCGGTGCTGACGCGCGGCCGCATGATCGAGCATCCGCAGGTCGTGGCGAACGGAATTGTGGTCGAGACCGAGCATCCCGGCGCCGGCCTGCTGCGCCAGGCGCGCCCCGCGGCCCGTTTCTCCGCGACACCCACGGGCATACGCCGCGGCGCGCCGGCGCTTGGCGAACACACCGACGAAATCCTGGCCGAGATCGGCCACAAGGAGGGCATCGACGCATGATCGACTTCCATTACTGGCCGACACCGAACGGCTGGAAGGTGTCGATCATGCTCGAGGAATGCGGCCTGCCGTACCGCGTGGTGCCGGTGAACATCGGCAAGGGCGATCAGTTCAAGCCGGAATTCCTGGCGATCAGCCCGAACAACCGCATGCCCGCGATCGTCGACCACGACGCCGACGGCGAAGTGGTACCGGTGTTCGAGAGCGGTGCCATCCTGCTGCATCTGGCCGAGAAATCCCGCCGCTTCATGCCAACCGACCGGCGCGGGCAGAAGGAGACCCTGGAGTGGCTGTTCTGGCAGGTCGGCAATCTCGGGCCGATGGCGGGGCAGCTCAGTCACTTCGTCAACTACGCGCAGGGCGAGCATCCCTATTCGCACCAGCGCTATGCCAACGAGTACAACCGCTGTCTCGGCGTGCTCGAACGGCGATTGGCCGACCGCGCGTATATCCTGGACGACTATTCGATCGTCGACATGGCGTCGTTTCCCTGGGTGCTGATCTCGAAGCCGCTCGGCCAGGCGCTCGATGAGTTCCCCAACGTCGCCCGCTGGCGCGAGGCGATCAAGCAGCGGCCGGCGGTGCAGCGAGGGATCGATCTCGGCAAGGACCTGCGCCGCCGCGCGCCACCCAGCGAGGAGGAGCGGCGCATCCTGTTCAATCAGACGGCGAGCCTTGTCGACAAGGCAAGTTCGGCCTGACGTGCATGGCTGCATCTGCTCACCCGGTGAAGCTGGGGTCGACGCCCATTCGGGTCCGTGCGCGCCGTGGGCCAGCAGTTGGACCGTGGCATGGTCGACCCGGCACGCGCGGTAGATACGAGCTGCGGATCGAGAAGGGACCGATGGTAAGGCCTCTCCCCCCTCCCCTTGCGGGAGGGGGTTGCGGGAGGGGACCGCGGCGGCGAAACAACGGCTGTATGCGGTCCGACATGGCATTCCCTTTGCCAATCAGACGGCTTCGCTCGCCCCACGGATCCATTCCACGCTGCGGCGCACGCCACCGAAAGTGAACACGTGAAGACCCGCGATCGGCGCATCCTCGCCCACGCTGGCCACAAGTTCGCCGATCAACGCATCCGGTCCGGCCTCCACCAGGATGCGTGCGAACGCAGTGTGGCCGCGTGCGAGTGCGCGGAGCGACGCACCGATGCCGCAGCGAATGGCGAACTTCGCGAGTGTCGCCACGCTGGCGGGTCCGGCAATACCGACATGCACCGGGCAGTCGATGCCATGCGCGCGCTGGGCAGCGATCCAGCGCAGGATCGGCTGTGCCTCGAAGCCGAACTGAGTCACCAGTGACACGGCCAGGCCACCCTGCCGTGCCAGCGCCACCTTGGCTTGCAGCGCCGCATCCAGGGTGTGCGGATCGATCGCCGGGTGGCCTTCGGGATAGCCACCGAACGCGACATGGGCGATGCCGTGTCGCTCCACCACGCCGGTCGCCAGCAGATCGAGAGCGGCCCGGAACGGCCCGACCGGACTGTCATCGCCGCCGATCAGCAGAATGCGGTCGACCCCCGCCTCGCCCACCGCGCGCTGCAGGAAGTCACTGGCCTGGGTGAAGCTCGCCAGGCGACGCGCAGCGACATGCGGTACGGGCACGAAACCCGCGCGACGCAGCCGCGCGCAGGCGGCGACGATGTCGTGGTGCGTCACACTGGCGGAATGATTGACGAACACCGTCGTGCCCGCGGCGAGCAGTCCCCGCAGCGCCTCACCGGCGAGCTCGTCGCGTGGCGAGAGTTCAATCGAACAATCGCCGATCAGTGCCGCCACGCGCTGGCGCTGCCTGGCAGTGAGGGTGATCGCGTCCATCAACCGGAATCCCGTTTGCGCGAGATCACGTAGGACTCGTCCCAGAACCACAGACCGCCGTGGTCCTGCAGCACTGCCTTGGTGGCATCGAGATAGGCGCCGCTGCTGATCGCTTCGGACAGCCGCTCATCCTCGATCTGCGCGACGTAGACCGCGGCATTCCATGCGGCGAACAACGTTGACGTGCCGATCGTCTCGCTGATCTCGCTCGGCAGCGTATGCATGTCGTAGCGGAACAGCGAGCGCGCATCGGCGTAGGCGCCGAAATTCAGGTCCCGTCCGGCGCTGCCAAGTTCGGCCTTGGTCGCGCGCAGCAAAGCGTGGCGATCGGTCGTGAACGGATTCTCGCCAGGCCAGATGCGCTGGATGATCTCGAGACCCGGATCGTTGCCGTGCGAGTGGATGGCGATCAGCCGGCCGCCCGGCGCCAGCGCACGTGCCAGCGGCGCCACGACGCGACGCGCCTTGAACTCCAGCGGCGCACGCGCGCGATAGGGCTGCGACGCAATAACCAGATCGTATTCGGCGTTGGTAAAACCGCGGCGCGGCCGCACCTGATCGAGAAGAAACCGGTGGTCCTCGCGGTAGATCACCAGCACCACAGGCTTTTCATACACCGGATTACCGGAGGTGCGGCTCATGCGGGCGCGCCAGTTGTCGGCCAGGAAGGGCGCCAGCTCAGTGATCTGTGTCTCGAAATCGTGCGCGGTGTTGCCGGTCAGCGCGAGCTCGTTCCAGACGAGGCTGGTGGCGGCGTTGACCGAGTTCGGCTTCAACCACGGCGCCTCGGAGTAGTACATGTTGGTCATCACCAGCACGGTGGCGGGATGCTCGAACAGGCGGTCGGGCATCTTTTCCAGCACGAGGCGTACGTCCTCGAGGCTGATCTCTTTGCCGACGATATAGAACGGCATGGTGGGGAAGCGGTTGTGCATGGCCCGCATGGTGCGGGCCAGCACGGTGCCGTCGCCCATGCCGGCGTCGAACAGCCTCAGTGACGGGGGGCGTGGATGGAGGTTGGCCAGCTCCATGCCGACGCGTTGGGCGATGACCCACTTCTCACCGCAGGTGGTGACGAACAGCAGGTACTTCTGCCGGTTGTCATAGAAGCGGAAGTTGTGGGCCGTGCCGGTGGCCTGCGGCACGGGCAGCGGGACGTGGCCAGGCGCGCCGTTCACGACGTGATGCGGCTCGCGAGCAATGAAGGCGCGCACGCGATCCACCGTGTCGGTCGTGACGCGCCCGCCGAGACGTAGGCGCCCGACCAGCTTGCCGTCGTTCACGGCGAGCCGGCCGAAGGTGGATTCCGCCATGCGGGCATTGCGGCAAAACTCGGCGATGTCCCGCAGGAGCGTTTCGCTCATGGGACGACCTCCCGGAACGTCTTGCCGGGAAGTCAGCGACGAGGAGGCTCAGGCGTCAACCACAAACTTGCCCACTCTAATAGTGGGCAAGTTTGTGGGCATCAGCCGGCCGAGAAGTCGATTAGCTGCCGCACCATGGTGCCCTGCTTCATCCGCGCGAAGCCCTCGTTGATCTCTGCCAGCTTGATGTGCCCGGAAATCATGTGATCCAGCTTCAGCTTGCCCTGCACATACAGCTCCAGCAGCCGTGGCATGTCGACGCGGAACCGATTGCCGCCCATCGACGTACCCTGGATCTTGCGATCACGCAGGAAATCGGCGCCGTGCAGTTCGATCTTGGTGCCAAGCGGGATCATGCCGATGATCGTCGCCGTGCCGCCCGGCCGCAGCATCGCGAATGACTGCTCGGCCGTGGTCTTGGTGCCGATCGCCTCGAACGAATACGGCACACCGCCGCCGGTCATGTCCTTCACCATCTCCACCGCATCGGCGTTCGACGCGTTGATCGTATCGGTGGCACCCATTTGCCGCGCGACATCCAGCTTCGACGCCACGGTGTCGATCGCAATGATGCGCGAAGCACCCGCCATTGCCGCACCGTTCACCGCGGACAGCCCGATGCCGCCACAGCCGATTACCGCAACGGTAGAGCCAGGCTCAACCTTCGCGGCATGGAACACCGCGCCGACCCCGGTCATCACGCCGCAGCCGACCAGCGCGCAGCGGTCCAGCGGCACATCGTCGCGCACCTTCACCACGGCATGCTCGTGCACCAGCATGAATTCGGCGAAGGCCGATAGGTTCATTGCCTGGTTCAGCACCTCGCCCTTCCAAGTCAGACGACGCGCGGCACCCGGCAGCAACTTGACCTCGGTGTTCTCGCACAGATTGGGATGACCGGTCATGCATTGCGGGCATTCGCCACAGAACACCGACAGACAGGTAATCACGTGATCGCCCGGCTTGACGTAGGTAACGTCATCGCCGACCGCCTCGATCACACCAGCCGCTTCGTGACCCAGCACGCAAGGGGTGGGAAATGGATAAAGCCCCTCCATGAAGTGCAGGTCAGAGTGGCAGAGGCCGGCATAGGCAGTGCGCACCAAAACCTCGCGGCGCTTCAAAGGCGCATGTTCTACGTTCTCGATGGTGAGCGGCTGGTTCGGCTCGTGGAAAACGGCTGCCTTCATCATTCCCTCCATCGCATTATTGGTGAACGCTAGCCTTCGGCAGGCAGAAAGGAAAGATCGCCCACGCGCCTAACAAGAAACCATGACCAGACTGTACCGCGCGCATCAAAGGAAGACGTGGGTGGCTGACCTTCGCCGACCATGACGAATGCCGGTTTCATCCAGCTCGGGTCCGGCGTCAGGCGGGTGTGGAACTCGCAAGAAACACCCGCAACGAATCCCTCGCGCTCTTTGCGACCTCACAGCACCATCTGCGTCTGCGTTACCTTGGCAACCAGCCTGCCTTGCTCGTTGGTGATCCGCGTCTCCCAGACCTGTGTTCGCCTTCCGCGATGTAGCGGGGACGCCTCTGCAATCAGTCGCGTCCCCACCGACGAGCCGGCGAAGAAATTTGTCTTGCTCTCCACAGTCGTCGTCCCCTGCCCTTCGCGCAGGTTCACTATTGTGCCAAGCGCGCCAACCGTGTCGGCGAACGCCATGATCGCGCCGCCATGCATGATGTCGCCGGCTGTGCACAGTTCGTCGCGCACCGTGAGTTCGGCGACCACCCGGTCAGGTTCGGCTACGGTGATGGTGATCCCCATCCAACTTGGCAGCGGCGGCAGGTCCCGTTGCAGTCGGCTCACCAGATCCATTTGAGTTGCCTCTCTTGCGGACGGCGCTGACCTCGGCCAATACCGGCGAGCGCCGCAGGGAACCAATGCCATGACCACTCGGGCCATGTCGATTATCCGCGAGGTCATGGCGAGCGAGACCTACCGCAAGGCCGTCGCTACCCTCACCGCCGAGCACGACCGGACGATTGAGGACATCGTCGCGCTGACCCAGATCGCGGCTCCGCCGTTTCAGGAGGAAGCCCGCGCACGCGCTTTCCTCGCGATGGCCAAGACACATGGCCTTCAGAACGTGGAAATCGACACCGAAGGCAACGTCACTGGAATGCGCCCGGGAGTGGGAAGTGGCCCACTGATCTGCATCGCTGCCCACCTCGACACTGTATTCCCCGCCGGCACCGACCTGACCGTGCGGCGCGAAGGCACAAAGCTACATGCGCCCGGCGTGGGCGACGACACGCGGTCGCTGGCCGTGCTGCTCGCCTGGCTGCGCGCGATGGATGCCGCCGCCGTGCGCACCCGCGCCGATCTGCTGTTCGTGGCCGATGTCGGCGAGGAAGGGCCAGGCGATCTGCGCGGCATGCGGCACCTGTTCCAGAAGGGTCCGTACAAGGACCGCATCAGCGCCTTCATCACGGTCGACAGCCCGGACATGGAGCACATCGCCACCGGCGGCGTCGGGTCGAAGCGCTATCGCGTCACCTTCAAGGGGCCCGGTGGCCACAGCTACGGCGCGTTCGGCCTGGTGAACCCGATGTTCGCCATGGCCGACGCGATCGCCCGGCTCGGCCGCATTACGGTGCCGGCCAGCCCCAAGACGACCTACAGCGCCTGGTCACCGGCGGCGGCACGTCGATCAACTCGATCCCCAACGCGGTCTGGACCGACTTCGACCTGCGATCGGAGTGCAGCGGCCGAACTGGCTCGGCTGGAAGCGACCTTCCTCGATCTGACGGCAAAGTCGGTCGCGTCGGAGAACGCGGCACGCTCGACCCGCAACGGCGCAGTGACGACTGACATCGAGAAGATCGGTGACCGGCCGGCCGGCCGCACCGACGAGAGCAGCGACCTGGTCCGCCTCGCGCACGCGGCAATCAGCGCGCATGGGTTTCAGCCCAGGTTCGAGACTCTCCTCGACCGACGCGAACATCCCGATGAGCCTCGGCATCCCCGCCATCAAGATCGGCTCCGGCGGCACAGGCGGGCGGGCGCACTCGCTGGAGGAATGGATCGACGTGGCACCGGATCCGTCTATTCGTGGCATGGCCGCCGGACTCGCGACAGTGCTGGCGGTCACCGGTCTGGCCTGACGACGGCTCAGAACACTGCTTCTAACGCACCGCGCAACGCATCAGACGCGCGGTACAACGGCACGTGTCCCCGCAGCAGAATCTGGGTGTTGCGCCGATATGCCGCCTTCCGTACCTCCAGACCCGAGGGCGCAAGCCTCGCCTCGATCGTCGCTTCCAACACACCGGCCGGGTTCTCGATCCCGACATCCACTTCGGTGAACGCCGCACCAACCGGCGGTAATCCCACCGCCACTCCATGCGCGACCGAACCCGGGATCAGTGCCGCCGCCGCCAGACAGCAGCCGCCCGACACCGCCATCGACCGATGCGCCGTCTGCGGCGTGAAATAGCGCACCGCAATGTGGCCTGCCCGCTGCGGCGGCCCGACGATGCACATCTTCGGGATCGTCTCGCTCTGCGCCAGTTCATCAGCCGTCATCGCCCGACCGCCCGCGCCCTTGAGCGCCATGCGCAGTCCGGCCTCGACCCACACGGTACGCAGCGTCGCCATCAGGTCGCGATCTGCCTCCAGTTCCTCCACCGTCTCATGCGCTGTCTTGCCGAAGTCGGCCGCGCGCGCGATCACCATCGGCACTGCCACATCGACGCAGGAGACCGCATAGCCGGCGATGTCATCCACCGGCCGACCGGTCGGCAGCAGGCGTCCCGTCTTGGCGCCCACCGGATTGGCGAGGAACAGGTCCACACCGGGAAACGCCCCGTCCACACCGGGGATCTCGGCCGCAACGAACCTGCCGTCGGACCCGACCCGCATGCGCGAGCCGGCGGTCACGCCGGTGTTGGTGTTGAAGATGTCGATCTCGAACGCGTCGCCGGCGACCACGGGCGCGACTTGCCCGGTATCCAACGCCCAGAGCGGCAGTGCCGCGGTCATGTTGCCGCAGTTCACGCTCCAGTCGATCGCCGCCTTGTCGGCCGCAAGCTGCGCGAACGTGCCGACGATCCGTCGCCGATTCCCATCCGCCTCGAGGCGCGCGAAGAACACCTTGTTGCCTGTCGGAACGATCCGCCCCAACCCGGTGATCTGCTTGTTGCCGGCACGCGTGCCCTCGAGCGGCAGGCCCATCAGATGACGCAGCAACTCCTCGCGCAGGGGCTGCTCGCGCGGCGCCCAATGTTCCGAGATCACCAGGCCGGTCGATGTACCGCCGCGCACATGGTGGACCGGGAACTCGACACATCCATCGCGCAGCAGTGGCGGTGGATCGAGCGGAGCTTTCTGCATGAGCCTACCCCGATTGTTCCGGGCCACCAGCTACCGCGGCGGCGCATCCAAGTCGAGTGGAGCGGGCGGCCCGTCGGTTGTCAGAGGTTGCCATCGGTGGTCCGATGCCACGTATGTCCAGCCCCGATCCCATCACCGAAGAGCTGTTCCGCAACTCCATCGCCGCCCTCGGCGACGAGATGGTGCTGACGATTTACCGCACCGCGTATTCGGGGGTGTTGAAGAACATCATGGACTACAGCGCGGCGCTGTGCGACGCGCAGGGCCGGTTGGCGGCGCAGGGTCTTGCTTTGCCGGGACACCTTTGTTCCATCCCGGTCGCATTGCAGGCGGTGCTGCGGCATTTCGGTGACGACATCGCAGAGGGCGACATCCTGATCAACAACGACCCGTACGATGGCGGTATGCACCTGCCGGACATCTTCATCTTCAAGCCGCTGTTCGCCAACGGCAAACCGATCGCCTATGCCGCGACGATCTGCCACCACACCGATGTCGGCGGGCGTGTGCCAGGCTCCAATGCGTCTGACAGCACCGAGATCTACGCCGAGGGCCTGCGCATCCCGCCGCTGAAACTGTACGAACGCGGCAAGCCGAACACCACGCTGTTCCGCATGATCGACCGCAACGTGCGCCTGCCGGGACGCGTGCTGGGAGACATCCGCAGTCAGCTCGCCGCGTGCGAGATCGCCGCGCGCGGCATGACCGATCTGGTGGCACGCTACGGCGCCGACGGTGTCGTTACTTTGATGAACGCCACGATGGACTACTCCGAGCGGTTGACGCGGCACTGCCTGGCGGAACTGCCCGATGGCGAGGCGACCTTTACCGACTGGATCGACGACGACCAGATCGATGTCGGCAAGCCGATCCCGCTGGTCTGCACGGTGCGCAAGCACGGCGATGCGATGGAGGTGGACTGGACCGGCAGCGCGCCGCAGGTGAAGGGCGCGATCAACAACACCTGGAGCTACACCGCCGCGATGAGCTTCACCGCGGTGAAGTCGGTGTTGTCGATCAACATGCCGAACAACGACGGCGTGTTCCGACCGATCAAGGTGATTGCGCCGCCCGGCACGATCACGCATGGCAAGCTGCCGGCGGCGTGTGCCGCGCGCGGACTGACCGGCTTCCGTGGTGTCGATTGCTGCTTCGGTGCGCTGGCGAAGCTGTATCCCGAGCGTGTGATCGCAGCGAGCGAAGGCGGCAACACCGGCATCACCATCGGCGGCTACGACGAAGCACTGCGGCCATTTATCTACGTCGATTTCCTGTCCGGCGCCTGGGGCGGCCGGCCATGGGCGGATGGGCTGGACGGCAACACGTCGATGTTCGCCAACATGGCGAGCTTCTCGGTGGAGGTGATCGAGGCGGAGAACCCGCTCGAAGTGCTGGACTACGAATTCGTCCCCGACACCGGCGGTGCGGGGAAATTCCGCGGCGGCATGTCGCAGCGCAAGACCTGGCGGATGCTGGCGGATGAGGGGATCCTGCAGGTGCGCGCCGATCGGCAGACGCATCGGCCGTATGGTCTACAGGGCGGCGGTCCCGGCGCGGCGGGGCGCAATGTGCTGGATCCAGGGTTGCCGACCGAGCAGAAGCTGCACGCGAAATTGACGATGACGCTGCGCCAAGGCCAGCTATTCCGCCATCAACTGCCCGGCGCCGGCGGCTGGGGCGACGCACTCGAGCGTGACCTTGCGCTGGTCGCCAAGGACATGCGCGACGGGCTGGTGACAATTGAGGGGGCCGCGCGTAACTACGGCGTGGTGGCACGCGGTGACCCGCCGGAGATCGACACTGCGGCAACCGAAACGCTGCGCGCGAAGCTCCTAATCACGCGCGGTAGACTGCCCGACGTGGCGTGGGAAGACCCGCCTTAGGGCTGCTGCTCCGCCAGCACCCGCGCGATCTCCTCGATCAGCTGCTGGTTGTCGACAGGTTTGCGCAGAACCGGTCCCAGCGCTTCCCGCTCCACTCCGGGGATGCTGTAGCCGGTGATGTAGATGACCTTCAGGTCACGCCGACGCATCCGCGCCATACGCGACAATGCGATCCCGTTGATGCCGTCCGGCATCACGATGTCCACCAACAGGAGGTCGAGCGGCTGTTCCGCTTCCAGAATTCCCAGAGCCGTCTGGAAGTCGGTCGCCAGCGTGGTCACGTATCCCGCGCGGCTCAAAACCTGGCACAACGCCTCTCCGAAGGTCCCGTCATCCTCCACAACGAGGATACGGCCCATGCCAGCGTCAGCCTCCTGGAGCGCAATCGCATTCATGGCAGCGGGCAAGATCATCACGTTCCTGAGCGCATATCCTTATGGCGTCAGGCGGACCGACGCAAGGTCCGGGCGGCATTTACTTTCGGCGCAGGTGGCCGCACGATCCGCCGCTATTTTGCCACATCACACACACCATAGGGCTGAATGAACGACGACCGGAACACCATTTGGTCGCTGGTCGAAAAGCACCACCAACGGTTGCTTACCGAGTGGCTTGCTTGCCAGCAGCGCGACTTGAGGCTTCCCGATTCCGACCGGAAGGCGGATACGGCGGGACTGGCTCGTCGCTTCCTCGAGGAATTCCGCCGCGGCACGGCGAGCGCGCAGTTCGACGACATCCAGGCCGCCGAGTGGCAGCCGATGCGCGAGCTGCTAGAAGACCTCTCGCGTGACCGCGCGCTGCAGGGTTTCAGCCCGAACGAGACCGCTGTTTTTGTCTTTTCGCTGAAGGAGCCGCTGTTCGCGCTATTGCGCCGTGAGTTCGGCGCGGACGCCGACCGACTTGCCAGCGAGACCTGGATCGCCAGTCGGCTGATCGACGAGTTGGGCCTCTATACCATGGAGTGCTTCGCGAAAACCCGCGAGGAGGTGATCAATCGCCAGCAGCAGGAATTGCTGGAACTGTCTACACCCGTGGTCACGCTGTGGGACGGCATCCTGGCGCTGCCGCTCATCGGCACCCTCGATAGTGAACGCACGCAGATCGTCATGGAGAGCCTGCTGCAGCGCATCGTCACCTCTGGTGCGGAGATCGCCATCATCGACATCACCGGCGTGCCCACGGTCGATACGTTGGTGGCACAGCACCTGATAAAGACAATCTCGGCTGCGCGGCTGATGGGTGCCGATTGCATACTGAGCGGCATCCGTCCGCAGATCGCCCAGACGATCGTGCATCTCGGCCTCGAGCTCAATGTGGTGTCCAAGGCGACCATGGCCGATGCGCTCGCGCTGGCATTGCGCCGCACCGGCAAGGTCATAACCGAACGGAAACAGCCTGCAAACCCGGAGGCCTAGCGGATGGGCGACATTCCCATCCTCAAGATCGGCGACTGCCTGCTGGTCTCGATCCAGGTCGATATGCACGACCGGTTGGCACTGGCGCTGCAGGACGACCTGACCGAGCGGATCGTAGCCGATCACGCACGGGGCGTGATGATCGACATCTCGGCACTCGAGATCGTCGATTCCTTCATCGGCCGCATGCTGAACAACATCGCCGCAATGTCCCGTGTGCTGGACGCGATCACCGTCGTCGTCGGCATGCGCCCGGCCGTGGCGATCACGTTGGTCGAGCTCGGCCTGAGCCTCACCGGAGTGCGCACCGCGCTCAACGTCGATAAAGGCCTCGCGCTGATCCGACGTGCCATCGACAGCCCCGAGCGCGACGATGCCGACCGATACGGATGACACGATGCCGCTGCGCGCATCCGAGGATGTGGTCAGGGTGCGGCAGGCGGTGCGGGCTCGCGCGGTCGGCGCCGGCTTCAGCCTGGTGGATCAGACGAAAATCGTCACCGCGGCGAGCGAGATTGCCCGCAATACCGTCGATTATGGCGGCGGCGGCACCGCGCGTATCGAAGTGCTGCGCAATGGGCAGCGCCGCGGCGTACGTCTCACCTTCACTGATCAGGGTCCCGGCATTGCCGATCTTACCTTGGCGCTAAAGGATGGTTACACGACAGGCTCCGGCCTCGGGCTCGGTCTCAGCGGCGCCAAGCGTCTCTGCAACGAGTTCGACGTCCGATCCACACCCGGCCAGGGAACGGTCGTCACTCTGGCGCGATGGATTTAGCGTGTTCACCGCCGTCTCCGATGCCAGTCAGGTCGCCGAAGCTCGCCGATTGGTGCGCGATGTTGCACGGCGCGCCGGGCTGGCACAGGCGCGCATCGACGAGGTGGCAATCGTCGTGACGGAACTCGCCACCAACGTGCTCAAGCACGGCAACGGCGGCCATATCCACGCCGGCCGGTATGAGGACGCGGACGGTGCGGGACTGGAATTGCTGGCGCTCGATCGCGGCAGTGGCATGACCGACACCAACCGTTGCATGCAGGACGGCTATTCCACTGCCGGCAGTCCCGGCACGGGGCTCGGCGCGATCGCTCGCCTTGCCGACACCACGCGGATCTACTCGCGTCCCGGTCAGGGCTGTGCGGTCATGGCCCGCTTCGCCGGACCACCCACGCGAGGTACCCGAGCTTTGCTGGGCGCAGTGCTCGCGCCTTACCCGGGCGAGCCAGTGTGTGGCGACAACTGGGCGTGGAGCGACGCCGCCCGGGGTCGCACGATCATGTTGGTCGATGGCTCTGGCCATGGTGTCGAGGCGGCGCGCGCCGCCGACATCGCGGTGCAGACGTTCTTGCAGCACGCTGATGAGGCATGCGAGGAAATCGTCCACCGTGTACACCGTGCGCTTGCGAGCGGCCGCGGCGCCGCGGTGGCTGTCGCGCGGATCGACACCGCCGCACATGTCGTCCGCTTCGTCGGACTGGGTAATATAAGCGCCATGCTCGTCAATGCCGGAAAGACGCGTCACATGGTCTCGCACAACGGCACGGCAGGACACATCGCGCCACGCATCCGCGAGTTCACCTACGACTTCACCACCGATCCGTTGCTGATCCTGCACTCCGACGGACTGACCAGCCGCTGGGATTTTGCTGCCTATCCGGGGCTTGGTGCTCAGCATCCCTCGCTGGTCGCGGGCGTCCTGCTGCGTGATCACCGGCGCGGCCGCGACGATGCATCGGTGGTCGCGATGCGGGCAGCGACATAGAGGATATCATGGACATCTGCCTGCTACAGATCGCGATCGCCGCCGAGACGGACATCGTGCTGGTTCGCAGTCGGACGCGACGCCTCGCCGAGCTGATCGGTTTCGATGCGCAGGATCAGACCCGCATCACCACCGCGATTTCGGAAATAGCGCGCAATGCCTATGAGCATGGCGGTGGCGGCCACATCGGATTCCATCTGACCGGCGAGACAACGCAGCCGATTTTCGTGATTGTCGTGCGCGACCGAGGGCGAGGCATTGCCGATCTGGCCGCGGTGCAGTCGGGATCGCACGAATCCGCGACCGGGATGGGGATCGGTCTGCTCGGCGCGCGGCGCCTGATGGATACGTTTGGCATTACGTCGAAGGCCGGCGAGGGCACGACGGTGCGGCTCGGGAAGATGCTGCCACGGAGCGCGCCGTCGATCACTCCCTCGTTTATCAAGCGCATCACGGATGCGTTGTCGGCGGGAGGAACTGGCGATGCCATCCAGGAAATCACCAGACAGAACCAGCAGATTTTACTGCAGATGGACGAGCTGCGATCGCGCCAGGAGGACCTGCAGCGGCTCAATCAGGAGCTGCAGGACACCAATCGCGGCGTCGTCGCGCTGTACGCCGAGCTGGACGAGCGCGCCGATCACCTGCGTCGCGCGGACGAGCTGAAATCGAAATTCCTCTCGCACATGAGCCACGAATTTCGCACGCCGCTCAACTCAATCCTGGCGCTGTCGCGGCTGCTGCTGGGGCGCAGTGATGGCGAGCTGACGACCGAGCAGGAGACGCAGGTCCGCTTTATCCGCAAGGCTGCCGAGAACCTGACTGAACTTGTCGACGATCTGCTGGACCTCGCCAAGGTGGAAGCCGGCAAGACCGTGGTGGTGCCATCGCGGTTCACCGTGGCGTCGCTGTTTGGCGCGCTGCGCGGCATGTTGCGGCCGCTGCTGGTCAGCGATGCCGTGGCCCTGGTGTTCGACGATCCAAATGACGTGCCGTCGCTCGACACGGACGAGGCCAAGGTGTCGCAGATACTGCGCAACTTCATCTCCAACGCGATCAAGTTCACAGAATCGGGAGAAGTGCGCGTCTGGGCCACCGCGGATCGCGCCGCCGACACGGTCAGCCTGCACGTGCGGGATACCGGCGTTGGGATCGCGGCCGGGGACATCGATATCATCTTCCAGGAATTCGGTCAGGTCGCACATCGGCTGCAAGGTCGTGTGAAGGGCACGGGCCTCGGCTTGCCCTTGGCGAAGAAGCTGGCCGAGCTGCTCGGTGGCAACATTACCGTCGAAAGTACACCCGGCGACGGCTCGACCTTCTCCGTCACGGTCCCGCGAGTCTATCACGCCGACGAGCCAGCCGATTCCGATCAGGATTGGGTGCTGGAGCCTGGGCGGGCACCGGTGCTCCTGATTGAAGACGATCCGGCCGATGCTCTCGCTATCGAGCGTCTGCTCGCCGGCTCCATCTATCAGCCGCTACGCGCACGCACGGTGCGCGCTGCCAGACGCGTGATGCAGTCGATACGTCCCGAGGCTATTCTGCTCGATATCTTGTTGATGGGCGACGAGAGCTGGCGGCTTTTGCTCGAACTACGTGATCGTGAGGCGAGCGCAGAGATACCGCTGATCGTCACGTCATCCACCGACGAGGCCCGCAAGGCAAAACATCTTGGCGCCGATGACTACCTGGCAAAACCTGTCGATGGCGAAAGATTGATCGACATTCTTGACCGCGTAACGGGACGGCACTCGCTCACGAAAGTGTTGCTGGTTGATGACGAGGAGGTGACTCACTACCTCGTTCGACAGCTATTGCCGCGTGCCCAGTATCGGCTTTGGATCGCCCATGATGGGAAGGACGCCTTGGCTCAGCTGGTCGATCAAACCCCGGACGTGGTGTTGCTCGACCTCAGGATGCCGCGAATGGACGGTTTCGAGTTTCTCGCCCACCTGCGGCGGAACGTCTCGCTTCCGGCGGTGCCGGTGATCGTCGTGACCTCGACAATTCTATCGGCGGAAGAGCGCGCTCTGCTGCATGGCGCCTCGCTGATCCTGCCGAAGACCGCGCTTGCATCGGGCACGCTGATCGACGCCATCGACAGAGTTCTGCAGGTAAATGAGGCTGTTGGGAGCGCATGAGCGACGCCAAGGCCAACATCCTGATTGTCGATGACGATGATGGCGGTCGCTATCTGAAAGCGCATGTGCTGCGCAAGCACGGCTACAATGTCACAGAGGCCGCGTCGGGTATGGCGGCGATCGAGCAGTGTTGTCTCGCTGCGCCCGACCTGGTGCTGCTCGATGTGATGCTCCCCGACGTTCACGGGATCGAGGTCAGTCGGCGCATAAAGGCGGCAAATCCTGGCATAGCCGTGCTTCAGACCTCCGCCGCAATAACGAGCTCGCAAGATCGTGCGGTGGCACTGGATGGCGGGGCGGACGGCTTCCTCGTGGAGCCGATCGAGCCGGACGAATTGATCGCGACAGCACAGGCTCTGCTGCGGATGCGTGGCGCGGAGCAGGAACTGCGCCGAACTCAACGAAAGCCTGGAGCTGCTGGTTGCGGAACGCACCCGCGCCCTGACTGAGGCCAATCGACGACTGAAGATCGAGATCGATGAGCGGCGCAAGACCGAAGATGTCTTGTGGCATACCCAGAAGTTGGAGGTGGTCGGCCAGCTCACCGGCGGCATCGCCCACGACTTCAACAATCTGCTCGCGGTCATCGTCGGCAGCGTTGAGATGATCCGCACAGCCTTCGAAACCGGCGGCGATCTGCCGCGCGCCAAGATCATGCGTCTGCTGAAGGCATCCGAAGCCGCGACGGGCCGCGCCACGAAACTGACACAGCAGCTCCTTGCGTTCGCGCGCCGCAGCACGTTCACACTGGACGTCGTCACACTCGACGAAGTTCTCGTCGCGTGCGAGCCGTTCCTTCGCCGGGCGTTGGGTGAGACGAATGTGCTCGACCTGAACTTCGAGCCGGACCTGTGGTCCTGCCGGATCGATGCGTCGCAGTTCGAGGCTGCGGTCCTCAATCTTGTCGTCAACGCGCGCGACGCCATGCCGGCGGGAGGGCGGCTGGAAATCACCACGAGCAACGGTGTCATCTCAGCCGCGGAGGCGCGACGGTCGCCCGATCTGACCGCCGGCGCTTACGTGCTGGTGCGCGTCACCGATACTGGCACAGGCATGGATCCTGATGTCGCGGCGCACGTTTTCGAGCCGTTCTTTACCACGAAGGAAGTCGGCAAGGGCACTGGCCTCGGGCTCAGTCAGGTCTATGGCTTCATCAAGCAGTCCGGCGGCCATGTGGTGATCGACAGTTGTCCCGGCGCTGGCACGACGTTCCGGCTCTATCTGCCGCGTTGCGAGCGACTTCCGCACGCTAAAGATGTCCAGGACAGGACGTCGGACGTAACGCCCACCGGACATGAGACGGTGCTTGTTGTCGAGGACAATGCCGAGGTGCTGGAGCTCGCTGTCACCACGATCAGCGACCTGGGGTATCGCGTGCTGACCGCAGCGGACGGGCCCTCCGCGCTCGGTATCGTGCAGGGTGACGAGCCGATCGATCTACTGTTCAGCGACGTCGTGATGCCAGGCGGCATGAATGGCTTCGAGCTGATCAACCGTGCCCGCGTCATACGGCAAGACCTGAAGACGCTGGTCACGTCAGGCTACGCCAACGTGCACCGACCCGGAGCCGATCGGCCCGACGTGCCGCTGCTGCTGAAGCCGTATCGTCGCGGCGATCTGGCGCAATGCATCCGGATGGCGCTCGACCGCGCGTGAGTTGGCCGGCATAGTCAACCGACCGCGAAACGGAGACGCGGTCGCGACATGCCTCAGCGCATCGGCATCGATATCGGCGGCACCTTCACCGACCTCGTCGCGATCACCGCAGACGGGCGGGTCGATCACCCACAAGATCGCATCCACGCCGCATGACTACGGCGACGGCATCATCGACGGTCTGCGTGCGCTGCTGGACGCCGCACAACGGCGATGGTGGCCGACGTGCTGCATGGCACGACGATCGGCTCCAATACGATCCTGGAGGGCAAGGGCGCGCGCACCGCGCTGATCACCACCAAGGGCTTCCGCGACATCCTGGAAATCCGCGACCTGCGCATGCCGGTGCTGTACGACCTGCGCTGGACCAAGCCGCGCGCGCTGGTGGAGCGGCGGCTGCGCCTGGAGGTGACCGAGAAGCTGCGCCCGGACGGCTCGGTCGCCACGCCGCTCGATGCAGCAAGCGTCACCGCGGCGATCGACATGCTGCGCCGCGGAGGAGGTGCAGAGCGTGGCGATCTGCCTGCTGCATTCCTACGCCAATCCGGCGCACGAACGCGCGGTCGCCGATGCGGTGCGCGCGGCGCTGCCGGACGTGGCGATTTCGGTCAGCCACGAGATCCTGCCGGAGATCAAGGAATATCCGCGCACCAGCACGACGGTGATCAACGCCTACGTGCAGCCGGTGGTGCGCGCCTACGTCACCGTCGCTCGCCGCGCGGCTGCGCGCGCTCGGCATCCAGGCGCCGTTGCAGTTGATGCAGTCGAACGGCGGGCTGGCGTCAGCTGAATTCGCCGCCGACCGCGCCGGCGCACATCATCGAAAGCGGTCCGGCCGCCGGCGTGGTCGGCGGCGCCGCGCTCGCGACGAAGCTCGACGAGCCGCGCGTCATCACCTTCGACATGGGTGGCACCACGGCAAAGGCCGGCCTGGTCGAGAACGGCGAGGTGCTGCGCAGCGAGGCGCTCGAAGTCGGCGCCGGCGTCATGGCCGGATCGCGGCTGCTGGTCGGCGCCGGCTATCTGCTGAAGCTGCCGGCGATCGATCTGGCCGAGGTGGGCGCTGGCGGCGGCTCGATCTGCCGGCTCGATGCGGGTGGCGCGCCGAAGGTCGGGCCGGACAGCGCCGGCGCCGAACCGGGACCGGTGTGCTACGGGCGCGGCGGCACGGAACCCACCATCACCGACTGCAATCTGGTGCTGGGCTATCTCGATCCCGGCCGGCCTGGTCGGTGGTGCGCTGAAGCTCGACGTGGACGCCGCGCGTGCGGCAATCGCGCGGGAACTCGCGGAGCCGCTGCATCGATCGGTGGAAGAAGCCGCGTTCGGCATGCTGCGACTGGCATCCGCGTCGATGATGCGTGCGATCCGCGCGGTGTCGGTGGAACGCGGACGCGATCCGCGGCAGTTCGCGCTGCTGGCATTCGGCGGCAACGGTCCGCTGTTCGCCGCCGCCATCGCCGCGGAACTTGGCATCGCACGCGTCATCGTGCCACCGCTGCCGGGAGTGTTCAGCGCATTCGGCCTGCTGGTGGCGGACACCGAACATCACGCGAGCCAGAGCCTGCGCATGCGGCTCGATGCCGCCGACGCAGCGCGCGTCGACGCGGTGCTGGCAGACACTGAGCGCGGCCGGGGCGCAGCGGCTGGCGCGCGACGGCTTTCCCCCGGAGCGCCGCACTGTTCCGCCGTGCCGCGCTGGCACGCTACGTCGGCCAGTCGAGCGAGATCGAGGTGCCGGCTGCCCGATGGCGAATTCCTGCCGGTCTGCGCCGAGCTGTTCGGCGAGGAGCACGAGCGCAACTACGGCTTCCGCGCGCCGACCGGACGAACCGGTGGAACTGATGGGCCTGTCGGTCATCGCGCGCGGCATTCCGAGCGCGCCGCGTCTGCCCGATACCATCCCGCCCTGGCCACGCCGTGTTCCCGCAAGCCGGCGCGCCTGGTTCCCGGAGACGGCTGGATCGATACGCCGGTGATCGATCGCGCGGGCCTTGCCGGGCGCGCAGCACCGGACCGCTGATCGTGCAGGAATACGACGCGACCTGCCTGGTGCCGCGCGGGGTCAGTGCCGCACTCGATGCTTTCGGCAATATCCGGCTGGACGTGTGAGCCGCGCTAGGACGAACGTCCGCGAGCTCAGCGTATTTTCCTATTCCAATCCGCCAGGAATCCTACGAGACTGGCCCTAGGACCGAGTTCGACCCCCACCGGAACCCATGGGCATGAAGCATGACGACATCTGGCGTGCACTGGACACGCTCGCCGCTGAGAATGGGCTGTCCGCCTCGGGCCTCGCCAAGCGCTCCGGGCTGGATCCCACCACCTTCAACCCCTCCAAGCGCCGCATGCCGGACGGCCGTGCCCGCTGGCCCAGCACCGAAAGCGTGGCCAAGGTGCTGGACGCAACTGGCGCAAGCCTTGAGGCCTTCACCGCGCTGGTATCCGGCGCCCGCGCGCTCGCCAGCAATGCTGCCGCCCGCAGCGCCGGCCGACGCATCCCGCTGATCGGATTCGCCCAGGCCGGTAGCGACGGATTCTTCGACGATGGCGGTTACCCCGTCGGCGGCGGCTGGGATGAGGTCACGCTGCCGGAGATCGGCGATGCCAACGCCTATGCGCTGGAGATCAGCGGTGACTCGATGGAACCGGTGTTCCGCGATGGCGACATGGTCATCGTGTCGCCCGCCGCGCCGATCCGCCGCGGCGATCGGGTGGTGGTCAGAACCCAGCGCGGCGAAGTGATGACCAAGCAGCTCGCCCGCCGCTCCGCCCGCCGCATCGATCTGCGTAGCCTCAACCCGGCACACCCCAATTATAGCTTCGATCTGGTCGAGGTCGCCTGGATGCACCGCATCGTCTGGGCCAGCCAGTAGCCCGGGGCCGCTCGCCGGCGCTCTTCCCCCTGGCAGGTTTCGAGGCCCCGCCGCATGATGCAGCGCTTACTGGAGAGCTCGGCTATGCGTCCCATTCTCTTGCTGTTCGCCGCCTGTGTTGCGTTCGCTCCGCCGGCACGCGCCGCCGACACTGTCGATCTGACGCTTGTCCTGGTTACCGATGTCTCGCGCAGCATCGACGATTCGGAGTTCACCCTGGAGAAGGAAGGCTATGCAGCCGCATTCACATCGCGGCAGGTCATTGACGCGATCCAAGGCGGCAATGTCGGTGCAATCGCCGTCGCCTACGTCGAATTCGCATCCAGCTTCGAAGTCCGCACGGTGCTGGACTGGAGCGTGATCCGCGACCAGGCCTCGGCACGGGCGTTCGCAGACAAACTTGAGGCGGCGCCACGCTCGTTCTGGGGCCGCACCGCGATCAGCTCCGGAATCGATCGTGCCGTACAGTTGCTGGCGGAAAGCGGCTTCGAGACGCAGCGGCGCGTGATCGACGTGTGCGGAGACGGCACAAACAACGCCGGCCGCGACGTGACCGAGTCGCGCGACGATGCAGTGAAGGCCGGCATCACCATCAATGGCCTTGCGATCATCAATGATCATCCGGTGTCGTGGACCTATGCCCATGTCCAGCCACCGGGTGGCCTGCCCAACTATTATCGGGAAAATGTCACAGGCGGCCCCAGCAGCTTCGTGTTGGAGGTGCATGACTTCCACACCTTCGGCGAGGCAATGACTCGCAAGCTGGTCACCGAGATCGCAGAGGGTGGCACGCCTCGGCATCTGGCCGCGTCACCGTGATCGCACCGCTCATCGGCGCAAGGTAGAATGGTCCATATCGACGATGACGGGGGACCCCTATGGGTTTGTTGATCGATGGCGTCTGGCAGGATCAGGAACCGGAGGCTGCGAAGGCCGAGGCTGCCCGCACGCCAGGCCGCTTCGAACGCGCTCAGACCGCGTTTCGCAATTGGGTCACGCCGGACGGGCGTCCGGGCCCGACCGGCAGCGACGGGTTTTCCGCTGCAACCGCCCGCTATCACCTCTATGTGTCGCTGGCCTGCCCGTGGGCGCACCGCACGTTGATCATGCGCGCGCTCAAAGGTCTCGAGCAGATCATCCCGGTCTCGGTCACGCATTGGCTGATGGCCGAGCAGGGCTGGACCTTCTCGCCAGGCGAGGGCGTGATCCCGGATCCGCTGTTCAACAGCCGTTATCTGCACGAAATCTACGCGCGGGCGGATGCGCACTATACCGGCCGCGCCTCTGTGCCAGTGTTGTGGGATCAGCATACGCAGACCATCGTCAACAACGAATCCTCCGAAATCATCCGCATGTTCAACAGCGCATTCGACGCGATTGGCGCGCGGCCGGGCGACTACTATCCGAGGGAGCGCCGCGAGGAGATCGATGCGCTGAATGCACGTATCTACGATACCGTCAACAACGGTGTCTACAAGGCAGGCTTCGCCACCACCCAGTCGGCGTACGAGGAGGCGGTGGCGCCCCTGTTCGAAACGCTGGACTGGCTGGAGGAACGCTTCGCGCAATCGCGTTTCCTGTGTGAGGACACATTTACCGAAGCGGACATCAGACTGTTCACCACGCTGGTGCGCTTCGATTCCGTCTATCACGGCCACTTCAAGTGCAATGTTCGGCAGCTGTCCGATTACCGAAACCTGTGGGCCTATACGCGCGACGTCTACCAGATCCCCGGCATCGCAGCGACAGTGAACCTCAGCCACATCAAGCGCCATTACTATCAGAGCCAAAAGCGAATCAATCCGACCGGCGTCGTCCCCGTCGGACCGTTGCTCGACTTTGACGAGTCTGCCGAACGCGGCAAGGATGTGGCTCGCCTGCTCACCTTCTGAACAAGGAAGCCTCGCTTGGAAATACGCAATCTCGGCGCATCCGGCCTGCGCGTCTCGGCGATCGGTCTCGGCTGCAACAACTTCGGTGGCCGCATCGATCTCGAGGCGCACGCGCAAGGTGATCCACAAGGCGCTCGATCTCGGCATCACCCTGTTCGACACCGCCGACACCTATGGCGAGCGCGGCGGTTCGGAAACCTGCATGGGTCAGGTCCTCGGCGACGACCGCAAGCGCATCGTGCTGGCCACCAAGTTCGGCATGCCGATGGACGATGACGGGCGTGAAGGTCGGCGGCTCGCGGCGCTACATCATGAGCGCGGTCGAGGACAGCCTGCGCCGCCTGCGCACCGACTGGATCGACCTGTATCAGATCCACCAGCCCGATCCGCTCACGCCGATCGAGGAAACGCTGCGCGCGCTCGACGACCTGGTCCGCCAGGGCAAGGTGCGCTACATCGGCTGCTCCAACTTCCCGGCCTGGCAGGTGATCGAGGCGCAGTGGACCGCGAAGACCTGCGGGCTGAACTGCGTTCGTTTCCTGCCAGGACGAATATTCGCTGGTGTTCCGCGAGCCCGAGGCCGAACTGATGCCGGCCATGCGCAGGCTGGGACTGGGCCTGCTGCCGTTCTTCCCGCTGGCGAGCGGTCTGCTGACCGGCAAGTACCGGCGCAACGTGGCGCTGCCGACGGGCACTCGGCTGGCCAGCACGCAGCGCCTGGCAGATCGTTATCTGACCGAGCGGAACTGGCAGATTGCCGAACAGCTCGGCGACTTCGCGGAAAGCCACGGCCACACGATGCTGGAGCTGGCGTTCAGTTGGTTGCTGGCACAGCGCCCCGTCACCAGCGTGATCGCGGGCGCGACGAAGCCGGAGCAGCTCGAGCAGAACGTGAAGGCTGGTGCATGGCATCTCGCCAAGGAGGAGTTAGCCGCTATCGACCGCATTTGCGGCGCCTGACTGCCACGCAAGGCAGTGGATGAATGGACGGGCAGGAAGTGCTAAGCGGACCGCATGAGCGGTGCCGCAGCACAGGTTACGCCGGCCGCGACCGAGACATCGGAAGAGGCCCTCATCCGCGCCCGGGCGGCCGCGCAGGCGAAGCGGTTCGGCGAAGCCGCGGGCATCTGCAACGACGTGCTGGCCGCCGCGCCGGACAATGCCCCTGCCCTCGCCTTGCAGGGCATGATCGCGGCCCACACCGGCGACCCGGAACGCGGCATTGCGCTCCTGGAGCGTGCCGTGACCCTGCGGCCTGGCGTCGCAAGCTGGTACGCGAACCTCAGCGCGCTGTATCGCATGGTCTATCGCATGCAGGATGCACTGCGGGTCGGTCAGGAGGCGGTCAGGCTGGACCCGCAGAACGCCGACCACCTCGTCAATCTGTCGCTGGTGTTCACCGACGCAGACGAGCGCGAGCACGCCCTCGCCTGCCTGTTGCGCGCACTCGGGCTGAGACCTGACCACGCCGATGGCCATCTGGCGCTCGGCCAGAATCTGCTGGCAATGGGCGATTTCGAGCCGGGCTGGAAGGAATACGAGTGGCGCAATCTCACCGAGGCCGGCAAGAGCACGCTGCCCAAGATGACCTCAGCTACTTGGAACGGCATGCGCATCCCGAACGGCCGTCTGCTGATGGTGGGCGACCAGGGCTATGGCGATACGATCCAGTTCGCGCGTTACATCCAGCTGATCGCCGACCGCTGCCAGGAGCTGATCATGGGTTGCAGCGCCGAAATGGGCCCTCTTCTGGCGAACATCTCTGGCGTCAAACATTACTTCCATCGATGGACCGATGTGCCAGGCCACGCCGCGCATTGCCGGCTGTCCAGTGTGCCCCACCTGGTGCACACCACGCTGGAAACCATCCCGGCCGATGTGCCCTACCTGCACGCCGATCCTGCCCGCATCGCCGCATGGCGCCGGAAACTGGATGCCATTCTGCCGCACCGCGTAAGACGCATCGGTCTTGCCTGGACCGGTCGTCCGACGCATCCCAACGACCGCCGGCGCTCGATACCGCTGGCCCGCCTTGCACCGCTCGCCGCCCCCGGTCGCGCCAGCTTCGTCTCGCTGCAGAAGCCGATGCCATCGGCCGACCTGCCGGCGATGGCGCAGCTTCCGGGGCTTGTCGATTTGTCCGCCGAGTTGGCCGATTTTGGCGAAACGGCGGCGCTGATCGCCAATCTTGATCTGGTGATCACGGTCGATACCGCGATGGCCCATCTGGCCGGCGCGATGGCCAAGCCAGTCTGGGTCATGCTGCCGAAGGCGTGCGACTGGCGCTGGCTGCTGGATCGCAGCGACAGCCCCTGGTATCCGACCGCGCGTCTGTTCCGCCAGATCACACCGGGCGCCTGGGATCCGGTAATCTCGGGCATCGCCACGGCGCTGGCCCAGGAACTGCGCTCCGAGCCCGGATATATTGCCGCCAACTGAACGCACCGTGAGCGATAAGATCGACGATCCCGCCGAACTCAAACAACTGGACGCATCCGGTTTGTTCGACGCCGCCTGGTATCTGGCGACAAATCCGGATGTGCTGGACGCCGGGTCGGAACCCCTGCTGCACTTCTGTCGCTACGGCTGGCGCGAGGGCCGCTGGCCCAACCGGTATTTCGATCCGGCCTGGTATCTTCAGCGCAATCCCGACGTGCGTGTGGCCGACACGAACCCGCTGCTGCACTACGTGCGCGATGGTGACCGGGAGGGGCGTCGCCCGGTCAGGCATTTCGATTCGACCTGGTATCGCACCGCCTATGACATACCGACCGACGCGCTGACGCTGGCGCATTTCCTGATACAGCGGACCTCGGGCCGCTTCGCGCCGACGCCGGAACTTTGGGTCGTGCCGCACCTGGCGCCGTATTGCGACGATCCTGCGGGCGGAGAGGACCCGTTCGCGCACTATATGAATGACATGATGCGCGAGCAGCGCGAACCGTTCCCTGATTCGGGCATCGTCATGGCATCTGGCCTGATCGATCCCAACTACTACATGGTCAGCGGCGCCGATGTGCACGAAGCACAGCTCGATCCGGGTGAGCATTTCTGTCGCTACGGCTGGCGTGAGAGCCGCAAGCCGAACATCTATTTTGACACGCGCTGGTATCTGCAAACCAATACTCACGTCGACCGATTGAGGATCAATCCGGTGGTGCACTATATTTGCGAAGGCGAGATGGCCGGTCGCCGGCCGGTACCGTATTTTGACCCACTATGGTATCGCGAGACATACATGATACCGCCTGGTCAAGGGGCGTTGTTGCACTTCCTGACGCATCGGCGCAGCCAGGCGTTCAGTCCGACGCCGTTGTTCGACGTCGGCTGGTATGTTGAGCAGCATCCCGGGGAACTGACCGGCAACCGCGATCCATTCGCACAATTTCTGCAGGCCGGCACGTATAGGGACATCGACCCCTCCCCGGCTTTCGACACAGCGGCGTACCGCAAGCGATATCTCGGCCGGCCCAGCCGCCAGTTCCGCCGGAACATGCTGCCTGACCGCGACAATCCGCTGGTACATCATCTGCGCGCCACCTATAACTGAAGCCGAAGCAAAGTCCGGAGTTCCCGCCCGTGCTCACGGGGCCTACCTTGCGTTGATGACCCTGGACCTGACCCGAGCGGCTACCGAACTCGCCGCGAACGGCTACACCACGCTGCGTGTGCTGGACCCGAAAACGTGCCGCGAGCTTGCCGCGCTGTATGACGACGTGACGCGCTTCCGCAGTCGCGTCGTGATGGAGCGGCACAATTTTGGGCGTGGCGAATACAAGTATCTGGCATATCCGCTGCCTGAGCCGGTCGCCGAACTACGCACCGCGCTCTATCCGCCGCTTGCGACGATAGCCAATGAATGGGGTTCGGCACTCAACGAAGCGGGTCGCTTTCCACCGACACTGGACGAGTTTCTCGCCGAGTGCCACGCGGCTGGCCAGACGAAGCCAACGCCGCTGCTGCTGCGCTACGGCAAGGACGATTTCAACTGTCTGCACCAGGATCTTTACGGCCCGCTGGTGTTTCCGCTGCAACTGACCGTGCTGCTGAGCGCGCCTGGCAAGGACTTCTCCGGCGGCGAATTCGTGCTGGTCGAGCAGCGGCCACGTGCACAATCGCGCCCCGCTGTGGTGCCGTTGTCGCAGGGCGAGGCCGTGATCTTCCCGGTGCATCATCGTCCGGCCCAGGGCACCCGGGGCATGTATCGCGTCACGATGCGCCACGGCGTCAGCCGCGTGACATGCGGCACCCGGCAGACGCTCGGCATCATATTCCACGACGCCGCCTGATGGTCTGGGGCTTGACCCGGTCATTCCCGCGCGCGAATTGATGGTGGATTGGCTCAGGAGATACCGATGGACATCACGCCAGGTGGGGAAACGCTCGGTGCCACCATCACCGGCATCGATCTCGCCCTGCCGATGTCGAACAGCGATTTCCGCGCAATCCTTCGCGCCCTTGGCGAACATGGGGTGCTGTGCTTCCCGCGCCAGACGCTGGACACGGATCAACTCGCCGCCTTCGGCCGCCGCTTCGGCGAGCTGGAAATCAACGTCGCCAATGCCTATCACGAGCCGAACCATCCCGAAATGATGATCTTGTCGAACATGAAGCGCGATGGGAAGCAGATTGGCGCCAACGATGCCGGCCAGGGTTGGCACACCGACATGTCGTACAGCCGCGACATCGCGCTCGCCAACATCCTGCACGCCCAGCACGTGCCGACGCGCAACGGCAAGCCGCTCGGCGAAACACAGTTCCGCAACATGCACGCTGCCTACGAAGACCTGCCCGACGCGCTGAAGCACAAGCTGGAAGGCCGCACCGCGACGCACGACTTTGCCAAGTTCTGGGACATGATGGTGGCGAAGGCCGGCTCTACGCGGAAACCACTGACACCCGCCCAACGCGCCAAGAAGCCCCCGGTGTCGCAGCCGATCTTCCGCCGCCACCCCATCACCGGCCGCTACGTGCTTTACGCCAACGTCGGCTACGCCATGTCCATCGACGGCATGGACCCGCAGGAGAGCGGCGAGATCCTCGACTTCCTTTTCCGCCACCAGGAGCGTGCCGATTACCTGCACGCGCATCATTGGGAGGTGGGCGATGTACTGATGTGGGACAACATCGGCACGATACACAACGCGATCGGCGACTACACCATGGACGAGCCGCGCTACATGCGGCGAATTCAGGTGATGGCAACCCTCGACTATCAGCGCCTCGTCACAGAATAACCGCGCCAGCTCTCCGGCAATCACCTGCTTCGTGCTGGAGCAACTCCTGCGATGTACTCAGAGCATTTGCGACACCTTGGATGCCGGGACATACAGGGCCTTGGGGTCGCCATTGTGATGGGCGCCATCAAGGCAGACCTCGACCGTACCATCAGCATCCACCCGACCGCGGCTGAAGAATTCGTCACGCTGCGCACCTGCACGCAAGTCGCGGGAGTGGCGAAGACCGCGGAGTAGTGGGAAGAGCGTTAGACGGCCGCCCAGTCCTCGGTTTTCAGTCGCGGCACGCGGGTAAATTCGCGCTGATTGGCGGTTACCAGGATCGCACCACGACGACGAGCCTGTCCGGCGATGAGCACGTCGTATGGGCCAATTGGAGTACCGGCGCGCTCGAGTGCCGCCCGAATGTCGCCAGCCTCCTCCGCATCGTCTTGCTCAAGGTCGAGGACCTGAATCGGACCCGATAGGAAATCATCTATATGATGTGAGGCACGCCGCGGGTTCGCGCTCTTCGCGGCGCCATAACGGAGTTCGAACAACACAACGATCGAGATCGCTACGACTTCGCGCATTTGCAGTGCGACGGCAAGACGTGCACGCACAGGCGTACTGCTGCCGTTGATCAGTGCGATGACCGCGTTCGTGTCGAGGCAGATCATTCGTCAAAGCTAACATCGTCCGAAGGCGGCATCGGAGGTTGCTGCCTTCCCTCGGACATGAACGGCACGTCGCGGTAGGCATCCAACCGATCGAACCAAGCTTGCAGGTCGGTTTCGATCGGTTCCAGCAGGATGCCACGACCAACACGTCTGACACGCACTTCCTTTCCCGGAAGCCGGAACTCCTTCGGCAGGCGGACAGCCTGGCTACGACCGTGTTTGAACAGCTTCGCGGTACGGGTATCGGCCATGACAGCGCTCTCGATTTGGTATCTACCAATGATAGATACTGCCCCGTGGCGTTAGGCACAAGCGACTCGCCGGCGCCTATGCACCGAACGATACCTCATCAGCGGTGGCGCTGAACTGCATCCGCGGCCGAGTTTTTTTCACTGCGGGATTGGCCAAAGGGGCGGATATCGGGATTCGTCCCTCTATCATTTTGCGTTCGTGGCCGGCTCGCAATTTGCGACGCCGATCATCCACACATAGGTCATTCGCTCCGGCGGTCGATACCACAATGCCACGGCGAGCCCGCGCCAGTCTGTTGCGCTAAGCCAGCAAACCGCGGAAAACATGGGCTCAGGATATGGGAGAAGACGACCGTGAAACGACGTGCCTTCATGACCGCCGCCGCGGCGGCTGCCGCGCTGCCGCTTGCCCGCCCCGCCATCGGCGCCAACACCAAAACGCTGATCTTCGTGCCCCAGGCCAACCTGACCAGCCTCGATCCGGTGTGGACCACCGCGACTGTCACCCGCAACTTCTCGCTGATGGTCTACGAAACGCTGTATGGCCGCGACCAGGCGTTCAACCCCCAGCCGCAGATGGTCGAAGGCCACACCATCGACGACGACGGCAAGCGCTGGACGATGAAGCTGCGCGACGGGCTGGTGTTCCACGACGGCACGCCGGTGTTGGCGCGCGACTGCGTTGCCTCGCTGCAGCGCTGGCTGAAGCGCGACGCGGTCAGCGAGACGTTCAATGCCCGGGTAGATGCTATCGAGGCTCCCGATGATCGCACGTTGGTCTGGCGGTTGAAGAAGCCGTTCCCGCTGCTCGCGCATTTCCTGTCGAAGGTGCAGCCGCAGCCGGTGATCGTGCCGGCGCGCCTCGCCGCGACCGATCCGTTCAAGCAGCTCACCGACATCGTGGGCTGCGGGCCGTTCCGTTTCCTGCCCGACGAATTCGTCTCAGGCAGCCACGCGGCTTTTGCACGCTTCGACAAGTACGTGCCGCGGCAGGAACCGGCATCCTATACCGCGGGCGGCCACAAGGTGCTGCTGGATCGCGTCGAATGGCGCATCATTCCCGATCCGGCCACCGCGGCGAACGCGATGAGCGCCGGCGAGGTCGATTGGCTGGAACTCCCCTCACCCGACCTGATCCCGATGCTGAAGCGCGCATCCGGCGTGACGACGGGATTGCTCGACATCTATGGCACGGTCGCAATCCTGCGGCCCAACAGCCTGATCGCTCCCACCAGCAACGTCGGCGTGCGCAAGGCGATGATGGCCGCGGTCGACCCGCGCGAGGCGATGATCGCGGCGATGGGCGAGGATGAATCTGGCTGGCGCGCGCCCATGGGCTACTTCCTGCCAGGCGCACCCGCCGCCAACGATGCAGGCATGGAATTCCGCAACAAGCGCTGGAGCACGGACGACGTCAAGGCGATGCTCGACAAGGCCGGTTATGGCGGCGAGCGCATCGTGCTGCTACATCCAACCGATCAGATCATCTACAACGCGTTCATCACCGTGGTGGCCGACTCGTTCCACAAGGTTGGGCTCAATATCGACGAACAGATGGTGGATTGGGGCACGGTCGTGCAGCGCCGCACCAGCAAGGAGACAGTCGACAAGGGCGGCTGGTCGATCTTCCCCGCCGGCGCGCCCGGTCCCGAGTTTGTCGATCCGATGCTCGCGAACACGCTGCGCAGCCCCGGCGCCAAGGCGTGGTTCGGCTGGCCGGACGACCCAAAGCTCGAAGCGGCGTACGAAGCATGGATCGATGCACCGAACGACACCGAAAGACACAGGCACGAAGCCGAATTTCAGTTGGCAGCGTTTAACTACGTGCCGACGATCACGCTTGGACAGTACCTGCCCAAGTCAGCGTGGCGATCGAACGTGACCGGACTGCTGAAGGGCTCGGCACCTGTGTTCTGGGGCGCCGAAAAGACGTGAGCTACTCGGGCGGCCGGCGCTGCGCCCACGGCCGCGCGCACTCAAACGCCGCAGCCACTCTCAGCAACTGCGCATCATCGCCAGGGCGCGCGATCAACTGAATCGCCAACGGCATGCCGGCGGCATCAAAGCCGCACGGCAGGCTGACCGCAGGATTTCCGGTCAGGTTGAACGGCATGGTGTACGGATACCACGACGCGCGGATGTTCTCGACCAACTGGTTGTCGATCTCGATCGGCCCGAAGAAGTCCTGATCGATCGGCACCGCGCTGCGCGACAGCGTTGGCATAGCGACGATGTCGCAGGTGTCGAACCACGCCTGCACCTGCCGATAAAGCCGCGTGCGCTGGAAGATCGCGTCGTACAACTCCGCCGCTGAGTAGTTCGCCACACGATCCATCTGCCGCACGAAGGTCGGGCACATGATCGCGCGATGTTGCTTCAGGTGATGTCCGAACTGCGCCATGCGATAGGCGCCGTTGTTGACGAACCACACCGCCTCGGGATTCTCGAACGCCGCGGTCAGCTCCGCTACGTCTGCGCCAAGCTCTGCAAATGTTGCCATTGCAGCCTCGCAGCTCGTCAGCACATCGGCCGCCACCGCGCTGTTGCCGAGCCGCGAGCGCCACGCGATGCGCAGTTCCTTCAGATCGCCGCCACATGCGGCGGCAACGAAATCGGCTTTCGGCCTACCTGTAGTGAGCGGATCGCGCAGGTCTGGTCCAGCCATGGCATCCAGCATCAGCGCGGTATCCAGCACCGTGCGCGTCATCGGCGTGATGTAGGATATGTTGCCGAACCCGTCCTGCGCGTATTCCTGCGGCACCACGCCGAGCCCCTGCTTGAATCCAACGACGCCATTGCACGCGGCGGGGATGCGCGTCGATCCGCCGCCATCGGTAGCGACCGCGATCGGCACCAGACCGGCGGCAACCACAGCCGCCGATCCGCCGCTCGAGCCGCCCGAACTGCGATCGGCACGCCAGGCATTGCGCGTGCGTCCGAACAGCGGCGCCTGCGTCAGACATTGCTGACCGAACTCCGGCGTTGTCGTCTTGCCGACGACGATGGCGCCTGCCCGCTTCAGTCGCGCCACCGCAACAGCATCATGATCGGGAATGTGATCCTTGAAGATCAGCGAACCCCAGGTCGTGCGGATATTCGCTGTCGGAATCAGGTCTTTCACCGCAACCGGCACGCCATGCAACGGCCCGAGCGCCGCGCCGCGCATCACCGCCGTCTCGGCTGCACGCGCCCCATCCATCGCGGCATCAGCCGCTATGGTGATGAACGCATTCAGCACCGGCTGGCTGCGCTCGATGCGATCGAGCGTCGCGCGCATGACCTCGACCGGCGACACCGCACGGGCACGGATCAACCCGGCCAGTTCGGCGGCGGACGCATATGCGAGGTCCATGTCTGCTCCCTGACCGTGCCGGTTCATGTTACACCACGGCGAACAGGGAGAAAGAATCATGCGAACCGGCGCCGAGTACCGCCAGTCACTTCGCGACGGACGTCGTGTCTGGGTAATGGGCGAAGGACTGATCGACGACATCACGACGCACCCCGCCACACGCGCGATGGTCGACGAATATGTCGCCTGGTACGATCGCCATGCCGATCCGGCCTGGGCCGACACCGTACTCGGCGCTGACGGGACGCCCCTCTCCTACCTGTCCCCGAAAAGCTCTGACGATCTCGTCCGCATGGGGCGCTGCTTCTCCGCCACCACGTTCCTCAGTGCCGGCAACATCACGCACACACCGGCCTACGGCCACCTGATCGCCCTCGGCATTCTCGCCACCGTGCAGGAGCGCAATGTCTCAGCCAGACAGATCGCCGATGCAGCCGCCTATCTCGACATGATCGACCGGACCGGCCGGTTCCTCACCTTCTGCGGCGGCGGCGCGACGATCGGCTATCGGATGCGCGAGGACCCAGCTCAGCGTGCCGCCTTCCGCATCGTGCGCGAGACCGACTCAGGCCTGGTGATCAGCGGCAAGATCGGCATGCACACCAGTCCCGCCTATGCCGAGGAGGTCTTCATCGGCGGCGCCCAGACAGGCATTGAGATCGGCGCGCATCGCGCCACGTTCGTTGTGCCAGTCGGCGCGCCGGGCGTCACCACGGTATGCCGCAAGATCGCGGTGCGCGACGCAAATCCGTTCGTCGCACCGCTGTCCAGCCGCTACGATGAACTCGATGGACAGATGTGGCTGGACGAGGTGTTCATCCCCTGGGAACGCATCTTCCTGCTCGACATCCCGCCGGAGCCGATCGTGCGCTGGCTGCTCTGGCATCAGCTATACTGCTGGCTGTCGAAGGGCGAGTTCACGCTGGGTCTTGCGCTCGCCTGCACGCACGCCATGGGGCTGATGCAGCATGAACAGACGATCGACTACCTGATCGACCTGGTGATCGATGTGCAGACTGTGCGGAGCTGCCTGACCGCGGCGGAGCGCGATCCGCAGTTCACACCGCAAGGCCATTGCTGTCCGAACCCTCTGCATCTTGCCTCGGGCAGCATCGCGATGCTCAAGGCACGGCAACGCATGAGCGAGATCATGCGGATCGTGCCCGGTTCGTCACTGGTCGTCGCCCCGACGGATCGCGACATCACCGCACCCGAAGTTGCCGCAGGGCTGGAGGAATCATTCGGCGGTGGCGGCTACACCGCGTTGCAGCGCGCGGCACTCCTGCAGATGGCATGGGACCACGTGTCGTCGGCGCTCGACGCGCGCGAATCGGCCTTTGAACTGCACGCCAATGGTGGCATGCCGGTCTGGCGCGGGCGGATCAGGCGCAACTTCGACCGCTACAGCGAACTGGCCAACGCGGTGCTGCGTCAGATTTCCGTGCCGATGCCGGAAATCGATCTGGCCTCGCTGCGCGAGATGGCGTACGCGCCAAGGCGGGTGGTCACGCCGCCGCCGCGGTGAACTCCAGCGCACCGCGCCCTGTCAATGCGAGGAGGCGAAGCCGACGAAGCAATCTCGGTCGAGTAGGCGCACAGCCCGACCGAGATTGCTCCGTCGCTGACGCCCCTCAATGACAGGGGTGTCGGCTTTACACTCGCCGCAGGAAGCAGCGATCCTCGACCTGGATGCACTGCGTCCGCACCGCATGGTCGAAGTTCTCCCTCGCCTCGGGATCCGCGCGCAGTGCTTCGCGATACCGCTCGTACGCCGCCAGGCTGTCGAACTCAATCAACGCCAGGGCGAAGTTGTTGGGACCTTCCTTCGGCAGGAAGTACCCCACCAGCGCGCCGCCGCACCGCGCGATGATCGGCGGCCAGGTCGTCGCATAACGCTCGAAGTCGGCGATCTGGTGTGGATCGAGCGTGTAGCGAATGCAGCACGTGATCATCACAGGACCGCATACTGCACACGCTCGCGCCTCGCGAGACGCGGCACTCCTTCCCCCAGGATCAGCGCCGTGAAGTGCCGAGTCTGCTGATGCGCCTCGAACGCTGCTGCATCCTCGAAGAGTTCATAGAACAGGAACTGTGCCGGGTTCTCCAACGCACGGTGCACCAGGAACAGCTTCACGCCCTGCTCCTGCCGCGCCTGGGGCGCGAAACGCGCGAGGATGTCGGCCACCGCGTCTGCTTCGCCCTCGCGCGCTTCCCACATCGCCGTTACCGCGAGTCCGCCGGTGATCTGCTCAGTCTGCATGTTCGCCTCCTTTGCTGGAACACGCAGAGACATAGACCCCCGGTCAGATTGGATCAGCACGCATCGCTTCGGCCGTGAGCGAAGGATCAGTGCCCCGCATGGCTCCCGGAAAAATCCGGCGCCGACAGGCCGGATTGTTCGAGCTGCTTCACCAGCGCCTGCTTCAACCGCTCGAGTCCAGCATCGGTCGCGGCCTCGGCGCGCGCCACCAGCACTGCCTGCGTATTGGAAGCTCGCAGCAGCCACCAGCCATCGTCGGTCAGCACGCGCACGCCGTCGGTTTCCGACACCTTCGCTCCTTCCGCCCGCAGCCGTTCCGCGACCTCCTCGATCACCGCGAACTTGCGCGTGTCATCGCAATCGAAGCGCACCTCGGGTGTGTTGATCACCTGCGGCAGTGCATCGCGCACCTCGGAAAGCTTCATGTCCAGGCGCGCCAGCACGCCAAGCATCCGCACCGAGGCATATAGCGCATCGTCGAAGCCATACCAGCGATCCGCGAAGAAGATATGCCCGGACATCTCACCGGCCAGCGGCGAACCGGTCTCCGCCATCTTCGCCTTGATCAGGCTATGTCCGGTGCGCCACATCAGCGGATTCCCACCGGCGCGGCCGATCTCGTCGAACAGCACCTGGCTCGCCTTTACATCGGCGATGATCGTCGCTCCCGGACGCTCGCGCAGCACGTCGCGCGCCAGCAGCACCATCAACTGATCGCCGAACAGGATGCGCCCCTTATCGTCGACCAGGCCGATGCGATCGGCATCGCCGTCGAGAGCGATGCCGATATCCGCCCGACGCGCCGCGACCTCCGCGATCAGCTGCTGCAAATTCGCCGGCACCGTCGGGTCGGGATGATGCGCCGGGAACCGGCCGTCGATCGTGCCATTCAGCACGATATGCTCGCCAGGCAATCCGGCGACCAGCCGCTGCAGTACCTCGCCGGCCGCACCGTTGCCGTTGTCCCACACCACCTTCAGAAGGCGGTCGCCGCCATCCCAATCGGCAGAGCAGGCGTGCGACGTAATCCGTCGACAACATCGAACGTTGCGCTCCGGCGCCGCGGTCTCATCCACCACGTCGCCAGCCAACGCCTGGTCACCCAGTCGCTCGGATCTGCTCGCCGAAGAACGGCTTGCCGCGCGAGCACCATCTTGAAGCCGTTGTAGTCCGGCGGGTTGTGGCTGCCGGTCACCATCACCGCGCCATCGGTCTTCAGCGTGGTCGCGGCGTAATACAGCATCGGCGTCGGGCCGCGGCCGATGCGCACCGCCTCGATGCCGCTCGCGCTCAGCCCTTCGACCAGCGCCTCCTCCAGTTCGGGGCTGGAGAGCCGGCCATCGTAGCCAACGGCCACCGTGCGTGCCGCCCTGACGCGCCACGATGCGGCCGAAGCAGCGCCCGATGGCGAAGGCATCGGCGTCGGATGCAGCGTGCGGCCGACCATGCCGCGGATGTCGTACTCGCGCAGCGTGGTCGGATCGAAGCGATGGGTGAACGCCATCGTCAAACCGTTTCGCGCGAGACCGCGCTCACAACAAAGTCAGACGGATCGACATAGTTCCTGCAGGAATCTGCGCACCGCTTCCGCCAGGTCCGGCCGCTTCAGCGCATAGGCGATCTGCGCCTCCAGAAAGCCGATCTTGTCGCCGCAGTCGAAGCGTCGGCCTTCGTAGCGCAGGCCATGGAACGGCTGCTTGCCGATCAGCTTCGCCATGGCGTCGGTCAGCTGCACCTCGTTGCCGGCGCCGCGCTCCATGCGCGCGAGATGGCCGATCACCTCCGGCATCAGCACGTAGCGGCCGATGATGGACAGGTTGGACGGCGCGTCCTTCGGGGCCGGCTTCTCGACCAGGCCCGTGCACCTCGACCAGTCGGCCGTCGTCCTTGCCGGTCTGCAGGATGCCATAGCGGTTGGTCTGCTCGCGCGGCACCTCGGTCACGGCGACGACGTTGCCGCCGGTGTCGCGATACGCATCGGCGAGCTGGCGCAGGCAGGGCGTATCGGCCAGCACGAGGTCGTCCGGCAGCAGCATCGGCGAACGGGTCGTCGCCGATGAAGGCGCGGGCGCACCAGATCGCATGGCCGAGCCCGAGCGGCACCTGCTGGCGCACGGTGACCATCGATCCCGGCTCGCACCTGAGTTGCCCGCAGCATGTCCAGCGCGTCGTCCTTGCCGCGCTCGCGCAGCGTGGCCTCCAGCTCAAAGGCAATGTCGAAATGCTCGACCAGCGCGGTCTTGCCGCGGCCGGTGACCATGCAGAACTGCTCGATCCCGGCGGCCCGCGCCTCTTCGACCGCGTACTGGATCAGCGGCTTGTCCACCACCGGCAGCATTTCCTTGGCGATCGCCTTGGTGGCGGGCAGAAAGCGCGTGCCGAGGCCGGCGACAGGCAACACGGCTTTGCGCAATGGTTTGATCACGATCGGGTCCCCCTGATCGTCCGAGATCCGGCGGCAGCGAACATTGCCGGCAGGCGGAAATGTGGCGTTAACAGCGCAGCGGACACCGCCACATAGTAGCGAACCGTATCACGTTGCCGCGGGAGCCGTCACGCACTCCGCGCCGGCCGGTGCCGGTTCGCGCCAAGAGCACGTCGCGCGCCTGGTTGATGCGGGTGGCGAGCCAATCGGACCCGCCGCTGTCCGGGTGGGCGGTGCGCATCAGCCGGTGATGGGCAGCCCGGATCTCCGCCTCGGTGGCGCCCGGATGCAGCCCGAGGACCTGGTAGGCCTCCTCTTGGGTCATGCCGGTCTGCCGTCGGGGCGGCGGCTGCCTGGAGCCACCCGATGGCCGTTGCTGCCGCTGTCCCGCCAGTCGAGGCGCGGTAAGCCCGCCAGCGCTGCCAGATCAGTGGGCCGAACATGGCGAGAGCGCCCAGCGCGATGCCCCGCGGCCGGTCAGGATCAGCAGCAGCGCCAGCGTGATGCCGCCGAGCGCGGCGATCCAGGCCAACAGCGACTTGATCGTGGTTACCGACGCCCGCTCGAAGGCGCGCAGTCCGCCCAGGAACAGAAACAGCGTCAGGCCACCGAGGACGAGCCAGAGCATGCCTCACTCCCCCCGTCCTCTGGGGGGAGGGGGTGCTACCTGTGCCTCCAGCACCGCCAGCGCGCTCAGGTTGACGATGCCGCGCGCGGTGACGCTCGGCACCAGGACATGGATCGGCTTCGACATCCCCAGCAACATCGGCCCCACCGGCAATCCATCCGCAGCCGCCTTCAGCAGAGTGAACGCGATATTGGCGGCATCCAGCGTCGGCATCACCAACAGGTTGGCGGTGCCGGTCAGCCGGCTGTCGGGCACCGCCCGGTCGCGGATGGCCTCGACCAGCGCCGCATCGGCGTTCATCTCGCCATCTACCTCGAGGTCCGGCGCCTTCTCACGCAGCAGGGCCAGGGCGCGGCGCATCTTGCGCGCCAACTCCGAATCGCTGGCGCCGAAGTTCGAGTGCGACAGCAGCGCAGCCTTCGGCGTCATGCCGAACTGGCTCACCGCCTCGGCCGCCAGCACCGTCATTTCGGCAATCTGCTCGGCGGTCGGATCGACCACCATCTGCGTATCGCACAGGAACAGCGTGCCGTGCTGCAGAATCAGGCAGCCCAGCCCATACACACGCGTGACGCCCGGCCGGCGCGGGATGATCGGCAACAGGTACTGCACCTGCCGCCACCAATTGGCACTGCCACCGCAGATCGCTGCGTCCGCCAGATCGGCATGCAACAGCATCGCCGCAGCGACCGTGCCGCGCCCGGTCAAGCGGTGCGCCGCCTCCTCCGGCGGTATCCCGCGCCTGCCCGCCATACGTTGGTAGTCCGACAGCAGCGGACCAAACACATTCACATCCTGTGCGGGATCGAGCACGCGCACGCCGTCAGTAAGGTCGATACGCAACCCCATCTCGCGAATCTTGCGCTCGATCACCGCGCGCCGCCCGAGCAGGATCGGCCGCGCGATTCCCTCATCGACGAGCGTCTGCGCCGCACGCAGCACGCGCTCGTCCTCGCCTTCGCCATAGACGATGCGGCGTGGCGCCTGTTTGGCAGCCTCGAAGACCGGGTGCATGAGCTGGCCGGAGCGAAACACGAAGCGTTCGAGCCCGCTGCGGTATTCCGCGAAGTCGCGGATCGGCCGCCGCGCCACCCCACTGTCCATCGCAGCGCGCGCCACCGCCGGCGCAATCTCCAGGATCAGGCGCGGATCGAACGGCTTGGGGATGATGTATTCGGGGCCGAATACCGGCGCGGCACCGCCGTAGGCAGCGGCCACCACCTCGGATGCCTCCATCCGTGCCAGCGACGCGATCGCTTCGGCGGCGGCGATCTTCATTGCCTCGTTGATCGTGGTGGCGGAGACATCGAGTGCGCCGCGGAAGATGAACGGAAAACACAGGACGTTGTTGACCTGGTTGGGAAAGTCGCTGCGCCCGGTGGCGATGATCGCGTCAGGCCGTGCGGCGGCGACCTGCTCGGGCAGGATCTCCGGGTCCGGGTTGGCGAGCGCCAGGATCAGCGGCTTCGGCGCCATCAGGCCGAGCCATTCCGGCTTCAGCACGCGCGGCGCCGAGAGGCCCAGGAAGATATCGGCATCCCCGAGCACATCGCGCAGCGCACGTGCGTTTGTATCGCGTGCGTAGCGCGCCATGTTGGGCAGCATGCCTTGACGTTCGGTGCGAACCACGCCGTCGACATCTGTCAGTGTCACATTCTCCGGCCGCAGTCCCATCGACACCAACAGATCGACGCAGGCCAGCGCGGCAGCACCCGCGCCCGAAGTGACCAGCCGTGCATCGACGAGCGCCTTGCCTTGCAGCACCAGCCCATTGCGCACCGCCGCTGCGACCGTGATCGCCGTGCCGTGCTGGTCGTCGTGAAATACCGGAATGCGCATGCGCTGGCGCAGTTCTGATTCGACGGCAAAGCACTCCGGCGCCTTGATGTCCTCCAGGTTGATCGCGCCAAAGGTCGGCTCCAGGGCCGCCACCACGTCGCAGAAGCGCTTTGGGTCCTCGGCGTCGACCTCGATGTCGAACACATCGATGCCAGCGAACTTCTTGAACAAGACGGCCTTGCCCTCCATCACGGGCTTGCCAGCGAGCGCGCCGATATTGCCGAGGCCCAACACGGCCGTGCCGTTGGAGATCACCGCGACCAGGTTGCCACGTGCCGTGTAGTCATAGGCGGCGTGCGGATCAGCGACGATGGCTTCGCAGGCCGCTGCGACACCAGGAGAATACGCGAGCGACAGATCGCGCTGCGTTGCCATCCGCTTGGTCGGCTCGATCGCCAGCTTTCCCGGTTGCGGCAGTCGATGGTAATCGAGCGCCGCCCTGCGGAAGTCGTCATCCATCGGCAAACCACCCTCGATCGGTCGATAACCAGGATGAGCGAGCGGACACGGGCTTGCAACGGATGGCGTCTGCCCCTCGATCTGGGCTGGCCTTTGCCGCTACGGCAGGCGTCGCTCCGCGCGCAGGCGCTGGACAACAGCCTCGAGCTGGCTCTCGCGGAACGGCTTCTGCAGCACGGGCGCGTCTGCGTGCGCCGGGTCGGTGCCCACAGTACCGTAGCCGGTGACGAACGCGAACGGGATGCCGCGCTCGCGCAACGCCTGTGCGACCGGATAGGACGGAACGCCGCGCAGGTTGAGGTCGAGGAACGCCAGATCGAACGACCCGCTTCGCGCCAGTGAAACCGCCTCGTCGACCTGGCCCGCGGTGGCGACTACGTCGCAGCCAAGGTCCGCCAGCATGTCCTCGATCAGCATGGCGATCATTGCCTCGTCCTCGACGAGGAGGACGCGCGATCTGGTCTCCGCCTGTTCTGTCATTAGCCGATCAGCCCAGCGGTGCGTCGATCTCACACACGACGCCGGTGACAGGGAATTCGAGTCGCACCTGGGCGCTGAGTTCATGCGCCACGCCGCGCGTGATCAGCCGCGATCCAAAGCCTTTCGAAATCGGCGCCTGGACTGGCGGTCCATCCTGTTCCTCCCATTGCAACCGCAGTCGATCGTGGCCGGCAATCGACCACGTGACCAGCACCCGCCCTTCCGACGTCGACAGCGCACCGTATTTCGCGGCGTTCGTGCACAGCTCGTGCAGCGCCATCGACAGCGACAGTGCAATGCGCGGCGAAAGGAACACGTCGGGCCCGGAGATCTCAAACCGTTGCTGTTCGGGGCTCCGCAGCGGCGCAATGACCCGGGCCAGCAGCTCGCGGATGCTCGCACCCTGCCAGCCCTGGCTGGTCAGCACATCGTGCGCCTCGGACAGCGCAATCAGGCGTCCAAGGAACCACTCGATGTGCTCGCCAGGGCAGCCGCGCAGGCTCTGCTGCGCGATCGACTGCACGGTCGCGAGCGTGTTCTTGACCCGATGGTTGAGCTCGTTGATCAGCAGACGCTGCCGCTCCTCGTGCGCCTTGCGGTAAGTGATATCGACCAACGTGTTCACTGCGCCGATCAGCTCGCCCGACGCGTCGTGCAGGGGCTTGGGATAGGCAGCGAACGCGACCTGGGTGCCATCGGGACGCACCGCGATCGCCTCGCCGGTCAGCGTGCGCCCCTCGCGCAACGCGATCGCCATCGGGCATTCGTCGTGACGCATCGGTCTGCCATCGGCATGCAGCAGCCGCCACGAGCCGCACCACTCGCTCTTGCCTAGCTCCGGGCGGTGCCCCCAGAGCTCGGCGGCCGCCTCGTTGAAGAAGGTGATGCGCCCGCCGATGTCGATTGTGTAGACGGCCGCCGGCAAGGCATCGAGCAAGGCGCGGAAGCGGCGCTCGCTCTCGCGCTGTGTCTGGTCCGGCGTGGCGAGCACTGCGGTGCTGTCAGGCGCAAACGGAGCGCGCGGCTCGGAATCGAATAGCTGCTGCAAGGACTGACCTCTGATCGATCTTCACCCAGGTCGTGCGCTATCGTTCGGCCAAACGCTGCAGAAGCGCAGCCCCCCTACAGTGCGCCACCGGAATGGCTGGAACAATGGCGACGAGGCCAATTGTGCGTGAGGAACCGGGTGGTGCCGGCATCACCCCCGGCAGGAGCGGCGTGGTTTGGGGGCGGCGCAAGGTTGGATTTACGTGGTGAGGCGCCAGCCCCGATGTGGACTGCGAAACTCGTTTCGCATCTGCCGCCAGCGGAATGTTGATCTGACAAAACGCAAATAACGGCATACCGCTGCGCAAGCTTGCGGGGGAAGCTCACTATGGTGGAGGTTATGCCATGGCTGTTGGAGCGCGAGTACCGACAGCATCGCAATCTTGACTACAACGGGTTGCCCGAGACGTTCGCGGTGTGGCGCGAAACGGCAAGCATCGCGGGGTATGGCGTGCGCGCACGCCATAAGCGAGTTGTGAAAGTGATCATACATCCGGGAGAACTTGAGGAATGGGCACGCCAAACGGGGCAGGCCGTGAGTGCCCGGGCACGTTCCGAATTTGCGGAAATGCTGTGGCAGGCCGAGTTCAGCAGGTAACCGCCACCTAGGTCTCGACGACTGATCGAGACTTCCGCGTCGCTCCGCGCACGACCCGACCGGTAACCTCCTGCAGCCGGCGCAATGCGGCAGCGTCAAGTTCACGCAACTCGCGGTAAATCTCACGCGTTCTGCGGCTTGATGGCAGTTCATGCCATTGCTGCGGCGGATAATTTGCCGACGCCCGTGTGATCGCCAGCTGGACAGTGTCACGCAACTTATCCGACACCGAAACAATTCCTCCCCCGGTCGATTTTCCTGACATTACAACCCAGGCTTGTTTGTGTCACGCGGATTTCACAAATCGCCTCTGCCGCCCCCTTCTCATGCTGGCTTGCTTCCAATCGAACGGCGCTTATCCTCCTTTGCTCCGCCACCGCATTGCACATGCTCCATCGCTGTGCATCTTGCCCCGTGTGGTCCCCACATTCGTCCTCGACTGCGCCCCGCCTGTGCTCCATCGCAGGAGAAATTGTCTCATCCCACGGATAACGAGACGCCAGCGAGACGCCGATCGCCACGGTAAGCGCCGCCTCGCATGATCCCCTCGGACCCCGACGCCCAAGCACGGCGCACGCTGCGGCGCCATCGGGCCTTCGCAACCGCCCTCCTCGTTCTGATGGCCGTCCTCACTCTGGGTAGCTATGCCCTGCCCGCCTCGACCGCCACCGACCTGCTCCAGGCCGCCGCAAAAGCAGGTTTTGTAGGCGGCATCGCCGATTGGTTCGCGGTCACCGCGCTGTTCCGCCATCCCCTCGGCATCCCGATCCCCCATACCGCGATCATCCCCAACCAGAAGGTGCGACTCGGCGCCGCCCTCGGCCGCTTCGTCGCCACCCACGTGTTCACTGCCGACGAGGTCGGCGGGGTGCTGGCCCGCCTCGATCTGCCCGGCATCCTGCACCGCTTCCTTGCCGACCCCGTCTCTGCGCGCCCCGCCGCAACCGCGCTTGCCGCCATGCTCCCGCGCATCCTCTCGACCGTGGAAGACGGCCGCGCCCGGCGTCTGATCGCGCGCATCGTGCCGCGCATGCTGGGCGGGCCTGGCGCCGGCCAGTTGGTGGCGCGCGCGCTGCATGGCCTGGTAGAGGGTGGCCGCCATCAGGAGGTGTTCGGCTTCGTCCTCGGACAGCTCCGCGACCTGCTCGGCGCCAAGGAAGACGCGATGCGCGTCGCCATCGAGGAACGCGTGCGCGAACAGGGCGGTCGGCTGGTCGGCTGGGCGCTCGGCGCCTCGATCGCCCGCCGCGTGCTGGCAACGGTGAACACCGAGCTCGACAAAATGAAGCCCGACGGGTCGGAACTGCGCGCCGCTTTCGACGAATGGGTACGCCGCGAGATCGCCCGGTTGGAGGAAGACCCCGCGCGTGCCGCCGAGGTCGGTGCCGCCATCCGCCGCGTGGTGGCTCACGAGACGGTGCAGGCCTGGCTGTGGGACGTGTGGGCACGGCTGCGCATCGCGCTGGAGACCGATGCCGCGCGCCCGACGGGACGTACTGTCGCGTACATCGAGAGTGCACTGGCGAATGCCGGCGCGATGCTGGAAGCCGATCCGGCGGCACGTGAGCGCGTGCACATCGCGGTCGAAGCAGTGGTCGGCAGCCTGTTGCCCACGGCGCAGATGCGGCTCTCCGAATTCATCAGTCAGGTGGTCGCGAACTGGGACACCGACACCATCGTCGAGCGCCTGGAACTCCGCGTCGGCAAAGACCTTCAATACGTGAGGGTGAACGGCACCCTTGTCGGCTTTCTGGTCGGCGGCCTGCTCTATTGGGTCCTGCTCGCAACGTTCGGCCATGTCAGTTTCTAAGCCGCGCGCCGTCGGCGTAGAGTAGGCAGTTCGGTTGCGAGGAGGATTCAGATGGCAACGAGTTACAAGGAATTGCTGGCAGCGGCGCACGCGGCGGTCCCCAAGGTGACACCGGCGGAGGCGGCCAGCCTGGTCGAGAAGGCCGGCGCCCTGATCGTCGATGTTCGCGACGGCACCGAGGTTCAGGCGAGCGGCAAGGCGAAGGGTGCGGTTGCGGTGCCCCGCGGCTCGCTTGAATCCCGCGCCGATCCAAACTCGCCGAACCATAATCCGGCCTTCCGCAAGGACCGCCCGGTCATCCTGTACTGCGCCGGCGGTGGGCGCGCCGCGCTGGCCGGCAAGACGCTGCGCGACATGGGCTTCACCGATGTCCGCAATCTGGGCGGATTCAGGGACTGGGTAGCGGGCGGCGGGGCAGTCGAGCCCGGCTGAGCCTCAGGCGTAGACGAAGGGCTGGTGATCTAGGTCGATCGCCGGGAACTGGTCCTTCTCGCGCCAATAGTCCTGCGTGTGCTGCCATTCCGGCTTGTCGCCGCGCTTCGGCAGCAGATGCATGCCGCGCAGCACGTAGCCTGGATTGAAGCTCTCAGTGTCGATCCACGGCAGCAGAGGCATGTCCTTGTCCTCGGGCCGCAGAGCCACGGTGACGCGCCGCGCGCCCTTTTGCTTCATGTGATTGAGCATCCGGCAGACGAAGTCGGCGACCAGATCGGACGCGCAGTGTCCAGCTCGCGCGGAAATACCCGAACACCCACGCCATGTTGGGCACGCCGGTGAACATCATGCCGCGATACGTCACCGTATCGGAGAACACCGAGCGGCTTGCCGTCGATGGTGAAGTCGATGTCGCCCAGTACGCTGAGATGGAACCCGGTCGCGGTGACGATGATGTCGGCCTCGAGCTGCTTCGCCGGATTTCAGCAGAATGCCCGTCTCGGTGAACCGCTCGATCTCGTCGGTGACGACCGACGCCTTGCCGGAGCGGATGCCCTTGAACAGATCGCCATCCGGCACGAACGCGATGCGCTGCCGCCACGGCCGGTAGCTCGGGGTGAAGTGCGTCTCCATGTCGTAGTCGGGGCCGAGATGCGCGCGCACCCCAGCGATAAGTTCCTGCTTCGACGACCTCCGGCTCGCTCGAATGAGCGGCGGGTGAACACGTCCTGGTCGTGCAGGATCTTGCGGCGCACGATTTCGTGGATCCACGTCTCGTCGATCTGCAGTTCGCGCAGCAGTGTCCGCCAGCTCGTCGGCGTTGCGGGCCGGAATGAAATAGGTCGGCGAGCGCTGCAGCATCGTGACGTGGCCGCACTCGGCGGCGATCGCCGGAATGAGCGTCGCCGCGGTGGCGCCCGAGCCGATGACCACGACCTTCTTGCCGTGTAGTCCAGATCCTCCGGCCAGGTCTGCGGGTGAACGATCCGGCCCTTGAAGTGGTTCCATGCCCGTCCCAGTCGCGGCGTGTAGCCCTCCGAATGCCGGTAGTATCCCTGGCACATCCACAGGAAGTTCGCGGTGAAGCGCACCGTCTCGCCGGTGTCGGTCGCGTGCCGCCTCGATCGTCCAGAGATTGTCCGTGCTCGACCAGCTTGCCGAGGTGATCTGGTGCCGATAGCGGATGTGCCGGCCAAGGTCGTTCTCCTCGATCACCTCGCCCATGTAGCTCGAGGATCTCGGCGGCCGTCGCGATCGGCGCGCCTCGTCCACGGCTTGAAGCGATAACCGAAGGTGTAGAGGTCGCTGTCGGAACGGATGCCCGGATAGCGGTGGGTGAGCCACGTGCCGCCGAAGCTCTCCTGCGATCTCGAGAACGACGAAGCGCGTCCCAGGGCACTGCTTCGTCAGGTGATAGGCACCCCCGATACCGGAAATTCCGGCTCCGACGATAACGACGTCGAAGTTTTCGGTTTTTGCTGGGGCAGTCTCGGTCAATGCTGCTGCGTCGTTCATATTCTGCGATCTTCCGCGTCAGTTCTGGGGCAGGAATTGTACAGCGAGTGGGGCCTTCGGAAGATCGTGCGAGTCCCAGGCCTCCCACCCGCCGCGATACCAGTAGACCTTCTTGTAGCCGAGCGCGATCAGTCGGAGCACGAGATTGCGGCTGTGCCAATGGTTGATGGAATACGAGAACGCCACGACTGGCCGCTCTTTGTCGCCATTTGTCGCCTGGCCCACCAACGCTCCCAGCGTTGTCTGCCATTCGTCGTCAATTTTTCCGCTGTTGGACGAATTGACCTGGATTGCGCCAGGGATCGTCGGATTTGCCGATGCAGTCGTGAGAACCAAGGGTTTGGGGGAGCTCTCGATCAAGTGCTGCATTTCGTCGGTGCCAATCGTTGTGCCACCTGGAACGCTGACCGGTGTCGGCTCATCCACTACATCTCGCAGATACGCGCCCGATGGGACGTGGAAATCTGCTTGCTCGTCGAGGTGATCACGCAACCCCGCGAGGCGCATTCCTTGGATGAGTCGCCGTTCCTGTTCTTGCCGATGTGCGCCATAGTAAACTGGGATGCTGTGTAGGAACGATCTCACTGTGTAGTCCATCGACCGTTGCGACGACATCGCTGATGCGAGCATGGCATGGGCGTCATCAGACTGGCCGGTAAGAGCGTATGCGGCTGCGAGGGTCAATTTTGTGTCTTCGATCACAGTGTCCCATGGTTCGCGTTCCGCTATCTGGGTGGTCGTCAATTCTCTGGACACACGCATTCCGCGTTGAAGCCATTCAATCGCGTCAGCTTCACGTCCAAGCATTATCAGCATGCGGCCAAGGGCGAGATATATTGCCTGCCGACTCGGCGCGAGTGGGTTGAGGCGCGCCGTGCGTTCAAGCAATGGAACTGCGTCTTCGGGTCGCCCCCAACGACGATAACAATAGGAACATTCGAGGAAATCAGCAGCTACTCCGGCAGCACTCAAGTCAATGTCGAGCAGCTGCTTGAACGTGAGGACCGCCTCGTCCTCGCGGTCACGTCGCATCAACAGACGAAATCGAGCTGCCAACACGTCTGGCGAATTCGGCGCCAGCATTTGCGCCTTGTTGAGCAGGGTATTGGCGCGGCTCTGGTAGCGATTGGCTTCGATCAGCATCGTCGCGGCGCCGACCATCGCTGCCACCGAGCTCGGGTCCTTCCGCAGTGCCTGCTCGAAGTATCCAGCCGCGATGACGTTACGGACGTAGCTTATACGCTCCTGCATCGCCGCCCTTCCACGTAGCACCAGATCGTAGGCGGCCGGGTCAGCCGCTGAATTCTTCGGTTGCTGCTTTCTCTGATCGAACCTGACGTCGAGCGCTTTGCCGATGCGTTGGACGGTGTTGTCCTGGCCGTCCTGCAAGGCGCGCAATGGCTGATCGAAATCGGTCTGCCCATACATGTGCGCCGTTATCCGCAGCGATAAGCTGCGCGTTGATGCGAACCGCATCGCCAATCTTGCGGACGCTGCCCTCCAAAACGTAACGGACGCCAAGTTGCCGACCCACGTCGCGAAGATCAACTGCCTTTCCGCGATACGCGAAGGCCAATTCGCGCGCGACCACCACAGCACCATCGAGATGTGACAGGTCGGTGGTGAGGTCCTCCGAAATACCATCCGCGAGATAGTCCTCGTTCGGATCGTTGCTCAGGTTGGTGAACGGCAGAACCGCAATGGAAAATGGCGCGGCGCTGGCTTCGACAGGTGGTTTCGCACCAGGCACAAGCTGCATCAACCAACCAACCGCACCAGCGGCGAGGAGACAAAGCACAACGCATGCGGCCAGAACCTTGCGTTTGCGGCGGTATCGGATCTGCCGCCACCCGGCCGGGCGATCAAGACGCACCACGAAGGCGTCGACGGGCTGCGCAATATTCTTGAGTTGAACGGTCCCCATCGGCTCAAATCTCAGGTCAAGTTCCTGGACGTGATTGCGCACGACGGCAGATACGCAGACACAGCCGGGCGGACAGATCGCCTGCAGCCGCGCCGCAATGTTGACGCTGTCGCCATGGATGTTCTGCTCATCGGGGATCGCATCGCCGATGTTGATGCCCATGCGGAAGCGAATGCGGCGATCAGGTGGTTCGCCGTTGTCGAATTCCGGTATACGCGTCTGTATCTCGACCGCAAAGCGCACAGCCGACAAGACGCTGGAGAACTCCATCATCAGCGAATCGCCGGCGGTGTTGCGGATTTTCCCGCCATATCGCTCAAGCGCCGGGTCGATCAGAGCGCGGCGCAATCGCGCCAGGCGGGAGTAGGTCCCAGCATCATCCTGACCGATCAGTCGACTGTAGCCCGCCATATCGGCGTGCACGAAGGCCGCCAGCCTCCGCGGTTCTGCCCCCCTGACCACAGGTAGTCCACCCGATGGGGCCTGCATTGAGCGCCTCGTGTGCAGAAATTTATCCTATGCCAATTGATTCGTGGTGTCACCGGCCGTGAAACGGCCAAATATGCTCTCGTGCTTATGCCAAACGCGCGTTTCATCCACCTCGGTCGCGGATGACACCTCACTTTTGATGCCACATGGCACGATCAGCTCGCCGTGGAGCTGGTCACAAAGTAGATGAGTGCCATATCAGCATGGACTGGCCGCGGCGACGGAGTAATGCCTTAATGGCCCCGAACGCCTCGGCGCTGGACAGGCAGGGAGTAGGACATGGGACGCAGGTTCGCCAACATCCTCGAGACGGTCGGCAACACGCCGGTCGTGCGTATCAACAAGCTGGCGCCAGCCGACGTGAACCTCTTCGTCAAGATCGAGGCGTTCAATCCGCTCGGCTCGGTGAAAGACCGCCTCGCGCTCGGTGTCATCGAGGATGCCGAACAGCGTGGCGAACTAAAACCAGGCCAGACGGTGGTCGAGGCGACCAGCGGCAACACCGGCATAGGTCTTGCCATGGTCTGCGCCGCCAAGGGCTATCCACTCGTGGTCACCATGGCCGAAACATTCAGCGTCGAGCGCCGCAAGCTGATGCGCTTTCTAGGCGCCAAGGTGGTGCTCACGCCAGCCTCGCAGCGCGGCATGGGCATGGTGAACAAGGCGAATGAACTGGCCAAGATGAATGGCTGGTTTCTAACCCGGCAGTTCGAGAACGAGGCGAACGCCGACATGCACTCGCGCACCACAGCGCGCGAGATCGTCGAAGACTTCAAGGACATAAAACTCGACTACTGGGTCACTGGCTACGGCACCGGCGGCACGCTGAAGGGTGTGGCGCGCGTGCTCGCGAAGGAGATGCCGAACACCAAGATTGTGGCGTGCGAACCGGCGGACGCGGCGATGCTGAACAGTGGCGAGGGTCAGCAGCGCAACCCGGATGGTTCACCGGCGACGGCGCATCCCGCATTCAAGCCGCATCCGATGCAGGGTTGGGCGCCGGATTTCATCCCGAAGCTACTCGGCGATGTCGTCGACACCGGCACGATCCATAAGGTCCTGCGCATTGCCGGCCCTGACGCGCTGAAGTGCAGCAAGGATCTCGCGTTGAAGGAAGGCATTTTCGTCGGCATCACTGCCGGTGCCACTCTCGCTGGTGCATTGCAGATCTGTGCCGAGGCGCCGAAGGGAGCGAACATCCTGGCAATGCTGCCCGACACCGGGGAACGCTATCTCAGCACGCCGCTGTTTGCCGACGTCCCGGCGGACATGACCGAGGAAGAGGTGGCGATCTCCAAGTCCTCACCGACCGCGCAGATGCCGCCAGCGACGTGACGGCGACGGGCGGGCGTCAGAACACCAGCGTGCCGCCCACCACCGCCAATGTCGCGGCCATTACCGGCCGCAGCACTGTGTCCGGCACCCGCACGGCGAACAGGCTGCCCAGCACGATGCCTGGGATGGAACCCAGCAGCAGCGACCCCAGTATCGGCAAATTGACCGAGCCCAGCACCCAGTGCCCAAGTCCCGCGACGAGCGTGAGAGGCACTGCGTGGGCGATGTCGGATCCCACGATGCGAGCCATCGGCAATTTGGGATAGAGCAACAGCAGCGCGGTGACTTCGATGGCACCGGCACCGACCGAGGAGATCGTCACAAGCACGCCAAGCACCGCGCCGATACACACGGTGAGCAGGCTGGTCTGTCGCAGCGACACGTTGGCCAGCCGATCGCCCCCCAGTTCGAGCAATCTGCGGCGGAACACCAGGGCGGCCGCCGTCATGAGCAGCATCACGCCGAGAACGGTGGTGATGACGCCCGAGGCCGCGCGGCTGTTGAGATCGAAATGCGAAATTGCCAGCAAGGTCAGCGCGGTGGCCGGCACGCTGCCCGTGGCAAGACGCGCCACGAGAGGCCACTGCACCGTGTGGTTGGCGCCATGCACCGCGGTCCCCACGGCCTTGGTGATGGAGGCGTAAAGCAGGTCGGTGCCTACGGCAGCGGCCGGGGAGACACCGAAGATCAGCACCAGGATGGGAGTTAGCAGCGAACCCCCGCCCATGCCGGTCTGACCGACCAGCAGCCCGACGAAGAAGCCGGTCAGCGTGTAGAGCGGATGGAATGCCGCCAATATCCCCATTGCACACCCATCTTAGCACATCGGTCAGGGCGAGGGACATGGACTTCCATCGGGCCCGGAACCTTAGATCTCCCCCGCCTCCATCAGTACCCGCCGCGCTCGCTTCTCGTCCCTGGCCCCCACCGCTAAACGGCGCGGTATCGCACCAATGCTGCCCTCCACCGCGCTGGTGTGCACATCAAGCACGAACGCTGCAATGCCGGCATCCGCCAGCAGCGCCGTCAGGAACGACAGCCGCACAGGATCATTGGACGTCGCCAACACAATCACAGCTTGCTGACTCTCCCGCCTTTGCTTGACCCTGTTTCCGGCGCGCCGATATGGTGCCTTGTCCTGCCAGACATGCAAGCCAGGAGACCAGCTTGGACGAGGTCGTCGGTCCGTCCCCGGCCAATCCGACGCCTCCACCGCGCCTGGACGCGCATGCCTCGGCGGCCGAGGACGCGTTGACCGCGCTGGTCGCTTTGCTTCGGCCCGATCTGGAGGCCTGCAACCGCACCATCGTAGCCCGCATGGATAGCCCGGTTGCACTGATCCCGCAGCTTGCTGCGCACATCGTCGCCGCGGGCGGCAAGCGGTTACGCCCGCTGCTCACCCTCGCCTGCTCGCGGCTCTGCGGCTACACCGGCGAGCGACATGTGAAGCTCGCCGCCTGCGTCGAGTTCATTCACACCGCCACGCTGCTCCACGACGACGTGGTTGACGCGAGCCTGCTGCGGCGAGGACTGGCCTCGGCCAATGCGGTGTTCGGCAACCAGGCCCCGGTTCTGGTCGGCGACTTCCTGTTCGCCCGCGCCTTCCAGTTGATGGTGGAGGACGGCTCGCTGGTTGTACTCGGCATCCTCTCACGCACCGCCGCGACCATCGCCGAAGGCGAGGTGCTGCAGCTTGTCACGCAGAACGATCTCGCTACGTCCGAGGCGCGCTACCTGGAAGTGATCAAGGGCAAGACAGCCGCCCTGTTTGCCGCCGCCTGCGAGGTGGGCGCCGTGGTGGCCGATCGGCCAGACCCCGAGGCCGCGGCGCTGGCGGAATTCGGCATGAACCTGGGCATTGCGTTCCAGTTGGTGGATGACGCGCTGGACTATGCGGCGGACGAGGCGGTGCTGGGCAAGACCGTCGGCGACGATTTCCGCGAGGGCAAGATCACCCTGCCATTGCTGGTGGCGTACCAGGCGGGCGATGCGGCCGACCGCGACTTCTGGCGCCGCACCATCGAGGCGACAGATCAGAATGAAGCCGATCTCGATCGCGCGCTGCATCTGATGCGGCACTGCGGCGCCATTCGCGCCACCCTCCGGCGCGCCCGTGGATTTGCCCAGGCGGCGAAGGCGGCCCTGGCACCGTTCCCCGACAGCCCAATGCGGCGCGCCTTGCTCGACGTGGCGGACTACACGGTGAACCGCGCACGATAAGGAAAGCGCCGCGAGTCACCTCGGATAGATGTGCGGCCAGTCCTTCGGAAAGGGCAGTTCGTCTTCCGTCTTCAGATGAATGTGGATCAACCGCCACGCGCCATTGTCCACCTGATACAGGTAGCGGACGAACAGGAACGCCTTGTCGAAGTCGATCTTGAAGATGACGTCCTTTTCCGTCCGCCCGTAGTCGCGCGAATAGACCAGATCGGTGTACTGGCCCTGCCCGAGACCACGGACAAGCTGAAACAGATCCTTCAGCTTGTCGGGCGAATTGCCCTCCATCAGCCGCGACGTCGCCTCGGCCGCAGCATCGAGATCACGCCGCGCCAAGAGGTTCGTGATCTCCGCGCTGGCCTTCACCGCATCGAAACTCTCGGCCGTCTGCTGCGCGGCAACGGGCAACGTGAGACACAGCAAAGCGGCCGCCGCGATCAGCTGCGACCGCATCGCGTCGACGCCTACTGCACGACTGCCATCTGCTCGCGCCGCAACTGCACAGTCAGTTCATCGAGCGCCTTGCCGATGCGGTCCAGCATTTCGTCCACCTCCGCCACGCTGATGATCAGCGGTGGGCTGAAGCAGAGGATGTCGCCCGGCACGGTGCGGCCTATCACGCCGTGCTCTTCGACCAGCTTGGTCAGACGGCCGCCGATCCGGGCTGCGGGTTCGAAGTTCTGGCGCTTGTCCTTGTCAGCCACCAGCTCGATCGCGCCGATCAGGCCGATGCCGCGCACCTCGCCCACCAGCGGATGCTCGGCGAAGCGCCGGCGCAGCTCGCTCTGCATGTGCGTGCCAACCGAGCGGACGTGCTCGCCGATGTTCATCTCGTCGTAGATCTTCAGCGTCTCGATCGCCACCGCGGCCGGGACCGGATGACCGGAATAGGTGAAGCCATGGCCGAACGTGCCGATCTCGTGGCTTTGCTTTGCCAGCCCCTGGAACACGCGGTCGTTCACCATCACCGCGCTGATCGGCAGATACGATGACGACAGCGCCTTGGCACAAGTGAGGATGTCCGGCTGCATGTGCAGCGTCTGGCTGCCCCAGTAGTTGCCGGTGCGCCAGAAGCCGCAGATCACCTCGTCCGCGACGAACAGCACATCGTACTTGCGCAAAACCCCCTGGATCTTCTCGAAATACGTCCGCGGCGGCACGATCACGCCACCGGCGCCCATCACCGGCTCGGCCCACATCGCCGCCACGGTGTCAGGACCCTCCGCGAGGATCAGCTTCTCCAGTTCATCCGCGCAACGCGAGGCGAACGCCTCTTCGCTCTCACCCGGACTGCCGCCATGATAGTGATGCGGGTTCATCGTGTGCACGAAGCCGGGCAGCGGCAGATCGAACGCCCGATGGTTGTGCGGAATGCCGGTCAGCGACGCCGATGCCAGCGTGATACCGTGATACCCTTTCAGCCGCCCGATTATTTTCTTTTTGTCCGGCCGGCCGACGGCATTGTTGAAATACCAGATCATCTTGATCGCGCTGTCGTTCGCCTCGGAGCCCGAGTTGGCAAAGAACACCTTGCTCATCGGCACCGGCGCACGCTGGATCAGCATCTCGGACAGATCGATCAGCGGCTCATGCGACTTGGCGCTGAACGCATGGTAGAAGGGCAGCTTGCGCATCTGGTTGACCGCCGCCTGTACCAGCCGCTCGTTGTCGAAGCCCAGCGAGGCACACCACAGGCCGGCAACGCTCTCGATATAGTCCTTGCCCGTATCGTCCCACACGCGAACGCCCTTGCCGCGCGTGACCACCATCGGACCGATCTGCTGATGCGCCTGCAGATCGGTATAAGGATGCAGCACGTTGGCAATATCGCGCGCGGCGGCCGAATTGGCGCCGAAGGGCGGAGGTGGTGCCATGACTTGTCTCCTGGGCTGGGGCGCGCACTCTAGTCTGCCGTTCAGGGAGCGGAAAGGTGCGGAGACTGCTGCTGGGGATGCAAGACTGCCCGTATGGCTGCCGCGGCGCCTGCGGTCTGTAATACTGTCCCATGAGGTAAGCTGGCCATGAGTGAGGCAATGGCGATCGCACGCCTGCTGGATGCGCTCGACGCACTGGGCTTCATCGCGCGGCATCTGCATCCGCCGCGGATCGAGGAACTGGTGGCAACGCTGGGCGATCGCGATGCGGCATTGCGCAAGGCGTTGGCCGATGCCGTCTGGCCCGACCAATTGCGTGACCAAATCGAGAGTGCGGCCGAGGCAACGCTGCGTGCCTGTGACGGGCTGCGTGCGGCGGTTGGTCCGACGGGCGAATTGCGGCAGGCGTATCGCGCGCTGCGGCAGGTAAGCCGAGCACTGGAGGCGCTGTACCCGCTTGCGTCAGTGATGCCGACGGTAAGCCGCTGGTTCCTCGCATCGGACGGTGCGGCGATCGGCCCGGCGCGGTCCGATCTGCCGACCGGCGTCATGCATGCGGCGAACGAGACCAGCGAGCGCGGCGGTTTCTCGATGTATGTGCCTGAGGATTACGACCCTGCACGTGCCTATCCGCTCGTGATGGCGCTGCATGGCGGTTCCGGGCACGGTCGGCTTTTCCTGTGGAGCTGGCTACGTGAGGTCCGCGGTCGCGGGGTGATCCTGATTGCGCCAACGGCGATAGGCGATACGTGGTCGCTGATGGAGCCGCAGGTGGACAGCGGCAATCTGGTGCGGGTGCTGGAGGAGATCTCGCAGCGCTGGCATGTCGACCGGTCGCGCCTGCTGCTGACCGGCATGAGCGACGGCGGGACGTTCACGCTGCTGAGCGGGCTCGACGATGTGTCGCCGTTCACTCACCTCGCGCCAGTCGCTGCGAGCTTCCACCCGCTCCTGCTGACGATGGCCGATCCAAGTCGTGTGAAGGAGCTGCCGGTCTATCTGGTGCATGGCGCGCTGGACTGGATGTTCCCGGTATCGACCGCACGCACAGCGCAGCGCGCGCTGACTGCGGCGGGAGCGAAGGTGCTCTATCGTGAGATCGCCGACCTGTCGCACGCGTATCCGCGTGACGAGAACAGCGGAATGCTGGACTGGTTGCTTGCATCAGCTGCCTGATGGTGTGTCGGCCCTTGTTGTGATGGCGACCACCAGCACTTTAGAGTGCACGCATGAGCGGAACGGAATCGGTGACGGCACCGACGGCCACCCTGTCGGGCCCGGTATCACTTGCACTGTCGGCGACCAGCCCTTGGGGACCATTCGCCGGCGAGCGTATCCTTGTGCCAATCCGACCGATCAGATTTTCCGTCGCGAATATCGGCTCCGAGCAGCTGACACTCTCACCGCCGCTCGTCGACCGTCTGCGACGCAGCGATGAGGGTGCCGGCGCGGAGGGCGGACTGCGCAGCGCTGTGATCTCTCCTGCAAGCGGGGTATTGGCGCCGGGCGAAGAAGCGTTGCTCGAGATCAGCGGCTCTGTTCCAGGACGACCAGGCATCTATGCGTCGACGGTTCGATTCGGAACGGCTGGCATTGGGGCTCTGGCGATCCCGCTCACGGCGGCTGTGTCCGCAAGCCCATTGTGGGGCATCGCCTGCATGCTGCTCGGCCTCGCGGTCGTCGGCACAACAAACGCACTGACCGGCGCGGGCAGCGTCACGTCCCAGTTGCGCGAAGCACTCGCGCAACGGCAACTCACGCATGAATGGCTCGAGCGCCACCCGCCCCCCGAGCGGTTCAGCCATGACATCGAGGACATGGACCGTGACTTCGATACGGCGGTGACAGCACTCAGCCAGCCGCATGCCTGGTCAATCGTTGATCACCGGTCGGAGGAAGCGAGCACACACCGGCAGACCGCGCTGGCAACCGCCGCGACACTGCGCGCATCGATCAAGGATGCCAGCCCTGCGGCGGCAGAGGTGGAAGACCTCTCCCGCGACTGGCAGGCCCTGCAGGCACAGATGAAGACCACGGCAAGTGAGGCGCGGCCCAATGCGCCGACCACGCCAGGGTTCGCCGCGCGGCTCGACACTTTTCTGTACGACTGGAAGCAGCAATTCATCGGCGTGCCGATGCAATGGGTCTCGCTGGAACTGACACCGCAGCTGGACCGGGTGCATCTCCTGCTTGCCGCGGGCCAGGAGGACGCAGCCCGGGTGCAGGCGATCGCAGTGCGACGCTGGATTCGACGCGCAGCCGCCATGCTGGACGAACGGATGCACACGTGGATCGCATTCGCCGGAGCAGGCAGTGCGATCGCCGTTGCAGATCTGTCCATGCGCCAGAGGCTCTCCGCAGCGGATCTGCCGGAAGCCGACCGCACCGCGATTCAGGATCAACTGGACGGAGCCTCGGCAAAGCTTGGCGACAACGCCACGCCCGCCTCCTTCACTGCGGCCGACATGGCGATCAATTCCGCCGAGACCGCGCTGATACGCGCGCGCACCGCGCAAATGAAGCAGCGTTTCCAGGCTGCATCGGACCAGGCTGTCGCAGAGACCAGTTCCGATCGCATTGAGCACATAGTCAACGAGGTGGTGGCAGAGAAGCCGGCCTCGCCGCAGGACAGAATTGCCGGCTCGACCCGGATTCTCGCAGCGTGGCGCGAGATGATCGCCAGCGTGCCGGACGCGCGCATGCGCGATGTGCTGACGGCACGCACCGACGCGATCGGACAGGCGTTGTCGTCGGGCGATCTGAAAGCAACGCCGCCGCTCTACCGCGCTCTATTGAATGCCTGGAGCGATTGGCAAACCCAGCATGTGAGCGGCCTGACCACGCCCATCCTGCGCGCCGAATGCACGGATGAGCGCGATGCGCTGCTGCGCAACGTGGCCGCGACAGAGGAGAACGTCCGCCTCCAACCGGCAGGACCTAAGCAGATTGGATGGGAGGCCGATCTGGATCGCATCCGCTTCGAGACACTACAGGCAGACATCGATGGCGATCCGGCAAAGCACTGCCTCGATGTTCTGGGGGAATTGGAGAAACGACGTATTGCCCTGTCCCGCGACGTATTTGTCGCAATGCTGGCCAACGCTCCGATCCCCGCTTCCGCACGCATCGCCTCGGCGGAACTCTCCGGCGTCGCGGAGGCGATCACTCTGACGCGCCAGCTCGCGACCGAACCGCGGACACTGACCCTGAAGATCCGCACGCCACCCGAGGAGCGCACCGTCGGGCGTCGGATTGTCTTCGAGGTCGAAGGTCTCGATCCGCTCTGGGGTTCCGGCATCCAGATCGGAGTCGATTTCCAGGACGGCAGCCCCCCATTGATCACCAGCGTGGAGGCGATCCGGCAGAGGGGTCCGATCGAGCACGAGTACCGATGCACCGCGCACGCGGCATCCGCGCCTGCTTGTCGCCGAACACATCGACGCGGCTCTGACGCCGCAGGGCAGGGTACTCGGCGAAGGTGATACGACGCTGCTGCTTGGTCCGTCGCCCGTCACAGGTGCGCAAGCGCTCGCAGATGCATTCTTAAATGCGCGCTTCGCGTTGGCGCTGCTGGTTGCATCGGTTGTCTATTACTGGCGATTCAATTCAGGGAAGAAAGCCTTCGGTGAGAAGAGCTTCGACTATGTCGAGGCGTTCGCCGTCGGTTTCGCGGTCAGCCTCGCGATCACCGAGCTGCCAGAGAAGATCGCCGCCTTCGCACCGATAAAGGCGTGAAGCAACCACTGCCTCGAAGGTTTGCTCGCTGACGATCAGGGAATCCGCCTTGTCGCCGAGACTGGACCTGAACCCCGCGCGAAAGTCCTTTCCGAGATCGTCATTCTGGTACATCGCCGATGGTAAAAACCCGCCGTTCCAACATCGCGTCCGGTCGTCTCACCGACAGGGCAACGAGACGCCGGTGAGACGGAAACCCAGCGTCGCCTGATCGGCTATACTGCGCTGCACCAACGGAGTCGCACGCCATGGCGGTGGTGATCACGGTCGCACAGCAGAAGGGCGGCACCGGCAAGACGACGCTGGCCGCCAACATCGCCGCCGCCTTTGCGCCGGAGCGCCGGGTCGGCCTGCTCGACATCGACCCGCAAAAGAGCCTCAGCCGCTGGCATTCGCTCCGCCGTGCGCGCTTGCGGCAGGCGGCCGCCCTCGCCTTCTCCGACATCTCAGGCTGGCGCCTTCCAGCCGAACTCGAGCGCCTGAAGCGCGACCATGACCTCGTGGTCATCGACAGCCCACCGCAGCTCGACACCGATGCGCGTGTCGCGGTGCGCGCCGCCGATCTCGTTCTGGTGCCGATCCAGCCGAGCATGCCGGACATCTGGGCGGCCGAAGGCACGCTGCGTCTCGCAGCCGACGAGCGCCGCCCGGCCCACCTGATGTTCAACCGCACGCCACCCACCTCGAAACTGCGCGACGCCATCACCGCCGACCTCGGCGCCCGCAATCTGCCACTGCTCCGCTCGGCCCTTGGCAACCGCGCCGGCTTCGCGCATGCCTTCGCCGCCGGTCTCGGCGTCACCGAGGCCGCGCCGCGCTCGACCGCTGCCGAGGAACTGCGCGCGCTGCTCGCCGAACTACAGGAGCTGATGGGATGAACGTCTGGGGTTGGGTGCTTGCCGTGCATGTGCTGTGCGCGGTGGTCTGGGTCGGTGGCATGTTCTTCGCCTATGTCGTGCTGCGTCCGAGCCTGTCGGTGCTCGAGCCGATTCAGCGCATCGCACTCCACACGCAGGTGTTTCGCCGCTTCTTCCTGATCGTATGGCACGCCATGCCGCTGATCCTGCTGACCGGCTTCGCGGTACTGTTCGGCTTCTACGGCGGCCCGGCTTTCGTCGGCTGGAACGTGCACCTGATGATGCTGCTCGGGCTGATCATGAGCGCGATATTCCTGCTCATCATCTTCGGCCCCTATGCGCGGTTCCGCCGCACGACAGACCGCAACACCGCAGCGGCGTGCATCGATCGCATACGGAAGCTGATCGCTGTCAACCTCGTGCTTGGGATTGTCACTGTGGTGGTGGCGTTGCTGCGATGACACAGGACGCACGAATTTCAACCGACGGCAGTTGCCCGGCAACTGTTCCCGTGATGTTCGGAAACTGGGCAGCCCTAAACTTCGTGCTATGGTAGTGGCTAGTTCAGAGAGAAAAGGAACACCCAGATGCTCCGCACTAAGCTCATCGTTGGTCTTTCGGCGCTCGTTCTCACTGCGGGTCCCGCGTTCGCACAGAACACTCCAGCCCAAGGAACCGTCCAGCCGCGTCACGTGACCCACCCGGCGCCGGCCCACAAGATGCCGGCAATGACCGCCACGCATGCCGACCGCAGCGCGGATGACCTTAATGCAAAGGAGTTGGCATCGATCCAGCATGGCTCGCCGGCGCCTTCACCCATGCCGACAAAGACACCCTGAAAGGCTCACGCGTGCGCCAAAGGCGCGGTCGTGTAGCAGGGCTCGATGTGATCTGTCATCCAGCGCTTGATGGCGTCGGATCAACATTGAGCCTTGGGTGCCCGCTCGGCCTGATGTCGGCGTTCAGCCATTGAGCGACTGCCCACAACGCGCAGTCGGTCATCGGCGCAGCCCGAGCGTCACCTCACGGTGCCAGATATACAGGCCCGACGCGATCAGGATCGCGACACCCGTCAGGCTCCAGACGTCCGGCCACTCACCCCAGATCGCGATCCCGAGCACGGTCGCGTAGATGATCGCACCATACTCGAACGGCGCCACCAAGGTCGTCTCCGCCGCGCGATAGCCCTCGGTCATCAGCAGCTGTGCGAACCCCGACAGCAGGCCGGCACTAACCAGAGTGGCAAGCTGCCAAAGGGTCGGCGTCACCCATTCGGTGAGACAGCCGACTGCCGCCAGCGCCGCGGTTCCCAGGCTGTACCACGAGACGATGGTCACGTTGCGCTCGCCGGCATCGCCCATCTGGCGGATGTTGATCATCGACAGCGACCAGGTGAAGACGCCGGCCATCACGATCGCCACCGCGCCGAGCGGCATCGAACCGGCATCGACATGCCAGGGCCGCAGCATCACCATCACGCCGACCAGACCCACCACCACCGCGGTGGCGCGGCGTGGCCCCACGCGCTCGCCCAGCAGCGGCACCGACACGATGGTCAGGAACAGCGGCATGGCGAAGCCAAGCGCCGTCACGGTGACCAGCGGCAGCACGCCAAAGCCGTACACCGACGTAACGGTGCCAATGAAGCCATAGATCGTTCGCATCACATGACCCACCGGCCGCCGTGTCTTGAGCGCGGCCAGGCCGCCGCTGCGCACGATCATCGGCAGCATCGCCAGGAAGCCAACGATGCTGCGGAACATGACGATTTCGAGCACCGGGAAGTCCGCCGTCAGTGCCTTGACCAACGCCGATCCCACGGTGAAGGTCGCCGAGGCGCTCAGCACATAGAGTATCGCATGCCGTCGCGCGGCACGCAGATCGGCGCCGGCGAGGCGCGCCGCGGACGTTCCCATTCCGCAAGACTACTCCAGCGTGAGCCGCGCCTCCACCACGTCCGGTTCCTCCGGCATGCGTTTCACGCCGAATCCGAGGTGCCGCACGAAGGCCAGCATCGGCGCGTTGTCCGCCAGCACCTGGCCGACGACCGCGGACAGGCCGCGCCGACGCGCCCAGTCGATCAGACGCCGCATGAGATGGCTGGCCACTCCCCTGCCCTTCATGTCGCCCTGCACGATCACCGCGAATTCGCCCTGGCGCTCATCCTCACACACCAGGCGCGCGACGCCGACCGTCTCGCCGCTGACTTCGCGCAGCGCGATGAAGGCCATTTCGCGGTCGTAGTCGATCTGGGTGAGCCGCGCCATCTGCTCGGGCGACAGCTCGCGCATCGCGGAGAAGAAGCGATAGCGAATGTCCTGCGGCGACAGACGACTGAAGAAGGCGCCGTGCCCATCGGCGTCCTCGGGCCTTATCGGCCGAACGATCAATCGCTCGCCATCGGGCGTGATCCAGTGTTCCACCAGCTCGACCGGATACGGGGTAATCGCGAGCCCGCCGCCATCATCTCCCCCCTCGCGCAGCCGCAGCCAGGCATCCGCCGCCACGACACCATCGGTGTCGACGATCAGCGGGTTCAGATCCAGTTCGGCAATCTCGGGGAAATCGACGATGAGCTGGCTGACCCGCACCAACGCCTCCGCGACAGCGGACTCGTTCGCCGGCGGGTTGTCGCGGAACCGCGCCAGCGTCGACGCTGCACGCGTGCGCCCGATCAGGCCATGCGCCAGCGCCAGATTGAGCGGCGGCAGATCGGCGGACGCATCGCCCGCGATATCGGCCGTGGTTCCGCCCTGACCGAAGCTGATGATCGGCCCGAACGTGGCGTCGTCATCAACCCGGATCCGAAGCTGACGCCAGCGAACCGCCTGGCGTTGCACCAGCAGCGAGAAGTCCCCCTACAGCATTCCGCGCGGCGATCTGCTCTGCCGCCGACATGACCTCGTTCACGTCATGCAGATCGAGTGCCAGACCGCCCGAGGCTCGTGCGTCGGGGCGCACGCTCTGGCGGAGCTTCACCACCGCCGGGTAGCCCAGCAGCGATGCCGCCGCAGCCGCATCTTCCGGTGACGCGACGGCACGGCTCGGCACCACCGGAATGCCATACGCACAGAGTACCGCCAGCGCCTCGTCCTGCATCGTGGCAAGACGGTCGGCGCGGCGCATCGACGCAAATACCAGGCGCACAGCGTCGCGATCCGGGGCCACAGTCAGCACCGCGCTGTGCGGCAACTCGCGCGCCGCGGCGCGATTCCGGCGATCCTGCACGAGGTGTTGGAAACCGCGCACCGCATGCTCAGGCGTGGCGAACACTGCCATGCCTGCCTCGGCCAAGCGACGCCGCGACGCCGCACCGGTTGACTCGCCCATGGCGCAGACCAGGAGGGGCACTTTCACCCTGTCGCGACATTCGGCGAGGGCGGCGATCGCCGGTTCATCCGCGCCACCAGATGGCGCATGGACCACCAACACACCGCCCACGCCTGGAGTGCCAGCCGCGGCCGCCAGCGTCGCCAGACGCCCGGAATTCCCCGGCTCCACATGAACGATGTCCGATGCAAGCTGCAGCCCATGGCGCAGCACGGCATCTGCGGCCATGCGACCGGCAGTGATCGCGTTGGTGATGATGCTCAGCGCCTCGCTCCGGACCGGCCGAGCGCGAGCGAGGATTTCAGCGGCGGCCAGCAGGTCCTCGAGCGTGGTGACACAAAGGACGCCCGCCCGGCGCAGCGCCGCCTCGAAGGCACGTTCGGTGCCACCGCCGGGGTCCTCGATTGAACTGCCCGCCTGGATGGCCACCACCGGCCGTAGCCGCGACGCAGCGCGAGCCGCAGAGAGAAACGCGCGGCGATTCCGCAACTGCCTGATGTCGAGCAGGATCGCGCCGGTTCCGGGGTCGCGCGACAGCCAGTCCAGCACAAGGCCGAAGCCGATGTCCGCACGTCCGCCGATGCCGACGATATGGCTGAAGCCCACGCCATTCGGTCCCGCCCAGTCGAGCACGGTGCGACACAACGACGCCGACTGCGAGACGAGCCCGATCCGGCCGACGGGCGGCACGAGATGTGCCCGCGAGGCATTCAACCCGATCGCGGGCACAGCGATACCGAACGAGCCCGGTCCCAGCACGCGCACACCGCCGCGGATCTCCGGGTCGGACAGGTCGTCCGCATCGCAGACAACGACCGCAACGAGCGTGCCCTTGGCGGCCAGCGCCTGGAACATTTGCCGCGTCGGCGGCACCGCGATGACGGCGAGATCCGACGCGGCAGGCAGAGCCTCGATGCCTTCGACGCTATCCGCCTGCAACAGCGTGCCCTTGAAGCCGCCGGAGTGGAGGTTGGCCATCACTTGGACACCCGCCTCCGAACCAGCACCGATCATGGTGATCGATTCCGGGTGGAACAGGCAGGAGGGACTGAAACGCCCGACGGGCTTGTTGCGCAGCAGGTGCATGGTGCCAGCACGATAATGTGGCGAGCGGGGACAGTATCTACCACGCATTGCCAAGACGTTGCCCGCGGCGTTGCATAGTGGCCGCAAATGACAGGAGGCGAGACATGGGCGACAGGTCGCGCTGGGATCCGGAGATGCGTGCCTATCAGGCGGCGGCCGAGGCGATTGCCGCGAAGTTCCCACCCGTGAAGCTGGAAATCCCATTGGAGCCGCATCGCGCGGTGAACGACGCAATCAGCCTCGCGCGTGGTGCCCTCGGTCCGGAGATGGCTGAAACCACGGAGCGCTGGGTGGCGGCACGCGGCCGGCGCATCTATTGCCGCGTGCATCGTCCGCGCACCGACCGACCGCTGCCGGTCGTGGTGTATTTCCACGGCGGCGGCTGGGTTTGGGGCTCGGTCGATACCCACGATTCGGCCGCGCGGTCGCTCGCCGCGGCAGGCGAGGTCGCTGTCGTCAGTGTGGACTATGCGCTGTCACCAGAGGCGAAATTCCCCCAGGCACTCGAGGAATGCGCCGCCGTGATGCGGCATGTCGCGCGCGAGGGTACGACCTGGGGCCTCGATCCGACATGCATCCTGCTCGGCGGTGATTCGGCAGGCGGCAACCTTGCTCTCGCGACGGCACTGCTGTTGCGTGACAGCGGTGGTCCGAAGATCTCCGGCATCGTCACCGCCTACCCGGTGTGCGACAGCCGGTTCGACACACCGAGCTATCAGGAATTCGCCACCGGCCACGTGCTGACGCGCGAGAAGATGGCGTTCTACTGGAGCGTCTACCTGCCGCATGACGCAGACCGCTCGCATCCGCTCGCAGCACCCTTGCGCGCCGACCTGACCGGCCTGCCGCCGGTGCTGATCCAGCTCGCCGAGCTCGATGTACTGCGCTCGGAGGGCGAGGCGCTCGCGGCGAGGCTACGGGAAGCCGCCGTGCCGGTGGAGCTCGAAATCTATCAGGGCGTGCTGCACGGTTTCCTGCGCGCTACTGACGGCGTGCAGAAGGCGCGCGATGCGGTGACGACGGCGGGGGCGTGGATCCGTCGCATCGCGCATTAGCGCAGGATTAAGACCGTCTCCGCTATTGTGGAGTGGCAGCCAAATAGGCCACGCGCATGCGGCATGGTTTGCTCGAGCCGGCATCGCTCCAGCGCATGCTTTACGACACGCTGGATCAATCGGACGACCTCGTCGTGGTCTTGGAACAGAGCGGTCCTGATCACGAGAACTTCGTGGTCGCTATGGCCAACGACGCCTTCTGTCGCGCGATCGGACGGAGCCATGATGAACTGACCGGCCAAACCTTTGCCTCGTTCGCCGCCGGAGACGGGGGTCAGGACCGCTGGGCCGAGATCATGGGAGCTGTCCGGGAACACCGCTCGATCCGCTCCGAGATGCTGTGCAGCAGGCAATCCGGCGCGCCGTTCTGGCTCGGACTGCACCTGATGCCTGTGCGGGGATCCTCACCGCCGTGCTTTGTGCTGCTCGGGCGCGACATTACCGAAGCGCTGCATGCGAGCCAGCAGCAGACGGCGATCCAGGGGCTGCTTGGGAAGGTATTCCTGTGCGTCAAGGCGCCGGTGGCAATTGTCTCTGACACCGGGCTGATCCACATGACCAATCCGGCGATGGACGACCTGCTCGGTTATGCGCCCGGTGCTCTGGTCGGCAAGCGCGCGATCGACTGCAATGCGCCCAGTTTTCGTCCGGCGGCGATCGCCGCAGTTCAGCGTCAGGGGGAAGACAGACGCGGTTACTCGTTGGCCACTCGGCTGCTGTGCGCCGACGGCAGCGAGCTGCCGGTCGAGCTGACCTCCGCCACAATGCAGCGTGACGACCTTCGACGCTTCCGCATCATTACCGTGCTGCACCGCCTCGATGGGCCGTCGGCGACAGTCCACGTCGCCGGCAAGATCAGACTGATTGGCCTGGACGAGGTGAGGGAGGCGCTCGGACCGCGCTGGGCCGCGGTGGCAGCGCGCGCGATGTCCAGCGCCGAGCACGTCATCCGCCGCCGTTGCGGATCTCACGATACCTGGTCGCGCACAGCCGACGGCGGCTTTCTCATCTGCTTCGCCAGCGCCACCGAAGACGAAGCCGCGTTCCGCGCCTCTGCCATGGCACGGGAAATCCGCACCCGCCTGATCGGCGAAGGCGAGACGGAGGCGATCGCGACCGTATCAGCCATTGCTGCGGCAGTGGATGTGCCGCAAGTGCCCGGCCGTTCCGCCGACATGCTCGCCACGGTGATCGGCGAGCGGCTCAACAGCCGGCTTGCCCAGATCGAGGCGCGTGCCCGCGACACGCTGCGTCACGCGGTGAACTCAACGCGCTGCCGATTGGAACCGGTACGCGATCGGCACACCCATGGCATCGTCGCACACTTCGCGCGCCTGCCGCTTGAGCAAGAGCAGCGGATCCTCGCCGCCTATTCGACGCTGCCAATGAGCGAACGACAGAACTTCGATTTCGATCGCCTGGTACTTGGCGTCGCGGCGAACCGGGCGATCAGCGATATCGCAGAGGGTGGCGGGCTGCTGGTCCTGGTCAACGTCGACTTCGAGGTATTCCTCGATCGTCGACGCACGGAGCGCTATGTCGCCGCGTGCAAGGCGCTCGACAATCGACTGAGAGAACGGCTCATCCTCGTACTGTCCGGTCTGCCGAAAGGCGTCCCCAGGAGTCGCATCCTGGATTGTATCATGCGGTTGCGCCCGTACTGCCACGGCATCGGCTTTCAGTCCGACAGCATGGAGCCCCCGTTGATTGAATTCTCGATGCTTGCCGCAGCGATCGTCGTGCTTCAGGACACAGGTGCAGCAGTCGACACGGCGAGGCTGGCCAAGGCGCTCGACAGCTTGCACGCCTACCAGGCGCGCGTCCTGGTTCGGCACGTCACATCGTGGTTGGCGGCGAAGCCACTGGCCCAGCTTGGCGTCGATCTGGTCTCAGTCGTCCAGGACGAGAGGGACGCCGAGAGCTGAGCTGATCTTCAGTGGAAGATGCCGAAATGCGTCAAATCGTTCCACGTGGCGAGTATGAACAGCCCGGCAAGCAGTGCCAGTCCCGCACGGAAACCATATTCCTGCGCGCGCGCCGGGATCGGCCGGCCACGGATCGCCTCGGCCAGGTAGAACAGCAGGTGCCCGCCATCCAGGACCGGGATCGGGAACAGATTGATCAGACCGAGGTTCACCGACAGCACGGCAATGAACGACACCAGGCTCGCGAGCCCCAGCTGCGCCACCTGGCCGGAGAGTTGTGCGATGCGCAGTGGCCCGCCGATGTCCTCGGTGCCGCGTTGGCCACTGATCATCTGCGCCACACCCGCGACGGTATCCGAGGTTACCTGCCAGGTCTGAGTCACGCCGCCCACGAGCGCCTGGGCCAGGGAAAGCCGCTGATACTCCACCTGGCTGCCACGGATACCCAGCATTCCGACCATGTGCCCGCCAAACTCGCGTGCATCAGTGAGCACCTTCAGTTCCAGCGTGTCATTGCCCCGCTTGATCGCGATGGGCAGCGTCTCGGCAGGATGGGCCGAGATGATGCGCTGAATGTCCTCGAAGCTTGCGACAGGCGTCCCTGCGATGCTCAGCAACCGGTCATCGGCCCGAATGCCCGCGTGTGCGGCGGCGCTATCGGGCAGCACGCCCCCGGCAATTGGCAGGATCACCGGTCGTCCTGCGGTGGCGAACAACACGGCGAACAGCACCATGGCCAAAACGAAATTGGCGATCGGTCCGGCGGCAACGACCAGAGCGCGCGCGGCGACGGGCTTCTCGTGAAACACACGACCCGGAATCCAGCGACTGCCGTCAGGTGCGGCACCGGCTGGCTCATTCGCGGCAACCACTTCGGGACGTTCGTGGCCGTGCAGTTTCACGTAGCCGCCGAGCGGCAGCCAGGCAAGTTTCCACACCGTGCCTACGCGGTCGCGCCAGGTGGCGATCGCCGGTCCGAAGCCGATCGAGAACACCTCGACATGCACGCGGACGAGCCGGGCCGCCAGGTAGTGGCCAAACTCGTGCACGAATACCAGCACGCCAAGCACGACGAGAAATGCGAGGATACTTTGCAACACGGCGGGCATGGTTTGGCGTGCTTTCGGTTAGTTAAGGGTTCGGCTGGCTCGCACCGCGGTCAGGCGCTCCGCGGTGCGTCGGGCGGCGGCGTCGAGCGCCACCACCTCGTCGAGCGTATTGGCTGGATGCGTGCCCATGGCCTCCAGCACATCGGCCACCATCGCGGCAATATCAAGGAAGCCGATCCGGCGTTTCATGAAGGCTTCGACAGCGACCTCGTTCGCCGCGTTCAGTATCGCCGGCGCGCCGCCGCCCGCCCGCAGCGCGTCACGCGCGAGCCGCAGTGCCGGGAAGCGCTCGGTGTCCGGTTCCATGAAGTCGAGCGTGGCAAGGCTGGCAAGGTCGAGCCGGGGTGACGGCGTCGTCATCCGCTCCGGCCAGGCCAGCGTATGTGCTATCGGAATGCGCATATCGGGCGAGCCGAGCTGCGCGAGAACGCTGCCGTCCCGGTAGAACACCAGGCCGTGGATCACTGACTGCGGATGCACCAGCACGTCGATCTGGGATTCCTGGAGCGAGAACAGCCGCGCCGCCTCGATCAGCTCGAGGCCCTTGTTCATCAAGGTGGCGGAATCGATGCTGATCTTGGCTCCCATCGACCAGACCGGATGCTTGCGCGCCATGTCCGGCGTTGCGGCTGCCATGTCGTCGAGCGAGGCGGTGCGGAACGGTCCGCCCGAGGCGGTGAGCACGATCTTCTCGACCGCCGATCGATTGCCGTCTTCCAACGCCTGGAAGATCGCGTTGTGCTCGGAGTCCACCGGCAACAGTGTGGCGCCAGCTTCGCGCACCGCGCGCAGCATGACCTCGCCGGCACAGACCAGGGCCTCCTTGTTGGCGAGCGCCACACAGGCCCCACGGCTGATCGCGGCCAGGGTGGCGGCAAGACCAGCGGCACCCGTTATGGCCGCCATGGTCCAGTCGGCGGGGAGGGCGGCAGCCGCCACGACGGCCTCGGGGCCCGCCGCGGTGTCGATGCGGGTGCCTGCCAGCGCCTGGCGGAGCTCGGCGTAATTGGCGGGGTCGGCGATCACCGCACGATCGGCGTTGAGGGCTATGGCCTGTTCGGCCAGCAGCCGCGCGTTGCGGCCGGCGACAAGCGCGCGGACCTCAAAACGCTCGGGTTCGGCCGCAAGGAGCTGGACCGTCTGGGTTCCGACGCTGCCGGTGCTGCCGAGGACGGTGACGCTGCGCGGTGCCGAGGTCATTGCCACAGAACTACTCCACGTCCCAGGGTGAGCGCCAGCAGGGCGGCAATCGGGGCCGCGGCAAGCACGCCATCGAGGCGGTCGAACAGCCCACCATGGCCAGGAATGAGATGACCCGAAATCCTTCACCTGCAACCGACGCTTGACGAAGCTTTCCAACAGATCGCCGGCCTGCGCAACGACACCGAGCGCGGCGGCGATCAACATTGCTCGCCAGGTCGCTGCGTCTGACAGGAAATGGGCCACCAGCGAACCGGCCGCGATGGCGGCGAGCAGGCCGCCCATCGAGCCTGACCACGTCTTGCCGGGGGAAATAAGGGGGGCCAGGCGGGGACCGCCGATCCAACGACCGACCAGGTAGGCGCCGATATCGCCAGCCCAGACGATGAACAGCAGGAACAGCACGTCGGCGCGACCCGCGACAGGGTCATGACGCAGCCAAAGGATCGCCACGCCCGCAAGGATGACGTAAGCCAGACCGGCAGGGCGCAGCAACGTACGGCTCGATCGGCGACACAGGCCCAGCCACTCCACGGCCAGACCGACCACCGCCGCGGCGACAATGACCGTGAAGACGATGCCTCCTACCCAGACACAGGCAATGGTGATGGGCGCCAGCACCAGCGCTGAGATCACGCGGATGCCCAGGTCAGCCCAGCGCCTCGGGCACTCAGCCAGGGCGGGCACCAAAGCGCCGCTCTCGTCTCGCGTATTCGGCCAGCGCCGCCGCAAAATGCTCGGCACCGAAGTCCGGCCACAGAACGTCGAGAAACACCAGTTCCGCGTATGCGCCTTGCCAGAGGAGAAAATTGGACAGCCGCTGCTCGCCCGACGTGCGGATGATCAGGTCCGGATCAGGCATCCCCAGGGTGGCCAAGGCGCTGGCGAGGCGGTCCTCGTCGATCTGTTGCGGGTCGAGTGTGCCGTCGCGTGCCGCCTCAGCCAATTTTCGCGCGGCAGCCGCGATCTCCGCCCGCGCACCGTAGGACAGCGCGACCGTCAGGTTGAGCCTGGTATTGGTCGAAGTATCGGCTTCCGCCTTGGCCAGATCATGCTGAATGTCGGGATCGAACCGCGCCCGGTCGCCGATGATCCGCAGCCGCACGCCGTTCGCTCTGAGTTCGGCGAGCTCGCTCTTCAGGTATTGGCGCAGCAGGCCGGTCAGATCGAGCACCTCGCCCAGCGGCCGACGCCAGTTCTCGCTGCTGAACGCATAGATTGTCAGCCAGGCGACACCGCTCTCGATTGCCGCCTCGATCGTCCGGCGGACTGCGCGGGCACCCTCGCGATGGCCGGCGATCTTCGGCAGGTGACGCGACGCGGCCCAGCGGCCGTTGCCATCCATGATGATCGCGACATGCTCGGGGCACGCGCCTGGCGACACGGCCGCCTCGCGCCGGATGGCGGTAAAGGGCATCAGCGCGGGTCAGACCTGACGGATGTCCTTTTCTTTGTCGGTCAGCAGATCGTCCACCCGCTTGATGAACTGGTCAGTGACCTTCTGCACGTCGGTGCTCCAGTCCTTTGCCACGTCCTCGCCGATCTCGTGTTTCTTCTCATGGGTCTTGATCTGCTCCATGCCGTCACGCCGCACGGCGCGCACCGCAACCTTCGCGCCTTCGGCGTACTTGTGCGCCGCCTTCACCAGCTCGGTACGCCGCTCAGTCGTGAGTTGCGGGATCGGCACACGGACCAGCTGTCCGTCGGAGGCCGGATTGAGACCCAGCCCGGAATCGCGGATCGCCTTCTCGACCGCGCCGACAAGGCTGCGGTCCCAGACCTGCACAGTCAGCATACGCGGCTCGGGCGTGCCCACTGTGCCGCACTGGGTCAGCGGCATCTCGGATCCGTAGGCCTGCACCTTCACTGGTTCCAGCAGGCCGGGATGTGCCCGCCCGGTGCGCAGCCCATTGAACTCGCGCTTCAGCGTGTCGAGTGCGCCATCCATGCGGCGGGTCAGGTCCTGCTTCAGTTTGTTGACATCAGCTTGTGCCATGGTGGCCTCCCAGACGTCGTCCCCGGTGTTTTATGACTGTTCGATGATCTTAGTGAAGCGACCCTCGCCACGAACCACAGCGGCGAACGCGCCCATGGCGTGGATGTTGAAGACCACGATCGGCAGGGCGTTCTCGCGCGCCAGGCTGATCGCGGCGGCGTCCATCACGCCGAGGTCGTTCGCCAGGACCTCAAGATAGGTGAGCTGATCGTAGCGGGTTGCATCGGCGACCTTGCGCGGGTCGGCGGAATAGACACCGTCGACCTGGGTGCCCTTGAGCAAGGCGTCGCAATGCATCTCCGCGGCACGCAGTGCGGCGGCGGTATCCGTCGTGAAGAACGGATTACCGGTGCCGGCGGCAAAGACGACCACCCTGCCCTTCTCCATGTGTCGTTCGGCGCGGCGGCGGATGTAGGGCTCACAGACCGAGGACATCGGGATCGCGGACTGCACCCGCGTGGGCACGCCGCTTTTCTCCAGCGCGGACTGCATGGCGAGCGCGTTCACCACGGTGGCAAGCATTCCCATGTAGTCGGCCTGAGCGCGCTCCATCCCCGCCGCGGCGCCCGAGACGCCGCGGAAGATGTTGCCGCCGCCGATCACGATGCAGACCTGCACTCCCATGCCGACCACGTCGCCGATATCGCTGGCGATGGCACGGACGGTGTCATTGTCGAGGCCATACTCGCGGCGGCCCATCAGGGCTTCGCCTGATAGCTTCAGAAGGACGCGCTGGTAGACCGGACGGCCTGGCATGGGAAGCGAGTCCCTGACGATGGCGGCGCGCACCCTACCCAGAGCGGCCGGCCGCAACAAGTTCCCCGCGGTCAGGCCGCCTGATCAAGCGTCGAGGAGCCATCCAGCGTGGTGGCCCGACGCAGATCGCGCGGCTGCGACTCGTCGTGCGGGCGGCCACGGTGCATCGTGCAGCGGTTGTCCCAGATCACCAGATCGCCGACCCGCCAGGTGTGGCTGTAAACGAACTGGCGCTGCGTGGCATGCGCGGTGAGGTCCCACAACAGCAGGCGGCCATCTGCGACCGGCCAGCCAACGATGTGCGAGGCGTGCGCGGACAGATAGAGCGTCTTGCGCTTAGAACCGGGGTGCAGGCGCACCAGTCGCTGTGGCGACGCGGGATATTGCTCGCGCTCGCCGGCTGGAAATTCGGTGAAGCCGATCTGGCCGCGCGACCAGAAGATGTCGTGCTCCACGACCAGTTCGTCGATCGCCTGCCGGGTGCTGTCCGGCAGCGCGTCGTAGGCGGCGCGCATGTCGGCGAACTCGGTCTCGCCGTTGCCGAACGGTGAGGGCGGCGGCAAGGCAACCGCATGCAGCATCCCGAGGACGACGGGGACCGGCATGTACGAGGCGTCGGTGTGCCACAACCGGTTGCCGAGGCTGTCCAGGCGACGCCGGTCGTCGAGTGCGCGGACATTATTGTCCACGTCGAGGTTGGAGATGTCACCGATCTGCGGAATAGCGAGGCGCCGCCGTCCTGGGCGAGCGGCGGCGCGGCCGATCTCCAGTGGGCCGAACCGGTCCGCGAAGTCACGCAATTGCGCGTCGCTGAGGCGCTGGTCGCGGAAGACCACAACGGCGTAGCGGTCTATCGCGGACCACACGGCATCGAGCGTCGCAGCGCTAATCGGTTCGGTGAGATCGATGCCCACGATCTCTGCGGCAAACGAAGGCGAAAGTGGTCGCGTCTCGATCGCCATGCCTGACCCTCCGGTGAGCGTTATACTCCCGCCGTTGCCGCCACCTCGGAGGCGAAGTCGGGTCCCTCCGGCTTGTCGATGCCTTCGCCCAGCTTGAACCGCGCGAACCCGGCAAGCTTCACGCCAGCCTTGCCGAGCACCGCCTTCACCCGGCTCTCGCCGTCATGCACCCAGACCTGCTCGAGCAGCACGACCTCCTCGTAGAACTTGCGGATGCGGCCCTCGACCATCTTCTCGATGATGTTCTCCGGTCGGCCCGACTGGCGCGCCTGCTCGACCAGCACCGCCTTCTCGCGTGCCAGCGCAGCGGGATCGACACTGTCGACGTCGATCGCCTCCGGGGTGCTTGCCGCGATATGCATGCCGACCTGGCGACCGAGTGTCTCCAGCGCCGCCATTTCGCCGGTGCCCTCGACCGCCACCAGCACGCCGATCTTGCCCAACCCCGGCCTCAGCGTGTTGTGCACGTAACTCGCGACAACACCACTGCCGACGCTCAGCACGCGCGCGCGGCGGATGTTCATGTTCTCGCCGATAGTTGCGACCAGATGCGTCAGTTCCTCTGCCACGGTGCGGCCGGAGCCGGGGAACGGCGCGGCCTTGATCGCATCGACGTCCTCGCCGATCTTCAATGCGATACCGGCGACCGCCTCGACGAAGCCTTGGAACGTGTCGTTGCGGGCAACGAAGTCTGTCTCGGCGTTCACCTCCACCATTGCCGCGCGCCCTGGCGCGGAAATAACGCCAATGAGGCCCTCGGCGGCGACGCGGCCCGACTTCTTCGCCGCGGCGGCGAGGCCCTTGGTGCGCAGCCAGTCGACGGCTGCTTCCATGTCGCCACTGCTCTCGGTCAGCGCCTTCTTGCAGTCCATCATGCCCGCGCCGGTCTTCTCGCGCAGGTCCTTCACCAGGGCCGCGGTAATCTCTGGCATGGTCCGGTCTCCTCAGGCGTTCGCCGTTTCGGCGGGGACCTCAACGTCAGGCATCGCTTCCGGCGGCAGATTTTCGACAGCACCCAGGTCCTGGCCGGAGGCAGCCATCTCGGCGCTGATGCCATCCAGCACCGCGCCCGCCACCAGATCGCAGTACATCGTGATGGCGCGGATCGCGTCGTCGTTGCCTGGCACTGGGAACGTCACCCCGGTCGGATCGGAATTGCTGTCCAGAATGGCGACCACCGGAATGCGCAACTTGTTCGCTTCCTCGACCGCAAGCTTTTCCTTGTTCGTATCGATGATGAACAGGATATCCGGCAGGCCCCCCATCTCCTTGATGCCGCCCAGCGCGCGTTCGAGCTTCTCCTGGTCGCGGGTGATGTCGAGCACCTCTTTCTTGGTGAGACCCTCGATGTTGCCGCTGAGCAGTTCCTCGATCTGGCGCAGCCGCTTGATCGAACCGGTGATGGTCTTCCAGTTGGTCAGCGTGCCGCCGAGCCAGCGATGGTTGACGTAGTACTGGCCACAGCGCTTGGCGGCGTCGGCGACATATTCGGCGGCAGCACGTTTGGTACCGACGAACAGCACGCGTCCACCGGCGGCGGTCACGTCGCGCACGGCACGCAGCGCGCGATCCAGCAGCGGCACCGTCTGTTGCAGATCGATGATGTGCACCTGGTTGCGCACGCCAAACAGGTAGGGACCCATCGAAGGGTTCCAGCGGCGCGTGTGGTGGCCAAAATGGACGCCGGCTTCGAGGAGCTGGCGCAGGGTGAATTCGGGCATCGCCATGGGGCGGGTCCTTTCGCTTCGTCCGGTTGTGCCTCCGCGGAGCCCGTCCTGGGACCTTGAGGTCTTGCGACACCGGACCCGGCAAGCCGGGAAAGGCGCCCCGCGTGTGAATTACCGGCGCATGCCGGCGGCCACGGATATGGCGAAAGAGCGCGCGAAAAGCAACCCGTCGGCTAGCGTCGCAGGATCGTCCGACCGGCATAACGTCCAGCCGGACCGAGTTCCGCCTCGATGCGCATGAGCTGATTGTACTTCGCAGTACGGTCGCTGCGCGACAGGCTGCCGGTCTTGATCTGACCGCAGTTCGTCGCCACCGCGAGGTCGGCGATGGTCGCGTCCTCGGTCTCGCCCGAGCGGTGGCTCATCACGCAGCGGAAGCCAGCCTTGTGGGCGACTTCCATTGTCTCCAGCGTTTCCGACAGGGTGCCGATCTGATTGACCTTGATGAGGATGGCGTTGGCCGACGCCTCCTCGATGCCGCGGAGCAACCGCTCCGGATTGGTGACGAAGATATCATCGCCAACGATCTGAAGCCGGTTGCCGAGGGTGGCAGTCAGATGCTTCCATCCCTCCCAGTCGTCCTCGGCGCAGCCGTCCTCGATCGATACGATCGGATAGCGGTTTATCAGCGCCTCGTAGTAACGTACGATACCATCGGCATCGAGCGTCTTGCCCTCACCGGCGAGCACGTACTTGCCGTCCTTGAAGAACTCGCTGGAGGCGGGATCGAGCGCGAAGGTCACGTCCTCGCCCGGACGATAGCCGGCCTTCTCGCAGGCCTTGGTGATGAAGCCCAGCGCCTCGTCCGCCGACTTCAGGTTCGGCGCGAAGCCCCCCTCGTCGCCGACATTGGTGTTGTGGCCGGCGTCGTGCAGTCCCTTCTTCAGCGCGGCGAAGATTTCCGAACCCATGCGTATGCCGTCCGCCACCGTGCCTGCGCCGACCGGCTGGATCATGAACTCCTGGATGTCGATCGGATTGTCGGCATGCACGCCGCCGTTGACGATGTTCATCATCGGCACCGGCAGCGTGCGCGCGTAGACGCCGCCGACATGGCGATACAGCGGAATGCCGAGGTCCTCCGCCGCAGCCTTTGCCACCGCCAGCGACACCGCGAGGATCGCATTCGCGCCGAGCCGCGACTTGTTCGCGGTGCCGTCGAGGTCGATCAGGATTTCGTCGATCTTCACCTGCTCGGTCGGGTCCAGGCCGCCGATCGCGTCGAAGATCTCGCCTTCCACATTGCTGATCGCATTCTGCACGCCCTTGCCACCGAACCGCGCCTGGTCGTTGTCGCGCAGCTCCACCGCCTCGTGCGCGCCGGTCGAGGCCCCGGAGGGCACCGCGGCGCGGCCCATGGCGCCACTGTCGAGCACCACATCGGCTTCGACCGTGGGATTGCCGCGGCTGTCAAGTATCTCGCGGGCAAAGATGTCAGCAATGGCGGCCATGGCGCGGCTCCTTCGTTCGCAAGAATACCCCCTCTCCCGCAGCAGCGGGGAGGGGGCTTATTCAGGCCGGCACTATGAATTTTTCTTAAACGCGTTCGATCAGCGCCGCGATGCCCTGCCCCACGCCGATGCACATCGTGGCGATCGCACGCTTGCCGCCACGCGTTTCGAGCGCATTCAGCGCAGTCAGCGCAAGGCGCGCACCCGACATCCCTAGCGGGTGCCCGAGCGCGATCGCCCCGCCATGCGGGTTCACGTGCTCCGCATCGTCGGGGAGGCCGAGTTGGCGCGTCACCGCCAGACCCTGCGCGGCGAACGCCTCGTTGAGCTCGATCACGTCGATATCGCCGATCTTCATCCCGAGGCGCTCGAGCAGCTTTTGCGTTGCCGGCGCCGGACCGATACCCATGATCCGCGGCGGCACGCCGGCGGTCGCCATCGCTATAACGCGCGCGCGAGGCGTCAGGCCGTGCCGCTTAGCCGCCTGCTCCGACGCGATGATCAGCGCCGCCGCCCCGTCGTTCACGCCGGACGCATTGCCCGCTGTCACCGTGCCGCCCTGCTTGCGGAACGGCGCCCGCAACTTCGCCAGACCCTCGAGTGTGGTGTCGCCACGTGGATGCTCGTCGCGATCGACCGTCACCGTGCCCTTGCGGCCGGCGATCTCCACCGGCGCGATTTCGCGGGCGAAGAAGCCGTTTTCCTGCGCTGCCTTGGCGCGCATCTGCGAGCGGTATGCGAAGGCGTCCTGATCGGCGCGAGTCACCTGGAAGTCCTCGGCAACGTTCTCGGCCGTCTCCGGCATGGCGTCCACGCCGTACTGCGCCTTCATCAGCGGATTGACGAACCGCCAGCCGATGGTGGTGTCGTACACTTCGGCCGAGCGGGAAAACGCTTCGGTCGCCTTGCCCATGACGAAGGGAGCGCGGGTCATGCTTTCGACGCCGCCGGCGAGCATCAGTTCGGCGTCGCCCGCGCGGATCGCGCGCGCCGCGCTGCCAACCGCGTCGAGGCCGGAACCGCACAGCCGATTGATCGTGGAGCCGGAAACATGGTCGGGGAGACCGGCCAATAGCGCCGCCATGCGCGCGACGTTGCGGTTGTCCTCGCCGGCCTGGTTGGCACAACCGTAGATCACGTCGTCAAGCCGATCCCAATCGACGGACGGGTTGCGCTCCTTCAGCACCCGCATCGGATGCGCGGCGAGATCGTCCGTGCGGACGTCCTTGAGCACACCGCCGTAGCGGCCGATCGGCGTGCGGACGAAGTCGCAGATGTAGGCGTCGGCCATGGCGATCCTCCCGGGTTACGCTTGGCTGTTGGCGTAAGCCATCGCGTGGTGGCCGGCAAGAAGCCGACCAGGGGCTCCGCCCCTGCACCCCGCCAAGGGCGCAGCGCTTGGAACCCTTCGACTGATGGCGGCGATCTGCCAGACTTCCGCCCGGTCGGCGTGCCAGCCCACCGCACAGGAGACGGACATGCGCCTCGGCCTGACAACCGCAGTCATGGTTGCCCTCGGCGGGTCAGCCTGGGCCGACATGTCGGTCTACTACCACGCCGGCAGTTGGGACGCATTCAGCGGTCCCGGCACCGATGGCAAGTTGGTATGCGGCATCGGCAGCACCAATCCGACTGACAGCCATAGCTTCTCGCTGCGCTTCACGATCGGCGGCGACGACACCGTGATGTTCCAGGCCAAGAAGCCGAGCTGGACCATTCCGGCAGGCACGCAATTGCCGGTCGTGATGCAGGTCGGTCTTGATGCACCATGGAACATGCAGGGCACCGGCACCGGCCAGGTGGTGGAGTGGACCATCGACAGCGCCGCGATGCAGACCTTCGATGCTCAGTTCCGTCGCGCCGGCTCCATGACGGTGAACTTTCCCACGGGAAATGAACCACCTTGGACGATCGGGCTGAACGGCTCGACCGCGATCAGCAATGCCTTCGGGCGTTGTGTGACGGATCTGACGCAACGGGCGGGCACGCAGCAACCGGCACCAGCGCCGTCGGGAGCGACACAGCCTTTCGGACAGACGCCAACTCAGCCGGTCACGACGCAACCAACCCAGCCGACACAGCCACATTGAAAGGAGACGACGCGATGACCACCGGACGATGCCTGTGCGGGGCGATCCATTACGAATATTCCGGCGAACCAACGCTTGTCGTGCATTGCCATTGCGAGAGTTGCCGGCGTCAGACATCTTCTCCGCTGTCGACATTCGTGCTGGTGCCCAAGGCCGCGCTGCGGTTCACGCGCGAGCAACCGAAAGAGTTCGCATCGTCGCAAGGCGTGTGGCGCAGCTTCTGCGGCGAGTGCGGCTCACCGATCTACTATCGGACGGAACGGCGACCCGACGTCATCGATCTCTATGCAGGCACGCTGAGCGATCCCTCGGCGTTGGTCCCGGAGTGCCATGTGCATGCCGCGGAGCAGCTTCCGTGGTTCGAGGTGCTCGACGACCTGCCGCGCTATCCTGGGTCGCGTTGGGGCGCCGAACCAGTCCGCCGTGGCCCTCGCCAGCACACCTGAACGTCGTCAGGCTGCTCGCTTCGCCAGTTCGTCGAACGCCTTGAGCCGTGCGATCAGCGTCGGCATTTCGCGCAACGGGATCATGTTCGGGCCGTCGCTCGGTGCGCGGTCCGGATCGGGATGCGTCTCGATGAACACGGCCGCGACGCCGACCGCCAGCGCAGCCCGCGCCAGCACCGGCGCGAACTCGCGCTCGCCGCCGGATGAGGCGCCCTGCCCGCCCGGTTGCTGCACCGAATGCGTCGCATCGAACACCACCGGATAGCCGGTGCGTGCCATGATCGGCAGCGCGCGGAAATCGCTGACCAGCGTGTTGTAGCCGAAGCTCGCGCCGCGCTCGCACAACAGGATGTTGTCGTTGCCGGTGCTGGCGATCTTCGCCGCGACGTTCGCCATGTCCCACGGGGCGAGGAACTGGCCCTTCTTCACGTTGATCGGCTTCCCGGTCTCGCCGGCCGCGAGCAACAGGTCGGTCTGACGGCACAGGAACGCCGGAATTTGCAACACGTCGACCGCCTGCGCTGCGATGCCGCATTGCTCGGGTGAGTGCACGTCGGTAAGCGTCGGCAGTCCGGTCACCTCGCGAACCTCGGCGAGAATGCCCAGGCCGTCACCGATGCCAATGCCACGCGCAGCGGCGACCGAGGTGCGGTTGGCCTTGTCGTAGCTCGATTTATAGATGATCGATACGCCGGTTGTCCTGGACATCTCGCTCAGCGCGGCGGCAACCTCAAGCGCATGCCCGCGGAACTCGATCTGACACGGGCCGGCGATCAACACGAACGGCAGGTCGTTGCCGATCGCCAGAGTACCTACTTGCACGATACGCTGCATCACGTCCAACCATTCAACATCGATGATCCATGCAATATATTCAAACCAAGCAGTCCATCCAGAGGGAACGACATGATCCGCTTCCTGGCCATCCTGTTGCCGATCTTGCTCCTGGGCTGTGCCGATCAGTCGAAGGGCACTGCGTTGAATGAGTGCCGTATGAGGTACTATCTGCAAAGCCCGACCGCTCAGGCTGATCAGGTCCCGGACTGCATGAAGGCGAAATCATTCCAGGCGATATCGGAATGCAGCCCCGAGGCCGAGCAGGACGAATGGGAAGTGCAGGTTCGGACATTCCACTACAACAACCCACAATGCTATCGACCGCTCGGTGCCACCAGGTGGATCGCTTCGGCGTTGTCGCCCATGTGAATGCGCGCCGCTGCTCGCGGTCCGCTCAGCCTATCCTCCAGCCGTCCTTCGTCTTGCACCAGGTGAGCGTTGTGGCACGTTCCGCGCGCGGGCCGGGCACCGTGACCTCATAGCGCATGACTCGGCAGGCCAATCCCTTGCGGTGCGTCGTGTTGCCAGCGGTCACCGTGCCGCTTGCTCCTGATGCGGGGTTGTTCCAGGTATCGGTATTGCCGCTCACGAGGTGCGGCTTGTCCAGCAGACGGTTCGTTGCGTCGGAAAGCGCCGAGATATCGGCGGCATTGAGCGGCGTGCTGCTGCTGTTGCGGAACGGGTTGATCTGGGCAAGTGCCGGCTGAGCGAGAAGGGTTGCCATAAGCAACGGTAGCAAGACACGTGGATGGATCACTGCGTTCTCCTAAGGGCTTGCTGGGGAATAACTGATTCGAGTTGGGCACGGGTCATGCTTCTCCGCCATGGCGGGGCTCGGCCCCTCGCTCGTCATGGCCGAGCTTGGCTCGGCCATGGGATGCCGCTTGCGCGTCACGGCACTGATCCCGCAGCAAGCCCTAAGCTGGCGTTCCATCTGGCCCCGGCAACAACCTACACCAGCCGCGCCTGCCGTACCGCAGCCGCGATGAAACCCGCGAACAGCGGATGCGGATCGAACGGCTTCGACTTCAGCTCTGGATGATACTGCACACCGACAAACCATGGATGGTCGGGCAATTCGATGATCTCCGGCAGCACGCCATCTGGCGACATGCCGCAGAACCGCATGCCTGTTCGCTCCAGGCACTCCTTGTAATGCACGTTTACCTCGTAGCGATGACGGTGCCGCTCCTCGATCCGAGTCGCACCGCCATAAAGCGTCGACACCAGCGACCCGGCGCTCAGCACAGCCGGATACGCGCCGAGTCGCATCGTCCCGCCGAGATCGCCGCCTTCGATGCGCCGCTCCATATCGTTGCCGCGCGCCCACTCGGTGAGCAGACCGACCACCGGTTCGTCGCACGGCCCGAATTCTGTCGATGACGCGCAAGGCAGGCCCCCGAGATTTCGCGCAGCTTCGATCACCGCCATCTGCATGCCGAAGCAGATGCCGAAGAATGGCACGCTCTTCTCGCGCGCGAAGCGCACCGCCTCGATCTTGCCCGGTGTGCCGCGCTCGCCGAAACCGCCCGGCACCAGGATGCCGTGACATTCCTCCAGACGATGCACCGCGCTGCCATGCTCGAAGATCTGGCTGTCCACCCAATCGAGCTGCACCTTCACGCGGTTGGCGATACCGCCATGTGCCAGCGCCTCTGCCAGCGATTTGTAGCTGTCCAGCAGGTTTGTGTATTTCCCGACCACCGCGATGCGCACCTCGCCCTCCGGCGCGCGGACCGCTTCGACAATCTCCTCCCAGCGCGACAGATCGAGCTCATCGTCGGCGGGCAGGTCGAAATGCCGCAGCACCTCACGATCCATGCCCTCTGCGTGATAGCTGATCGGCACCGCATAGATCGTATCGACGTCGAGCGCCGCGATCACCGACCGCGGCCGCACGTTGCAGAACAGCGCGATCTTGCGGCGCTCGTTCTCGGGGATGGGGCGATCGCAGCGGCACAGCAGCATCTGCGGCTGGATGCCGACATTCAGCAGCTCCTTCACCGAATGCTGCGTCGGCTTGGTCTTCAGCTCGCCGGCCGACGGGATGAATGGCACCAGCGTCAGGTGCACGAACATCGCGTGGTCGGGGCCCAGTTCGTTGCCGAGCTGACGGATCGCCTCGAGGAACGGCAGGCTCTCTATGTCGCCGACCGTGCCACCGATCTCCACCAGCACGAAGTCGAATCCGGCCGTGTCGCGCACGATCGCTTCCTTGATCGCGTCGGTGATGTGCGGGATCACCTGCACGGTGGCGCCCAGGTAGTCGCCATGGCGCTCCTTGGCGATGACCTCGGAGTAGATGCGCCCGGTGGTGGCATTGTCGAAGCGATTGGCCGGCACACCGGTGAAGCGCTCGTAGTGGCCAAGATCGAGGTCGGTCTCGGCGCCGTCATCGGTGACGTAGACCTCGCCGTGCTGGTACGGGCTCATCGTACCCGGATCGACGTTCAGGTAGGGGTCCAGCTTGCGCAGCCGCACGGTGAAACCGCGGGCCTGCAGCAGGGCTCCGAGGGATGCGGAGGCAATGCCTTTGCCGAGGGACGACACCACGCCGCCGGTGATGAAGACGTACCGGGTCATGGGCGGCCAGTATACGAACCCGAATCGGGTGACGGGAAGCCCGTTCATGCAGCATCACGCATGCTTAACGTGGAGGGCTCCCGATTTGCCCCAAAGGCCCGTTCCCGGCCCCTCTCCCGCGACGCGCGATAGTTCATTCCGTCATGCCGACGGAGGTCGGCATGACGTCGTGGGCCCGGATCGTGCACTGCTTGGCGCAGTTATTTCCCGTCAGTTGTTCGGGACGCTGGGGCCCTTCGGGGCGGCGGGCGGCGGCGCGGGCGCCTGGGTGGTTGGCGCGGGGGCAGAGGCGGGTGGGTTCGCCAGCAAGGAGCCACCGACACCGGTCGTGCCGTGGTTCAGCAGCGCCAAGGCCAGCGACAGCACCATGAAGGCCGTGGCCAGGATCGCGGTCGTGCGGGTCAGCAGGTTGGCGGTGCCGCGGCCGGACATGAACGCGCCCATGCCCTGCGAGCTACCGATCCCCAGCCCGCCGCCCTCGCTGCGCTGGATCAGCACGACGCCAATCAGGGCGAGCGTGACGAACAGGTGGATGATCAACAGAACGGTGGTCACTGGGCGGGCTCCCTCAGGCGGAGGGTTCTATCCCCGCGCCACGGCATTCGACAATTGCCGATCCGCTGCCGGCGATTGCAGCGCGGATTCGATCGCCTGTCGCAACGTTTCCATCCGATAAGGCTTGCGCAGGAACGGCAGGTTCATCGTGGAGAGGCGCTGCGTCATCGCCCCACCATAGCCGCTCGTCAGGATGATCGGTACGCTCAGCTGCCGCTGTCGCATTTCGCGGGCAAGATCGAGACCGCTGCCGCCGCCCGGCAGGAGCACGTCTGACAGCACAAGATCAGGCTGTTTCGCGTCGGCCAGAAGTGCCAGCGCCGATGCGACCGTGGCGACGCATGTCCCACGGTGGCCAAGCTCCAGCAGCATGTCCAGCACGGCATCGGCGACTGCCGGTTCGTCCTCGACCACCAGCACACGCAGGTCGCCGCGCGGTTGGGCGTCCGAAACCAGCTCCGGCCGCACCGGTTTCCGTTGGATCTCGCGCCGCGACCGAGGCAACAGCACCCGTACGATGGTCCCTTCGCCAAGCCGGCTGTCCACCCAGGCGGTGCCCTTGGACTGCTGGGCGAAGCCGTAAACCTGGGCGAGACCGAGCCCGGTGCCTCTGCCGGCGCTCTTGGTTGTGAAGAACGGCTCGAAGACCTTCTCCAAAGTTTCTGGCGCCATACCGGTGCCGGTATCCTCGACGGCGATCTCCACATACTCGCCGGACGCGACCGCATGTTGAACCGCCATGCCCGCATCCACCAGAATATTGCGCGCCACAATCGTCAGTGTCCCGCCGTCCGGCATGGCGTCACGGGCGTTCACCGCGAGATTGAGCAGTGCAAGCTCCAAGGCACCGAAGTCAGCCTCGAGCGGCCAGACATCCTCGGCTATCTCGGTGTTGAGCTGAATGTTCTCCCGCACGCCCTGGCCGAGCAGTTCGCGCAGGGCTTCGCCATGTTCCGGCAGATCAACGCGTGCCGGATGCAGCGCCTGCCGACGGGCGAACGCCAGCAGCCGACGGGTCAATTCGGATGCCCGCCAGGACGCCTCCTGGGTCCGGCGCAACGCCCTTTCGCGCAACCGCACGTCGCCCGATTGGGCGAGGACCTGCAGCCCGTTGATGATCACCATGAGCAGATTGTTGAAATCGTGTGCGATCCCGCCGGTAAGCTGGCCGATCGCCTCCAGTTTCTGCATCTGGAACAGTTCGGCCTGCGCCTGGACCCGTGCCGCAGTCTCGGCCTCGACCCGCCGGTACAGATCGGCGTTGACCCGTTCCAGTTCGGCGTTTGCCTCACCCAGCTCCGCTGTCCGTTCGGACACCCGCTGATCCAGCACCTCGTTGGTCGAGTGCAATTCCTCGTTGGTCGCCTGCAGTTCTTCGGCAAGCACGGAGGCCTCTTCCAGCGCCGCCCGTAGTTGCCCCGTCGCGCCCTTCTGTTGCAGCGCGTCCGTCATCAACGTGGCCATTTCCGCCGCGTGCTGTCGGATGAGCCTTTCCGCCTGGCGCCGAAGCCCATCCTGTTCGCCGGTCAGCTCAGCGATTTCCGCGTGCGCGTCTTCCAGCGCGACATGCGTCTGCTCGAGTTCCTGTCCCAGTCGCGCGATCTCGTCGCGGAGGGCCTTTTCTGGGCTGTCAAGCCGGTCCATATCGGATACACCCCCTGTCTGGGAGGGTGGCGGTTCGTGACCAGATTGCAAAGCAGGATTACAACCAAGGATTGCACGTTCCCGTGATTGTCAGGACGTTCCCGTGATTGTCAGGGCTTTCCCGCTGCGGGACTTAGATGGCAGGTCATGACATCGTCGTGATCGGCGGTTCGGCGGGCGGGGTTGAGGCCCTGAAGCAAATCTGCCAGGGCCTGCCGCCGGATTTCCCGGCCGCCGTCTTTGTCGTCGTCCATATCAGTCCGACTTCCCGCAGCGTCCTTCCCGATCTGCTCAGCCGGGCCGGAAAGTTGCCGGCGCGACATCCCGCCAACGAGGAAGCGATCAGCCTGGGCACCATCTATGTCGCTCCGCCGGACACGCACATGCTGCTGCGACCGGGCCATGTCACCTTGCGGCGTGGGCCGCACGAGAACCGAACCCGTCCCGCGATCGATCCGTTGTTCCGTTCCGCCGCGGTGACCTATCGGTCACGCGTGATCGGCGTGGTGTTGAGCGGGCTGCTCGACGACGGCAGCGCAGGGTTGATCGCGATCAAGGCGTGCGGTGGGCTGTGTGTCGTGCAGGATCCGGACGACGCGATCTGGCAGGAGATGCCACGCAACGCGCTGGCGCACGATAACGTCGACCATTGCGTGCCTGCGGCAGAGCTGCCGGGCCTGCTGACTCGTTTGGTCCGTGAGCCGCCAGGTCCGACGCCGCCCATTCCCGACAACCTGTTCCTGGAAGCAGGCATTGCCGCACAGGAGACTTCGTCCATGGTGCGCGAACCTGTCCAACTAGGTCGCCCGTCTCATCTCAGTTGCCCGCAATGTGGTGGGGTCCTGAACGAGGTTCTGGACGAAGGATCGACGCGCTTTCGCTGCCAGATTGGCCATGCCTTCAGCGCGGAGACACTGTCGGCGGCGCAGAACGAGGAACTGGAGCGCGCCATGGAAAGTGCGCTGCGCATGCACCGTGAAAGGGTCGTGCTGTTCCGCCGCATGCAGGAGAAGTCCGAAGTACAGGCGATGCCGCATGCGGCGGCACGCTGGCGCGCCGGAGCGGACGAGTCAGCGCGTGCCGCCAAGGTAATCGGCGAGGCCATCGCCAATCTGCACAAGCCCCCGACCTGACGTTTGCTGATTTCGTCCGCACGGACGTGACCACCTGGGTGGGTTGTTCGTTGACTTCGCACTTGTGCGGCTGCAACCTTCAGATCTCCGTCGGCCCAAAGTCTCGCGCCACAGAACTGACGGCTGAGGGACATCGCGCTCCCGCTGGCGGCCAAACTCATGGGAGCGACGATGGCGCGGTACCGGATCTATCAGTTCAATTTCGCGGGGCACGTAACGGCGACCAAGGCCGTTGAGTGCACGAATGATGACGAGGCCATCAGGGCCTCGGACCAGTGGGATGACGACGCTCCGTTACAGGAAGTCTGGCTCGGTGGCAGACGCATCATGCGCACCTCAATAAGGTCGACCAGGAGGCGCGCCGGCCGGATGATCTGGCCCAGGTTGTAATCCAGCCGCAACGTGGCTGAGGTCAGGTCTTCGCTACAGCGGAGATATCGTCGACCACAATCACGGCGCCCTGCGCTTTGCGGTCGTCATAGAGCAATGGTGAGATCCGCACCCGGCACTGCATTTTGCGGCCACGCCGATCCAACGCTTCCAGCGTCGTCTCGCTCGCAGTCCCATCGCGTATTGCTTGCTTGAGCGCTGGCTCGACCTGTTGCACCGGCAACCCTATATCCAGCGTGCCGAACGACTCATCGATCACCTCTTCCTCCCGCAATCCCCAAACATTCTCGCTCCAACGATTCCACGAGCGCACTTTCAGGTCGGTATTCACCACGACCACGCCGGCATCGAGGCTGCGGAGAACCGCGTCGGTGTGAAGGCGGTAGTCAGAGAATTCATCGGAATGGCGCCGCAGCTCATCGTTTGTTGTCTCCAGCTCCTCATTGGCCGAGCGCAGTTCTTCGTTGGTGGTTTCCAACTCCTCGTTGGTGGATTGCAGTTCCTCGTTGGTGGTTTCCAGTTCCTCGTTGGTGGACTGCAACTCCTCGTTGGTTGTTTCCAGTTCCTCGTTCGCCGACTGGAGTTCCTCGATCGTCGTCTCCAGACTTTCCTGAGCTGCCTCCAGTTCCTGCTGCAACGTGAAGGTGCGCGTTGTGTCGGTGAAGGTGATCAGAATGGTAAAGGACCCCCCGTCGCGCGCGAGCAGCGGCGCCAGCTCGATGGTGAGACGGATCGGATCGGCTGGCGGGCGGTGATATTCCTGATGCTCGATCCGAATCGGCCGCATCTGCCGGCGCACCTCGTCGATCTGGCCGCGCAGCTCAACTGGCCGATACGAGACGGACAGATCCTGGAACGGACGACCGATGTCGCCGTCGCCCACCTCCAGGATGCGTCGTGCGGCAGCGCTGGCAAACGTCAGCACATCATCGTTGTCGATGGCCAGATAGGCTGAGGCGGAGTGGTCGACAATCGCTTGCAGCAGTTGCGTATGCACTGATGGTGATCCGGGATTGGGAGGTGGGCCGTTACCCAGTTGCACGCCTCCCGTACCGGAGCGACGCCACAGTTGCGGCACCTTGCGGAACAACCGGCGTTTCATGTCGATCGGCTGGAACAGCTTCGATCGCCCAAGCTGTGTCTCCGCCTTGCCCAGGAAGAGGCAGCCGTCGTCCACCAGAGCGTAGTGCAGGCGCGGCAGGACAAAATTCTGAGTTTCCGTCTCCAGATAGATGAGCAGGTTGCGACAAACCAGCAGATCCACCCGCGATATCGGCGCATCCGCCACGACGTTATGGCGGCCGAATATCACCGCCTTGCGCAGATCGCGGGTAACGACGTAACGATCGTTGGCTCGTTCAAAATACTTCTGCAGCAGTGGCGCCGGCAGGTCTTCTACGTCACGCGGCAGATAGGTGGCGTGGCGCGCCGTATTCAGGGCGGCTTCATCGAGGTCGGTTGCGTAGATCTTGACGCGCCGGGCAAACGCTGTCGGTCCCAGCAGCTCGCAAAGCAGCATGGCCAGAGAATATGGTTCCTCTCCCGAGGCGCAGCCCACGCTCCACACACGCAACTGGTCGCGCCCGCGGTCAGGCGCGATGAGCTTAGGCAGAACGTCCGTCTTCAAAGCATCCCATGCGTCGGGATCTCGGAAGAACGAGGTCACGTTGATCAGCACCGTGTTCAGCAGATCGACGAACTCCTGCGGATGCGCCTCCAGGAAAGCGTGATAGTCGGCAAAGCTGTCGACGTGCAGGTGCTCCATCCGCAGCGAGATGCGCCGATGCAGGCTGGTCCGCTTGTAGCCGCGGAAATCGACGCCGCGGCTTTCCTGGATGTAGCGGATCAGACTATCAAATGCCGCGTCCCCGTTCGGCTGCGTCAACGTCCGTTCCTTCCCGTGGGTTCGATTGATCCCAGTCGATCCTACATGGCGCGCGCGGCGCGGGCGATCGCCATGAAATCGTCCGCGACCAGACTCGCCCCGCCGATCAGGCCGCCGCCGACATGCGGCACGGCGAGCAGCGAGCCGGCGTTCGCTGGCCGCATGGACCCACCATACAGGATGCGGATTGCCGCCCCCGAGTTGCCGAACTGGCGCACCAGCTCCTCACGGATGAAGGCGTGCATCGTGGCGACGTCCTGCTCGGTGGCCGTCTTGCCGGTGCCGATCGCCCACACCGGTTCGTAGGCTATCGCGCCGGCGAATGGCTTCGGCAGACTGCCGGCGATCTGCCAGCCGACAACTTCCGTCTCCTGACCGGAGCTCCGCTGGTCCTCTGTCTCGCCGACGCAGACGATCGGCATAAGACCAGCCTCCACCGCTGCAAGCACCTTCTCGCGGACCAGTTCGTCGGTCTCCGCGTGGTTCTGACGGCGTTCGGAATGACCAAGGATGACCCAGGTCGCGCCGGCATCACGCAGCATGGCCGCGGACACATCGCCGGTATGCGCACCCTGACCCTTGGCGTGGCAGTCCTGGCCGCCGACCGCGACCGCCGATCCTGCCAGCACACGGGCGACCGGCTCGATGGCGGTGAACGGCGGACACACCAGCAGATCGCAGACCAGGCCTTGGGCACCGGCGTGGACGGCGGTCGCCAGTTCCGTTGCCGGCGCGCGGAGCATGTGCATTTTCCAGTTGCCGGCGATCAGCTGCCGCATTGCGCGTCCCTCCCTGGCCCTGTCTGCCGCTGGTAGCTCAAAGGTTGGAAGCTGGCAAAGCCCTGCTCCGGCTCGTATATGCTGCGCCGCATCGCCGCAGAGGCCTGTCCGCATGATTACCGCCTTCCGCCGCTACCTTGAGACCTGGGTGGTACGCGGGTTCTTCCTGATCATGGTGTTCGCCTTCATCTCATGGGGCGTTGGCGACGTGGTGCGAATGATCGGCGCCAGTCCAACCTGGGTGGCCAAGGTCGGCGGCCAGACGATCGAAGGCGTGCAGTTGCAGGACGCCTATCAGCGCGGGATGGCGCAGGAGACGCGCAATCTGCCGGCAGGCCAGGAGCCGAGCCAGGACATGCGCAGCAGCGTGGCGAACGAGGCGCTGCAACGCCTCATCACCCAGGCTGCGCTCAACCAGGAATTGCAGCGCCTGCGGATCCTGACGCCGGACCAGGCGGTGCGCCAGACGGTGTTCGCCATGCCGGCATTTCACGGCCCCAACGGGCAGTTCGACCAGCAGACCTTTGAGGCGGTGCTGAGGAACAACGGCCTGACCGAGGCGCGCTTCCTCGACATGGTGCGGGGCGACCTGGCGCAGCAGCAGTTGCTCGGTGCGGTCAGCGCCGGGGCGGCAACGCCGGACGTGCTGCTGCATCCGCTGTTCGAGGGTCAGTTCGAGAAACGCTCTGCCGACATGGTGGAGTTCCCGATCGCCGCCGCGCCCGTACCGCCCGCACCGACCGACGCTGAACTGCAGCGGTGGTACGACAACCATCCGGACATGTATTCGGCGCCGGAATTTCGCAGGATCAAGGCTGTCGTTCTGTCACCGCAGACGCTGGCGAAGGACATCACGATCACCGACGCCGATCTTCAGGCAGCCTATCAGCAGCATAAGGCTGAATATGTGAAGCCGCCGCAACGGTCTGCCGAAGTGGTCTCGGTGACAGACGAAGCCAAGGCCAAGGCGCTCGCCGACACGTGGCGCGGTGGTGCCGATTGGGCGGCAATGCAGAAGGCGGCCCAGAACGCCGGCGGCTCGGCGATTGCACTCGACGATGCGACGGAGCGGCAGTTTCCGAACGCAGACCTCGCACGCGCAGTGTTCGCCGCAGCACCGGACACGGTGACCGGCCCGGTCACGGGTGCAGGCACCTGGCACATAGTGAAGGTGACCAAGGTGACACCGGGGAGCGAACGCACATTCGAACTCGGTGAAGGATGCGCTGCGCAATGACGTCCTCGCCGCCAAGGCGGCGGACATGATCTACGACCGCGCCAACAAGGTCGACAACGTGCTGGGCAGTGGCGCCAGCCTCGACGAGATGCCGAGCGATCTCGGCCTCGCCGGTGTCCTGGGTACGCTGGATGCCGCGGGGAACACCGCAGACGGCACGCCGGCACCGATCCCCGGCCCTGCCGAGTTGAAGGCGGCGTTGATCAAGGCGGCTTTCGACACGCAGAAGGGCGATCCGCCGCGCCTGGTCGAGGTGCCGACGCCGTCGACCGGTGGCTCCTCATATTACGCGCTCAGTGTCGAGGACGCGACACCGCCCTCGGTCAAGCCGTTCGACACGGTCAAGGAGCAGGTGACGGCGGACTGGACGCACGACGCACAGCGACACACGCAGGAGGAGGCAGCGGCGAAGCTGCTGGCCGCGGTGAAGGGCGGCCAGTCGCTGGCGGACGCGGCGGCGGTCGCCGGGGTCACGATGCGGCGCACACCGCCGGTCACCCGTGGCAGCGCGGCCGAGGGAATGCCGCAGCAGCTTGAACAGCCGCTGTTCGCGCTGAAGCAGGGCGAGCCAACGATGGTGGAAACCGGCGACGGATTTGTCGTCGCCGTGCCGGGCGAAATCATCGAGGCTGATCCGAAGGCCGATCCCACCGGCTATTCGCAGGTGCGCCAGGCGGTCTCGCGGTCGGTCGGCAGCGATCTCGCCAGCGTATTCGCTGACGCGTTGCGCGAGCGTGCGCAGCCGCGCATCAATCAATCCGCTCTCGACAACGTCACTGGTCAGCAGCAATGAACGTCTCGGTCCCACCTGGCTTCGCCAGCTTTCGTGCCGCCTATGACGCAGGGCGCGGCACGCTGGTGTGGCGCCGCGGCGTGGCCGATCTGGAGACGCCGGTCGCGGCGTTTCTGAAGCTGGCGCACGGCCGGCCGAATTCGTTCCTGCTGGAAAGCGTGGAGGGTGGCGCGGCGCGCGGGCGCTATTCGATCATCGGCATGGAGCCGGACCTGATCTGGCGCTGCCGCGACGGCCGTGCCGAAATCAACCGCTATGCGCAGTCGGCGCCGCACGCCTTTGTCGCGGATCCGAGGCCGGCGCTGGACAGTCTGCGCGCCACGATCGCCGAGACGCGTCTCGAGGTGCCTGCCAATCTGCCACCGATGGCGGGCGGGCTGGTCGGCTATCTCGGCTACGACATGGTGCGGCTGATGGAACGGCTGCCGGCAACCACGCGCGACGTGATCGGTGTGCCCGAAGGTCTGATGATGCGGCCGACGCTGTTCGCGATCTTCGACAACGTCAACGACGAGCTGACGCTCGCGGCGCCGGTCTATCCACAGGCTGACATCACCGCGGAAGTTGCCTGGGATCACGCCCAGAAGCGGCTCGCGCAGGCGGAGGCAGCGCTTGACCGTCCGTTGCCGCATCCGCCGCCGCCGGTGATGCTGCCTGACCCGCCGGGCCCTGCATCGAATTTCTCCAAGCCGGATTTCCTGGCGGCGGTGGATCGGTGCAAGGACTACATCGCGGCCGGCGACGCGTTTCAGATCGTGATCAGCCAACGGTTCTCGGTGCCGTTCGTGCTGCCGCCGTTCTCGCTGTACCGAGCACTGCGACGGATCAATCCGGCGCCGTTCCTGTTCTTCCTCGATTTCGGTGGCTTTGCCGTGGTCGGGTCGAGCCCTGAGGTGTTGGTGCGCCTGCGCGACGGCACGGTGACGATCCGTCCGCTCGCCGGAACGCGGAGGCGCGGAACGACATACGAGGAGGATCAGGCGCTGGAGGCGGAGTTGCTGTCCGATCCGAAGGAGCGCGCCGAGCATCTGATGCTGCTGGACCTGGGGCGCAATGACGTGGGACGGGTGGCGGAACTGGGCTCCGTCAAGGTCACCGAGAGCTTCGTCATCGAGCGCTTCAGCCACGTCATGCACATCTCGTCCAATGTGGATGGGAAGCTGCGCGATGGGCTCGACGCACTGGATGCCCTGGTAGGCGGGTTCCCCGCCGGCACGCTGTCGGGGGCACCGAAGGTGAGGGCGATGGAGATCATCGATGAGCTCGAACCGGACAGGCGCAACATCTACGCCGGCTGCATCGGCTACTTCGCTGCCAACGGGACGATGGATACCTGTATCGGCCTGCGCACCGCGCTGGTGAAGGACGGCGTCATGTATGTGCAGGCGGGCGCCGGGATCGTCGCGGACTCTGAGGCTGAGTTCGAACACGAAGAGTGCCGGCAGAAGGCGCGTGCGCTGATGCGCGCGGCGGAGGAGGCAGTGAGGTTCGCGGCCGGGAAGTCAGGCGGCAACGCTCCAGGCTAACCCGAGGGGCTGCGCCGGCAGCGCACGAGCCGCCCCCAACGTCATGCCGACGCAGGTCGGCATGACGCACGGCGAGAGATGATTCGGTTATTTCCCATCAGATCCTGACCGAGCCAATCACCGTCAGAAATCGGAGGTGGCGGCTATCAGTTGCTCATGGCCGTGCCGCAGATCGAGCAGGTCGAGCTTACAGGCGACATGCTCCCTGGTGCCGGCGGCAAAACCAAACTTGGCGCAAAGCGCCGCGTCTTCATAGTCGACCTGGTTCGCCACGGCCAGCGCGGTGTCGCTGATGACTGCCTTCCACGATGCGATGGAGATGGCGAAGAACAGGACAGGCAGCAGAATTGCAGGTCCGTGACGCCACGTCAGTTTTCCTGCCCGAAGGCAGCTCCATTCAACAACGCGCCGACTTCGGTACATGTGCGTTACACCCTCCAAGCAATACAGTGACGCACGCACCGACGGGCTGCTGTGACATTGGACACACGGCAAGCACCATCCCGGTTGTCCGAACGAACTGAGGCTTCCTCCGCGCTCCTCAGCAGCGCCTTATGTTACAACTTTGTAACACGGCAGGGCGCGCGCCTCAACCGGTTCCGAGGGCTTCCAGCGGATCGGTCGCAAATCCGTGATCGTTACGGCGCTAATCGATCAAATCGGTGCTATCTCTGGTTGCCAAAAGCCGTTCAACAGGAACATTGGCTTCCACAACATCGATGGAGGCTCGCTTCATGTCCGACCGGACCGGGCTCGTGGCCGAGTGGGAGCCGCGCATTCTCAGCATCATCCGGATCATCGTGGGCCTGATGTTCATGGAGCACGGTCTGGGCAAGCTCATCGGCTTCCCGCCTGTGCCAAGTCAGCCAGGAGCGTTCCATCTGCTCTGGTTCGCCGGGATCATCGAAGCCGCCGGCGGGTTCCTTGTTGCGATTGGTCTGTTCACCCGCGTAGCGGCCTTCATCATGTCGGGCGAGATGGCGATCGCCTATTTCATGGCGCACGCGCCACGCGGCCTCTACCCCGTCTTGAACGGCGGCGATGCAGCAATCCTTTATAGTCTCATCTTCTTCTACTTCTTCGTCGCGGGAGGTGGAGCCTGGAGCGTTGATCGACTACGCTCGCCGCAGGGTGCCGGCCGATACGCCACCGGTTGACCCGGCGGGGCCAGCCCAAGGGGCTTGAGACGCGAACGCGGGCACGCCACACTGCCTCGCCCGCGAGGACGCCCCTGGATGATACTGCTCATCGACAACTACGACTTATTCACCTTCAATCTGTTCCACTTCCTGGGCGATGTCGGCGGGCACTGCGAGGTCTGGCGCAACGACAAGATCAGCGTAGCTGATGCCCTGGCGCGGGACCCCGAGGCGATCGTGCTGTCCCCTGGCCCGTGCACGCCGAACGAGGCAGGCATTTGCCTGGACCTGATCGCCGCTGCGGCAGGCAAGATCCCCATCCTCGGTGTGTGTCTGGGCCAACAGGCGATCGGCCAGGCGTTCGGCGGGCACGTGGTGCGTGCGCCTGTCCCGATGCACGGCAAAGTCAGCCGCATCTTCCACAGCGGCACCGATATCCTGGAAGGGTTGCCGTCGCCGTTCTCTGCCACGCGCTATCACAGTCTCATCGTTGACCGTGCCACGCTGCCCGCGGTGCTGGTGCCGACTGCCTGGACCGAGGATGGACTGGTGATGGGCATGCGGCATCGCTCGCTCCCTATATTCGGCGTACAGTTCCATCCGGAAAGCATTGCCAGCGAGCACGGCCACGAACTGCTGGCGAATTTCCTGGCGATCGCACGCGGCACGAACGCTCCGGCTCGCGCGGCCTGATCGCAAGTGTCCAACAATCTCAAGCCATTCCTGGCTCGCCTTGCGGCCGGGGATACACTCACGGATGCAGACGCCGAGGCGGCATTCGACATCATCATGTCGGGCGAGGCGACGCCGGCGCAGATCGGCGCGCTGCTTATGGCGATGCGGGTACGCGGCGAAACGGTGCCGGAAATCACCGGCGCGGTGCGCGCCATGCGTGCGCGGATGACCGCGGTCGCCGCGCCATCGGATGCCATCGATGTCTGTGGCACCGGCGGCGATGCGGCCGGGACGTTGAACGTCTCGACGGCGGTGACGTTTGTTGTCGCTGGTTGCGACGTGCCGGTGGCCAAGCATGGCAACCGCGCCCTCTCATCGCGAACCGGCGGAGCCGACGTGCTCACCGCACTCGGCGTGAACGTCGATGTTCCACTGGAACGCCTGCCGGACATCCTGCGTGCGGCAAATTGCGCCTTTCTGTTCGCGCCACGCCACCACCCGTCGATGCGTCACGCGGCGGGGCCTCGGGTGGAGCTGGGGACACGGACGATCTTCAATCTGCTCGGTCCGCTGGCCAATCCGGCACGAGTGCGCCGGCAGCTCACCGGCGTGTTCGCACCCGAATGGGCCGAACCGATGGCAGAGACACTCGGTCGGCTGGGCAGCGAGACGGCATGGCTCGTGCACGGCCAGGGGCTCGATGAGCTGACCGTCGCCGGAGAGAATCAGGTGACCGCCTGGCAGGGTGGCAAGCTGCGCCGCTTCACTGTCAGTCCAGAGGACGCCGGACTAGCGCGCGCGCCTGTCGAGGCGATCCGCGGTGGCGATGCCGCGCTGAACGCCGCGACATTGCAGGCATTGCTTCAGGGTGCGACTGGCCCATATCGCGACACAGTGGTGCTGAATGCCGCTGCGGCGCTTATCGTCGCGGCTCGCGCTGGGGATCTCCGCGAGGGCGTCGCGCTGGCCAGCCGCTCGATTAACTCCGGTGCCGCGCTCGCCACCCTGGAAACTCTGCGGCGCGAGACCGCGGTGCACTGAAGGACCTGATGTCTGATCCGGCGAACATCGCAGCCTCTGACGTGCTGGCCCGCATCTGCTCCGATACGCGCGCGGCCGTGGCGCAGGCCAAGACCAAGATTGGCCTGGAAGCGCTGCGGTCCGAGATCGCCGCGCGCAACGATCCGCCTCGCGGTTTCGGCTCGGCGCTGAAGGAGTCGGTCGCGCAAGGACGCTTTGGCCTTGTCGCGGAGATCAAGAAGGCGTCGCCATCAGGCGGCCTGATCAGGGAGGACTTCGATCCGCCTGAGCTGGCGCGCGCCTATCGGGACGGCGGCGCGGCGTGCCTCTCGGGTACTGACCAACGCGCAGTATTTCCAAGGCAGCCGCGACCACTTGGCGGCGGCCCGCGGCGCGGTTGATCTGCCAGTACTGCGGAAGGACTTCATTCTCGATCCGTGGCAGGTCTACGAAAGCCGCGCGATGGGGGCCGACTGCATCCTGCTGATCCTCGCCGCACTGACGGACAGCGAGGCGCGCGAACTGGAGGGGCTGGCGCGCGCACTGGACATGGACGTGCTGGCCGAGGTGCACGATGCGCGCGAGATCGAACGGGCGCTTGGGCTTGAGACGTCGTTGTTCGGCATAAACAATCGCAATCTCAAGACATTGACGACCGATCTGGCGACTACGGATCAGCTTGCGCCGATGGTACCTGCCGACCGCTTCCTGATCGCCGAGAGCGGCATCCGCACCCACGCCGACCTGCGCCGGCTCGCTGCGGTGGGGCCGCAATGCTTTCTGGTGGGTGAGAGCCTGATGCGCCAGCCAGACGTTGCTGCGGCGACGCGCGCGCTGCTGACCGGCGCCGCATGAGCGAGGATTTCTCCCACTTCGACGCGCGCGGCCATGCGGCGATGGTGGATGTCGGCGCCAAGCCGGTCACCGAGCGTACCGCCACGGCCCGCGCCCGCGTCGTCATGCAGCCGGCAACGGCGGCGCTGATCCGCAGCGGTGGGGCGAAGAAGGGCGACGTGCTGGGAGTGGCGCGCATCGCCGGTATCATGGCGGCCAAGCGTACGTCGGAGCTGATACCGCTCTGTCATCCGCTGCCGATCAGCGCGGTTTCGCTGGAACTGACTGTGGTTGAGGGCGCGGTGGAGATCGCCGCAACGGTGCGCACAACGGGACAGACCGGAGTGGAGATGGAAGCGCTGACCGCAGCGTCGGTGGCCGCGCTCACCGTGTACGACATGTGCAAGTCGGTGGACCGCGGCATGCGCATCGAGGCGTTGCGCCTGACCCACAAGGCGGGCGGCAAGTCGGGTGAATTCATCCAGGCCTAGGCTGTTCGATCTCGCAATCATCGGCGGCGGCATCAACGGCTGCGGCATCGCGCGCGACGCCGCGGGCCGTGGGCTGTCAGTGCTGCTGGTCGAGCAAGGCGATCTGGCGAGCGGCACGTCGTCTGCCTCAACGAAGCTCATTCATGGCGGCCTGCGCTATCTGGAGCAGTATGCGTTTCGCCTGGTGCGGGAGTCGCTCGCCGAACGCGAAGTGCTGCTGCGCATTGCACCGCACATAATCCGACCGATGCGCTTTGTGCTGCCGCATCATGCCGGGCTGCGACCATGGTGGCTGATCCGCCTGGGACTGTTCCTGTACGACCATCTTGGCGGCCGGGAAATCCTTCCGGGTACGCGTTCGCTGAACCTGCGTGCGGATCCTGCAGGCACGCCGCTGCGGCCGGAGTTCACGCGCGGTTTCGAGTACCTCTGACTGCTGGGTTGATGACGCGCGGCTCGTGGTGCTTAACGCACGCGATGCAGCGGCGCGTGGTGCCGACATTCGCACGCGCACCCGCTGCGTCGGCGCCAGGCACGCGGATGGTGCGTGGCACCTGACGCTGGAGGGCGGCGGCGCCACGGCCGAAGCGCGCGCGCTGGTGAATGCCGGCGGTCCGTATGTGACACGCGTGCTTCACGATGTGCTCGGTGCAGCGGAGCCTCGGCGCGTCAGGCTGGTAAAGGGCAGCCACATCGTCGTGCCGCGGCTCTATGCGCATGATCGCAGCTATATCTTCCAGAACGCCGACGGCCGCGTCTGTTTCGCGATTCCGTATGAGCATAACTTCACCCTGATCGGCACCACCGATGAGGATTTCCATGGCGATCCTTCCGACGTAAAGAGTTCCGGCGATGAGGAACGCTACCTGTGCGGTGCGGTCAGCGAATATCTGCGCGCACCGGTCGCGCCGTCGGATATCGTGTGGCGCTACGCTGGGGTGCGGCCGCTGCTGGATGATGGCGCCGGCAAGGCGCAGGAGGCGACACGCGACTACGTGCTGACGACGGAGGAGCCGGCGCTGCTGTCGGTATTCGGCGGCAAGATCACCACGTATCGACGGCTGGCCGAGGCGGCGATGGCGAAGCTGAAGCGCTGGTTTCCTGGCATGCGGGGCGCGTGGACACAAGGCGTTGCGTTGCCCGGCGGTGATTTTCCGTGGAACGGCATCGAGCAAGTGCGCGCCGACCTGTCGCGACGCTACCCGTTTCTGCCCGATGCGACGCTGCGTCGCCTGATCAGCGCCCATGGCACGATGACGGCCGACGTACTTGGCGATGCACGCGAGCCGGCGGCGATGGGGCGCATATTTGGCGCCGATCTTTCCGAACGCGAGGTTGATTGGTTGGTTCGCACCGAATGGGCGACGACCGCTGAGGACGTACTCTGGCGGCGGAGCAAGCTCGGCTTGCGTATGAGTGCTGCTGGGGTTGGTGCGTTGGAGGATTACCTCATGCGACACCCCCACCCTACCCTCCCCCGCAGCGCGGGAGAGGGAGTGAGGTAGCGCTATCGTTGATCGTCGTCGAACAGGATGCGGTTGGCGGCACCTTCCAGATCCTCGTACTGACCAGAGCGCAGTGACCACAGGAAGAATGCCAGCCCGCCGCCCCCGAGGATCAGGCTTGCGCCGAGAAGATACAGGATCACACTCATGACGACCTGCCCCGCAGCCGAAAACTGTTCGCCATGACCAGCAGCGACGAACTCGACATCGCCGCCGCGGCAAGCCACGGCGTGACATAGCCCGCAACCGCCAACGGCACCATCAGCGCATTGTAGCCGATCGACAGCGCGAGGTTCTGCCGCATCACGCTGCGCGCTCGCCGCGCTATTTCGATCAGTGCCGCGACAGGAGCCAGCAGGTTGCCCTGGAACACCACGTCGGCGACAGTCTGGCTGATATCGGCAGCGCTTGCAGGCGAGGCGGAGACGCTTGCGGCGGCGAGAGAGGGGCTGTCGTTCAGGCCATCGCCAACCATCAGCACTTTCCTGCCGGAATGCGACAGTGCCTCGACCACCGCAACCTTCTGCACTGGCGTGTGCTCTGACTGCCAATGCTCAATGCCGAGTGCGGCAGCGATCGGCGCCACCGCGGCGGCGTGATCGCCGGAGAGGAGGCGCCGATCCAAGCCAAGGCGCCGCAGCCTTTCCAGAGTTGCCGATGCGTCCGCTCGCAATGTCTCGGCAAAGCGAAAGCACACCGGTTGATGGCCGGGACGCGCAAGCCATAGCTCCGGTCCAGCAGCTTCACGGCAGTCGCTACGTGATATCGCGAATGCCCGGCTGCCCAAACGGATATCGCCCGCCTGCAACCCTTGCCCTGCATGCTCCACCAGATTTTCCGCCACCGCGACGGGTCCCGACGCCGCCAGGAGCGAACGCGCCAGTGGGTGGCGGCTGCCGGCGGCAAGCGATGCAGCAATCCGCAAGGCAGCCTGATCGAGGTCTGGTTCTCTAACCAGCGGCATCGTTGGCTCGGTCAGCGTGCCGGTCTTGTCGAATACGACTGTATCTACATCGGCCAGGCGCTCCAGCGCGGTCGCTGATTTCAGCAGCATGCCTGCACGAAATAGCCGACCGGTGGCGATCACCTGCACCATCGGTACCGCGAGCGCCAATGCGCAGGGGCACGTGATGATCAGCACCGCGCACGCGGTCAGCAGCGCCTGACTGAGGGATACACCGGCGGCAAAGTACCACCACAGAAAGGTCAGCAGCGCCGTGATATGCACAGCGGGCGCGTATCGCCGTGCCACACGATCGGCGAGCACCACGAAGCGCGAACGTCGCGCCTCCGCGGCGTCGATAAGCCGTGCGCATTCTGCGAGCAGCGTACCGTTGCCGGTGACAGTCGCACGTACCGTCAGTGGCATGCCGAGATTGAGAGTGCCGGCAAATACCTGCGTGCCGGGAGCGGCGGCCGTCGGCAGGCTCTCGCCGGTGACGAGACTGGCGTCCAGCAACGATGCGCCGCGCTCGACCACGCCGTCGACGCCGATCCGCTCACCCAGACCGACCAGGATCTGATCGCCGGGCACGATGAGATGCTGGCTGCGACGTTCGGTGCTGCCATCGGATTGCAGCACCGCAACGTCAGAGGTCCGCAGTGTCAGCAACTGCTCGGCCGTGGCCCGAGCCTGGCCGCGGGCACGATGGTCCAGCACGCGGCCAATCAGCAGAAAGAACAGTAGCGTGATCGCTGAATCGAAGTAGGTGTGCGCCCCGCCCTGCATGGTCTGCACAACGCTCATGCCGGTGACCAGGATAACGCCGAGACTGATCGGCACGTCCATGTTGGTGCGCAATTGCCGCAACGCTGCGACGGCGGACTTGAAGAACGGCATCCCGGCATAGGCGATGGCCGGCATGGCAATCAGCGCGGAGAACCAGTGCAGCAGGTCGCGCGTCGCGGGACCCATGTCGTGCAGCAGCCCACCAACCTCGCCGGCCCAGATGCCGATCGAAAGCAGCATCACGTTGCCGGCGGCGAAGCCTGCCACGGCGAGCGCTCGGATCAGCGCGCGGTCGGTGCTGTCGGATGCGGCGGCCAGCGATGCCGCGTCGAACGGCACGAGGCGATAGCCGAGGCTTTCGATCGAGTCGACCAGGGATGTCGCACGCTCGGCTCCCTCGCGCCAAACCAGGCGCAGGCGGCGGGTGGTCATGTTGACGCGGCCTGCCAGCAGGTCGGGTTGATCGGCGAGGACCGACTCGATCAGCCAGACACAGGCCCCGCATTGCAGACCGTCGATCGCAAGGATGAGTTCGTGGGTGCCGTCTGAGCGGGTTGCGATGAAGCGCGACAGGTCGCGACGTTCGGCCGATTCGGGTCGGAGTGCGCGCAGTGTCGGATCAAGGATCCGCTGCGCGTAGTAGCGGCCGAGGCCGAGCGTCTGGATGGTCTCGTACGCCGCGGCACAGCCAGGGCAGCAGAAACGCCGGCCTCTGGCGACGGGCAGGTTGCAGTGCAGGCAGGTGGTTGGAGCTGAGGCCGGGGCTGCGGCTGAGGTGGACGAGATACCCGCTCCCCCTCCCCTTGCGGGAGGGGGTTTGGGGGAGGGGGCGATAGGGTTGGCGTCGCCCCCTCCCCCCAACCCCCTCCCGCAAGGGGAGGGAGAGAAGTGGAAGATATTCAATGCACGATCACCCGCCGCGTCGCTGCAATGTCGTGGCCCCCGTACGATGCCGACAGCGTCAGCTCCCACTGCCCAGGCGCCGGCAGTGCCGCACTCGCCACGTAGTGCCCGGGCGTCGCTTCGCTGAACGCCAGCGCCCGCTGTTCCGGCGCTCCCAGCGGACGCTCGGCGGATGCCGCCACCGACGCGCCGTCCAGCGGCGCGCCGTTGCGATCCGTCAGCGTCACCTCCGGCCGACCGGCCGCATCGGTCAACGCCACCACCGTCCACCCAAGCGCTGCCTCCCGCTGCTCCCGGTCAAGCACCGCGTCGTAATGGTTGCTCAAAGCGAAGTCTCCCTCGCCTGCCTGCCCGGGGAAGGTACTCAGCGCGGCATAGATCATGCCGGCATTCACCACGACAACGATGCCTAACCCAGCCACGACCGCCAGCGGGAAGAAGCGCCACATCGATCTCATCGCGGCCCCATGAACAGTGAGTGATACACCGTCTGCTCGCCTGTCTCGGTATTGCGCAAAAGGAAATCGATACCCTGCGAGCCGTCGACCAGGTGACCCGGTTCTCCGGCCACGGTGACGCGAAACGTGCCGACGCTGTCACCCTTCACCATCAACCCAAGCCGACTCGCCGGCCCCAATCCCTCGTCCGCTTCCGCCAGCGACGCAGCATTCAGGCCGTCGCTGCGCAGTTCGAACAGCGCGACATTCGGACCCTTGTTGACGATCTTCACAGTGTAGCCGTTGCGCAGATCGCCGTCCGGCAGGCGCACGAACAGCGGCGCGCGGTCATGCAGCACTGACAGACCCACAGACGAACGCATTGCCAGCGCACCGGTCATCACCACCGCCGCGAGAACCAGAGCCGAGACGTAGATCAGCGTGCGCGGGCGCAGCAGGTGCAATGTGGTCTGCCGCCCCTCCGCCTTGGCTGCCTGATCGGCCAGCGTGTCCCAGGTGATCAACCATTTTGGACGCTGTGTTCTCTCCATCACATGATTGCACGCGTCGATGCACAGCCCGCAGTTGATGCACTCGAGCTGGATGCCGTCGCGGATGTCGATACCGGTGGGACACGCGGTGACACAGGCACCGCAATCGATGCAGTCACCGGCGGGTGCAGCATCATGTCGCTTGCCACGCGTGCGCGGTTCACCACGCCAGCCCTGATACGTCACCGTGACGCTCTGTTCGTCCAGCATGGCGGACTGGAAGCGAGGCCACGGGCACATGTAGGTGCAGACCTGCTCGCGCGCCCAGCCGGCCAGCAGATACGTGGTGGCGGTGAACAGGAAGGTGAAGAAATACACTTCCTTCGACGCGGTTCCAGTCCAGAATTCCGCAGTCACCGTCGGCGCATCGACGTAGTACATGATCCATGCACCGCCGGTCCAGAATGCGATGCCAAGCCACGCGACGTGCTTCAACGTCTTCCGCCACGCAGTGTCGAACGTCACGGCCTCTGCATCGCGTTTCATGCGTTCGTTGCGGTCGCCTTCGATCAGGCGCTCGATCCACATGAAGAGATCGGTCCACACGGTCTGCGGGCAGGTGTAGCCGCACCAGACGCGGCCGAGTAGGCTGGTGACCAGGAACAGAGTGACCGCGCCCATGATCAAGAGGCCGGTCAGATAGTAGATGTCCTGTGGCCAGAACTCGAGATTGAAGAAATAGAACCGCTCGTTCCAGATCGACAGCAGAACCGCCTGGTCCGGCTGGTTGATGCCGCGATGCCAGCGCAGCCAAGGCAGCAGGTAGTAGACGCCGAGACAGACGATCAACACCGCCCATTTGACGTTGCGCACCGGGCCGTGCACCGACTTCGGATAGACCCGCACGCGATTGGCGTAGAGGTGATCGCCAGCCTCCTCGCGCTGGAGTTGGAGCAGACGATCTGCCTTGCTGATGCGCGACATCGCCCTTACGCCCCCTCCCCTTGCGGCAGGGGGATGGAGAGAGGGGCATATTTCGTCGCCTGCACCATCACTCACCCCCGCCCAATGAATGCACGTAGAGCGTCAGGCTCTTGATGGTGGCTTCGTCGAGGCGCGTGTGCCACGCGGGCATCACCCCCATCCGCGGCGAGGTGATCTGCGCCACCACAGTTGCACGGTCGTTGCCATAGAGGTGGACGTGAGAGGCCAGTCGCGGACCACCCTTCTCACGATCACCTTGTCCTGCGTCGCCATGGCACACGGCGCAGTTGTCAGCGAACAATTTCCTGCCGGCCGACACGTCCTTGCCAAGCTCGACGTTGCCATACAACGTCATCACGTAGTCGGCGACCTGCTGGATCTCAGCGGGCTTCAGAATGCCATCGACACCAAAGCGCAGCATCTGCGAGTTACGCGCCTTGTCGTCCCCGCTGCGGATACCGTAGGTGATGGTTTGCTGGATCGCATCGAGCGAACCGCCCCAGATCCACCCGCCGGCAGCGAGCGCCGGATACCCCGGCTGACCACCGCCGCCGGCGCCGTGGCAGGGCTGACAGTTGTTGGCGAAGGCGATGCGTCCCGCGGTGTCGGCCGCGGCCATGAGCTGCGGGTCCTTGCGGATGTCGGCAAACGACAGCGCCTTGATCTTGTCCATCGTACCGGCGCGTAACTCGGCGACAGCACGCACGTCGTTATTGACCGCAGTACGCTGCGAATAGCCCAGCACACCATGGAAGTAACCGGTGATACCGGGCACAGATGGATACAGCACGCACCATACCACGGCCCAGGCGATGGTGGCGTAGAGCACGTACAGCCACCACTTCGGCAACGGTGTATTCAATTCCCTCAGGCCATCCCACTCGTGACCGGTGGTATCCTGGCCGGTGACGATGTCCTTCTCGATCTTGGTTGGCACAGCGGCGCTCCTCAGCGATCGTCTTCGAGCGGGATGCGACCATGCCGCTCGATCTGGGACTTTCGCCCCGGCCAGTAGGTGGTGAGCAGGATCAGCAGGAACACGGCGAACACCGGCGCGATCCAGTTGTGCTGCACCCACATGATAATGGTCATCATTGCTGCAGCCGTTCATTGGCCGGATCGGCGAAGTCGACCATCGTGCCGAGTACCTGGAGGTACGCCACCAGCGCATCCATTTCAGTCACAACGCGACCATCGCCGGGCACCGTCACGGCCTTCGGATAGCGCTTCAGCAGGCTGCTGTTGTCGGCGTTCGGATTGGCCTGGGCCGCGAGATCGGCAGCCGCGTTGGTGATCCCGTCATCGGTGTAGGGAACACCCACGGTGCGCAGCGTCCGCAGCCGAGCCATGATGTCGTCGGTCTCCAGCGGAGTGTCCGCGAGGAAGGCGTAGTGCGGCATCAGGGACTCGGGCACGACGCTTTGCGGGTTCTTCAGATGCGCGTAGTGCCAGTCGCTGGAATACTTGCCACCGACACGGGCCAGGTCTGGGCCGATGCGCTTGGAGCCCCACTGGAACGGATGATCGTACATGCTCTCCGCCGCCAGCGAGAAGTGGCCGTAACGCTCCACCTCGTCGCGCAGCGCACGGATCTGCTGGCTGTGGCACACGTAACACCCTTCGCGCACATAGATGTCGCGGCCACGCTGCTCGAGCGGCGAATAGGGGCGCACGCCCTTCACATGCTCGACGGTGGTCTCGATGGTGAACAGCGGCACCACCTCGACGATGCCGCCGACAGCGATGGTGATCAGGGTCAGCACCAGAAGCAGGAAGGCGTTGCGCTCGATGAACTCGTGACGGATGAACATCGGCTTATTCTCCCGCCACGGCGATAGCCGGCCCGAGCCCGGCCAAAGGCGCCGGACGCATCACTGGCTGCTCGGTCGTGCGACTGAGCACCGTCTGGATCAGGTTGTAGACCATGATCAGCGCGCCGGTGAGGAACATCAGTCCGCCGAACAGCCTGATCACGTAGTACGGATGCACCGCGACGACGGATTCTGCGAACGAGTACCTGCAGGAAGCCGAACTGGTCGTAGGCGCGCCACATCAGGCCCTGCATGATGCCGGCGACCCACATCGAGGTGATGTAGAACACGATGCCGAGCGTTGCGATCCAGTAGTGCCAGGAGGCCAGGCGCGTCGAATACAGGGCGCTGCGTTTCCACAGCACCGGTACCAGGTAATACAGCGCACCGAAGCTGATGAACGCCACCCAGCCAAGCACACCGGAATGCACGTGACCGATGCCCCAGTCCGTGTAGTGCGACAGCGCGTTGACGTCGCGAACCGACATCACCGGGCCCTCGAATGTTGACATGCCGTAGAAGCCAACCGCGGTGACCGAAAAGCGCAGGCCGGGGTCAGTGCGCAACTTGTCCCAGGCACCTGACAGGGTCATCAGGCCGTTGATCATGCCGCCCCAGGACGGCATCCACAGCATGATCGAGAACGCCATGCCCAGCGTCTGGGTCCAGTCGGGCAGCGCGGTCCAGTGCAGATGATGTGGACCGGCCCAGATGTATAGGAACACCAGCGACCAGAAATGCACGACGGAAAGCCGGTAGGAATACACCGGCCGGTTCGCAGCCTTCGGAATGAAGTAATACATCATCCCCAGGAAGCCGGCGGTCAGGAAGAAGCCCACCGCGTTGTGGCCGTACCACCACTGAATCATCGCGTTCTGCACGCCCGAGGCCATGGAGTAGCCCTGCGATGAGAATGCCGAGATTGGCACGACCAGATTGTTGCCGATGTGGAGGACGGCGACGGTCAGGATAAACGCGAGATAGAACCAGTTGGCCACATAGATATGCGGCTCCTCGCGCTTCATCAGTGTGCCGACGAAGATGACCGCGTAGGCGACCCAGACGATGGTCAGCCAGAGATCGATGTGCCATTGCGGTTCAGCGTATTCCTGGCTCTTGCTGTAGCCCATCACGTAGGACAGCGCGGCCATTACGATGAAGAACTGATAGCCCCAGAACACGAAGTTCGCAAGCGCCTCTCCGCCGAACAACCGAGTCCGGCAGGTGCGCTGCACCACATAGAACGAGGTGCCGAACAACATCGATCCGCCGAAGGCGAAGATGCCGGCCGAGGTGTGCACCGGGCGCAGGCGGCCGAAGTTGATGAACGAGAGCCCGAGATTGAACTGCGGCCAAGCGAGTTCGGTGGCGAGGTAGACGCCGACGAGGAAGGCCACGATCGCCCAGAAGACGGCGGCGATGACGAATTTCTTGACCACCGCCTCGTTGTAATCGGGGGCGGGGCGCGGCATGGCGAGTGAAACGTCAGCCATGACGTCGCGCCTCCAGCCTGTCGAAGTGTCGGCGCACAAGGCCGAATTCGAAGACGCAGGCGAAACCGAACAGCGAGAGGCCGAACACGTACATTCCGTCGTCCATCGCGCCGGAGGCGAGGATCAGGCCGGTCAGGCCGAGCGCGGCCATAAGCAGGCCGACAATGAGGTCGCTTGGCTCGATATCCATGGAACGCTCCGGTAGGGGTTCCAGAGAAACTGCCGTGCCCGCGTTAATGGATCATTGATCTGGATCAATGTGGGATGCGGGAGGGACGGAGAAACTTGCCTATGGTCGTTTTTCCTCGCCACAGCCCCCTCCCCCCGCGCCCCACCCGCCAGGGGGCCGTCATGCGGGGCCCGGCATCTGCACATCGCCCGTCGTCATGGCCGGCGCAGGCCGGCCATCCACGTCTTCACTTTGATGCAGCCAACCAAGGCATGGATGGCGGAACCAAGCCTGGCCAAGCCCGCCATGACGAAGCTGCTCCCCGGCTAGTCCTTAGGGCGAGATGATCGCCGCCTTCGCCGCCTGGTGTGGTTCCGGCGTCGGGTCCGGTGGGTTGCTGGTCGGCCTGTTCCTGGCCGGCGCAGCTGGCAGCACCATGCACTGCGTGCCGATGTGCGGCGGGTTCGTACTCGGCCAGGTAGCCGACGGCATGGCGCGGCTGCCGTCGGCCCGGCTGTGCGAGTGGCAGCGCGTCAGCCGTGGCGCACTGCTGCCCTATCACCTGGGACGGCTGACAACGTATGCGGGGCTTGGCGCGCTAGGTGGCGCCGCGACTGGCCGGCTGCCATGGTTCGGCGCCGCATCGGGTGTTCTCCTGCTGCTGGGAGCCGCGCTTTTCCTGGCGCACGTCGCGCGCGTTCTGCCGGGACTGGATCGCGCGCCTGCCGGCTGGACCCACGCAATCTCTCGTCTGGCAAGGCGCACGAGCGGCGGCTACCCGCTCGGTGTCGTACTTGGCTTCCTGCCCTGCGGCTTCCTGTACGCGGCCCTGGCCACCAGTGCGTCAAGCGGCGACCCGGCGTACGGCGCTATAGGCATGCTGAGCTTCGGGCTTGGCACTGTTCCAGCACTGGTGGCCGTCGGCATAGCGGGACAGGCGGCGGGACGACATTGGCATCGCGGAGTTGCTGCCGCCGCACCAGTGGTGATGCTGCTCAACGCGACCCTGCTCATCGTGCTGGCGCTGCGTGACTTCGCAATCGACCTGTGATTCGCGGCACCGGAACGCCCGGTGCGGGAACCCTTGAAGGCTCCCATTGCGAATCCTAACTGACTTGGCACTCATGGCCAGGGAGTGCCAATCACCGGGTCGGCACGGCTGACGCGTCGTCTCGCGCTTCTTGCCCATGAGCAGCACGGAGGGAGTGAGAACGATGGCACTGTTTACCGATCCATTCGATGCGCTCTCAGGCCTGCAGCAGGCGCTGGATACGTTTCGGACAAGCGGCTGGCTGGCCTCTGGACCGAGCGGCGGCGGTAGCTATCCGCCGGTGAACGTGTTCCGAAAGGGCGACGACTTCTACATCATCACCGAGATTCCCGGCGTCAAGAAGTCGGAGCTCGAGATTCAGGTCAAGGGCAACACCATCCGCCTGGCCGGGACCAAATCTGTAAGCCATCCCGAGAAGGCAAGCCTGCATCGGCGAGAGCGACTGGCGGGCCGCTTCGACCGGGCGGTGACCCTGCCTGTCGAGGTCGACCCTGACGGCGTCAAGGCCGAATGCAGCGATGGCATCCTGGCCCTCTACTTGCCGCGCGCCGAGCGCGACAAGCCCCGGTCGATCCAGGTGGCGTGACAGCCTGTTGTGCAAAGGAGGACACGATGGCAACTGCACAAGAACTCGCGGTGCGCGACAAGAAGGAGCTGGTGAGCAAGGACGAGAAGACCGTTCCTGGCCGCTATTATGTACCGTTTGGCGATATCTACGAGACCGAGGAGGCGCTCTGCGTGGTTATGGAAATGCCTGGCGTGGAGAGGAAGGACGTCAATGTGGCATTGGAGAACGGCGTGCTGCGCGTCGACGGCCGGATCGACTTCACGAAATACGAAGGAATGGAGCCGGTCTATACCGAGTACAACGTGGGCCACTATGCGCGGTCGTTCACATTGTCCGACAAGATCGACCAGGAACGGATCAGCGCGCAACTTGACGATGGGGTGCTGACCCTCACTCTGCCGAAGGCGAAGGAAGCCCAGCCACGGCGCATCTCGATCGGGTGAAGCGATCATGGTCTTCCCCCCTTTGCGGGAGGGGAAGACCATTTCGCTCGTGTCAGAGACGCTCGGCCCAGGCCACCAGCAGATCGGCGAGCTCCCCGATCAACGCGTCCTGACCCATCAGGAAATGCGTCGCGCCCTTGAGCACGTGGTCCTCGCAGCGTTCGCCCGCCGCCTGCGACCACGACCGGCACTGCGCGGGAAACACCAGCGTATCGGCTGAGTACATCACATTGAGCACCGGCACCGAACAACGCGCCATGCAGGACGGGCCATCAGCGCGGGACAGACGCCCGCTCCACTGGCTGAGGAAGGAACGCAACGTTGAGAATCGCCCGAGATTGGTCGGCCCGTAGTTCAGCCGCCTGTTGCGGGCCACCGCACGATCGCTGGGATCCAGCGTGAGGTCGAGGAAACGCGGGTCGGCGACAGTACGATAAACGATGAACGGCTCGTCCTTGATCAGCTCCTGATCCGTATCGGCATCCACCGCCGCCAACCTGCCGAGTACCCACTCGGTGATGCGGTCGTTGCGTGCACGCTGTGCCGCGCGATAACGGCGCAGCCAGGCGGCATCGTAAGGCGGACCGTTCGCCGCGTTGTACATGTCGAGCGACGCGTCGGTCGCATTCATCTGGCGCTCATCGACCACCGCCGGATCGATCCACTCGACCATTGTCGCCGCGCGACCAGGATGCGCGGCGAGCATCGCCAGCCCGTCCACCGGAGGAAGCTGCTCCGGATGCAGCTCGAACGGCGCGCCGTCAGGCGTGGTGGTGATGGTGAGGTGCTCCGCCTCCGCCTGATAAAACGCCGCGAGCGAGCCGCCTCCGGAATTGCCGCACAGCACGATACGTTCATAGCCGCGCTGGCGCAGGAACCTGATGCCGGCGCCAAGGTCCTGGATCGCGCGCTCCATGATCAGCGCCGTATCATTGGCGACGTAGCGTGTGTTCAGCGCCAGGACCGCGCGGTCGCGCTGTTGCAGCGGGCCGATCAGATAATGGCCCATGAAGTTGCTGGTCGGGTGGATCACCACGAAGGCGACGCGCCGGTCGCAGCCCTCCGCGGCGAGCCGGCCGAACACCTGCGGGAACAGATTGTTCAGGCCGCTCTGGCTGTCGTAGCCGCTGCCGCGTGGCACATCGATTGCGACCAGCTCGCCCTGCATCGCGGTTCAGGCCGCGACGCCGTACTTGCGCTCCTTGCGCACGTTCCAATCCGCCAGCTTGTCCGCCGCAGCGCTCTCCATCTTATCGAGCACCCCCGGCGCTTCAGTGCGCAGGGTCATCTCCAGGCGGATGTTGTTGGGGTCGAAGAAATAGATCGACTGGCAGAACCCGTGGTCCTTCGGCCCCAGGACGTCGATGCCGGCAGCCTCCACGCGCCGCTTGCCCTCCAGCAGCGCCTCCATGGTGGGCACCTCGAAGGCTATGTGGTTGACCCAACTCGGCGTGTTCGGGTCCGCCTGGACCGGCGGCGAACTCGGCAGATCGAAGAACGCGATGTAGCTGCCGTCACCGCATTCGAAGAAGATGTGGATAAGATCGACCTCTTCCCCATACGGCCTGGCACCCTCAGGCGTCATCTCCCCCGCGGCATATTTCAGCCCGAGCACCTTGGTGTAGAACTCGACCGTCTCCTGTGCGTCGCGGCAGCGGTAGGCGACATGATGCAGTTTCTGGAACATGGACCGCTCCTCTATGTTTATGTGCCTGCATAGCAGGAATCGGCCGGTGATGGCATCCCGTCGCCGGCGGGCTTGACGCACCAGCCCTCACCCGGCGCAAAATCGCTCAGCCCAGGAGGTTCGGCAGATGACCACGACCCTGCCCATCGACCAGTTGATCGACGTCAAGCGTGGCGCGATCAGTCGCGAAATCTTCGTCTCGCCAGATTTCTACCGCGAGGAATTGGACAAGCTCTTCACCCGCGCCTGGCTGTTCGTCGGACACGAGAGCCTGATCCCGAAGCCCGGCGACTTCTTCGTCTCGCGCATGGGCGAAGAGTCGGTAATCCTCTGCCGTGACGCGCAAGGCGCCGTGCATGTATTCCTGAACTCGTGCCGGCATCGTGGCATGAAGGTGTGCCGCTACGAACAGGGCAACACGTCGCTGTTCGTCTGCCCGTATCACTCGTGGAGCTACACCACCGACGGCAAGCTCCAGGGCGTGCCGCTGTATCGCGCGCTGTACGAAGGCACGCTGAACCGCGAGGAGTGGTCGCTGATCGAGGTGCCGCGGCTGGCCCTTTACAAGGGCACCGTGTGGGCGTCGTGGGACGCGGCAGCGCCCGATCTGCTGGACTATCTCGGCAGTGCGATCGATCACCTCGACCAGGTGCTGGACTGCCGTGACGGCCGGCCAGGCGGATCGGAAGTGATCGGCGTCCACAAATGGGTATTCCCGTCCAACTGGAAGTTCGCGGCCGAGAATTTCCTCGGTGACACCTACCACAATCCGTCGCATCGTTCGGTGGACATGATCGGCATCGGGCCGAGCTCGCAACGCGGACAGAAGGGGCGCCGCGACAACGAATACAACAAGGGCCAGCACGTGTGGGTCGGCCATCCCGCCGGCCACGGCATGCACAGCGTGCTGATGCCAGAGACGATGGAATACGAGCCATCCTACGTTCAGTATCCCGATCGTCGATGAATACTTCCGCCACTGCTTCGAGGAGCGGAAGCGGCGGCTGGGTGAGCGCGCGCGGCTGCTGCCGTTCACCGGCAACATCTTCCCCAACGCCTCGTACCATGGACGCCAGCCGCGCGGCATCTGCGTGTGGCATCCGCACAGCCCGACCGAGACCGAGGGCTGGCGCTTCTTCCTGGTCGACGCCGATGCACCGGCCGAGGTGAAGGACGTGCTGCGCCGATTCTATATGCGCTACTCGGGACCGGCGGGCATGACCGAGCAGGACGACATGGAGAACTGGCTCTATGCGACCGCCGCATCGAAAGGCACGATCGCGCGGCGCTACCCGTTCAACTACCAGTCATCGATGGGCGCGTACAAGACCAACGATCCGATCCCGGGCGATGTGTCGCTACAGATCACCGATCAAACACCGCGCAACTACTACCGTGTCTACGCGTCGTATCTGAACGGCGATGACTGGGACACGCTGATCGGCCGCGATCGCGGTCCCATGCAGGTGGCGGCAGAGTAGCCGCCCGAGTTGGACCGGCCTATCGGATGGGAATGTCGATCTTGGGTGGAGAGCGAACGTTCGGGTGCACGGTGACGTCAGTAGCCACAAAGCAAGTCAGCCGATTGGCGCGTTCCGCTTCTAGTGCTTTGTCACCACGATTTCGAGGTACTCGCTGGGCACGATCAGCGTGTCCAGCCCACCCCGGTTCATTCGACCGAGCAGTTCCACGAGATCAGCCTGCAGCGCTGCCTGCCTGGCGGTGTCGAGTGCGGCGAACGCCCGATTGGTAGGGCCAAAATACGATCTGGAGACCTCAAGCCAGTGTGCGGCCGACTTGTAACGAAAATCGAAATACCGACGGGTCGCGACGATCCCGTGGCCGTTGAACAATTCGTTGATCCTTTGCTCGGTACCCCAAAGCGCCGGTGACCTGACCCCAGGTGGTGGCGGCACATATCTGCCGAAGGTCCTGAACAACTCGCCGGCAAAGCCGTCGGGTGTCCAGTTCGCCAACCCGATCCGGCCGCCCGGACGGCACACTCGGATAAGCTCGGCCGCGGCCTTCTCCTGGTCGGGCGCGAACATCACTCCGAATGTCGAGAGCACGACATCGAAGCTGCCATCGGCGAACGGCAATGCCTCGGCATCGGCCTCACGGAACTCGATTTGGCGCCCCTCCGCGGTGGCACGGTCTCGCGCGCGATCGAGAAGCGTACTGACGTAGTCGGTAGCGACGACGTCGCACCAGTGTCTGGCAGCCGCGAGCGATGCATTGCCGTTCCCTGCCGCGACGTCGAGAACGCGCTCGCCAGATCGTATGTCAACGGCTTCGCAGATGCGCTCACCAACGATCTGCAGTGTGATTCCGATGACCGAATAGTCGCCGGTAGCCCAGGTGGCCTGCTGGCGTTGCTTAATGCCCGCATAGTCGGGTGGGGACGAGACGGCTGGCCATCATGAGAAGCTCTTCCTGTGGTTATAGGTCTTCCGACGATCCCGCGCGGCTCGCCCACGGATGAGCCGCAGACCGTATCGGAGAGAAACTCTCATCACCACGATGACCCGTACGTGGTTCGCGGCGTTATCCAGATCGCGCCAGAGATAGCCGTATGACGACACTTCCTGGCTCGATTTGCACCGCCACCGGCCTGCAGCCGCCTATGCGGCGATCACGATCGCCATTACCGTCGTCCTCCGGTCCGGATCATGAGTTCTGAACCTCGCGGAAAAGGCCCTACCTTGATGTCAGCTTCAGCCGACATGCCTCTGGCGGACAAAACGGGTGCCGTTCCTCGCGGTCTGGCGCGCGCACTGCGTGCGATGCGGGCGGCTCCGGCGAAGACACCCGCCCTGAAAGATCTCGCGCGTACGGCAGGCGTTTCCACACGCACGCTGCAACGTCAGTTCCAGGCATTCCTCGGTCAGACCCCCGTCGAAGCTCTTCGGACCATCCGGCTGGAGCATGCCCGGCTGGACCTGTTGCGTGGTGAGAGGGGCATAAGCGTGGCGGATATCGCGACCCGCTGGGGCTTGGCGCATCTCGGCCGGTTCTCGATCGAATACCGGCGGCGATACGGAGAGAAGCCGTCGCAAACATTGCGCCGCTCCTCGATTGCTGCTGTTCCAACGCTGGGTAAGCCGGGCGTCTTCATCGCCAGCAGCGATCGCCCAATCGTCGCGGTGATCCCGATTGAAGCCCGCGGCATAGATCCGATGGTCGCCCGCGAGATCACCGACGAGCTTGTCACCGCACTGATCCGGTCGGGCCTTGCGGTGACGGATCGGGCTGACAGGGCACGCTACCACATACGTGGAGTCTGTCGGCCGAGCGAAGGACAGGTGCGCGCGCTATTTCGCATGTCGGACGCTGAAAGCGGGCGTCATGTGTGGGCATTTCAGCAGGATTCCGACACCGGAGAGAACGCACGCTTCGAGCGCCTCGCGCTGGCGGTATCCGCCGTTGCACAGCCAGGCTTGCGCAAGGCGGAGGCTGAGCGTGTGCGGCTAAAGCCGGAGTCGGATCTGACTGCTGAAGAACTGACCATGAAGGCATGGCCCTATGCGACTACCCTCAGCGCGGAAGGGAATCGGCGCGCGGTCGAACTGCTTGAACGCGCGATGGATCGAGATCCTGAGCATGCCATGGCGATCGCACTGGCAGCTTGGTGCCACGCCCAGCGTGCCGTCTACCAATTCGCCGACAACTCCTCGGAGGAACGCGCTCGTGCCGTGGATCTGGCCTCGCGCGCGCTGCGGATCGGTGACGACAGCCCGACGCTCGTTGTTCTGGGGCACGCGCTGGCCTGCGCTCACGAACTCGGGATGGCCGAGGACGTAACGCGGCGCGCCTTACAACTCGACGGAAGTTCGGCCTGGGCATGGAGCAGAATTGCCTGGCTGGAGATCTATGGTGGACGTGCCGAGGCTGCGATCGAGCATTTTTCGATCTCACTTGCATCTTGCCCCGCGCGACCCAATGGCGTTCAACAATTACGCGGGCCTGGGCTGCTCATATCTCCATATTGGTCGCTATTCTGAGGCCGCGCGATGGATGGCACGTGCCATTGCCGACCATCCACCCGCGGTATGGGCCCACCGAATCCTTTGTCCGATATACTTGCTCGATGGCAACAGGCCCGCGGCCGAACGCAGCCTGAAGGCGATCAAGCGTCTCTACCCCGGAGCCAAAGCCTCCGAATGTGCCGCCGCGGCGCCTTTACCCCAGAGCGATCAGGATCTTGTCGCGGACGGGCTGGAGAGTATGGGATTGGTTGGGTAGTCGGTGTCCCGGCCGGCCGTCAGAGTGGTTGCGAACAGTGAGAGGCTGCGCCGCCTTACTTCCCCGCGTATGATTCTCGCCAGAACCCTAACTCATCCATAGGACCGCTTCGGATCGATGCCAGCCGTTGGCAACCCCCACGATTGAACGTCTGCTTGTTACCGTTGCAACACTCCAAAGCTTTTCCGGGTTCGGCCAGACACTGTCGGTCAGCGTTACTCTATCGCGCGGCCCTCGGCTGTGTTCACCTGGCGCCGGCCACCGCCATGAATTTGGTTGGCCCGTCGAATCGGTCGCGGCTCGACCGTATCAGACCGCACGGAAGGAAGCGTCGATGAGCGCTGCAAACCAAGAGGTGAAAATCCTGACAGTCGCCAGTTGCTCGAACATCCGTGCCGAGCACCGCTCGCATGTCGTCGTCTCCGGGTCCTATGGCGGCCGCTACAACGCCTTCAACGCAGCCAAGTGGCCTGTGCGTGCCGTGATCATGAATGATGCCGGCATCGGCAAGGACAGGGCCGGCATAGTCGGTCTGGATTTTCTCGACCAGATCGACCTGGCCGCGGCCACCGCAGATGCGCGGACATGCCACATCGGCGACGGCGACCATATGCTCGCGCACGGCGTCGTCAGCCACGTCAATCGCACTGCCGCCGCGCTCGGCTGTGCACCGGGCCAGAGCGTCCGGAACTGCGCCGAGCGCATGCGCGCAGCAACCGTACCGACGGTCGCGCCGCCACCCATCACCGAGGGCGCCCGCTTTGTCATGCGTGACGTTCCTGGCGAGCCGGTGCTGATCTGCGCCAATTCCATCGGCATGCTGCAGTCCGACGATGCGGGCCGGATTGTCGTGACGGCGTCGCACGGCGCGCTTTCCGGAGGCCGTCCGGACAATACGGTTCCGCTGGACATCTACGCGGTGTTCTTCAGTGACGCCGGCGGCGGTATGGACCGGGCCGGCATCGCGCGACTCGACGATCTCGACCGAAAAGGGATTGTCGCGGCCGCCACTTCCGCGGACAGCGCTCCCATTGGAGATTCCCGCGCGCTCTACCACGACGGCATCCTGTCGCATGTGAACGGCCCTGCTTCCTCGCGCGGAGGCCGAGTGGGCATGAAGCTGAAGGACTTCATCGAGGTCCTGATCGCGGCAGCAAAGCGATAGCCGCGCTTTCAAGAGTAAGCTGATCGCCTGAACGACACGTCTCTGGTGTCGACAGCAGCAATTCGGTCCCGGGGCCACTGCGAGGACTGGTTGGGGTCGAGACCTGCCGTTCATGCCCGCGGTCGGCAACACTGGGTGAAGACCGGGTCACGCCTCCTGCAAGTTTATTGCGGGACACAACGAGCCTTTGCTTCAAATCCGAGACGCTACCCAGACCGATCCTCGCCATGACCCGATGGTGAAGTCGCGCGACGAGTTCTCGCCATAGCCCGAGGCGCGCCATGTTTGGTAGGAATTCTTTCTTGACAACAGCCGCCACATTCATGTTCCTATTCCGTTCATGTCTGCCGCGGCCCCAGACCCAGCCTCCCAAGCCACCCGCTCCTTGGGCCTGCTCGTCCTGGTCCGCGCGCTCATCGACTACGGCCGCGAACTCGCCGGCACGCTGCGCCAGCATGGCACCGCCGCCCTCGGCTTCTCCGTCCGCCACTTCGGCACCGACGACGTCGCGTTGATCCTCGCGCGCATCGCCCACGGCCTGCATCTCGCCGCCGCGCTCGAGGCACGCATCACCGCCAGCGCCGCCCGTCTGGACGCCGATCCCAAGCCGCCCCGCACCCCGGTCCGATCCGCACCGCGCGCACCGCGAACCGTCGCGCCGCGAGACGACCAAACCGCCCCCCTCGCCGCCCTTGTCCCCGGGCTTGACCCGGAGATCTGCTTGCCAACGCCGGAGCAGATCGCCGCAGACGTTCGCCGCCGACCGATCGGCGCGGTGATCGCCGACATCTGTCGCGACCTCGGCATCACGCCGAGCCACAAATTGTGGCGGACTCTGCAAAACGCCATCATCCGCCACGGCGGCAACTACACCCGCCTGATAACGGACATGATGGACCGGGTGTTTCCGCTTCCCGTCCCCGCCGCCCTCCTCCCCTCCGCGCCAAGCGATCGACCACACAAGCCGGCGCTGACCCACCCTGAGCCGCTGACCGGCGCACAAACCGGTTCCTCGTCCTGCGAAACCACCGCTGCGCAAGGCTTGACGCCGAGGCCGCTCCTGACCGCACAATCGGCGGCGCAGAGAGAGGTCCCGCCATGACCACGACCTTGCCGATCGACCAGATGATCGACGCCACAGCGCGGCATCATCAGCCGCGAGATCTTCGTCTCGCCCGACTGTCTACCGCGAGGAACTGGACAAGCTCTTCACCCGTGCCTGGCTGTTCGTCGGGCACGAAAGCCTGATCCCCAAGCCCGGCGACTTCTTCGTCTCGCGCATGGGCGAAGAGTCGGTGATCCTGTGCCGCGACGCGCAAGGCGCGGTGCACGTGTTCCTGAATTCGTGCCGCCATCGCGGCATGAAGGTGTGCCGCTATGAGCAAGGCAACACGTCGCTGTTCGTCTGCCCGTATCACTCCTGGAGCTACACCACGGACGGCAAGCTCCAGGGCGTCCCGCTGTATCGCGCGCTGTACGAAGGCACGCTGAACCGCGAAGAGTGGTCGCTGATCGAAGTGCCGAAGCTCGCGCTGTACCACGGCACCGTGTGGGCATCGTGGGATCCGCAAGCGCCCGACTTCGAGACATATCTCGGCGACGCTGCCGAACACCTGGATCACGTGGTGGATTGCCGCGACGGAAGGCCGGGCGGCGCCGAAGTGATCGGCGTCCACAAATGGGTGTTCCCGTCGAACTGGAAGTTCGCCGCCGAGAATTTCCTCGGCGACTCCTACCACAACCCATCGCATCGCTCGGTTGACATGATAGGCATGGGACCCTCCGGCCAGCGCGGCGCCTCCAGCCGACGCGACAACGAATATGCCGGCGGACAGCGCTTCTGGGTCGGCTTCCCACAGGGCCACGGCCTGACCGGTGCGCTGATGCCGGAGCAGACCGAGTACGTCTCGACCTATCACCAGCACCCGATCGTCGACGAGTACTTCCGCTACTGCTTCCACGAGCGCAAGCGCCGCCTGGGCGCGAAGGCCCGCAACATGTCGCTGGTCGGCAACTTCTTCCCGAACGCCTCGTATCACGGGCGCCAGCCGCGCGGCATCTGCGTCTGGCATCCGCGCAGCCCGACCGAGACGGAGGGCTGGCGCTTCTTCATGGTCGATGCCGATGCACCAGCCGAGGTAAAGGATGTGCTGCGTCGCTACTACATGCGTTACTCGGGCCCCGCGGGGATGACCGAGCAGGACGACATGGAGAACTGGCTGTACGCCACCGCCGCCTCGAAGGGCACGATCGCACGGCGCTATCCGTTCAACTACCAATCATCGATGGGGGCGTACAAGACGAACGATCCGATTCCTGGGGATGTGTCGCTGCAAATGACCGATCAGACGCCGCGCAACTACTATCGTGTCTACGCCTCGTATCTGAACGGCGCGCCTTGGGACGAGCTGCTCGGACGCCCGCAGATGCAGGTGGCAGCCGAGTGATGCGTCCGCTCGCCTGGTATCAGCTCCGCGAGGAGATCGAGGATTTTTTGTATCTCGAGGCCGATCTGCTGGATCAGCGCCGGTTCAAGGAGTGGCTCGATCTGCTCGCCGAGGACCTGGTGTATTTCATGCCGATGCGGCGGAACGTGAAGTTCGGCCAGCATGCGGAACGGGAGAACACGAAGCAGGGCGAAGGCATAAGTTGGTTCGACGAGGACAAGTGGACGCTCGGCAAACGGGTAGAACAGATCCTGACCGGCGTGCACTATGCCGAGGAGCCGCTGTCGCGCGTCACGCACATGGTGAGCAATGTGCGGCTGCTCGATGTGCGGCCTTCGGTCGAGGATGCGCGCGAGATCACCGTGGGGTGCCGGTTTCTGGTGTATCAGAACCGCGTCGAATACGAGAACTTCACCTTCATCGGGCGACGGACGGATGAACTGCGCCGTGTGGGAACATCGTGGCAGATCGCTCGTCGGGAGATCATCCTTGAGCAGAACGTGCTGCTGGCCAAGAACCTGAGTATCTTCTTCTGATGATCGAGCTCAGTGGCATTGCGGTCGGCAACAAGCTCCGTCTCGTCGGCGGCGTGACCGCTGAGGTGCTGGAGATCGTCAACGACGAATGGGCGAAGGTCCGCCTGATCGAGGTGCCCAACGGCGACGCCGGCGCGGAGGAATTGTGCCACGCCACCGACGTCATCGAGGTTGTCTGACAGTGCTCCGCGTCGGCTTCCTGCCCAGCGACTTCAATCCGATGCTGCTGGTGCTCGGCGAGGCCGAAGACCTCCGCCTGCTCGCCGGCGTGCTGCGCCGCTTCGCGCGCGAACTGTCGGACGTGCGGCTGGACCAACTCGGCTTCTGCACCTCGCCGCGCACCGCCGTCACCGTGACCGCCTCGGCCGGCGCGCCCGGCATACAGCCTGTCGCGGACAACAGCTTCGTCTGGCGCCTCGACGCGCAACGCGCGACCGCATTCGCCGATCAGATCGATCAGCTTGCGCTACCGTCGCGAGCCGCGGGTTCCGAAATCCTCGAATGCGCCACCGAGGAGGAAATTCCCGTCAAGATCTCGCGCGGCGAGTATACCGACGACTTCCTCGTGGAACCGGACCGATTGAGCCGGTAGCGTGACGCGTCGCAAGCGGGTTCTGCTGGTTGCGGGCGGACTGCTCGCCGCGGTCTCGTTCTACGAGGGCCTGACCAGCATCGTCGCCTACACCAACGACGCCTACGTCCGCTCCGACCTCGTGGCAGTAGCACCGGAGGTCACCGGGCAAATAATCACAGTCCACGTCGCCGACAACCAGCAAGTGAAGCGAGGCGATCGTCTGATCAGCATCGATCCCGTGCCATTTCAACTCGGACTGACCGAACGACAGGCGGAGATCGATCGTGCCGAGGCACAACTTGCAGTCGATCGGGACGATCTCAGCGCGGCCCAGGACGCTTACAATGGCGCGACCGCAAACGAGAACTTTGCGCGTGAAACACAGCAGCGCACTGCCAGCCTTGCCCGCACCTCCGACGCGACGCAGGCGCAGCTCGAACAGGCGAACGATGCGCTCGTCCGGACGGAGACCGTGGCCGCCGCTCGTCAGGCCGACATTGCGCGGGGCCGTGCCCTGCTGGCGGTACATGAAGCAGCACTGGCGGCTGCGCGCGCGGCTCTGGCAACGGCGCAGTGGCAACTCGCACGCACCGAGATCGTCGCGCCGGTGGATGGCACAATCAACAATCTGAACCTGCAACCGGGCGACATGGCTCGCGCCAATCAGGCGCTGGTCGGCATCGTCGATGCCAATGCGTGGCGGATCATCGCGAACTACAAGCAAAGCTACCTGCCGCTGTTCCATATTGGAGGCACCGCCTGGGTCTGGCTCGACAGCCATCCGTGGCAACTTCATCGCGCGCGGATCGCCGGCATCGCACGCGGTATCAGCCGCAACGAGAACGAGGCTGCACTGTTGCCCTACGTTGCCCCTACCACCGATTGGATACGCCTGCAGCATCGCTTTCCGGTAACGATCACGCTGGTCGATCCACCGCCGAACCTGACGCTCTACATGGGCGCCGATGCACGCACCGTCATCTTCCCATGATCACCGAGCTGTTCAAAGGCTTGGGCGCAGAGATCGCCGAATTGCGGCTCACCGGCCCGCGTGCCCGACAAGGATATGCCGTGGCATTCGCGGTCGCTCTGGCGGTCGCGGCTGCCGCGCTCTTAACTCTGCACGATGCATGGTGGGCCGCCATTTCCGCCTTCACAGTAAGCCAGACGACACGGCCGGCATCGCTGCGGCGCGGCACGTTGCGCATCATCGGCACGATCATCGGCGCAGTCATCGCGTTGGCCTGTGCATCCACCCTCGCCTACAACCATGCGCTTTGCGCGCTGTTCCTGCTCGCCGCCGGAACAATCGGCACGCTCGGCTATTTGCTGAGCCCTTATGGCTATGCGTGGCTGCTGGCGGCAATCACGGCCGTGATGGTCGTGCTGATGTCGCTGACCGACCCCACGGTCGCATTCGCCGGGGCCACCGACAGGGTCGCCGACGTGATCATCGGCACCGTGGCGGCGATGCTGGCGGCGCTGCTGTTCGCGCCCGACGAAGCAGCAGCGCTGCCGCAGGTCTCCGGCTTCACAGACCTGCTCGGAGCCAATCGACCGGCTCTGCTGCACGCCCTGCGCAGCGGCATCACGGTGATGCTGATACCGTTGATCGGCATCGGTCTCGATTTGCCGGGTCTGCCGCAAATGGACGTCACCGCCGCCGCGGTCATGGCAGTGCAGCCGCCACGCGGGTTCGAAGACCATACACCCTTCGTCACCCGTGCGTTGCAGCGGATCTGGGGCTGTCTCATCGGCGGTGCTGTCGCTCTGCTGCTGTTGGCGATGCCGCTGACGAACTTCCTGCTCTGGCTGCTGGCACTGACCGTGGGCGCATTCGTCGGCGCGCAATTGCAATCGAGCCGCCGAGGCATCGGCTATGCCGGGACTCAGGCGACCGTTGTCTACATCATGACTCTGGTGCAAGACGTTGGCCCGCCGATCAGCCTGCTTCCCGGCATCGAACGCTTCGTTGGCATCACCGGCGGCATCACAGTGCTGCTGATCGTCTCGCTGGTGCTGTGGCCAGCTCCGGCCGGGAAGCCAGCCTGACGCAGGCTATCCTCCCAGCCGGTTGCCCCAGGCTAGCCGCCCAGTACACCGTCGAGTATATCGATCATCCGGTCGATCTCGTCGTCGCTCACCGTCAACGATGGCATGAACCGCAGCGAATCCGGACGCGGCGCATTGACCAGCAGCCCACGCGCCATCGCCGCATCAGCAACCTCCGACGCGATGTCACGCCCCAGGTCGAGCGCCAGCAACAAGCCCCTGCCCCGCACCTCGCCGCAGCAATGCCTCAGGGACAATGCATGCAGCCGCCCGGCCAGATACTCGCCGGCCTCGGTCACTCGGGCTAGAAAGCCCGGCTGCGTCACCGCCTCGATCACCGCGCAGCCGATCGCGGCCATCAGCGGATTGCCACAGAACGTGCCGCCCTGATCGCCATACTCAAAGCAGCAGACGTCACGATGGGCGACCAGTGCGGCGAGCGGCACGCCACCGCCAAGACCCTTGGCCAGCGTCATGATATCGGGCCTTACGTCCGCGTGCTCGTAGCCGAACAGACGGCCGGTTCGACCGATGCCGGTCTGGATCTCGTCGAGGATCAGCAACACGCCGCGCTCACGCGTCAACGCGTGCAGGGCCCGCATGAACGGCACTGTCGCCTCAAAGACACCGGCCTCGCCCTGGATCGGCTCCAGCATCACCGCGACGGTACGCGATGTGATGGCAGACTCGACCGCCGCGAGATCATTCAGCGGCACCTTCACGAACCCGGACACCTTCGGCTCATAGAGGTGTTCCCATTGCGCCTTGCCGGACGCCGACATCGTGGCAAGCGTCCGGCCGTGGAAACCGTGATCCATGGTGATGATCTCGCTCGCCCCGTCGCGATATCGGGCACCCCATTTGCGCGCGAGTTTGATGGCGCCCTCGTTCGCCTCTGCGCCGCTGTTTGCGAGGAACACCTGATGGAGTCCGCTGTGCTGCGCAAGCAACTCGGCGAGCCGGATCATCTGATCGTTATAGAAGGCCGGGCTGCAGTTGATCAGGCGCTCCGCCTGTCGTGCCAGCACCTGAGTGATCGCCGGCGGCGAATGGCCGAGACAGTTCACCGCCCAACCTTGGATGAAGTCGAGATAGCGGCGACCTTCGCTGTCGGTCAGCCACGAACCTTCGCCGGCCACGAACACCACGGGCGGCCGGCGCGCGATGTCCATCACGGCGTCGAATGAACCAACTGTACTCGTCATCATGTCCTCCTTGCTGCTGATAGGTCGGAGCGACAGAGGACCCTGAAAGCACGAAGGCCCCCGTCGCTACGGACGGGGGCCTTCGTGATCGGTCTGCGAGCTTGCCTTTATCGCGCGCGCACCCCTCCTGCCCCCGTCAAAGAACGGCGGCGTCGGCGGACGACAACGATGCGAGTGGCGCTGATCACGTCGGCGGAATGCACGCGCGAGGGTAAAATGTCAACGCTCATCCCCCCAGCCGATTGCCCAGCGGCCGTGTCCATCCGTGCGGATCCGGTGCAGTCCCATATTGGATGCCGACGATCGTGTCGTACAGCTTCTGCGTCAGCGCGCCGGTGCGGCCGCCATTGATGACGTAGCGCTCGCCCTTGTAGCCAAGCTCGCCCACCGGCGAGATCACCGCGGCGGTCCCGGTGCCCCACATCTCCAGCCGTCCCGCCTGCGCCGCCGCGGTCACCTCGTCGATCGCCACCGGGCGCTCCGACACCCGCAGCCCCCAATCGCGCAGCAGCGTGAGGACTGAATCGCGCGTGATCCCAGCCAGGATCGCACCATTCAGCGGCGGTGTGATCACCTCATCGTCGATCTTCAGCATGATGTTCATCGTGCCGACCTCGTCGAGGTGGCGATGCTCGACCCCGTCCAGCCACAACACCTGGGTATAGCCCGCCTTCTGCGCCTCTTCCGCACCGAACAGACTGGCGGCGTAATTGCCGGCGGTCTTGGCCGCGCCCAACCCGCCCTGGACCGCGCGGACATAGGTGTCGGATGCCAGGATGCTGACCGGGTTCATGCCCTCCTTGTAGTAGGCCCCGACAGGTCCAAGGATGACGTAGTAGAGGTAGTTGCTGGATGGATGCACACCGAGGAAGGTCTCGGTCGCAATCACCGTCGGGCGGATGTACAGCGACGTGCCGGGCAGCGAAGGCACCCAACGCTGATCGACCTCCACCAGGGCGCGGATCGAACTCTTCCACCATCCCCGGGTCCAGTTCCGGAATGCACAGGTAATGCGCGGAACGATTCAGCCGGCGCGCGTGGTCCGGCAGGCGGAACAGCCGCACGCGACCATCCTGGCCACGGAACGCCTTCAACCCGTCGAAGATCGCCTGGCCGTAGTGCAGCACGCAGGTGGCCGGATCCAGAGTGAACGGCCCGTACGGCACAATCCGCGGATCATGCCAGCCTTTGCCCTCATGGAAGTCCATCAGGAACATGTGGTCTGTGAAGACGCGGCCGAAGGCGAGCGTCTCATCCGCCGGGGGCTGCTTCGGGCTGGCCGTCTTGGTGATGGCAATCTGGGTCAAGGCGTTCTCTTGGGCGTTGAGTGGATGACAATTCGCAATACTACGCCGCCCGCTTCCTGGCGTCATGCGCTACCTGCCCGGCATTGGGCGGGTCGAAGGTCGGCGGATTAGCAGTCACACTGTGACCCAGGTCACAGCGCCCGGTCGTTGCAGATGTCATATTGCCGTCATGTCCAACATCGTCACACATACAGAGCTGCTGGAAATCGTATCGGACCTGCGGGCAATGGCGGCGGCCGAGCAGACGGCGATGGTGCGAGAGGCGCTGAACCGGCTGGTTGACCGGTACACCGCCATGAGCAGCGAGGACCGCTCCGCCACCCCAAGGATGCGCCCCGCCAACTGACCTCGCCTACCACATTGATCACCACGGATTGCTGCGGCAGGTTCCTCCGTCTGATGGCAGCGAGGCACCGAAAAGCATGTCCAGCCCTGGGCGCGATACGCTCGACCGGCTCCGCCTGGTCAGCACCGCGACACTGACCACGCAACTGTTCAAGCGCGGGCTGCGCAATGCGTTCATGCAGGGCGTCCGCCCGCTCGGGCGGTACGGAGCCAACCTGGTCGGCCCCGCATTCACCTTGCGGAACATCCCGGCGCGCGAGGATATCGACAACGTCGCCGTGTTCGCCAACCCGGAGCATCCGCAGCGCAAGGCGATCGAGATCACGCCCGCGGGATACGTGCTCGTGATCGACTGCCGAGGTGACACGCGCGCTGCATGTGCCGGACAGATTTTGGTGACCCGGCTGATGAAGCGCGGCGTCGCCGGTCTGGTCGGCGACGGTGGTATCCGCGATGCCGGCCCGATCGGAGAAATGCCACAATTCCCGGTATTCTGTGCAGGGGCGAGCGCGCCGCTGAACCTGGCGCAGCATCATGCGGTGGAGACCAATGTGCCGATTGGTTGTGGCGGCGTCGCGGTCTATCCTGGCGACATCATCGTGGGCGACCGTGACGGGGTGGTCGTGATCCCGGTCGCCATGACGGACGAGGTGGCGGACGATACCTCGGAACAGGAGGAGTTGGAGGAATTTCTGCTGGAGCGAGTGGCGGATGGTGCCGCCTTGCCCGGCACCTATCCGCCGAACGCGGCGACCAGAGCTGCGTTCGAGAAGTGGCGCGATGCGCGAGAGCGAAGTTAAAGCTGCGGTAGTCCTACGGGGGTAACGACAAGAAGGCAGACGGCGCCAGCGGCGCTGCTTTTGGTGTCGAACCCTCGAGGAGTTGCTTGGAAATGGATTTCCAGACCGCCGGCGGCGTGCAGGTTGCGCGGACGCTGTATGACTTTGTCAACGACGAGGCGATCCCCGGGACCGGCGTGGAGCCCGCCGCATTCTGGGAGGGTTTTGGTGCACTGGTCCGCGATCTGGCACCCCGCAACAAGGCCTTGCTCGAGAAGCGCGATGAGCTGCAATGCCAGATCGACGCGTGGCACCTGGAGCGCCGCGGCAGGCCGATCGAGTTCGATGACTATACGGACTTCCTGCGCGGTATAGGTTACCTGCAAGCCGAGCCAGCGGACTTCCTGATCGGTACCGAAAGTGTCGATCCCGAGATCGCCACCATCGCCGGCCCACAGCTCGTCGTTCCGGTAACCAATGCGCGGTATGCGTTGAATGCTGCAAACGCGCGCTGGGGCAGCCTGTATGATGCACTATATGGGACTGACGTTATCCCTGAAGATGGCGGTGCGACGCGCGGTCCTGGCTACAACGCACACCGGGGCGCCCGCGTCATCGTGAAGGCCCGCGAGATCCTGGATCGGGCGGCGCCGCTCGCCATCGGCACCCATCGCGATGCAACAAGCTATAGGATCGATGCCGGTCGCCTCACTGTCACGTTGAAGGATCACGCGCAAACCGCGCTCGCGCGACCGGAGCAGTTCGTGGGCTATCGCGGCTGCGCCAGCGACCCATCCGCGGTGCTGCTGAAGCACCACGGGCTACATATCGAAATCGTCGTCGACCGGACGCGTCCCATCGGACAGCAGGACGCCGCAGGCATCGCCGATGTGGTCCTTGAGGCAGCGATCACCACGATCCAGGACTGCGAGGACTTAGTCGCCTGTGTCGATGCAGCGGACAAGGTCGAAGCGTATCGCAACTGGCTCGGTCTGATGAAAGGAACGCTGACTGAGACGTTCGACAAGAACGGCCAGACGATAACGCGGCACCTCAATCGGGATCGCAAGTATGCGGCGCCGAACGGCGGCACGTACAAACTGCCAGGCCGCAGCCTGATGCTGGTACGCAACGTCGGTCATCACATGTACACCGACGCGGTTCTCGATGCGTCGGGCGCCGACACACCCGAGGGTCTGCTGGATGCAGTGGTCACTTCTCTGATTGCGATGCACGACGTGAAGGCCAGCGGTGCGTTGCGCAACAGCCGCACGGGTTCGATCTATATCGTCAAGCCGAAGATGCACGGCGCGGAAGAGGTGGCGTTCACAGACGTGATCTTCGCCCGTGTGGAGGATATGCTGGGGCTCGCGCGCAACACGCTCAAAATGGGCATCATGGATGAAGAACGGCGCACCTCGGCCAATCTGAAGGCGTGCATCCGCGCGGCGAAGGATCGGGTTGTGTTCATCAACACCGGCTTCCTCGACCGAACGGGCGACGAGATCCACACCTCGATCGAAGCTGGTCCGATGATCCGCAAGAACGAGATGCGCAACACGGCGTGGATCAAGGCGTACGAGGACCAGAACGTCGATATCGGTCTGCAATGCGGCATGCGCGGGCGAGCGCAGATCGGCAAAGGCATGTGGGCGGCACCCGATCGGATGGCGGAGATGCTCACACAGAAGATCGGGCACCCAAAGGCAGGAGCCAACACCGCGTGGGTCCCCTCACCCACAGCGGCGACGCTGCACGCGCTGCACTATCACGAGGTGGATGTGGCCCAGCGGCAGGAGGAACTGGCAAAGCGCAAGCGGGCGTCGCTGACGGATCTGCTGACCATTCCAATCGCTGACCGGCCGAACTGGTCGCCACAGGACATCGGCCAGGAATTGGACAACAATTGTCAGGGTATTCTTGGCTATGTCGTGCGCTGGATTGACCAGGGGGTTGGGTGTTCGAAAGTGCCCGACATTCATGATGTCGGCCTGATGGAGGATCGTGCAACGCTGCGCATTTCGTCACAGCACATCGCCAACTGGCTGCATCATGGCGTTGTCAGCAGCCAGCAGGTGATCGAGACTATGCGGCGGATGGCCGTTGTAGTGGACAGGCAGAATGCCGGAGATCGGTTGTATCGGGCGATGGCGCCGGGCTTCGACGGACCGGCATTCAAGGCCGCGTGCGACCTGGTGTTCAAGGGACGCGCGCAGCCAAACGGGTACACCGAATTCATCCTGCATGAGCGCCGGCGGGAGGCGAAGGCTGCGTAAAGCCCTCCCGCGAGGGGAGGACTCAGTTGGCATCCATCACCGCTTTGCAGGCAGCCGGCAGGGGGGGTGGATGATATGGAGGCGATGGCTTCGGCGGTACGTCCAACTGGTCGAACCACCATTGCAGCGTTGCGTCGCAGCCGTCGCCGGGAGGTGGAGGCGCGGCCTGTACGCAGTCGTGCTGATCGGCCGGGCAGCGAAAGCGTATATGCATGTGCGCCGAGTGGTCGTACCACGGGCGCATCAGCCTCAGCCATGCGCGATCACCCTGCACCTCGTCGCATAGCTGCCGCTTGATCGCCGGGTTGATCAGGATGCGATCCACGTCGGGCAGGCCGGCAGCCAGATGCAGCAACGTAACCACCTGCGGCGTCCAACGAGCGCGATCGACGCCACGCTGGTCGGGTCGCACCAAACTCGGCAGCTCGACCGTCTCGCGCTGTGCTGAGGTGAGCGTGTGCTTGGGCGTCACGTCCAGGCCGACATCTACGTCGAGACCCAGTTGGTGGCTGAGATGCCCACCCGGCAGCGGTCCACCGCGTGGGCGCGAAATGTCCTCGACGTAGATATCACCCAGGCCTGCCGCGTGTGCGTGCTCTGCCATAGTCTCGATGCGAGCGATCGTGGAGGGTGCGCCCCAGAAGGAACTGCGGGACAGGTGAATGGTCTGGAACCCTGGCCCACCCTCTGGCAACCGCGCCGCACCGGCGATGCAACCTGCGGCCTGGCCGCCAATGATATGCAGTGGGCCCGGTGCCGGAGTGTCGCGTCCAGCCGCCACGGTCAGGCCGGCCGCCAAGCTGACGGCGATCCGCCACAGGCGGAAACCGCCTTTAGAACCGGCGCTCAAATACGGTGATGACATCACCCGGTCGCACGAAGGCCTGCCGACTGACCTTGCCCTCAACGGCCCCGCCCTCGACTGAACGTACGATTGCAGCATAACCCTCGATCGCGCGGTAGGTGAAGCCGCCGGCAACTGCCACCGCGGTGACCACTGTCATGCCCGGCTGATATGAATACTGACCCGGCTTGCTGACTTCACCCAGAACGTAGATTGGCCGATAGGCGATGACCTCCACCGCGACCGACGGGGTGTGCACCAGGTTTCCCCGGCGCAAGGCGGCCGCCACGGCGGTTTCCAGTTCGCCTGGGGTGAGCCCCTCCGCGTGCACCGCGCCGAGCAGCGGCAGGGCGACGTTGCCGCTGTCGTTGACCCGGAATTCGCCGGTCAGGTTCTCCTCGCCGAAGGTGATGATGCGCACCTGATCGCCCGGACCGAGGGTGTAGGAGGTAACATCCACGGGCGGCAGCAGCGGCAGATCGCTTCCCGGCCCACCGCAGCCCACGAGCGCCAGCCAAGCCACGAACCAATGACGGCGGAACAGGCGTGAGAGGTAGGCCATGCGACGACTATGCGGCGGCAGGGTTTAGCCAGGAATTAAGGTTACGCGGGTAAACTGATGGGAATTGGGAGACTCGGCTGGACAAGCGCTCCAGCCCGCGCCTTCCCGCGCCAGGACAGGTGATGCTCGACCGACCCGCAGGAACACCTCATCCGCCCGCGACGGGACGGCGCGAGCGTCCGCGGGCAGGCTTGGCGAGCGACGCGGCACCACCCAATGCCGCCGCGATTCTTGCGAGTTTGCGGCGGCGCAAATGGCTGCTGCTGGCATCGATTCTGCTGTGCCCGCTGCTGGCCTATATCGCGCTGTCCCAGTTCAACCCGCGCTATACGGCCTCCGGAACCCTGCTCTACGACGCGAACGGGTACAACGTCCGTGAACTGCAGAGCATCATTCGGGTCGATCCGATCACCGACGCCATTATGGCAAGCCAGGCTGAAGTGATGCGCGGAATGCCAGTCGTCGAACAAGTCGCCCGCCAACTGAACCTGCTCAACAACCCAGAGTTCAACGCAGCCTTGCGGCGGCCGCCATGGCCACGGCAGGTGCAGACCGTGATCCGGCTACTGCTGTTCCACCCTCCGCCCGCGTCGTCCGATGAACCGCCTGGACCGAGCCTTGATCCGGCACGAAACGCCACGCTGAGCGCGGTGCAGGCCGCGCTGATCGTGACACCGTTGAAGGCATCGCACGTGCTCGAGGTCTCGTTCACAGCGGAAGATCCGGTCATCGCTGCTGCTGCCGTGAACAACGCCATGGATCTCTACGTGAAGTCGCAGCTTGGCGCCAAATACGGTGCAGTGACACGGGCGCAGCAGTGGCTCGAGCAGCGGCGGGATGAACTGCGCAAGGAGTTGCGGCATTCCGAGGACGCCATAGCGCAATACCGTGCCCGGAACGGTCTGATCGAGGGCATGCACGCCCGGCTGGATAGCGAGCAGGTCAGCCTGTTGACCGAGAACCTGACGCGCGCCCGCAGCGCCCTGGCCGAGGCCGAAGGGAAGCTGGACGCCGCCAGCGGCCGTGCCGGGGCTGCGGCGCAAGCGGCGATCGCGCCTTCGGTGGTTCAATTGCGCGCAAGGCATGACCAGTTGTCAGCAGAATTGCAGTCGCTGCTGGCAAGGCTCGGTGGCAGTCATCCAGACGTCCAGGCCGTTCGTGCACAGCTCGCCGATGTTGATCGCACTGTCGCCGCTGAAATCGGCAGGGTTGTCGCCGCCATAGATGCCGATGTCCGTGCAGACCGCGAGCGCGTGGATGCACTGCAACACGACCTGAGCGAGCAACACACACAGATCGCGCGCGATGCCGAGGCACAGGTTCCGTTGAACGCGATGTCGCGCGACGCGGATGCAGAGCGCGGCCTGTTACAGGCAATGCTCGAGCGCATCCAGCAGACCGCGCAGCAAGCGTCGATCCAGGCACCCGACGCGCACGAGATTTCGCTGGCGCTGGTGCCGGACCGACCAAGCTTCCCGCGCACCGGACAGTGGATGGCCGCGGCGACGACCTTCGGGATCGTACTTGGTCTGCTGATGGTATACTTGCGCGAACTTGCGGACAGCACGTTCCAAAGCGGCGACGATGTCCGCACGGTACTCGGCTTACCGTGCCTAGGTCTGATACCGCGCATGTCCCGCCGAGCGCTCAGGGGCGCCACAGTTGAGGACTACGCCGCGCGCAAACCGCGTTCAGCGCTTGCTGAGCAGCTCCGAGCCCTGCGGGCTGGCCTGTCTCTATGGCCAGACCGTCCGCGCATCATCGCGGTGGCGGCCGCGCACCCGAAGGAAGGCAAGACGACGGTCACCAAGGCGCTCGCTCGCCTTGCCGCGATGAATGGCGAGCGGGTCATCATGGTTGATTGCGACATCCGCCACCCTTCGCCGACTGCCAACACACATCGGCCGGGGCTGGTGGACTATCTACAGGACCAGATCACCCTTCCTCAGGCGATCCATAAGGATCCGGCGACTGGAATGGACTCCATCCCGAGCGGCAAGAGTGAGGCGAATGCCCTTGGCCTGTTGATGTCGGCCACTATGGCGCAGTTGCTGCAATCTCTACAGAACGACTACGACCTCGTGCTGCTGGACACGCCGCCGGCCGAGGCCATCACCGACGCGCGCATTGTCGCCGGCCTGGCTGACGCGACATTGTTCTGCGTGCGCTGGCGTGCGACGTCGCGCCACGCTGCACTGCATGCCCTGGAATTGCTGGAAGAGGCGCACGCCAATGTGGTAGGCGCTGCGCTGACGCAGGTGGACATCAACGTCCATCTACGCTCTGGTTACGCCGATGCGGAAGTGTATCATCCGCGCTACTTCGGCTACTTCCGGGAGTAAGAGGTAATGGGGCAACGGTTCCTGGTCACGGGCGGGGCAGGTTATGTCGGCAGCCATCTGGTTGCGGCACTGGTTGAGCGTGGCGACACCGTCGTGGTGCTCGACAATCTGCGCACCGGCCATCGCGGGGCGGTGCCGGCAGGCGTGGAACTGATCGTGGCGGACCTGGCAGACACCGGCACAGTGGATGCCGTGCTGGCTGAAGGTCCTTGGCATGCCGTGTTCCATTTCGCTTCGCTCTCGCAGGTGGGCGAGAGCATGCGCCTGCCCTTGCGTTACCTGATCGACAACGGCGTGAACGGCATGCGGCTCATCGAGGCCTGCGTGCAGCACGGCATTTCGCGCTTTGTCCTGTCCTCGACCGCGGCGTTGTATGGCACACCCGATGTGGTGCCGATCCCAGAGGACGCGCAGCTCGATTCGGAGTTACCTTACGGCGACAGCAAGTGGTTTCTCGAACGCGCGCTGCATTGGGCGGAGCGCGTGCATGGATTGCGTTATGCATCGCTTCGCTATTTCAACGCGGCCGGTGCGGATCCTGCGGGACGCTATGGCGAGGATCATCGACCGGAGACGCATCTTGTCCCATTGGTGATCGGCGCGGCGCTCGGCCGGCGCGGGCAACTCGACGTGTACGGCGATGACTACGCAACACCGGACGGAACATGTCTGCGTGACTATGTGCACGTAACCGATCTCGCCGATGCGCATTTGCTGGCGCTCGACAGGCTTGAGACCGGCAGCATCACCGTCAATCTCGGCAGCGGCACTGGCCATTCGGTGCTGGAGGTGATCACGGCGGTGGAACGCGTTTCGAACCATAAGGTGCCGTATCGCATCTGTCCGCGTCGTCCGGGTGACGCAGCCGTGCTGGTGGCCTCGTCCGAGCGTGCGACGCGTGAACTCGGTTGGCGACCGCGCTTCGGCGACCTGGATGAGATCGTGCGCACAGCGCTGCGATGGCACGAGACCCACCCCAATGGCTATCCGGACTGAGGGACGCAGCGGAACTTTCGTCGCCATAGCGCTGGCGGCCACGCTACTGCTGTGGCCGGCGCTTTGGAATGGCTATCCCCTCGTCTTTTCGGATACCGGCACCTATCTGGCGCAGGCAATCGAGCATTATGTCGGCTGGGACCGGCCGGTCTTCTACAGCCTGTTCCTTTTGCCACTGCACATGACGTTGACCACGTGGCCGGCGATCGCCGTGCAGGCGCTGCTGATCGCGCATGTGCTTCACCTTGTTCGCCGGACGTTGCTGCCCGGGACACCAGTATGGTGGTTGGTGCCTCTGACAGGGGCGATGTCGGTCGCATCGTCACTGCCCTGGATTGCGTCGCAACTCGAACCGGACGTGTTCACCGGTGTTCTGGTGCTTGTCCTTGCACTGCTGACCTTCGTGCCGGACCGTCTGTCTGCACGCGAGCGCATCTGGCTGGTGGCATTTGCGACGTTCATGATCGCGGCACACCTGTCGCACGTGCTGCTTGCACTCTTTCTCCTGGTTGTGCTGCTGCCATTCCGTTTCGGCGGCCCCACAGTGATGCGCAGCATGGCACCGCTGGCATTGGCGATAATTGCCCTCATATCTGTCAATCTGCTGGCATTCGGTCGTGCGTCTCTGGCGCCGTTCGGCAACATGTTCCTGTTGACCCGAGTGATCTACGACGGTCCAGGCATGAATGTGCTGCGTCGCGACTGCCCCGCGTCTGGCTGGCGGCTCTGCGCGTTCATCGGCCGGATGCCGGCGATCGAGGACGATTTCCTGTGGCGCCAGGACGGGCCGGTTGTGCAGGCCGGCGGCGCCAAGCTGGTGTCCAGCGAGGCAAATGCGATTATTGGTGCGGCCTTGCACGCCGAGCCGAGTAGCGAACTGCTGGCCTTTGCGCATAATACGATGCGGCAGCTTGGGGATTTCGCCACGGGCGACGGGCTACAGCCGTGGCCGATCACCGTCACGCCCGTGATCCGACGCGATTTTCCACTCTTCGAGACGTCTATGTACGCCGCATCGCGTCAGTCTGCCGGCGAACTCACTGTGCCAGGCTGGATGCAGAAACTGCACATCGTGACGGCGCTGGCTGGCGTCGCCGGATGCTGCGCAATGCTGATGGCATCGCGCCATCACCCATCCAGCGGCTTCGCCGCCGCGGCCCTGCTGGCGCTGTTGGCCAACGCGGCAATCACCGGCGGTCTCTCCGGACCGCACGATCGCTATCAGAGTCGCCTCATGTGGCTGCCACCACTGGTCGCGGTCGTTTGCCTTGCCTCGCTGCGACGACCTGTCCTCGTACCTGCATTCGGCCGATGAAGCAGGGCCATGCAGCCAACGTGTTCTGGTCAGGCCTCGAAGCAGCGGTGTCAGCGCTGCTCTCGTTTGCCTCCGCATTCATCGTGGCGCGCCTGGTCGGTCCGGCGGAAGTCGGCATAGGCGCTGCTGCAATTGCACTGCACGTGTTGTTGTGGGTCTCTGTCAACGCATTGTTCGCCGACGCACTCGTGCAACGTGGCGTCGTGGAAGACGATACATTCTCCAGCGCGTTCGTGGCATCAATCGCGGTCGGCTGCATCGCTGCGTTGCTGCAAGCGGGGTTTGGCCGCCCTCTGGCGTGGTCGTTGGCGGACAACCGACTGGTCATGATGTCGGTGGTCCTTGCGCTGCCGCTGCCACTCGTCGGCGCAGCGGGACCGGTGCAGGGACTGCTCACCCGCAATCGCGCCTATCGGACGCTGGCATGGCGCACTATCATCGGCCAGGGATTGGGTACGCTGACGGGCGTCGTCAGTGCCCTCCTAGGCGCTGGCGCATGGGCGCTGGTGCTACAGCAGGTGGTCATCTCTGGCGCCGGAGCCCTCACCCTGCTGCTACGCTGTCCGCTGCCGCCGCGCCGTCGCGTGAGCACGCAACGCCTCCGTGAGATGCTGCGGATCGGCTTGCCGCTCACCGCGAGCACTCTCGTGCAGCACGGCCGCTACCGCCTGTTTGCTTTGCTGATTGGCGGCACCGCCGGCGCCGCAGCGCTAGGCCAGGTGCATATGGCGTTCCGTCTGGTCGATGCAGTTCGCGAACTCGCATTCACCGCGCAGTGGCGGCTGATGCTTCCCGTCCTTTCGGAGCATCAGAAAGAGCTGTCTGCCTTGCGCGCAAGCATGGATCGCTGCCTTACCTGGTCCAGCTTTCTGGCGTTCCCGCTGTGCGCCGGGATGGCCGTCGTGATCCAACCACTGGTGGCGGCGCTGCTTGGACCGGCGTGGGTTTCGTGCGGTGAAGCCGCCCTGCCACTGATCGCGCTGACGGCCTGGCTGTTCCTGGCGTTTCCCGCCGGGGTCGCTGTCATCGCACGCGGCGAGGCACGATACACGCTGATCGCGAACATCGCCGGCACAGTGGCGACCGCCGCCGGCGTTCTGCTGCTGCGCCCGGCCACCCCGTTACAGGCGGTGCTGGTGTGGCTCGGCGCCCAGGTGTTTGTTAGCCCGTACGTGCTGTGGGCGAATGCGCATGTGCTGGGCACCACGCCACTGCGGCCGATACGCGCCGGCGTGCCATTGCTCGCTGCATCGCTGCTGGCAACAATCGCCGCATTCGCCTTGCCGCAGGCGATGATGGCGGAACTGCAATCGCCGGTATCGCTGATGGCGCTTCGACTGCTCATTGCCATTGCTGTCGGTGTGCCTGCCGCCCTGCTGCTGTCGACGGCACCCGGCGGATTGTTCCGCCGGGTGCGCGCCAACGCCGCCCTTCAGCGATGATAGCGATCCCCTTCCAGCAGCTTGACGCCGAACCAACCCCAGTAGACGGAGTGGCGCTGGATCAGCCCGTTCTCGATCTCCATCGATTCGACAAAGTCCATCTGGTCGCCATCAGGCGTCTCGCGCGGGTACTCCCAGATCAGCTTTCTGCCGTCGGTGAAGAACCCTGTCCGGTGGCGCCGCCGGCTTGTCGGGGTCCGCTCGAACACGATGTGCAGAAAGTCCCGCAGCCTGTCGCGCCCTTCGATGATGCCACGCTCCGAACCTAGCAGATGCCGCACCAGGGGGCTCTCGAGCCGTGTGTCCTCGGCGTAGATCGCCGCGGCTGCCTCGACGTCCTTGGCGCCCAGCGCCGCGTCCCAGAGTTCGTAGATGCGCTCCACCGAGCGGATCGCATCCGGATGAACGCCTGCGGTTGCACGAATATCACCGCCTTGCATCGCCTTCTCCGGATCAGTGTTTGCTTCGAGAACGGCTGACGCTTCCCGAGGCTCAGCCGCCCCGACGAAAGCCATATTGCCAGGGCGCCGCTGACAGCGTTGTGTCAGCAGTGATCGCGCCCTGGACCAGGAACGCCCAGCGGTGGCAAACTCGGTCCCGACCAAGTCCGACCTACGAGGCCTGAATGCCCACCTATGACTACGACTGCGATCGCTGCGGTCCGTTCAGCGAAAGTCACCCGATCGCGGAGTTTGACCTTCCGCAGTCGTGCCCAGCGTGCGGCGACCCGGCGCCGCGCGTCCTTGACCCTGCCCGCGATTGGCGGCGCCGGCGCCGAACCGTCGAGCGCCGCGACGCCGTTCCGCTCGCATGCCGGCGGCTGTAGTTGCTGCGCCGCCCCACGCCGCTTCTCAGCCGAGGCCGTCTAGCGCCAGCGCCGGCGTCTGACCAAACCATACAGGCTGATCGCCGCCCAGATCACCTCGATCACGGCTGACGGGAAATTCCACGCGGTCCACAGCGACGCCAGGATCAGCAGCGATCCGACAAGATTTGCGGTGGGAAACCGCCAGTCCTCCGCATTGAGCCAGCCCTGCTGGTTGGCGAAATACGCCACCACGATGAAGCCGACGCCGACGAAGCCGACGAGCGTATAGGCGTCCATGCTGGCACCCTCCAACGATTGTCGCACCGATCGCGGAAGCGCATGTCTGAGCTCGAGAGCATCGCACGAAAGGACCAGCCATGTCCGAAACCGACTGGCGCACCCGCGCGGGCACGACCTTCCGTTGCGAGAAGCAGCCGGCGACCGGTGCACGCGGCATGGTGGTCACCAACCATCCGCTCGCTTCGGCGGCCGGCGCCGAGATGCTGGCCGCCGGCGGCAACGCGATCGACGCAGCGATCGCCGCCCTGTTCACGCTGACCGTGGTCGAGCCGATGATGGTCGGCATCCTCGGCGGTGGCATCGCGCATATCCGCCTGGCCGATGGACGCCACGTGGTGATCGACAACCAGAGCATGGCGCCGCTCGGCACCGGGCCGACGCACATACACGCCCGATCCCAATGCCGCTCCCGGCACGATGGATACGATCGGTCGCAAGAACGCCGTCGGCCCGACCGCGGTCGCCACACCCGGCAACCTGAAGGGCTGGTGCGAGGCGGTCGCCCGCTTCGGCACCTTCCCGCTGGCCGACGTGATGGAGCCGGCAATTCGCCATGCCTCGCGCGGCTTTCGCGTCACGCCCTACCTGCGCGAATGCGTTTCCGACTCTGCCGCCGACATGGCACGCGATCCGGAGATCGCGAAGCTGTATCTGCCCGACGGGTCACCGATCGCTGCCGGTACTCGGCTGGTCACCGGCGATTATGCGGAGACGCTGCGCAGCATCGCGCGGGAAGGCCCTGATCTGCTGTACGCCGGTGCTCTCGGGACGATCTACGCCGAGCACATGGCGAGGTCGGACGGCTATATCACGCGCGACGATCTGACGCGCTATCGCACTGTCGATCGCGATGCGCTGCGCGGCACGTATCGCGGCTTCGAGATCGTAGGACCACCGCCGCCTTCGTCCGGACCGCTGCACATCATCCAGATGCTCAACATACTGGAAGGGCTATGATATCGGCGACCTCGGCTTTGGCTCTGCGGAGACGCTGCATCTGCTGGCCGAGGCGTTGAAGATCGCCTTCGCCGACCGGACGGCGGCAACCGCTGATCCGGCATTCGTCAAGGTGCCAGTGCAGAAGCTGCTGTCAAAGTCCTATGCCGAGGATCGTCGCGCGCGCATCGATCTCGGGCGTGCGCAGAGCTGGAGCGCAGAGGTGGCGCCCGGCGAAGGCGCGCATACCACACATCTCACCGTGGCTGATGGCATGGGCAACATCGTCGCGAGTACGCAGACGATCAATTCGCTGTTCGGCGCGCGCTACATCGTGCCTGGCACCGGCATGATCCCCAACAACTATATGTTCGTGTTCACGCCGCATCCGGGCCGCACGAATTCAGTGGCACCGGGCAAACGGGTTACCTCGTCGATGTCGCCGGTTATGCTGCTGCGTGATGGGCTGCCGCGCTATGCTCTGGGCCTGCCCGGCGGGTTACGCATTTTCCCCTCGGTGATGCAGGCGATCTCCAATCTGATCGATCACGGCATGAGCGTGCAAGAGGCCGTGGAGGCGCCACGTCTTTGGACTCAGGGCTTCGGCGTTGAGGTGGAAAACACCGTGTCATCCGAAGTCTTGGCGGCGCTGCGTGACAAGGGCCACGACGTAGCCACGGTTGGCAATGTCGGCGGCGGGATGAGCGCAATCCGGTTTGACGATGACGGTACGATGACCGGCGCCGCGTGCTGGCGCGCCGACGGCACACCAATCGGGATCGGCGGTGGTTATGCCCGCAAAGGCGTTCGGTTCAGGCCGGAGGCCGCACGCTCGTAGCTACCCGGTCGCCGCCACCTCCGACACGTAATCGGCGAGTGCCAGCGACGCCGTCAATCCGGGGCTTTCGATGCCGAACAGGTTGATCAGTCCGGACACACCGTGCGTCTGCGGCCCTTGCACCACGAAGTCCTGCGCTGGTGCCCCACGCGGCGTGATCTTCGGCCGGATGCCGGCATAGCCTGGCTGCAGTGCGTGGTCCTTCAATGCTGGCCAGTACTTGCGCACCGCGTCGTAGAAGCTGTCGGCACGCATCGGATCCACTGTGTAGTCAATCGCATCGATCCACTGTACGTCTGGGCCGAAGCGCGCCTGACCACCAAGGTCGATCGTCAGATGCACACCGAGCCCGCCGGGCACCGGCACCGGATAGATCAACCGCGAGAACGGTGAGCGCCCGGACAATGTGAAGTAGTTGCCCTTCGCGTAGTATGCTGTCGGGATCCGGTCCGGCGGCATGCCCACGATGCGTGATGCGAGCCCAGGCGCGTGGAGGCCGGCGGAGTTCACCAGCAATCGACAGTGTAGTATCATCGGCTCCGCGCCGCCGATATCGATCTCGACGCCGCCCCGGACAGCGCGTCCACCGGTAACAGGACTGAAGAATACCGGCACGGCGCCGGCGTTCTCCGCGTCGCCTTGCAGCGCCAGCATAAACGCATGGCTGTCTACGATGCCCGTAGCCGGCGACAGCAGCGCGCTGGTACACGACAGATTGGGCTCCATCTCGATCGCCTCGGCCGCCGTGAGCACGCGCATGCCCTCGACGCCGTTCACCTCGGCTCGGCGCTTGATGCCGGCCAGCATCGCGTCTTCCTCGGCATCGGTCGCGACGATCAGCTTGCCGCAGTTGACATGCGGCACGCCCTTCTCGCCGCAATAGGCATAGAGCGCCTGCCGTCCGGCGACACAGAACCGCGCCATGAAGCTGCTCGCTGGGTAGTAGATGCCGGCGTGGATCACCTCACTGTTGCGTGACGAAGTTTCGGTGCCGATGCCTTCCGCGGCGTCGAGAATGACCACCTCACGACCGGCCAGCGCGAGCGCGCGTGCCACTGCGAGGCCGACGACACCGGCACCCACCACGACGCAATCGACTGACTCCACGCTCAACCCCTCTGCCCGCAGCCGTTCCGATGAGCGCCAGCGACTAACCGCCGGGAGCGCCCTGTGTGTTCACGTACAGTGCATAGAGCCCATGGCTTGCTGCCATGAACAGGCGATTGCGCCAGCGACCACCGAAGCAGAGGTTGGCGCAGCGCTCGGGCAGAGCGATGTGGCCGATGGGCTCCGCGGCGGGATTGAAGATGCGAACGCCATCGAGGTCCGCCTCGCCCATCCCCCAACCGCACCACAGGTTGCCTTCTATATCGACGCGGAAGCCGTCGGGTGAACCCGGACCGGCATCGAGGAACATCCTGCTTGCACCAAGGCTTTTGCCATTCACATCGAACACGCGCAGCTTGCGCGACGGCATGGCTCGCGATTCCACCACGTAGAGCTTTGACTCGTCCGGTGAGAACGCCAGCCCGTTGGGGCCTTGGACATCGTCGGCCACCACGGTGGTTTCGCCCGTCTGACCATCGACACGATACACGTTTGCCGGCAACTCTGGTTCGTACTTCTCGCCCTCGTAATAGCCGAGCAGCCCGAACGGCGGGTCGGTGAACCAGATTGAGCCATCGGACTTCACCACCACATCGTTTGGCGAGTTCAGCTTCTTGCCATGAAAGCTGTCGGCCAGCACGGTGATCGCGCCGTCATATTCGGTGCGGATGACACGACGGCCGCGATGCTCGCAGGTGACCAGACGTCCCTGACGGTCGCGCGTGTTGCCGTTCGCATTGTTGGACGACTTGCGATAGGTGCTGACGGTGCCGGTTTCCTCCTCCCATTTCAGGATGCGGTCGTTGGGAATGTCGCTCCACAGCACGTAGCGGCCATCGCCGAAATACACCGGTCCTTCCGACCAGCGGCAACCGGTGAACAGGCGTTCCACTGAGGCAAGCGGCAGGCGATAGCGGTTGAAGCTTGCATCGATTACCTGCACTGCCGGATCGGGATAACGCTGGCTCGGTTCCCACATGGTCCTGTTTCCTTTGCCTTTGTTGCGATGATGGTGGCGCGTGACCGCTATCGCAAGCCGGCGCGGTGCAGATGTGGTGCGAGCCGGAGGCTGAGCGCGAGCGTCAACATGCGGTAGTCGCTGAACAGTGACCAAAAGGGATGCCCGAACGTTTCAGGGCGGTTGCGCTCGATGGCGAAGTGCGCGGTCCACGCGAAGCTATAGCCGATCAGGGGCGCGGCAATCAGCCCGCGCCAGTTGAGCGTGACGATGGCGAGCGCCAGGGTGCCAACTGCCAGCACGCTGCCGATATAGTGCAGCGCACGTGTCCTCGGACTACTGTGGGCACGGAGATAGCGGAGCCAGAAGTCGCGGTACGTCATGACGGTACCAATGTCATTGTGGGCGAGGTGAAGCAGGCTTGGTCGGAGCGCTCATCTTGATGGAGATTGCTTCGCTGCGCTCGCAATGACAGATGTGGCTACATTCTTCCCGCATCGACCACCCAGAGCTGAGCCGTGCACATCCGACTGTCGTCGGAGGCCAGCCACAGCACCATGCGTGTAACGTCAACCGGCGCCAGCTTTTCCTTGAGACACTGCACCTGCATCAGGTTGCTTTCGCCCTCAGGCGTCAGCCACAGCGTGATCTGGCGCTCGGTCATGATCCAGCCGGGGATAACCGTATTGACCCTGATCTTGTCTGGTCCCAGATCACGCGCCATGCCGCGTGTCAGTCCCTCAACGGCGGCCTTTGCCGTCGTATAGGCCGGCATGCCGCCCTGCAGCGAATGCCAGCTTACCGAGCCAAAATTGATGATCGACCCGCCGCCGGCTGACCGCATCATCGGCGCCACGGCCTGGATGGCAAAGAACTGATGTCGAAGATTGGTCGCCATCCGCTCGTCCCAGTAGTCGACCGTCACATCCTCGAACTTGTGCCGTTGATCGTTCGCTGCGTTGTTCACCAGCACGGTGATCGGTCCCAGGCGACGCCCCACCTCGGCAATTGTCGCCTGTAGCGCCGCGATGTCTTTCAGATCGCAGTGCTGGTAAAGCGGTTTTGGATGGTCCGCGGCTTCGATTTTGGCAATCAGCGCCTGGGCCGCGTCGTCGGCAATATCGACGAACGCCACCTTCGCCCCCTGAGCGGCGAATTGCGTGACGTGCTCGGCGCCAATGCCGCTGGCCCCGCCAGTGATGAACACCACGCGGTCGCGCAAACTGGGATAGACGGGCGAATCCTTCGCTCATGCTATGCGCTCCCTTAGTCTATCCACCACTGCATCGACGATCGCTTCAGGTGATGCTCCGATCGACACCACAATCGGATGCTCATCCGGTCCAGGCTCCTCAAGCGTCGCGAACTGACTGTCGAGCAGCGCCGCCGGCATGAAGTGTCCCTTGCGAGATGCGATCCGCTCCGCGATCAGCGCTTTCGATCCTTGCAGGTACACCAGCACCACATCGGTTCGATCTCCGATCAGAATGTCGCGATAGGAACGCTTCAGCGCCGAGCACGCGACGACGCCTTGCTCGCCGCGCGCACGCATCGCGTCGATCTCGTGTGCGATGGCGCGCAGCCACGGCCAACGATCCTCATCGGTGAGCGGCGTGCCGGCGTGCATCTTCGCGACGTTCGACGGCGGATGGAAAGCGTCACCCTCCAGCAGGCGCCAGCCCTCGCGTTCCGCGACACCGCGCGCGATCGTCGTCTTGCCGCTGCCGGAAACGCCCATCATCACTGCGATGGTCATGTCACTCGTGCCACCAACGGCCACCGAGAACTATGCCGCGGCAGGCCAGCCGCTGTTCCGCGTTAAGCTTCTCGCCCAACACGTCCTCGAACACGAACTGGCCCTGCTCGAGCGTCAGCACCGTCGCATCGCCAAGCAGACCCGGGCGCAGCGTTCCGCGATCCTCGAGCCGCACAGCACGCGCCGGGTTGATGGTGGTGGCCCGGATCACCTCGACCAGGGGCACGCCGAGGGCGAGGAACTTCGACATCGTTGTGAGGAGGTCGTAGGCCGGCCCATCGATCGATACGACATGGATGTCGGACGAGATCACGTCGGGCAGGAAATCGCGCTTCAGCATCGCCATCGCCGTCTCGTAGCCGAATGAGCCCTTGCCGTGGCCGATGTCGAAGACCACGCCGCGTTCGCGCGCCGCCAGCACGTCCTCGCGCACCGCGCCGCCGGGTGCCACCGGCGTGTTGGGGAAGGGACGAAAACAGTGCGTCAGAATGTCGCCCTTGCGCAGCAGCGGCATTACCTCGGATCGGTAAGGCGGCGGAGCGTCCAGATGCGTCATCAGCGGGATGCCCGCATGCTCCGCCACCTCCAGCGCCATCTCCATCGGCGCGATGCCGGAAGCGCCCGATGCATTACCGCCGATACGCACCTTGATGCCGACGACCAGATCCGACTCGGCCTTCGCCACGTCGAGACAGACGCGCGGATTGAGCAGTGACAGGTCGCGGCATTCGCCGACGTTGATCTCCTTCGACAGCGCAAAGATGCCGGCGAACGAGATGTTGAGGAACGGCAGGATGCGCACCTCGGATCGTTCTATCACGTGGCGACGGAAGCCCTTCAGGTTGCCAGGTCCGGCTGAGCCGGCATCGATCAGCGTGGTCAGGCCGCTCGCCTTCGCGTAAGCGTCAGGATCGACGCCGAGCGACGTGCCGCCCCAATAGACATGCGTGTGGAGGTCGATGAGACCTGGCACCACGATCTGGCCGGAAACATCGCGCGTCTGCCTGCCGCCGGGAAGGTCCGGGCCGACCTCGGCAACCTTGCCCTCGGCAAACGCCACATCCAGCCTGGCGTCCACGCCTTGCGCAGGGTCGATGACCCGGCCGCCCTTCAACACCAGATCGAACATGCGCGCCCTCCCTCTCGCCAACCCTGCCACATCAGGGCAGTCCGGCCCAGGCGTTATATTTCAATGAGTTATGGCGACAGCGGGCGCGGTCTTCTGTCAGTCCCGACACCGATGTCGGCGGAATGCCCGACAGAGAGAAATTCTCTGTTCTGCGCTACGATAATTACCCTGGGTGCATCCCGCGCCCGGTCGAAAGCGTGCAAACTGCCCGGCCGGGATCGATCTCCACCGGCGGGGCGTCCTTGTGGGTAAACCGCCCCGGAGCCAGATGGACCGCGTCACTATATTGCTGATATTGCTGGTATTATTGGCTATTAGCCTGATAGGTACTGGGAATATTTGGTCTCTGGCGAGAATGGCTGCCGTTGTGAAGCGATATCCGCCAGCAGAAGTTTGGCCTGAGCCGGTGCATAACCTCTTGGCGGGCAACTGCAACCAGGAATTGTCGCCCGTCGAGCAATGTTGAACCTCGCGGGTGGCTATACACCTTGCAACACGCGGCGCGCTGGCCACAGATCAACGTACAGGGACTGGCGCCAGTCAGGACTGTTAATCAGGGCGGTTTGATCTGGATCAAATCGTTCCAGCACCTCTGCGGCTATTCTCTGCCGACATAAGTCTAACGGGCGGAAACTTGGCGAGAGAGGCGCGTGCCATGAGTCAAGACGATTTCCAGCTTGCCGCGGCACTCGCGGAAGCATCCTATTCCTTGGACGCGTGGATGAGCATCGGCCAGACTGGGCGAGCCACTGCGATTTATCGAGAACTGCGCGCCATCGACATGCACACTGCCGAGAGGCGACACAAGGCTGTCGAGACAGCAAGGAGCCTTGTTCGTGCGGGGGAAGGACGCGTTGCGCGGCAAGAGGTCCTTTTGGCAGGCGTGGAGATTGCGCAGGGAAGCCAATCTCCACGCGGCAGAAAGTCGCTGAACGTGATCCGCAGTTCACTTGCCCTCGCGAAGTACCGCCTGCGGGAATTGGAAACCACGTCGCCTTCGCCGCACGCATGATGGCCATCTCCCCGATGATGCCAGGGAGAACTCTTCCACGCGTTCGTCAGGTCGTCATTATACGACCATTATACGTCAAACCCCTCAAGCAGTCGTGAGGGTTCGCCGCGTGTCACGATTCGTGCGACCGGGCCGCCGGGGGTCCTGCTCGACGGCTGACGAATTCGGAATACGATCAGAGTTGATATGTTGGCTGGTGGTACGGCCGCTCTGCCAGCCACGTCGCCAGTCCCGGCTTTTGATGCCTTCTCTTTGGTAGGGGCATCCGTTTGCAGGTCCGCCCGCTTTTCCCGTTTGGAAGCCTTCGTCATACGCTGACATTCGGTTTCACCTGCGAATTTGATGTACAATCGGAATTATACCAACATGCACCGATTCGGAAGGCCCGCTACCTGGGCCTCAGCGACAGCGGGCGTCGCGTGTCCATCACGTCATCAATCGGACCGAAAACCGCTGGAACTGTCTGACTAACCCACTGCTATTGCTGCCTGAGTACGTACCGGGGCAGTATGGCGAGGACAAACCCACGGCGAGGCTGCCTATGAACGACGTCGCTGCCGAACTCACCAACTCCCGGATCATCGGCGCCTATCGCGAGCGTACCAATGGCTCGGCAGAGCTGGCGAAGGAAGCCAACGAGCTGTTCCCAAGCGGCATCACGCACGACGCGCGCAATGTCGATCCTTACGGTGTGTTCATCGCGCGCGCACAAGGGCCGCACAAGTGGGACGTCGATGGCAACCGCTACATCGACTATTTCGGCGGCCACGGCGCGTTGTTGCTAGGTCATCATCACCCGATCGTCACGGCCGCGGTGCGCGAGGCCTTGGACGAGGGCACTCAATTCGGTGCGTCGCACCCGCGCGAGGTGCAGTGGGGGCACGCCGTTCAGCGCCTCGTGCCTTCTGCCGAGCGCATCCGCTTCACCTCGTCTGGCACCGAGGCGACGCTGATGGCCGTACGGCTGGCGCGCGCCTTCACTGGACGCCAGACACTGATGCGGTTCAAGGGACACTTTCACGGCTGGCACGACCAGATGGCCAGCGGCTACACGAATCACTTCGACGGCTCGCCGACGCCGGGCGTGCTGCCCGGCGTGACCGAGAAGTCGATCCTGCTGAACCCGGGCGATGTCGCCGCGGTGCGCGAAGCCTTCGCCGCCAATCCTGATATTGCCGGGGTGATCTACGAACCGACCGGCTCGTCGTTCGGCCAGGTGCCTCTCGACGCTGAGTTTGCGCAAGAGCTGCGCAGGCTTTGCACACAGTATGGCGCGCTGCTGATGTTCGATGAAGTTGTCACCGGCTTTCGGGCGACACGTGGCGGGGCGCAAATGGCATTCGGCGTGCGGCCTGATCTGTCGACATTTGCGAAGATTGTCGCGGGCGGACTGCCGGGCGCCTGCGTCGTCGGCCGCAAGGACATTCTGGACCTGCTGGACTTCCAGGTGGCGGCGCGCACGGGACGCGAGAAGATCTCGCATCCAGGTACGTTCAACGCCAACCCGGTGTCGGCGGCGGCAGGTACCGCGGCGCTCACTGTGATTGCGGAGACCAATGCATCGGACGACGCCTCCGCCACCGCCGCCTCTCTGCGCGAGAAGCTGAATGCCGTGCTGGCGCAGGAACGTGTGCCGTGGGCGGTCTATGGCACTTACTCCGGGTTCCATCTGTTCGTGAACCCGAGCGGATTGGATGTCGGACCACACAACTTCGAGCCGACCAAGATCCCGCTTGAGGACATGAAGAACCAGCCGAAGACGCTGATCAACAAGTTGCGGCTTGCCATGCTGATCAACGGCGTGGATCTCAATCCACGAGGTGGCGGACTGTTGTCATGCACGCACACCGCGGCCGATGTGGCAGACACAACGGCAGCATTCCACGAAGCGATCCGCATGTTGAAACAGGAAGGCGAATTGGCAAACTGACGCGCGTGGCCATGTCATCGCATCGCTCGATGCGTCGCACGTCGACGTCGCGCTTCGCCTCGATTCTGGTTTGGCTCGTTGCTGGCTATTTGATTGCGAGTGACCGGGGCGTGGCGTGGGCGGCGGACACGTCGATCGAAGCAACCATTGACGGCATCAAACCAAGCACCGAGGCGTATATCACTTCGGGAATGAAGGCCTTCGACTCGCCTGGCCTCGCCATCGCGATCGTCGCAAATGACCGCATTGTCTACAGCAAGGGCTTCGGCGTGCGCAGCAAAGCCGGCGGCGCACCCGTCGATACGCGCACGGTGTTTCAGATCGGCTCGGCCACGAAGGGCTTTCTTGCCACAACGATGGCTTTGATGGCCGATCGTCACAAATTCAAATGGGACGACCGTGTGGTCGATCTCAATTCCGAGTTTCAGTTGAAGGATCCCTGGGTCACCCGTGAGTTCCGCGTGTTCGATCTGCTGGCTCAGCGCTCGGGACTGCCACCCTATGCGAACGACGCCCTGGGCATATTTGGCCTAAACCGGACAGAACTGATTCGATCGTTGCGCCACATCGAACCGGTATCGAGTTTCCGTACGACCTTCGCCTACACCAACGTCACGCACATCCTCGCTGGTCGCATCGTGGCAAAGGTTGACGGCGCCAAGGACTGGAACACCGTGCTACAAAAGGAAATCCTCGATCCACTCGGGATGCAAGAGACAACCTATTCCGCCGAGGCCATAGAAGCCGCTCCCGACCACGCGAGCGGTTACCGCTGGGCGCCTGATGGCACATCCGAAGTGCCATTCACTCAGATTTTTCCGTACGACTTCGACGGTGCCGGTGACATCAATTCGACGGTCGAGGATGCGTCGCGCTGGCTACGCTTCCAACTCGGTGACGGCGCATTCGAGGGCCATCGGCTCGTATCCCCTGAGAACTTCGCAGTTACCCACACACCTAAAGTCGCGCTGTCCGACAAGGTGAGCTACGCGATGGGCTGGATTGTCCAGCAGACACCGAACGGCACAATCATCTGGCACAATGGAGGCACCAGCGCGTTCGGCTCTTATTTCGGCATGATGCCCGAGAAGGGTGTCGGTGTGGTCGTGTTGACCAACGAGGCGAACATGGGTTTCCCCGATGCCGTAGGCCGGTGGGTTCTCGACCGCATCCTCGGCAATCCCAACGTTGACCATGTCGCAAATGCCCTGAAGAACGCGAAAGACGGCTACGCGAAGACCGTCAAACTATTCGCGAAGCCGGATAGTCCCCGGCCATTCCCGCCACTGGCCGGCCTCGCCGGAAATTTCAGCAATCCGGGCGTCGGCGAGGCCAATCTGGCGTTGGACGGAGACGCACTTGTGCTGACGCTGCGGGCGGGCGGCGCCAAGCTCAGGCTTATTCAATGGGACGGCAGCATTTTCACAGCGAAGCTGATGCCACTCGGTAGATTCGCAGCGGTGGCCGAGGATCTTGGCCCTATGCCAAATGCGTTCGTACAGTTCCAGATGGACAAGGAGGCCAGGCTCAACGTGCTGCGTCTGTCCTTCGATGATGGACAGGCTTACGACTTTACGCGCGAATAGCCACGCGGCACCGACCCATCAGGCAGCCTCGGCCAACTGCCGCGGCAGATAGATCGCAGTGTGGGTCACGCGCGCGAGCGGGGCGCGTTCGTTCGCCAGCACAAGCGCATCGACCTCGACGAACTTGTGGCCTTTGTGCACGTAGTTCTGCGTGACGCGGGCACGTGCGCTCAGCGTATCGCCGATATGCGCGATGCCGAGGTTCTGCACCTTACTGCCGACATGCATCCACGCCGGCAGAACGACATTATGCGACAGCACCCAGTTGCAGCAGCGCAGGATGGTGCCGGGATGCACGATCCCTTCCTTGGCATACAGTGGATCTGTCTCGCGCGAATCAGTGAGATCCTGCGCGTGGAAGTCTGCCGTGACGATCAGCGGGTTCATGCCGAGCCAGCGACCAATCGCCAACGACGTCTCGTCGGCCGCCGGACGTGAATCGTGCGCCGGCGGCGTGCTCGATTGGAAATCGCCGACCGAAGGTGCGGTGACGGACGACGGAAGGGCGGCTGATCCCGTGGCACAAAGCTCGCCATGGCTATGCACTTGCAGTGTCAGGCCGTCACCCGTCACTTCGGCGGTGATCTCGGCGATGTCGCCCTCATAGACCGGTTTCGCGAACTTGCAGTCGCCGGCGCCGCGCTCCAGCCACGCACGGCCCCAATGCGCCACAGGCAAATGGGTCATGTAGGCGTATACATGCACGCCGCCCACCAAGCCGCCAGTAAAACCGAAGCGACGCGCGGTGGCATCGTCGTGGATCTTGTTCTCCGACGCCTTCGCGGTGTTGTTGGCAGAGACACGGTACGGCTGGAACGCCATGCGTGGTTTCTTTCAGGATGCGTGGCTGGCCGGGACAAGCCCCGGCCAATCCGGAGGAGCGCGAGTTACGCCAGTGCCCAGATACCCACTTCGTACCCCGGCACGAAGTTCCGATTGTTCATATCAGGATTCCGGTTGACGAAAGTCCGATTGAACATTGGATGGCGCATGCTCCGCGTCTCATGCTCGATCTGGAACAGCGACTTGTTGGTATCGACGTCGACGATATCAACGAAGCGGTACTGGTGCTGGTCACTCTCCTCGGTGATCAGCCCGCGCTCCGCCAGTTTCTTGTGTGGGCCGGAGAAGTCCGCCAGCGTGATCTGGATGTGGTGGCTGTCGTACGGCGGCAGCTTCCGGTCGGTCTCGCGATAGAGCACCCTGCTGTCGGCCGAGGTGCTGGCCCACGCATAAGGGCCGTGCTCGTCATTTGCCACACCGGCTATGCCGTCCAGGATTTCAGTATAGAAGCGCGCGATCTTTGCGAGATCGGTGCCGGCCGGCACGTCGAACTCGACGTACGGCATGCCAAGACGTAGCGGTCCGAAATTCTCAGGCTCCGGTCCGTGCACGCGGATGCGGTTGCCCCACGGGCATGTCGTTTCGACGACGTTGCCCACCTCCTTGTAGCTGAACTGCGTGCCTTCCAGGAATTTCTTGGCGTGTTCCAGCCGCTTCAGCAACGCCTCGAGGTCGGGCACCACCAGTCCTGTCGTGCCGCGTACGACCTGCGCGGGTTCCCGCGTCGGCAGATGGAACTGGCCGCGGCCGACATTCACCCACATGTTCTCAAGGCCGGCCATCAAGTACGGATCGCGTGTGAGGCCGAGGCCCATCAGGTAGAAGGCGATGGCCTTCGACTGGTCGGGCACAGTGACGTTGACGTGGCCCAATTCGACGATATTGCCGAGATCCTCGACCGTCCGGTCGAAGTGCGGCTTGGTCATGACCGTATCGTTCATTTCTCAGGGTCTCCCCTCTGCCAGAATTCAGCGGTTGAGCGCATGATACCGTGGGCTGGCGGTTCTGGTCCACTGGGAGGAAACCGGCATATGGCTGCTGACGCGGGCTTGGCGATGGGCTGGGTGGAATGGGCAAGTCACGACGGCGTGGCGCTGGCCGAACTGGTGCGAACCCGGCAAGTGAGCGCCCAACAGGTGGCGGCACAGGCGTCCGCTGCGGTCGCACGACTGAACCCGAAGCTCGAGGCGGTGATCGAGTTGTTCGACGACGTGCGTGCCAATCCCGATGCGGACCGACCGGACAAGTCGGGCAAACTCTACGGCGTGCCAATATTCCTGAAGGACCTCGGTTCCGGGTTGAAGGGACGCGCGCAAGATTTGGGTTCGGCGTTCACCAGCGGCACGCGCATCGGCGCCACAGACCCTGCGATCGAGAACTTCCTGCGTGCCGGTCTGGTGCCGCTGGGCCGCTCCACCACGCCGGAATTCGGCATGACCTTCGACACCACCACGGAGTACCGCGGCGAGGTGAAGGTGACGCGCAGCCCGTGGAACCTCGCACGCACGCCGGGTGGCTCGTCCGGCGGATCGGCCGCTGCGGTGGCGGCGGGCGTGGTGCCGCTGTCCATGTCATCGGATGGCGGCGGTTCGACGCGCATTCCGGCATCGTTCTGCGGCCTGGTCGGCCTGAAGGCCTCGCGCGGGCGGGTGCCGCAGCCGTTGTCGCGCAACGAATACGTCACACGGATCAGCATCGACGGCGTTGTGTCACGCAGTGTGCGCGACACCGCGGCGGTGTATGACTACCTGAGCCGCGTGCCCAATGGCGGCTCGTTCATCAAGATGGGCGCCCCGGCCGGTTCGTATCTTGACGCAATCGCCCGCGAACCGGGCAAGCTGAAGATCGGCCTCTCAACCGCCCGCTGGGGCCGCGGCACCGATACGGATCCCGAGGTCGCGGTGCGCGTGCGCGAGGTGGCACGGTTGCTGGAATCGCTCGGCCACGCGGTTGAGGAGCTCAACGATGATGCGATCTGCGACTGGGAGACCATGTGGTGGACCTACGCCACCCAGTGGATCAGCAGCCGTTCATTGTTCACCACGATGGCGGCCGACAAAGGCATCCCGACCAGCGACCTGCCGAAGCTGCTGAACCCGATGACCCTGCGGCACTATGAGGCCGCCGATCGCTACGACAAGTTCGACATCTTCCGCATGATGAACGGCAACAACACGGTGACCCGACAGTTTGGCGCGCTGATGGATCGCTATGACGCACTGCTGACGCCGACGCTGGCGATCCGGGTGCCGGAAGCCAACGGCCCCTACTCGCTGCTGCGCGATGAGGCGTTGGATCCCTGGATGAACCGGCTGACGGATGCCTGCCGCTACACCATGCCGGGCAACGAGACCGGGCTGCCCGGCATCAATATTCCCGCAGGGCTGGATCATGAGGGATTGCCGATCGGCGTGCAGCTATACGGTAATTTCGCGCGCGAGGATCTGCTGCTGCAACTCGCCGCCCAGGTTGAGCGGGCGCGGCCGGAGTGGTTCGGCATGGAACCCCCGATATACGTGACGCGGGGCGACTGACGCGATCCACATGCCTCGCAACGATGGCGTGCGCGCGCTCCTCTCGTCGCGCACCTACCTTCGGCTCTGGGCGCTCGGCGGCTGCGTCAACACGATGCGTTCATTCGAAGTGCTCGCTGCTGCCTTGTTCACGCTGGACGTGACGGGATCCGGGCTCGCCGTCGCCGTGGTTTCCGCGGCACGCACGCTGCCGATGTTGCTGCTAGGCGCATTCGCCGGCGTGATGTCGGAAGCGGTGAATCGCAAGAGCATCGTGCTGATCGGGCAGATCATGTCGGGGCTCGGGTCAGCGACGATTGCTGTGCTCGCCGCATTCGGGGTTGCGCGGCCGTGGCATGTCGCAGTGGCCGCACTGCTGTCCGGCATCGTGTGGTCCACGGAGATGTCCACCCGCCGCCGTATGGTAGGCGAGTGCGTTGAAGGCGCGTTGGTTCCGCGCGCGCTGGCGCTGGACACGGTCAGCAATTCTATCACGCGCCTGATCGGACCGATGGCGGCCGGCATGGCGTATCAGGCAGCGGGATTGGCCGGCGCATTTGGAATATCCACGTGCGTATATTCGTTTGCAATTGTTCTGGTCGCCGGTCTCGACTATCGGCAATCCAGCCGTCGGATTGTGCTGTCGCATGTACCCCGCGAGCTTGCCGAGGCGTTCGCGTTTGCGCGCGGCCACGTCATCATCGGCGGCGTGCTTGCCGTCACCATTGCGATGAACCTGCTGGGATTCTGCTATACGGCATTGATTGCACCAATTGGGCGCGATGTCTTCGTGGTGTCGCCGACGCTGACCGGGATGTTGGCCGGCGCGGAAGCCTTGGGCGCACTGATCGGTGGCTTATGGCTTACCGGCAGCGGGCCGCGGCTGAGCGGACGGACGTTGATGGTCGGCGGATCGTTGCTGTTCCTGGTCTGCGTGAGTCTGATGCCGCTCGCGCCGACTTTCGCGCTGGCCTTCGGGTTGCTGGTCATCGGCGGCTTCGGGTCCGCCGCGTTCGCCAATATGCAGACGTCGCTGATCGTGCTGCATGCGCCGCCGCATATCCGCTCACGCCTGATGGGATTGCTGACGGTGTGCATCGGCATGGGCCCGCTGGGCATATTGCTGATCGGCGTGCTTGCCGACCGGTTCGGGCTGCTGTTGGCGGTGGACATCATGGCGCTGACCGGCCTGGTCGCGGTGAGCGTGATCGGTATCGCGTGGCGGCGCAAAGATCTGCAACGGGCCGCAGCCTTTCGGCCCGGGCTGGCCACGGAAGACTGACCTGTGCCAACCTCCCGGCAATGCCACACTACGGGAGGACGACTTCCATGCAAGACGTCAGCGTAGATCTGCAGTTTCTCTCCGGTATCCGCGTCGTCGACTTCACCCAGTTCGAAGCGGGACCATCCTGCACCGAGGCGCTCGCCTGGCTCGGCGCCGAGGTGGTGAAGATCGAGAATCCGAAGATCGGCGATCCGGGACGGCGACTGCGCCCGGGCAAGCCGGACGACGATCCCTTCTATTTCCAGGTGTTCAATGCCAACAAGAAGTCAATCACGATCAACCTGAAGTCGCCGCGTGGTCTGGAGCTGGTGAAGGACCTGCTGCGCAAGGCCGATGTCTGCGTCGAGAACATGGCGCCGGGCACGATCGAGCGGCTGGGTCTTGGCTACGACGTGGTGCGCGAACTGAACCCGGGCATTATCTATTGCCAGGTGAAGGGTTTCGGCACCGGAAGCCCTTACGAGAAGAATCTCGCGTTCGACATGATCGCGCAGGCCACCGGCGGCACGATCAGCGTGACCGGCGAGAAGGGCCGTATGCCGGTAAAGCCCGGGCTGTCGCTCGGCGATACTGGCACTGGCATGACGATGGCAATTACCATCCTGGGCGCACTGTACAAGCGCGCCGCGACTGGCGAGGGCCATCGGCTTCAGGTCGCGATGCAGGATGCGATGCTGCACTACATGCGCACCAACTTTTCCACGCAGGCGCGCACAGGCAAAGCGGTCGAACGCGACGGCACTCATTCGGGCGGTGGCAGCAATGCGCCGTCGGGACTGTATCCGTGCGCGCCGGGCGGTGCCAATGACTATGTGTGGATCATGACGAGCCGAGCCAATCCGGAACACTGGGCGCGACTGTGCAAGGTGATGGGCCGCGAGGAGCTGATCGGCGATCCGCGCTTCACCACACCGGACGATCGCGTGAAGAACAGCGCGGAGCTGGATGCGATCATATCCGCCTGGGCAGGAACCCGCACCAAGCATGAGGCGATGGAGCAGATTGGTGGTGCCGGTATCCCGGCGGGCGCGGTATTCGATACGATGGAGCTGATGAACGACAAGAACTTCGAGGAACGCGGCATCATGCAGGTGATGCAGCACCCGTCCTACAAGCCGTTCAAGATGCCTGCGTGGCCGGTTCGCATCGATGGCAAGCCGCCGCAGGTGAAGCCGTCACCGGCGCTTGGTCAGCACACGGAGAATGTGCTGAAAAGCTGGCTGGGGTTGAGCGAGGCGGACGTGAAGTCACTGCACGGAGACGGCGTGGTCTGATCGAGACGCGACGAAGCGCCGCTTCGACACATTGTCATTGCGAGGAGCGCAGCAGACGAAGCAATCTCGTTCGATGGTGCGAATTTACGATCGGAATTGCTTCCCGGACCGCTGCGCTCCTAATGAGCAGACTGTGCCGCGCGCATCCAAGTAAGACGTGGATGGCCGGCCTTCGCCGGCCATGACGAATAACGGTTTCATCCAGCGCGAGTCCGTCGCCAGACGGTGTGGAACGCGCAATGACAGTGCAAGTATTATGCAGCCTTCGTGTTGCCAAATAGGCCGCCGAGCCGCGCCAGCATCTCAAGATGAGCGTCGGCATCGCCGAACTGCTTGTCGAGCATTGTCATGCGCTTGAAGTAATGGCCGACCTTGTATTCCATCGTCATGCCGATGCCGCCATGCAGCTGAACTGCCTCCTGGCCGATATGCTTGCCTGAGCGACCGATCTGCACTTTGGCGGCAGAGATCGCACGCCGCCGTTCGGCAACGTTCTCCTCTCCGGCCATGACGGCCGCGAACATCGCCATGCTGCGTGCCTGCTCCAGCGCCACCAGCATGTCCACGGAGCGGTGCTGCAACACCTGGAACTGTCCGATCGGTCGACCGAACTGCTGACGCGTCTTGAGATACTCCAGCGTCGTCTCGTGCATTATCTGCATCGTGCCGACAGCCTCCGCGCATAGCGCCGCGATGGCCTCGTCCACCACATGCTCGATCGCAGACAATGCTTTGCCGGCATCACCCAACACATCGTCTGGTGGAATTCGCACGCCTGACAGCGTGACCTCGGCAGCACGCAACCCATCCTGCGTCGGATACCCACGCCGCGACACGCCCTGCGCAGACGGATCGACCATGAACAGGCCAATGCCCATACGGTCACGCCGATCGCCGGATACGCGCGCTGTCACCAATAGCCGATCGGCGCAGTCGCCATGCAGCACGACACTCTTGGCACCGTCCAGCACCCATACCGCACCATCCTGCCGTGCGGTGGTGGCGACGTCAGCGAGGTCATAGCGTGACTGTCGTTCCACGTGAGCGAACGCCAGCTTCAGTTTGCCCTGCGCAACCTGTGGCACCAGCGCCTGCTGCTGTGCTGGCGTCGCAGCCCGACGCAGCAGGCCACCGCCGAGGATGACCGAGGCAAAGTACGGCTCGAGCACGAGGCCGCGGCCGAATGCCTCCATCACGATCATCGTCTCGACCGGGCCACCGCCGAACCCGCCATGCGTTTCCGCAAACGGCAGGCCGAGCAGACCGATCTCGGCATACTGCTGCCAGACAGCGCGGCTCCAGCCATCAGGCTCGGCCATATACTTCTTGCGCTGCTCAAACTGGTATTGATCGGTGATCAGCCGGTCAACGCTGTCCTTCAGCAAACGCTGTTCGTCGGTGAGATCGAAATCCATGAAATCAAAGCCCCAGTATCGCCTTGGCGACGATATTACGCTGGATCTCGTTTGAGCCGCCGTAGATCGAGACCTTGCGGTAGTTGAAGTACATGGGCGCCGCTTCGGTGGCGTAGTCTGGGCCGATTGCCTCCTCATTGCGGCCATCGAAGTCGCGTTGATAGGGCAGCGCATAAGGCCCAACAACATCCATCACCAGTTCGGTCAGTTGCTGCTGGATCACGGACCCCTTCAGCTTCAGGATTGACGAGGCGGGGTTCTGCTTACCCTTCTCTCGGTTGCGCTCGTCGGCCACGACACGCAACTGCGTCATCTCCAGCGCCTTGAGCTCAATTTCCACCGCGGCGAGCTTCTCGCGGAATCGTGGGTCCTCGATCAACGGCCGATCGCCAACGCGCTCCATCGACGCCAGTTCCTTGATGCGCGCCACCTTCGCCTTGGATGCACCCACCCGCGCGATGCCGGTGCGTTCGTTTCCAAGCAAGAACTTCGCGTAATCCCAACCCTTGTTCTCCTGGCCGACCAGGTTCTCGGCAGGAACTTCGACATTATCAAAGAACACCTCGTTCACCTCGCGGCCACCGTCGATGGTGACGATGGGCCGCACAGTGATGCCGGGCGTCTTCATGTCCACAAGGATGAATGAGATGCCTTCCTGTTTCTTCGCCGCGGGATCGGTGCGCACCAGGCAGAAGATCCAGTCGGCGTATTGCGCCAGCGTGGTCCATATCTTCTGGCCGTTGATCACATACTTGTCGCCCTTGCGCTCGGCACGCGTGCGCAGCGAGGCAAGATCGGAACCGGAGCCAGGTTCGGAAAAGCCCTGGCACCAAAAGATGTCGGCATTGGCGGTCTTTGGCAGGAACTGCTGCTTCTGCTCGTCGCTGCCGAACTGTGCGATCACCGGACCGACCATCGTGACATTGAAGCCGATCGGCGTCGGTACGTTCGCCTGCTGCATTTCGTCCTGGTACATATAGATCTGCACCGGCGACCAGGCCTGACCACCCCACTGCACCGGCCAGTTCACCGTCGCCCAGCCGCGCGCATTCAGGATGCGTTGCGAGGTGATCATGTCGTCACGGGTAAGCCCCTCGCCTTCCGCGACCTTGTCGCGGATCGATTGGGGGATCTCGCTGCGGAAGAAGCGACGCGCCTCGTCACGGAAGGCGAGTTCCTCGGCGGTGAAACTCAGGTCCATGGTCAGTCTCCTGACGTTGCGTGCTGCGCGAATGCCGCCAGTGCGGCGACCAACGCGCTGAGTGCTGATTTTACTCTGCCGCCGCGCGCTTCAAACGGTCGGCGAAAGTCTTGCGGAATTTCGTGACCTTCGGCGCGACCACCGCCTGGCAGTAGCCAGTCCAGGGATTGCGCGCGAAATAGTCATGGTGCTCGGGTTCGGCTTCGTAGAACACCTCCAATGGTTCGACCTGAGTCACGATCGGCGCTGGCCATAAATTCGCGTCGGCGATCTCCTTGATTACCGACTGCGCGGTCGCCCGCTGGGCATCCGAATGCGTCAGAATGATCGAGCGGTACTGCGGCCCGACATCATGCCCCTGCCGGTCCTTCGTCGTGGGATCATGGATGGTGAAGAACACGCGGAGCAGGTCGGCGTAGGACACCTCCCCCGGATCGAATTTCAGCTGAACCACTTCAGCGTGGCCGGTCGTTCCGGCGCAGACCGCCTTATAGCTGGGATTGGTGACGTGCCCGCCGGCATAGCCGGACATCACGCTGCGTACGCCTCGCAGGTCCTTGTAGACGGCCTCCAGGCACCAGAAACAGCCGCCGCCGAGAGTGGCGATCTCTTCGCTCATGCTCGTCGCTCCCTTACCTCGTCGCCCACATCATAGCCTCAAGCGGCGTTCCTGCCACCGTAGCGCCGAACCCGCAGGTCAGCCTGCTCCTTGTGCGCGGCGAAGTTCTCGATCGCGCAGAGCCGCGAGCAATACTCGCCGATCATGGCCGTCGCCTCCGCGCTGACCTCCTGATAGGTCACCGTCTTGAGAAACTTGCCGACCCACAGCCCGCCGGTGTAGCGCGCCGCCCGCTTGGTCGGCAGCGTGTGATTGGTGCCGATCACCTTGTCGCCGTACGCGACATTGGTCTCCTTGCCGAGGAACAGCGAACCGTAATTGGTCATGCGATCCAGGAACCAGCGCGGCTCGCGCGTCAACACCTGCACGTGTTCCGAGGCGATCCGATCGGCCTCTGCCACCATCTCATCGTCGGTGTCGCACAAAATGACCTGCCCGTGATCGCGCCAGGCGACACCGGCGATGTCGGCCGTCGCCAGTCGCGCCAACTGACGATCGATCTCGGCCTGAATTTCGTCGCGCGATCTTGGCCGACGTGGTCAGCAGAATTGCAGGCGACGTCGGACCATGCTCCGCCTGTCCGAGCAGGTCGGTGGCGCACATTTCGGCGTCTGCCGTGTCGTCGGCGATGATCAGCGTCTCAGTCGGGCCGGCCAGAAGATCAATTCCGACGCGACCGAACAACTGCCGCTTCGCCTCCGCGACGAACGCATTGCCAGGACCGACCAACATGTCGACTGCCGGTATGCTCGAGGTGCCAAGCGCCATTGCGGCAACCGCCTGGATGCCGCCGAGCAGATAGATCTCATCGGCACCCCCCAGCGCCATCGCAGCGACGGTGGCAGCAGGCGGCACGCCGTTCAGCGGCGGCGTGCAGGCGGCGACACGCTTCACGCCGGCTACCTTCGCGGTCAGCACGCTCATATGCGCGGACGCGACCATCGGATAGCGGCCGCCGGGAACGTAACAGCCAACGCTCGCGACCGGAATGTTCTTGTGGCCAAGCCGAACGCCAGGCAGCGTCTCCACCTCGACGTCGCGCAATGCGGCGCGCTGCACCTCGGCAAAGCGGCGGATCTGCGCCTGGGCGAACTTGATGTCCTCGATCACCTGCGACGGCAGGCTATCGATCAGCGCCTGAATTTCTGTGGAGGACAGGCGGAAATCCTTCGGCTCCCACTTGTCGAACTTCACGGACAGCTCGCGCACTGCCGCGTCGCCGCGTCGCACAACGTCATCGAGGATCGCCTCGACCGTCTGACGCACCTTGCGGTCGGCCGCGAACTTCTCCTCGTCGGTAGCGCCACGCTTGAGATAACGGATCATCGCACCATCGCGCCCTGACTATGTCGGCAATACATCATCCAGATGCCACTCCTCCGCGGAGGCTCCGGCAAGCGCCTGGATGCGCTCCTCATCGGCACCGAGTTCCGCCGCCTTGCCGGTATAGACGATCTGGCCATTCTCCAGAACATAGGCCTGATCGGCAATCTCCAGCGCGACCCGTCACGTTCTGTTCGACCAGCAGCACCGAAATCCCTTCGCCGCGCATCTGTGCCACGATACGGAACACTTCCCGCACGATCAGCGGCGCGAGGCCCTGGGACGGTTCGTCGAGAATGAGTAGGCGCGGGTTCAACAGCAAGGCACGGGCGATCGACAGCATCTCCTGCTCGCCACCGGAGAGCTGCCGGCCGCGATTCTGCTTTCGCTCGCTCAGCCGCGGAAACAGCTGGTAGATGCGCTCGATCGTCCACGGTCCGGGCCGCTCAATCGGCACGTGAAGGTTCTCATCGACTGTCAGGTTCGGAAAGATGCGCCGCCCCTCCGGCACATAGCCGACGCCAAGTGCGGCGATACGGAATGTGGGCAGGCGGGTGGTGTCCTGACCGAAGATGCGCACATTTCCCGCACGAGCCGGTGTCAGCCCGACCAGGCTGCGCAATGTCGTGGTCTTCCCGGCTCCGTTGCGCCCCAGCAGACGTGGTGATGCTGCCTTCGGCGACCGTCAGGCCGACGTCATGCAGGATGTGGCTCTTGCCGTAGTAGGTATTGAGGCCCTGGGCTTCGAGCGCGTTCATTCGGCCTTCCCCAGATATGCTGCCTGCACGTGCGGGTCCTCGGCGATCTGCTGCGGCGTGCCGTCCGCCAGCATGCGTCCCTCCGCCAGCACGGTGATGCGGTCGGCGAGATTGAACACCACGCGCATGTCATGCTCGATCAGCACGATCGTATAGGCGCTGTTGCGGTGCAGGCGGCGGATCAGTCCGGCGACCTGATAGGTCTCTTGCTCGCCCATGCCGGCGGTCGGTTCGTCCAGCAACAGCAAGCGGGGCCGCAGCGCGAGCGCCATGGCGATCTCGGCGGCGCGCTGATCGCCATGCGACAGCTCGCCCACCAGCCGGTCCGCACTGTTCGACAGACCGACCTGGGCGAGCAGTTCATCGACTTCGCGCATTACCCGCGCGGTCTCGGCACGACTGACCCACATGTGCAGGCGAAAACCGTCGGCCGACTCCTGCGCGATACGCACGTTCTCGCGCACCGAAAGTTCAGGGAAGATCTCGGTGATCTGGAAGGTGCGTGCCATGCCGCGTGCCACACGAGCGGTCACAGGGAGTCGCGTGACCGTCTCGCCATCAAATACGATGTCCCCCTTGGTCGGGGGAAAGAAGCCAGAGATCATGTTGAAGAACGTCGTCTTCCCGGCGCCGTTCGGACCGATGATGGCGCGCAGCTCGCCTTTCTCGACGTTCAGCGACACGCCCTGGACCGCCACCAGCTCGCCGAAGTGCTTGGAGACGCCGCGAACTTCCAGCAAGCTCATGTCGCGCCTCGCCGTTGCAGCATGCCCAGCAAGCCTCGCGGGAAGAACAGCACCACCAGCACGAAGATCAGGCCGATGAAGCTCATCCAGTTGACCGTCATCGACGAGATGTAGTCCTGCAGCACAACAAACACCGCGGCGCCAAGCAGCGGACCCCAGAAGGCACGCATGCCGCCCATCACCGTCATGATGACGATTTCGCCGGACAGCGAGTAGTGCAGCGCCATCGGATCGGCAAAATTGTTGAGCAGCGCATACAAGGAGCCGGCAAGCGCGGTGAAGAAGCAGGAAAGCGAGAAGGACAGCCAGATGTGGCGCTCGATCGGAATGCCGAGGAAGCGGGCACGACGTTCGTTCTCGCGAATCGCGACCAGCGTACGGCCGAACGGCGAACGCAGGATGAAGGCCATCAGCCCGACGGCAATCGCGAAAACGAACAGCAGGAAATAGTAGAACGTGTTCGGGTTTGACGCGATGTCGATCACCACCGGACCCAGATTGATCGGCGCACGTACGAAACCGCGCAGACCGTCATAGCCGCCTGTGAGATCGTTCCAGCTATACGCGATATAGAAAGCGACCTGACCGAAGGCCACTGTGACCATGGCGAAATAGACCCCGCGGCGCCGGACGATCAACAGACCGAACAGCGTCCCCGCGAGGCCGCCAAGCAGCGTTCCAAGCAGTATCGCCAAAGGGGTGGATGCAGCGATGAATTTCAGGGTCAGCCCCGCGCCATATGCGCCCAGGCCAAAATACGCGGCATGACCGAAGCTCATCACGCCGGTGAAGCCCAGAAGCATGTTGAAGCCCATTGCCGCGAGGCCCAGCACGAGCACACGGCCCGCCAACGCGGTGTAGCCACCAAGCAGCGGCAGCCACAGCGGAGCGGTGAGTAGGATCGCCCAAATGGCGATAGGCGGCAGCCAACGCATCTCGGCTCGTCGCGACGCTGCGCCGGCAACCGTGGCGCTGTTCATGTCAGCATGCCTTCCTCACCCATCAGGCCACGAGGCCTGATCAGCAGCACCACCGCCATGATCACGTAGATCACCGCCTCGCTCGCAGCCGGCCAGACGATCGTTGTCAACGCCGAGGCAACGCCAATCAGCAGGCCGCCGAGCAGCGTGCCGGTAAGGCTGCCGACGCCGCCGACGATGATCGCGATGAAGCTCGGCATCAGCAGGTCATCGCCCATGTTGGGATTGAGACCGATCTGGCCTGCCGCGAGCACACCGCTCAGTCCGGCAAGCAGCGAGCCAAGTGCGAAGTTGAAGGAACGCAGCAGTCGCACGTTCACGCCGAGTGCGGCTACCGTCTCAAGGTCCAGTGTGCCCGCACGGATGCGGACGCCGACGCGCGAGTAGCGCAGAAACGCGAACAGCCCGACGACCGCGACGATGACGACGGCCATCATGAAAACGCGGTACCAGGTGATGAAGAACAGATCGGAGCTGATTGGCTGCGACAGGCTATCGGGTATGCCGAGCGGCAATCCGTTCGGCCCCCAGATGTAACGGCAGACGTCCTGCAAGATGAAGGCAAGTCCGAATGTCAGCAGCAGGCTATACACTGGATCGCGGTTGTAGACTTGACGGATCATCAGCCGTTCGATGATGAAACCTAGCACCGCAGTCAGAATTGGCGAGACGATCAACGCGCCCCAGAAGCCGATGAAGGGCGTCAGCACGAAAGCGATATAGCCGCCGAGGGCGAGGAAGTTGCCGTGGGCGAAGTTGATGACGTTGCTGAGATTGAGGATCAGCGAGAGGCCCAGTGCCATCAGCACGTAGAAGGTGCCGATGATCAGTCCGTTGGTGACGTTGAACAGGATGAGCTGAAGCATTGGCCCCTCCCCCGGCCCTCCCCCGCGAGGGGGAGGGAGAAGTGTACGTCAGGCTGGGTGGGTCATCTTGCAGCCGGTGTCGGCGACCGGGCCGGCGGCCTGCTCGCCCGGCACCAACGCCTCGACCTTGAACACGTTGTCGGGGTTGCCTTCGGGCGGATGCGCCTCGCCGACGAAGATGTTGGCCATCAATTCATGGTCGCCGGCGCGATAGAGATACCTTGCCCGGCTGCAGCGCGACGTCGGGCGGCAGTTCGAGGTCCTCCATCGCCACTGCCAGCTTCGGCCCTTCCAGCGACTTCGCCTTTTCGGCCGCCAGCTTGACCGAATTGACCGCCACATAGCCGAACCAGTGGCGCGCACTGGGCGTCTTGTTCGTCGCCTTGCGGAATGTCGGCGACGAACTTCGCCACCTCCGGTACGCTCGGCTGGTCCCACCACCATTCCATGTCCCACCAGCCGGTCTGCGCATCCTTCGGCACCGACTTGATGCTTTCCAGTTCGAACAGCGCGCCGCCGAGCGCCATGTCCTTCGTCATGCCGAACTGCACGAACTGCTTCATGCAGTCGATCTGCGCGAGGCCGCCCATATTGTTGAGCAGCACGTTCGGCTTGTAGGCCTTCGCCTTGATCAGCGTGGCTGAGAACTCGGTGGTGTTGATCGGCAGCATGTCGCCTTCGAACTCGCCGCCTGCCTTCTTCAGGTTCTTGACGAAGGCATCCTGCAGCGTGTGGCCATAGGCGTAGTCCGGCGTGATGAAGAACCACTTCTTGCCGAACCGCTTGACCAACTCCCGGGTGATCGCGGCGGCATCCATCGAGGTGGTGTTGCAGACGCGGAACACGTTCCACTTGCAGTCGGTGCCGGTGATCGGGTCGGTGTGACCGCCGGGGACGATGTGGAACACCTTCTTCTCGCTGGTAACCTGCGACATCGCGTAGGCGATGCCGGAGTTCACGTCGCCGAAGATCACGTCGCACTTGGTCGCGGTCGATCAGCTTGCGCGTCTTCTGCACGCCGGTGCCGACGTCGTTGGCGGAGTCCTCGACCAGGAGCTCCACCTGGCGGCCGAGGATGCCGCCCTTCTGGTTCACCTCATCGACGGCATATTTGGCGCCCTCGACCTCGCTCTGCGCCAGGGCGGAGAGAATGCCGGTCAGCGGATCGACCATGCCGATCTTCACCGGCGTCTCGCCGCGCGCCTTGATGATGAACGGCGAGGCCAGTTGCATCGCACCGAGCGTCGCTCCGGACAGGAGCAACGTGCGACGACCGATGCCGGCGGTAGTCCTGCTTTCCATTCGTCCTCTCCCAGGCCACGCCCGGCCATACTTATTGCTGCCCGCGCGGCTCGACTGCCGGCAGGCAGTCGGTCTTCTGCCGGAAATTTCGGCCGGGTCAACCCTGGAGGCGGTCAGCCGACCGATATGAAGAGGTTTTAATCGAAAACCAGCCGCCCGATGACCCGCGCCCTGGCACGCCCGCAGCGACTATTCCGCGGTCCAGCCCGCCGTCGACGAGCAGGGAGGTCCCGGTCACCAGAGCCGCGGCGTCCGATGCCAGAAACACCACCGCTCCCATCAGGTCCTCAACCGTACCCAGCCGGCCGAGCTTGATCCGCCGCAGCACGTCGGCGTGGAACGCCTTGTCGTTCCAGAACGGACGCGTCAGCGGCGTGTCGATGAACGTCGGACCGATGGAATTCACCCGGATGCCGTGCGGCGCCAGGTCGATCGCCATCGCCTTCGTCAAACCTTCGATGCCGTGCTTGCTCATGCAATAGACCGTGCGCCGCGCGCCGCCGACGTGGCCCATCTGAGAGGAGATGTGAATGATCGATCCGCCCGCCCGATGCCTGCACCATCCGCCGTGCCACCGCCTGTGCGACGAAGAATGCGGCACGCTGATTGAGATCGGTGATGGCATCGTAGTCCTGTTCGGTCACCTCGAGGAACGGCGCCGGCCGATTGGTGCCGGCGTTGTTCACCAGGACGTCGAACGGCGCCTGCGCATCGATCGCCGCGCGCACCGAGTCCAGGTCGGTCACATCCAATACCAAGGCCTCGGCGCTGCCTCCTTCATTAATGATCTGCGCTGATGCAGCCTCGATTTCCGCCGCGGTGCGCGCCGCCAGCACGACATGCGCGCCGGCCTGCGCCAGCGCCGCCGCCGACGCCAGGCCGATGCCGCGACCGGCGCCGGTGACCAACGCGCGGCGACCGTCGAGGCGCAGCGAAGGTGTCCGGGGCAGGATCACGGCAACCTCGGCGTCGGCCTCCCGCTCATTAGTGTGCCTTGAAATTCGGCAGCCGGCGTTCGGCCATTGCCTTGACCCCCTCGCGGAAGTCCTCGGTGTTGCGCAGCCAGTCCTGCTCCTCGTATTCGCGCTCGGTCGCCGATGCCACCGCCTCCGCGAGCCCGCGCCTCAGAGTTTCCCGCGTCGCCACAATCGCCAGGGGTGCCGACTGGGCGATCTCGGTCGCCAGTTCCGTAGCCCGTGGCCGCACCTGGTCCAGCGGCACGCAGTAATCCGCAAGGCCGATTTCCAGCGCCTGCTCGCCCGTCAGTCGTCGTCCAGTGTACATCAGCAGCGACGCCTGCTGGGCGCCGATCAGTCGCGGCAGCGAGGCGGTCAGCCCGAACCCGGGATGGAACCCCAGCCGGGTGAAGTTCACGGAGAACCGCGCCTCGGGACAGGTGACGCGGAAGTCCGCCATCACCGCGAGCCCAACCCCGGCACCGACGGCGGCACCATGTACCGCGGCGACGATCGGCTTGCCGGTCCGCCACAGCCGCTGCGCCTCCTTATACAGGTGCCGCCCCCGCTTGGTGCCCCGCGTTCACCCCATCGGCACCGCGGCTGCCGAAATCGGCGCCGGCGCAGAAGTGCTTGCCCTCGGCACACAGCACGATGGCGCGCACCTCCGGCGTGCGGTCGTAACCCTCCAGTACGTCGGCGATCTCGGCCACCATGTCGGTGTCGACGAAGTTGTTCGGCCCGCGCCTGACTCTCGATCGTGGCGACCATGCCGGACTGCGTCACGCCGATATGCTCGTAGGTTGCCATGGTTCCCTGCCCTGCTCTTCCGCTCGGTTGCGCTGCGTGCGACCTTACGCGCCGGTAGGGGCGGAGGAAATGGCCATGGCAAGGCTCGATCGCGACGGCGTGGCGATCCATTACGAGGTGCATGGGCAAGGCCCGACGATCCTGCTCTCGCACGGCTACAGCGCCACCTGCCGCATGTGGGACGGTCAGATCGCAGGCGTTGCGCGATCGGCTACCAGGTGATCGTGTGGGACATGCGCGGCCACGGTCAAAGCGACTATCCGCCCGATCCCGTCGCTTATTCCGAAGCAGCCACCGTCGAGGACATGGCGGCCATACTGCGCGCCTGCGGCGTTCAGCGCGCGGTGATCGGTGGACTGTCGCTGGGTGGCTACATGTCGCTCGCGTTCCATCGCGTTCATCCGGTGATGACGCGCGCGCTGATGATCTTCGACACCGGACCCGGCTTCCGCAACGCCGATGCGCGCGAAGCGTGGAACCAGCGCGCGCGGCAGCGGGCGGACGATCTGGATGCGCGTGGCCTAGCAGCACTCGGCACCAGCGACGAGGTGCGCATGAGCCAGCACCGCGATGCGTCCGGGCCTCGCTGGAGCGGCGCGCGGCATGCTGACGCAGCGCGACGACTCGGTGATCGCATCGCTGGACACGATCGCGGTGCCAAGCATTGTGCTGGTCGGCAGCAACGACACCAACTTCCTGGCTGCCACCGACTACATGGCGCGCAAGATCCCCGGTGCTGCGAAAGTGGTGATCGACGGCGCGGGGCATGCGGCCAACCTGCACCAGCCGGCCGCGTTCAACCGCGCGGTCGAGACGTTCCTGGCAGGTCTGCCGGCATGAATTTCGACTTCCCGGACGAACTCAAGCAGTTGCGCGACGAGGCCCGACGGTTCCTGACCGAACGCTGTCCCACCAGCGTACCGCGGCGCATCCTCGAGGGGCCGGAGCCGTACGATCGCTCGCTCTGGCAGGCGATGGCCGAGATGGGCTGGACTGGTGCGGCGATCCCCGAAGCGTTCGGCGGCGCTGGCCTGGGTCATCTGGGCGTGTGCGTGTTGGCGGAGGAGCTAGGCCACGCGGTTGCACCCGTGCCGTTTGCCTCCTCGGTGTATCTGGCGAGCGAGGCGATCCTGTTGTTCGGCGATGACGCGCAGAAGCAGACGTGGCTGCCGAAGCTCGCCGCCGGCGAGGTGATAGGCACGCTGGCCATGGCCGAGCGACCGGGGCCGGTGAAGCCTGCCGCGCTTACGACGCACATGGCTGACGGGAAGCTGAGCGGCACCAAGCTTGCTGTGCCGGACGGCGACGTGGCGGACTTCGCCGTCGTGGCGGCGTTGGGTGATCGCGGGCCCTGCCTCGCCATCGTCGATCTCGCCGGTCCTGGCGTGACGCGAGAGACGGTCGCCACGATCGACCCGACACGATCGCACGCGCGGATCGTGTTCGCCGGCGCGCCGGCGGATCTCCTGCCGGGCAGCGAGGGCGTCGATGCAGTGCGCCACCTGCTCGACCGCGCCGCGGTGATGCTGGCATTCGAGCAGGTCGGCTGCGCTCAGGCGGCGCTGGAGATGGCGCGGGATTATGCGCGCGAGCGCTATGCGTTCGGCCGGCCGATCGGCTCGTTCCAGGCGATCAAGCACAAGTTGGCGGACATCTACATCGCGGTCGAGCTTGCGCGGTCGAATGCGTACTACGGTGCCTGGGCACTGCACACCGATGCGGCGGAACTGCCGATCGCTGCGTCGGTGGCGCGCATCTCTGCATGCGATGCCGGCTGGCTGGCGTCGAAGGAGAACATCCAGACGCACGGCGGCATGGGCTTCACCTGGCAGATGGACTGCCAGTTCTACTATCGCCGCGCCAAACTGCACGCGATGGCGCTGGGCGGCACGCGTGAATGGAAGCGCCGGCTGGTCGCTGAGCTGCGCAAGAGCAACACGATCGCGCTGGCGAATGATTGAAGAGCCCTCCCCCTCCCCTTGCGGGAGGGGGTTGGGGGAGGGGGTTGTCGATCTGGCATCGCCCCTCCCCCAGCCCCCTCCCGCAAGGGGAGGGGGAGGATTTCTGGTGGGAGGCCTGAATGGACTTCGAAGATACTCCTGAAGAGGCCGCCTTCCGCGCGGAGGCTCGCGCCTTCCTGGAAGCCAATGTCGAGCGCCGTAAGCCTGGTGAGGTAGAGGGCTATCGCCGTGGTCAGGACGCGCCAGGTGCGATGGATCGCGCGAAGGCGTTCCAGCGCAAGAAGGCCGAGGCGGGCTTCGTCGGCATACACTGGCCGAAGGAATGGGGCGGTCGCGGCGGCACACAGATCCAGAACGTCATCTACAATCAGGAGGAAGCACAGTTCGACGTCCTGTCGAGTATCTTCGGCATCGGCATCCATCTTGCCATGCCGACGATCTGCGTCTGCGGCACGCCGGAACAGCGCGAACGCTTCGTCACGCCAACCATGCGTGCCGATGTCGTTTGGTGCCAGTTGTTCTCTGAACCGTCCGGCGGCTCCGACCTTGCCTCGCTGCGCACACGTGCGGAACGCGACGGCGACGAGTGGGTGATCAACGGGCAGAAGATCTGGAACTCGGGGGCGCATTACAGCGATTTCGGCATCCTGGTCGCGCGCAGTGATCCGAATGTGCCCAAGCATGCGGGGCTGACCTACTTCATCCTCGACATGAAGACGCCGGGCGTGGAGGTGCGGCCGATCCGCCAGCTCTCCGGTTCAGCGCATTTCAATGAAGTCTTCTTCACCAACGTGCGCATCCCCGATGCGATGCGCGTCGGTCCGGTCGGTGGCGGTTGGCGGGTCGCGCTGACCACCTTGATGAACGAGCGGCACGGTATGCGTGATTCACCCGGTCCCGACTTTCAGGAGCTGTTGCGCCTGGCCAATCAGCTCGAACTGGAAGACGGTCTGGCGATCGACAACGCCGCGGTGCAGGAAAAGCTGGCCGAGTTCTATGTCCGGTCGCAGGGCCTGAAATACACCAAGTATCGCGGCATGACGGCACTGTCCCGGGGCGGCACGCCGGGGCCGGAATCGTCGATCATCAAAGTTGTCGCCGCGAACAAGCTGCAGGACATCCTGTCCTACGGGCTCGATCTGATCGGCATGGCGGGCCCAACGATGGGTGCGGACATGCCGGTGGCCGGCATCTTCGAGGAGGCGCTGCTGTACTCTCCGGCGCTGCGCATCGCTGGCGGCACCGACGAAATCATGCGCAACATCATCGCTGAACGTGTGCTCGGCCTGCCGCAGGATGTGCGGGTCGATAAGGAGGTGCCGTTCCGGGAAATCCCGACGGGAAGTCGCGGATGAGCGAACACGCGCTGCAAAGCTTCTTCTGGCCGCAATCGATTGCCGTATTGGGTGCCTCGCCCGACACGCACCGCATCCGCGGGCGTCTGCTGCGCCAGTTGCGCGAGAACGGCTACCCCGGGCGCATTCTGCCGATCAATCCGAGCTATCAGGAGATTGGCGGGCTCCGTTGCTACGCATCGATCGGCGCGGTGGGCGAGCCGGTGGATCTCGCGCTGGTGGCAATACCTGCCGCGGGGGTCGCACCCGCGCTGGACGAGTGCGCGCGCGCCGGCGTGAAGAACGCACTGATCATCAGTTCCGGCTTTGCCGAGGAGGGGGGCGCCGCGGGCGACATGCAGGCGGCCTTGGTCGAGGTGACGAAGCGCACCGGCATTCGCGCCTGTGGTCCGAATTGCGAAGGCTACTTCAATGCGCTCGGCAAGGTCGCCACAACGTTCAGCCCGACCGTCGAGGTGCAGGAGGACGACAGCCGCGTCCATGCCTCGGATCGTCGGATTGGCGTGATCGCGCAATCGGGTGGCATCGGCTTCGCGCTGTTCAACCGCGGCAAGGCGGCGGGAATCGGTTTTTCCTACGTGATCTCTACCGGCAACGAGGCCGATCTGAACATGGCGGACTTCCTTGACTATATGGTCGAGGACCCGAACACGCATGCCGTCATGCTGTTCTGCGAAACCGTCCGCGATGGCCCGGCATTCATTGCCGCACTCGCAAAGGCGCGGCGGCGCGGCAAGCCGATCATCGCGATCAAGATCGGCCGTTCCGATGCAGGTTCACGCGCATCGGCATCGCACACGGCGTCGCTGTCCGGATCGTACACGGCATATCGCGCGATCTTCGAGCGCTACGGCGTCATCGAGGCAGAAGATCCAGATGAAGCGGTGGCGATTGCCGGCGTGCTGGTGACCTGCCCGCTGCCGAAGGGACGCCGCACCGGCATCATCACGCCATCAGGCGGCGGCGGCGCGTGGATGGCGGATACGTTGTCGCTGCACGGTCTGGTCGTGCCGCCGTTGTCGGCCGCGACCCAGGCTTCACTGCGGTCGGTCATGCCTTCCTATGGCGCCTCGGGCAATCCGGTCGATGTCACGGCGCAAGGCTCCACGACTGGCGCTGCGGTGATGACGGCAATGGAAACATTGGCCGGATCGGACGAGATCGACATGCTCGTGCTGATCACGTCGCTCACCAGCGAGACGCGAGTGTCATTGGATGCCGACCGCGTACGCGCGACGGCCGCGCGTTGCGGCAAGCCGATGACCGTGTGGACCTATACGCTGCCATCCGAGTTCGGTCGGCGCAGTGCGGCTGGCTGTGGACTGTTCGTGCACAGCGACCTGCGCAACGTCGGCGTCGCGATGAGCAGACTGGCGGGCTACGCAGAGGCGCTTGGCCGTCCGCAGCCTGTCTCGCTTGAAAGTGTTCCCGCTGGCTCTCTCCCGGATGGATTGCCGTCCGTGCTGACCGAGCATCGTGCAAAGGCACTGCTGGCGCCGTATGGTTTGCCGGAGACACAAGAGCGACTGGCAACCTCCGCGACGGACGCTGTGGACGCGGCAAATGCGCTGCAATATCCCGTGGCGCTGAAGATCGCTTCACCCGATCTGCCTCACAAGACGGAGGCTGGTGGCGTGGTCCTCGGACTGCAGAACCAGCAATCCGTGGCAGCGGCCTACGACCAGATCATCGCATCGACGCGGCGCTATAAGTCCGACGCGCGCATCGAAGGCGTGCTGGTGCAGAAGATGGCGCCACGAGGACATGAACTGGTCATCGGCATGGTGAACGACCCCACGTTCGGACCAATCATGATGGTGGGGCTGGGCGGCACCATGGTGGAATTGATGGGAGACGTCGTGCACCGGCCGGCCCCCGTCGATGTCGCCGAGGCAGCAGAGATGTTGCGCGGCTTGAAGTCCGCCAGGCTGTTGACGGGCTTCCGGGGCGCAGCGCCGATCGACATCGCACCGGCGGCCGAACTGATCGCCAATGTGTCACGCGCCGCGCTCGCGTATCGCGACCGGATAGCCGAGATGGAGCTTAATCCGGTGATCCTCCACCAGGACGGATCGGGCCTGACGATTGCCGACGCCCTGATCACGCTGAAGGAATGACAACGACAATGTTCGAGCTCTCCGAAGAACACCGCATGCTGCAGGACCTTGTCGCGAAGTTCATCGACCGTGATGTCATGCCCCTGGAGAAAGCGGTGCTCGCGCGCGAGATGTCCGGCGAGAAGTCCGCCCTGAGCGCCCAAGAAGAGACAACGCTGCTCGGCAAATGTCGCGAGCTGGGTCTGTGGGGCCTCGACGTGCCGGAGGAGTTCGGCGGCGCCAACCTCCCTACGGTGGCGCTGATCGGCGTGTATGAGGAACAAGGCCGCACCTGTGTTCCCTTCACTTTTCCGCCAGATAGCCCCAACCTGCACATGCTGATGGCGGCGGCCAATCCCGAACAACGCAGGAAATATCTGGAACCTTACGCGCGCGGCGAGGCTCAGTCCGCGATCGCCATCTCGGAGCCTGGCGCCGGTGGCGATCCCGCCGGGATGATCACCCGCGCGCGCAAGGACGGCAGCGACTGGGTTATCAATGGCAGGAAGATCTGGGTCAGCCGCGTGCCTCAGGCTGACTTCGTCATCGTCATGGCGCGCACGGGTGAGGGCAAGCGTCACGATGGCGTCACCGCCTTCATTATCGAGCGTGGCACCAAGGGCTTCAACATCGAGCGCGAAATCCCGATGCTCGGCGGACAGCGCACGTACGAATTGACCTTTGACGATTGCCGCATCCCCGAAACCCAGCTACTCGGCCAGGAAGGCAAGGGTTTCGCGCCGATGCAATTGCGACTGACGGTGCGGCGCTTACAGATTGGTGCCTGGTGCGTCGGAATGACCCGTCGCGCACTCGACATGATGATGGAGCACGCGAAGCAGCGTGTCACCTTCGGTCAGCGACTGGCGGATCGCCAGGCAATCCAGTGGTGGATCGCGGATGCCGCCATGAAGATCCACGCCTGTCGGTTGATGGTGTACGACGCCGCGACTAAGTCCGATGCCGGCAGGGACGTGCGGACAGAGGCTTCGATGGTGAAGCTCTACGGCACCGAGATGGCGACTGAGACGATCGACCACGCAATGCAGGCCTTCGGCGCAATGGGCGTCGCGAAGGAGCTGCCGTTGCAGCTCATGGCGCAGAAGGTCCGCACCATGCGGGTCTATGAAGGACCTTCCGAGGTGCATCGCATGGTGATCGCGCGGCGGCTGCTGCAGGATCGGAGATAGGTTCATGGGAATTCTCGACGGCAAGGTCGCCATTGTCACCGGTGCAAGCCGCGGTATCGGTCAGGCAATTTCGGAACTGTTCGCCGAGGAAGGCGCGAAAGTGGTGTGCGCCGCGCGTACCTTGACGGAAGGCGATCACCCGTTTCTGGAAGGCACCCTGAAGCGCACCGTCGAGTTGATCCGTGCCAAGGGGGGCGAAGCCAAGGCGGTCGCCGCCAATGTCTCCAGCGAAGACGACTGCATCGCGTTGGTGCAGACAGCGCGCGATTACGGGCCGGTTGATATCCTGGTGAACAACGCGGCACTTACCTACTACCAGCCGATCAACGAGTTGCAGACCAATCGCTGGTTCCGCGCCTTCGCCGTTGATGTGCATGGACCGTTCATGCTGGCGAAGGAGGTGCTGAAGGACATGATCCCACGGCGCCGCGGTGCCATCATCAACATCAGCTCGGGCAGCGCGATCGGGCCGGGGCGTGGCCCGTATGCCGACAAGACCGTACGTGGCGGCACCATGTACGGCGCGGTGAAGGCGGCGCTGGAACGCTTCACGCAGGGCCTGGCGCAGGAGGTCGCACAGTACGACGGGATCACCGTTGCCGCGGTGTCGCCGTCGCAGATCGTGCCCACGCCGGGCACGGTTTACCACAAACTGGTGTCGGGTATGGACGATCCGCGGGGCGAGCCACCGACGATGATGGCACGTGCCGTGCTGCTGCTGGCGAGCGAGCCTGCCGCGAAGGTGAACGGGCGGGTCACCTACAGCCAGCAGATCCTCAAGGAATTCGGCGGGATCGAGACCGCCGCCGGCCGTGGCGTGGATAGCCCGGGCTCCGGATATTCCCAGATCTGAACACACTCAGATAGCCGACCGCAGCAGCTCGACCGACTTCCGCACGCCGTCGAGCGGCGGCCGCATCAGGTCCTCGTGCTCGATCGACAGCACGTCATCGTAGCCGACAAGCCGTAGCAGCGAGCAGAACTCCCGCCACCACAACAGGTCGTGGCCGTATCCCAACGTGACGTAGCTCCACGACCGCTCCAACAATCGCTCCGTCTCCTTGGTGTCAATCAAACTGTTGACTGACGCCATCGCCGGATCGATCCGCGTATCCTTTGCATGCACATGATAGATCGCAGGTGCCAGAACGCGCGTGGCAGCGAGCGGATCGGCGCCCATCCAGAACAGGTGACTGGGATCGAAGTTCGCTCCGACCACTGGCCCCACCGCATCGCGCAGGCGGAACAGCGTCTCCACGTTGTAGACGTTCTGCTGGCCATGCAGTTCCAGACACAGCTTGCTGACGCCGGCCGCTTTCGCCTCCGTCACCAACCCCTTCCAGTACGGGATCACCACCGCATCCCATTGCCATGCCAGCACACGGGCCGCCTCCGGTGGCCAAGCCGTGGTGACCCAGTTGGCGTTGGCATCGCCAGGGCCACCAGGACAGCCTGACATCATCACCACGCGCTCAACGCCGAGCATTCCCGCCAACCTGATCGTCTCGGACGTCACCTCCTGATGCTGCCGCCCCAATTCGCCAGGATGCAGCGGGTTGCCGGAGCAGTTCAGTGCGCTCAGCGCCAGACCGTGATCGCGCAGCTTCGCCATGAACTCGCCGCGGGCCGCCGCGCTGTCCAGCATAAGTTTCAGCTTAAGATGCGGCGCGCTCGACCAGTTGCCGCAGGGAAACTCCAGCATCTCGATGCCAAGTTCCGCCGCGGTCCGCAGCAGATCGTCGAACGCCAGATGTGAAAGACTGTCGGTCACCATGCCGATACGCATCTTCGGTCTCCCTGCTCAGAGCCTCACGACCTGGCCGGTCTGTGCCGACCGCGTGGCCGCGTCGGCAAGCAGCAGCGCCTTCAATCCATCCTCGCCATCCGGCCTCGGCGCCTGACCAGACCCGACCGCGGCAATGAACGCGTCAAGCTCCGCTCGATACGCCGCTGCGTAGCGCTCCAGGAAGAATGGCAAAACCGGATCGGTTACGAACCCGGCACCGGTCGCCAGCTCTACGGTCGTCGGTGTGAGGTTGCCGGCGCGCAGCAGCCCCTTCGACCCGTGCACCTCGATACGCTGATCGTAACCATAGGTGGCGCGGCGCGAGTTCGAGATCTGGCACAGTCTACCGCTCGCCGTACGCAGTGTAACAACGGCGGTATCCACATCGCCGGCCATCGCGATCGACGGATCGACCAGGCAGGAGGAGGCGGCATGCACTTCCTCCGGCTCCTCGCCCAGCAGAAAGCGCGCCATGTCGAGATCGTGGATCATCATGTCACGGAACAACCCGCCGGAGGTCGCGACATAAGCGGGTGGCGGCGGCGCCGGATCACGGCTGATGATCGTCAGGAGCTCTACCGCGCCGATCTCGCCCGCATCGATCCGTCGCTTCAGCGCGCCAAAGTGTGGATCGAAGCGTCGGTTGAAGCCGACCATCAGCACCACGCCGGCTCGCTGCACCGCCGCCAGACATGTGCGCACTCGATCCACCGCGAGGTCGATCGGCTTCTCGCAGAAGATCGCCCGGCCAGCGGCGGCGGCGCGTTCGATGTAGTCGGCGTGTGTGGGCGTCGGCGAGCCGATCAGCACCGCGTCGGCGGCGAATGCCTCATCGAGCGTCAGCGCCCCGGCGCCGCATTCTCCAGCCAGGCGCGTCGCCGCCACGACATCGATATCCGCCACGCCTGTGAGCCGAACGCCTGAATGCGCCGCGATATTGCGCGCATGAATGTGGCCGATGCGCCCGGCGCCGATCACGGCAATGCTCAACATCGCAACGCCCTCCTCATCCCGTCCGCAATGTGGAACAATAGTAACGGAAAACGCCAATTGGCAGGAGGAAGAAATGGCCACGATCCGACTGACCATGGCGCAGGCACTGGTGCGCTATCTGGCGCAACAACGGACCGAATGCGACGGCCGCTCGGTGCCGCTGTTCGGCGGCGTTTGGGCCATCTTCGGCCACGGCAATGTGGCGGGGATCGGCGAGGCGCTGGCCGCACATCGGGCGGAGCTGCCCACGTATCGCGCGCACAATGAGCAGGGCATGGCGCTGGCCGCGATCGGCTACGCCAAGGCTATGCACCGGCGGCGGATGATGGCCTGCACCACCTCGATCGGACCGGGCGCCACCAACATGATCACCGCGGCGGCGGTCGCACATGTCGATCGACTGCCGGTGCTGCTGCTGCCGGGCGACGTGTTCGCCTCACGCCGACCCGACCCGGTGCTGCAGCAGGTGGAGAGTTTTGGCGATGGCACCATATCGGCGAACGATTGCTTCCGCCCGGTTTCCCGCTATTTCGACCGCATCACGCGGCCGGAGCAGATTATCGGCGCATTGCCGCGTGCGATGTCAGTGCTGACCGACCCAGCGGAGTGCGGGCCCGTGACGCTGGCATTGTGCCAGGACGTGCAGGCTGAGGCTTTCGAATATCCCGAGCAGTTCTTTGCGCCACGCCTCTGGCACGTGCGCCGCGTGCGACCCGACGCCGACGAACTGAAGGTGGCAGCGGAATTGCTGCAACACGCCAAGGCGCCGCTGATCGTCGCGGGCGGTGGCGTGCATTATTCGGAGGCGACCGAAGCGCTCGATCGCTTCGCGACCGCGCACGGCATTCCGGTCGCGGAGACACAAGCTGGTAAGAGTGCACTGCCGCACGATCATCCGTGCAATCTCGGCGCGATCGGGGTCACCGGCACATCGGCGGCGAACGAGGCCGCGGAATCCGCCGACGTCATCCTCGCGGTCGGTACCCGACTACAGGACTTCACCACAGGATCATGGGCGTTGTTCCAAAATCCCGCGCGCAAACTCATCGGCCTCAACGTGCAGGTGTTCGACGCGACGAAGCACCACATGCAGCCGCTGATCGCCGATGCGCGCACTGCGCTGGCGGAGCTTGACGCGGTACTCGGCGGCCACCGGACGCCCGATGCCTGGCTCCGCCACCTGACCAGTGCGGTCGGCACCTGGCGCGAACACGCTGCCGCCGTCACCGCGCCATCCAATACCGAACGGCCATCGGATGCACAGGTGATCGGCGCCGTTCAGCGTGCCGCGCCAGAGGACGCCATCGTGGTCTGCGCCGCCGGAGGATTGCCAGGCGAGCTACACAAGTTGTGGCAAGCACGGCAGGTTGGAACCTACCACCTGGAATACGGCTATTCCTGCATGGGTTACGAGATCGCCGGCGGCCTCGGTATCAAGCTGGCTCGGCCAGAGCGTGAGGTGATCGTGCTGGTCGGCGACGGCAGCTACCTGATGCTGAACTCTGAGATCGCGACATCGGTGATGCTCGGTGTGAAACTGACCATCGTGGTTTTGGACAATGGCGGCTTCGGCTGCATCGATCGGCTGCAGCGCGCCACTGGTGGCGTCGCCTTCAACAACCTGCTCGCCGATTGTGGTGCGCAACAGGCGGTGGATTTCCGCGCACATGCGGCGAGCCTTGGCGCGCTTGCGGAACAGGTCGAAGGCATCGCCGATCTTGAAGGCGCTCTGCAACGCGCCTTCGCCGCAACGCACACCAGCGTGGTGGTGCTGCGCACTGATCCGCGCGTAGCCACCGCAGCGGGCGGCCATTGGTGGGACGTGGGCGTGCCGGAAGTATCAACTCGCCCGGAGGTGAACGCGGCACGCGCCGACTACGAGACCAGCCGTGCCGCACAACGGCTGGCGGACTGAGCCAGGGCAGGAACGAGGCTGTCGCGAAACGCCGCCTCGGAATAGTGTGTCGCCGCGTACTCCACCTGCGCCGTCGACTGCTCGGCCCAAGCGATGCCGTCGGTCAGCAACCGACACACTGCATCAGCGAACGGCTGCGGCTCGTCGTGGATCTCGGCGACTGACCCCAGGCCTGGCACACCCTGCGCACCGATCCAGGTGGTGACCAACGGCAGCCCCTCTCGCAACGCCTCCACCACCTTCAGCTTCACGCCGGCACCGTAGCGCAGCGGCACGGCGGCGACGCGCGCAGTCCGGTACAGCTCGCGCAGTTCAGCATCGCTGACATTGGCACGCACGTCGACCGCATCACCGACCAGCGCCAGGACATCTGGTGGCGGGTTGGATCCCGCGATGACGAATCGCGCAGCCGTCACGCGAGCCTTGATCAGCGGCAGCACCCGGTCAACGAACCAGAATACGCCATGTTTGTTGGGTAGATGCGCAAAGCCGCCGACAAACAAAATGACCGGCTCGGTGGCGGGTGGCCGCGGGAAGGCGAAATCGGCAAAGCTGTATGGCAGCAATGTGCGCACGGCGACCCCCGGCTCGGCCGCCGCCACGATCGCGCATTCCTCATCCGAGGGATACAGAACCACATCCACCTCGCGCCAGATGGATCGCTCCAGCAACTCCATACTGGCCGCCTGCCGCGCGATACAATGGTCATCCAGTTGCTTCGCCTCCTGACGCATTCGGCTGAAGTGCTGGTCGACACCGTAGTACAGCAGGCCGATCCCAATCCGTCGCCTCAATTCAGGAAGGACCGCAGCGGCCACATGCGGACGGCACAGCAACACGTAGTCGAGGTCGTCGCCATTGTCGGAAAGCCACTGCCGAAAGGTGTCCGCATCGCCGCCATAGGCAACCTCTACGCCCATGTCCTGCAAGGCATCCGTGTACCCGGGAGTATAATGCAGGTTCTGCGGCCAGAACTTGACCACCATGCCTAACTGCAAAAGACCGCGGATAATGCACAGTACCGAGCACGAGCCAGCATCGCGATCGGGCTCCGGCACATAGTGGTCGATCACCAGAATGACGTCACGCTTTCTCGCACGATCGCGCGCACGCATGACATGCTCACCGTTCGGCAAGTGCTGGTTCGATAGAACGGAGAGCCAGCGCGCCTGAAATTTCTGCTGATTGCGGACCTGACAGGATTTCAGGCCGCCGCTCAGGCTGCGCCCGTGACTGACACCCTCGACATGTACAACCTGTGAACGCGGCTGGTATATCACCTTGTAGCCGCGCTCGCGCAACCGGAAGGCAAGATCGCTGTCCTCAAAATAAGCCGGTGCGTAGCGTTCGTCGAAGCCGCCCATTTCAATGAACAGTCGGCGCGGCACGAGCAGCGAGGCGGCGGAACAGTAATCTACCTCGCGCAGGTAGTTATAGACTGGCCTGTCCGGACTATCGAGCCGTCCGAAGTTCCAGCCGGAGCCGTCATCCCAGACGATGCACCCTGCCTCCTGTAGCCTGCCGTCAGGATACAGAAGCTTGGAGCCGACCGCGCCGATGTCATCCCGCGATTCAAACGGCACCAGCAGCTGATCGAGCCAGTCCGGCATCACCTGCGTGTCGTTATTGAGCAGCAGCAGGAACCTGCCATTGGCGACACGCGCGGCCGTGTTGCAGGAGCGCAGATAGCCGAGGTTGGCCGGATTGACGATGAGGCGAATGCCCTGCACTGCCGTGAGGCATGCGGTCGAGGCGCCCGGCGTCGCATCGTCCACCACGATGACCTCTATCGCTGCCTTCGGCGGATGGGCCGCGATCGATGCGAGACAGCACAGCGTGTACTCGACCTTGCCGTAGCTCGTAATGATGACGGAAACAGTCGGATCGGCGCTCTGTGGTATTCGGATCAGTTTCGGATCGCGCCCACGTATCAGCATTGGCTGAAGGTCCAGCGTGATCGGTGGTAACCGACGAAGCTGCCTGGCACGCCGCCAAAGGGTGAATCGCTTCGGCAATTGCAGTGTGAGGGTCCACCATACCAGCAGGACCGACCGACGCGCCTGTCTGGCGAACCAGGGAGGAATAGCAGTTTGCGTGCTCATGCACGCAGGCGTAGGCGGAAGGAGTTAACAATCCCTTGAGGCGATGAACTCCCCCTTGCGGAGGGGCGTTCCCTTTGGCTCTGGCGCTCCGCGCGCGTAACCCGGCCCACAGAGGGACCCTCATCTGCCGAAAGGATCAAAGATGTCGTTTGACGGAGGTTGCCACTGCGGCGCAGTCAAGTTCAGCGTGGACGCCGAACTTCCCACGAAGGGTCTGAGCTGCAACTGCTCGATTTGCCGCCAGAAAGGCCTGCTGCTGAGTTTCTTCCCAGCGGGCAAATTCACCCTCGTGATCGGCGAGGATGCGCTCACCACTTACGAATTCAACGCCCACAAGATCCAGCACCGGTTCTGCATGGTCTGCGGCTCGCAGCCGTTCGCCTCCGGTAAAAATCCGGACGGATCGGAAATGCGTGCCGTCAATCTACGTTGCGTGCCATCCGTAAATTTGGAAGGTCTCGAGCTCCAGTTCTTCGATGGCGCCAGCAAATAGCCGGTTCGGGACCATTAACGGGTCGGCCGCGCCGGGGGCCGTTGCTAACGCATATTTAGCTCCGGAAAATCCTCCTCCCGAAACTCCCCGACCCCACGCCGACCCTGCTTTGCGCGCACTTCCTCCTGCTGGCGCAGTACCACGCGCCTGATCTTGCCGGCAGTGTTCTTTGGCAGCTCGGTAAACTCCAGCCGGCGCACGCGCTTGAATGGCGCCAGCGTCTCGCGCAGGTGCTGGAAGATGGAGAGGGCAGTCGAGCGGTCGGGAGTGCTGCCTGCGGTCAGAGTGACATAGGCCTTCGGCACCGCAAGTCGGATCGCGTCGGGCGCCGGCACCACCGCAGCCTCCACCACCGCCGGATGCTCGATCAACGCGCTCTCCAGTTCGAACGGGCTGATGCGGTAGTCAGAGGCCTTAAACACGTCGTCGGCGCGGCCGATATAGGTGTGGTAACCGTCCGTACTGCGCGCCGCGACGTCGCCGGTGTGATAGGCGATCGTGCCAAGTGGTGCGAACGAACCGTCGTCATTCTGGTAACCACGCATGAGGCCGACAGGAGACGGACTGAGGTCGATGCACACTTCGCCCTCCTCCACGTCCTTGTCATCGGCGTCGAGCAGGCGGATGCGGTAGCCGGGCGCCTCCTGGCCCATCGAGCCGGGTTCCACGCGCTCACCAGGGAAGCAGCCGATCTGCAGTGTGGTCTCGGTCTGTCCGTAGCCCTCACGTACCGTGAGGTTCCACACCTTCCACACATGCTCGATGATCTCAGGGTTCAGGGGTTCGCCGGCCGAACAGACCTCCCGCAGCGAGGTCTTCCAGGAGGTCATGTCCTCCTGCACGAACATGCGCCACACGGTCGGCGGCGCGCAGATCGTGGTAACTTTGTTCTCCGTGATGGCGTCCAGCATGCCGCGCGCGTTGAAGCGCGGCTGGTTGGCGATGAACACCGTGGCCCCGGCGTTCCACGGCGCAAAGAAGCAGCTATAGGCGTGCTTCGCCCAGCCGGGTGAGGAGATGTTCAAGTGCATATCGCCAGGCTGCAGGCCGATCCAGTACATCGTGATCAGATGCCCGACCGGATAGCTCTGGTGGCTGTGTTCCACCAGCTTCGGCCGTGAGGTTGTCCCTGAGGTGAAATACAGCAGCATCGGATCGGTCGCGCGTGTCACGCCCTCAGGAGTAAAGCGAGCATCGCCGCCCAGCAGATCAGCATAGCCATGCCAACCGTCGGGAGCGTCGCCGAGTGCGATGCGTGTCACCGTTGGATCGAGGTCAGCGAACTTCGGCGCATCCGCCGCGTTGGCAATCAGGTGACGTACTCGACCACGTTCGAAGCGGTCCTTGAGGTCGTTCTGAGTCAGCAGCGTGGAGGCGGGAATCACCACCGTACCAAGCTTCATCGCCGCCAGCATCACCTCCCACAGCGGCACGACATTGCCGAGCATCAGCAGGATGCGCTCCCCGCGCTTGATGCCGAGGGCGCGCAGACCGTTGGCAACGCGGTTCGAGCGCTCGGAGAGCTCGCCGAAGGTCGCGGTGGCCGCGCCCTCACCGACGATCTTGAGTGCCACCCGGTTGGCGCTATCGCCGCGCGCCAGCTCAGCATCGAACCAGTCGAGCGCATAGTTGAAATTATCCAGTTGCGGCCAACGAAATCCCGTATGCGCAGCGCGGTAATCGGTCCGGTGCGCGAACAGGAAGTCGCGCGCCGCCTTGAATGCTTCCGCCCCCATCGTTGCCTCCCTATTGCCGTGCCTGCGCCGCAAGCCAGCGGAACACCACGGAAAAATCCTTGCTGCCGTCACCGGCATCGACCACCGCCTGGTAGAACGACATGGCGTGCGCGGCGAGTGGCGTCGGCGATCCAACGGCATCCGCCGCCGCCTGCGACAGCTTCACATCTTTCAGCATCAGCGCCGCCATGAAGCCGGCAGCGTAGTCTCGGTTGGACGGCGCGGCAGGCACAGGTCCGGGCGCCGGACAATAGGTCGAAAGCGCCCACGACTGGCCTGACGACGTTGAGGCGATCTGAAACAGCCTGTCCCAGTCGAGACCAAGCTTGCGCGCCAGCAGAAAGCCTTCCGACACGCCCACCATGTTGATCGCGAGCATCATGTTGTTGCAGATCTTCGCCGCCTGCCCTGCGCCGGGACCGCCGGCGTGCACGATGTTCTTCCCCATCGCCTGAAGCACCGGCAGTCCGCGCGCGAACGCCGCCTCGCTGCCGCCCACCATGAAGGTCAGCGTCGCCGCGGTGGCACCACCGACGCCACCGGATACCGGCGCATCCAGCATCTCGAAGCCCGCGACGAGCGCCGCCTCGGTCACCGTGCGCGCGCTTTCGACATCGATGGTGGAGCAGTCTATCAGCAGCGGCGCGGCTCCCTTCACCGCTTCGATCAGACCACCCTGGTGCAACCACACCTCGCGCACGTGCTCGCCGGCAGGCAGCATGGTGATCACCATGTCCGCACCGCGCACTGCGTCCGCCGCACTGCGCGCCTGCTGCACGCCGGCCGACGCCAGCGCCTGCACAGCGGCCGCGTTGACGTCGTAGCCTGTGACGCGGTGGCCGGCCTTCACCAGGTTGGCCGCCATCGGCGCGCCCATGTTGCCGAGGCCGATGAAGCCGATCGTCGCCATCTCACAGCACCTCGAAGATTTCGTACATCGGGCCTTCTGGCGGACGCCGGCCGGTGCCGATCGCGAATATCCGGTTCAACCAGTCGTACTTCGCGGCACCGGTCTCGAACATGATCGCCGTGCGGAAGTAGTAGTCCGCCGGATCGACGTTCTCGCCGCGATTGAGACGGTCCATCACTGCGACCGGTCCATGCCGCAGGCCACGATAGGTCATGCCGATCAGTGCCTTGTCGTCAGTCTCCAGCACCAGGCGCACGTCGAGCGTGGTCGCACCATCGGACCGAACGACAATCCAGTCGGCCCCGCCGGGCAGCACCGAGCCGCGCAGCCGTTCGCCCTGGAAGGACCCGCCCGTCACCAATCCGATGCGCCGCTCACCGTTCGGCGTGGAGCCAACCGACTGCATGCCGCCGACCGACAGTGCAAGCGTCATCAGATGCGTGGTGCGGATGTCGGCCATGCGATCTCCTCCCCTGAGCGACGTTTCCCGATCGAACCGCATCCGCCGGTTGGCCGCAAGCGGCGGCCGGCGTAACATCGTTGCCAGGCCAAAAGCGAGGAGAACCACCAATGCCAGGCGACTATCCGCTGCCATCCACCGAGCCCGCCAGTCTCGGTTTTGCCGCCAAGCCGCTCGAGCATCTCGACCGGCTGATCAAGCAGCACATCGAGGAAGGCCGTTATCCAGGCGCGCAGATCGCTCTGGCGCGACACGGCCAGCTCGCGCTGTTCCGCACCTACGGCGACGCCAAGGTCGAACCTAGCAAAGTGCCGGCAACCAATGAGAATCTTTTTCTCCTGTTCAGCCAGACCAAGGTGCTGACCAGTTCCGCGGTGTGGACATTGGTGGAGGAAGGCAAACTGTCCTTCATGGACAAGATCGCCGATCACCTTCCCGAGTTCGCCGCGCGCGGCAAGGCGGACATCACGCTGCAGCAGGTGATGACGCATCAGGGCGGCTTCCCGTCGAACAACGTGACCAAGGCCACATGGGCGGACCACGCGCGGATGCGCGCCGAAGTGTGCGACTTCGCGCTCGACTGGACGCCCGGTTCGAGGCTGCAATATCACGGCCAGGCGGCGCACCTGGTGCAGGCGATGGTGATCGAGGCGGTCACCGGCCAGGACTACCGCGACGTGATCCGCGACAAGGTGGTCGCCCCGCTCGGTCTTGATGGCGACATCTTCGTCGGTGTGCCACAGCAGTCGCAGTCACGCTGCGCAGACACCTATGCTCCAGAGCCCCGCGATAATTCGCCCGAGTTCCGTGCGGCGGGTCTGCCGAGTGGCGGCGGTTTCGCCACCGCGCGCGGCATGGCGGCGTTCTACCAGATGCTGCTTGGCAAAGGGCGGCTCGGCAATGTGCGGCTGTTCTCGCCACGGCTGGTTGCCTACGTGTCGCGCAACCATACCGGCGAGCGCGGCGACGACCAGATGAACGGCATTCCGATGCACCGCGGCCTCGGGCCGCACGTACGCGGCGACAGCGATCGGATCAGGGGTCTTGGCACAATCGGAGCGCCGACCACGTTCGGGCACGGCGGCGCAGGCACGTCGTACTCGTGGGCTGATCCGGAGAGCGGCGTCTCCTTCACCTATCTCACCAACTACATGGCGCCGGACCCGTGGCATTCGGCACGCCTGGACCGTGTAGCCAACCTTGTGCATGCCGCGATCGACTGACGCGAAAGTGCCGTTCAAGCGGGCCAGGGGCGGCGACACCCCTGCCCGCTACTACTTCGCCTCGCGCGCTGGCGGCTGGCCCAACCGCCAGCCGATCTCGGCAGCGAGGGTCTCGAAGAAGTCAAGATCGTAGACGCGCTCCGGTGACTGACGGACGAGTTCGTCAAGCCGAACCGCATCCTTGCCCGCATGGATACGCCACTGGTCGGCTTTGACACCGTCAAGAATGATGGTCGCTGCCTCGACGGCCGTCGTCGGAGCTTCCTCGATGAAGCGTCGTGCCCGTTCGATCACCATGGCCTCAATGTCCGCATCCGACATGGATGCAACGTCCAAACCTGCCGCGCCCGCGCGTTCACGCGCCTGCGCAATCTCGGTCGCGCTCAGCGTATCTGTCTCGTTGCCGCTGTGGATCTTGCGGGAATTGGCCATGATCGAGGTGCCGATATGCCCTGGCATGACCACTGAGCACCTGATGTGTGGCGCATGAACCTGCAGATCAGTGATCAGCGCTTCCGTGAAGCCCTTCACCGCGAATTTCGCCGCACAATACGCGGTGTGCGAGATGCGCGGCCCGACCGATGCCCAGAAGCCATTGACACTGCTTGTATTGACGATGTGACCCTGGTCCGCCCTCTGCAGCATGGGAAGGAAGGCGCGCGTGCAGCGATAGACGCCACCCCAGCAGATGTTGAAGGTCCTCTCCCAGTCGTAGCGGCTGTTCGAGAACATGCTGCCGCCACCACCGATCCCGGCGTTGTTGAACAGTAGATGGATCTTATCGGTGGCCTGGTGCTCGGCAACCTCAGCGCGAAAGCGCTGCACCTCGCTCTCATCGGAGACGTCGGCGAGGTGCGCGGTGATGCGCAAACCCTGCGGCAGTTTCTCCGTTTCGCAAAGCCGCTTGGTCTATGCCATCGTTTGGGAGGAAAGGTCGCACATGGCAACATTGCAGCCCTGGGCGACCAACTGCCGAACCAGCTCGCGACCCATCCCTGTGCCGCCGCCGGTGACCACCGCGATTCTGTCAGCGAATTCTCTCATTGCTCGTTCCCCCTGGTTCAAATGTGGGGCGCGCTGGCGCCGATCCTGCCAAGTGCACGCTAGAACTGCTTCCAACGGCGCACAATTACGGTCGCGCTTGAGGTCTCACCTTGGTGTGCTTTGTGTTCCCCGCAGTGAGTGCCAAATTTTGATCGGCCATGCCCTATGCGTCCAACGATGAACTGCCGTCCGCTGTGGGCAACCACTTGCCGCCGCATGCACAGGATATATTTCGCGAGGCGTTCAACCACGCCTGGGATGAGTACGGTGGTGACGAGGAGCGGGCATTCCGCGTCGCGTGGGCGGCGGTGAAGCGGCAATACCGCAAGCGTGGCAAGAACTGGGTGCTGATCAAAAGCGAGCGACACCATTAGCCAGTCGGCGACCTAGCGGCCCGCTGCACGTTGATAGGGCGCCATGGAGTGCACCTGTCGTCCTATGAAGCGAACTGACCAAACGTCTCGCCATTTCGGACAGCGGGTTGTTGTCGCGATTCCCGCCAAAAATGAAGCCGACTGGATCGGTCGCTGTCTCGACGCGCTCGCGCAACAGACCAGGCAGGCCGATGCGGTCCTGGTGCTGCTGAACAACTGCACTGACGGGATTGCAGGGATTGCCCATGCGTATGCGGCGGTCGCGCGGTTCCCGTTGCTCGTCGAATGCCGCACGCTCCCGACGTCGACCGCCAGTGCGGGTCATGCACGCCGGCTCGCCACGGAACTGGCTGCGCAGCGTGCGGGGCCGGATGGCGTTTTGCTGACCACCGACGCCGACACCATCGTTCCTGGCGACTGGATCGAGCGGAATCTATCAGCCCTGGCGGCTGGCGCCGATCTGGTGTGCGGGCGCGTAGTGATTGACCCTGTCGAGGCGGCGCTCATCCCGGCGCACCTTCATGCTGACGACGCGGTCGAATGCGCGCTAACGGAAATGTTGGATCGGATCGCGGCACAGCTCGATCCGGATCCGGCGGATCCATGGCCACGCCACACCGAGGCAGCCGGCGCCTCCCTGGCCGTCACGATCCCCGCATTCAACCGCGTCGGCGGCTTCCCGCCGAGGCCATCCGGCGAAGACCGCGCATTCGTCAGCGCGCTCGCCCGGCTCGATGGCCGGATCCGACACGATCCGGAGGTTGTGGTCTCCGTCTCCGGCCGCATTCATGGGCGCGCACATGGCGGGATGGCCGACACGATCCGGCGCCGTATGCAGCAGCAGGACGAGTACGCCGACGTCACTGTGGAACCCGCGGCAGATGCCTACCGGCGGATCGACTTCCGCCGCAGGGTTCGGCTGGCATGGCGCGAAACGGTACCGGGGGAGGCACTGGCAGCAGACCTGGGGATACCGGAGCCGCAGTTGCGGGCGCTGCTCAACACCCGCACCTTCGGTGCCGCCTGGGCCGACATCGAGGCACGCAGCCCGTTCCTCATCCGGCGCCGCGTCAGGTTCACGGAACTGCCGCGACAGATCGGCTATGCGCGGCAGTTGCTGGAACACCTCAGCGTGCCGGATGCCACGCAACCATGACTGTCGAGCGCCGCATCGCCGCACTGGTGCCCGCTATGCAGCAGCGCGCTGCGCAACTCGATGAGGCGGAGGCTTTCCCGAGCGAAGATATCGCAGGGTTGCGGGATGCCGGCGCGCTGGCCATGCCGCTGCCGGTCGAGCACACCAGCCAGCGCGACGACAGCCGGGTGCTCGCCGATGCCCTGGCCGACGTCCTCGTGCAGACCGGCATCGGCAGCCTCGCGGTCGGACGAATTCTCGAGGCGCACGTCAATGCCCGTCACCTGATCACCCGTTACGGTACGCCTCGACAGACGGCGCGCGGAGCTGACGATGTCAGCGCCGGCCACCTGTTCGCATTGTGGGTAACGGATCCGCCCGCGAATGGCCTGCGCATGACATGGACGACAGACAGCATCCGGCTCGACGGTGGCAAGATGTTCTGTTCGGCTGCTGGCCATGCCAGCCGCGCGCTGGTGACCGCCGTGGACGAAACGGGCGCTTCGCGGATGCTCGTGCTGGCGCTGGATCGCGGCGAGCGCGTGCAGGCCCTGGAAGCACCACTCCAAGGCATGCGTGCCGCGGTGACGGGTGCTGTCGACTTCACCGGCTGCGTAGCCGACCACGACGCGTGCCTCGGCTGCCCAGGCGACTATCTTCGCGAGCCTGACTTTTCCGCTGGCGCGTGGCGCGGCTCCGCTGTCGCGGCAGGGGGATTGCTGAGCCTGGTGACACTGTTGCGGGACCAGTTGCGAGCGGACGGCAGGCTGGACAATCCGCACCATCTCCAACGGCTCGGTACCGCGATAATCGCTTGCGAGACCGCCCGTCTTTGGGTTCGTCGAACCGCACGGGCAGCCGAGGACCCGGGCGCCGATGCAGCCGATGCGGTCGCCTGTACCGGGCTTGCGCGGATCGCGGTGGAGACCGCCTGTCTCGACGCGATGCAACTCGTGCAGCGCTCGCTGGGATTGTCCGCGTTCCGCCGCGGAAATCCGGTCGAGCGTATCTGCCGCGACCTCGCCACCTATCTCCGCCAGCCAGCGCCGGATGCCGTGCTGACGGAGGCCGCGGCCCACTTCGCGCAGCGGGCAGAGTGGTCCGGCGCGTGACCACGGCAGGCCACCTGCACGCGCACTGGCGCGCCCTGCCTGTCGGATCGCTCGACGACGTGGCCGGCGCCGGCACCTGCCTGATCCTGGCGCCTCATCCCGACGATGAGAGCCTCGGCTGTGGCGGCCTGATCGCCGCGTGCTGTGCGGCCGGTCGGCCGCCAGTAGTCGTAATCCTGACCGACGGTAGTGGCTCGCACCCCAACTCCCGCCTCCATCCGCGTCCACGGCTGGTCGCGCTGCGCGAGGCCGAGGCGACGGAGGCAGTTGGGATCCTCGGCCTCCCCAGGGAGCGACTGATCTTCCTCGGCGAGCCGGATTCAAAGGCGCCGCACAAGGGGCCGCGATTCGCCGCGGTCACGCGGCGGCTGATCGACTGCATCGGATCGTTTGGCTGCACCACCATCCTGGCGCCGTGGCGGCATGATCCGCATTGCGACCACAGCGCGGCAGCCTGTCTCGCCAGCGAAGCTGCCTGTATCGCCGGGATCAGGCACGTGGCCTACCCGGTCTGGGGATGGACGCTCGCCGCTGATACACCGATACCCGAGCGCGCGTCGCAGGGCTGGCGCTTGCACGTGGCGCCGCACCTGGCGGCCAAGCGGCGTGCCATCGCCGCGCACGCCTCCCAACACGGAAGGCTCGTCGTGGACGATCCCACGGGTTTCGACCTTCCCGCCACGTTGCTGCGCATGGTTGACGGCCCTTGGGAGACGTTCCTGCTGCCATGAACACGTCGCGGGCTTCGCTGGGCCCTGGGCATTTCCAGCGCCTCTACGACGCGGGTTCAGACCCCTGGCGGTTCCGCTCCAGCGAGTACGAGCAGGCGAAGTACCGCACCACCGTTGCCAGTCTCGGCACGCGACGCTTCCGCTTTGGATTCGAGGCCGGCTGCTCGATCGGCGTTTTGACCCGGCTGCTAGCCGAGCACTGTGACGCACTGCTGGCGGTCGATATCGTCGAGGCGCCCCTTGCGGCGGCACGCGCGACCTGCTCCGACCAACCACAGGTGCGGTTTCAGCAGATGCAGATCCCGCGGCAATGGCCGAACGAAACATTCGATCTGATTGTGCTGTCCGAGGTGCTGTATTTTCTGTCGCCGACCGACATCACGGCGACGGCGGACCGCGTCGTTGCGACGCTCGATCAGGCAGGCATCGTGCTGCTGGTGAACTGGTGCGGGCGTGCGGATGATCCATGCACCGGCGACGAGGCCGCCCGGATCTTCATGGATCGCACAAGCCAATCATTGTCGGTGCAGGCGCACCATCGCACGACCGATTATCGCCTGGACATACTGCGGCGGCACTGCGGTCAGCCCTGAAGGATTTCCGCCGCGGCGTCGGAAAATACCTGGCACCCGAGCACGACATCTTCGTCCTTGGTATCCTCGGCATAATGGTGGCTGATCCCTCCGATTGACGGCACAAACAGCATCGCTGACTTCATCCGTTCCGCCAGAACCTGCGCATCATGCCCGGCACCACTCGGCATCCGCACGTGCAGCCCTGGTGCGTGTCGCTCCGCCGCACGTTCCAGCGCATCCTGGAAACTCGCGTCCATCACCTTCGGCACCGAACTCCCCCGTTGGGCGATAGTCACTGTACACGCCCCGCGCGTCGCGTCGGCCACCAGCGAGTCCAGCTCCGCATCCAGCTTTGCCAACATCGCCGGTTCGGTGTCGCGGAACTGGAACAGCATCTCGGCATGACCCGGCACAATACTCGGCGCGCCCGGATCGAGCAGGATGCGTCCCGTTGTCCATACCGTGCGCGGACCCGCTATCTCGGGAAATCGCTGATAGATCGCAGACGCAAGCTTCACCAACGCCACGCCGGCATCCTTGCGAACCGCCATGCGGGTCGTGCCGGCGTGGTTCTGCACACCGTCGAACAGAATGCGGAATCGGTGGCTGCCGACAATGGCGGTGACTATGCCGATGCGCTTGCCGGTGTCCTCAAGTTCGGCGCCCTGCTCGATGTGCGCTTCGAGGTAGCCTCGATAGCGTGCCGAATCGACCGCGGCGCGGGGTCGACTTGCGAACCCCGCCTGCGCCAGCGCAT
>CAWCXI010000022.1:0-131263 GCA_963799415.1 uncultured Alphaproteobacteria bacterium | reverse complement strand
TATCGGGCCTGAACACCGCGCTGGCAGGCGTGTCCGCGAGGCTCGCGGCCGGCGCCGCGGCGGCGACTTCGAACCTGGAGCCCGTGGCTGGAGACAACTTCGCGTTCGTCGCAAGCTACACGACCCAGGAATGGACCGGCGACCTGCAGTCGCGCACCGATCAACCTCACCACGGGCGCCATCTCGACGCACCGCCAACTGGTCGGCGCAGGCCACCCTCGACGCGATGGCCACGGACGTGACGGACTACGCGCACGATCTACTTCAACAGCGGCACTGGCCAGCAGCCCGGTGTTGACTTCGTTCGTGCCGGCGAGCTTCACCATCGGCGCAGAAGTCCGGCCTGGTTCACGCCGGCCAACGCGCCGCAGCTCACGCAGTACGCGAGCTGGACCGCCCTGCAGCAGACGGCGGGCACGGCCGATACGGTCATCAACTACCTGCGCGGCCAGTGGGGCTACGAGGAGCGGGGACGAACATCGCGGCGAAACCAGCTCTACCGCGTGCGTACCCACGTGTTGGGCGACATCATCGACGGCAAGCCGGTGTACATGCGCCTGCCGCCGTTCAAGTACGCGGAGAACGGCTACGCGCACGTTCGAGGCGTCGACGCGCGGTGACGTCGCGCACGGGCACGGTGTTCGTCGGCGGCAACGACGGCATGCTGCACGCCTTCGACGCGCACCAACGGCAACGAGCTCTGGGCCTACATCCCGTCGGCGGTGCTGCCCAACCTCAAGTCGCTCGCGGACGACAACTACGCGACCAACCACAAGTACTTCGTGGACGGATCGCCCGTCGTCACCGACATCTGGAACGGCACCGCGTGGAAGACGATCCTCGTGAGCGGCCTGGGCGCCGGGCGGCAAGGGCTACTTCGCCCTCGACATCACCGACCCCGCCGACCCCGACCCTCCTGTGGGAGTACACCGACGCCAACCTGGGCTACACGTTCGGCAACCCGGTCGTCGGCAAGCTCTCCGACCGCCACCTGGGTGGTCGGCCTTCACCTCGGGCTACAACAACGTGGGTGACGGTGTCGGCCGCTCTATGTGGTCCAACGCGTGGACGGGTGTGCAGCAGTCACCATCGAGCACCGGCGGGGATCGGCGACATCGCCCTCGGGCCTGAACAAGATCTCCGCGTGGGTGGACAACGGCCTCATGGACAACACGATCCAGCGAATCTACGGCGGCGACCAGTTCGGCAACCTGTGGCGCTTCGACATCAACAACCAGATACCCGCCCGCCGGGGCCGACGCCGTCGCAGCTCGCGAACTTCCAGGTGGGCACGTACCAGCAGCCCATCACGACGCACCGCAGGGCGGCCTCGTCGAACGGCCGCCGATGATCTACGTGGGGACGGGGACGCTACCTCGGGAGCCTCGGACCGAGCGACTCTGAACCAGCAGTCGCTGTACGCGATCGTCGACAAGCTCACGGGCACCGGCATCGGCAACGCGCGGACGGAGACGACGTGTCCGCTCGTGCAGCAGTCGCTCACGGTGGTCAGCGGCACACGCGCTCGACCACCACGATCCGGTGGACCTCACGACCAAGTGCGGCTGGTACCTGGACTTCAATCCCGACGGCGGCAACACCCCCGGCGAGCGAGTGAACGTCGACCTCAGCTGCAGCTGGGAGTGTTGGCGGTGGGCACGAACGTGCCGGAGACCAGCGTGTGCACGGTGGGCGGTTCGAGCTGGGTGTACTTCTTCGACTACACGACGCGGCTCGTTCATCAGCACCTCGACGAACAATGTCGCCGGCTCGCGCATCGGCAACGCCCTGATCGTGGGTGGCGTGTCGAACTCGTACCTCCTGGCGGCAGCCCGTACTTCGTGGTCACGGGATCGGACGATTCGCACATCCCGTTCTTCATCCCGAGGCGGACTGGCAGCACCCAGACGGGCAGGCGCGTGATGTGGCGCGAGCTGTTGAACTAGGTCGACGAACCGCAACAGGCGCCCGGCTACGGCCGGGCGCTTTTCTTTTTGAAGCGAGGCTTTTCCGTGAAACGATCCTGATCCGGATCGCGGTGGGAATCGCAGTCGTGACGCTCATGGCCGTGGTCGCCGTTGGCGCGGTCACGACGCACTACTTCGACGCGAAAGGGCTCGATCCGCGGCCCTATCCGCTGCATGGCATCGAGCTCGACGCCGCCCAGGAAAGAGCGGCATCGAGTACTACGGCAAGTTGCAGCCTCGACGTGTACATCGATGCCGACGGCGTGGTGGACCACGTCGATGCCGCACAGAGCCGGTGCCGCACGAAGTTTCGCGACGAGGCGGTGCGGGCGTTCTCCGAGGTGCGCTGGGAGCCGGGGCGCAAAGTGGGGGATTCGCGTGAAGAGCGTGAAGCGCGTCGAAGTGGACCTGCGACCGCCGCCGGGCGTCGATGCGCCGGCGGGCGTACGCTAGGCGTTCTTGATGCCCTTGGGCAGCGGGAACGTGACGTGCTCGTCGATGCCTTCCAGCTCGTGCACGCGGCGCACGCCGAGCGACTGCAAGCCGCATGATCACCTCGTGCACCAGCACCTCGGGAGCCGACGCGCCCGCGGTCACGCCGATGCGCTTCGCGCCATCGAGCCATTCGGGCTTGCAGCTCGTCGGCGCTGTCGACGAGGTAGGCGTCGCGCCCGAGGTTGCTGCGCCACCTCGCGCAGGCGGTTGGAGTTGGAGCTGTTGGGCGAGCCCACCACGATCACCACGTCGCATTTCGGGCGCCATGAACTTCACCGCGTCCTGGCGGTTCTGCGTCGCGTAGCAGATGTCGTCGGCCTTCGGGCCCTGGATCGTCGGGGAAGCGCACCTTCAGCGCCGTGACGATGCGCGCGCAGTCGTCCACCGACAGCGTGGTCTGCGTGACGTAGGCGAGCCTGCCGGGATCCGTCGACCTCGAGCGTGGCCACGTCCTCGACGGTCTCGACGAGGTACATGCCGCCTCCGACTGGCCCATGGTGCCTTCGGCCTCGGGGTGGCCCTCGTGGCCGATCATCACGATCTCGCGGCCCGCGGCGCGCATCTTCGCGACCTCGACGTGCACCTTCGTGACGAGCGGGCAGGTGGCGTCGAACACCTTGAGGCCGCGCGTCGTCGGCCTCGCTGCGCACGTCGTGCGACACGCCGTGGGCGCGAGAAGATCACGGTGGCGCCGGCGGGAACCTCGGCCAGCTCCTCGACGAACACCGCGCCCTTGGCCCGCAGGTCCTCGACGACGAACTTGTTGTGCACGATCTCGTGGCGCACGTAGATCGGGCGCGCCGTGCAGCTCGAGCGCGCGCTCGACGATCGCGATGGCGCGGTCGACGCCGGCGCAGAAGCCGCGCGGCTTGGCGAGCAGCACCTCGGCGTCCTCGAGGGCTTGCGCGGTGCTCATGATCTTCTCCTGGCCCAGCTTGCCCGCCTTGGGACGCAGGCTGTCCCAGATGAGCATGGCCACGCCGACGCGTGATGGCCGAGTCGGCGACGTTGAATGCGGGCCAATAGTATCCCGCCGCGTGCAGCTGCACGAAATCCACCACGTAGCCCAGCACGAGGCGGTCGTAGAGGTTGCCGAGCGCCCCGCCCAGCACGAGGGCGAAAGCCGCCGAAAGCCACGGTGCGCCGCGCTGGCGCGAGAGCATCACCACGATGGCGATCGAGATCACGATCGTGATGCCGGTGAAGAACCATCGCTGCCATCCGCCCGCCCCGGCGAGGAAGCTGAAGGCCGCACCCGTGTTGTGGGCGAGCACGAGGTTGAAGAAGGGCGTGACCTCGATGGATTTCGCCCAGCGTGAATGCGTTGCTCATCCACGCCTTGGTCGCGAGGTCCGCGACGACGATCGCGGCGCTCAGTGCGAGCCAGCGCGTCCAGCGCGACGACGTCTCACGCATGGCGCCGTTCCTCGTCGCGGCCTTCCAGCGTGGCCGGCGCAACGCGCGCAGATCGCCGCGTATCGCGGGTTGCTGCCCACGTCGGTGCGCCAATGCCAGCAACGCTCGCACTTGGTGTCGCTGCTCGCCGACACCACGACGTTGACCGGGCCGGCCTCGCCATCGCTTCAAGCGCGGCGCTCGACGTGATGAACACGTACTTGAGGTCGTTGCCGAGCGATGCGAGAAGCGCCGCGTCCTCGCCGCCTGCCGTCACGGTGACGTTCGCCTGGAGCGACGAGCCGATGCCACCTGCGGCGCGCACCTCCTCGAGCTTCTTCATCACCTCGGCGCGGATCTCGCGGATGCGCTTCCACCGCGCGACGAGCTCCGCCTCGCCGTGCTGCGCGGGCAGCACGTCGTTCCACGTGTGGAAGAAGATGCTGTCCCGGGCGCTCTGCCGCTTCGCCGGATGAAGCACTGCCCAGGCTTCCTCGGCGGTGAAGGAAAGGATCGGCGCCATGAGGCGCAGCAACACCTGCGTCACGTGGTGCAGCGCCGTCTGCGCCGAGCGCCGTGCCGGCCCGCCGTGCGCGTGGTGTAGAGGCGGTCCTTCAGCACGTCGAGCCAGAAGCCGCCCAGGTCCTCGGAGGAGAAGGTCTGCAGGCGCTGCGCCACCAGGTGGAAATCGAAGGCGCATAGCCCGCGGTGCAGTCGTTGGCCATCTCGCGTGTCATCGCGAGCGCGTAGCGGTCGATCTCGAGCCATTCCGAAACCGGCAACGCGGTCCTTCGCGGGATCGAAGTCGGACGTGTTCGCGAGCAGGAAGCGCAGCGTATTGCGGATGCGCCGGTAGCTTTCCACGACGCGCTTCAGGATCTCGTCGGAGAGTGAAGAGCTCGCCGGAGAAATCCGTCGACGCGACCCAGAGGCGGATGACCTCCGCGCCCAGCGTGTCGGAGACCTTCTGCGGCGAGATCACGTTGCCCAGCGACTTGGACATCTTGCGGCCCTGGCCGTCGACGACGAAGCCGTGCGTGAGGAGCGCATCGTAGGGCGCGCGGCCGTCCATGGTGCAGCCCGTGAGCAGGCTCGACTGGAACCACCCGCGATGCTGGTCGGAGCCTTCGAGGTAGAGGTCCGCGGGCCACTGCTCGGCGGTCGCGCTTGCGCAGCACCGTGAAATGCGTCGTGCCCGAATCGAACCACACGTCCACCGTGTCGGTGATCTTGCGGTAGCGCGCCGGGTCCACGCCGAAATCCTCGCAGGTCGCGGCGAACCACGCCTCGACGCCGCCCTTGTCGACCATCGCCGCCGCCTTCTCGAGGAGCGCGCCGGTGTCGGGATGCAGCTCGTCGGTCTGCCGGTCGAGGAAGAACGGCAGCGGCGTGCCCCAGTTGCGCTGGCGCGAGAGCGTCCAGTCCGGGCGGTTCTGGATCATCGCCGTGAGGCGCGAGCGGCCCCACTCCGGATAGAAGCGCGTGTTGCCGATGGCGTGCAGCGCGATCTCGCGAAGCGTCTTGCCGGGCGAATCGGTCTTCACCTTCGCGTCGCGGTCCATGGCGATGAACCACTGCGTCGTCGCGCGGAAGATGATCGGCGTCTTGTGGCGCCAGCAATGCGGATAGCTGTGGCGGAAGGGCTCGTGCTTGAGGAGCGCGCCGTTCGCCTCGAGCAATTCGACGATCGGCTTCTCGGCATCGCGCACGCGCCATGCCGGCGAAGTGCGCGACATTTGTCCTTGTAGCGTCCCGTGTCGTCCACGGGTTGGTCGAGCGGGCAGCTTGTACTTCACGCCCATGTCGAAATCCTCGACGCCGTGCGCTGGAGCCGTGTGCACGAGGCCCGTGCCCGATCTCCGTCGTCACGTGCTCGCCCAGGACCATCGGGCACCTGGCGATCGATGAAGGGATGGCGGAAGACGAGGCCCGCGAGCGCGCTGCCCGCGACGCGGCCGAGCACGGCGCGCGCCTTGAGTGCCGTAGCGCTTGAGGCACGCCTCGCGAAGCTCCGCGACGAGGATCAGCGCGCCGCGATCGGTGTCGACGAGCTCGTACTCGAATGTCCGGATGCGCCGCGATCGCCTGGTTGCCCGGGAGCGTCCAGGGCGTCGTGGTCCAGATGACCGCGTAGAGGCCCGGGCGACGCCCTTCGCGTCGAAGGCGCGCGCAACGGCGGCCGGATCGACGGCCTCGAACGCGACGTCGACCGCGGGTGAAGTCTTGTCCTCGTATTCGACCTCGGCCTCGGCGAGCGCGGAGCCGCAGTCGATGCACCAGTTCACCGGCTTCAATCCGCGATAGAGCAGTCCCGCTCTCGAGGACTCGCCCGATCGCGCGGACTTCGGCCGCCTTCGGTCGCCGGGTTCATCGTCGTATACGGATGGTCCCAGTCGCCGATGACGCCCAGGCGCTGGAAGTCGGCCTTCTGGCGCTCGATCTGCTCGGCGGCGTACGCGCGGCAAAGCTGCCGCTGCCGGTTGGGCTCGAGGTTGCGTCCGTACTTCTTCTCGATCACGTGCTCGATCGGCAGCCCGTGGCAGTCCCATCCCGGCACGTAGGGCGCGTCGAATCCGGCGATCGTCTTCGACTTCACCACCATGTCCTTCAGGATCTTGTTGCCGGCGTGCCCCATGTGGATGTCGCCGTTGGCGTAAGGCGGCCCGTCGTGCAGGACGTACTTCACCCGGCCGCGGCACGCCTCGCGGATACGCTCGTAGAGCTTCGTGTCGTGCCACGCGCGCACCCAGCCCGGCTCGCGCTTGGCCAGGTCGCCGCGCATGGGGAACGGCGTCTCCGGCAGGTTGAGCGTGCTCTTGTAGTCGATCTTCTTCGGGTCGTCGGGCATCAAGTCCTCGTGGCACGGAAGTGCTCGCGCGCCGCGTCGCAATCGCGAAGGATCTGCGCGGCGAGCTCGTCGACGGAAGCGAAATCCGCTTCGTCGCGCAGCTTCTTCACGAACTCGATGGACAGGCGCCTGCCGTAGAGGTCGCCGGAGAAATCGAAGAGGAACGCTTCGAGTGTGGCCGGGCCGTCTTTCCCGATGGCCGGGTTCATTCCCAGGCTCGCCACTCCCTCGAGTCCGCGAGTTGCTGCACCGAAGCATTTTACCGCAAAGATCCCGGAGAGCGCGGGCCGCGGGACGCGCAAGCCGGATATTGGCCGTCGGGAATCCCATCGCGCGCCCTCGCTTCGCCCCGTGCACGACGCGCCCGCAGATCGCATAGGGACGTCCGAGCAGGCGCGCTGCGTGCGCGAACTCGCCGCGCGCAAGGGCATTGCGCACCGCGGTGCTCGACACTCGCTCGCCATCCACGGTGACGGCGGGAAGCACTTCGACTTCGAATCCGAGCTTCGCGGCCCGCCGCGGCGAGGCTTGCCACGTCGCCCCTGCGCGCGGCGCCGTAGCGGAAATCCTGTCCCGTCATGACCCAGCGTGCGCGATACATGTCGCGAAGGCGTGCCGCGAATTCGTCGGGCGGGAGGGCGGCGAGACGCGCGTCGAAGCGCTCCACGAAAATCGAGTCGATGCCGCGGGTGGCGATCTCGCCCAGCTTTTCCCCGAGGCTCGAAAGGCGCGCGGGCGCCGTGGCGGGCGAGAAGAACTCGCGGGGCAGCGGTTCGAACGTGAGCGCCGCCGACGCGAGCTTCGCGATTGCGGGCGGCCGCGCCGACGTGCTCCATCATGGCGCGATGTCCCAGGTGCACTCCGTCGAAGCTGCCGATCGCGATGGCCGTGTCGGACGCGGATCGCGCGTGGCGGACGATCTTCACGGTCTCACTCGTGGCGCGAGAAATCGCGCGGGCGAAAGCCCATCGCGGCGAGCGACGCGAAATACGCGACGCTGCCCGCGACGATGACGAGGGCAAGCTTGCCCGCGCGCGCCGCCGACGCGAGCTCGAACCACGACGACTCGCTGCCCATGGAGTACCAGAGCGCGCCGCCCATGAGATGAGAGCGATGGCGACCTTGAGCAGGAACGCCGCCCAGCCCGGCTCGGGGCGGTAAACCCCGAGCGCCGCATGAGCCACCAGAGCCAGCCCGCGTTGAAGCAGGCGCCCAGCGAGATCGAGAGCGCGAGGCCCGCGTGGCCGATCCACGGAACGAACGCGGAGTTGAGCAGCTGCGTCACGATGAGTGTGGCCACGGCTACTTTCACCGGCGTGCGGATGTCCTGCTTCGCATAGAAGCCGGGCGCGAGGATCTTCACGAGGATGATCCCGGCGAGGCCTACGGCGTAGGCGATGAGCGCGCTGCGGGTCATCATCACGTCGTGGCGCAGGAACTCCCCGTGCCAGAAAAGCGTGGAGATGAGCGGGACCGCGAGGAGCCCCAGCGCGACCGCGGCGGGAAGGGCCAGCACGAGCGTCACGCGCAGCCCCCAGTCGAGCAGGCGCGAGTAGGCCGCGGGATCGCTGGCGGCGTGGTGGCGCACGAGCGACGGCAGGATCACCGTACCCAGCGCGACGCCGAGCATCGCCGAAGGGAACTCCATCAAGCGGTCGGCGTAGTAGAGCCACGACACGGGCCCGTCGCCCAGATGCGATGCGATCTGCGTATTGATGAGCAGGCTCAGTTGCGCGACCGAGACCCCGAGCGCCGCGGGCGCCATGAGCTTCACGATGCGCATCACGCCCTCGTCGCGCGGCGCCCACACGATGCGGGGCCACATGCCGATGCGCCGCAGGAACGGAACCTGGAAAAGGAGCTGCGCGATGCCGCCGAAGAGGACGGCCCACGCGAGCGCGACGACGGGTTTGTCCAGGTGCGGGGCGAGCCAGATCGCGCACGCGATGAACGAGACGTTCAGCAGCACCGGCGTGAACGCGGGGGCCTTGAACGACCCGTAGGTATTGAGCAGTCCCGCGGAGAACGACACGAGCGAGACGAAGAGGATGTACGGAAAGCAGATCCGCACCATCGCGACGGTGAACGAAAACTTGTCCGGGCTCGGCGGCGAAACCCGACGCGCTGAGAGGTAGACGACGGCGGGCGCGGCGAGCACGCCGATCACGCGTGACGACGAAGAGCGCCGCAGCGAGCACCGCGAGCACCTTGCCCGCGAGCTCGCGCGTCGCTTCGTCGCCGCGGCGCGTTTCGATATTCGCCGAGCACCGGGACGAACGCCTGCGAGAACGCTCCCTCGGCGAAAAGCCTTCGCAGCAGGTTGGGAATCCGGAACGCGACGACGAACGCGTCCATCGTGTAGCCCGCGCCGAAGAAGATCGCGAGCAACGTGTCGCGCGCGAAGCCCGTGATGCGCGAAGCGAGCGTCATCGCGCTCACCGAAGCGGCTGCGCCGAGCAGGTTCACGGCGGCGGGCGCACGCTCTCCGGCGCGCGATCTAGGGCTTTGTTTTGTATGGACAAGTGGTGTATGATATCAGGCTCTTTTCCGATCCCAAGACTCCGACCAAAGCGACTCGAAATGGCAAACACAAAGCAGGCCGCAAAGCGCGCCAAGAAATCCATCAAGCAACGCGCGGCCAACGTCGGCCTGCGCACGAAGCTGCGTAGCGCCATCAAGAAGGTGCAGAAGGCCATCGCCGCCGGCGATGCGGCTGCCGCGCGCGCCGCGCTCAAGCAGGAGCAATCTGTCATCGACTCGATCGCGGACAAGCGCATCATCCACAAGAACAAGGCCGCTCGTCACAAGAGCCGCCTCGCGGCCCAGGTGAAGGCCATGGGGACCGCCCGCACCTGATCGAAGTCTTCACCCGGCCGGCGGCGGCCTTTCGGGCCGCCGTTTCATTTGGGAGACCGCACATGAGCGCGACGCACCTGATGCAGACCTACTCCCCGCAACCCGTGGCCTTCGCGCGCGGCGAAGGCGCGTGGCTGTGGGATACGCAGGGCAAGCGCTACCTCGACGGCCTCGCCGGCATCGCGGTAAATGGCCTGGGGCACAACCATCCGGTCCTCACGCAGGCGCTTGCGCGAGCAGGTCGGCAAGCTCATCCATACGTCCAACCTCTTCCAGGTGCCCGAGCAGGAGCGCGCCGCGGCGAAGGTCTGCGCGATCGCCGGGATGGACAACGCCTTCTTCTGCAATTCCGGAGCCGAAGCCAACGAAGCCGCGATCAAGCTCGCGCGCCTGCACGGCCACCAGCGCGGCGTCGAGAACCCCAACATCATCGTGATGGAGAAAGCGTGGCACGGCCGCACGCTCGCTACACTCTCGGCCACGGGATCGCGCAAGGCCCAGGCCGGCTTCGAGCCGCTCATGGGCGGGTTCCTGCGCGTGCCGTACAACGACATCGCCGCCATGGAGCGCCTGGCGCGACAACGCGTCGGTCGTCGCGGTGCTGATGGAAGTGCTGCAGGGCGAAGGCGGCATCCACGTCGCCGACGCCGCCTACCTGCGCAAGGTTCGCGAGCTTTGCGACCAGCGCGAGTGGCTCCTCATGATCGACGAGGTGCAAAGCGGCATCGGGCGCACCGGCAAGTGGTTCGCGCACCAGTGGTCCGGAATCGTTCCCGACGTGATGCCGCTTGCAAAGGGCCTGGGCTCCGGCGTGCCCATCGGCGCATGCCTCGCGCGCGGCGTGGCCGCGAAGGTGTTCAAGCCGGGCAACCACGGGACCACGTTCGGAGGCGGGCCGCTGGTGTCGGTCGCGGCGATCACGACGCTGGAAGTGATCGAGAAGGAAGGCCTCCTCGCGAACGCGGCGAAGGCGGGCGAGATCATCAAGAGCGGCCTTGCGCGCGAGCTTTCGCGGGCGTCGCGGGCGTGAAGGAAATCCGCGGCATGGGCCTCATGCTCGGCATCGAGCTCGACCGTCCCTGCGGCGACATCGTTCGCCGCGCGCTCGACGCGGGCCTCGTGGCCAACGTGACCGCCGACAAGGTCGATGCGCCTGCTGCCGCCGCTCATCATCCGCGAAGACGAGGCGCGCCAGCTGGTCGCGATCCTCGCCCCGATCGTGAAGGCGTTCCTCGCCGAGGCGCCGGCCGCGGCCGCGGCGCGTGAAGCATTTCCTGCAGTTCCGCGACCTCGAGCGCGGCGAGCTCGAGCACCTCTTCGCGCGCACCAAGCTCATCAAGGAGCGGTTCAAGAACTACGTCGCCTACCAGCCGCTCGCCGACCGCATGCTCGCGATGGTGTTCGAGAAGACCTCGACCCGCACGCGCGTCTCGTTCGAGGCCGGCATCCACCAGCTGGGCGGATCCTCGATCGTGCTCAACACCGGCGAGACCCAGCTCGGGCGCGGCGAACCCATCGAGGACGTGGCGCGCGTGATCTCGCGCATGGTCGACATCGTGATGATCCGCACCTTCGAGCACTCGATCATCGAGCGCTTCGCAGCGCACTCGCGCGTGCCGGTGATCAACGGCCTCACCAACGAATACCATCCGTGCCAGGTGCTCGCGGACATCTACACCTACATGGAGCACCGCGGCCCGATCGCGGGCAAGACGGTCGCGTGGATCGGCGACGGCAACAACATGTGCAACACCTGGATCCAGGCGGCGAGGCTGTTCGACTTCAAGCTGAACATCGCCACGCCCGCCGGGCTACGGCGGTCGAGCACGCGCGCCTCGCGGGACTCGACCGCGAGCCGCGTGGAGATCTTCGCCGATCCCGCGAAGGCCTGCGAGGGCGCGCATGCCGTGAACACCGACGTGTGGACCAGCATGGGCTTCGAGGCCGAGGCGGCGCGCGCGACAAGGCCTTCGCCGGCTTCATGGTCGATACGAAGATGATGGCGCACGCGCCGCCCGACGCGATCTTCATGCACTGCCTGCCGGCGCACCGCGGCGAGGAAGTCTCCGCCGAAGTGCGTCGACGGCCCGCAGAGCGTCGTGTGGGAGCAGGCCGAGAACCGCCTGCACGTGCAGAAGGCGCTGATGGAGTACCTGCTGCTCGGGAAGGTCGAGGGCTAGTTCGGTATCTCAGGCCGTCGCGCGCGGTTCGTAGAGGATACTTCTGGAAGCCCGCGAAAATCTGCCCGATCTTCTCGGGTGCGCCCGAGGTCGGCCACGGCATCGGCGATGGAGTTCGTGATACTTCAGGCGCAGCAACGGCGTCAGCTTCTCCTGGTCGAGTTCCTCCACGCCGACACGCACGTAATGCGACAGCACGAAATCCAGGAAGGCCTGCTGCTTGCTGTTGAAATGCGGTGCTGATCTCGACTCTTGCGCCTGTGCGGCGCGTTCCTCGCGAGTGCAGCGGCGGTAGGGCATAGGCGACATGCGCCAACACGTCGAACAGGTCGCTCTTCTCGGCATCGATGATCTTCTGCATCTCGGCCAGTTGCTCATGGCCGAAGCCCTTCTCGGCGAGTCCCTGCAGAAGCTTCTTGCGCGTATCCGGCGCGCTCCAGAGCGCGCGCAGTTCGGCCTCGTCCTTGAAGAACTCCGGCAGCTTGCCGAACAGCATTTCCATGAACTGCTGCGCGGACATCGGCGTGCCGTCCGGATGCCAGAACGTCGTGCACCATCATGTGCTGAATGGTGCGCGCCTTGCCGTCGGCGAGCTTCACCTTGATCTTCTGCCGGCGCGGGCACCGGCTCGCGTCCGCAGGCTCTGGCGGCTCGCAGGCGTCCGGTCCGGCGGTGGCTCGGGCACGCGCAGGTGCCGCTTCGGCTCCGGCTCTAGCGGCTCGCCGTCCCATTCCGGATCGCTGAAGTGGTGGTGCGCCTTCACGAAGTCGTAGATCGTGAAGTAGTCCTTGCCGTCGTAGAGCCGCGTGCCGCGTCCGATGATCTGCTTGAACTCGATCATCGAGTTGATCGGGCGCATCAAGACGATGTTGCGGATGTTGCGGGCGTCCACGCCAGTCGAGAGCTTCTGCGAGGTCGTCAGAATCGTCGGGATCGTCTTCTCGTTGTCCTGGAAGTCGCGCAGGTGCTGCTCGCCCAGTTCACCAGGTGCTGATCGGGTGGCTCGTAATCGCACTCGTGCTCGGGTTCTTCGCTCCGCGTGTCGAGAAGGCGCTGTCGGGTGCCGGATGGGAAGCGAGCGGGTCACAGTCGACACAGGCACGAGAACTCATCCAGCGTCATTTCGCCGGCCTCGGGAGCTACGGTTTGATGACCGTCCTCCACTCGCCCACGCAGACGGTCGCCAGCTCCGAATTTCAGGCTCGTCCTGGCGCGCGTGGAGCAGACGCTGCGTGCCGACGGAGCCGTGCGCACGGTGCTCGCACCCACGCCGGGCGTGTCGATCTCGCCCGACGGGCACACTGCCGTCGTACAGGCCGGCGCGGCGCGCGAACCGAACCGATGGTCGCTGCCGCAGACACCCTCAAAGGAACGCTGCACGCGCTCTCCACCCCGCGGTGCGGGTGAGCCTGACCGGTGCGGCGGGCATGTGGGCGGACTTCAACACGCCAACCGTTCGGCGATGCTGAAATCCGAGGTCATCTCCTGGCCGGTGACGCTCGGCATCATGCTGCTCGCGTTCGGCTCCCTCGTCGCGGCGGGCCTTCCGCTGATGCTCACGATGCTCGGCCTGCTGGCGGCCGCCGGTGCCCTGTATCTCGGCGCGCTGGTGATCCCGATCTCAATCTGGGCGATGAACTTCGCGCTGATGTTCGCGCTGGCGCTGGGCATCGACTACGCGCTGTTCATCGTGATGCGGTTCCGCGGCGCGCTGTTCGGGTCGAAACTCGACCCGGTCGAGGCGACCGCGGTCACGATGGACACCGCCGGCAAGGCCGTGCTGTTCAGCGGCCTCACCGTGTTGATCTCGCTCACGGCCGTGATGCTCGTGCCCAGCCCCGCGTTTCGCAGCATGAGCCTGGGAATCATGCTCGCTGTCATCTTCGTGCTCGCCGCCACGCTCACCTTGCTGCCCGCGGTGCTCGCGCGCCTCGGCCCGAGGGTCGACAGGCTGTCGCTTCCATGGGCGCATTCGGGCGAGCATCGCTCCGCGCGCTTCGCCGCCTGGGGCCGGCGCCTGTGGCGACGTCCTCTCCGTCTACGGCCTGCTCGCGGTCGTGTCGCTCGTCGGCCTGGCCGTGCCGGTGCTCTCGCTGAAGACCTCGATGCCCTCGATCAGGGTCGTGCCGGCGAACGACTCTTCGCGTGTCGGCTACGGCCAGGTGCAGGCGGCGATGGGGCCCGGCGCGACCGGCCCGCTGCAGCTCGTCACGAAGTCGGCCCAGGCCGCAGCCGTCGCGCGGACGGCCAAGCGCGACCCCGGCATCGCGGCGGTGCTTCCGGCCCAGTCCGGTACCGGCGGTCTCGCACTCGTGACGGCGATCCCGCGCCAGGATCCTTCCAACCCCGCGGTCGGCGCGACGATCGAGCGGCTTCGGTCGGCCGTCCCGCGCGGGACTGTCCTGGGTGGTGCGGCGGCGGAAAACCACGACCTCCAGCACGTGCTCTCGGCGAAGACGCCGATTGTCATCGGGGTCGTGCTCGGTCTCGGCTTCCTGCTCCTGCTGTTCGCCCTGCAGGCGCCGCTGCTCGCCGCCGCCGGGGTGCTCACGAACCTGTTGGCGACAGGCGCGGCCTTTGGCGTGGCCAAGTGGATCTTCCAGGACGGTGCTCTGCACTCGCTGCTCGGCTTTCAGTCTCAGGGCTTCCTCGACGCATGGGGTCCGGTCTTCTTCTTCGCGATGATCTTCGCCATCTCGATGGACTACACGATGTTCCTGCTGTCCTCGGCGAAGGAGCACTGGGATCGCACCGGGACGCCAAGGAGGCGATGATCGGCGGGGTCGCCCACTCTGGGCGGGTGATCTTCGCCGCCGCCGCGGTGATGGTTGCCGTCTTCTTCACGTTCGCGCTCTCGGGGCCGCTGCCGCCGAAGGAGATGGGGGTCATCCTCGGCGTCGCGGTGCTGCTGGACGCTGCGCTGATCCGCCTCCTGCTGCTACCGGTGCTCCTGCGTCTGATGGGTCGCCGAGCCTGGTATCTGCCGCGCTGGGCGCGGCGGGTGCTCCCCGACATCCGTTTCGGACACTCCTGAGCCCGCGGCGCTGTCCCGCCGGCAGTAGCTTCGTACCAAGTCCGTACCAATCTGCCCGAACTCGTCAAAGCCTGATTTGGCTCTCTAGAGCCGAACTACCTGAGCCGATTCGAGTAGATGGTGCTCATATCCGAAGGTCGCGGGTTCGAATCCCGCCCCCGCTATGCGAAAAGCCCAGCTCAGGCTGGGTTTTTTGTTTGGCCGGCCGAGTCACCGACACTCGGTTCCGTACCAATTTCGCGATTTCCGGCTCCTGAACGGACCCAAGCGAACCTCACCCCACGAGAAACCTTCGGGTTCAGTGCGCCCGTGGCGGGCGAGATCGATCAGGCAACCCACTACCGCGAAGAGTTGCGTGCTCGAAGCGCACGCCGGCAAGCCCCGCGTGCTGGGACGCGGTGGGAACGCCCGGTCGCGGTGACTGAAATGCCGCACGTCGGCTTCGGCCGAACTCGTCACGCAGACCCCAGATCGGACAAATAACAGACCGCCGGACCGCCGATGTGTCCAAGCGGGGTGCGCACCCGAGATGCTCGTGTAGGGTGGTGCGATCCGAGCAGTCGAACTGGGGGAGCCGCAATGCCCACGTCGTCGGCCCACACGGGGGCCACGTTCCAGCCGTTGGTCGGTGAGGGATCGAGGCACTCGAGAGTCCTCAGGGCGCGGCGCGCGATCGCGACGATGGCACTTGCGAGCGCAATGGCAGGCCCGGCGACCCTTGCGGCCAATGCCGGTGCCGCCCCGGTCACATTGGTCCAGCAGGGCGAAAAGCTCACCGTCGGCGAAGAGTCGGAGCAAGCGGCTGGCCGGCTGGAGTGTGGCGGTGTCGGCCGATGGCAACACGGCGCTGGTCGGAGGACCGGGCGACGGCGGGGAAGCTTGGAGCCGCCTGGGTCTTCACCCGCTCGAGCTCTGCCTGGAGCGCAACAGGGCCCGAAGCTGACTGCCGCCGGAGAGAGCGCTAAAGGCGGCTTCGGCGTCAGCGTGGCCCTGTCAGGAGACGGGAACACCGCATTCATCGGCGCCCCGGGCGACAAATTTCGCGGCAGCCAAGCTCGGCTCGGTACGAGTCTTCACCCGCACCGGAGCGAGCTGGGCGGAAACCCAGAAGCTCGAAGCCGGACCGAGCGGCGCCGGTGATGAATTCGGCTCAGCGTGGCCATTTCCGAAGACGGCAACACAGCCGTCGTCGGCGGTCCCGCGCGACGAAGAAGAAGGGTGTCGCGTGGGTGTTCAAGCGGTCGGGGGCCGTCTGGTCGCTCAGAGAGGGGCTGGACAGCTGCGAAGAACGCGAATTCCCGCCGGGCATCTGCATCAAACGAGAAGAAGAGAGCAAAGGTGAACCCGGGTATTTCGGCGCCAGCGTGGCGATATCGGGCAACGGCGACACGATCCTGGTCGGGGCGCCCCGAGACGGCCAGGGCTCGGTCTGGGTCTATCAGAAAACGCCGGAAGGAACCGAAGGCTTCGAATATCTGAGACAGGGGGCGAAGAAGACGGCCGACCGGCGGTCGGGCGCCCGCCGGGTTTGGTACCGCCGTCGCGCTCTCGGCAGACGGCAACACGGCCCTCGTCGGCGGCCCGGGCGACAACGCCGGTCAGGTGCCGCCTGGGTGCTGACGCGCTCGGGATTCAAATGGACGCAGCAGGGTTCCAAGCTGACTGGCGACGGGTGCGATGCCGCCGAGCGGCTTCGGGGCCAGCGGTCGCCCTGTCGGCCGACGGCAACACCGCGTTGATCGGCGCCCCGAAGAAGACGACCCGGCGATCTTCAAGGAAGAAGTCGGGTCGGCCTGGGCGTTCACGCGCGCCGAACCGAGCTGGACGCCCGTGGGCGGGAAGCTGACCGGCGGCGGCGAGCAGAACGGCGAACTGACCCCCTGGAGGCGACTTCGGCAGCGGCGTGGCGCTCTCCTCAGATGGCACGACGGGGCTGATCGGCGGCTTCGGCGACCATGAAGGCCTTGGCGCCGTGTGGGTGTTCGGGGCTCCCGGCGGCCCGGTGAAAGAAGGACCGAAAGTGATCCCACCGGTTGAAGTCATCAAAGGCGGCGGCGCTGCCATCATCCCGCCCGCAAATCGCAGCGGCCCTGGGAGCGGCGCTGGCGCCGTCAGGCAAGGCGGCGAAGATCGGGCGCTGCTCAAACACGGCGGCTTCGCCCTCAAGCTGAGCGCTCTGGAGGCGGGTTCGGCGACGGTCGACTGGTTCGAGCTGCCACCCGGGGCGAAGCTCGCCCGGCACGCGAAGCCGAAGCCGATCCTCGTTGCCGCCGGTCACCTCAGCTTCGCGGCGGCTGGGACAGGGGTGCTCAAGCTCAAGCTGACGAGCGCTGGGAAGAAGCTCCTGAAGCACGCCAAGCGAGTGAAACTGACAGCGCAGGGCACGTTTACACCGACGGGCGCCGCGGCCGTCAAGACCACGCGACCCTTCTTGCTGAAGCGCTGAAGCGCCTCGCCTGTCGCGCTTGTGCGCAGAGTGAGATCGAGCTTCAGCTCACACATGTCCACGGAGGCGCGGGTGCCGGGGGTGTCGCGCGGGTCCATTGCATCGAACGCCTGTGCGCCTGTTTCCATGTCCGCCGCACTGGCGAACTGCTGAAGCACGACGGCTGTGCTCCGCGACTCGTCAAAGGGCAGCCACGACACCCACCCACTGAAAATAGGTTCCCTACAGAACTAGTCTCCGCGGAACCCAGGACGGCTCAGACGGCCGTTCGGGCTCGCCAGCGGTGGCAGTCGGTCCCGCAGCGGCGCGACTAGGATAGGGGCGTCCCATGGCTAACAAGACGTGGTTCATCACCGGTACCTCACGCGGCTTCGGTCGCGAGTGGACGAAGGCGGCGCTGGAGCGCGGCGACCGGGTCGCCGCCACCGCGCGTGACACGAGCACGCTCGATGACCTCAGGACAGAGCACGGCGACGCGCTGCTGGCGCTGACCTTGGATGTCACCGACCGCGAGGCGGCGTTCGGCGCCGTCAAACAGGCCCACGAGCATTTCGGCCGCCTGGACATCGTCGTCAACAACGCGGGCTACGGCCACTTCGGGATGGTGGAGGAGATCTCAGAGCAGGAGGCTCGCGCCCAGATCGAGACCAACCTGTTCGGCGCGCTGTGGGTGACGCAGGCCGCGCTGCCGTTCCTGCGTGAGCAAGGAAGCGGCCACATCGTCCAGGTGTCCTCGATCGGGGGCATCTCGGCGTTCCCGAGCGTCGGCATCTATCACGCCTCCAAGTGGGGTCTGGAGGGGATCAGTCAGGCGCTCGCCCAGGAGGTCAAGGAGTTCGGGATCAACGTCACGCTGGTCGAGCCCGGCGGCTTCTCGACCGATTGGAGCGGTCCGTCGGCCAAGCGCTCGGAGCCGATCCCCGCCTACGACGGACTCCGCGAGCGCCAGCAGCAGTGGCGCGCCAGCAACGTGCCGGGCGACCCGGCCGCCTCGGCCGAGGCGATCATGCGCGTCGTCGACGCCGACCCCCCGCCGCTGCGGGTGTTCTTCGGCACGGCGCCGCTGGGTATCGCCGAGAACGATTACGAGAGCCGCCTAGCGACCTGGCGCGAGTGGCAGCCGGTGGCTGAGCTGGCTCAGGGAGACAGCCAGATAGCTGCCGCTCATTTAGAGTCGAATCCCGCCCCGCTTGAAAGGCCCCGCACGTGTGGGGCCTTCTTCCTTTACGGGAGGCCCTGCAGGAGCGCAACGAGCTCGGCCCGGGTATGTCCGCTGGCGCGTCCGAGCTTGAGGAGCTCGATCGCCTTGGCGGTCACCTCCACGCGCTCCGGAGTCCCGGTCACACGCGCGCCGAGCCCGCGGCGAAGCTCGACCAGACCCTCGTCGCGCAGGAGCCGCAGCGCCCGCAGCACCGTATTCGTGTTCACGGCCAAGACGGCTGCGAGGTCTCGTGCCGGCGGCAGGCGCTCCCCCGGCACAGCTTCCCCATCTGCGATCGCTCGACGGATCTGTGCGGCGACCTGGTCGTGCAGCAGTGCTGGGTCAGTCCGGTCGATCTTGACAGAGACCATAGTGCTAGTAATACTAGCGTTATGCACGATGGATTGACGGCGCCGTGTCAGTAGCGACGCCACCGAGGCCGAATCAATCTGGGCGTGCACCCGCACCGGCCCCGGACAACGGCCTGATCGACGACGCGCGCCGACGCCAACGACGGCGCCGCGTCGGCATCGCCGTCGCGCTTGCCGCGATGTTTGGAGGTGCCGCGTACCTCGCCGGCGGTGGCTCGGGCGGCGGGACTCCTGCCAAGCCGCCGATCTCAGCCGGCGGCTGGCCCGCGGCGTCACTGCCTCACGGGATCAGCGTGAGCTACCCCGGCGGCTGGCACCTGTTCCCGCCGCCGGACACCTCGCTCAGCTACCCGTTTGACCGCCTGCTCATCACTTCCTACCCAACCCGCACCGGTGGCGGGGGCTGCAGTCCTCGCCACGCCGAGGCCGCGCTCCCGGCCAACGGAGCGCTGATCTACCTCTTCGAATACAGCGCGTCGTCAGCCGGTACGTTCACGCGGCCGGTGCAAGCGGCTTTTCCACCCCAGTCGGCGGCGGTTGCGCTGCCCTCTCACCCCTCGAACTACGAGTGCTGGACGGTACCCACGTACATGATCCGGTTCCGGGCCGCCGGACGCCTCTTCCAGGCGCACATTGCGCCTCGGCCCGCACGTCAGCGCCCCGCGCCGGGCGCAGGTCCTGAAGGTCATGCGAAGCCTGCGCGTCCAAGCCCTCCCGGCCTCAGGCAGGTAGACGGCGCGACGAGCGGGTGGTGTCCCTCGCGCAGTGCTGCTCGCTGCCGAGCATCGCCCGCGGCCTGCCAGACTTGCCGCGGTGCCCGATCCGCAGCTCACGGTCTACGAGAAGAGCACGTGCACGACGTGCCACAAGCTCGCCGCATTGCTGAGCGCGCGGGGAATCGGCTACGACACCGTCGAGTACCACGTCACGGGCCTGACCGAGCCGGAGATCCGCGACCTGCTGCGCAAGCTCGACGCGCGCCCGCGCGAGATCCTGCGCACGCGCGAGCCGCTGGTCGGCCAGCTCGGGCTCGATGGCCCTCCGGAGCGCTCCGACGACGAGCTGATCGCGCTGATGGCCGAGCACCCGCAGCTCGTCCAGCGTCCGATCGTCGTGCGCGGGGAGCCGGCCGTGCTCGCGCGGCCCGTGGAGCGCGTCGATGAGCTGTTCGGCGACTAGCTCGAGGCGGCCGCGGTGGACATCGAGAGTGGGCCCGGCGTGTGGCCCCCGCGCGCGAGCCCGGTGCTAGCCTCGGATGCCCCGGATGGTGGACGCGTCCGCGAAGGGCCCGGCGTGCGGGCATCTCCAAACAGGACGAGGGAGTGGAGGAGCTGTGTTCGGATCGAGTCGTCGGTTGACCCTGTATCGAGTGATCGCCGCGGCGTTCGTGCCAGCGTTGCTGGCCGCCGTCCCGACTTCGGCGGCGAGCCGCCCGAAGGGTCTCGAGGCCGATCCGCCGATGAGGCATGCGAAGCCTGCCGCCTCGGTCCCCGCGCAGGCCTTCGCCAACGCCACGCCCTCGCCCTGGGAAAAGCTGAAGAGGAGCACCGCCGGAATTCGTCCGGGCACGATGCTGCTGCCAGAGCGACGGCACGGTGCTGGTCCACTCCGAGCCCGCCGGCGGCACACGCGCCTGGTACAAGCTGACGCCCAACTCGAAGGGAAGCTACGTCGACGGGACCTGGAGCAAGATCGCGACGATGCCGTCGGGCTATGACCCGCTGTACTTCGCCTCGGCGATCCTGCCCGACGGACGGATGATCGTCGAGGGTGGGGAGTATCTCGGAGGCAACCCGGTGTGGACCAGCAAGGGTGCGATCTACAACTCGGTCACAAACACGTGGCAGTCGGTGGCTCCGCCGGCAGGTTGGACGAACATCGGAGACGCGCAGAGCGATGTGCTCGCCAACGGCACCTTCATGCTCTCCCAGGCGTGCCAGAACTGCACTTCGTCGAGCCCGATCCTGACCACGACCGACGCGCTGCTCAACGCCAGCGGTCTGAACTGGACGACGCTCCCCGGCACGGGCAAGAATGACCCCAACGACGAGGAGGGGTGGACGCTCGAGCCAAGCGGCCAGCTGCTGACGATCGACACATGGCTGACGCCGACCACCGAGCTGTTCAAGCCCGACCAGCCTGAGCTGGGGGTAGCGCCGGCAACACCGTCAGGTCGCCGGTCAACAGCCCTGCGGTCGAGATCGGCCCCCAGGTCGAGATGCCCGGCGGCAACACGTTCGTGGTCGGTGCCGGCACGTCCGGCGCCGAGGTCCCGCCCGAACCGTGCACCGCCAAGACAAGCCGGCGGCCACCGCGCTCTACAACTATGCGGCAGCCGGCAAGTGGGTCAACGGGCCCGTCGATCCCGACGATCGGCGGCATGCAGTACGACAGCGCCGACGGGCCAGGCTCGCTCCTGCCCGACGGGAACGTGCTGTTCGACGTGAGCCCGTGCGTGTACAACGCCCCGCTGGCTTTCTTCCTCTACAACGCGCGGCCGAACACCCTGACCCCGGTACCGAACATCCCGAACGCCGCCAACGACTCGACCTACTACACGCGGATGCTCGCGCTGCCCAACGGACAGGTGCTGTTCAACGACGGCAGCAACCAGATGCTGGTCTACACCGCCGGCGGCACTCCGAACCCGGCCTGGGCACCGTCGATCACCTCGGTGAGCTCGGCGAGCTTCACCGCGGGCAGACGGGCACCCTCGCGGGCACGCAGCTGGCTGGACTCGACCAGGGCTCCGCCTACGGCGACGACGTCCAGGACAACACCAACTTCCCCCTCGTGCGGATCACCGAACACCGCATCCGGGGTGGTGACCTATGCCCGGACGAGCAGGTGGACCTCGGTCTCGGTCGCGCCGGGAACGCCCTCGTCGACGAAAATCGCCGTCCCGAAGGGCACCGCGACCGGCCCGAGCGACTCGTCGAGGTCGCGATTCTCGGGGTTCCTACACGGCCGTCTATCTCGGCATTGCCGTCGCGGCGTACGATGAGCTGCGCCGGGTCATGCATACGCGGCAACCGCACGGTTATGCGCAGCCGCTCGCGTATCATCCCGACGTGCGTCGTCACATCGCGGAACTCAGCGCCGACCTGGAGGCGGCGCGCCTGATCACCTATCGCTCCGCCTGGCTCAGCGACACGCAAGGACCGACGCCAGAGACGACCGCGGCGCTGTACCGTGCGAAATACGTGGTCGGCGAGACCGTCACCCGCATCACCCGTGTCGCGCTGACGCTTGGCGGTGCGCACAACATCTTCAAAGGCTCACGTCTCGAGCAGTTGTTCCGCGACGGCGCGATAGCCCCCATTCAGCCACCGCCCGCGGACTTCTGTCTCTGGAGCATGGCAATTTACGAACTCGGCCTCGATCCATCAGACATGCTGCCGCCGATGAAACCGCTCTGACCTGCCGAGCCTCGCGCGGTCAGGCGTACACCGCTTCCGCCATGCGATCCAGACGGCTGGTCCAGTAGCCGATGTGGCGCAACAGCCGCGGCAGCGCAGGGTACGACGGCAGCGGCGCGTCGTGCAGGATGCCAAGCCAGCTCTGCCAGTCCTCGCGCGACAGCCCCAGTGAGTGGCTCAGCCGGTCAGCATCCATGCCAATCCGCTCGGCCACGCTCAGGAACTGGCGGAGCTCCTGCCTGGCGATATCCGTTGGAGCGAGCTGCCTGGCGTCGGACATGACACATTTCCCTGCTTCAAGATGCCGCCATCGTCCTTGCTAAAACCGCCACAGTCGTTGACCTACTTCACACTTGGCGACGAGATCCGCGGCGGAAGCCCCTGACGGAGGATTTTTCATGCCGATCGCCGATGGATTGTTCTGGCCTGCCGGAAAGCCGCTGGCGATCTCGCTCAGCGTGATGCTGGAGGGTTGGGCCGATGGCAGCGCTCCCGGCATCGGCCCCATGGGCAATCCGCTGAAGCCCGGCGTGGCCGATCTGCAGGCGCTGTCGTGGGCGGAATATGGCCCGAAGGTCGGTGCCTGGCGGCTGCTCGATCTGCTGGAGCGCGAGCAGGTGCGGGCGGTGTTCTATACCAGCGGCGTGGTCGCCGAACGCTATCCCGAACTGCCGGCCGCCATTACGGGACGCGGGCACGTCGTGGCGGCACATGGTTGGAGCCAGGGCACGCTGCCCGCTTATCTGACCGAAGACGCCGAGCGCGACGCTATCGCGCGTTGCGTCGAGGTATTGCGGCGCACGGCCGGACGGCAGCCGGGCGGCTGGCTCAGTCCCGCGCTGCACGCCGAGTGCGCATACCTCGCAACTCTGGCGCGTGCGGGGTTCCGCTGGCACGCCGACATGTTCGACGCCGATCTACCATATCGCATCGATACGCCTGATGGATCGCTGATCGGCATGCCATTCACCATGGAGGTGAACGACATGCCGCTCTACGTGCGCTACGGCAACGAGCCCGAAGCATTCACCCGCACGCTGGCGCGGATCGTGGAGAACTGGGATCGGTTGGGCAGCCCGCCAGCATGCCTCGACATCACCGTGCACGCCCACGTCTTCGGCCGGCCTTACGGTGCGATCGCGTTGCTGGACTCGCTCGCGTTGGTGCGCCGCCACGACCACTGCTGGCTCACCGATCACGCCCAGCTCGCGGAGTAAAGCGCCCGTTTCTCCCCCTCCCCTTGCGGGAGGGGGGAGGGGGTCGATGACCGCCGCGAGCAACGCCGTAATGCGATTGATCCGCCACACTGACGGCAGCCGATCGAGCTCACTCCAGCCGATCGAGCTCACTCCAGGAGATCCTGGGTCAGCACCGCCAGCAGCAAATGCAACAGCAACCTTGGCGAGCGCCACGGCCCCGCCAAGAGGCTCCGCCTCTTGGAACTCCGCTAAGGGCGTCGCCCTTAGAACCCCGCTGCTCGGCACCCGTGCCACACAGGCAGATCTGCCTGGTGCACTGATGCTTGAAAGGGCGAGGTGAGCGGTATATCCGGTGCCGGATAGTCGTAGGACCGGTCCTTGCAGCATCCTTCGTATCTGACCAGCGTGGTGCCGACGCTCGTCTTCCTGACGGTGTGGTTTGCCATCGGCCTGACGGTGTTCGGCCCGCTGCACTGGCTGTTCAGAGCGGAAAAGCAGCCATTCTGGCGCAGCGATATGAAGGCGGACCTTGGCTATTGGTTCCTGGGCCCGCTGCTGTACGGCTACGTCATGTTCATGGCGCGCAGATACGCTGTCGACCACGCCCACCTCGAAGCCTCAGCCACGAGTTCCCTGGCCGCCATGCCCATCCTGCTGCAAGCCGGCATCATTCTGCTCCTCACGGACGTGGTGCAGTACTGGGGCCATCGACTTTTCCACCGAAATCCGCTCTGGCGTTTCCATTGCATCCACCATGCCCCGAGGCACATCGACTGGTTGACCTCGGTGCGCATTCATCCCGTGAACTTCATTCTGTATTCCACCCTGATCAATCTGCTCATCAGCCTGGTCGGCTTCAGTCCCCAGGCATTCTTCGTACTCGTCCCGTTCAATACGCTGTTCGGCCTCCTGGTGCATGCGAACCTGAATTGGACGTTCGGCCCGTTCCGCTATGTCCTGGCGAGCCCGGTGTTTCACCGCTGGCATCACACCTATGCTGATCAGGGGGGCGACAAGAACTTCGCTCCGACCTTTCCATTTCTCGACCTGATATTTGGCACCTTCCATATGCCAAAAGATCAGATCCCTTGCGTTTTTGGCATCGTCGACCGCCAGGTGCCGAGTAGCCTGTTCGGTCAGCTCTGCTATCCGTTCCGACGCCTGACGCGCACCTCCCTGAGAGGCGCCGAACCGCCGCTCGATGGCGAGACCGCAGCCAACCAGCTCATGCAGTGATCGGGCGCAGGTCGCGACCCGGCACCTCAGGCGGCTACTCCCTCCACCGGCGTCAGCGGCGGCCGGCCACGGATCATGTCGGACGCCTTCTCCGCGATCATCATCGTAGTGGCATACGTGTTTGCCGACGGCATACTCGGCATAATCGACGCATCCGCCACGCGTAAACTCTGCATCCCATGCACGCGCAGCTGGTCGTCCACCACCGCTGTCGGATCGGTCACCGGTCCCATCCGCGCGGTACCGATCAGATGGTACGCAGTTGACCCATATTGCCGAGCATAGCCCAGAAACTCATCGTCGCTCCGCACTTCGGGACGGGGCAACATGTCACCGTCGAAATAGTGCGCCAGCTCGGGCGTGTGGAGCAGCCGGCGGGCCAGCTTCATGCCGGCGACCAGGACGCGGCGGTCCATCGGATCGGACAGGTAGTTCGGCTGGATGACCGGGTCCTCGAACGGATCGGCCGAGCGTGCCCGGACGAAGCCGACGCTCTCCGGGCGATGCTGCCAGACGCCGCAGGTCATTCCCGGATAGTCGTCCAGCATGCCGACAAAGCCCTGCTTGTAGCTCGCCGGGCTGAACACGCCCTGGAGGTCGGGCTGGTCCATGCTGTCGTCCGATTTCCAGAACCAGTGCACCAGCGACGGGCTCAGCGCGAGGATGCTGGGCTTGCCCATCGCCCAGCGCATGATCTGGCCCGCCAGGCCCATGCCGCGCGCCATCTCGTTGATCGTCGCGCTGTTGCGGACGCGGGCCACCAGGCGCGGCGCATAGTGGTCGCGGAAGTTCTCGCCGACGCCACGCAGGTCGTGCACCACCTCCACGCCGATCGATCCCAGCAGTGCGGCCGGCCCCACGCCGGAGATCTGAAGCAGTTTCGCGGTGTTGGCGGTGCCGCAGCACAGAACCACTTCGCGACGCGCTCGCACGACGTGTTGGGTGGTGCGGTCACGATCGTTCACATAGCGCACCCCCGTCGCACGCCGGCCCTCGAACAGCACCGCGGCGGCGCGCGCATCGGTGCGTATCGCCAGCCGGCCGGTCGCCTTGGCCGGGTGAAGGAACACGCGTGCCGCGGAATGCCGCCAGCCGCGGTGGATCGCTCGCTGGAAATAGCCAACACCCTCCTGGCGATCGCCGCTGTTGTAATCGGCGCAGCGCGGGATCCCCATGCCGACGGCGCCGGCGATGAAGGCTTCGCAGATCGGATGGATCCAGTCGATGTCGGTGATCGGCAGGTTGCCCTCGCGGCCGTGGATGCGGTCGTCGGCGATGCCGATCCGCCGCTCAGTGCGCTTGTAGTAGGGCAGCATATCGACATAGCCCCAGCCGCGATTGCCGCGCTGCGCCCAACTGTCGAGGTCGGCGCGCTGGCCGCGGTTGTAGATCATGCCATTGATAGAGCTGGAACCCCCGAGAGTCTTGCCCTGCGTTGTGGGTATCGTCCGGCCGCCGCTGCCCTCGGACGGCTCGGTCTTGAACTGCCAGGTGAAATCCGGGTTGAACAGCATCTTGATGAAGCCGGCCGGCACATGGATGTAGGGATGCCGGTCCGGCGGGCCGGCCTCCAGAACACAGACTGTCGCGCCTGGCTCCTCAGTCAGCCGGTGCGCCAGTACCGAGCCGGCGGCGCCGCTGCCGACGATGACGTAGTCGAACTCCTCGCCCGCAGCCTCGCTGACCGCCATGCGTTGCCACCTGCTGTTTGATTGTCACGCCGCTCCATCCTAAGCTGGCCCCGGATACCAATCCAAGCCGGGTGGGAGGAACACATGGAGTACATCTGCGACGCTCCGGGTGACAGAACCTGGTTTCGGCTGGTCAGCGAGGGCGAGGCCACGATGGAATCCGAGCTCATGCGCCATGCCGTGGAGAAATACTTTCGCCGGGAGTGGGAGAAGGCGGCGGAGAGCTACAAACCGTTGACCTCGGTGTACTTCGAGCAGGACATCGCCAAGGGATCGCACATCCGGCGCGAGATGCCGATGTTCCTGACGCTGCGCAACGACGAAGGCGCGCCGCTGGTCACCGCCATGCTGCCGTCGGGCGGCCGTCGCGATCGCTCGTTTGGGTGCATCATCGTGGGGCCTGGCAACAGCGATCCCTACAAGCAGCACGCCGATGCGATTGAGGCTCTCGCCGAGCACTTCGATATTCCGCTAGATCGGGCGCACTGCTATCCGTATCGCCGGGAATGAACAAATTCAGGAGGTATTGACGATGGGCTATACGCTGGAGACGTTCGCCGCCAAGTGTCACGACGCGCTGAAAGGCCAGCCGGGCAGCGAGGGCCGCAAGGCGGTTTGCGGCTTGGTGAAGGACGTGCTGAAGGACGGCGACTTCGTTGCGAAATACATCCCGGAAGGCACGCCGGAGCGCCAGGTGCTGTACGAGGATTCCGAACTGGGATTCACCATCCTGGCGCACGGCTATGTCGGGGCGAAGGGCAGCAAGCCGCACGACCACGGTCCGTCCTGGGCGATCTACGGCCAGGCCGCCGGCGAGACGATCATGACCGACTGGGACTGCCTGGCGCGCCCGAACGAAGGGACGCCGGGCAAGGCGAAGCGTGTGCGCGACTATTCGATGCTGCCGGGCGATGCATATCTGTACGACATTGGCGTGCTGCACTCGCCGCGTCGCGAAGGCTCAACGCGGCTACTGCGCATCGAGGGCATGAACATGGATCGCGTGAAGCGCTTCCCCTACGAGGCGGTGGACGCGCTCAGCCCGGCCGCCGAATAGCGTTTCATTGGCCGGTGGCCGGAATGATCTGCTTCTCCTCGACGATGAAGCTCTTGATCCGGCCAATGAACAGCGCACCGTCGTCGGTCAGCCGCTTCATCTCGGCTGAGGCGGCGGCGCGCGCCAGGGCTTGCTGATCGTCGTACCAAAGCTCAGCGATCCCATCGACCTCCACATCGGTCTCAGGAATGTCCGCCCGCGCCCTAGTGCCGACGATGTGCGACTGCACGTAGCGGCGTACGCCCGGCACCGCATGCGCGAGCGGTCCATGAATCTCCAGCCAATGCCTGACGAACTGCTCGTGAGTTAGTTCCGGCCTGCGCGTCAGCAATCCGACGACCTTGATCATGTTGACTGATCCATCCATGCGGGCGGGGCAACCACGCTACACCACCTGCGTGGCGATGATAGTGCCGATCCGGTCGACGGCCGCGGTCCAGCGCGGGAGGATCAGCGTCGTGGTATCCTCCTGCTCGATAATTGCTGGCCCAGTGATTGTCTGCCCCGCTTCGAGCTGATCGCGCTGCCAGATCGACGCGGTTTGCCAGCCGTCCTGGAGATGGATGCGCCTCGCCGTGGGACTGCCTGGCCGCTCGACCGCCAGGATCGGCGGCAGATCGATCGGCGGGATCGTGTCGACGACGCGCAGTCGCTCCGCCGTGATCTCGACCGCACTGTCTGGGTCGCGAAAGCTGTAGACTTTTTCGTGGGCCTGGTGGAGCAGCTCGCCGAGTGAAGCGCGAGGCGACGAAGTCGCGCTTCACGTCCGCGAGGATCGTACCAAGCGCGCAGAACGTGCTCGGCGCGGCGGGAATGATCACCGTCGAGATGCCCGCCTCTTCCGCCAGGTGCAGCGCCTGGGTCGGACCGGCACCACCGAATGCAATCAGCGCGTATTCGCGCGCGTCCTCGCCCTTCTGCGCCTGGTCGCGCGCGATCTCGCTCGCCATGACCGCCGTGGTGATACGCAGCGCAAATTGCACGACACGCACTGCGCGATCCTTGCTCTCCATTGCGAGCGCGTCGGCCAACCGCTCCAGCGCCTGTGTGGCGGCCACCACATCGAGCGTCAGGCGGTTGCCGAGAAACCGCGTTGGATCGATGTACCCGGCCACGACATAGCAATCGGTGACCGTGGCCTCGGTACCTCCGGCCGCATAGCAGGCCGGTCCAGGCGATGGCCTCGAGCTTCCGGCTCATCACCTCGAGGGTTACGGGGTCAAGCTGCAAGGGCACTCGCTTCCTCACGCACCATCGCCGCCCCCTTCTCCGCGATCATGATCGTCGGTGCATTGGTGTTGGTGGACGTGACGGTCGGCATCACCGACGCATCGATCACGCGCAGACGCTCCAGGCCATGCACGCGCAGCCGATCGTCCACAACCGCCATCATGTCGCGGCCCATCTTGCAGGTGCAGGTCGCGTGAAACACGGTGCCGCCGGTCTGCTTCACGTAGTGCAGCATCTCATCGTCGCTTTCGACGTCCTTGCCAGGCACGGTCTCGGCAACGACGTATTTCGCCAGCGCCGGCGCGGCGAACATCCGGCGGATCCATCGCATTCCGCCGACAGCCGCCCGGGCGTCAGTCTCGTCGCTGAAATAGCGCGGATTGATGTTCGGCTGCTCGTGCGGACGCGTCGAACGCGCCTCGACATAACCGCGGCTCAACGGTCGCATCTGCCACATGCCGCAGGTCATGCCCGGTATCGTATCCAGTTGGCGCGACACACCGGCGGCGTAGCTGCCATGCGCGAACAGCGCCTGCACGTCGGGCGTGGCCGATTCCGGCAGCACCTTCACCGACGCGGCGACCAGCGACGCGGCATAGGTCAGGATCCCGTTGCCTGAGGCGAGATAGCGCAACACCTGACCGGCCAGACCCAGGCCGCGCGATTGCTGGTTCAGACTTGGCGCGCCCTGGACCGAGCACGACACCCGCGCCAGATAATGGTCCTGAAGGTTACGCCCGACGCCGCGCAGTTCGTGATGCACGGGGATGCCGACGCGAGCGAGATGCTCGGGATCACCGACGCCCGACAGTTGCAGGAGATGCGGCGAACCGATCGCACCTGCCGCGAGGATCACCTCGCCTGCGACATCGACGCGCTCGGTGTTGCCGTTACGCGAGAATTCGACGCCAATCGCGCGCGTGCCGTCAAACAGCACGCGGTGCACCAGCGCGCCGGTGATGACCTGAAGATTGGGCCGCTTCAGTGCAGGACGCAGATAGCTGCGCGCGCTACTCGCACGCCGACGGCCGCCACGCGTTTGCTGCACCCAGCCGATGCCGTCACCGGCATCGGGCGGCAGATCGTTGACGTCGTTGCGGTATTCGCAGCCGACCTGCATGCCGGCCTCGATCGCCGCCTGGCACAACAGCGGCTTGTCGCGGCCGTGCGAGGTGAACAGCGGACCGCCCTTGCCGTGCACCGCATCCTCGTTGCCCTCCCAGTTCTCCGCCTTGCGGAAGAACGGCAGGACGTCATCCCATGACCAGCCGCGGTTGCCGAGTTGACCCCAGTGGTCGAAGTCCTCCGGCTGGCCGCGCACATAGATCATGCCGTTGATCGAGCTGGACCCGCCAAGCACGCGGCCGCGGGGATAGTTGATGGCGCGGCCATTGGTGCCGGGATCGGCCTCTGCCTTGAAGCCCCATGTAAGGGTTGGATGTTCCAACAGCTTCATGTAGCCGGCAGGAATGTGGATCAGCGGGTTCCAGTCGCGCCCGCCCGCCTCGATCAGCACGACGCGGTTATCCGCATCCTCGGTCAGCCGATTGGCAAGACAGCAGCCAGCAGAGCCGGCACCAACGATGACGTAGTCCGCCTGCATGTTCTGTGCTTCCCCCGATCGTTCGGGCAGCACAGTCTCCTGTCACTGCGAGGAGTGCAAGCGACGGAGTAATCCCCTTCGTGTCGGGGATTGCTTCGTCGCTTGCGCTCCTCGCAGTGACAGGAGACCGCTATCCGAACGCGCCAACCTCGTGCGTGATGATGGTGGCGATTTCGCGCACGAGGCCGAACAACGAGCGCATAGGTGCGAAGATTTCCTCGTGCTCGCGCGCATAGGCTGTCATGCCGCGCGGCGCAGCCGGTTCGGCGTAGTCGAACTCCTCCGACCGGTCGGATGCGGCCGGGAAGATCTGCGCCAGCACTTCGAGCGCCGGCTCTATCTCCAGCCGCAGCATCACGCCCTCCAGCACGGGGCGCGTCACGCCATGCCGCGGTGAAAAGTCGGCGATCTCGGTGGACAGCAGCCAGATGCGATGGATCAACGCCAGCCGCAGCGCGTGCAGCAGCACCTCGCGCGTCGCCATTCGCGGCGCGTCGGGCCAGATCTCGCGCAGCGCCAGATGATCGGCATGCACGTGGCGGAACATTGACTGCGCAGCCGCCCAGATGCCGAGGCGTTCCAGCGCACGCGCCACGCCCACCAGCGCCTCGCGCCCGGCACGCGTAGCTGTGTGTTCGGCGCGGTCCAGCCAGGTGCCGGGATCCAGCGTCGCGATCACCGCGCGTAGCACGTCGATGTCGGAATGAGCCAGCGCATGCGACGCCAGGTCCATCGCGCGATGGAACCGCCGGCTGTTCTCGCGCAAATCAACGAACAGCTCGGGATGCCGCGCCGCTGCGGCGCCGATGCCTTGGAGCGTGTTCGCGCACCAGCCGAGCTGCTGCAGGATTGCGTTATTCGGGATCGCGCGCAGTTCGCGCGGATGACGGATGCGCGCCGCTCCCACCAAGCCGTCCGCCTGCCGTGCCGCGGGCCGCGATCCGGTCACGTCGATCAGCGATGGACCGAACGCCCCGAGCAGAGCGGCATAGCCGGCGTCATCGACCAGCGCCTCCATGCCGGCGCGAACGGTGGCGAAGAAGTCGGCGGCGAAGTCGGGATTGGCATAAACGGGATCCTCGATGGGGCCTGCCGCAGGATGGTAGGTTTGCTGCGCTATGCCGGTGATCGTCGCCAGCGCAAGCTCAGGCGTGCCGAACAGCAGATAGCCGTCGCCACCCTGAAACGCGGCCTCCTCGCGCACGCTGAGCCCGGCGCGATTCAGCGCCTGACGCGACGCGGTTGGTGACAGGTATTTCAGCCGGTCAGCAAGCGAACCAGGATGCGCACCGCGCCCCACGCTCTCGCCGTGCGTATCGAACAGGATCACCTCAACGTCAGAGATACCGTGATCCGCCAGCGTCTGGCCGATCTTCAGCCGCAACCGCTCGATCAGGTAACTTGCCGCAAGCTGGCCGACATATCGGCCGGAATCCGAATAGCCGAACTGCAGCGCGAGCCGACCGGTCGTTTGCAGATAGGCACGATAGTGTGGGCTGCGCAGCGCCTCCTCCAGCACCGTCGCGCCATGCTCCAGCGCATCCGCGGTCTCGAACAGCGGGCTGATCTCGATATGGCGCTCGATGCCGAACAACCGCGCCAGCCACAGCGCGGCGAGCAGCGTGTAGCCGGTCTCGGTCTCGGCGATTAGGAAGCGCACCGGCACGGAGTTGTCCACGTGCTTGATGATCTGCGCGATGGTCATCATCAGCCGGATCGCCGATGCCTGCTCGGCCAACAGAGCGCCAAAATCAACGGCGACAGGCTTCACCGCACCAAGCGCCACATTCATCGCGCCGAACAGCACGCGCCGATGCGCCGGGTCCTCGGGCGCATCGGCGATGCCCAACCGCTGGCGCACCGCGTTGTGGATCTGCGCCGCATTGAGCCGCACGTGCGTATGCGCGAGCGCCAGACCGTGCGACACCAGCCCTGATCGCGCGACGCACAGGGCCTGCCGTGCCTCGTCATCCGCTGCCGCGGCCAGCGCCTGATCAAACAGCGCCAGCAGCGGCTGCGGCGAGGTCAGCGCCTGCTCGCGCCGCCCCACCAGCGTCTGCGCGAACGCCGCCACGCGCGACGGTTCAGGCGAATCCGGACACAGGTCACGCTGCTCGCTGGTGGCATCCAGAGCCTGCGCGATACGCGCGGCCAGCGCATCCGTCGCAGGCAGCGCGGTGATCTGGGCGTGGACCCGCGCCAGCTGCAGACGCTTCATCTCCAGTCGCAGCCGCAACGTGTCCCACCAGCCGATGTCGGTGCGGCCGTCGGTGTCGTAGCCAACCCAGCTCGACAGGATCACCGGCCGCGGATCGAGTTCGGTCCAACGATCCGGCCACCCTCCGCGCGCCACCGAGAGAAGTACTGCATTGAAATGGTCGATCGCATCGCGGCCATTCGCGATCGCGGCGACTGCCTGGGCGAATTCGTTCGCAAGCGTGATTGGCGGAGGCCGATGCGAACCAGGAACCGAGACTACTCGCCCGCTCGCCGCCTCCACCAGTGCATGAGCGACGGCTGGGGGAAGTGCGAATGTCGGGTGCGCGGTGAACACTGCCGCGAAGCGTGTGCGCTCCACCAGGGCGCGATATTCCGCCCAGCGCACCGGACTGTCGTTGGGATCCGGTCGCAGAAGGCGCAGCGCCAGCTCCTTCAGGACGGCGGTATGCGCTGGCACATCGGCGCCTCCGACATAATCGGCGATGCGGCGCGCACGATCGGCGAATGCGGCGTCGCGTAGATGCGCGATCAGCGCCCCCATTGTGGCGTCGTCCAGTGCGCCTGCTTCGATGCGGCGGCTGATCGCCAGCGCGACCAGCAGAACAGGATTGCCGAACGGATCTTCCTCGGCGCGCGCAGTCGTGCGCGCGGTCAGCTCCAGGAGTTCCTGGGCAAGCCGCCCTGTCCGATCGAATGGAGCGTCCGGCACCCAGGCATTCTGCGGCGGATTGTGCAGCGCAGCAAGATGGAACGGCCAGATTGCGGACTGATCGAACGTGCCATAGCGTCTGTGGGCGCCACGCAGGAAGCGACGCTGATGCCCGATGACTCCATTTTGCCACGCCAACAGCAGACCACACCGACCGGTTGGGAGCCGGAGCTTGCCGAGTTGCGCGCTCGTATTGCGCTGGCCAAGGAAATGGGTGGCGCCGACCGCGTCGCCCGTCAGCATGCTGGTGGCCGGCTCACCGTGCGCGAGCAAATCGAAGGCATGCTGGACCGGGGCAGCTTCCACGAGATCGGCGGCACCGCCGGCAAGGCCACGTACGACACGGACAGCCGGCAGATCACGGCGTTCATGCCCGCCAACTGCGTGTTCGGCCGTGGCACGGTCGATGGCCGCCCGGTGGTGATAGCGGGCGATGATTTCACGCTGCGTGGCGGGTCGGCGGATGCCTCGATCAAAGGCAAGCCGAAGATGTCGGAGCAGATCGCGGCAGAATTCCGCATGCCGATCATCCGGCTGATCGAAGGCTCCGGTGGCGGGGGATCGGTTAAGACGATCGAGACAACCGGCCGCGCCAACCTGCCTGGCGGACTGTCAGAGACCACATCATTTGACCTGGTGGCGAATAACATGGGCACGGTGCCGGTGGTTGCACTGGGGCTGGGCTCGGTGGCCGGACTTGGGGCGGCGCGGCTGGCGGCCAGCCACTACTCCGTGATGGTGAAGGAGATGTCCGCCGTGTTCGTCGCCGGCCCGCCGGTGGTCGAGCGACTGGGCGAACCGCGCAGCAAACAGGAACTCGGAGGCTGGGAAGTGCAGCTTGCCTGTGGCGCGGTGGACCATGCGGTAGACACCGAGGACGAGGCCTTCGTAGCGGCGCGCCGTTTCCTGGCGTACCTGCCAGGCTCGATCTGGGACGTACCGCCGCGGAAGCGCTCCTGGGACGATCCGGAGCGGAGTGAAGAATTTCTGATCGCGGCGATCCCGCGCGAGAAGAAGCAGGCCTACCACATGCGCCGGATCATCGAGGCGCTGGTGGACAAGGGCAGCTTCTTCGAGATGGGGCAACTGTTCGGCCGACCGATCATAACCGGCTTCTGCCGTCTGGATGGCTGGCCGGTGGCTCTGATGGCCGGCGATCCACTGTTCCACGGCGGCGCCTGGACCGCGGATGCCTGCAACAAGATCATCCGCTTCGTCGACATGGCACAGACATTCCATCTGCCAATCCTGCATCTGGTGGACTGCCCGGGGTTCCAGGTCGGTTTGGCCGCCGAGAGCAGCGCGGTGATCCGCTGGGGTGTACGCGCGCTGTCCGCAATCAATCAGACGACAGTGCCGTGGTGCAGCGTTGTCGTGCGCAACTGCTACGGCGTGGGTGGGCTCGGGCACCAGCCGGTGAGCCACCTCTGCGTGCGCTATGCCTGGCCGTCGGCGAGCTGGGGATCGCTGCCGTTGGAAGGTGGGATCGAGGCGGCCTATCGGGCCGAGATCGATGCCTCACCCGATCCACAGGCCAAGATGGACGAGATCGAGGCGCGTCTGAACCGACTCCGCTCGCCTTTCCGGACGGCGGAGCCATTCTGGGTGGAGGAGGTGATCGACCCGCGCGAGACCCGCCGGCTGTTGTGTGAGTTCGCCAACATGGCCGCGCCGCTGCGCTCACCGGGGGAATCGCGGTTCACCATGCGGCCGTAGCGGCTTGAGGCGCTCGCCATATCCGAGCTCAAGGCTGCTACAGTCGGTCGGGCCAGCGTTGCCGTCCGTGCAGGACGCGCAGGATTTCGATTGTCGCTCCCCTCAACCGATATGGCACGACATAGGGTGTCCGGTTGACGACCAGTTCGCGCGTGCCCGAGCGTCGACCAAGCCGTCCGCTTTCGGGAAACCGCAATAGGGTCGCGACCGCCGACATGACGCGTTCAATCTGTTTGTCCGCCGCCGGGGGATTGTCGCGGGAGATGTAGGCTCTCGCAGAAACGAGGTCATACAAGGCTGGCTCGGTCCAAGCTATCCGCATTTCGGCATGGGTGCCTCGTCGGGTCCTCCCCATGACCGAACCCATGCGACCACATCGTCATGGGCAGCAACGCGGCCCTCGTCAGCCGCCTTGATCCCCTCATCGATGGCCGCCAATTGCCACTCTTGCGTGGCCACGAAGTCCCGTACCGCCTGTTCGATCACCCAGGACTTCGGACGGTCGAGAGCCGCCGCAATGGCGGTGACCTGCTCGTTGAGCACAGCTTCGAGCCGCACACTTACCGGTGTGGTCTTGCTCACTTGCGGCCTCAAATGGACCCGAATGATGACACTGTCATACAATGTACCTCGCGGCGAGCAGACACTGCAAGCACGCTCTGGCTTGTGAGCCTGCTTTGTAGCACGCATCGTGCTACATAATTCGCATGACAAAGACCGTCACTGTGCGCGAAGCGAACCAATCCTTCGCCCGCTGCATCCGTGAGGTCGAGGCGGGGGAGGAGTTCGTCATCACTCGGAATGGCACTCCGGTGGCGCGTCTCTCGTCGGTGAGCAAGCGTCGTCTGTTGGGCGGCCAGACCGCGCCATGAAATGGCCAAACACATCATGCATCGCGCCGCCCTGGGATCATGCTGCCTGACGATGCAGTCGATTTCCGAGTTCTTCATTGTCGCAACCCGCAAGGGCATGATGCGACGAACCGAGGCGGTTCCTGTGGCTGAAGCCATGATGACGTTGTTCCGGACGGCCTCACCCTCGGCCCGCGCAGTTCCGGCATCTCTTCGGTTCGCCGCGTCCGGCCGTGCCTCCTACTGGGATGCGCTGCTGATCCACACAGCGGCCGATGCCACCTGCACAGCCATCCTCACCGAGGACTTGCCCGACGGCACCGTCATGGCCGGTGTTCGCATCGTGAACCCGTTCGGGATCGGGACCCTCTCTGCCGCGGCAGAGGAGTTACTGAGCGCTGATTGAATTTGCCCCAGCCTGCCCATTTGTGACCGGTCAGTCCTGCGGCTAGAATGGTTGACGTGGGACGTGCGGGGCCTCAGAAGCCTCCGCGCTCATAGCCCGTGGCAGTGCGCCGAGGGAGAGGAGTCCGACTTGCACCCGACCGACATCGGTAACCCCGACTACTTCCACAAAGTTGTCGACTGCCAGTGGGCATGCCCGGCCCACACACCCGTCCCCGAATACATCCGCTTGATCGCCGCCGGCCGCTACGCCGACGCGTTCATGATCAACTGGAACTCCAATGTCTTTCCCGGCATCCTTGGCCGCACCTGCGACCGCCCCTGCGAGCCCGCCTGCCGCCGCGGCAGGGTGGAAGAGGAGCCGGTGGCAATCTGCCGGCTCAAGCGGGTAGCCGCGGATTATAAGGGCGACATCCGCCACCGTCTGCCACGGCCGGCCGAACGGTCGAACGGCAAGCGAATTGCGCTGATAGGCGCAGGCCCAGCCTCGCTGACCGTTGCGCGTGACCTGGCGCCGCTTGGCTACGAACTGGTGGTGTTCGATTCGGACCCACGCGCCGGCGGCATGATCCGCAGCCAGATCCCGAAATTCCGCCTCCCGGAGGAGATCATCAACGAGGAGGTCGCCTACATCACCGAACTCGGCATGGAGATGCGACTCGGCCAGGGCGTGGATAGCCTGAAGGCGCTGCTGGACGACGACTACGATGCCGTGTTCGTCGGCTGCGGCGCACCTCGTGGTCGCGACCTGCCGATCCCGGGCCGGCACGAGGCGGCGGCCAATATCCACATCGGCATCGACTGGCTGTCGTCCGTGTCATTCGGCCACATCGACAAGATTGGCAAGCGGGTCATCGTGCTTGGCGGCGGCAACACCGCGATGGACTGTTGCCGCTCCTCACGCCGGCTTGGCGGTGAGGACGTCAAGGTGATCGTGCGGTCCGGCTTCGAGGAGATGAAGGCGTCGCCCTGGGAAAAGGACGATGCGATGCGTGAGGACATTCCGATCCTCAATATGCTGGTGCCGAAGGAGTTCGCCCACCGGGACGGCAAGCTGACGGGCGTGGTGTTCGAGAAGGTGAAGGCGGAATACGACGCGCGCGGCCGCCGCCGGCTTGTGCCGACCGGCGAGCCGGACCAGCTTTTCGAGTGCGACGACGTGCTGGTGGCGGTAGGCCAGGAGAATGCATTCCCTTGGATCGAGCGCGACATCGGCATCGAGTTCGACCAGTGGGACATGCCGGTGGTCGATGAAGTGACGATGGGCTCGACCAATCCGAAGGTGTTCTTCGGCGGCGATGCGGCGTTCGGTCCGAAGAATATCATCTGGGCGGTCGCGCACGGGCACCAGGCCGCGATCTCCATCCATCAGTTCTGCCACGGCGAGAGCGTACGCGATCGGCCGCCGCCGCTAGTCAATTTAATGTCGCAAAAGATGGGCATCCACGAGTGGAGCTACGACAACGACATCTCGCTGGACCTCCGTTACAAGGTGCCGCATCGCGACAAGGCGATTGCGCTGCGCGACATAAAGGCCGAGGTGGAACTGGGCTTCGATGACAAGCTGGCGTTCGCCGAGGCACAGCGCTGCCTGAACTGCGACGTGCAGACGGTGTTCACCGACAATCTGTGCATCGAGTGCGATGCCTGCGTGGATATCTGCCCGGTCGACTGCATTACCTTCACCGGAAACGGCGAGGAAGCGGAGCTGCGGCTGCGGCTGAGCGCGCCGGCGCACAACGAGACGCAGGACCTCTACGTGTCCGGCCCACTGAAGACCGGGCGGGTGATGGTGAAAGACGAGGATGTCTGCCTGCACTGCGGCCTGTGTGCCGAACGGTGCCCCACTGGCGCGTGGGATATGCAGCGCTTTCTGATCGATGTGGCACAGGCGGAGCACGCATGTTGCAGCTTACAGAGCGCGTAACTGGCCTCCAGCGCGTCAACGACTTCGTCGTCAAGTTCGCCAACGTCAACGGATCCGGATCGGCCAGCGCCAACACGCTGTTCGCGAAGTCGATCCTGCGCATGGGCGTGCCGGTGACCCCGCGCAACATCTTTCCCTCCAACATCCAGGGTCTGCCGACCTGGTACGAGGTGCGCGTGTCCGAAGCTGGATATCTCGGCGCGCGCGGCGGCGGCGTGGACCTGATGGTGGCGATGAACCCGCAGACCTGGACGCAGGACATCGCATCCATCGTGCCGGGTGGCTACCTGTTTTACGACAACACCAAGCCGATGCCGCCGTCGCGTTTCCGCGACGACATTGTCATCATCGGCGTGCCGCTGACCGAGATCACCAATAAGGCGTACACCGAATCGCGGCAGCGCCAGTTGTTCAAGAACATCGTCTATCTCGGAGCACTCTCGGCGCTGCTCCAGATGGACGTGGCTGAAATAGAGAAGCTGTTGGGCGAGCAGTTCCGCGGCCGCGACAAGCTGGTGGCGGCGAACGTGCAGGCGCTGCACATGGGCCGTGACTGGGCGCTCGCAAACCTGGAGTGCCCGATCGGACTGACATTGCGGCGCGCGAGCACCGTGGGCGATCGCATCTTCATCGAAGGCAATGCTGCCGCGGCGCTGGGCGCGGTGTACGGCGGCGCCACGGTGTGTGCGTGGTATCCGATCACACCCTCATCCTCGCTGGCCGAGGCGTTCACCCGTTACTGCAACCGGTATCGGGTCGACCCGGAAACCAAGAAGAACAAGTTCGCCATCATCCAGGCGGAAGACGAGCTGGCGTCGATCGGCATGGTGATCGGCGCGGCGTGGAACGGCGCACGGGCATTCACAGCGACATCCGGGCCGGGCATCTCACTGATGCAGGAATTCGTCGGCTTGGCGTATTTCGCGGAAATTCCCGCCGTGATCTTCGACGTGCAGCGCTCCGGCCCGTCTACGGGCATGCCGACTCGCACGCAGCAGACCGACATTCTGAGCTGCGCCTATGCCTCGCATGGCGACACCAAGCATGTGCTGCTGTTCCCGGAGGACCCTTACGAGTGCTTCGAGTTCGCCGCGCTGTCATTCGACCTCGCGGACCGCTTGCAGACACCGATCTTCATGATGCTCGATCTCGAGATCGGCATGAACGACCGGCTGTGCAAACCGTTGACCTGGGATGACAGCCGCAAGCTCGACCGCGGCAAGGTGATGACAGCGGAGGAGCTTGAAGCCGGCAAGGACTTTGGCCGTTACCTGGACGTCGATGGCGATGGCATTCCCTATCGCACCTATCCCGGCACGCATCCGACGCGCGGCGCCTTCTTCACCCGCGGCACATCGAAGGACCGTCGCGCGCGCTACAGCGAGGAAGGCCACGACTACGCCGAGAATATGCTGCGCCTGCTGACGAAGTTCGACACCGCCAAGCAGCTTGTGCCGAGGCCGTTGGCGCGTGCGGCAAAAGAACCAACACGGTTGGGCGCGATCTATTTCGGCTCGACCAGCCCGGCGATGGACGAAGCCGACGAGATCCTGGCGGAGCGCGGCATCCATCTCGACCTGCTGCGCGTGCGTGGTTTCCCGTTCCACAATGATGTGAAGACCTTCATCAGCGAACACGACCAGCTTTTTGTGGTCGAGCAGAATCGTGACGGACAGTTGCGCACACTGCTGATCAACGAACTGGAGTTAGACCCCGCGCGTCTGACCCGCGTGCTGCACTTCGACGGCACACCGATCACCGCGCAATTCATTTCTGATGCGATTGCCGACAAGGTCGGCGAACTCAAGGTCGTCCCATTCCGCAAGGCCGTGCCATGATGGCCAGGTCAAGCTTGGCCATGACGAGAGAAGGCCGGGCGCATGCCCGGACACACACATGACCTTCATTCCCAAGCCCAAGCTGCACCATCCGGAGTTGCCGAAGAACTCCCTCGGCTACACTCGGCGCGACTACGAAGGAGCGGTCTCCACGCTGTGCGCAGGCTGCGGCCACGACTCGATCAGTGGTGCGATCGTGCGTGCCTGCTTCAACCTCGACCTGCCGCCGCATCGCATCGCCAAGCTGTCGGGCATCGGCTGCTCGTCGAAGACGCCGACTTACTTTCTGGGCGCCTCGCATGGGTTCAACTCGGTGCACGGCCGCATGCCGTCGGTGCTCACCGGCGCCAACCTGGCGAACCGCGACCTGATCTATCTCGGCGTATCTGGCGACGGCGACAGCGCCTCGATCGGCATCGGCCAGTTCGCGCACATCATGCGGCGCGGCGTGAACATGACCTATATCGTCGAGAACAACGGCGTGTATGGCCTGACCAAGGGGCAGTTCTCGGCCACCTCGGATCGCGGCGCCAAGAGCCGGCGCGGCGTCGAGAACACCGATTCGGCAATCGACCTTGTCGGCATGGCGCTCCAGCTCGGTGCCACCTTCGTCGCGCGCAGTTTCTCCGGCGACAAGGACCAGCTCATCCCACTGATCGAGGCCGCACTGAAGCACCAGGGCGCCGCGTTCATCGATTGCATCTCACCATGTGTGGCGTTCAACAACCACGAAGGCTCGCACACCAGCTTCGACTATGTGCGTGAGCACAATCTGGCGGTGAACTACCTCGACGTGATCACCGGACGCGAGGAGATCACGGTGGAATACGCCGCCGGCACAGTGGAGATGGTGAAGCAGCACGACGGCTCGGTCCTGCGTCTGCGCAAGCTTGCCAACGATTACGACGTGCACGACCGGATCGCCGCGATGACCTACCTGCAGGAGCGCCACGCAGCCGGCGAAATCGTCACTGGTTTGCTGTATGTCGATCCGGATCCAGTTGACCTGCACAAGCACATGAACACCGTCTCGGTGCCGTTTAACGATATGGACGAAGCGGCGCTGTGCCCAGGTTCGGCGGTCCTGGAAAAATTGAACGCGTCGCTCCGATAAGCCTCTGGCGAAAGAACCACTATGCTGAACATCACCCGGCGCGCCGCGGTCGGCACATTGGCGGCGGCGCCATTCATCGTGCCCGGAATAATCCGTGCGCAGAGCACATCCAAACCGGTGCGCATCGGTCTGCTTAGCGATATGGGTGGCCCGTATCGCGATGTCGGCGGACCCGGCAACCGTCTGGCGGTCGAATTGGCGGTCGAGGATTTCGGCGGTTCAGTGCTCGGCAGGCCGATCGAAGTGCTGCAAGGCGATGATCAGAACAAGCCCGATGTCGCCAGTTCGCTGGCGCGCGAATGGATCGACAACCAGGGCGTCGATGTGCTCGCCGACGGCGCCGCTTCTTCATCTGGCCTGGCCATTCAGCAGGTCTGCCGCGAGAAGAAGCGCATCTATCTGATCACCGGCCCGGCGTCATCCGACATGACCGGCAAGCAGTGCTCGCCGTACGGCATCCACTTCGCCTACGACACCTACGCGCTGTCGCATGGCACGGGCACCGCGCTGACCAAGGCTGGCGGCGACACCTGGTTTTTCATCACCGCCGACTATGCATTCGGCTACGCGCTGGAACGCGACACGATCGCGGCCGTGCAGGCGGCCGGCGGGAAGGTACTGGTGCAGTACAGGCGCCGCTGGGTACTGCGGATTTCTCGAGTTACCTGGTGCAGGCGAAGGCATCGGGTGCCAAGGTGTTCGGCTTCGCCAACGCAGGCACCGACCTGCAGAACTGCATCAAGCAGGCCGCCGAGTTCGGCCTGTCGCAGGGCGGCACGCGCATGGCCACGCTGCTGATGGTGATCAACGATGTGCATTCGCTGGGGCAGAAGACCTGCGAGGGGCTGGTGTACACCAACTCGTTCTACTGGGACATGACCGACAAGACGCGCGCATGGTCGAAGCGGTGGAGCGCCAAGATGAACGGCATGGTCCCCGGCCTGCTGCACGCCGCGAACTATTGTGCGGCGACCCATTGGCTGAAATCGGTGAAGGCCGCCGGCACCACTGACGCTGACGCGGTGGTGGCGAAGATGAAGGCGACGCCGGTCAATGACATGTACAACACCAACGTGCAGATCCGCGAGGATGGCCGGGTGATGCACGTGATGCATCTCTGGCAGGTCAAACCGGTGGCAGAATCGAAGTATCCGTATGACTACTGCAAGGAAGTCGTCACGATCCCGCCCGACCAGGCGTGGCGGCCCCTCGCGGAGGGCGGCTGCCCGCTGGTGAAGGCGTAGGCCCCGTCCCCCAACCGACAGTCACTTCAGCAGCGCCGCCTCGATCCGCTCGCGGGTGAACGGCATGTCACGGATCCGCGTCCCGAGTGCATGCGCCACTGCGTTGCCGATCGCAGCCGCCGTTGGGCCGAACGAGCATTCGCCCATGCCCAGCGTCGGCAGGTCCGGCGCATGGATGATCTCGGTGTCGATCTCCGGCACTTCGGAAAATTGCAGGATCGGATAGCCCGCCCAATCGACCGACGTGATGCCGTCGCCCTCCATCCGCACCTGTTCCTTCAGCACCATGCTCGCCGCCTGCACGATGCCGCCTTCAAGCTGATTTCGCCCGCCATCGGGATTGATCACAAGCCCCGCATCGGCAGCGCACCAGATGTGACGCAGCCGCACCTCCTGATCGACCTCCACATCGACAGCGACAGCGCAGTACGCAGCCCGATTCTTGTATCGCGCCCAGCCGAGACCGAGCCCTCGCCCACTGCCGGCCGGACCACGCGCAGACCAATTGCAACGCTGTGCGATGTTCTCGACCAATCGACGTGCTCGCGGATCGGACAGCAGAGATAGCCGGTATTCCACCGGATCGACCCCTGCCCGTTCCGCCAACTCGTCCATGAAGCACTCGATCGCGAACACGTTCGGCAGCGCACCGAGACCGCGCAGCGCCGATGTCCGCACCGGTGCGCGCAGTACCAAGTGATGCACCACCCGCCTTGTCGCGAAGTCATAAAGCGGGAACCCGTTGCGCGTACCGCCGCCGCCATTGGCTTCCGGCGGATCGGTTGGTCGAGGCTCCGGTGGTGGCGTCGGCAGAGCCTCATGGGTCAGCAGGTTGCCGCCGCTGCTTGGCCGTTGCACATGCGTCGCCGACCAGATATCGGCAGTCCAGTCCACGGGTTTTCCCGCATCGTCGAGCGCAGCACGCAGTGTGATGTGCATCGCAGGGCCGACGGGCTCAAAGCCGAACTCTTCCTCGCGGCGCCATTGCACGCGGATGCAATGCTCCGGGATCTGCACTGCGATCACCGCAGCATCCACCGCGACGTCATCCGCTCCGTTGTGCCCATAGCAGCCCGCGCCATGAGCATGCCGCACGGTGATCGCGTCCTGCGCTATGCCAAGCACGCTCGCCAACGCGGTTCGCAGCGGATAGACGCCCTGCGTGTGCGACCACACCGACAGGTGCCCATTACGGTACTCTGCCAGCGCGCAGGACGGCGCCATCGAGGCATGTGCGACATAGGGCCGCGAATAGCTTGCCATCACCACATTGGCGGTCTCGGCCACCGGCAGCGCATCGCCCAGCACGCGGTCATTGGATGGCTGCCCGACCAACCACGCCGCCTCCTGCTGCTCGGACGTAATCTGCGGCACATTGTTCCATTTCGCATGCAACGGCGCGGCTGCAGCGGCGCGCTGCACCACCGTCTCATCGTCGCCGACAAATGCGACGAAGTCTCCCACTCTCACGACGCGGAACTCGCCGCGCTCAGCCCGCCGCAGAGCGGCCTGATCCAGCGATACGAGACGCGCGCCGCGGCACGGCTGCCGCAGAGTGCGCGCATGCAGCATGTCAGGTCGCACCACGTCGTGAATGAACCCGGCGCCTGACAGCTTCGCCGGCAGATCGCGCCGTGCAACCGAATTACCGACATAACGATACGCCGTATGCGGCTTCGGCGTCGCGTTGCCTTCGATGTCGCGTGCAAAGTCCTCGGCGGTAGTGAAATTCCAATAGTCATGCCCGGTAGGTGCATCGCCGCGGCGGAAAACGCCATTCTCCACCGTCAGCTCTGTCGGGCTGCAATTCAGCCGTTGTGCCAGGCGATCCAGCACACGCGCCCGCAGCTCCGCCGAAACCAGCCGCACGGAACGGCCGGACACCTCGATGGACTGGCTGCCCGTGGTCTGGCCTTCGTCCGGTGCTTCCTCGGTGTCACCCGAAAGCACCGCGATGCGCTCCGGCGCCACGTCCAATTCATCGGCGGCGATCTGTGCGAGTGCAGTGACGTTGCCCTGGCCCAGTTCCACTTTGCCAACCGCGAGGCGCACGGTGCGATCCGGTTCGAAGCGCAGCCACTGCTCCATGCGCCGGTTGTTCTGGATCGACTGCGGCAGCGAGTTCGCTCATGCCACCTGCCCTCCCCGCAGCATGGCGGCGGCCTTCTCCACCGCACGCAGGATTTGTGGGTGCGCACCGCAGCGACAGAGGTTCTTGTCCAATGCCGTCGCGATGTCGGCGCGCGTCGGCGTCGGATTGCGATCAAGCAGAGCCTTGGCGCTGATCACAATGCCGGACAGACAGTAGCCGCATTGTCCCGCCTGCTCATCGAGGAATGCCTGCTGCAGCGGGTGTGGCTGGGCCACTGTGCCCAGCCCCTCGATCGTGGTGACGCTGCGTCCGCCAACGGTGCCGACCTCGCGCGAACACGCGTAGATCGGCTCGCCATCCAGCAGCACCATGCAGCTGCCACATTGTTCCAGACCGCAACCGTAGCGCGCCCCTTTCAGGTCGAGCTGATTGCGCAGCACGTCCAGCAGCGGAGTCGTCTCGAGCGCTGACACGCGCACCGAGCGGCCGTTCACCGTGAGCGCGATATCCTGCGCCATGGATCAGGCCGACCGGCGCTGGACATTGTCGCTACGCACCGGAATGCCGGTCTGCTCGTAGCAGACCTGCGCGAGTGCGGCGACACCCTCGCGGATCACCTCCTTCGACGACAGCGCGAAACACAGACGCATATACGACTTGGCCGGCTCCGGATTGCACACCCACTCGGGTCCCGGATTGAACAGGATGCCGGCATCCCCCGCCGGCTTCACCAGCTTGCGGACATCGACACTGTCCGGCAGCTTCAGCCACAGGAAGATGCCGCCTTGCGGCTTCCACAAATCGGCGGTCGTGCCGAACTCGCGCTCCACCGCCTCCACCATGGTGTCGAGCTTCTCCTTCAGCACACCGGTCAGCGCGCCGACATGTTTGTCGAAGTATTTCGAGAAATACTCGGCGACGATCATCTGATCGAGCGCGCCGGTGCCGCTGTCGGGCTTGCAGGCGATCATGCGCGACAGAACCGGCCACTCCGACACCGCATAACCGACGCGCAACGCCGGCGCGAGAGTCTTCGAGAACGAACCGATGTGCACGACCTGCTTCGGATCCATCGCATACAGTGAAGGAGGAGCGCCACCCGCCCAGACCAGATCGGCGTAACACTCGTCCTCGAAGATCGGCACACCATACTGACGCGAGAGTGCAAGCAACTGCTGGCGCCGCTCCAGCGGCATGATGCTGCCGGTCGGGTTCTGAATCGTCGGAATGGTATAGATGTATTTCGGCGTCACGCCCTTCTGCTTCAGTTCTTCCAGCGTGGACGCCAGCACGTCCAGGCGCATGCCATCCTCGTCCAGCGGAATGCCGATGATTTCGGCGCCGACGCGCCTGAAGCGGTTGATCGCACCCGCGTAGCAGAACTCCTCCAGGATCACCGTGTCGCCCGGATCGACGAACATGCGGCTGATCATGTCGATGCCCTGACCGGACCCCGTGGTGACCAGCACTTCGTCGCGGCTGATCTTCATACCGCGGTGGCGGTTGAGCTTGTCGGCAACCATCTCGCGCAGGCCAACGAATCCCTGCGGTCCCTGCGCCAGATTGTACATGGCCAACTTCGAGCCTTCGCGGCGCAGCACCGACGCGGTGGCCTCGATCAGGCCTTCGATCGGGATTCGCTCCGGATCATTGTGCCCACCGACGAAATTGTACTTGGGAAAGCCACCAAAGCGCGGCGCTGGGTCGGGCAGTCCCTTGGCAAAGCGGGACGTAAGATCGAATGCGGCGCTCATGATCGTTTCCTCCGGTCGGCGTGGGCAAAGGCTCGCATGGCCGCAACGCGGCATGCAAGGGGAGCACCCCTGGCAGATCGCCGCCGCCGCGCCCATCTGAGCGGCAGATCAGGCGCAGGAGGACCGGCAATGCACAAGCCCAGGATGGTCGGGATGAACCACGTCGCCATCGAGGTCGGTGACATTGAGGAGGCGCTTGCCTTTTACGGCCGCATCTTCGATTTCACGCTGCGCGGCAAGGGCAAGACCAACGCCTTCATCGACATGGGCGACCAGTTCATCAACCTGACGCAGGTCAGCACGGAACACCGCGACAGCCCGCGCCATTTCGGCCTGGTGGTGGATGACCGCAGCGCGGTGCGCGATCTCGTCAAGGCCGCGGGCGGCGAGTTGCTCGATGGCCCGTTCCTGGACTTCCTCGATCCGTGGGGAAACCGGGTCGAGGTCGTGGCCTACGGCGACATCCAGTTCACCAAGGCACCGCATGTCATGCGCGGCATGGGGCTCGAGCTGGACAAGACCGACAAGGCGCGGCGCGAACTGGCGCAGAAGGGCATGGCGCCCGAGGTGGACTGACACGGTACACGGTCACTGCGATACTGCGCCGCAACGCAGCCGCAAGGACCGTAGCCCCGCATGGCAACGCCTCTTCTGTTCGAGCCGATCAGTTTCCGTTCGGTCACCGCGCGCAATCGCATCGTGGTGTCGCCGATGTGCCAGTACTCCGCCATCGATGGTCTTGGCGATGACTGGCACGTGCAGCATCTCGGCGCGCGGGCGATGGGCGGCGCCGGCATCGTCTTCACCGAAGCGACCCACGTCTCAGCAATCGGCCGCATATTGGCGTGCCACGCTCGCCTGATCCCGCCATGACAATACCCCGCGAGGTGACCAGTCCCGCCATAATCAGCCGCCAATTTCAGCACCTGTCCGCAAGGGAGAAGTCTGCCATGACAAAGACGCTCGCCCAGCATGCCGCCACGCTGCTGGCCACCACGTTGCTGTTCGCGGCCCCGGCCTTGGCCCAGACTGCGCCGGATCAGACGGGTGTCCCATCGGGCACCACTCTGAAGGCAACGCCCCACGGCAGCCGTGCAGCGTCCGCCAGGCAGCCCGGCGAGACAATCGAAAGCCTGGTCGAACGGCGTATCGCCGACCTGCACAGCAAACTCCACATCACGCCGCAACAGAGCCAGCAATGGGACCAGTTCGCCCAGGTCATGCGCGACAATGCCAAGGCGATGGACACGATCTACCAGCAGCGCGCAGGAAGGCTGGGCTCCATGACGGCGGTGGACAACATGCAGTCCTATGCGCAGATCGAGCAGGAGCGCGCGCAGGACATGCAGAAACTCGTGCCGGCCTTCCAGACGCTGTACGGCTCGCTGTCCGATCAGCAGAAGAAGACGGCCGACCAGATGTTCCGCAACTACGCGGCGAGCGATCACGCCCGCCACCAGGCGGCCGCGCGATAACGGCGAGCACTGGCCTTTGCGCGGCGCCGGCGCTATATGCCGGCGCTCGCGCTTCCGGTCGGGATCGGCGGCGCCAGCAGGAGCAGCGCCATGAAGCCGGGCATCCACCCCGCCTACCACGAGATCACCGTCGTGATGACCGACGGCACCCAGTTCAAGACACGCTCATGCTACGGCAAGCACGGTGACACGCTGCGGCTGGACATCGACCCGAAGTCGCATCCGGCCTGGACCGGCCAGCATCGCATCATCGACAGCGGCGGCCAGGTCGCCAAGTTCAACAAGAAATTCGCGGGCCTCGGGATCAAGAAGTAGCCAGACCAGAACAGCCATTCCGCGCTGCGGCGCCTCTTGAACAGGGGCGCGACGCTTGCCATTTCATGTGTGTTCGGAACGCCCTATCGGGGTTTCGGAGGGTTAAACGGGCCGGCCCATTCGGGCGGTCCACATCGTGACCTTGCTGCAGCAGGAGGTTCTGCCATGACGACTTTCGATTTTGCTCCATTGTTTCGTACCGCTATCGGTTTCGACCGGATGGCCCGCTTGATGGACACTGCGACGTCCAGCGCGGACGCATCGAGCTACCCGCCCTACAATATCGAGAAAACCGGCGAGGACACCTACCGCCTTACCATGGCAGTAGCTGGATTCCGGCCGGAGGAGCTGGACCTCGTCGTGAAGGACAACACGTTGCTGGTGTCCGGCAAGGCGAACAGCGAAGGGCAGAAGGGTGAGATGCTGTATCGCGGCATCGCTGGCCGCGCCTTCGAGCGCCGCTTCGTGCTCGCCGATCACATAGTGGTCGATGGCGCGGACCTGCAGAATGGGCTGCTTCATATCGGCCTGAAGCGGGTGGTGCCCGAGGCGCTGAAGCCGCGTCGCATCGCAGTCGGCAACGGCTCCGTGGCCGCAGTAGCCAATGACGGCCAAGAGGCTGTGAAGGCGGCCTGACGCACGCGCAGTGACCAGTACGGGAGAGGGCCGGTTCGCCGGCCCTTTTCATATACCGTCAGGGCTTGCGGAAGAATGCATCGGCAGCGCTGCGGTGGCCCTGTTTGCGGTCGATGTCGGCTTCCACCCTGGCGATCTCGGCCTTCAGCTCGTCGATGTAGTCGCGCAGTTCGATGATCCCCAGTGTGTCGAGCACCAGCTTCTCGAGTCGCACCCGCTTGCGGACCGGTCCTTCGTCCTCTTCCATCATCCCTTGCCTCCCATTTGGAACATCCCAGCATAATCCTGACCAGCGCCCTTGACCCACCCTCGGGCGGTTGTCATATCCGCCAGCCATGACACTACCGCTGATGCCCAAAGCCACCGCCGTGTGGCTGATCGAGAAGACCGCGCTCACCTTCACGCAGATTGCCGACTTCTGCGGCATGCACCCGCTTGAGGTGCAGGCGATCGCCGACGGCGAGGTCGCGCAGGGTATCGTCGGCTATGACCCGATCGCCAACGGCCAGCTCACCGCTGATGAAATTCGGCGCGCGGAAGCTGATCCGGAGATGCGGCTGAGGTTGGCGCCGACCGCGTTGCCCGCGCCGAAGCGTCTGCGCGGCTCGCGCTATACGCCTGTCGCCAAGCGCAATGACCGCCCTGATGCCATCGCTTTCCTGCTTCGCAGCTATCCGCAGCTCTCCGAGGCTCAGGTCTCCAAGCTTCTCGGCACCACCAAGGACACGATCCAGAAGGTGCGCGAGCGTTCGCATTGGAACAGCGCCAACATCAAGCCGCGCGATCCGGTCATCCTGGGGCTATGCAGCCAGACCGACCTCAACGCCGCGATCACGCAGGCCAACGAGCGGCTCGAGCGGGAAGGCCGCGCTGTCCCGCCGCCGCCGGTGCCTGAGGCTGACGAGGTCGCCTAGCCTACTCCGTCTGGGTGCGGAGGCGCTCCATTTCCTCCTTGACCCGCAACTTCTCGATTTTGAGGCGCGTAAGCGTCTCGCTGTCGGGCCTAGGTCGCTGGTCCTCGTCGGCGATGCGCAGTTCGAGCGCTGCATGGCGCTCTTTCAGGGCATCGAGACGGGCCTGAAGGGTCATGGACCTCCTCCGCTAAAGGTAGTCAAGGACGCTATGGTAACTCGATTGACATGGTCAGGGCCATGACGAATCTCTCGCCGGGGGACTCGGTGCCGACTGCGGTTTCGTGGTATTGAACCGGGATGCTGACCGACCGGGACTCGCTGCTGCGCAAGCTGCACGAACTCCGCAGCGAGCATCGTGATCTCGACACAGTAATCGCGCGCCTGGCGGAACAGGGCGCGGCAGATCAGTTGCATCTGCAACGGCTTAAGAAGCGGAAGCTCATGCTGAAAGATGAGATCGCCTGGTTGGAGAGCCGGCTGATCCCGGACAGTATCGCCTGATGGGTCCTGTCGTCGGCATCATCATGGGCAGCCAGTCGGACTGGGGCACCCTGCGCCATGCGGCGGAGACGCTGCAACTTCTGGCAGTGCCGCACGAGACGCGGATCATTTCGGCGCATCGCACGCCGGACAGATTGCGCGATTATGCCATGGGAGCCCGGCAACGAGGTCTGAAGGTGATCATCGCCGGTGCCGGGGGCGCTGCTCACCTGCCCGGAATGTGCGCCGCCTGGACACCGCTGCCAGTACTCGGCGTGCCAGTTGAATCCCACAGTCTTAAGGGAATGGACAGTCTGCTTGCCATCGTGCAGATGCCAGCCGGCATTCCGGTCGGAACGCTCGCGATCGGGCGCGCGGGCGCGGTGAACGCTGCCCTGCTCGCCGCCGCAATCCTCGCGAACAACGACGCAGAATTGGCTGAGCGGCTCGACAGGCTGCGCGAGGAGCAGACCAAGGCTGTGGCCGACGCACCGGAATGACGTCACCACTGCCGCCGAATTCGACGATCGGTTTGGTAGGCGGTGGCCAGTTGGGCCGGATGTCCGCACTCGCCGCCGCTCGGCTCGGTTATAGGTGCCATATCCTGACCCGCGAGAAGGACAGCCCAGCCAGCCAGGTGTCGGCTGCGACGACGATCAGTGACTACCATGCGCCCGCCGGCCTACGGGAATTTGCCGCGGCGGTTGATGTGATCAGCTTCGAGTTCGAAAATGTCAGCGCGGAGGGTCTTGATCTTCTTGCATCCCTCAAGCCGGTGCGACCATCTCCTGAGATCCTCCGCACCAGCCAAGACCGCATCCTCGAAAAGAGCTTCCTGAACGGATCCGGCGTCCCGACGGCGCCGTGGTCACCGGTTGAGAGCCTCGATTCGCTGATCGCCGCGGTTGATCGGATCGGGTTGCCTGCGGTGCTCAAAACCACCCGCCTCGGTTACGACGGCAAGGGACAGGCAATGCTTCGAAGCAGCGCCGACGTCGCACCTGCCTTCGCAACCCTGTCGCCCAAGCCGCTGATCCTGGAAGGATTCATCGACTTTGCGCTGGAGATCAGCGTTATCGCGGCGCGGGACCACGATGGCGCCTATGCCGCCTTCGACACGGTCGAGAACCGCCACCGGGACCATATTCTCGACCTGACCCTGGCCCCGGCACGTATTCCGGAGTTGGTCGATCAGAAGGCACAGGCGATCGCTCGGCGAGTCGCCGACGCGCTGGATCTCGTTGGGCTACTCGCGGTGGAGATGTTCGTTGATCGCGATGGCCGCGTGCTGGTGAACGAGATCGCGCCGCGGCCACATAACTCCGGCCACTGGACGATCGACGCCTGCCCGGCGAGCCAGTTCGAGTTGCACATTCGCGCCATCGCCGGCCTGCCGCTGCCGCCGGCCATGCGCCACTCGGACGCAGTGATGAAGAACCTGGTCGGCCCAGATGAGGCGGCGCTTTGGCCGCAAATCCTTGCCGCACCAGGGCTGATCCCGCATCTGTACGGGAAGATCGAAGCCCGGCCTGGGCGCAAGATGGGGCATGTCACGCGGCTGTTCCCGAGGGGTTCGCTCCCTGGCGAATTCGGCGTCGCTGCGGCACTGGGCCCGGCCGCGCCGCGCGTCGCAAGCGGCGGCTAGGCCACGGACGCCCGCACACAGCGCTCGAACACCGACAGGTCGGTCCAGCGATCCTCCGTGGCGATCTCCTCGACGATCAATCTGCCGCCGGAAGCGAGTATCCCCGCCTCAATCATCAGATTGTCGAACAACCCGAACTGCTCGATCAGCATGCCCTGGGTGTCGCGCAGCGACCCATCGGGCGCGGCGACGACACCTCCTTGTCCGGCCGCGAAGTCGAGCGTGCGCCGCGTGAAGCCGGCGGCCGTCGTTGCGTAGGCGAACACCGGCCGGCTCAGCGAGCGCATGAATGCGACCTCGTAAACCGTTCCAACGTCAGCACTCGGTCCACGGAACGGCGTCAGATTAGCGAGCATCAGGTCACAGGAACGAATGTGAGCCTCGTTGCGCAACGCAATACGCTGCCACTCGGGCAGCGCCGCCCATTCGTCGGGTTCACCCGGCAACGGGTCGAGCGGCGAAATCCCAATCAGCCCATGCCGTGCACAGACTGCCTTCTTCCGCTCGGTCAGTTGCATGGCCTCGGACGAAAAGATGTCCGGACCCGCCAGGTACGCCCGCAAGGGGTCAGCCGAGCGCGGCGACACCAGGCAGCGTCTTGCCCTCAAGCCATTCCAGGAACGCACCGCCAGCGGTTGAGACGTAGCTCATGCGGTCAAGCACGCCGGCTCGCCGCAATGCCGAGACGGTATCGCCGCCACCGGCGACGCTGCGCAGCGCTCCCTTCCCGGTGGCCTCCGCCACTGCCTTGGCGAACGCGGTGGTGGCAACGTCGAAGGGCGGGGTCTCAAAGGCGCCCAGCGGCCCGTTCCATACCACCGTGCGCCAATCACCCAGGTGCCGAATCAGCGCTGCGACTGTCGCCGGGCCGACATCGAGGATCATCGCGTCACCCGGTACAGCCGTGACCGGCACAGTCTGCGTTGCCACGCCCGGCTTTAGCTCGGCTGCCACAACGGCGTCGCTCGGCAGCACAACCTCGCAGCCCGCCTTCCCGGCGCGCGCAAGGATGTCCAGCGCCGTCGCGTGCATTTCGGCTTCCTGCAGCGAGCGGCCGACCGCCCGGCCCTGTGCCGCCAGGAAGGTGTTGGCCATCGCACCACCGATCATCAGGGCGTTCACCTTCCCGACCAGGTTCCCGAGCAAATCCAGTTTGGTGGATACCTTGGCGCCGCCGACAATTGCGGCAACCGGACGCGCGGGGCTGCCGAGGGCTGCGTCCAGGGCCTCCAATTCCGCCTGCATCAGTCGCCCGGCATAGGCAGGCAACAGGTGCGCAACGCCCTCGGTGCTGGCGTGTGCGCGATGCGCCGCGGAAAAAGCATCGTTCACGTAGATGTCGGCCAGCTTCGCAAGTTCAGCAGCGAAGCCGGGATCGTTCTTCTCCTCTGCCGCGTAAAAGCGCGTGTTCTCCAAAACCAACACGTCGCCGCGCGACATGCGGTCGACCGCCTGCTGGGCGACCACGCCAATGCAGTCCTCCGCGAAGCGCACCCGCTGTCCCAGCACCTCGCCCAGCGCAATCGCAACCGGCGCCAGCGACATCTCCGGGACACGCCTGCCCCTCGGCCGGTCGAAGTGGCTGCAGACGATGACCTTGGCACCCTTGGCGACCAATTCGCGGATCGTCGGCGTCAGGCGTTCGATGCGCGTCAGGTCGCTGATCTTGCCATCCCGAACCGGCACATTCAGGTCGGCGCGGAGAAGGACGGACTTGCCGGCCACATCGGCGCTGTCGAGGGTCCGGAAGGACATTGAGTTGTCTCCGACGTGCGGTTTCCCCTCCCCCTGACCCCCTCCCGCAAGGGGAGGGGGAGGATCAGGGCGTTACAGACTGCCGAACAGCGCCGCCGTATCGGACATGCGGTTCGAGAAGCCCCACTCGTTGTCGTACCAGCCCATCACGCGAACCAGCGCACCATCGACGACCGCGGTCTGTGTCGCATCGAATGTGCAGGACGCCGGGCTGTGGTTGAAATCGACGCTGACCAGCGGCTCGGTGTTGTAGTCGAGAATGCCCCGCAACGCGCCCTTCGACGCATCCAGCATCGCCGCATTGACCTGATCCTTGGTCGCCGACTTCTTCAGGTTCACATCCAACGACACCAACGACACATTCGGTGTCGGAATGCGGATCGCCGTGCCGTCCAGCTTGCCCTTCAGTTCCGGCATCACCAGCCCGACCGCGCGCGCAGCACCAGTGGAGGTCGGGATCGCCGAGACCGCCGCCGCACGCGCGCGATGCAGATCCTTGTGCAGCGTGTCGACGGTGTTCTGATCGCCGGTGTAGGCGTGGATGGTCACCATGTAGCCGCGCTCGATGACGAAGTTATCGTGCAGCACCTTCGCCATCGGTGCCAGGCAGTTCGTCGTGCACGACGCATTGGAGATCACCGTCATGTCCTTGGTGATCGACTTATGGTTCACACCATAGACGATGGTGGCGTCCACATGGTCGCCTGGCGCCGAGATCAGCACCTTGCGCGCGCCGGCCGTGATCAGCGCGGACGCCTTCTCCTTGCTGGTGAAGATGCCGGTGCACTCCAATGCGACATCGACGCCGGCGTACGGCACCTTGGTGGGATCGCGTTCAGCCGACACCTTGATCGGCCCCCAGGTCCGGCCGCCATAGCGAATGGTGATCGTGTCGCCCGATACTTCGAGCTGGCCGGGGAAGCGGCCATGCACACTATCGTAGTGGAACAGGTGCGCGTTCGCCTCGGTGCTGCCGAGATCATTGATCGCGACCGGCACAAGGTCGTCGCGACCGCTCTCGATCATCGCGCGCAGCACCAGGCGGCCGATCCGTCCAAATCCGTTGATGGCGACCTTCACGGGCATGGTTGCATTCCTTCTCTGTGGTTCAGGCCCTCAGCCGAGCCGCTTGTGGACCGCGGCCACGATAGCGTCGGGGGTGATACCGAAGTGTTTGTAAAGATCCTCATAAGGTGCCGAGGCTCCGAAGTCGGTCATGCCGATGAAGATGCCGTCATTGCCAAGCCAGCGCTCCCAACCGAATCCACCGGCGGCCTCGACGCCGACCCGGAATGCGGTCCCCAGCACCTCGGCACGATACGCTTCATCTTGCTGCGAGAACAACTCCCAGCAGGGGAGCGACACCACGGTGGTGGCAAGCCCATCGGAGGCCAGGGCAGAGCGCGCGTCCATGGCTATCGATACCTCGGACCCCGTGGCGACCAGCGTCGCGGCGCGAGGCCCTTCGGCCTCCGCCAGCACGTAGCCGCCGCGGGCGCAGCGGTTTTCGGTCGTGTCAGTGCGCATCGTTGGCAGAGCCTGGCGGGTCAGCACCAGCAAACTGGGACCGTCGTTGCGGCGAATGGCCAGTTCCCAGCACTCGGCCACCTCCATCGCATCCGCCGGGCGATAGACGTGGAGGTGCGGCATGGCTCGCAGACTGGCGAGGTGCTCGATCGGCTGATGCGTCGGGCCGTCCTCGCCAAGGCCGATGGAATCATGGGTCAGCACGTGGATGACATGGGCGCGCGCGATGGCGCCGATGCGGATCGCGGGGCGCATATAGTCGGTGAAGACGAAGAACGTGCCCGTGTAGGGAATCAAGCCGCCGTGCAGGGCGATGCCATTCGCGGCCGCACACATGCCATGTTCGCGCACACCATAGTGGACATAGCGGCCGGAGAAGTTGCCGGCATTCAGCGTGCCCATGGACCTTACAAAGGTCAGATTGGAGCCGGTCAGATCAGCCGAGCCGCCGACCAGCTCAGGCGTTGCCGGCACCAGCGCCTCCAGCACCTTCTGGCTGGACTGGCGCGTGGCGATCTTCGGCCTGGTCTCGGCGATTTCCTGCTTCAGCGCGGCAACCGTCTCGTGCCAGTTGTCCGGCAGCTTGCCCGCCATCACCCGCTCGAATTCCGGGCGCATATTGTTGTGTGCAAGGCGCTTGAGCCAGGCGCGACGAGCACCGGCGCCACGGCTACCGACGGCACGCCATCGCTCCAGCAGTTCGTCCGGCACGGCGAACGGCGGTGCGTGCCAGCCCAGGGCCGCCTTCGCCGCCGCTGCTTCCTGGCTTCCAAGAGGCGAACCGTGGGTCGCGGCAGTGCCGGCCTTGGTCGGAGCACCGAGGCCAATGATGGTGCGGCACGCAATCAGGGTCGGCTTCTTCGAGCGCATGGCGAACGACAGCGCCGCATTGATCTGCTGCGGGTCGTGGCCGTCGATCCGTCGCGCCGCCCAGCCATAGGCCGTGAAGCGCTTCACCACATCGTCCGAGTATGCCAGCGCGGTGTCGCCGTCGATCGAAATGTGATTGTCGTCATACATGACGGTGAGTTTGGAGAGACAGAGATGACCCGCGATTGCGGCCGCCTCGTGGCTGATGCCCTCCATCATGTCGCCGTCCGAGGCGATCACCCAGGTGCGGTGATCCACCAGCGAGCGACCGAACCGTGCCGCGAGCATCCGCTCGGCCAGCGCCATGCCAACCGCGGTTGCGAAGCCTTGGCCAAGCGGGCCGGTCGTGGTCTCGATTGCTGGGTGCTCGCCGAATTCCGGATGGCCGGCCGCCAGGGAGTGAAGCTGGCGAAAGCGCCTGATCTCCTCGATCCCCATGCCGTCGTGTCCGGTGAGGTAGAGCAACGCATACAGCAGCATTGAGCCATGGCCGGCGGAAAGCACGAACCGGTCGCGATCCGGCCACCGGGGGTCTGCGGCATCGAACTTGTGGAAGCGGGTCCAGAGTGCGGTCGCCACGTCAGCCATGCCCATCGGCATGCCAGGGTGGCCAGACTTGGCGGCTTCCACCGCATCGATCGCGAGCGCGCGGATGGTGTTGGCCATTTCCCAGGCCTGGGTCGGCGGTCGGGCCAGGATCTCCGCCTGGTGCGCGAGCACCGGGTTGTCGATGGTGGGCGCATCAGGTGCGGCCATGGCGTCTCCTCAAGACTACCTGCGGCTATAAGGGGCGGGCATTGCGGCGGCAATCCCGCCTCCGTCGAGCACCATCACGCCAGCGGCTGCACCTGCGCTAGGCAATTCTATTTGCCCGCGCCAGGACAGCTTCGAACAATACCTGCCCTCCGGCCTCCGCTTCTTCGGGCTCGATGCTTTCCGCCTCGTTGTGCGACAGGCCATCCTTACACGGTGTGAATATCATCGCGGTCGGCACGTGGCGCGCCACATACACGGCGTCATGTCCGGCGCCTGAGACAATCTCACGCGCACTGTAGCCGAGCTTTGCCGCGCCCTGCCGCACAAGGTCCACGCAGGCGGGATCGAACGGCTGCGCCGGGATTTTGAACAACGGCGTCAGCTCCAGCTTCACCCCGCAGTCCCGGGCGATGAAGCCCGCCTCACGCGGGAACTGCGCATCCAGACGGTCCACCTCTGCATCTGACGGGTGGCGGAACTCCACCGAGAACCGCACCTCGCCAGGCACCACGTTGCGGCTGTTCGGCGAGACCAGAAGCTGACCGACTGTACCTCGGCCGTCTTCGCCGCGCGCACGCATCATGCGATCGACCAGGTCGATGATCCGCGCCGCGCATACCAGCGCATCCTTGCGTGCCGACGGCGGCGTGGTGCCGGCGTGGGAATCCTGGCCGGTGACGACCGCGTCGTACCACACCATCGCCTGCGCGCCGGTGACGATGCCGATCTCCTTCGTCTCGCGCTCCAAAATCGGACCTTGCTCGATATGCAGCTCGAAATAGGCGTCCGCAGGAAACGCTGCGGCCGGCTCCATCCCGCGATAGCCGATGCCGTCGAGCGCGGTCCCCACGGTTACGCCTTCCACATCAGACAATGCATAGGCCTTGTCGAGCGAGAACACGCCGGACCACACGCCCGATCCCATCAGCGAATGCCCGAAACGGCTGCCCTCCTCGTCGGTCCAGTTCACCAGCTCGAGCGGCGCCTCGGTGATAAGTCCAAGGTCGTTCAGCGTGTGCATGACCTCAAGGCCGGCAAGCACGCCCAGAGCGCCGTCGAACTTCCCGCCGGACGGCTGGCTGTCCAGATGGCTGCCGAACAACACCGGCAGTCGGCTCGGATCTCGGCCAGGACGGCGGGCAAACATGTTGCCGATCGCGTCGACCCGCACGGTCAGTCCCGCCGCCTCGCACGCGGCGCGGAACCTGTCGCGGCCGCGCCGGTCCACCTCGGTCAGGGTCAGCCGCCGTACGCCACCCTTTGCCGTCGCTCCGATCTCCGCCATCGTCATCAGGCTGTCCCATAGCCGCCTGCCATCGATGCGCTGGTTGGTCTGGGCGATCATGCGAGGCATCCTTGCGTGCGATCGGCACATCTTGCCCGCGGGGCGCCGAGCTGCAAGAGAGTGAGGAACGGGAACCGAGGTCGGTATGAGGGCGATGTGGATATTGGCGGCGGGCCTCGCGCTCGCCGGCTGCAAGCTGGTGGACCAGACGACCTTCGCCCCCTCGCCGGAGGCAACGCCAGTCAGGCCCGAAGCACCGAAGGGGGACTCCCGCACAGCCCTGCTCACGATCGGCTATTCGGAACCGAACCCCAACTATCAGGACATGTTGCGCTATGCGGTGCGGGAGGCCGAGACACGCGCGCCCGGGGTGGATTACGACGTGATTGCCATGCTGCCCGCCGGAGCCGACATGGCTGCGGCGCAGCGCCGGGCAACGGATGTGATGCGCGATATCATGGCCCAGGGCGTGCCTGCCAGCCGTATCCATCTTGGGCTGCGCGCGGAGCAGGCCGGCACGCAGCAGGAGGTTCGCATTTACGTACGGTGAAGGATTATTCACCTTACGTCCGGGCTTATACGGATGGGAAGCGGCGGTTGCGGCCGATAGACTGGAAACCAATCTCGTCGGGAGATGAGGCGTAGAGATGCATCCGTTTCAAGCTCGCTGCCGTGAGGCTTTGACCGACATCGAGGCGCAAGGCCGCTATCGGCGCTTTACGCCGCTGCACAAGCAGGCGGAACGGTTCCCGCTGTACCGCCGACCGGACGGCAGTGAGGTGCTGGTCTGGTCGTCGAACGACTATCTCGGCATGGGCGGCCACCCGGTGGTGATCGAGGCCGCTTGTGCGGCCGCGCGCGAGATGGGGGCCGGCGCCGGCGGCACTCGCAACATCAGCGGCACCAGCCCCGCACATGACGCTCTGGAGAAAGAGCTGGCAGATCTGCACGGCAAGGCATCGGCGCTGCTGTTCACGTCGGGTTTCGTGTCCAATCAGGCGGCACTCTCCACCATTCTGAACTCGCTGCCGGATTGGCAGGTATTCTCCGATGCCCGCAACCACGCCTCGATGATCGCCGGCATCAAGGGATCGAAGGCGACCTGCCAAATCTTCCGCCACAACGACCTGGCGCATCTTGAGGACCTGCTGCGCGCGACTTCCCCGACGGCGCCGAAACTGATCGCATTTAAGTCGGTGTATTCCATGGACGCCGACATCGCGCCGATCGCAGCGATCTGCGACCTTGCCGCGCGCTATGGCGCGATGACCTATCTCGACGAGGTGCATGCGGTCGGCATGTACGGGCCGTCCGGTGCAGGTGTGGCGGAGCGTGATGGCGTGGCGGCGCGGATCGACGTGATCGAAGGGACGCTCGCCAAGGCCTTCGGCTGCCACGGCGGCTACATCGCCGGCGATGCGCCCGTGGTGGACTACATCCGTTCCTGTGCGCCTGGATTCATCTTCACCACATCGCTGCCGCCAATGATCGCCGCGGCAGCACTCGCCAGCGTGCGCCACGTGCGCGGCAATTCAGACCGGCGCGCGGCGCTGTTCGAGCGCGCCGATACTTTGAAACAGCGCCTGGCCGCGGCAGGACTGCCGGTGCTGCCGTCATCCAGCCACATCGTGCCCCTGCACGTTGGCGACGCCGCCCTATGCAGCGCGGTGAGCCGGCGGCTGCTGGATGAGTTCGGCATGTACGCGACACCGATCAATTATCCGACTGTGCCTCGTGGCGAGGAGCGGTTGCGGATCACCCCGACGCCTCTGCACACCGATGCGATGATGGATCGGTTGGTTGCGGCACTGCGCGCAATCCTGCTTCCGACACGGCGCGCCGCTGCCTGAGAACCCGCGGCGCGACAACCAAAGGATGCAAGGTCGGGCGCGTTTGAAACGCATCTTATACAACAACCGCGACACGTGCAGCGCGCTATCTCAATACCAAGAAGTGTCGGACGCATAATACACTCTCGCTCCAGTAGAACAAAACCCATCAGAGCGGGCGTACTTTCAGTTAATAGCGGGAACTTTACCAAGTAGCGACGGATAGTGCTAGGCCAAGCGCCCGTGCAAGCGGGAAAAAGCCCAGTCAATGCCTACGGATTTCAGCCACGTCGCAAACCTGCTCCTGCGCCGCGTCCTTGAAACACGCCCGGAACAACTGCGCGTGCCAGACATTGAGCAAGCCGTGTCGTGGACGCTCGATGCTCTGGGTCGCGATGCCATCCGCGAGGACCTTGCTGCGATCGTCTTCGAAGCCAGACGCGCAGCGGCCAAACAGGCCACTGTCCTGATGCGCCGGCACCGCAAGACGCAAGCGCACCGGGCACTCCAGAGGTTCTGGCTGAGATAGCGCCAAGTGGACGTTACCGATCCGCGTATATGCGTCTGAATATTCGGGTCAACCTTGATCCCCGACCTGCGCTTGCCTGGGGCATGAGAATGTAGCGCACCTCGCGCGGCCCGCCCTACAGTGGCCCGGAGATGGCCTTCGCATCCTGTGACGGCCCGGACTCGCTCCTTGGGCGATTGATGGACACCAGCGCTTGAACCGACCGACACTGCGACTCAACCCTGGCCAGGGACGGCGGCTGCGGGCCGGCTCGCCCTGGGTGTTCTCCAACGAGCTTCTCATGAAGCCGGATTACCGACAGATGCCGGCCGGCGGCCTGGTCCAGATTGAGGGCGACGACGGCACTCGATTCGGTACGTTCATGTTCAATCCGCGCAGCCTGATCGCGGCGCGACTGCTTGATCGCGATCCAACGGCAGCGATCGACGTGAACTGGCTGCGCGTGCGTCTGGACGAGGCGGTCACACTGCGCCGTCGTGTTTGCGACACGCCATTCCACCGGCTGGTGCACGCCGAGGCAGATCGGCTGCCGGGCTTGGTAATCGACCGCTATGATGATGTTGCGGTGCTGCAGGCGAACACCGCTGGGATGGATCGGCTGTCATCGTCGATCGTGGAGGCGCTTACCGGCTTGTTGCCGCTGCGTGCAGTGGTGGCGCGCAATGACTCTGCGGCACGTCGGCATGAGGGGTTGGCAGAAAACGTCGAGCTGTTGTTCGGCAATGACGCACGCGCCGAGGTGATCGAGGGCGGCGTGCGGTTCATGGTTGATCCGCTGGGCGGGCAGAAAACCGGCTGGTTCTTCGACCAGCGTCCCAACCGCGATTGCGTGGTTGCGTTGGCGAAAGACGCGCGGGTGCTGGACGTGTTCAGCCATATCGGCGCGTTCGGTCTGCGCTGCGCCGCGGCGGGAGCGCGCGAGGTGCTGCTGGTTGACAGCAGCGCGCCGGCGCTGACGCAAGCGGAGGCAACCGCGTCCCTGAACGGCATTGCGGATCGCGTGCAAGTCAGGCGCGAAGACGGGTTCGATGCGATGGCGGCACTGGTCGGTGAACGGTTCGACATCGTGGTGTGCGATCCACCAGCGTTTGCGCCCTCACGCAAGGATGCAGAGGCGGGGTTGCGCGCCTACGGCCGGATGGCACGCCTGGCAGCACCACTGGTGGCACCGGGTGGCTTCCTGTTCGTCGCCTCGTGCAGCCATCACGCTCCGCTGGAAGCGTGGAGCGCACAGATCGTCTTCGGCCTGCATCGCGCGCGGCGCGAGGGCCGCATTCTGTTCACCAGCGGCGCCGGCCCGGACCATCCGGTGCATCCGCATCTACCGGAGACGGCATATCTAAAAACGCAATTGATCCAACTATTCTGAGCGCGAACGATGGACCCACCGATGCACCCATCCCGTTCCAACAACCCGCTGTTCGGACCGAACACGTTCAAGCTCGGTGTATTCAGCGCCAATTGCGACGGCGGGCTGACCATGAGCCTCGCACCGGAACGCTGGCGCGCGGACTGGGACGACATCGTGGCAATGACGCGAATTGCCGACGATGCCGGGATCGAATTCATTCTGCCGGTAGCGAAGTGGCGCGGCTTTCAGGGCAAGTCCAACATATACGGCCGTTCGTTCGAGACACTGACGCATGGGGCTGCCCTGGGTGCGCTGACGAAACGCATTGCGATCTTCTCCACCATCCATGTGCCGCTGGTCACGCCGACGTTCGGCGCCAAGGCCATCGCCACCATCGACCACGTCACGCACGGTCGGGCGGGTCTGAACATCGTGTGCGGTTGGAACCAGGAGGAGTTCGACCTGCACGGTGTCACCATCGACCAGGACCGCCGCTATGACCACGGACTGGAGTGGTTCAAAGTTTGGTCGCAACTGCTGCAAGGCGGGCCGGAGTTCGACTGGAACGGCGAGTTCTTTCACCTCAAACGGCTACAGACCGATCCCGTGTCGGTGCAGCGGCCGTGGCCGGCGGTGATGTCAGCCGGTTTCTCGCCCAAGGGTCGCGACTTCGCCGCGCTCGCAGCCGATGTGCTGTTCACCACGATGAGCGAATTGGATCAGGCCCCTGCCCTGCTCGCCGACATCAACGGTTATGTCGCACGCTACGGCCGGCGCGTTGACATCTACACCATGTCCCACGTGGTGTGCCGGCCGACCCGGCGCGAGGCGGAGGAGTTCTACCACTACTTCGCGGAGGAGATGGCCGATGCAGAGGGCCAGGCGTACCATCGGCGCCAGCGCGGAGCGGTGGTGAAGGATGCCGCCGGCAACGAGATCCGACGACCGCTGGTCAACCGCTTCATGCGGGCATCCGGCAAGCGCTACGATGGTGCGTACCCTGGCACTTTCCCCTTGGTCGGCACGCCCGACGACGTCGTCGCCGACATGCAACAGATGAGCATCATGGGGCTGACCGGCACCTCGGTTGCGTTCCTCGACTACCTGAAGGAGATTCCATTCTTCGTGCAGGAAGTGTTGCCGCGGCTCGCGCGTCAGGGCCTGCGTCGGGAGGGGTGATGGCAGGAGCTTGGCTGGTGGTGCGAGCGGTGGTGGCCGAGACGGATCGGCGCGATTTCGATCACTGGTATCGCAGCGAGCACCTTCCTGATGCGATGAAAGCGTTCGGCGCCAAACGGGCCTCGCGCGGCTGGAGCCGGACCGATCCATCCGTGCATTACGCGTTTTATCGGTTCGCCGACGCTGCCGCGGCGGAAGCCGTCAGCACCTCGCCGGCGATCCGCGCGCTGATCGCCGAGTTCGACGCGCGCTGGGGCACACGCGTGACCCGCACGCGCGAGATCATCGAGATTGCGGATACGCTGGAAAGCTAGGGAGAGAAACATGGGTAACAAGATCGCATTCATGGGCGTTGGCGCCGTCGGCGGCTATGCCGGTGCACACATGGCGCAGGCCGGTGAAGACGTGACGTTCATCGATCCCTGGCCGGCGCATGTCGAGAAGATGCAGCGCGACGGCCTGAAGATCAGCCACATCCGCGATGTGCCGGAATTCACCACGAAGGTACGCGCGATGCACGTGACCGACGCGCAGCAGCTCGCCAAGGAGAAGCCGATCGACATCGCCTTCGTCTGCATGAAGTCATACGACACCGAGTGGGCGACCACGCTCATTAGCCAATACCTGGCACCCGGCGGCTTCATCGTCTCGCTGCAGAACTGCATGAATGAGGAGACGATCGCCGGCGTGGTCGGCTGGGGCAAGACGGTGGGGTGCATCGCCAGTTCCATCACCGTCGATCTGTGCGAGCCGGGGCATGTACGTCGCGCCGCGGGCAAGAGCGGCACGAAGCACACGGTGTTCCGCACCGGCGAGGTGCATGGCCGCGTCACCGATCGGTTGAAGGAGATCTGCCGCCTGGTCAGTTTAGCCGACAGCGCGATGGTCACCGAGAACCTTTGGGGTGAGCGCTGGTCGAAGCTGGTGACCAACGTGATGGGCAACGGGCTGTCGGCCTGCACCGGCATGATCGGCAAGGACATGGTGCAGAACGACGCGATCCGTCACTTCTCGGCCCGCCTCGGCAGCGAGGCGATCCGCGTCGGCCAGGCGCTCGGCTATGAGTTGGAGGAGATCCAGCACCTCGATCCAGAGATCATCGCCCGTGCCGGCGAAGGCGACGCGGCGGCGACGCGTCACTATGACGAGCACCGCCTGGCGGAGGTGGGTGGCGGTGGCGGCGAGCATCGGCCGTCGATGGGCCAGGACATGGTGAAGGGTCGGCGCACCGAGATCGAATTCCTCAACGGGATGGTGGCTAAGAAGGGCGACGAGATCGGCATCGCGACCCCTGCCAACGTGGTGCTGACCGACATAGTCAAGCGCGTGGAGCGCGGCGCCCTGAAACCCGATCCGCGGCATATCACTGATCTGCGTTTGAACTGACCGGAGCCATCGCGCCGGTGCGAACCATCGGCGCGACGGCGCTATTGGGTGCTGCAAGTCACCTTCATTTCCTGGCACACCCGAAGAATTCCATCGACGATCCGCATCGTGGCCGAGTCCTGTCCCGGCAAGGTGGCTGACGCAACCAATATCTGCGACAGGCGCGTGCCGAGGTCGCTGACCGTGATGCCGGCGGAACGCTTGCCGTTGCTGAATTCAACCGTCCGATGGGTGGCGTCCTCCGCCACGACATGCACCGTCTGGTTCTTGCGCAGCAGATCGACGGCGGTCGCGTAAACCCTCGTCGCATCCGCGTTGAGAATGACCGTCGCAACATCGAAGCCCGGCTGCTCGCCTTTCGGAGGTTGGCTCAATTGTTCGACGCGCCCGATCGCGCGGCGAGCGATCAAGGCCCAGGGCGTTGCCGCCTCGCTGTTCGGAATGACCGGCACGCTCACGGCCCACAGGCCGCACGTGATCACCAACAGGCGCGTCGCACATTTGGCAACTGGCATCGAGTTTGTTCCTGAGTATTGCGCGAGGGTTTGCCAGATCGGCTGACGCGCGGAAAGATCAAAGCCTTCCCAGGTGATCGAGAGCGACATGCGGGTATTCACAAGGCTGCCGATGGATGACTGGCGCACGACGCAGCAGGCGGCACATGAAGCGGAAGCCGCCGGCTATGATGCGGTGATGACGGTGGAGCTGGGGCACGACGTGTTCGCCCCACTGGCTGTGGCGTCGTTGGCGACCGAGCGCGTCGAGCTGACGCCGTCGGTCGCCGTGGCGTTTCCGCGCAGCCCCACGGTGCTGGCGTCGCAGGCCTGGGACCTCCAGGCGAATTCGCGCGGCCGCTTCGTGCTGGGTCTGGGCAGCCAGGTGAAGGGCCACAACGAGCGACGCTTCGGCATCGCCTGGACCGCTCCGGCGCCGCGGCTGCGCGACTATGTGCAGGCACTGCGCGCGGTGTGGCGCTGCTGGGAAACGCGCGGGAAGCTGGACTTCCACAGCGAGCACTACGCCCTGACGCTGATGACGCCGGACTTTTCGCCCGAACCGACAGGGCTGGCGATGGTACCGGTGACCATCGCGGCGGTGGGTGAGGCAATGCTCCGCGTGGCGGGGCAGGTGGCCGATGGCGTGCGGCTGCATCCGCTGTGCTCGCGACGATACCTCGAAGAGGTGTGTTTGCCGCAGATCGCCATCGGCATGCGGCGCGGTGGGCGGACGCGCGAGCATTTCGACGTCCATGGCGGCGGCTTTGTGGTCACCGGCCCGGACGAGGCGACGGTGGCTGCCGGCATGGAGGTCGTGCGGCGCCGCATCGGGTTCTATGGATCGACGCGAACCTACATGCCGATCCTGGCGCTGCACGGGCTCCAGGAACTGGGCCTGACGCTGCATAGAATGTCGGTGGAGGGACGTTGGGACGCGATGGCCGCACAGGTGCCCGACGATGTCGTGCGCATCTTCGCCGCCTGCGGCACCTACCGCGAGATCGCACGCGCAATCGAGCAGCGCTATGGCGGGGCGGCAGATTCGCTCGATCTGGAATTCCCGCCGGACACGCCCGAAGGTTTGCGCCGCGAGGTACTCGCCGACATCCACCGCATCCCCCACCGGTTCGCCGGCTTCAACACCTAAATCTCCCCCTCCCCTCGCGGGAGGGGCTGGGGGGAGGGGCGAGCCAAGTCCACAACTCCCTCCTCAGTCCCCTCTCCCCCTCCCGCGAGGGGAGGGGGAGACTGGTGCGCGCCGGCTTGAACCGCCATGATCGCGGCCCGCAGAGGGAGACGCGGCATGCCAGCACGCACGGGACGGCAATACCTGAATGGGCTCCGCGAGCAGGACTGCGAGGTCTGGCTGCGCGGCGAACGCGTCAAGGACGTGACCACGCACCCCGGCCTCGCCGGCGGTGCGCGCGCGATCGCTGCGCTCTACGACATGCAGTGCGATCCGAAATACCACGACGAGATGACCTATATCTCGCCGACCACCGGCGACCGCGTCGGCCTGTCATTCATCAATCCACGCACGCACGAGGAACTGGAATCGCGCCGCGTCATGATGCTGAACTGGGCGCGGTCCACCTGCGGCATGATGGGCCGCTCGCCCGACTTCATGAACGTCACGCTCGCCGCCTGGGGCGCTGCGGCCGATTACTTCGCACGCGGCAACGGCCGTCCCGAATTCGCACAGAACGTCCGCCGCTACTACGAGTACATCCGCGAGAACGACATCGTCCTGACCCACTCGCTGATCAACCTCCAGCGCAGCCGCAATGTCACCGCCACATACAACCTCCAGGAAGGCACGGCGCTGCAGGCGGTCCGCGAGACCAGCCGTGGCCTGGTGGTACACGGTGCGCGCGTTCTGGCGACCCTCGGCCCCATCTCCGACGAGATCGCGGTCTATTCGCCGCGCCTCGGCCAGTACGCCGAAGCGCACAGCCCGTTCGCGCTCGCCTTCGCCATTCCGTGCGGCACACCGGGATTGCGCTTCCTGTGCCGCGACAGCTTCGATCTCGGCGGCTCGCATTTCGACCATCCGCTCGGCTCGCGCTTCGAGGAGATGGATTGCGTCGTGTTCTTCGACAACGTCGAGGTGCCGTGGGAGCGCGTCTTCCTGTATGGCGACGTCAACCTGCTGAACGGGGCGGCGGCCGGCACGCATTATTCGGCGCATTCATCGCATCAGGGTGCGGCCAAGAATTTGGCCAAGTGCGAGTTCGTGCTTGGGATCGCCCTGCTGATGACCGAGGCACTCGGCAACAAGCATTTGCCGCACGTGGAGGAACGCATCGGCGAGCTGATGCTCTACGCGACGCTGACGCGGGCGCTGATGCGCGCGGCAGAGGCTGACGCAAAGCTCGACGAGTGGGGCGTGATGTGTCCGGATTCGGTGACGATCGAGAGCACGCGCAACCTGTTCATGACCGCCTATCCACGGATGATCGAAATTTTGCAACTTCTCGGATCATCCAGCTTCATGATCACGCCGAGTGAGGCCGACTTCAAAGGCCCGCTCGCCGGCCATATCGAGCAATACCTGGCGACCGACACGATCTCGGCGCGTGACCGCGTCAGCCTGTTCCGCCTCGCCTGGGATGTCGCCGGCAGCTCGTTCGGCAGCCGCCAGGTACTGTATGAACGCTTCTTCGCCTCGGACCCGTTGACACGCGCCCGCGCTCTGGCTGCGATCTACCCGAAGAACGAGGCGATGGAGCGCGTTCTCGACTTCCTGAAACGCGACGACATGGAGGATATGCGATGAGTTACCGTCCGAAGCATCTCGGTCACGTCAACCTCTACGTGCGCAACGCGGAGCGTTCGCGCCAATGGTACGAGGACGTGCTGGGCCTGCACACCTACCACTTCCGCCCGGGTCGGGCCGCATTCATGTCGGCAGACAAGGACAAGTCGCATGAAGTCGCGCTGATGGAGGTGGGGGACGATGCTCCGCTGCAGGCGAAGCGGCAGGTCGGGCTGAACCACCTGGCGTTCATGATGGAGAGCCTGGACGACCTGAAGGACGCCTACTACCGCCTGAAGGAGAAGGGCGTGAAGTTCGACCACATCTCCGACCACGGGCTGTCGCTCGGCATCTACTTCCGTGATCCGGACGGCAACGGACTCGAAGTGTCGTACGAACTGCCGCGCGAGAAGTGGCCGCGCCAGGACAGCGTATTTGCCCCCGAGGTGGTGAACCTCGGCCTGTTTCCGGGGCCGTGGGAGGAGGACATGCAGAAGCAGCGAGCGGCCGTACCCGCGCAATAATTGTCATTGCGAGGGAGCGGAGCGGTCCCGGACGTGATCCGGGAAGTAATCCCCATCACAGAGAGCACCGCTCTCGCTTCCCGCAGTGACACCATTCGTCGGGTTCCGTACGAACATCGTCACCTGAATGCCCATCGGACCTGACCTCCTCGCACTTGGCCGCGCCCACATGGCGCTCGCCCATGAGATGATCCTCATCGGCGCGGCCTTGGGTGTGCTCAGCGTGTTCGCCGGCATGCTGTCCCGCCGGGTCGGCGCGCCGGTGCTGCTGGTGTTCCTGGTGCTTGGCATGCTGACCGGCGAGGACGGGCCAGGTCATATCCGCTACGACGACTTCGCCTCCGCCTATCTGGTCGGCAGCGTGGCGCTCGCGGTGATCCTGTTCCAGGGCGGTCTTCAGACACCTGTCTCCATGCTGCGCCTCGCGCTCTGGCCGGCGCTGATGCTCGCAGTGATCGGCGTCGCGATCACTGCCGGGATCGTAGGCGCGGCCGTCATGCTGCTCGCCGGTGTGCCATTCGCGATGGCCATGCTGGTCGGCGCCGCAGTGGCGCCCACCGACGCAGCAGCGGTGGCGGCACTGCTGAGTCGCGCGCGCCTCGCATTGCCCGAACGCGTCACTGCCCTGTTGGAAGTGGAATCCGGACTGAACGACCCCGCGTCGATCTTCCTGACCATCTTCGTCGTGCGCGCGATTGTGGCGCCGGGCTCGGGCACCTGGCTGAACGGTGCTCTGCTGTTCGCCCAGGAGATGATCGGCGGCGGCGCGATCGGACTGGGGGGCGGCTGGCTGCTCGCCATACTACTGCGACGCCTGTCCCTGGAGGTTCCCGCTTCCATGGTACTGGTGCTGGCATTCGGCCTCGCGCTGTTCGGCTTGGCGCAAATGCTGGACACCAGCGGTTTCCTGGCGATCTATCTCGCGGGCATCATCGTCGGCGCCACCCGGCATCCCGCTCAGCGCGAGATCGCCAACTTCTACGAAGGCTTCGCCTGGCTGGCGCAGATTGTGCTGTTCCTGATGCTCGGCCTTCTGGTCACGCCGCACGAGGTGGTGCCGTTCATTCTGCAAGGCGTCGTCACCGCCCTCGTGCTGATTGTGGTGGCGCGGCCGGTCGCGACCTTCGCCTGCCTGTTGCCATTCCGCTATCCCTGGCGTGAGTCGGCATTCGCCTCGTGGGTCGGACTTCGTGGCGCGGTGCCGATCTATATCAGCTTCATCCCCGCCCTCGCCGATCCGCTGCGCGACGAACGACTGTTCTCCGGCGTCTTCGTCGTGGTGGTCGTATCGCTGGTCATCCAGGGCTGGACGATCGGCCCGGCGGCGCGGCTGCTGGGCTTCGGTCGCGCCGCTTGATCGAGGTGCCTCGCGTGTCCGATCGCATTGTCATCGCTGGCGATCCGCACGGCAATTTCCTGCCGATCCTGCGCGCATGCACCGCCGAGAAGCCGGGCACATTGATCCTGCTCGGCGATTGCGAACTGCGCACGCCGCTGCGCGAGACGTTGGCATCGCTGTTCGGGCAAGGTTGGGTTGTGTACTGGATCCTTGGCAACAAGGACGCCGAGACCGAAACCGCATTCGACAACCTGGCGACCGATTTTCCCGAAGGCGATATTGGCGGCAGGGTGATCGAGGTTGCCGGCTTGCGCATCGCGGGCCTGGCCGGTGTGTTCAAGCCGCGCATCTGGTATCCGCGCGCGGACGAGCCGAACGACCGGATCGATCCGCCCAGCTTCAATACGCGGCGCGCGTTTCTCGACAGCCTGAGGCCAAAGGAATACTGGCGCGGCGGACTGCCGCTGTGGCATCGCGATTCGATTTTCCCAGAGGATTTCGCGCAACTGGCACAGCAGCGCTTCGACGTGCTGGTGACCCACGAGGCGCCGTCATGCCACCGTCATGGCTTCGCCGTGATCGACCGGATGGCCGCATCCGCCGGCGCACAATTGATCGTGCATGGCCATCATCATGAGTTGTACGCAGCGAAGCTTGCCAACGGGATCGATGTCCGTGGGCTGGCGGTGGCGGAGACGTGGGAGCTTTCTACTGTCATCGCGAGGAGCAAAGCGACGAAGCAATCCCGGTCGTGAGTACGCACTTACGAACGAGATTACTTCGTCGCTTTGCTCCCCGCAATGACAAGGTCGGAGTGACTCGCGCCCCAATGCGAGTGACGCTCTACGCCCCCTTTCCTGGCGCATCAGCGTGTAGCTTGGCCTGCGCCGCTGGACGCAATGCAGCGAGGAAGTCGGCCGTACCGTAATGCCGCCCCGCCACGAGAGGCGAAGGCGACGGTACCAGCGGCACGAGGATGTCCGAACTGCCCGCAGAGCCGCGCAACCAGAGTGCCATCACACCCATCGCCGGCACCTGCAGCAGCGCCGCCTGATATGAACCAGCGGCCACTGTCTGGTCCTGATGGAGCGCTGCCAGTCGCGCCTGCATGTCCTGCGCGAACGGGCTTTCATTCACCGCCGCGAACACGTGCGTTGCTCCGTGCAGCGCCGTCTCCGCCAGCACCGCGCCGGTGCCCGCTTCCAACAGATGCCGCCAGCCGATTTGGCGCGCTGTGGCCAGCGTACCACCGCCGGCCACGTCGGCCAGGCCCAGGACGAATAACGGTGCGGATACGCTAGGCGCCGCATTGGGGTTCGCCGCGCGTTGGGCGACGAACCGGTTGACGCCACTGCTGGTCAGCTGCATTCGTGCAGCGATCGCCGGACTGGCGGCGAGGCGTGGCAGAGCGGCCGCCAGGGCAGCAATGGATTCCTGCGGTGGGGTCTGCAGTGTAAGGGGCATCGTCGTCTCCTGCCGTTCAGGGCTTGGTATAGTACCAGTTGGTCCACGAACCGCTGCCCTGATAGTCGTTGGCCAGCGTGTTGTAGCTCAGTACCGAATGGCCGTAGATCGGATCATCGACGATCATGATATCGGGATCCTCTGCCCCGGTCGCGGCGATGAAATGTCCGCCGCCACCTGACCAGCCGATACGGATGCATACCGGATTGCCCGCTGCGAGATCATTCAGCACGTCGTTGATCGAGGTGGTGCCCCCGGTATCGCTGCTCAGATGTCCGCAGCGCGTCAGCGCATCATCGAGATAGCCTGGCTGGTTGCAGTCCGACGAACTGCCATCCTGGCAGCATGTCGTGTGACCGGTCTGCGCATTCACCATCTGGCACTGCGTCCAGGAACTGTGTGTGTCGTAAAAATGCGCGACGCTGACCGATGTCGCAGCCCAGCACCATTCCGACTGCAATTGGTGCTGCATGGTGAAGTTGAGTACCGCAAGGGCCGGGTCCTCGCCCGGATAGCCCATCACGAAGCGCAGCCGATAGCCCTGCGCCAGCAACTGGTCGAAGGTGAACTGATAGCCGCCGGAGCTCATTGCGTGGTGCGCGACCCAGGCGGGACCCGACACCTTCTCCCACAATGCGGCGTAGAGGTCCTGGCCACCGGTATTGCAGGCGCTGACACAGACCGGGCGATAGCCCTGGTGGAGCATCTGATCGAACGTCGCCTGATACTGCGCCGGCGTCATGCGGTGCCGCGCCTGCCAAGCCGCCCCTGCACTCTTCTGCCAGATCGCGGCGTAGCGATCTTCGCCCGCCACCGTGTAGCAATCCACCCAGGTAAGCCGATAGCCCTGTGCGACAAGCTGGTCGAACGTTGTCTGGTACTGAGCGGCGGTGAGCCGGTGGCGTGCCTGCCAGGCGACAGACGAGTCCTTCTCCCACAGCGCCGCATACATGTCCTGGCCGCCCACCGAATAGCCGCTGACGGTGATCAGGCGATAGCCCTGCGCGACCATCTGGTCGAACGTGTGCTGGTAGTCGGCCGCATTCATCCGATGATGCGCCTGCCAGGCGGGACCGCTGGCATGCTCCCACAGCGCTGCATACAGATCCTGCCCGTCGGGCGCATAGCCGCTGACCATGCGGAGGCGGTAACCTTGCTGTAGCAGGGTGTCGAATGTGCTCTGATACTCGCTGGCACTCATGCGGTGTCGAGCCTGCCACGCCGGTCCGGACGATTTGTCCCAGACCGCCGCGTAGAGATCGTGCAGCGCCATCATCCTGCTCCTTGTCCTATCGATCTAGATACAAAGTAGATGGACACTGGGCTGAAAACAGTGAACTACATCACCGTTTCGAGTTGATACCGTTTTGACGCGGACTTGCCGGTGATCTCGTGTTCGCTCAGGCCAGCGCAGAGATCGGATGAAAGCGCTGCCGCCCCACGATATGCGCGGGTCCCCGCAACACCTCGAAGCGTGTCGCGTCGCCATCGCGCCAGAAGCGGATGTCGATGCTGCGTCGCCCGAGCCTGAGGTCAAACAGGGTGATGTCGGGTAACCAGGTCGGCAGCTCGGGATCGACGAATATGCGGCCGCGCGGGGCGTCGAGAGCGATACCGAGAATTGCCTGCAACAGCGCGAACACAGACCCCGCGGCCCAGGCCTGTGGGACGTTGGCACCGAGGTACTGCACTGGAAAGTCGGTATCGCCGCGCTGCACGCCCGAATAGAGTTCCGGCAATTGATTGAGCAGGAAGTGACCGGCGGCACGAGAAATGTCGCGCGCGACCTGGCCAACCTCGCGCGTGAAGCCGTAGCGCTTCAAGCCGAGTGCGATGACGCTGTTGTCGTGCGGCCAGACCGAGCCGTTCTGATAGGAGTAGGGATTGAACGCGGGGTGGTCCGCCGACAGCGTGCGGATGCCCCAGCCTGAATTCATGTCGGGCCGCATCAGCCGAGCGACCACACGCGCGGCGCGGTCACGCGGCACGATGCCTGACCACAGCAAATGGCCAGGGTTGGAAGCGATACTCAGGACCTTGCGCTTTTCGCCATCCAGCATGAAGGCGTAGAAGCCACTGTCCTCGTCCCAGAACGCGTCATTGAATTGCTTGAACAACGTGGCCGCCTTGTCGCGCAGTGCCGTGGCGCGCTCGGTGCGGCCGAGTTCATCGTAGACCTCGGCCATGCACAGCCATGCGTCATAAACATATCCTTGCAACTCGCACACCGCCTTGGGGCCTTTCACCGGCGTGCCGTCGGGATAGACCATAGAATTGCCGGCGTCCTTCCACGCCATGTTCTCGTAGCCGACCGGTGAGCGCGTCTGGTACTCCTGGAACCCGTCGCCGTCGCGATCGCCCCAGTTGTCGATCCAGTCGAGACAGCCTTCCGCCGTCGCAAGATGCTCCTCCAGCAACGCACGATCACCGGTGGCCCGCCATGCGGCGTGCAGTGTGATCAGGTACAGCGGTGTCGCATCAGCCGTGCCGTAGTACGGCGTGTGCGGGATCAATTTGAAATGTGCCAGTTCGCCGTAGCGCAGCTCGTGCATGATCTTTCCCGGCTCGGCGTCGCGGTAGTCGTCGCGTTCCTTCGCCTGCCAACGGCCAAGTACGTCGAGCGCACCTCGGGCGAACTCGGGATAGATCATGATGTTCTGCAACGAGACGATCAGGCTGTCGCGCCCGAACGGCGCCATGAACCACGGCAGGCCCGCGGCCGGCACGAACACCATCTGGTCGGTGCCGGCGATCGGCAGACGCAACGCCGCCATGTCCTCGATCGCCTGGCGATAGTTGCGGTAGACCTCCTCATTGCTGGTGCGGATTTTCAGCACCGTCTCTTGCCAATCGGTATGGCCCTTGCCTTCATGCGCGCAATCGTGCGGCGCGTGGAAATGCCGATTGCCGTCGATCAGGTCGTAGAGCAGGCAGCAATGCCAGGTCTCCGTCGGGGCGATCCGCACCTCGAAGCTGAGCCGGCCATTGGCGTATGCGGCCGGCTGGTCCCCCAGTCGGGCGCCGATCTGCACCGCACGGATGAAATCCTGGTTGCGATAGGTGGTGCGTAGCCGCTGGTTGACGTCCGACCACTCGGTGGTGATGCGACCGCGCCGCACGATGCGGTTCTGCTTCACTTCGAACACGTCGGCGAAGTCAGAGAGGACGTCGATTTCGAGATTGAAGCTGACCGGCCGGCGGCCGTGATTGGTGATGTCGAGGTCCTCGTGCAAACCGCCACCGAGCCTGCGGCCGATCACGAAGCCCAGGCTGCGCTCCGGCACAGCGCCATCCTCGCTGAGGAACCCGCGATTGGTGAGGTGGATGCTCGCGGTGTCTGAGATAATGGCCCCGCCGTTCAGCAGGTCCCATGGCTCGCCGTTGATGTAAATCATCCAGCCGGAGATCAGACGGGTGTCGAGGAAATAGAGGCCCTTATCGGACGACCTCACCTGACCGTCGGGGTCGGTGATCAAAACGGTCTGCGCGTGATGGATTGCGATCTGCGGGGGACCGACTTCGACCTTGAACGGCATCGTTTAGGTGGCTCCTCAGCTATAGAGGGGACGTCGCGCCCCCTCTATAGCCGGGATACCGGGGCGCGATCACGCACCCGGGCTTTGGGGCTGCCCTATTTCGCCGCGACCGCCCACTCGTGGTTGTGCACCAGCCCTTCATCGTCGTCCTGATGCACATCGGGTGTCGCCGGTGCGTCGTGGAACTGCGCTGCCTCGGTGCTGCCAGAGAATGCCGTCGTGGACGAGCGGCCACCCGAGACCGCGATCGCCACCGCATCGAAGTAGCCGACACCGACCTCCCGCTGATGGCGCGTGGCAGTGTAGCCGGCGGCCTCCGCGGCGAACTCGGCCTGCTGCAGTTCCGAATAAGCCGCCATGCCGCGCTCCTCGATAGCCACGCGCCAGATCGAACATCGACAGGTTCAGGCTGTGGAAGCCGGCCAGCGTGACGAACTGGAACTTGTAGCCCATCGCCCCGATGTCGCGCTGGAAGCCGGCGATGTGCTCCGGCGACAGCTTCTTCCGCCAGTTGAAGCTCGGGCGAGCAGTTGTAGGCCAGCATCTTGCCGGGGAACCGCCGGTGGATCGCGTCGGCGAACTGCTCCGCCTCCTCCAGGTCCGGCTCGCTGGTCTCCCACCACAGCAGATCGGCATACGGCGCGAACGCCAGGCTGCGGGCGATCGCATACTCCACGCCGAGGCCCGGCCTGATGCGGTAGAAGCCCTCGGCGGTGCGCTCGCCGGAGATGAACGGACGGTCGCGCTCATCGACATCGGTGGTCAGCAACTGCGCCGAATGCGCATCGGTGCGGCACAGCAGCACGGTCGGCACGCCCTCGACATCGGCGGCCAGCCGCGCGGCGTTCAGCGTGCGGATGTGCTGCGCGATCGGCACCAGCACCTTGCCGCCGAGGTGGCCGCACTTCTTCTCGGACGCGAGCTGGTCCTCGAAATGCACGCCGGCGGCGCCGGCCTCGATCATCGCCTTCATCAACTCGAACGCGTTCAGCGCGCCGCCGAACCCGGCCTCGGCGTCGGCCACGATCGGCGCCATCCAGTAGGTGCCGTGGTCGCCCTCCGACGTGCGCGATCTGGTCGGCGCGGCGCAGCGCGTTGTTGATCCGCCGCACCACATTCGGCACGGAATCGACCGGATACAGCGACTGGTCCGGATACATCTGGCCCGCCGTGTTGGCGTCAGCCGCGACCTGCCAGCCGGACAGATAGATCGCCTGCAGTCCGGCCTTGACCTGCTGCACCGCCTGGTTGCCGGTGAGCGCGCCCAGCGTTGGCACGAATGGCTCGGTCTTCAGCAGCTGCCAGAGCCGCGTCGCGCCCATCTCCGCCAGCGTGTGGCGGACGCGGAAACGTCCGGACAGGCGAAGCACATCCTGATGCGTGTAATCGCGCTGGATGCCATCGAAGCGTTCGGGGTCGGGGATGAGATGCATCGGTGCCTCCTGGAATTTCGAGTGCGTGAAGAATTGACATTGCAGGTGCGAAGTGCACGCCAAATCTGCCAAGATGCCGCGTAATCCTGTCGTCGCCTTCACTGATGAGGACGGCAATCTGTAAAGAGGTGTAAATCATGGCCCGCGCGCTGATCGGGCGAACGATCCGCCGGCTACGCTCGGAAAGTCGCCTGACCCAGCAGGCGCTGGCGGTTCGGCTGGGGATCTCGGCCAGTTATCTGAACCTGATCGAGCACGACCAGCGCACGGTGACCGCCTCGCTGCTGATCAAGCTGGGCGAGACGCTGGGCGTGGACCTCGCCACTCTGTCTGGTCGCTCGGAGCGCCAGCTTGAGGTCGCGCTGCGCGAGGCGTTCGCTGATCCGCTGCTGTCGGCCGATGCGGTGCCGGAGGCGGAGGTGGCCGAGCTCGCCGCGATTGCACCGAATGCGGCCCAGGCGGTGCTGGCGCTGTATCGGGCCTGGCGCGTGGCGCGCGAGGATGCCGGCGGTATCGCTCTGCCCTCCGGGCGTCGCGTGCTGCTGCCCAACGAGGAGGCGCGCGACCTGTTTGACGATCGCGGCAATCACTTCCCGCCACTCGAAGCAGCAGCCGAGGCGATTGCCGCTGAGTTGGGCGCCACGCCGGCGGAGATGAACCACGCGATCGCCGAACGCCTGCGGCGGACGCATGGGCTGACCGTCACCGTGCAGCCCCTCGACGGCGCCCTGCGCCGATACGACCAGGCTGCGCGCATGCTGGTGCTGTCCGAGACGCTGCCGCGTGAAAGCCGCGGCTTCCACATGGCGTTTCAGCTTGCGCTGATGGAGGCGCGCGAGACGGTGGAAGCAGCCCTCGGCGATGCCGCGCCCTCGTCGGCCGAGGCCGGCATGCTGATCCGGGTGGGACTGCTCAACTATGTCGCCGGCGCGCTGCTGATGCCCTACACGGCGTTCCTCGATGCGGCGGTCGCGTTGCGCCACGACCTGGAGGCATTGGCCGCCCGCTTCGGCGTGTCGTTCGAGCAGGCGTGCCATCGCCTCTCCACATTGCAGCGGCAGGGCGCGCGGGGGGTGCCGTTCTTCTTCGTCCGCGTCGATCCGGCGGGCAACGTATCGAAGCGCTTCTCTGCCGCGGGGTTCCCGTTCGCGCGCTATGGCGGATCGTGCCCCAGATGGGTTGTGCACACGGCGTTCTCGCAGCCCGGCGTGATGCAGGTACAGGTGGCGGAACTGCCCGACGGCGCGGCCTATCTCTGCTTCGCTCGCACCGTGACGCGTCCGGCGCGGACCTGGGGCGAGCCGCGACCGATGCATGTTGTGGCGATGGGCTGTAGCATCGCGCACGCCGATGCGGTGGCGTATGCCGACGGGCTGGACCTGGAGCGTGCGAAGGTCGGCATCGGCCTGTCGTGTCGGTTATGCGACCGGCCGGACTGCCGCAGCCGGGCGTTCCCGCCGCTGGAGCATCGGCTGGCGCTGGATCCGCAACTGGCCGGCGCGGCGCCGTATCGGTTCGAGACGTGGAAACGCTGATATGCAGGTGCTGGGCGACGTGCTGACACGCTGGCATGAATTCTACACCTTGCTCGGCACAGCGGCGGGCACACTGGTCGCCCTGCTGTTCGTCGCCGCCTCGGTTGCGTCCGGTGTGTTCTCCACCGACCGGCGCGCGCCGATGCGCATCTTCCTGTCCGCGACCGTGGTGCATTTCAGCAGCGTGCTGGTGGTATCGCTGATCCTCCTTGCGCCGATTGACGACTGGGTCGTGCTTGGTGCTTTGGTCATGCTCTGCGCGGCTGGTCGGCATTGGCTATTGCGGTCTGGTCTGGCGCGATGCGGCGCGCGACGGACTGGCGGCCAAAATCGATCTCGAGGATCGCACCTGGTACGCGCTGCTGCCGGTCGTCACCTATCTGGGCGAGGCCGCCGCGGGTGTCCTACTTGGGATGCAGCGGGCCGAGGGATGGACGGTGCTCGCGGTGTCTCTGACATTGTTGCTGGTGGCTGGCATCCACAACGCGTGGGACATCACGGTGTGGTCCATCACGCGACGACGGGAGTGAGGCTGGCGCGTCGGTTGCGGAGCCATGAATGTGTATCGTATGATCCGAGTATACGCATGAGGCCATGATGCGTACGAATACCGACATCGACGACGAGTTGTTGAAAGAGGCGATGGCGGCGACAGGGCAGTCCACCAAGCGCGCGACGGTGGAGGAGGCGTTGCGCCGTGTAGTGAAGCTGTATCGCCAGAAGCGGGCGGGCGCCGATCTGGCCGGCATCGGCTGGGAAGGCGATCTGGAGGAAATGCGCAAGGACTGGACGGATTGATTGCCGTAGACAGTTCGATATGGATTGGACATTTCCGCAACGCTATTTCAGCAAAAGTGAGATTGCTGCGCGCGCTATTCGGGCGGGAGCCTCTGTTGGTCGGCGACATCGTATTCCTGGAAGTGCTGCGTGGTGCGTGCGACGACCGTCACGCCGCGCGTCTGGCGAGGGATTTGCGCGCATTTGACATCGTCCCGATGCTCGGCGATGTCATCGCATCGCAGCCCAGGCAGCCCGCAACTATCGAACGTTGCGAGCGAATGGCATCACAATTCGCAAGACGCCCGATTTGATCATCGGAACCTACTGCATCGAGCAGCACCATATGCTGTTGCATGATGACAGGGATTTCGAGCCGATGCGCGAGCACCTGGGTCTGCTCGTCGCCTGACCGATAATCGGGCGTGCTTATCAGCCTGTGGCCCGTCCGCTATCCTCCACCGCAACACGCGGAGGAGATGACGATGAAGATCACCCGGACCGAGACCACCATTCTGCGCATTCCGGAAGACGACCCGCTGGCGGACATGCCGGAAGAGGCAGGGCGCCTGCGTCCGATCGTCATCCTCCGCATCCAGACCGATGCCGGCATCGAAGGCATCGGCCTCACCTTCTACGGCGGCGCGCTCACCGGCACGCTGCGCACCGCGGTCGATGAGCTGTGCGCGCTGCTGATCGGCGAGGACCCCATGCGGATCGAGGCCATCCTGCGCAAGCTGCGCGCGGCGGCCGGCGATTCCTGTGGCTCGGGCATCTACACGCTGGCGGTCTCGGCGATCGACGTCGCGCTGTGGGACATCAAGGGCAAGGCGCTGGAGCAGCCGCTGTGGAAGCTGCTCGGCGGCGCGCGCGACCGGGTCAACACCTATGCCTCGGGCTCGCTGCGCCGCGGACTGACCGATGCGCAGGCCGCCACCGCCGCACGCCGGCTGGTGGACAAGGGCTTCATCGAGATGAAGACGCAAATGGCGCTGCCGGGCAATCCGTCGCCAGCCGAGGAGGTGCGGCGTGTGCGCGTGGTACGCGATGCGATCGGACCGGACATCAAGCTGATGTGCGACATCAACCAGCGCTGGCGGGTCGAGCAGGCGATCGACATTGGCCATCGCGTGGCGGATGTCGGGCTGTTCTGGCTGGAGGACGTCACCACCTGCGACGACTACCAGGGCCTGGCACGCGTCAATGCGGCGCTGTCCACGCCGATCGCCGGCGGCGAGTACGTGTGGGGCATCGTGCCGTTCCGCAACATGATCGAGTCACGCTCGGTCGATTACGTGATGATCGACCTGTGCCGCGTCGGCGGCGTGACGCCGTGGCTGAAAGTCGCTGGCATGGCGGAAGCTTTCAACCTGCCAGTGGTGAGCCACGTGGTGCCGGAGATGCACCTGCACCTGATCGCCGCGGTGCCGAACGGACTGACGGTGGAATACATGCCGTGGATGCTGAAGCTCTACGAGGAGACACCGGCGATCGAGAAGGGCCAACTGGTGCTGCCGACCAAGCCCGGGCTGGGGCTGAAGTTCGACGAGAAGGCGGTGGCGGCGTATCGGGTGGGGTGACGGCGCAAGCCTGCGAGATCAGTGCAGGCTGAAATCGAACGCCCCGCCCGTCGCCAGAGGTTCACTGAGAACCGGTCTGATCGAGTTCAGGGCGGCCTTCAAGGACTTGAACCGTTGCACCTTGGTTCTGCGACCGGTCGAGAAGACCATCCAGATGTTCCGACCGAGTGGTGCGTGGACAAGGTGTGACGGCCCCTTCGCGGTGTCTGTGACGATGACAATCCGGTCCTTCAGCGCCGGGTCATCGTGATCGCGAGTGCTCACGTAGGCCAGTGCAATATCGCCCGCGGCAGCAAGCCACTCGACCAAAAGCGCTCGTTCGACCGGGGTCGGCGGTCGGGCAGGATACTTGAGGACCATATCTCTCATCACAGGCGACCCGAGACGGAAGCGGGAGAGCACCAGTGATATGCACTGACGCGGTTTCAATCCCGTTACTGGCAGGCGCTTTTGCTTCGCGAAGCCATGCGCTTACGGCCCCATACGTCTACCGACCTGCGTGCCGAGGTGTGATGCGGGTGAATTCGATCCTGCGACTGACCTGGATCAACGCGGCGACTGGCCGCGGCGCTAGTCTGCTTCACGCCGCCGCCCAGGACCCTGCCATATGAGACGTGTCGCCTTTGCCGTTATTGCAGCCGCCGTTGTCGGCGGTGTCGCCTGGCTGGCCCTGCAACGACTCACCGCAACGCCGCGCCCGGGCACGCTGTACGGCAACGTGGAGATCCGCCAGGTCGACCTTTCGTTCAACGCCGAAGGCACTGTGCTCGCCATGACGAAAAACGAAGGCGATCGGGTGAAACAGGGCGAGACGATCGCCGAACTCGACCCGGCCACCTACCAAAGCGCCGTCGATCTCGCCACGGCGCGGCGCGATGCCGCCAGGGCGCAGCTCGATGTCCTGCTGGCTGGCACTCGGCCGGAAGACATCGATCAGGCGCGCGCCAATCTGACCGCCGCACAGGCCTCGCTCGCCAACGCCGAGGCGACGTTCGAGCGGCAAAAGAGCCTCGCCGCCACCAACGCCTCGACCAGACAGCTGCTTGACGACGCGCGCATGGCGCTCGATGCGGGTCGCGCCAAGCTCGACCAGACGCAGGCCGCACTCACCGAGGCGGTCAATGGACCACGCCCCGAGGACATCGCCGCCGCACGTGCCCAGCTGCGGGCGGCCGAGGCCACGGTCGATCTGTCACGCACACAGCTCGCGCGAACACGGCTGATCGCGCCGGCGAACGGCACGATCATGACGCGGGTCATCGAGCCGGGCACCGTGGTGCTGCCCGCCGCAAACGTCTACTCGATGGCACTGGACGACGAGGTGTGGGTGCGCAGCTTCGCCCCTGAGCCGATGCTGCCGCGCGTCGCGCCGGGCACCGAGGTCACTGTGACCGCCGATGGGGTCAGCCGAGCCTATCGTGGCCGCATCGGCTATGTCTCACCCGCCGCGGAGTTCACGCCGAAGACGGTGGAAACTCCCGAACTGCGCACGCAGCTCGTCTATCGGCTGCGCATCCGCGTCGAGAACCCTGACGACGGCATCCGCCAGGGCATGCCGGTTACGATTCTGCTGCCCGTGGGCCAATGACCGAGCCTGTCGTCGTCATCGAGGCGCTGCGCCATGCGTTCGCCGGTGTGCACGGCACTCCGCCGCATGTCGCATTGGACGGTGTGTCGGCCACGATCCAGCCAGGAATGATCACCGGCCTGGTCGGGCCGGATGGCGCCGGCAAGACCACGCTGCTGCGCCTAATTGCCGGTCTGCTGCGTCCCGCGAACGGCCGCATCAGCGTATTCGGCCACGACATGACGACCGATGCCGCGCTGGCGCATCCGGCGATCGGCTACATGCCGCAGCGCTTCGGCCTCTACGAGGACCTGAGCGTCGCCGAGAACCTCGACCTGTTCGCCGACCTGCATGCGATGTCCGCTGCCCTGCGCGCCGAGCGCGTGACGCGGCTGCTGCGCTTCACCGGTCTCGGCCCATTCACCGCGCGTCTGGCCGGTCAGCTTTCCGGCGGGATGAAGCAGAAGCTCGGCCTGGCCTGTGCGCTGCTGTCGCGGCCGCGGCTGCTGCTGCTCGACGAACCGTCGGTCGGCGTCGATCCTGCTTCGCGGCGCGACCTGTGGGCGATCGTGGCGGCGATGCTGGAAGAGGGCCGGGCGGACGGCATGGCCGTCGTGTGGGCCACCGCCTATCTCGACGAGGCCGCGCGCTGCGGCCACGTGCTGCTGCTGCATGAGGGCCGGCTGCTGGCGCAGGGACCGCCGGCCGAGTTCCTGGCGCCGCTCGAGGGACGCGTGTTCCGCCTCGCGCGTGCCGGCGGGAGAGCGGCGGGCTGCGGCGCGGCTGGCGACGGCGCAGCCGGCGGTGCTGGACGCGGTGGTGGAAGGCGACGCGCTGCGCATCGTGCTGCGGCAGGGCGTTGCGGTGCCCGGCCCGGCGGAGCTTGGCGGCGAAGCGCTGGAGCCGTCTGCCGCCGCGGTTCGAGGATGGGTTCGTTGCGGCTCTGGCGCCCCCTCCCCCCGCGCCCCTCCCGCAAGGGGAGGGGGAGCACGGCCAGCCCTCCCCCTCCCCTCGCGGGAGGGGCTTGGGGGGAGGGGACGCTACTGCCATCACCGTCCCCGACCTGGTCCGCCGCTTCGGCGCCTTCACCGCCGTCGACCACGTCAGCTTCGCGGTGCGTCGGGGCGAGATCTTCGGCCTGCTGGGCCCGAACGGCGCCGGCAAGTCCACCATCTTCCGCATGCTGTGCGGCCTGCTGCGCCCTTCCGGCGGCCAGGCACGCGTCGCCGGCGCCGACCTGCTGCGCGCACCCGCCGAAGCGCGCGCGCGCATCGGCTACATGGCGCAGCGCTTCTCGCTCTACGCCGAACTGTCGGTGCTGGAGAACCTGCGCTTCTTCGCGCGCGTCTACGGCCTCGGCCGCGCCGCGCAGACCCGCGCGATCGACGCGGCGCTCGACCGGCTTCGACCTGACGCAGACCGCCGCCAGCGTCGCCGGCGAATCTGCCGCTCGGCCTGAAGCAGCGGCTGGCGCTCGCCGCCGCGCTGCTGCACGGACCGGACATCCTGTTCCTCGACGAACCCACCTCCGGCGTCGATCCGCTGACGCGCCGCGAGTTCTGGGCGCGCATCGGCACGCTGGCGGACGCCGGCGTGACCGTCCTGGTCACCAGCCACTTCATGGACGAAGCGGAATACTGCGACCGGCTCGGCATCGTCAACCAGGGAAGGCTCGCCGCCGTCGATACGCCCGCCGCGCTGCGCGCGCGCGTGCGCACGCGAAGCCCTGCCCGAACCGACGCTGGAAGACGCCTTCATCGCCCTGGTGCAGGCGCCGTGACCCCAAGCCTGCTGCGCCTGCGCGGGCTGGTGCGCAAGGAGATCAAGCAGATCCTGCGCGATCCGTCGGCGATCCTGATCGCGTTCCTGCATGCCGGTCGTGCTGCTGGTGGTGAACGGCTTCGGCATCTCGCTCGACGCCAGCGAGATGAAGCTGGCCGTGGTGATCGAGGCGCCGGAAGAGAGCGTGCGCGGTCTGCTTCAGGCGATCGATGCCTCGCCCTACCTGTCGGCGCAGCGCGCGCTCAGCACACGCGACGGCGAAGCAGCGATGATCCGACGGCCGCGTGCGCGGCATGCTGGTCGCTGCGCGATGACTTCTCCCAGCGCGCCAGCCGTACCGCATCCTGGCCGGCGCCGGCACAGCTCGTGGTCGAACGCCACCGACCCCAACACCGCGCGCCTGCTGGAAGGCTATGTCGCCGGCGCGCTGCAGGTCTGGCTGGCCGGTCAGGCATCGGAGAAGCGCCTGGCATCGACCGGCGGCATCGATCTGCAATACCGCGACTGGTTCAATCCGGAACTGCGGTCCGCCGACTTCATCGTGCCCGGCATCATCGCCATGGTGATGACGATGACCGGCACGCTGCTGACCGCGCTGATCGTGTCGCGCGAGTGGGAGCGCGGCACGATGGAGAGCATGCTCGCCTCGCCGGCGCGCATGGCCGAACTGATCGCCGGCGAAGCTGGGCTGCTACTTCGTGCTCGGCATGGGCAGCATGGCCGGCTCGGTGATACTGGCGATCGCGCTGTTCGGCCTGCCGTATCGCGGCAGCGTCGGCCCGCTCGCCGCGGCAGCGGCGCTGTTCCTGATCTTCGCGCTCGGACTCGGACTGTTCATCTCCACGCTGGCGCGCAATCAGTTCGTTGCCTCGCAGCTGGCGTTCCTCACCACGATGATGCCGGCGATGATGCTGTCCGGCATGCTGTTCGACATCGCCGCGATGCCGCGCTGGCTGCAGCTTGTCACCTACGCTGTCCCGGCCCGCTACCTGGTCTCCATCCTGCAGACGCTGTTCCTGGCCGGCGACGTGTGGGCGGTGATGCTGCCGAACCTGGCCGGTCTCGGCGTGGCCGCCATCCTCGCGGTGTCGGCGACGCTGGTCGGTGACGCGGCGCAGGCTCGACTGATGCTGCGCCGCATCCTCGCGCTGATCGTCAAGGAGCTGGTCGGGCTCTGGAAGGATCCGAAGACCCGCGTCGTCATCCTGGTGCCGCCGCTGGTGCAGGTGGTGATGTTCGCCTACGCCGCGACCTACGACGTGACCACGTGCCGCTCGGCATCTGGAACGACGATGCCGGCGCGCAATCGGCCGAACTGGTGCGTCGCTTCGCTGCTTCGCCGGCGTTCGATGTCGTTGCATCCTTCGCGTCGCCGGCCGAGGCGCGCGCCGCGCTCGACGCGAAGCAGGTCGCGGTGGTGCTGCATGTGCCGCAGGATTTCTCCGCCGATCGTGCTCGCCGGCCGCATCGCGCAGGCGCAGCTCCTGCTCGATGCCCGACGTTCGAACTCGGCGCTGATGGCGCAGGGCTACGCCGCCGCCATCGTCGGCAGCTTACGCGCAGGACCTGCATCCGGGCCGCAGCCCGCCGCTCGTGCTGCTGACCCGCGACTGGTTCAATCCGACGCTGGAGAGCACGTGGTTCATCCTGCCCGGCCTCGTCTGCATCCTGTCGCTGATCATGTCGCTGCTGATCAGCGCGCTGTCGCTGGCGCGCGAGCGTGAACTCGGCACCTTCGAGCAGTTGCTGGTGACGCCGTTGCGGCCGGCGGAGATCCTGATCGGCAAGGCGCTGCCCGGCATCATCGTCGGGCTGATCAACGCGAACATCGTGATCGCCGCGGCGCTGCTGTGGTTCCGCCTGCCGTTCCGCGGCGACCTCGCTGCTGCTCGAGGCGATGCTGCTGCTCTACACGCTGGCCGGCGTCGGCATCGGGCTGGTGCTGTCGTCGTTCGCGCGCACCCAGCAGCAGGCGATGCTGGGCGTGTTCGTGTTCGCCTCGCCGATGATCGTGCTGTCCGGCTACGCCGCGCCGATCGAGAACATGCCGCCGCTCGCGGAGCTGGTCAGCCGCGCCGATCCGGTGCGCTACATGCTGGTGATCGCGCGCGGCCTGTTCCTGCAGGACATGCCGCTGGCGCGTGGTGCTGGGCCAGGCCTGGCCGATGGCGCTGATCGCGGCGGTGACTGCTGCACGCGTGCAGCGCGGCGTTCGCGGTGACGCGAGCGCGCGGTGAGCTGGAGTGCTTCGATCGCCGCATGCGTCCAGGAGGACACGACCGATGAACGATGCACCAACGATTGCCGAAGCCCCGTCGCTCGACGGCAAGGCCATCGCCGAGCTGGCGGAGCAGCTCAACCAGCTCCTGCACCTGCGCACCTTCCCGATCGGCATGAAGCTGTTCGAGGACCTGGACGCGATGGCGAACGTGCCCGGCCTGCGCCGGCCGCCGCAGCGGCAAGACGTTCTCCACCTGCCAGTTGGTGACGCAGGCGCGGATGGCCGGCTTCACGCTCGGCATCACCACCGAGAACATCCCGTCGTTCTCGTCCTGCTCCAGCGTGATCGGCCTGGATGCGCCCGGCGAGATCTACACCTCGGGCCGCAAGATGGAGGGCGTGTGGTTCGAGAACCGCGAGGCCGCCGCAGCGCACCAGGCCGGCATGCCGCGCGTGCCGCCGGGGCGCTATCACGGCATGGTGGTGTCGCCGCTGCGCACCGCACGGCTCGATCCGCCGGACATCTGCCTGTTCTACGGCAATCCCGCGCAGATGATCCTGTTCATCAACGGCCTGCAGTGGCGTAGCTACAGGCGTTATGACTTCTCGATCACCGGCGAGAGCGCCTGCGCCGACAGTTGGGGTCATGCGCTGAAGACGCGCGAGGTGATCGCTGTCGATCCCGTGCTATGCCGAACGCCGCTACGGCGGTGTGGCGGATGACGAGATGCTGATGGCCTGCCCGCCCGCCGACCTGCAGCGCGCGGTGACCGGGTTGCAAGGTCTGTCGAAGGCCGGGCTGCGCTATCCGATCATGCCGTTCGGACCGCAGGCCGAGCCGGGTGAGGGGATGGCGAAGAGCTACGCCGGCAAGAGCTGAAGCCGCGTCGCATAGTCGTCTCAGGAGACAGTACACGAGACGATTTCCCAGCGGGTGAGATAATCTCGCAGACGGCAAGCTTTCGTGGGCGGCGGAAGCGGCAAGCATGTGCAGGTGGGTTTGGCAGCCCATGGCAACAGGAGATGGCCGTTAGTCCTGCTATCTTCAAGGCCGCTGAGCAATAACGTCTTGAGCGCGACCTCGATCAGATATCTGGGCGGGAGCTCGGCGATGAACTACAGCCACCAGTCGCCCAATCCGATGACCGATCGCGACCCAGATGCACCATTCGCTCGCCACGGGCGACTTCCGGAAAGAGGACCTTGGCCGACCTCGGGCTGCGATCGACTGTACCAGGTCGTCCTCACCGCAGGTGCATAAATCAAGTTCTGCACCAGGTCCTACAGGTCAAACGGCGATGGTATTCGGTTGCTCTGATGGAGTTAAATTCACGGAGCCGAATGCTTAAATCAAGAATAACAGACGACGGAAAACACGCAAAATCGCCTGCCTCAGGGTGTCACGGCTAACGCCCTGAGTTCCTTCCGAGCCGTGCCAAAGCTGCCAAGCTGATAGACCGATGCGCCAGCCGCCGAGAACGTGAACGAAGCGAATGGCTCAGCCAACATCTTGTTAAGATATTCCTCCGTTCCGACGCCGATCGTCACGTGAGGATTGAATCGTTTGCCTGCCGCGTCTGTGACGAAATTGGCGATGTAGTCGATGAGAAACTTTTGAATGTCGCGTCCGCCCTCCTCGCTGAAGAACGCCGCCGGGGTGCCGGTCTTCACGGTGTAGGGCGCGACGGCTGTGATGAGTTCATCTTGCAGCCGATGCAGGTCTTCAGTCGGTTCGACTACGATTCCCGCGAGGCCGATAGGCGGAGAGGGGATGTAGTAATACTTGAACCCCTTCAGCGTCCATGCCGTGGGCTTCTCTTTGGCCATAACCGCGTTCGCCGCCGCAAATACCTTGTCGAGGTCGTCCGTGCGGACGAACTGCTGCAACATAGAGATGTGGGGGTGGTGCGTCTCATCCAGAGTAAACCCCTTCGGGAAAGACTTCAGCAGGCGAGCGTTGGCGGCCATCGCATGCTGAATCATCGTCGCGTCGGGTTCGAGCGCGATGTCGATCGCTGTCACCGGGTCTTGTTGCGCGGCCACGCCTTGGACGGCCGCGACCGCCAACCCTAGACCGAGCCCGATGGCCGTAAAGACCTCCAAATGGTTATGCATGTCCTCCCTCCCTGTAGGTGCCTGACCTGCGGGTGGGTAGCACTAGTGGCCTTCTTGACTTGGTGTCAAACCGCGAGCTTCAGTGGAGGCTCAAAGCCACCTCGGGGCTGGAGGCATCAATGGCGGATGGCCAGTCGCTTCCCTCTTGGAACGACGGCGCGGCGAAATCCGCGATTCTCGACCTTGTCGCGCGTGTGACAGAGCAAGGAGGCACCGAATTCGTGCCGCGAGCCGGGCGCATTGCCACGTTTGACAACGATGGGACGCTCTGGTGCGAGCAGCCGCTTCAGACACAGTTCTTTTTCGCCTTTGACCGCGTGAAGCAGTTGTCGGCAGGCGACCCGACAATGAGCGAGCGACAACCATTCAGGGCCGTGCTCGAACACGATTACAATATGCTTTTCGGACTTGGCAAACAGGCGCTGTTCGAACTGGCTTTCGCCACCCACGCGGGCATAACCGATGAGGACTTTGAGCAGGCTGCAAGCGGATGGTTAGCGACAGCGAGGCATCCCAAGTTCGGCCGCCTGTTCAAGGAATGCACTTATCGGCCGCAGGTCGAACTGCTTGCTTACTTACGGGAGAACGGCTTCAAGACCTATATCGTGTCGGCAGGTGGCGTGGACTTCATGCGCGCGGTTGCGGAGGAAGCTTACGGCATCCCACGAGAGCAGGTGATCGGTTCCAGCGTGAAACTGCGCTACGATTTGAGAGACAACCGGGTTTCGCTCGTGAAGCTGCCGGAGCTCAACAGCTTTGGCGACCGGGAGGTGAAGGCGCTGAACATCGGCCTGCATATCGGCCGTAGACCACTACTTGCGTTCGGCAATTCCGACGGCGATCTTGCCATGATGCGTTACACGAAGTCCGGCTCAGGACCACGGCTCGCGTTGCTTCTCCACCATGACGACGCTGCCCGGGAGACAGCATACGACCGAGAGTTTCGGCTGAGCCCGTTGTCCGAGGCGCTCGATAAGGCTCAAGACTACGGCATCACCGTCGTGAGCATGAAGCGGGATTGGAACGTTGTGTTCTGATCGCCGCAATGACGGCGCTCGTCTTCGCGGTGGGTCTTTGATATTTGCATCGTCACGGTTTCGGCTGTGTTGGCGTTCCCTAGTGAAAATAGTCTGCCAGCGACCGTCTATTAGCTTCCAGACCGAACTCTTCCTTGCTACTGACCGGATCGCGGAGCGCAGATCGATATGTGACTAGAACGACACTTTCAGACAGGAGCCGGGTGGTAAGGTTTCTCATTGAGCGCTCCATCAGCGGCTCCTGTGCCAGCGCCTCTATAGTCTGTTGTCTATTCCATACGACGCCGGACCGGCCGAACTCGAAAAAATCGGCGGTCAAGAGTGCGCCCGCTTCATCGGGTGAAGTCGGACGTCCTGTCGAAGCAGCCTTTCTTCGAGGTCTCGGAAACGGTTGGGCATGGCCGTGATGATACCCGGCCTCAGAGACCGCTTCGATAGGTTCGGTAAAACCCGCCGCCGCCGCGTTCCGTTGGTGCAAATCTCGAGAAATATGCAGCAGCCCAAATCCCCGATGACATCTCAATCAATCCTCAGCCGACACATCAAGACTCCGATTGAACCCGCTTCAGGTGGTCGGCTTGGACCTGCTGTCGGATCGCGATCACTTGTTCCCGCGAAAGATTCTTGGCTGGTTCGCCAGGACGGCTGGAAATCGCGCGGAAGAATTCCGCCTGACCCGGCGCGGGGGCCAGCCACAGGATGAACAATTCCGTCTCTGGGTTTTCAAACCCATGCCAGACGCCCTTCGGGACAAAGATCGTCGCGCCCTTTTGGAGCGGCACCTGTTCATCGTTCAGCGTGACGATGCAACCGCCGTCCAATACATAAATCACTTCATCCCAGTGGGCATGCACATGGCGCGGAATCCCAATCCCGGGCGGCACCAGTTGGGTGCCAAGAGACAGGTCATTCGAGCTTCTGCTCGGATCGACTTTGACAACGACCTCGCCGCTGGAATTAAACATGCGTTCGCCGTCTGTCGCCCCAAGGACGTAGCCCTGCATCATTCGCTCCCTCCTTTTTTGAACCTATCGCCAAAGGTTCATCACTTTGCTTCCTGCGTTTCGACGCCATAGCGTCGTTGACGGCCATTCCATCGGGCTAGGCCACCAAACTGTTGTTGTTACATAAATCAAGAGTTTTGAGCCGACTGGCAGGAGTATGAGGATGGGGTCGCTGAGTGCTCTTCCGCGGCTCCGGTAGAGCCGCGCGGACAGGCGCACCCAATATCGAGCGTTAGAGCGGAGCCTTGTCCTGCTAGCGCCGCCGGCTAAAGGCCAACCGCGGAGTTCTACTCGTAGCCGTTGCACATTTCAGAGATTTGGCCGCTAGATGGCGTCGGTCAAATGGAGGAGACAATCATGCGATGGCTCTCTCTCTCCTTGCTCTCCGTGCTGCTGACACTCGGCGCCGCTGGTCCCACGCGTGCAGATACGCTCACTGATGAAGTTGCAGCCCTCAACGCCCGTTGGGATGCGGCCATTAATGGTCCGGACTTCGACGCCTTGCTTACCATGTATTCCGACGACGCGGAGTTGATGCCGCCTGGAGCACGGCCAGTCACCGGCCCGGCTGCAATTCGGGGCTTCTTTGCGGCGCGTGGGACGAGTGTCAGAGATCACCACCTCCTAGTCGTGAGAGTGGTTGCATTTGGCAACTACGCTTATGTCACGTCGCGCTTCACTGCTCTGTTCGTGAAGGATGGAAGCGAGCCGGTAAAGATATCCGGGAGCACCGTCCGGCTTCTTGAGCGCCAAAACGATGGAATGTGGAGAATCAAGTCTCACATGTTCCTTCGGGAATAAAACTGTCCCCCTAGTATCTCTTTGGGCGAGCGCACGTGCCCTCGTTCGAACTTTTTCGCTTGTGGCGCATAATTCAAGAAATTCGCACCATCCCCCGAAGCCAATGCGGTCAATAACTTGGCTGGTGCAAAAGTCCGGTGCGGATTGGTCGGCAGATGAATCGTCGAGTGTCACGTTCCTCGCACTCACCACCCGAAACCCGATGGTCGGCTTTCCACCCAAATTGGTCATTAGATATGGCCGCTGGAATGGTCTTCGGGCGTGATGCGCCTGGTGCGCGCTGATTTGTTGAGGTTCGGCTCGCTCCGGCCCTGCGGTCCGGGTTTAACCAACGCCCAGGAACATGATCAGTACGTGAGTGACTGCGACCGTCGTCTCCTCGTCCGTGCGACCGATCACACGCTGACCTTGGTGCGAGTGATGGTTTGCGGCCGGTGCAGATGGCTTGGCGATTCGAGTGCAGGGGCGCGCCGCCGTGCGTTCAGCCGGTGGGAAAATCGTACAGCGCGGCTGGGTTCTCCACCAGGACCTTGTGTCGCGCCGCTGCGTCCGGCACCCACACCGCAAGCAGATCGAACAACACGGCGTCGTTCGGCTTCTTGTCCACCGCTTCGCTCGGATGCGGCCAGTCGCTGCCCCACACCACGCGTTCCGGCGCGGCGCGCGCATAGCCCTGCGCGACCGCGAGACGATCGGCATATTCGGGCGGCCCCGATTTGGTGTCGGCATAGGCGCCGGACAGCTTCACCCAGGTATTGCCCTTGTCGATCAGGCGCCGGACCAAAAGGTAACTCGGGCTGTTGACGTCCGGTGCATGCGCCAGGTGGTCGAACACCAGCCGTCCCGGCACTCGCAAAAAGATCTCCTGCGCTGCGACGATCTGCTCGGGTGGGGCATTGATCTGGCAGTTCCATCCCATCGGCTCGATCCGCTTCGCCAGGGGCTCGATCATGTCGACCGTGGTGGCTCCCGCGGGTGCCAGGTTGAAGCGGATGCCACGCACGCCGGCTTCGTGCATCTGGCGCAGCTCCTGATCCGTCACCGAGGTGTTCACCACGCCCACCATGCGCGCGCGATCCTTGCCGCCGAGCTGCGGCAGCAGCGCAAGAAAATGCGTGTTGTCGGTGCCATAGGTTGACGGCAGGACCATCACGCAGCGACTCGTGCCGATGCGGCGTTGCAGGGACTGGTAGTCCTGCACCGAAGCCGGCGGCGGCTTCAGCGTGGCGTAGGGCGCGACCGGGAAGCTGGAGTCGTAAATGTGAAAGTGGCAATCGGTCGCGTTCGGCGGTGCCTTGGTCTTCGGCGGCTCCGTCCCTGTGGACCAGCGAACCTCGGTCGCCTGCTGAGCCACAGCCTGCGACAGCGCGGCGCCACTGGTGGCCGCGAAAGCGAACGCACCGCGCATCACGCCGCGGCGACCCGGCATCTTGGCGTTCATGTGTTTCCTCCCGATGCGCCCACGACAGCGCACAGGCAGGCTAGAACAGGTTTGCGCGAGGCGGAACCACTATGGCGCAACCCGCAACACGTGAGTCAGTGCGTTTCGTCGGTGCCCGTTCCGCCCTACCATCGTCTCCGCCGCGGCGAGCGCGTCGAGCACAGCTTCCTGGGTTCCCTCGGCCGCCGCCTGGAACAGCCGGTCAATGCGGCCCTCCGCCAGGACGCGATGCTCGATCAGGTCCCGATCGGCGTTGTGCGGGACGCGGTTCGCAGTGGTGAATGCCAGAGCGATGTCCCCGCTGCCATTGCCCCAGTACGAGCCGCACCATGCCAGTCCGACGCCTGCACGGCGCGCCACGCGGGTGAGTTGGCGATGATCCAGCGGTATGTCGGTGCCAATCACCACGATGCACGAACCAACCTCTGTCGACGGCAACGACGCTGGATCGATCCGTCTTCCGTCAGGCAGTCGCAGGTCGCCGGCGCGGCCGAAATTCGCCAGCACCAAAACGCCGAGGTGATAGGTCTTTCCCTCCAATTGCAACAGGCGCGATGCGCTGCCGATGCCGCCCTTCAGGCCGAAGCAACTCATCCCGGTGCCGGCCCCGACCGAGCCGACGGCGAACTCCTCGCTCGCCGCTTCGATCGCTGTCTCGACATGCGCCTCGGTGACCGCCATCGCCTGGATGTCGTTCAGGTAGCCGTCGTTGCACTCAAGCACCACCGGGTTGACCGTCGCGGTCCGCCGGCCGATCTCCGGGTCGGCAGCGATCGCCCGGCGGATCAGCGCGTTGGCGCAGTTACCGACGGCGAATGTGTTGGTGAGCAGGATCGGTGTTTCCAGCGTGCCGAGTTCGTTCATCTGCACCAAGCCCGTGCTCTTGCCGAAGCCGTTCAGCACGGCCGCGGCCGCCACCATTTTGTCGCGGAACAGATCGCCCTGGTGCGGCAGAATGGCGGTGACGCCGGTGCGCACGTCGCCCTCGATCAGCGTCGTGTGCCCCACCGTAACGCCAGGCACGTCGGCGATGCTGTTGCGCTCCCCGGGCGGCAGCGAGCCGCAGGCCAGGCCGAGATCGCGTGCGCGCGTCGCCATTCGCGTCAGCGCGGCACCAGGTCGATCTCGTAGATCGCCGGCCAATGCTTGCCGGTCACCAGCAGATGGCCGGTTGCCTCATTGTAGGCGATGCCGTTGAGCACGTACGGGTACTTCAGAACCTTCGGATCTGGGTTGAGGCCACCGAGGTCGATCCACCCAGTGATCTTCCCCGTTCCTGGATCGATGATCGCGATGAAATCGGTCTGCCACACATTGGCGTAAAGCTTGCCTTTGACATACTCGAGTTCGTTCAGAAAACCGACGGGGCCGATATTGTCCGAGACGTAGATATGGCCCTCGATGGCCAGCGACTGCGGATTGAGGAACAGCACGGAGGACGAGCCATTGCTCATCATCAGGCGCTTGCCGTCAGTGGTCAGACCCCAGCCCTGGGTAAGATAGCGGAATTGGCCGGTCTTCGCGAACGTCGCGCGGTCATAGGTGAAGCCGACATTCGACAAGTATGTCAGTTCATAGATCGCTGCATTCAGGACCGTGACGCCCTCGCCGAAATACATCTTGTCCAACGGCTCTTCATGAATGATCCGCCCGCTCGTCAGGTCGTACTGCCGGAGGCGCGACAGGCCGTACAGACCGGTGCCCTCGTACATGAAGCCGTCGCTCATCACGAGTCCCTCGGTGTACGAAGTCGGATCGTGCGGATAGGTCTGCACGACCTTGTAGCGGTAGACCGGAATCGCGGTCTGGCCGACGACGCGCTCACGGCTGACCTGGACGCGATCGGCATCGTCGCCCGAAGGCGCGCCGGTGCACCCACCGGCAAGCAGCGCCAACACGGCGCCGCACAGCATCGCCATGCGGATGTCCCGCATCGTGGCACGTGTCATTCGTCCCCCCGCGCGTCTCCGATCCGCATGAAAACGGTCGGTCGCCGACTTGGCAAGGCTGCTCCGTTGCGACTAGCCGGCACGGCGGATTCGGCCTAATCGAAGCGCAGTTCGTCTGCGGAGGAGCGCACCATGCGTGAGATCGGCCATTTCATCGCCGGCAAGCCGGTCGCCGGCACCAGCGGCAAGTTCGGCGACGTGTTCAACCCCGCCGCCGGAGAGGTCATCGCTCGCGTGACGCTGGCCGATGCCGCCGAGGTGAGCAAGGCGGTGGCCGCCGCGGTCGCCGCGTGGCCGGCCTGGGCCGCCACGCCACCGCTGCGCCGCGCCCGTGTGATGTTCAAGCTGAAGGAACTGCTGGAGCGCGACCGCCGCGAGCTCTCCGCGATCATCACAGCCGAGCACGGCAAGGTGCTGTCGGACGCCGATGGCGAGGTGCAGCGCGGCCTCGAGGTGGTGGAGTTCGCGTGCGGCATCCCGCATTTGCTGAAGGGCGAGTTCACGGAAGCGGTCGGCACCGGTATCGACGCCTGGTCGATCCGCCAGCCGCTCGGCGTGGTCGCCGGCATCACGCCATTCAACTTCCCGCTTATGGTGCCGCTGTGGATGATCCCGGTGGCGCTCGCCTGCGGCAATTGCTTCATCCTGAAGCCATCCGAGAAGGACCCGTCGGCGTCGCTGAAGCTCGCCGCGCTGATGGCGGAGGCGGGCGTGCCGGACGGCGTGTTCCAGGTCGTGCAGGGTGCGCGAGAGGCGGTCGAGGCGATCCTGGCGCATCCCGACATCGCCGCCATCAGCTTCGTCGGCTCCACGGCGATCGCCGAGACGATCTACCGGGGCGGCACATCGCACGGCAAACGCGTGCAGGCGTTGGGCGGGGCGAAGAACCATCTCGTGGTGATGCCTGACGCCGACATCGACGACGCGGTGGACGCGCTGATGGGCTCGGCGTACGGCGCGGCGGGCGAGCGCTGCATGGCGGTGTCGGTCGCAGTGGCGGTGGGATCCGCCGGTGACCGGCTGGTGCAGAAGCTCGAGCCACGAGTGCGCGCGCTGAAGATCGGTCCCGGCACCGACCCCGATGCCGAAATGGGACCGCTGGTGACGCGTGAGCACCGCGAGAAGGTGCAGGGCTACATAGACCTCGGTGTGAAGGAGGGCGCGAAGCTGGTGGTCGACGGCCGCGGTCTGGCATTGCAAGGATACGAGAACGGCTACTTCCTCGGCGGCTCGCTGTTCGACCACGTCAATACAGACATGCGTATCTACAAGGATGAAATCTTCGGCCCAGTGCTCGGCGTGGTGCGGACGCCGGACATGGCCGGTGCGGTTCGGATGGTGAACGCGCACGAGTATGGCAACGGCGTCGCGATCTTTACGTCGGACGGTGGTGCCGCGCGTGACTTCGCGGCGGGCATCAACATCGGCATGGTCGGCGTGAACGTGCCGATCCCGGTGCCGATGGCGTTCCACTCGTTCGGCGGCTGGAAGCACTCGCTGTTCGGCGACCACCACATCTACGGGCCAGAGGGCGTGCGGTTCTACACGCGCTACAAGGCGATCACCCAGCGCTGGCCGACCGGGGCGCGGCGCGGCGCGGAGTATGTGATGCCGACGCTTGGGAGGTGAAGGCCGGTCTAGCGGCGGCGTGGCCGCGCCGCCAGCGGCAGGCTTTCGAACAGTGTAGGTGGTTCGCCCACCTGCGCACTCTCGATGTTGAGCAGGCGGAGCTTGGTTGTGACGCCTCCGGCCGCCGAGAAACCGCCGAGCTTGCCCCCGGCCGCCATTACGCGGTGGCACGGCACGATGATCGGGAACGGATTTTGTCCCAACGCTTCACCCACCTCGCGCGCCACGCCGCGGTCGCCAAGTTGCGCTGCAATCTCCCCATAGGAGAGCGTCGCGCCAAAGGAGATGGTTCGGGCGACCGCGTAGACGCGCTGGTTGAACTGCGGGACGCCTTGCATGTCGAGCACGACGGCTGACAGGTCACGCGCATTGCCGTCCAGTAATCCGACTATGTCGTCGATCGTCTCCTGGACATTGCCTGACGGGGGCGTTTCCCGCGCATCCGGATATCGCCGTTGCAGGCGAGTCCGCGTCGCTGTCTCGCTCAACTCCGGCAGCTGGACGCCAAGAACGCCACGCGCGCTCCACGCGATGCCACAATGTCCAACAGCCGTATCAAAGAGTGCGAATTCCTGTGCCGACATGATGCATTCAAGGTAGCACCGACCGCAGTCGCGCGCACCTCACGCATCTTGCCTTGGTTCAGGCCGAGCGAATGTTCTGGCCCGATCCAGCATCGAGTCCATGGAGCCCGATGCCGCCTACGGCCCCTCCGGATCGCCTGGATCATCGGGCACAGCCAGCGCCTTCAATCGCGGGATGTCATGCAGGATGACGCGCCCGCCATGCGTCTCGACGCCATACGCCCGCAATGTGGCGAAGGCACGCGACAGGTTCTCCTGCCGGCAGCCCAGCCGCGCCGCCAGCAGTCCCTTGTCGAACGGCAGGCGAAAGTCGGCCTTGACCGCCTCACCGTCCTTCACTCGCGCCAGCAGGTAGCAGCCCAGCCGCTGCGCTGCGGTGCGCAACTTCAGGTCGCGCACCTGGCGCACCATGGTGCGGAACTCGCGTGACACAGAGCGCAGCAAGGTATTCGCCAGCGACGCCTCGTGCTCCACGAGGTCCATCAGTCCTGCGGCATCGATCGCCAGTAGCCGGCAACGGGTCACCGTCCGAGCGGTCATCAGGTAGGGCAGCTGGGTCAGCACCGAGGCCATGACGAAGTGCTCGATCGGGTGCAGCACCTCGACCAGGGCGGTGGTGCCGTCAGCGGCCGTGCTGGACAGCGCCACCTGTCCGTCCAACAGGACATGCAGGCATTCCGGCATGGCGCCCTGCTGCGACAGGATCTGGTCGGGACCGGCGCTCACCGCCTCGGTGATCGCGTCGATCCGTTCGAGCAAAGACGCATCCAGCCGTTCGAACAGCGGCACGGCGCCAATCACATCGACCGCCGTCTGCATGGGCCCTCCCCGTGATCGACTTCGTTACTCGACCGAGAAAACAGCCACCCTGACTTAGCCCAGTCGGCCATTTTAGCCAACGCCGAGGCGGAGCGATGGCCGCGCCGCAGGGCTGTGATAGCATTCGGAACGCGCGGGCGTGATGGAACTGGCAGACATAAGGCGCTTAAAACGCCTTGGCCCATGGCCGTGCGGGTTCGAGCCCCGCCGCCCGCATTCCGTCGCGTCACTTGATCCACGTCAATGCAACGATCCCGCAAGCACGATACCGTAACGTCCATCGGCCAGGGCTGGCCGATTTTGTTACGGATAGGATTTGTTCATGCATTTCGCCGAACCCAACAGATCAGCCGTCTCCATCGCTGATGCGCGACGCATGACCAGCGCACAACTCCGGCAGCTAGGTGTGCCGCGGGTGATGTATCTGCGATCCACGACATTTGAAGGCCAGGCAGCCTGCGCCATTCATGCCGCCGACGGCACGGCGATGGCGGTCGTGGAGGACATTGAGGTCGCCTTCGAGCTGGCATCCGAGAATGACATGACTCTCGTCTCGGTGCACTGATGTCGCTGATTGCCACCTGCGTCGAGCAATCCGGTGTCGCGCGGATCTTCTTCGACCTGCGCCCGGCCGAGCGCTCTCCCGAGGAGGAGCGACGCATTGAGATGGCGATCGAACGCGCCTCGGAATTGGCGGCCACGGAGAGCGAAACGGTGGGAAATATCCCCACCACGTGATCGATCGCCGCGTGGCTCCGTCAACTCATCGCGGCGAGCAGGCAGTCGCAGACATGCGCCATGTCAGCCGCGCCGAGATAAGGATGGATCGGCAGAGCAAGAATGCGCTCCGCCAGGTCCTCAGACACGGGCAGACGCGCGCCGTCATGATGACCACGATAGGCCGGTTGCAGATGCAGCGGGCGTGGATAGTAGATGGCCGTCGGCACGCCCGCCTTGCGCAACGAGGCCTGCACGTGCTGGCGCATCGCCGCGTCGCGCAGCAGGATGGCGTAGATCGCCCACGAACTGGTGCTTTCGGGAACGCGCTCGGGCGTCACCACCGCATTGCCAAGTCGCGAATCGTAGTAGCGGGAGACGCGTTCGCGGCTTGCCAGCTCATCGGCGAACACCGTCAGTTTCGCCAGCAGCACCGCCGCCTGCATGGAATCCAGCCGGCCGTTCATCCCGGTGTGCAGTACCTCATAGCGTGAAGTGCCTTCACCGTGCGTGCGCAGGCTGCGATACAATGCGGCGCGTTCATCGCTTTCGGTGAGCAGCGCGCCGCCATCGCCGTAGGCTCCCAGCGGCTTCGACGGGAAGAAGCTGGTCGCGGTGGCATCGGCCGCGGCACCCAGCGGCGCTCCGTTCAGCGTGCAGCCAAAACTCTGCGCGAGATCATCAAGTGTAAAAAGGCCTTCGCGCTGCGCGATGGCGGCAAGCGCCGGCCAGTCCGCCGGCTGGCCGAACAGATCGACACCGATCAGCGCGCGTGGCCGCAACTTCCCGGCCCGCCGGACTTCGGCGACACGATGCGCCAGATGTGCCGGATCGATCTGGAAGGTGCGCGGATCGACATCGACGAACACCGGTGTCGCGCCCAGTACTAACGGCACTTCAGCCGTGGCGGTGTAGGTGAAGGCCGGCAGGAACACCGCATCACCGCGCCCGATACCCTCCGCCATGAAGGCGATCTGGATCGCGTCAGTGCCGGAACTGACCGCCACGCAATGCCGGGCACCGCAGAACCGCGCCAGTTCGGCCTCCAGCTCGGCGACCTCGGGGCCGAGGATGAACTGGCAGTGCGCCAGCACACCATCCAGCCGCCGGCGCAGCTCGTCCGCGATCCGGCCCTGCTGCGCCTTCAGGTCAATGAACGGAATGGCCGGACGAGCAGTCATGGGCAATTCACCACGGGCATCAGTCCTTCGCTGTTGTGCTCGAACTCCGGCACAAGGCGCCCGAGCAGGGTAAGCGCGAGGCGCGACTGTCCGCCGCGGCAGGCTGCTGCGATTTCGTCGATCGCCCGCCCGACGATGGCCGGATCGGCCGTCCGCGGCGATGCCATCAACAGGCCAGGAAACGCCGTCGGCACCGGCGGCTCCTTGCCGTGAAACAGCTCCTCGTGCAGCTTTTCACCTGGACGCAGACCGGTGAAGCGGATCTCCACGTCGCGCTCCGGGGTCAGGCCTGCCAGCCGGATCATCTGTCGCGCCAGATCGACGATCTTCACCGGATCGCCCATGTCGAGCACGAAGATGCCGCCCTTCTCGCCTGACGGGAGCGCAGCATCGCCCACACCGACCACGCTCGCCTGCAGAACCAGACCCACCGCCTCGCGAACGGTCATAAAGTAACGCTGCATGTCGGGATGCGTGACTGTCAGCGGGCCGCCATTCTCCAACTGACGCTGGAACAGCGGCACCACCGATCCGGTGCTGCCCAGCACGTTGCCGAAGCGCACGGTGATGCAGCGCATGCCACGCCCGCTGCCGCGCGCGGCGATGTCCAGCGCCTGGCAGTACATCTCGGCCATCCGCTTCGAGGCGCCCATCACCGAGGTCGGGTTGACCGCCTTGTCGGTGGAGATCAGGACCATCGCCAGCGCTCCCACACCGCGTGCCGCATCGGCGACATGGCGGGTGCCGGCAACGTTGGTCAGCAGCCCCTCCAGGGGATTGGCCTCGACCATCGGCACATGTTTCAGCGCCGCCGCGTGGAACACCAGTTCCGGCCGCCAGCGCTCGAAAACATCGCGCACGCGTGCCTCATCGCGAATGTCGGCCAGTAACGATTCACGCGGAACGTGCGGGTGGCGCTCGGCCAGTTCGAGATCGATCAGCCACAGCGCGTATTCGCCATTGTCCAACAGGATCAGCCGCTCAGGGCCCAGGGCCGCGACCTGACGCGCCAGCTCGCTGCCGATGGTGCCGCCGGCGCCTGTCACGATGACCCGTCGACCCTGGGTGAGCCGTGCCATGCCCTCGCGGTCAAGCGGGACCTGCGCACGGTTCAGCAGATCCTCGATCGCCATCGGCCGCAGCTCGAGCTGGCGCGCGCGGTCCGTCGTTCCCGCGGGGTCCAACGAAGTTGGCCGCGGCGCACGGCGGATTCGCATGCCGTGCCTTTCCGCCTGCTCAACCAGGATCGCCAGCGACTGGCCCGGGAGGTCCGGTGTGGCGACCACCAGCGTGTCCGGCAGCCTCCCCTCCCCGCTCAGGCGCTCCAGCACCGCGGCGGCGTCCCCGATCGAGCCAAGGAATGGGTGGCCATGGATGCGCCGCCCGGTCTGGCGAGAGCCGACCGCCAGCAGTCCCTCGACCTGTAGCGCCTGCCGCCGATCCCAGGCCAGCGCGCGCAGGAACAGGTCGATGTCCTCGGCCGCCCCGACAACGAGCGCCGACGGAATGTCAGGGGCATAGCTGGCAGCGGGCAGACCACTGCGACGGTGGCGCCAGCGGCGATAGATCACGCGTGGCGTGCCGAGCAGTACCAGGAGGGTCAGTGCATACACGACCGGGAAGGCAGGATTGCCAGATGCCGCACCGGTCAGTGCGAGCACGAAGCCGAGCAGGGCTGCGCCAAGCGCGCTGGACCAGGCCACTGCAAGCAGGTCATCGATCCCGGCAAATCGCCAGAACTGCCACGGCAGCCTGAACGGCAGTCCCGCCAGCAAGAGGGTCGCCGCACCGGCCAGCGGGAGCCACAACGGATGCAGCCAATCGCTCGACGGAGCCGCCACCGCCCGTGCGAGCAGCACGGCGAGTGCCGCCAAGGCTCCGTCGATTGCGATATTCAGCGCGATTCGCACTGGCGGGCGGGCTGCCATGCGGTCCCTATAACGCAGCGGACCAAGCCGTCATATCCCACCACGAGGCGGGCAACCTGATTGCCTATCGCGTTTCGATGCGATTGGCCTGATAATCACAGCCGCGTGGGCAGGCCACTTCCGTCGGCCACGCCCCCGCGACTGGTCAGATCCACAAGCACGGCCGGAACCATCCGCGCCGCGAAGGGAGCGTACGCTATGCCATCGAGACACCGTGTGACGCGCCGTAATGCGCTCAAGCTGGGCGCCGCCGCGACGGCGCTGCCACTGGTGCACATCCGCACCGCCGGCGCCGCCGGCAAACTGAAGCTGGCGCTGTGGGATCACTGGGTACCCACCGGCGATGCCGCCATGAAGAAGCTGGTCGATCAATGGGCCGAGAAGAACAAGGTTGAGGTGGAGCTCGACTTCCTTACCTCCATCGGCAGCAAGATCAACATCACCATGGCCGCCGAGGCGCAGGCCAAGACCGGCCACGACGTCTATGCATTCGATTCATGGACCGTCCAGCAATACGGCGACTGCCTCGATCCGATGGACGACGTGATGCAGCGTCTCATCGCGAAATACGGCAAGCTGGGTCACGCCTACGAGTATCTCGGCGTGGCCAACGGACACTGGCTGGCGGTGCCGGTCGGCTGGGGATCCGGCCCCCCTCACGTCATGCGGGCGCATCAGCCTGCTGAAGAAGTTCGCCAATATCGACGTGCAGGCCTGGTATCCGGCGCATCAATCGACACCGGAAGCCGCCAAGGACTGGACCTACGACACTCAGCTCAAGATGGCAGAGGCGAGCTTCAAGGCTGGCTTTCCCATCGGCTTCGGCTGTGGCTCCAACAGCACCGACGCCAACCAGACCTGGGGTGCCACGTTCGGCGCGTTCGGTGCCGACCTGGTCGACGGCAAGAACAACATCACCGTGGAATCCGACAACGTGATGCAGGTCATGGAATACATCGCGAAGATGGTCAAGTTCATGCCGTCCGACGCGGTGAGCTGGGACGATGCCTCGAACAACCGCGCGCTGATCTCCGGCAAGGCGGCATACATCTGGAACCCACCGTCCGCCTGGGCGGTTGCCAAGCGCGATGCGCCCGACGTTGCGGCGGATTGCTGGACGTTCCCCAATCCGCTGGGACCGAAGGGCCGGATGGTGCCGCACCGGCCGTATTTCTGGGGTGTCTGGTCGTTCTCCCGGAACAAGACCGCGGCGAAGGAAATCATCGAGTGGCTGTCGCAACGCGAACAGGTCGAGACGCTATCGACTGCGGTTGTCGGCTATGACATTCCACCATTCGATTCGATGTCCGATCTTCCCGTCTGGGCTGACGTCGAGCCGCCGAAGGGCACGATCTACAATTATCCGGTACGGCCGTGGCACGACGCGCAGTATTACGTGCCGGGCTCATCGGCGCCGCCCGACATCGCCGTGCAGATCTGGAACCGCAACATCCAGCCCGGCATGGTATCGCGCCTGATGTCGGGCCAGTCGATCAAACAGTCGATCGCCTGGGCGAAGGACGAATTGGAAGGCTTCCTTCGCTGACGACTGCCGGCCCGCACCCGCTGGCCATCGACCACTGATCGCTGTTATCGGGCTCCTCCTTCGGGAGGAGCCCGCATGACTCTTGTCGCCGTCCTGCGCCATCTGGCCTTCGCTACCGGGCTGGCGCTGGTGTCCGCTGCCGTGGTGCAGGTGATGATCGCGGTGCGCGTGATGGATCGGCCCGACCCGCGGAAAGTGCACACGCGGGATACGCCGAAGGGCGGCGGAGTCGGCGTGGTCGTGGCATTCCTGATCGGCATCGCGGTGCTCTACCGCTTCGCCGAATTCGCCCGCCTGGCCGATCCATACTTCACCGGCGTCATCGAGGCGTCGATGGCGATCGCCATCGTGGCATTCCTGGACGATCTGTACGACTGGAAATTCACCATCAAGCTCGCGGCACAAATCCTGGCCGCGGTGGTCGCTGTGGCGAGCGGCATCTACGTGGTGAACTACCGAGTCCCGTATGTCGGGCCGCTGTATATTGGTTGGCTGGCGCCGCCGTTGACGGTTCTGTGGCTGCTGTTCGCCACCAACGCGATGAACTTCATCGATGGGCTGAACGGGCTGGCCGGTGGTGTCGCGCTGATCGCGGCCGGTTTCCTCGCCGGCATCGCGGCGGCCCATGGCGGCTGGTTCGCCTACTTCGCGGCGCTCCTGCTCGTCGCTGGCCTGGCCGGATTTCTGCCGTTCAACTTCCCGCGCGCACGCATTTTCATGGGCGATGTCGGCAGTCAGTTCTGCGGCTTCATCCTGGCCATCCTTGCCGTGGTGGCGAGCCGCTTCGACAACGTGGAGTTGTCATTCCTGATAGTGCCGATGCTGTTGTCTGGCGTGCTTTTCGACGTCGCGTTCACCCTGATCCGCCGGGCGCTCTCTGGCGAACGCCTGACCGATCCGCACCGCGGCCATCTGTATCAGGTGGCGCAGCGCTCCGGCCTATCCGCCGTGGCCGTCACGCTGGTTCACTGGGGTTTCGCTGGCTTCGGCGGCATCTGTGCGCTGCTATTCGTTGCCGCACCGACGCCGGCCAAGCCGTTCATTCCGTTGCTGACGCTGCCGCCCCAGCTGTGCTGGCTTGGCTTCGTGGCGCGTCGCGCCCGGAGCGCGGGCGTCACGTGCTGGGGATGAGCTCCGGCCTTATACCGTCGCGGTGCGCCGGCTCGGCGCCTCACCCATGGGCGAGAGCGGCGCCTTCTTCGCGGCTGTCGTGGCTTCCCCCATGATCGAACGCAGGTCACGCAGGAAGGCGGCGCCCTTCAATGTGCGCTGCACCAGAATGCTGCGGCGATCCAGCGGGTCCACCTTGCGCCGCGCGAAATCGAGTTCGCCCAGCCGGTCGAGCGCACGGGTGATCGCCGGCTTCGAAACGTTGAGATCGCTCGCGAGACCGCGCACCGTATGCCCGCCGTCGTGCAGGTAGCACGTCAGGAACACGCCGAGCTGGCGCGCCGAAAGATCGGGGCCGTCACGTCGCACCAAGGCAACGACCGTTTCGCGAAGGATGCCGACCATCTGGTCGGCCGAAGGACTGACAGCCATGGGTATTCCTTTCATGCTCCCGGACAACTTTGGTTTTTTTGACCGCTCTCGCTGGTTGAAGCGTAGGCGCATAGCGGTGCCAGGAAATGGCCAGCCTATTCCCGTTCCATTTCACAAGCGAAGCCTTTTCATATCGCTCGCGTAGACGTTATTCAAGGTGCTCGATCCGGTTTCGCACCTTCAACCCGCGCCGCCAGCGCGGCGAACAATCCACGCATACCGTAAGCCTCACCGCCCTCTGGATGCCCAGGGGACGACTGATCGTTCCAGGCATAGAGGTCAAGATGGGCCCAGGCAATACCCGAGGCAACAAACCGTTTCAGAAACAATGCCGCTGTGATGGCTCCGGCATGCGGCTTTGAGGATACATTGTTGAGATCGGCGACCGGGCTGTCCAGCCAGCGGTCGTATGGCCCCCACAACGGCAGTCGCCACAATGGATCGTGCTGCGCTTGTCCATGTCGCAACAATACGTCAGCCCAGGCGTCGTCGTTGCAGAACATCGCGGGCAGATCAGGGCCGAGTGCAACGCGGGCCGCGCCGGTCAGAGTGGCGCAATCCACCAGCAGCGTGGGTGACTCGTCACACGATTCCGCGAGGAGATCGCATAACACCAGCCGTCCTTCGGCATCGGTGTTGCCGACCTCCACCGTCATGCCTTTGCGCGTGCGGATCACGTCCAGCGGCCGCATTGCAGTACCGGAGATTGAGTTCTCCACGCAGCCAACACGCACCGCGAGCCGCACCGGAAGGTCTGCCTCCATCACCATGCGGGCTAGCCCGAGGACTGTAGCAGCACCACCCATGTCCTTCTTCATCCGCAGCATGCCGCTCGACGACTTTATGTCGTAACCGCCGGTATCGAAGCAGACGCCCTTGCCGCATAACGAAATGAGCGGCGCATCGGCATGTGCGGCGCTGCCGGACCAGCGGAGGATCGTGACATGCGCTGGCCGCGCGGACCCACGGCCGACGGCCGCAATCGTCGGGTAGGCGTGCACCAGCGCGTCGCCGGAAATCATGTCGACCGCGGCGCCGTAATGCTTGCCGAGCGAGGCGGCGAATTCAGCAAGCTCCGCGGGGCCCAGGAGATTGGCGGGCGTGTTGATGAGGTCGCGCACCATGCACGTTGCGGCGGCGGCTGAACGGCTGCGCTGCTGCTGCCCGGGTGCCAACAGTTTCGCTGGTCCGCGTTTGGCTGCCTTCAGCGCTGCATAGCGATAGGCGCCGAGGCAAAAGCCGAGAGTGGCACATGCGAGATCGTATTCGCCTTCCTGAAAACGCCAGGGTGCGCCTTCCGGCAAACGGAACGCCAGACTGCCGAACGCTGTGGGCGACATATCGTCGCCAAGACCGAGCACCGCGCCGACAACGCCTGCGTCGCCCGGCAGGAACAGCAGTTCCTGCGCGGCAGCCGTGAAATCGAGCTGGCGAAGAAAGCGCGATTGTGCCGGTGGCAGGCCGTCGAGAAACGCGGCAAGCCCCGACGGGCGCACGGCAAACAACGGCCGCGTCGCATCGGCGTTGTCAACCAGGCATTCGAAGTCTCTGTTCCAGCATCGAACTCTCTCTCGCTCATCGTCGGCGCGCTAACCCAGCGATGATCCAAGCAGCAACGTGACACGTCGTGCAAATTGCGCCGGGTCGCGCGGCAGGTCGCCCTCCTGCACGCGCGCGAGATCGAGCAGCGTTCCGGCAGCATTCCCGATCAGTTCTTCGTCCTGCAGCTTTGCCGTCAACGCCTCGATCAGGCTGTGTCTCGGATTGACTTCCAACACCGGTACCGCAGGCAGCATGGCTCGGCCGGCACGGCGCAGCAGGCGCTGCATCTGCAGATCGGGCCCCTTGTCGTTAGCCGCCAGCACAACCGCGCTGTCGGTCAGCCGGCCGGTGGCGCGGACGTCGGCCACCTCGTCGCCCAGCGCCTTCTTCAGAGCTGCCAACAGGGGCGAGATATCCGGCTGATCTGCGTCCTTGTCCGCTTCTTCGGGCGCCTGGGTGACACTCTTCAGATGCTTTCCTTCGAAACTATCCAACCGTTCCGGCCAGAATGCATCGATCTGATCGGACAGCAGCAGGACCTCCACTCCCTTCGCGCGGAAACCTTCGAGTTGCGGCGAGGCGCGAAGCGATTCCGTATTGTCGCCGGCCAGGTACCAGATCGTGTCCTGTCCCGCCTGCATCCGTGAGAGATAGTCCGGCAATGAGGTCCAGCCTTCCTGCGCGGACGATCTGAACCGCAGCAGCGGCGCGATCTCCGCGCGGTGCTCGGAATCCTCCCACACACCCTCTTTCAGGACGGCGCCGAAATCGTCCCAGAACTTGGCGTAGTCTTCGGCGTCCTTCGCGCGATTCTTGAGCTCTGACAGCACGCGACCGATCAACGCCTTGCGAATTCGCCCGAGCACCGGCGTGGTTTGCAGCATCTCGCGCGAGACGTTCAGCGGCAGATCCTCGGTGTCCACCACGCCCTGAACGAAGCGCAGCCACGACGGCAGCAGCTCGGCCTTGTCGGTTATGAACATCCGCCGCACGTGTAGCTTCACATGCGACTCGCGATCGCCCTCGAACGGTTCGAACGGCTTCATGCCGGGCAGGAAGAGCAGCGCGTAGAACTCGAGCATGCCCTCTGCGCGCCAGTGCAGCGTGGCCCATGGCGTGTCGAACAGATGGCCGAGATGGCGGTAGAACTCGTTATACGACTGTTCGGAAATTTCGGCGCGCGGCTTGCGCCAAAGTGCTGTGCCTTCGTTGGCCGGCAGATCCTTGCCATCGCGGGCGATCGTGATCGGCAACGTGATGTGATCGGCCCATTTGCGAACCACCGCCTCGAGGCGGATCGGGTCTAGGTACTCGTCGGCATCCGCCTTGACGTGCAGCACAACGTCGGTGCCGGCGGTCTCGCGCACTGCCGGCGCGATGGTGAACTGGCCCGCGCCGTCCGACGCCCAGGTGAACGCCTCCTCGGAGCCCGCCTTCCGCGAGGTCACCTCCACACGGTCCGCCACCATGAAGGCGGAGTAGAAGCCGACGCCGAACTGGCCGATCAGGCTGGGCCGCTCCTCGGGCTTGGCAGTGGCCAGCGCCGCGCCGAATGCGCGGGTGCCGGAGCGGGCGATGGTGCCCAGGTTGTCGATCAGCTCCTGGCGGCCCATGCCGATGCCGTCATCGGCGATCAGCAGCGTGCGGGCGCCCTTGTCGGGCACGATGCGGATCTTGGCCTCGGCGGGCGGCCCGAGCGCAGAGTCGGTCAACGCCTCGAAGCGGCGCCGGTCCATCGCATCGGCTGCGTTTGCCACCAGCTCACGCAAGAATATTTCCCGCTCGGAATAGAGCGAGTGCACCACGAGGTCGAGCAGCCGCCCCACCTCGGCGCCAAAATCGTGCTTTTCCGCCACCGCATCGTTCATCGCCGGCCCTCCCTACGGGCCGCGATATGCAGTGAACCGGGTTCGGTTTCAATGCGACGGCGTCCGAGGACAGTCATGCGCGCGACCGGATGCAAATGGATACCAGGCTTCCGGTCCACTGCCTGCGTTCCGCGGCTGGGATACGAGGGCTGGAACTGGTCTACCAAACGAACCGCACACCAGCATTGAACGACTGGGCGCTGCTGCTGCCGCTGATCGCGGCGCCGTACCCCACGAACACCGCCACCGGCCACGACGCCACGTTGATGTCGGCGTCGAGCCCGACCAGTGCCGCGTCGCGGCCGATCGGCGCGCTGTTCAACGCAAAGCCACTGCCGCTCAGACCTGCGAAGCTCGCCGCTACCGTCGCCGTGTTGTCGGCGAACTCATGCGACCAGCCGAGGCGAGCCTTGGCAGTCATCCGCACGGTGTCGCTCAGCCCGAAGCCGCGTTGCGCAGTGACCGCGAGCGTGCTCTGGGCGCTGCCCAGCGAGGCCCCGCCGATGTTCTCCGCCAGCGCTCCACCGCTCTCTGCCACACTGCCCAGGTGCAGATGGAAACCGCCGAAGCCGAGGCTCGGTTCGATCAGCCATGCACCGAACTGCTGCTGCACGCCGACACGGAGGCCGCCACCGCCGGCCAGGCCATTGGCGTCGCCTCGCGTCGCCGCACTGAACACCGGCAGTGACCGGTTCACGTTCTCCTGCTGGTACATCAGACCGAGTTGCGCCTCGGCGAAGAACACCCCGTTCTGCCATTGGCCGTAGGTGACGAGCTGCGCGGTGCTGCTGGTGGCGTTGCCGCTGGCCTGCGACCAGGTGTGCCCCTCGACCGTGCCGATCGCCACGCCGACACGCGCCGTGCCGGCCACCGGCACGTCGATGCCGGCGGCCGTGCCAGCCAGACCGGCGGTGAAGCCAGGCGAGCCGCCACCCGCGCTGACGCTGTCATAGCCGCCGAGCCCGCTCACCCAGATCGTGCTGCCGTCCGGTCCGGGCGCGCTGTTGGCGTCGTGATCGGCGGCGAGACCGCGCCGCGCCGCCAACTGACCGCCGACCGCATTGGCCATCATGTACCAGGAACTGCGTCCCGTGATCATAGCGTCGGGGTAGATCGACGGCGCCAGCTCGTCCAAAGCCACGGTGATGCTGCCGGCGGGCAGTGGATAGAGCGGGACGAACAGCGCCAATTGAGCAGGATCCAGCGCCACACCTGGTGCGGGGCGGATCGCATCCAGCGCGGCACCCACGCCGCTTTCGCTGCTGCTCTCCGTCAGCCCTGCGGCGGCGAGGTTGCCGTAGAAGCTCGGGGTCACGACCAGGGAAATTGCGTTGCTGCCGTACAGCGTGTCGAACCGCGTGCCGGCGGCGAGACCGCTCGCGGGCTCGGTCAGTGAACCGAAGCTGCCGGTAATGCCGCCGGCCGCGGTCAGGACCGGCCAGGCGCTGCCCAGCGCCGGGGGGTCGCCGACGCTGGCGACGGAAAGCGTGCCACCGGACAGTGTCGCCGCGCCACCGACCTGGATCAGGTTGGCGCCGCTCGGGCCGACAGCTGCCTGGAAGGTGGAGCCGGCGAGAAAGGCAAGCGAGCCGCCGATGACGCCGTTACCGGCGAAGCTGGCGCCGGACCAGACCGCCACATTGCCGGCCACCGAGCCGGTGACCGCCAACGTGCCGCCTTGCACAATAGTGTCGCCGGTGTAGCTGTTGTTGCCTGCCAGGATCAGGGTTCCAGAGCCTTGCAGGGTCAGGCCGCCAGGGCCTGAGATGCTATTGCTCCAGATATCGAAGGCGTTCAGGCCGCCCGCCGCGGCGTTCATGTTCACCGTGACGTTGGTCGGGAACGCGCCATAGCCGCTGGCGGCGGCGTAGAGATTGAGCCGGGCCCAACCGGTGCCGTTGTCGAGCGGCACGCCCGAAGGCAGTTCTGTGGTGGCGAGTACCTGATTGAGCTGCGCCGTGTTCATGTAGGGGAAGCGCGTGGCGATCAACACCGATGCGCCCGGCGGCACGGCCGGCGGCAAGGTGGTGTCGCCCACTGACGGCAGGCCGTAGGTCAGATCGTTGGTGTAGGCCCGTATTTGCTGCCCGAATTTCGCAGCACTCGGGATCGCGGCGCCGGCGACGCAGGCGGCAACGTTGCCACCGCACGCGGTCGCGTATGGCGAACTGCCGCCGCCCCCAAAATAGGCCTGCATTGCCTGGCTGAGCGAAGCAAGATTGATCGGGATGGCGCTCGGATACAGCGGATTGCCGGAAAGCGTCTGTGCGAGCACGTAAGTGCCGAGAATGCGCCCACCGATCACGTCAAGCGGATAGTGCACCCCGAATACATTTAGATCGTAGGCGAAGTCCTCCACCGATCGCGCGAGCTGCTGATAGTACCCAGGCGCGAGAATGGCAGCCGTGATCGCGTCGAACGTCGCCAGCATCGTGTGTGCGCTCGGGAAATCCGCGATCATCGAATTGGTGCCAGGTACCAGCCCTTGCCAGTTCACCATCAGGGAGCCCTGCGTTTGCTGGTTCTGGGCGGCAAAAGCGGACGAGTTCGCTGCCGTGAAGGGGTTGTTCTGGATTGCGGCGGACACCTGGTACGGCGGCGGGTTGCCGAGACTGTCGATCTGCCCCGGCAGCAGACCATAGGCATGCCCATAGATGTTGGGCGAGATGCCGAAATCGGACTTTACGTTGTCCAGCTGGGCGTTGGAGGTTATCGCGTCTACCGCTGCCGCGACGGGCGCCGGAAGAGCGGGCGCAGTCGGCAGCCCCGCCGAATTGTAAAAGTAATTTGGATTTCCCGGGAACGCGCGGAGCAGAATATTGGCCGGCACGGCCGACACAACCAGGACCGTCGAGGAGGCAATTTTCTGCGCCGGAGTCGAGTTGAGATAAATACTGTTGTCCGTCTGGAGGCTCGTATTGAGCAAGGAGACACCCGCGGGCGTACCCAGCAGCGTATTGAACGGTGACAGCAGCTTCTCCTGATCCGCGGTCTGCCCGGGGCACAGCGCGGTAACCGGGGTCGCACACTGGGCGAATGCCGAGCCCGCGCCACCGCCGATTATCGCCAGCATTGTCGCAGTCCGGATGGCGCGAAGCAGCGTCATGAGGAATTCCCGTCGCGTCGAGGCACAACAGAAAATGGCGAGAGGCAGGGCCACACGCCGCACGACATCGCATGTCTGCAATAGCTGGGGCAGACCGTAGGATTTTTCCCTCGAAGAATGGCTGCGTATCCCGATCCAGGTCAGGAGATGCCGGCGAGTCGTTAAGCAACGGTGAAGGATACTCATCCGCGCCGGATGATTGGCCCGGCGCGGCGGGGCGGGCGCCAGTTAGCGCACCGTCTCCCGCACAGCCCGGAACCGCTTGCATTCCGCGCCGCAACATCCAACCATCTGCCCATGCCCGGCCTGGATTCCGGTTTCGCCCCCCGCGTCAAAGCCGTCCTCGGTCCGACGAATACCGGCAAGACACATCTCGCCATCGAGCGCATGCTGGGCCACGCCTCCGGCATCATCGGGTTTCCCCTGCGCCTACTCGCGCGTGAGAATTACGACCGCATGGTGGCCCAGAAGGGCGCCCGCCACGTGGCTCTGATCACCGGCGAAGAAAAAATCGTTCCGCCGGACGCGCGCTGGTTCTCCTGCACGGTCGAGGCAATGCCGCTCGATCGCGACGCCGAGTTCCTGGCGGTGGACGAGATCCAGCTCTGTGCCGACCCTGACCGCGGCCATGTGTTCACCGATCGCCTGCTGCATGCCCGAGGGATGGTCGAAACCATGTTCCTGGGCGCCGAGACGATCCGGCCATTGCTGCACCGCCTGGTGCCGCAGGCGATCGTAGAGACCCGGCCGCGCATGTCGCAGCTCAGTCACGCTGGCCCAGCCAAGCTCGTGCGCCTGCCGCCGCGCTCTGCCGTGGTCGCGTTCAGCGCCGCCGAAGTCTACGCGATTGCCGAGCTGATCCGCCGCCGACGGGGCGGCTGCGCGGTGGTGATGGGGCGGCTGAGCCCTCGCACACGCAACGCCCAGGTGGCGCTCTACCAGGACAAGGAGGTCGACTTCCTGGTCGCCACCGACGCGATCGGCATGGGCCTCAACATGGATGTGGACCATGTCGCCTTCGCCAGCCTGGGCAAGTTCGACGGCCACCGGCCACGTCGGCTCACGCCTGCCGAGATAGCCCAGATCGCCGGTCGCGCCGGACGCGGGATGCGCGACGGGACGTTCGGCTCCACGGCGCAATGTCCGCCGCTGGGCGACGAAGTGGCAGCCGCTGTCGAGGCCCATAGCTTCGAGGCGCTCGATCAGCTCTGCTGGCGCAACAGCGACCTCGACCTCAGCCACGTCGATGCGCTGCTGGCCACGCTGATGGAGCCGCCGCCGGGGCCTGGGCTGGTGAAGGGCAACGACGCCGCTGACCTGGAGACACTCGCCGCACTGGCGCACGAGCCGGAGATACGCCGCCTCGCCCAAGGACGGCGGCAGGTCGGGCGGCTGTGGGAGGCGTGCCAGATACCCGACTTCCGCAAGCTCACCGACGACACGCACACCAAGCTATGCGCGCGGGTCTTCGGCCACATCGGACGCGACCAGCATCTGCCGACTGACTGGCTGGCTGGGCAGATCGGCGCCCTGGCCCGCTCGGACGGCGATATCGACACGCTGATGCAGCGGCTCGCAGGGGTTCGCGTGTGGTCCTACATCGCCGCGCGCGGCGACTGGGTGAAGGACAGCCCGCACTGGCAGGGGCAGGCGCGCGAGGTCGAGGATCTGCTATCGGACGCACTGCACGAGCGACTGACCAGTCGCTTCGTCGATCGGCGCGCCGCGCACCTGATGCGCCGCCTCGAGGCAGGCGAGACCCAGGAGCTGCTGTCGGCCGTCACTCGCCGCGGCGAGGTCATCGTCGAGGGCCATCCGGTCGGCAGGGTCGGCGGCTTCAGCTTCTTCCCTGACCCTGCGGCGCAGGGCGACGAGAAGCGCCTCGTGTTGCGCGCTGCACGGCGGGCACTCCGCGAGGAGATGCCGCGCCGCGTCGCCGTGGTGGAGGCGGCCCCCGATGGCGCCCTAGCCTTTGGCGATGACAACGCGCTCACCTGGGACGGCGTGCCGATCGCCCGACTGAAGCGCGGGATCAGCGCACTGCGGCCGCGCGTGCAGATGCTGGACAGCGAGTTCCTCGACGGCGCACAGCGGGAGCGACTGCGCACCAGACTGCAGCGCTTTCTCGACGACAGGATCGGCCACGACCTGGCGCCACTGCTGGCCGCAGCCAGCAAGGGAAGCACTCAGCCCGGGTTCCGAGGCCTATTGCATCGATTGACCGAGGCGCTCGGCCTGATCCTTGGCGACGAAGGTGATGCGCTGCCCCCGCCGGCGCGTGCCGCGCTGAAGGCGATCGGCGTCAAGGCTGGCCGCTTCGGCCTGTTCATTCCCGCACTGCTGAAACCGCGCGCCGCCATTATGCGGGGCCGCCTGTGGGGCGTGCAGCATGGCGTGGTCGTGCCCGCGCTCCCATCGCCTGATCTGGTCTCGCTGCCCCGCCGGCCAGACTGGCCGGGCGGGTTCGCCGATGCCATGGGCTGGCTCGAGGCGGGGCCCGTATTGCTGCGGCTCGACGTCGCCGAGCGAGTCGCCGCGGAGCTTGCCTGGGCGACTCGCCGTGGCCCGACTGCCTTGCCCGCCAGCCTGGCATCGCGCTTCTCGCTGAAGGTCGATCTGCTTCCCGTGGTGCTGAGGCGCCTCGGTTTCCGCGTCATTCCGGCCGGTGTTCTGCCGGCGGATCAATTTGGCCCACCGGCGCCGGCCATGCTGCTGCCGCTGCGGCGACGACGGACGGTCGCGATCGAGCCGCCGTCAGTTCAGGCCCACGGCCCATTCGCGGCGCTGGCGGCGTTGAAGCGCTAAGACGCCGCTCCCCCGATACGGTTCAGCTCGGCAAGCATCGCGGCCGGCAACTTCAGCTTGGCCGACGCCAGATTCTCTCGCAGGTGGTCGGGTGACGACGTGCCAGGGATCAGCAGGATGTTGGGCGAACGGGACAACAGCCAGGCGAGCGCCACCTGCATCGGGGTCGCGCCGAGCCGCGCGGCCACATTCGAGAGCGTCGAGGACTGGAGAGGGCTGAATCCGCCGAGCGGGAAGAACGGCACATAGGCAATGCCCCTCCCTGCCAGGTCGTCAACCAGCGCGTCGTCGTCTCGATGCGCAAGGTTGAACTCGTTCTGCACGCAAACCACCGGCGCGATTGTGCGCGCTTCGTCGACCTGCGCCGCCGTCACGTTGCTGAGCCCCAGGTGCCGGACCAGCCCCTGCCGTTGCAGTCCGGCGAGCGCAGTGAATTGTTCCGCGATCGACCCCTCGCTGGGCGCGTGAACGTCACCCATCACGCGGAGGTTGACCACGTCCAGCACGTCGACCCCCAGATTGCGCAGGTTGTCGTGAACCGCCTTGGTCAGCTCGGCCGGGCTCTGGGCCGGGTTCCACGACGCATCCGCGCCGCGCACCGCGCCCACCTTCGTCACGATCATGAGGCCGTCCGGATAGGGATGCAGAGCCTCGCGGATCAGCTGATTGGTGACGTGCGGACCGTAGAAGTCGCTGGTGTCGATGTGGTTGACGCCGGCCGCCACCGCCTCGCGCAGCACCGTGAGCGCCGCGTCGCGGTCCTTGGGCGGCCCGAACACACCGCGCCCAGCGAGTTGCATAGCGCCGTAGCCGAGGCGGTTCACGATGCGGTCGCCCAGGGTGAAGGTGCCGGCTATGCTGAGATCAGTCATGGCGGAACTCCGATGCTGACAGCCCGTCGGACTTAACACGACGCAATTTTCTGCCATAGGATCGGAGAACCGCGTGAGACAGGCTGCTAGGGGGCAGAAATAAGCGAGACGGAGGACCGTGACTGGCAGCGCCTCGACAAGTGGCTGTGGTGCGCACGGTTCATGCGCCAACGCAGTGATTGTACAGCACTCGTGGCACGGGGCCTGATCCGCATCAACCGCCAGCCGACCGACAAGGCCCACGCGCGGCTGCGCATCGGCGACGTGCTGACGGTGCCCGTGCATCACTCGGTGCGGGTGGTGCGCGTTGTCTCGCTGGCTGGACGGCGCGGACCGGCGACCGAGGCTTGCATGCTTTACGAAGAGATCAATGAGCCGCTCAGCGGACCTTGCGCCTGAGCGCATTCGTCGGCATATCGCCGGCTTCTGACAGCCGCGCCCGGGGACTGAGCATGACCTACGTGGTCACAGAGTCGTGCATTCGTTGCAAGTACATGGACTGCATTGAGGTATGCCCGGTCGACTGCTTCTATGTCGGCGAGAACATGCTGGTCATCCATCCGGATGAGTGCATCGATTGCGGCGTATGCGAACCGGAGTGCCCGGTCGAGGCAATCGTGCCGGACAGCGACGACAAGGCGGCCGACTGGCTGGAGCAAAACCGCACCTATGCGGCGTTGTGGCCGAACATTACCCGGAAGGGCGAGCCACCGGCGGACGCCGATGATTGGAAGGACAAGACCGAAAAAGCCGATCTGTTCTCACCCAATCCTGGCAAGGCATGATCCAGCGGCCATCGGAGCCGCCTCAACCGGAAGTGTTACGGTTCATCGCGTTATGTCGGGTGCCTTACCCGATGACGTAACGCCGCCGTGATGCTATATTGGGACCAACGGCAGCCGCGGGAGATGCGACAGCTGCTGCCATTCCCAGGAGCCGATCGTTCGGAGCCGGGCCGGGTGAGGGCTACGCCCGCCTGACCACCGAGCGGATGGCAATGATGCAAGGGGCACGGTTAGACGGTGTCAAGCATGAAGGTAACGGCCGGAACCGCGGTGAAAGGTCGTGGAGCTGAGGCTTCGCGCCGCGCGGCTCAGCCACGTCGCCCGGCAGTTCCGCCTCCCGCGAAGGCGGCGCAGACGGCGGCAGTGAGAAAAACGGCGGCGGCTCCAACGAAGTCAGCGAAGCCGGCACCGCCAAAGGCTGTCGCCAAGCCGGCGGCGAAGGCACCGCCCGCAGTGAAACCGGCGGTGGCGAAATCGGCGCCCACCAAGCCGGAGGCAAAACCGGCCGTGGCCGCGCCGGCGGCGAGCGCACCGCCGAAGGCGCCGGTCGCGCCAGAGGTCGTGCAGCAGCCGAAGCCACAGGAGGCCCCGCCACGCCCGGAGGCGGCTCCGATGCGCGCAGGGCCCTCGCCCGCGCCGGATCGCCGACCGGTCATGCCGGACCGCCTCCCGCCCAGGCCGCTGGGCAAGGCCGAGATCTTCGTCGAGGGCGACCACGTCGTCTACCCAACTCACGGGGTGGGCAAGGTCGAGCGGATCGCGACGGAAGAGATCGCCGGACACAAACTCGAACTGATCCACATCACGTTCGAGGAGAACCGGATGACGCTGCGCGTGCCGGTGGCCAAGGCGCGCACCGCCGGCCTGCGCAAGCTCGCCACACGCAAGCTGTTCGACGAGGCGCTCACGGTGCTGAAGGGCAGAGCGCGGATCAAGCGCACGATGTGGTCCCGACGGGCGCAGGAGTACGAGGCCAAGATCAATTCCGGCGACCCTTTGGCGATCGCCGAGGTGGTGCGCGACCTGCATCGCAACGCCGGCCAGCCCGACCAGAGTTTTTCCGAACGGCAGATCTACGAGGCGGCGATGGACCGTCTGGCCGCCGAACTGGCAGCGCTCGACAAGACCGACAAGATGACCGCCGCGACCAAGCTGACGAATTTCCTCAAGACGGTGTAGACGCGATCTCTGCCCAAAGACACGGAGGCTGCTGCGCTAAAGACACGGAGGCTGCTGCGCTAAAGCTAAACCGTGACGTTGTGCTCGAGCGGAACTGAGCGACAGTCCATCTCGTATTCCAGGCCTACAACCGGCGGGCGGGCAAAGTGCCACACCAGCCCATGTCGCGCCGCGCCGCGCCGTACGATCTCGTCAGCAAACGAGGTATGGACGTCGTAGACCGTGTAGGCCTGCGTCGCCGTGGTGTCGGCCCAGGTCTTGCCCAGGACGGCCATCCGCTCCTCCATTCGCCCCACCACGAACCGCGCCTTCTCACGCATGGCGTCGGGACCGGTCTCACCGTATCGCACCGTGCGCTCGCGATACGGCGCGGGTCCGTGTCCAGCCTCGCCGCTGCCGGCAATGACGAAGGACCCTGACGCGCCAGCGACAGGACGCGCGAAGCAGAACGCGTAAAAGCTAGGTTCGGCGGGCTTGTGGATCGGTGGGATGACGTTGCTGCGCGCTACCGGGTTATCGTCTCCGGTCATCACGCCCCACCGCTGCAGCGTGCCGGCGTAGCGCCTGTTGAATTCGATGAAGCCCGTGTCGGTGAACTGATCCGGCGAGCGCAGCTCGCAGGCACAGAACGCCGCGAGAGGCAGGCCCTGTTCACCAAAAAACCGCTCGATCCAGGCGAAGCCGGCGTCGAGCTGCAACGGCTCGCTGAACGTCACCCGTTCGATCCGGAATCCGTCCAGCGCCGCAACGCCGCCGGAATACTGGAACGCGAACGGGATATAGCGATAGCCACCGGCTCGCATGTCGATCGTCGCCGCCATCGTGCTCTCCTGTCATGCAAAAAGGCCCCGGGTTGCCCCGAGGCCCTTCGTAGCATGGGCGCGTGGTCAGCTAGTTGCTGTTCCGGTTGCCCAGCAACTGCAGCAGCAACATGAACAGGTTGATGAAGTTCAGGTAGAGGCTCAGCGCGTCATATACGCTGCGCTTCGCCGCTGCGTCCGGTCCTTCGGCGTAGGCATGCTGCACGTAGGTCGCCTTGATGCGCTGCGTGTCGTACGCAGTCAGGCCGGTGAACACGACCACGCCGATGATGCTGATGGCAAACTGCAACGCCGAACTTACCAGGAAGATGTTCACCAGGCTGGCGATGATGATGCCGAACAGCCCCATCATCAGGAAGCTGCCAAAGCGACTGAGGTCCGCCTTCGTCGTGTAGCCATAGATGCTCATCGCAGCGAACGTCGCGGCTGTGATGAAGAACACCCTGACGATGGATTCGCTCGTGTAGATCAGGAAGATGTTGGTCAAGCTGGCGCCCATCGCGGCGCAGAACAGCCAGTACAGCGTCTGTGCGGTGGTGCGCGATAGCCGGTTCACCCCCATGCTCAGCACCAGCACGAATGCCAAAGGTGCGAAGATGGAGATCATCGCCAGCGCCGATGCCGTGTGTCGCGGCCCCATCGGGGTCATGACCACGGGGTAAAACAGGTTGATCAGATCGGTGTTGGCGATTGTATAGGCGATGATACCGGTCAGCAGCAGACCGGAGCTCATCCAGTTGTAGACCCGCAGCATATAAGCGCGGAGCCCGGCATCCAGGACCGCAGCGGTCGTGGCGGCCGATGCTCTTGGGTAGGTCCGGTAGTCGGGACTGAAGGCCATGGTTGTCCTCTTTGCCCTTTGAGGCAGGTTGTCCGAAGCCTCTCAAATTGGCGAGCGGCCGCGGCGGTTCAAGCCAAAGTGGTAATGAAAGCTCGGTAACCCCGTTCCGTGTCCCCGGCCTTCACTCGTTCCGCAGCATTGGTGCCGCCTTGGCCCGCAGCGCGGTCGCGGTGCCAACATAGCCGAATGTGAGCATCATGGCGAGGGACGCAATCAGGGTCCCTGCGAGGGTGCCGGGCAGGAACGCCCAGCCGATGTGCATGATGTAGCGGACGACGCCGAAACTGGCGATCGTGCCCACCAGCGCTGCGATAAGGCCCGCGGCGAAGCCCAGTACACCAAACTCCACCATCCAGGCAGCGCGGATCTGTCGGCGCGTGGCGCCCAGTGCCTTCAGGATGACCGCCTCCTGTGTACGGCGGCGCTGGCCGGCGGCGACCGCGCTGACCAGCACGAGGGCGCCGGCGACCAGCGTGAGGGACCCCGTGGCTGCGAGTGCGGCGGCGACCTGATCCAGCAGCCCCGCGACCGCAGCGAGCACGTCCGCCACGCGGATACCGGTGACGTTAGGCAACGCGTCGGTCACCGCGCGGAGCAGATGGCCCTGGTCAGCGTCGGCTACGCGGACGGTGGCAATGTGGGTGTGTGGCGCGTGCTGCAGCAGGCCGGGGCTCGCCACCATGGTGAAGTTCAGGGACAGGCTCTGCCAGGCAATGTCGCGCAAACTGGCGACTCGCAGGTCGATATCGCGGCCCAGGACGTTGACCCTGATGGTGTCGCCGATGCCAACCCCCCAGCCACGGGCCAGCTCGGCGTCGAACGAGACCAGCGGCGGACCATCGTAATTGGCCGGCCACCAATGGCCGTCGACGATGCGGGTGTCGCGCGGCTGCGTCGCGGCGTAGGTGAGACCACGGTCGCCACGGAGTGCCCAACGGGTCTCAGCGGTGGCATGCACCTTGTCAGCGGCCACGCCGTTCACCGACACGATGCGGGCGCGCAGACTGGGCACCTGCTGCATCTCCGCGACCCCTGGCTGCGCCATCACCAGGGACTCGAACTGCGGCAACTGGCTGTCCTGGATGTCGACGAAAAAGAAGCTCGGGGCATCGGCCGGAAGCTGCTCGGTGATTTCGCGCTGCACATTGGCTTCGATCAGCGCGACGGCAGCGAGCGTCGAAAGGCCGAGGCCCACGGATACCAGCATGAGCGGCGTGGCAGCACCCGGCCGATGCAGGTTGGCAAGGCCGAGCCGACCGGCAGGGCTTCGCACCAAGCGGCCGGCGCGCGCCGCCAGCATCACGGCAGTGCCGCCGAGACGGAATACGATCAGCGTGCCAAGAGCGGCCGCGCAGAACCACAGCGCAAATCGGCGGTCGGCGGCAGTGGCGATGGTCAGCGCGATCAGGCTCGCCACGACAGCAACATTGGCTGCCAGCAGCGGGCGCGACGGACGGGTCCGTTCAGGCAGCAGCGCGTCGCGGAACAGCGCGCCGCCGGGGATACGCGCCGCCCGGCCAAGCGGCCAAAGCGAAAAAGCCAGCGCGGTGAGCAGGCCAAAGCATGCCGCAAGGGCGAGCGGAGCGGGATAAAGGCCCATGACCGGGGGCACCGGCAGCACGTCCTTGAGCACGGCGGCAAGCGCGAGTGGCGCCAGCGAACCGGCGACAAGCCCGATGACGATGCCGCACAGGGCCAATGCCAGAACCTGGATCAGGCAGAGCGCAAACACGAGGGCAGACGAGGCTCCGAGACAGCGCAGCGTCGCGATGGTGCGAGCGCGGGCGTCGAGCCAGGCGTGCACGCCGTTGGCCACACCGATACCGCCGACCAGCAGAGAGGTCAGGCCGACAAGCGTCATGAACAGGCTGGTCTGGTCGATGAAACGGGTGACGCCGGGAGCGGCGTCGTGCGGATCGCGGATACGCCAGCCGTGATCGGAAAATGCTTCGCGCAGAGCGGCAAGCAGAGCAGGTGCGGCAGCGGGATCGGGAAGTGCGGCTCGGATGGCATACTGCACCATTGAGCCGGGTGCGATCAGGCCGGTCGACTGTAGTGCATCGGCGGCGATCAGCACGCGGGGGCCGAGGATCAGTGGAGCGGCCACGCGATCGGGTTCGGAGATCAGGGCACCACGGATAGTGAAGCTGGCGTTGCCAAGGCGCACGGTATCGCCCACGCGAAGGTTCAGGCGATCGAGGACGATGGGTTCGGCAAGCAGGCCGTGGTTGGACAGCGCGGCGGCTATATCGCCCGGCTTGCCCCCCTCCCCCGAACCCCCTCCGGCAAGGGGAGGGGGAGGCTCTGTGGCTTCATCGCTCGCCCTCCCCTTGCGGGAGAGGATCGGGGGGAGGGGGCGCTGCGGCCGATCCGCGACTGCAGCCTCGCCCACCAGCGGCCAGGCCGCATCGACAACCTTCAGCTCCACCAACTGCCGCTCACCAGACGGCGCGACCAGCATGGACCGCATCTGCACGACATCCGACAGCGCGGCCCCCCGCGCGCGCAGCCAATCGCGCAATGCGACCGGCAAAGGCTGCGAACCGCTCTCGACCTCCAGGTCGCCGCCCAAGATGCGCCTGCCGTCCTCCGCCAGTCCGCGATCCGTCGCCGCACGCAGCGAACCAACGGCGGCAATGACGGCGACCCCCAGCGCGAGGCACAACAAAACGACCCAGAGGCCGCGCACACCACCGCGCAGTTCCCGACGGGCAAGACGTAAGGCCAGCATCAGATGACCGGTTCGGCGCGGACCGCAGAGAGATCGATCTCCGCCACCCGCCCATCTGCCAAGTGGATCCTCCGGGAGCAACGCGCCGCGAGGTGGGCATCATGGGTGATCAGCATCAGCGTGGTACCGGTCTCGGCGCGCAGGCGAAACAGCAGGTCCATCACCGCGTCGCCGGTTGCCTGGTCCAGGTTGCCGGTGGGCTCGTCGGCCAGCAGCAGCCGAGGCCGTGGGGCGAAGGCGCGGGCCAGCGCAACGCGTTGCTGCTCGCCGCCGGAAAGCTGGCCAGGCAGATGGGTCAGCCGATGTGCCAGCCCCACCGCATCCAACGCGGCGCGCGCTCGGGCCAGGGCGTCGCGCACCCCGGCCAACTCCAGCGGCACCGCGACGTTCTCCAGTGCCGTCATGGTCGGGATCAGGTGAAACGCCTGGAATACGATGCCGACAGCCTCGCGACGCATGCGGGCCAATGCATCCTCATCCATCGCGGTGACGATGCGCCCAGCCAGCACGATGCTCCCGGAACTGGCACGCTCCAGCCCGGCCAGCACCATCAGCAAACTCGTCTTGCCCGACCCGGACGGGCCGATAATTCCCACGGCCTCGCCCGACACTATATCGAGATCGATGCCACGCAGGATGTTGACCGGTCCGGCGGCCGAAGGCACGGTCAGGTGCAGGTTCCTCACTTGCACCAGCGGAACCGGAGACGGCAAGGTGGCATTCATGGCGGCACCATATGGCGTCCGCGGCCGGTGGCGGAAAGCCATCATAGCACTTGCCCTCATGCTGCCGACCGTAACCGAGGGAGCGCCCGTTCGGCTGCTCGTGCTCGGTGACTCGCTCTCTGCCGGCTACGGCCTGGCGCAACCCGACGGGTTTGAGGCGCAGCTCGGCGCGGCCTTACGGGCGGGCGGCCACGATGTGGCGATTGTCGACGGTGCGGTGTCCGGCGACACCTCGGCAGGCGGCCTGGCGCGGCTTGACTGGGCGCTGGGCGACGGCGCGGATGCGGCCATTGTCGAGCTTGGAGCCAATGACGGGCTACGCGGCGTCGATCCCGCAGATACCGAGAAGAACCTGCGCGGGATCCTCGACAGGCTGGCGGCGCGCCACATCCCGGTGCTGCTGACCGGCATGTATGCGATGCCAAATCTTGGTCAGGACTACGCAGCAGAATTCCGCGCGGTGTTCGACCGGTTGGGGTCCCGGCCTGGGGTGGCGTACGATCCGTTCTTCCTGACGGACGTGGCGACCGTGCCGTCGCTCAACCAGTCCGACGGGCTGCATCCCAACGCTGAGGGCGTGAGGCACATCGTTGGCCGGTTGCTGCCACTGGTCGAGAAGCTGCTCGCAGAGGTGCCACCGGCATGAGGCTGTTCGTCGGTCTCGAGCTGCCCTGGGAGCTACGCCAACGGGTGGCGATGCTGGCGGGCGCCGGCATTCCCGGCGCGCGGTGGGTGCCGCCGGAGAACTATCACATAACACTGCGCTTCATTGGCGAGGCGCCGCGCTATCTGGCCGAAGAGATCGACCACGCGCTGGCAGCGCTGAGGGCGCCGGCGTTCCCGCTGACGTTGGCCGGCATCGGGACATTCGCCAAGGGTGGGCGCAGCCAGACGCTATGGCTCGGTGTGGAGCGCAGCGAACCACTCGATCGTCTGCGAGCCAAGATCGAAACAGCGCTGCAGCGCTGCGGACTGGAGCCCGAACGGCGACGGTTTCAGCCGCACATGACTTTGGCGCGGCTGGACACTGGTGCGGAGGCGAAGGTCGCGGGATTCGTGCAGGCGCACAATCTGTTCCGCGCCGATCCCGTGCCGATGGAGCACTTCACGCTGTTCAGCTCGCTGCTGGGCAAGGACCAGCCGATTTATACCGCGGAGGTCGAGTATGCGCTCGGGTAGGGCGGTGGAGGTGGCAACCGCAACATTCGAGCGGGCGCGTGCGTTGCATAGGTGGATGCTGCCACCCTGATTTTTGAGGTCATTGGGCGTCGGTCGAGGCGCGACCAAGTAATGCATTAGATAAATGCCTCGGACAGCAAGCAGTGCACAGACCTTCGGTTGCCCGCAAGGTTCTTGATGGCCGCCCCGGCGGACGAAGGCTAGGATAGGCCAATGGTGGCTCATGCCGCGACAAATGGCAGATTTGAGTGACGAGATGAGATACCCCGGTCACCACTTGCTTCTGCTCTCCCTGATCGGATTTCTATCATTCCGCGGTTCTGCCGCCATGTGCGTCGAGCAACCCGACGACGCCCTGCGCACCACACCCGCCAGCCCGAAAGTGATCACAAAGGGTCTGGAGGCCGACAGTTACCAATTGGGCCTCTCGGCATACACCTGGGGCTATCCCTTAGTCCGGATGGAGCGCGCAGTTCGATCATATTCAGACGTTTCGTCTGGTGTTCCGGCCACGAGCTATCGCGAACCGATCAACAAGATCGGTTGGGCACGCGAACTCGCCACGCCGTTGGCCAAGGACATGCCGACCGCCAACAACGACACTTTTTACATGAGCGCCGTCGTCGTTCTCGACGACCCATTTGTTCTATCGGTGCCCGATACCGCGGATCGCTACTACGTCATCAACGTCTTCAACATGTGACAAGAGCTTGAGCACTACGTCGGCCGACGGACGACCGGCACAAAGGCGGCTCGCTATGTTCTGGTGCCGCCTGGCTGGAGTGGTGCAGTTCCGACGGACGCAACGCGCCTCGATGTCTCGACGAAAAAGGTCTGGCTCTGGGGGCGTCTGCGCATCGCTTAAGGAGAGCCCGCCGATCCCGTCCTCGCGCTCCAAAAGCAATTCACCCTGGTGCCCGTGAGCGGAAACGCGAAATCGCCGGAACTTCCTCCACTGCCGGTGACGTCGGGCGACGATCTCGGCTTCTACAAGGAGCTCGCCTTCGCGCTGAAATCGAATGCGGTAAAGCCCGACGACAAGGCCCTGTTCGCCCAATTTGCCCGCATAGGTCTCACGACAGACGGATTTGACGAAAGCAAGCTCTCCCCGGATATGCGTCGAGGTGTTGTGCGCGCCCTTGCCGACGGGCCAGCAGTGGTGGTGTCGTCATTTGCCAGCACCGCAACCGTGCGCAATGGGTGGAATTGGGTAACCGGCCTCGACAGCTTCGGCTTCAACTATCCCCTGCGCGCGATGGGATCATCCACGCGCATGCCGTGACGACATGCGGAACGGGATACACCAGCCATCCGAGCAACAGACGCACAGCACCGTATTCGATGCATTTGATAAGCAAGGTCAAAGCGGCGTGCTGGCCGGCGTCGGCTATCGATTGGGGCGGCGCGACCCCGGCGCGCTGTTCGCCGAACGGGAACGTAAGCTGCTCGCACTCAAGCGGGCTCTGCGGGGATCGGGACGATGCGGGGCGCGTAGACCCCGCCGCCCGTCAGAATGGCGTATCGCCGCAAACCGTGATGCGACGCATGATGCGCGTCTCGGCCGGATAGTCGTTGATCGCGAAGTGCTGGGTGCAGCGATTGTCCCAGAACGCCAGGGACCCGCTCTCCCAGCGAAACCGGCAGGTGAATTCGGGCCGCGTGGAGTGCTTCTTCAGGAAGTCGATCAGCGGCTCGCTTTCTTCGTCGGTCATGCCGTCGAAGTGCTGCACATGGCCGCCGATATACAGCACCTTGCGCCCGGTCTCGGGATGGGTGCGGACCAGCGGATGCACCGACGTCGTCTGCACGTTGCCCGGGTCCTTCACCTTCATGTGCGACATCGCCCGGTCGTAGCGCTGCGCACGCGACTGGCCGCCGTGCTGCTTGAAGTTGTCACCGACACAGACCGTCTGTAACTCGCCGACCAGCGCTTTCATGCCGTCGGACAGGCTCTCGTAGGCGAGGTACTGGTTGGTGAACATCGTGTCACCGCCGGCCGACGGCACTTCCAGCGCATACAGGATCGTCCCCATCGCCGGCTGCGGCGAAAACATCTGGTCGGTGTGCCAGGAGCCGCCGAAATTCTTCTTGTCCTCTGGCGTCTTGATGATCTCGAGGATCTCCGGATAGTCGGCCATCCCCTGCATGAACGGATGCAGATGGATCTCGCCCCAGCGACGGGCAAAGCGAAGCTGCTGCTCGGGCGTCAGCTTCTGGTCGCGGAAGAAGATCACGCAGTTGTCGAGCAATGCCGCGCGGATCTCGGCCAGCACGTCATCGGGTAGGTCCTCGGACAGATCGACCCCCGACACCTCGGCGCCGCACGAGCCGGCGATCCGTTGGGTCTCGAGGTAGCGATACTGCGAGTTGCGCGGAGCATTCATGGGCAAGGGTCTCCTTTGCCGAAATGATGCACCGGAAGCCGCCGCGGGTGAAGGGCCACGCGGATCAGACCAGGGATCAAACCGGCTCCTGGCCTGTGCGCGGGATGTCGACCACGCGCTGAATAATGCCCTGACCGCGTCGGTAGAGCGGGATCATTCGATCCGCATTCAGCGCGTCAGGCCGGAACACGAAGTCCTCGTGCTGCCTCAGGAAGGCTTCGGCGCCACAGCCCGGCACCTCGCAGGCACGATTCCCCTTGGGGCACTGCGCGAAATTGCACAGGCGTCCGAGGTAGCGATCGGTCCCCGGCTCGAGAATGAAAATCCACTTCGTGGTTTGCCACGCCCACTCCCAACTTTTCGAAGGTGCGACCCGCCGTGACGTTGCGCGCACGGTTCAACTCGCGCAGCCGGTCGAGGCGGCTGAGCCACACCGCCAGATCGACATCCTTGCATTCATGCCAGATCTCGACGTCTTGTCGCCAAAAGCGCGGCACCTCAACGGGCGGGCAACGGAGCCGATCAATGCGACCGCCTCGACTTCCGCAAAGCGGACAAGCGCGTCGGTCACCATGTCGGCGGCCGCACGAAACCGCGCCTGGCGCTTCAGCATCTCCTGATCTTCCGCGTCGATCCGTCGTTGCGTCAGGCGGGGTATCACGGCAGACGATACAGCACGTGGCGGCACAGCGGATGATCCACAGCGTAGTTCGGATGATCGAACTCGATGGACCGCGTCATACCGAGGCGCTCCATGACCCGTAGCGAGGCGCAATTGTCGGGCACGGTCATCGCGACTATCGTCTTCAGTCCGACCCGCCTGAAGCCGTCGTCGATCGCAGCGCGCGCCGCCTCAGTCGCGTAGCCACGTCCCCAAAACGCACGGTGAAGGCGCCATGCGACCTCGACCGCCGGCGTGAATGAAGCCTGAAACCTGACATAGGAAAGCCCAACCGCGCCGACGAACGGCGCGACGCCGGGCGCTTCGACCGCCCACTTGCAGAAGCCATGCGTTGCCAGATGCGCTTCGGCACGGCGCGCATAGGCGTCACTTTCCTCGCGACTGAGCACGCCGCCCAGCAACCGCATCACCATGGGGTCGGCGTTCTGCTCGGCGAACGGCAACAGATCGCTGTCGCGCCAGGGGCGCAGAACGAGGCGCGCGGTTTCGAGCAAGGCGACGCCTCAGGTACATATGCTGCCCGCCGTTGATCGAGAGCGTCGAACCCGTGATGAACTCGGCCTCGTCCGCGGTCAGGAAGGCAACCCCGCGGGCAATATCTACCGCGTGGCCAAGCCGCCCCACCGGAATTCGCGCGACGATCTTTTCCAGCACGTCGTGCGGCACGGCGCGAACCATGTCTGTATCCACATAACCCGGCGCGATCGCGTTCACCGTGATGCCGAAGCGCGCGCCTTCCTGCGCCAAAGCCTTGGTAAACCCATGGATGCCCGACTTGGCGGCGGCATAGTTCACTTGGCCGTACTGTCCGGCCTGACCATTGATGCTACCGACATTGACGATGCGCCCGAACCCACGCTCCCGCATGCCGGGAAACGTGAGCTTGCAGAGGTTGAAGCAAGCACCGAGGTTGGTATCGATCACCGCCTCCCACATGTCGCGCGACATGCGCTGCAGCGTGGCATCACGAGTGATTCCGGCATTGTTCACCAGAACCTCGATCGGCCCCACCTCGGTCGTGATCTGCTCGATCGCCTGCTGGCATGCCTCGAAATTGCCGACGTCGAAGCGGGCCACGCGGATGCCGTGTTTTTCGTGGAATGCGGCAGCCGCCGTATCGTTGCCGGCATAATTGGCGATCACAGTGCGGCCCTGGTCCTTCAGCACGGTGCTGATGGCTGCACCAATGCCCCGTGTTCCGCCTGTCACCAATGCGACCCGTGCCATCGGTCCCTCCCTGTCCGTGTTTGAATTGCGTGATCCTAACACCACAGGGAAGAACCGAAAGCGCGCGGATCAGGATTTCTTGCCGCACCAGGCCTCTATCCGATAGCCGTCGGGATCGATTGCGAAGGCGGCGTAATAGTTCGGTCCGTAATCCGCGCGCAGGCCGGGCGTGCCATTGTCTGTCCCGCCAGCCTTCACGGCGGCCCTGTGGAAGGCATCGACCGACGCGCGATCCGGCGCGGCAAAGCAGATGTGCAGGCCCGACCGCTCGTCAGCCGGCACCGGGTGCTCAGTCCCAGTGACCCAGAATTCCGGCGCCTTGGCGCCATAGCCCAGCGAACCCTCGCCGGAACTGAGGCAGTTGTAACCCAGTGGTTCGAGCGCGGCGTCGTAGAAGCGGCGGGCGCGGGCAATATCGCGTGCGCCGATGGATACGTGGGCGATCATTGGATTTCCCTCCTACTAACCATAATGGCGGTTAGAAAGAGCCAGCACCGCGGCCCATTGTCAACCCCCTATCTGGTTAGGTATCAGATACCATGGCGAACCGAACCGGCGAGGTGATCCCTGCTCCCGATGCTGATCTCTGTCTGAACTTCGCCAACACGCGCTATTGGCGCGGCAGCCCGACGCCGACCGAGGACCTCAGCACGCTCGACGATCTGCTCCGCTGGGTAGAGAAGCTCGAGCGCCTTCCGCCCGCGCTGCTGCGCCGGTTCGAACGCGCTGCCGGCGTGTTCGGCCACGCGATCGAGCTGCGCGAGGCGATCCATCGCTGCTTCGCTGCAACAGCGGCCGGGCACACGCCTGACCTGACGGCGCTCAATGCTGCGCTGGCCGAAGCGCCGCCGCGACGACGAGTGCGGCCTGGCGGATGGGAGAGCGAGGCGCCAGCGGCCGCAGTCAGCGTTCTGCTGGCGCCGGTGCTGTGGTCGGCGGCCGACCTGCTGGTCGGTCGGCAGCTTTTGCGAGTACGGTCATGCGCCAATCCGGCGTGCGGCTGGCTGTTCCTCGATGACAGCAAGACCGGCAACCGGCGTTGGTGTTCGATGAGCGCCTGTGGCAACCGCGCGAAGGCGCACCGGCATTACCAGCGGCGAAAGGGGACGTAGCATGGCGGCACCGGCAATTCGCTTCGAGGACGGAGCGGCCTATGAGCGAGGCATGGGGCGCTGGAGCGCGCTCGCCGGTCAGACCTTTCTCGACTGGCTGGCACTGCCGGCCGGCCTGCGATGGTTGGACATCGGCTGCGGCAGCGGCGCCTTCACCGAGCTGGTGGTCCAGCGCTGCGCACCCTCTGAGATGCACGGGGTCGATCCCTCCGAGGCGCAGCTCGTGTTCGCGCGCGGCCGGCCGGGGGCGCGCGGCGCAACATTTCATCTGGGCGACGCAATGGCGTTGCCGTTCCCCGACGATCACTTCGATGCCGCGGCGATGGCGCTGGTGATCTTCTTCGTTCCCGACCCGGCGAAGTGCGTCGCCGAAATGCTGCGTGTGGTTCGCCCCGGCGGGACGGTCGCCGCGTATGCGTGGGATATACTGGGCGGGGGATTCCCGTTTGAGCCGATCCGGGCCGAGCTGCGCGCGGAAGGCCTGACGCCGCCGACGCCGCCAAGCGTGGAGATATCCCGCATGGACGCGCTGCGCGAACTATGGACGGCTGCGGGGCTCGAGGCGGTCGACGCCCGCGAGATCACGGCGCAACGCACGTTCGCCGATTTCGAAGAGTTCTGGTCGACGAGCACGGGGACGACGGGAACCATGGGTCAGCTCCTCGGCACAATGACGCAAGCCGATGCCGAACGTCTCAAGGACCGCGTGCGCGCAAGCCTGGCCGCTGATCCGCAGGGCCGCATCACCTGTGGCGCCCGCGCCAACGCAATCAAGGGACGCGTGCCAACTGGCGCATAGCGAACCCGCCCCTTGTCAGTTCCGCACCCGCCTGGCGGCGGACCCGCGCTGGATGAAATCGGTATTCGTCATGGCCGGCGAAGGCCGACCATCCACGTCTTCCCTTGATGCGCGCGGCACAGTCGCTCATGGTTTCTTATTAGGAACAAAGCGGTGCCCGGACTTGATCCCGGCAAGCAATCCCCATCACGTTCTGCACGCATTACTGGTTGGAGATTGCGTCGTCGCTTCGCTCCTCGCAATGACAGGGCCGGCACCGGGTGCGAAACTGCGCTAGTCCGCGTGCCACTGCGATAGTTCGACCGTTACGCCCTCCGGCCCTTCGATGAACACCAACTTGCGCGCGTGAAAATCCATGATTTCGTTGCGCGTCCGGAAGCCCGCGCCGCGCAGCCGCGCCACCTCTGCTTCGATGTCGTCGACCGCGAAGCAGACATGGTTCAGCCCGAGCTTGTTCAGATCGCGGATATGCGGATCCGGCAGCGTGTCAGGGTTGAGGTAGCGCAGCAGCTGGATCTCGGTGCGCGGCGACGCGTTCTCCAGCACCAGCGTGACATGTTCCGCCTCGATGCCGGGCACGCCCATATAGTCGGCGAACACCGGCCCCTTGATCACCACCGAGACCGCTTCCTTGAAGCCGAGCAGGGCGAAGAACGCCTTCGCCCGCTCGACATCCCGCACCACGATCGTCAGATGGTCGAAGTGCCTGACCGTCACCGCTCAGCGCTCGACGCACATCGCAACGCCCATGCCGCCGCCAATACAGAGCGTCGCCAGGCCCTTCTTGGCATCGCGCTTCTGCATCTCGTGCAACAGCGTGATCAGCACGCGCGCACCGGATGCGCCGATCGGATGCCCAATGGCGATCGCGCCACCGTTCACGTTGACCCTGTCGGTGTCCCAGCCCAGGTCCTTGTTCACCGCCAGCGCCTGCGCGGCGAACGCCTCGTTGGCCTCGATCAGGTCGAGGTCGTCGGCCTTCCAGCCAGCGCGCGCCAGCGCTTTCCGGGTTGCCGGGATCGGACCGGTGCCCATCACCGCAGGATCCACTCCAGCCGTGGCGAACGCCGCGATCCGGGCCAGCGGCTTCAGGCCACGCTTCACCGCCTCCGACGCGCTCATCAGCACCAGCGCCGCCGCGCCGTCGTTGATGCCGGACGCATTGCCGGCCGTGACCGTGCCGTCCTTGCTGAACGCCGGCCGCAGTCGCGCCATCGTCTCCATGCTCGCGTCATGGCGGATGTATTCGTCGTCGGCCACCACCACGTCACCTTTGCGGGTCTTCACCGTCACCGGCGCGATCTCGTCCTTGAACCGGCCGGCCTTCTGCGCCGCACTCGCCTTCTGCTGCGAGGCAAGAGCGAACTGATCCTGCTGCTCGCGGGTGATCTGATATTTGCTGGCGACGTTCTCGGCGGTGTTGCCCATGTGGTAGCCGTGGAACGCGTCCCACAGGCCGTCCTTGAGCATCGTGTCGATGAATTCGACGCCGCCCATCTTCTGCCCCGCACGCAGATACGCCGAGTGCTGCGAAGGTACTCATGCTCTCCATGCCGCCGGCGGCCACGATGGCACTTTCGCCAGTGCGGATCTGCTGCGCGGCGAGCGCCACCGCGCGCAGGCCGGAGCCGCAGACCTGGTTGATGCCGAACGCGGTCTTGGCGTCGGGTAGGCCGGCGGCGCGCGCGGCCTGGCGGGCAGGATTCTGCCCCTCGCCGGCGGCCAGCACCTGCCCGAGGATCACCTCATCCACGTCGCCGGCCTCGACACCGGCACGCTCGAAGGCGGCTCGCAGCGCGATCGTGCCGAGTTCGTGGGCGGACAGGGTGCCGAGAGCGCCGCTGAAGCTTCCCACCGGCGTGCGGGCGGCGGAGACGATGACGATGTCGTCCATGTCTGGCTCTCCTTCTTTGGGCGGCAGACTATCGCCGCCGAACGGCTCTGGCCATGTGGGCGCGAAGCGGCACAATATCACCATGAGAAGATCGCATGGGAGCACGTCTATGTCCGAGGCCGCGCAAAGCTACGCGCATGGCACCAGCAACGTCGCCCTGATCGGCGAGACGATCGGCCGCTATTTCGACCGAACCGTTGTGCGCTGGGGCGCCCGGCCAGGGCTGATCGCCTGCCAGCAAGGCGTTCGGTGGACCTGGCGCGAGCTAAGCGAGAAGGTCGATGCGTTTGCTGCCGGCCTGATCGCGTTGGGACTGACGCCGGGCGAGCGCATCGGCATCTGGTCGCCGAACAACGCCGAGTGGGTGGTGACGCAGTTCGCCACCGCAAAGGCCGGGCTGATCCTGGTGAACATCAACCCGGCGTATCGGCTCGCGGAGTTGGAATACGCCTTGAACAAGGTCAGCTGTCGCGCCCTGATCACCGCGACGTCGTTCAAGACCAGCGATTATGTAGGGATGATCAACACGCTGGCGCCGGAACTGTTGCACGCGCGTCCAGGCCACCTGGACGCGGCGAAGCTGCCCTCGCTGCGCATCGTCATCCAGATCGGCGCGGATACAGTGCCCGGCGCGATCCCGTTCGCCAGCGTATACACAACGGGGGGTGCCGCGGAGCAGGCGCGCCTGACGGAATTGGCCGGCATTCTCCAGTTCGATGAGCCTATCAACATCCAGTTCACCTCCGGCACCACGGGGTTGCCGAAGGGTGCCACTCTCACTCACCACAACATCCTCAACAACGGCTACTTCCTCGGCCAGGCGATGGCCTACACCGAGCAGGACAAGGTGTGCATTCCGGTGCCGCTGTATCACTGCTTCGGCATGGTGATCGGCAATCTGGCATGCATCACGCACGGCGCGGCGATGGTGCTTCCCGGCGAGGGCTTCGATCCGCTGGCAACATTGCAGGCGGTGGCAGACGAGCACTGCACGTCGCTGTACGGCGTGCCGACCATGTTCATCGCGGAACTGGACCATCCGGAGTTCGGCAGGTTCGATTTGACCAGCCTGCGCACCGGTATGATGGCCGGCGCCCCCTGCCCCATCGAAGTGATGCGCCGCTGCATCCGCGACATGCACCTGACCGAGATGACCATCGGATACGGCATGACGGAAACCAGCCCCGTCAGCACGCAGACGGCCCTGGATGATCCGCTGGAGCGGCGCGTCTCGACCGTCGGACGCGCGCATCCCCACGTGGAGGTCAAAATCGTCGACAGCGAAGGCCGCATCGTGCCGCGTGGCACGCCGGGCGAGTTTTGCACTCGCGGCTATTCGGTGATGCTTGGCTACTGGGACGACGCGGAACGCACCTCGC